>NZ_JANZXA010000010.1 GCF_025153475.1 Novosphingobium mangrovisedimenti
CCGTCACTTCTCGCTATCATGATGTCGCCATGGCCTTGGGCCACGGTTGAATAGAGAGCCGTATGCGCTGAAAGGTGCACGTACGGTTCGGGGAGGGGAAGCGCTCATGCGCTTCCTACTCCACTTCCGATGTGCCGGGGTTTCCTGTATCTGGTGGCTATCATGGACTGGGCCACCCGCAAGGTGTTGGCCTGGCGCCTGTCAAACACCATGGACGCCGGCTTCTGCGTTGCGGCACTGGAGGAGGCGCTGGCCCGCTATGGCAAGCCCGAGATCTTCAACACCGACCAAGGCAGTCAGTTCACGTCGCAGGCCTTCACCACGGTGCTGCGCGAGGCCGAGGTCCGCATCAGCATGGACGGCCGGGGCCGGTGGATGGACAATGTCTTCATCGAGCGGCTCTGGCGCAGCCTGAAGTACGAATGCGTCTATCTCCACGGCTTCGAGACCGGTTCAGAGTTGCGGGCTGGCCTTGCCCGGTGGATCACCTATTACAACACCCAACGCCCGCACTCGGGGCTAGCCGGGCGAACCCCGCTCGAGGCCTATCGGCAGATCGGGCAATCAGATCATGGGGGGCATGCCCACCATGATCTGATGATCAAACAGGCGGCATAACGACAACCGGGACTAGCGTAACTCAGCCGCCAAACTGTCCAAGAAGGCGGGACCACCTCACTCGTCGAAGGCAATGAGGCGCCGGTTCGAGATGGCAACGCGGTGCGTGTAGCGCGAGAGTTAGGCCAGTACGGCCTGTGGTCCGGCAAAGGGCGGCTTGGCATAGACCATCCAGCGCTTCCTCCGGATTGGCGACAGATACCGCAGGAAGGCCTTGCGTGTCGTGAGGTCAGCCATGGTGCCGAAGAAGCCCAGCTTGCCGGCGTCGAACAGCGCCAGCAGGCGGATGAGGAACAGTCGGCGGAACAAGGCGCCCAGCACACGCACCGGCAGCAGGAACGCGGGGCGCGATGAGATCCATCGCGTGCCGTCGAGCGCGATGCCACCACCAGGCACGATCATGTGCACATGCGGATGGTGGGTCAGCGCTGATCCCCATGTGTGCAGCACGGCGGTGATGCCGACGCGCGCGCCAAGGTGCTTGGGATCGGCAGCGATGGTCAGCATCGTGTCTGCGGCGGCGCGGAACAGCAGGTCATAGACCACCGCCTTGTTCTGCCATGCAATATCCGCGATCTCGGCAGGCACGGTGAACACGACGTGGAAGTAGCCCACCGGCAGCAGGTCGGCCTCGCGCGCGGCCAGCCACGTGCGCGCCGCAGCGCCCTGGCATTTAGGGCAATGCCGTGTAAGCGATCCGCCAGTGCCCGCAGTCGTCGCAGGCCTCGACGTGACCGCCCAGCGCGGCGGTGCGGCAATTCTCGATGGCCGTCATGACCTTGAGCTGGCCGAGGTTGAGATGCCCGGCATGGGCCGCGCGATAGGCGGGCCCGGCGCTACGAAAGATATCGGCGACCTCGAGCGAGGCGCGCAACGGCTCAGCCGGGCGGCGCTACCTGCGCCTCGAGCAGCGTCGTCAACTTGTCCAGCGGACTGATGACCGCACGCACGGTTCGAGTTGCGACCGTAGTGTAGAAGGCGGTGGTCTCAAGGTTCGCATGCCCCAGCAGCGCCTGGATGATCCGAATATCGACGCCGTCTTCCAACAGATGCGTGGCGAAGCTGTGCCGCAGGGTGTGAGGGCCGACCCGCTTCTTGATACCTGCGGCCTCTGCAGCATCGACAACAATGCGATGGAGCTGTCGGGTACTCAGCGGCTTGAGATAGTGCATTCCCGGGAACAGCCAGCCATCGGCGTGCATGACGCCTTGCTTGCGGCCCACCGTCCACCACTCACGCAAAAGAGCAAGAAGGTCAGCGGGCAGGAGCGCATTGCGATAGCGCCCGCCTTTACCGCGCTCCACTCGCAGGAGCATGCGCTTGCTGTCTACATCGCGGACCTTCAGCATCGTCACTTCGGCGGCGCGCAAACCAGCGCCATACGCAACGGACAGTGCAGCCTTGTGCTTCAGGCAGTTGGTCGCGCCGAGGAGAAGCACGACCTCTTCGCGGCTGAGGACAATGGGCAAGGAGCGCGGATTCTTGACCGTGTAGAGCTTGCGGGACAGATCCGGGCGATCAATGGTGTGAGTGAAAAAGAAACGCAGCGCAGAAACGATGCTGTTCATGGTCGGGATCCCTATACCCGCTTCGCGCTGTTCGACCTGGAATTGCCGGAGCTCTTCAACAGTCGCAGTATCGGGAGGGCGCCCAAGATATGTAGCGAACCTCGCGACATGCCGCACGTAGTCGAACTGGGTCTTCCGCGTAAACCGGCGCATATTCATGTCTTCGATCATGCGCTGACGCAGCGAAGTGACGGGGGCATCAGATAGAACATTGGTCATGATACGACTCCTTGGTTGAAAGGAGCCGCAATCGTCTGCCTACCTGGCCCAGACCTCAACTTAGACCCAGACCGCCGATCACTGACCAGGCCTCAAAACAAACGCCACTCCCGCGCCAGCGGGTTCGTACTTGTCCCAAGTCAGGTCGCTCGCTACCGCACGTCAGCTTGATGAATGAAGGGCAGGTTTCAGGGAGCCATCTTGAACGGTGGAACGTCCGCAAAGTTAGCGTTTCCTGCGGTGCCTTTAAATCAGTTCATCGAGAGTAATGCCCAAGGCTTCGGCCAGCTTCTTGACGGTCTCGATTGAACCGCTCTTCCGTCCGGATTCGATATCCGCGATCTGCACGCGGTTGACGCTCGAAGCTTCGGCGAGGGCGGTCTGGGTGAGGCCACGAAACTCGCGCCAGGCGCGCAGAGGACTTTCGCCGGAGAGCATGCGCTTCACGAACTCGGTAGGGAGCATTTCCTCATCGCCGTTTGCCAACTGCGCCAGAGCACGGTCATAGGCTTGCAGATCGGCCAGCTGTTCGGCGGCGGCCTGCAAGCTACGGTATTCCTCAAGCGGGATCGAAATCATTTCACCCATATCTGCCTCCATCAACCGTAGATGCTGCCACGTGGTCCTATATCGAGAACCGTCAGAACAACGCCTTCATCATTCATGATCACGCGCCGATCACCCACTCTTAAACGGATACCTTCCCGCCCCTTAAGAGCCGTGACATTGTTGGCCTGCGAGGTTGGGTCGGCGGCATATTGCTCGATCTTCCTTATGATCCGTTCGGCTATGTCCACGGGCATCTTGCGAAGGGCCTTCAACGCAGCCCGCGTGTAGGTGACTGGTTTCATTTCCTGCAGTGTAGCTCATGGCTTATATGTAGTCAATGGCTACAGTTTATGGGAATGGCGGGTGGCCGCCGCCGTGTGGATCACACCATGCCCTCATGTTATGAAGTCTCCGAGCAGATTTCGATTTTGCGAGGATTTGGAGCAAATGCTCGGCGAAGTTTATGCCATCGATGCCCAGCAGGAAGCTGCCGCGTTCTTTCGTACGAGCCTGAACCTTTTCGAGAAATGGGGCGTGACGGAGGAGCAGGCGGCCATGCTGCTGGATTTGCCGTTGCGGACCTATCGGCAATGGAAGGAGAAGAGCTTAGCGAAGTGCTCTTCAGAGTGCCATGCTCGATTGTCGAATTTGATGGGCATCCAGGAGGCGCTCATGACAATCTTCCGGAAGCCGGAGCGAGCCTATTCGTGGATACGAATGGACAATGCCGCTTTTGATGGCGTGAGCGCACTTCATCTCATGCTGAACGGCGAGCTGGCGGACATCATACGTGTCCGGCGCTACCTGGAAGCCGAATGCGCTGGTGGGTGATTGTCGAGGCGGAAGGTGCGGTGACTGGCGCTGAAGACTCGGCAAATCGCCGCATAAAATATGCGCTTCGCCGCATCGAAATTCTGGGGGTATCAGTGGGGGTATTTGGGGCGCGACCCTCACGGAAAGCATTATATATCAGTATGATAAATGTCTAAAAAATACTCCTCCTCCGCTACCATCCGCACGCTTCCACAAAAGTCCACATACCACCGCGTTCGATAGACATCGGCCAAACGAGCGCCGCTTTAGGATATGCGGAAATCTTGCCTGCTACCTAGAAAGCTACCTAGCCCTGGAAGCGAACGAAAAGCCCACTTCTGGAAGTAACTTAAAAGCTTGATATATAGTGAAAAAATGGTGGACGCACTAGGGCTCGAACCTAGGACCCGCTGATTAAGAGTCAGCTGCTCTACCAACTGAGCTATGCGTCCCCACGAATGTCCGCGGGTGGAAGGCTTGGTGGACGCACTAGGGCTCGAACCTAGGACCCGCTGATTAAGAGTCAGCTGCTCTACCAACTGAGCTATGCGTCCACGCGGCCTTGCCGAGAGGGCCTTGCGAGCCCTTGCCGATTCGGCGGCGGAGGGGCTCCTATAACGTATGTTTCCCGCATTGGAAGGGGAAAATTCCCGCAAAAATCAGGAGAAAGAACTCGGCCTCTGATTCCAGCGATTCACCGCCATCATGATACCCACGCAGATCATGTTGGTGAGCATGGAAGTGCCCCCGTGACTCATGAAGGGCAGGGGAATGCCCACCACCGGCGCAAGGCCCATGACCATCATCAGATTGATCGCGACATAGAAGAAGATCGTGGCCGCCATCCCCGCGGCAAGCAGGCTGGAAAACCGATCGGGGGCTTGCCGCGCGACGTTCATGCCCCAGGTCAATATGACGGCGAAGACGAACAGCACGAACAGTCCGCCCAAGAATCCCCACTCCTCGGCCATGGTCGCGAAGACGAAGTCGGTATGGGCTTCGGGCAGGTACTGCAGATGGCTCTGCGTGCCGTTGCCGAAGCCCTTTCCGAAAATTCCGCCCGAACCGATCGCGATCTTCGACTGGGTGATGTGGTAGCCCGTCCCGAGCGGATCGCTTTCGGGATCGAGGAAGGTCATGACGCGGTTGCGCTGATAGTCATGCAGCAGCGTGAAAAAGGCGATCGGCGCCGCGATCAGCGCCGCCGTACCCGCGCTGACGAACCACCAGAGCGGCAATCCGGCCAGGAACATCGTCACCGCCCCGCCGAAGCAGATGGCAAGCGCGGTCCCCAGATCCGGCTGCAGGATGACGAGGACCGCGGGAATCGCAATCAGGACACCGGCAGGCACCAGCCCGCGCAGGCTTGCGGTCATCGGCGGTGGCAGGGTTTCGTAGAACCTGGCCAGAACCAGAACGATGGCCGGCTTCATCAGTTCGGAGGGCTGCAGGGTCATGAACCCCAGGTTGAGCCAGCGCTGGCTGCCGCCACCCACCGCACCGATCAACTCTACGAGAACCAACAGCGCGACGATGCCGCCGTAGACGGGATAGGCAGCCATGCGGAAGAAATTCCGGCTCAGGCGCGAGATGACGATCGCCATGACCAGAAAGATCAGAAACCGCAGCACATGGCTGAAGGCATAAGGCTGCAGATGCCCGCCCGCCGCCGAATAGAGCACCGCGGCCCCCAGCACGACGAGGCCGAACAGGGGAACCAGCATCATCCATGGCTGGCGGGAGACAGCTTCCGGCACGACTGACGGGGTCATTGCGCTGTCCCTCCGGCATTGTCGGCGCCATCAGGCGATGGCGTGGGGGCAGGGGTCGCGGGTGCTACCGGCTCGGGCGCGGGCGACTGCGCATCGCTGACGATGGGTTGCGGCTCATCCTGCGTATCCTCCGCCTGGCGCACCTTGGCCTTTTCTTCCTCAGGCGAAACTGCGGGCGCGTTGACGCCGTACTGCGCCGAGTAGGTCCGGTAGCGGGCATCGAGGCGCTGCTGTGCCGTGCCGCCCCACTGCTTTTCGAACTCGAGCAGCGTGTCCATCGCCTTCTGCTTGTCCCACAGATAGGTCATGACGTCGCGCGCGATCGGATAGGCCGCGCCGGACCCGCCGCCATGTTCGATGAGTACGGCACAGGCATAGCGAGGCTTGTCGAATGGTGCGAAGCAGATGAAATGGCCGTGGTCGCGGTATTTCCACAATCCGCCCTTGCCGCTGCTGACATTGAGACCGACCACCTGCGCCGTACCGGTCTTTCCCGCGAGCAGGACGTCGGGAATAGGCAGCGCCGCACGATGCGCGGTGCCCGGACCGTTCACCACATCCGACATAGCCTTGTGCACATAGTCGAGATGCTCTTGCGGGAACCCCAGCGACGGCGCCATCGAAGGCTTGTCCGAATAGAGCAGGCGGGGCATCAACTGCCGGCCGCTGGCAATCCGGGAGGCCATGACGGCCTGCTGCAGCGGGTTCACCAGAAAGTAGCCCTGACCGATGGTGGCATTGACGGTATCGAAGGTCTGCCACTCACGCCCGTACTTCTTCAGCTTCCAGGCCGGATCGGGAACCGTGCCATAGGACTGGCCGACCACGGGCAGGTCGAATTCCTGCCCCAGCCCGAGCCTGCGCGCCATGGCGGCAATGATGTCCATGCCCATCTTCTGGGCGAAATAGTAGAAGTAGACGTCGCAGCTCTGGTAAATGCCCTTGGCCATGTTCACGCGGCCGTGTCCGCGACGGTTCCAGCAGTGGAACACGCGGTTTCCGACCCTCAGGCCGCCGTTGCATATGGTCGATTCCTCGGGGTCGAGGCCGGCCTCCAGAAATGACAGGGCCACCATCGGCTTGACCGTCGAACCGGGTGGGTAGAGCCCGCGCAGTACCTTGTTGCGCAGCGGCACATGATCGTCGTCGGACAGCATCTTCCATTCCAGACGGCCGATCCCGTCCGAGAAGCTGTTCGGATCGAAGCTGGGCATCGAAGCCATCGCCAGTATATCGCCATTGTGGCAATCCATGACCACGACCGCGCCCGATTCCGGCCCGATGCGACGGGCGGCGTAGTCCTGCAGTCCGGCATCGATCGTCAGCTTGATGGTCTTGCCCTGCACGTCCTCGCGGGTGTCGAGATCGCGCACGATGCGGCCCGAGGCGGTCACTTCGACGCGGCGTGCACCGGGCTTTCCGCGTAGCTGCTTCTCGAATACCTTTTCGAGACCATCCTTGCCCACCTTGTAGCCGGGCGTGATGAGGAGCGGGTCGCGGTCCTTCTCGTAGTCCTCCGCCGAGGCAGTCCCGACGTAGCCGAGCAGGTGCCCGACTGCGGGGCCGGTCGGGTAGTGGCGCGAAAAGCCGCGTTGCGTGACGACACCGGGCAGGTCCGGCAAACGCACGCTGACTGCCGCGAAACGCTCCCAGTCCAGGCCCGAGGCGACTTCGACAGGCGCGAAACCGTGCGCCTTGTCGAGCTTGTCGTGCAGGTCCTGCATGTCGATCGGGGAAAGCGACAGAAGCTGCCCGAGCCTGGCTATGGTGTTATCGCCTTGCACCATCCGTTCCGGGATGATGTCGACGCGAAAGTCGGCGCGATTGGAGGCTAGGGGAGTTCCATGCCGGTCGAGAATCCAGCCCCGGCGCGGCGGAATCAGCGAGAGATTGACGCGGTTGCTCTCGGCCTTGAGCTTGTACTTCTCGTTTTCGAAAACGGCGAGGTAGCCCATGCGCGCGGCGAGCAGGACGCCAATGCCGCCCTGCACCGAGCCCACCACGAGGCTGCGGCGGTCGAAGCTGTTGCGCAGCGTGCCCGATGTCGTGTGCGCCTGGGGAATCAGGCGTCGAAAGTTGATCTTCATCGTTGAACCACGAAGGGCGTCAGCCGGAAGCGGTCCATAAGGGCGACGAGGCGTCCGACGAGCGGATAGGAGAACACGGAAATCACAATCTGCGGCACAACAATTCGCAAGGATGCACTCGCGCCCGCAAGATTAGCGAGCGCCAGACCGAGCACAATATAGGCGATCATGAGCCCTATCGCCACCAGCCAATCGGTAAGAAAGTTTCGCCAGGGCACGCGCGCCTCGATCAGTTCGAGAACGATCGCCGCGATCGACCACAAGAGCACGGCGGCCCCGAAGGGTTGACCGGAATAGAGATCGTCGAACAGCCCCAGCGGAAGCCCCGACCAGATCGGAAGCAGCCCCGGACGGAGCTGTCGCCATGCCACGAAAAGGAGGAAACCGATCGGCGGCAGTACCGGCGCCGAAGCGATCAGCAGCCAGCCCGGCAACAGCGAACCGAGCAGAATGCTGAGCCAGGGCAGCGTCACGGCGAGCAGACGGGACGGAGCCCGGTTGATTCTCGTGCGGGCAGGCCCGTCGTCACTGGAGAGACGGGACACGCTCAGTCGCTCCCGGCTTCCGGGCCGTCCGGCGGAGGAGGGGCCTCGGGCGCCCAGACCTTCTCCACCATGACGAAGTCGGTGTCCGACGGATTGCTCAGGACGCGCGCGATCGCGCCGTCGCGCAGGATCTCGGTGACGATCGCCATAGGCGTGCCGGGCCGGTAGAGCCCGCCGGAACCCGAAGACACCATCACGTCGCCCTTTTTGAGCGGGTTGATGCCCAGATTGATCAGACGCACGCGGATGGTGCCATCGCCATTGCCCTGCGCGAAGGCAGGCACGCCATCGCGGGCGCGGCGCACGGGCACGAGGCTTTCGGTATCCGTGATCAGCAGGACCAGCGCGCTGAATTCGCCGACCTTGAGGACGCGCCCGACGAGGCCGGTTGCCGAACGCACCGGCATGCCCTTGGCCAGACCGGCGCTGCGTCCCGCGTCGATCGTGGCAAACCGGCGCGTGCTGGCGCTAGATGAACGCGTGAGATGGGCGAACGCGACTGCATCGGGTTCGTCCTGCTTGAGCGCCAGCAGCCGCTTCAGGCGCTGGTTTTCGGCCTTGGTCGCCTTGGCCTCGACAAGCTGAGTCTTGGCTTCGGCAAGCTCTCGCTCGAGCCGCGCGTGCTCCTTGCCCGAAGTGAAGAACCCGGCAAGCTCTGCTACCGTTTCCTTGCCGTAGGAGCGGCCGGTTGCGGTGATTTGCCCGGCAGGTTCAGTCACATCGGTCGCGGCGCTTCGCAGACCCGAAAAGGCCTCGGGCGAGACAATCGAAACCACGATCAGGCCGGCGCCGACCACGGCACCGATCACGCCTGCGGCGTAGCTGAAGAACGTCGAATACTGCGCCCTGCGGGAAAAGCCGGAGCGCCTATTTGCAGGCGGAGCCATGCGCCATGCACTCCCGTATTTCTGGCGGCGGTCCCCGTGGGGCTGGCGCCGCCCCTTTAGCGGCGCCTCAGGCGGACATCAGTACACCGCGGTAGACCGGATCTTCCATCGCACGGCCAGTGCCAAGCGCAACGCAGGACAGCGGATCTTCGGCAACGCTCACGGGCAGGCCGGTTTCCTCGCGAAGGTAATCGTCGAGGCCCTGGATCAGGGCACCACCGCCGGTCAGGACGATGCCCTGGTCGACGATGTCGGCGGCCAGTTCGGGCGCCGTGTTCTCGAGCGCGATGCGCACGCCTTCGATGATCGCGCCGATCGGCTCGGCCAGCGCTTCGGCGACATTCGCCTGATTGATCGTGATTTCCTTGGGCACGCCGTTGACGAGGTCGCGACCCTTGATGTGGATCGTCTCGCCCACGCCGTCCTCAGGAATTACGGCAATGCCGTAGTCCTTCTTGATGCGCTCGGCAGTCGCGTCTCCGATCAGCAGGTTGTGGTGGCGACGCACGTAGGAAACGATCGATTCGTCCATCTTGTCACCGCCCACGCGCACCGAGGTGGTGTAGGCGAGACCGCGCAGCGAGAGCACCGCGACTTCAGTGGTGCCGCCGCCGATGTCGACGACCATCGAGCCGACCGGTTCGGTCACCGGCATGTCGGCGCCGATCGCGGCGGCCATCGGCTCGAGGATGAGATAGACTTGGCTTGCACCGGCATTGCTGGCCGCGTCGCGGATCGCGCGGCGTTCGACCGAGGTCGAGCCCGACGGCACGCAGATCACGATTTCCGGATAGCGGAACAGGTTCTTCTTACCGTGCACCTTGCGGATGAAATGCTTGATCATTTCTTCCGCGATTTCGATGTCGGCGATAACGCCGTCGCGCAGCGGGCGGATCGCCTCGATGTTGTCGGGGGTCTTGCCCATCATCATCTTGGCGTCGTCACCGACGGCCTTGACCTTCTTGATCCCATTCAGGGTCTCGATGGCGACGACCGAAGGTTCGTTCAGCACGATTCCGCGATCCTGGACGTAGACAAGTGTATTGGCCGTCCCAAGGTCGATCGCCATGTTCTGGGAGCCGAGTTTGAAGAATCGCGATAAGGGGCCGGCCATTTAAAATCCGTTGTCTTTCCAGCCGCTTGATAATGAGTCACCAGATCAGGCGGCAGGCATGTTGGCATGGAAGGGGTCCCCTTAGCCCATCGATTCGCGATTCGCCAAAATTTTGTGACGATTTCCGGTGGGTTTCCTGGGGAGCCCGTCTCGAATTCGATGCGGTTCATCGTTATGCTCGCTCTGTTGTTGTCGTAATCGTTGTCATGAACTGCGCCATGACTTTGAACGACACCGCCCCCCGGGTGCGCAGCCAGCCCATCGCAAGAACGCGCTGCGGGAAGGGAAGGGCTCTCGCCGCACCGCGTTCCCCGGGGAAACACACAAGGAATTCAATGCCGACAATTCGCCGCCTCCCGGAGCATCTCGTCAATCGCATCGCCGCAGGCGAGGTGGTCGAGCGGCCGGCCTCGGCGCTCAAGGAACTGGTCGAGAACGCGATCGACGCGGGGGCCACGCAGGTGACCGTGCGCATTGCCTCGGGCGGGCTCGACATGATCGAAGTGACCGACGATGGCTGCGGCATGCGGCCGGACGAGATCGCCCTGGCGCTGGAACGCCATGCGACATCCAAGCTGCCCGATGAGCACATCGAACAGGTCGCGACGCTCGGCTTCCGCGGCGAGGCGCTGCCCTCGATCGGATCGGTCGCACGCCTGGCGATCGAGAGCCGGCCGCATGGCGCGCAGGAAGGCTGGAAGCGCGTGATCGATCATGGCGAGGTCACGGCGGACGGGCCCGCCGCCCTGCCGCCTGGCACACGTATCCGTGTGGAGAATCTTTTCGGCAAGGTTCCCGCGCGCCGCAAGTTCCTGCGTTCACCGCGCTCGGAATATGCTGCTTGCCAGGATGTCGTGCGCCGTCTTGCCATGGCACGCCCGGACGTGGGGTTCGTTCTGGAGCATGACGGACGGCGCGTGCTTGCCGTGCAGCCGCGTGAGGAACTCGCGGCCCGTGTCGCCCGCCTCGTGGCCCGCGAACTGGCGGAGGACGGCGTCCTGATCGAGGCCGAGCGCGGCGCCGCGAGGCTCACCGGCGTTGCCGGCCTGCCCACCTTCAATCGTGGCGTGGCGGACCACCAGTACCTCTTCGTCAACGGGCGTCCGGTCAAGGACCGCCTGCTGGTAGGCGCGGTACGCGGTGCCTATTCGGACATGCTCGCGCGCGACAGGCATGCCGTGCTGGCGCTGTTCCTCGAAATTCCGCCCGAGGAAGTCGACGTCAACGTGCATCCGGCCAAGACCGAAGTACGCTTTCGGGACCCGGCATTCGTACGCGGCTTCCTGGTAGGAGCCTTGCGCCATGCGCTGGAAGGGGCAGGGCAGAAAAGTGCGCAGCCGCCTTCGGCCAGCGCCATGGGCAACTGGCAGGTGGAACCCGCCGCGCCTGCGGCCGCTCCGCCAGCACCTTCGCTCGGCTCGCTCTTTGCGCGCGAATATTCCGCGCCGAAAACGCGTTTTGCAGATGCGCGCGTCTCGGAAGCCGGGGCGGCATGGCGATCGTACGAGGCCGGCGTCATGGCCGAACCTGCCGCACGCGCCGAACCCGTGACGGATATGGATGGCGAAGCGCTGCAATACCCGCTGGGCGTCGCTCGCGGGCAAGTGGCCGGCACCTACATCGTGGCCGAGGCCGAGGACGGTCTGGTCATCGTGGACCAGCACGCCGCGCACGAACGGCTCGTGCTCGAACGCCTCAAGGCGGCAGGGGCGGAGGATGCCATGTCCCGTTCGCAGGCGCTTCTGTTGCCCGAGGTCGTCGAACTGGAAGAAACCGCCTGCGACGCACTGGAGGAAAAAGTGGAAGACCTCGCCCGCGTCGGGCTTGCCCTCGAACGCTTCGGGCCGGGCGCGATGCTCGTACGCGCGGTTCCCTCCGTGCTGGGCAAGAGCGATGTCCATGCCCTGGTCCGCGACATAGCCGACGACCTGGCCAAGAACGGCGACGCCTTGCTGCTGGGCGAAAAGCTCGATCTGGTGCTGGCGACCATGGCCTGTCACGGCTCGGTCCGGGCGGGTCGCTCGCTGAGCGTTGCGGAGATGAATGCCCTGCTGCGCGAGATGGAGCGCACACCGCGATCTGGCCAGTGCAACCATGGCCGTCCCACCTGGGTCAAGCTGGCGCATCAGGACATCGAGAAGCTCTTCGGCCGGAAATGAACCGGGAGGACGCTCGCCGCGATTACAGCGTCGACGAAAGAGCGCCGGCAAGCGTCCACAGCCCCATGCCGATCACGAACAGGTTCTCGGTCAACGAGACGAAGCCCAGCGGAAGCCTGCCTGCGCCGCCGACGCAGGCGCACTCGAGCGCGCACTTCTGCACATAGACCGCATGGAGCACCGAAACCGCGCCAACAATGCCGATGAACAGGGCAATCGGCGCTGACAGCCAAGGCAGAACGTGCGCGATCATCAGCGCGCCGGCCATCCATTCGAGGAAGGGATAGACGTGGGCATAGGGCACCCAGCGGCGCGCCAGCAGGTCGTAGCTCAGGAACCTGGTCGAGAACTGCTCGATGTCCTGCATCTTCGACATGGCCAGCAGCAACATGGTGATCGAGACGAACCACTCCGCTGCCGATACTGTCCATATTGTGCCGAATACCGACCAGCTTGCCGCCAGCGCAATGGCTGCGGCGCTGCCGAACACACACAGGACCGGGATGTATCCGCCTTCGCTGTCGCCAGCCGTCTCGATGCCGAAGAACCGGCGCAGGTCCGTGTAGCCGCCGATACGCTGGCCAGCGATGAAAGCCTGCGGCGTGGTCGCAACGTCATGCGCGGCCTTGAACGCTTCGGCCTCCTCGCGCGAAGCCAGCCAGTTGTCCTCGATGCGGTAGCCCCTGCGTTCGAGCAGGTGCTTCGATTTCAGTCCGAAGGGGCAGACGTGTTTCGCCATCACCATGCGATAGAGGACGGCATGCTTGTTGGGATCCATGGGCGCGGTCCAGTGGCTGACTTCGGGTTTCCTCTCCCGCAAGCCAACGCGAGACCGCGCCTTTGGTGCCCGCAAACGCGATGAACCGAGTTCAGACGTTGAACTTGAAGTGCATCACGTCACCGTCCTTGACGACGTAGTCCTTGCCTTCCTGGCGCAGCTTGCCCGCTTCCTTGGCGCCGCTTTCGCCGCCAAGCGTCACGAAATCGTCGTAGGCGATGGTCTCGGCGCGGATGAAGCCGCGTTGCATGTCGGAGTGGATCTCGCCCGCCGCTTCGGGGGCCTTGGCTCCCTTGTGTACGGTCCAGGCCCGGGCTTCCTTGGGGCCGACCGTGAAGAAGGTCAGGAGGTCGAGCAATTCGTATCCGGCCCGGATGATGCGGGCGAGACCGGTTTCATGCAGTCCCATTTCCTCGAGGAAGATCATCCGCTCCTCGGGGTCCATGCCGACCAGTTCGGCTTCGATCGCCGCCGAAACGATGACCGCGGTGGCGTTCTCGGCGGCGGCCTTCTCGAACACGCGCTTCGAGAATTCGTTGCCCTCGGCGGCGCACTCTTCCTCGACGTTGCAGACGTAGAGCACCGGCTTGGCGGTGAGAAGCTGGGCCTGGCGGAAAACGCGCGCTTCCTCTTCATCCTTCGGTTCGGTCAGGCGCGCAGGCTTGCCCTCGCGAAGCAGTTCGAGCGCCTGGCCGAGCACGGATGCGGCGATCTTGGATTCCTTGTCACCGCCGGTTGCCCGCTTCTGGGCGGCGGGTACGCGCTTTTCGAGGCTTTCAAGGTCCGAGAGCAGCAGTTCGGTCTCGACCGTTTCGGCGTCGGCGATGGGATCGACCTTGTTGTCGACGTGCTGGATGTCGTCATTCTCGAAGCAGCGCAGCACGTGAATGATCGCGTCGACCTCGCGGATGTTGCCGAGGAACTGGTTGCCCAGGCCTTCACCCTTCGAGGCGCCGCGCACGAGGCCGGCGATGTCGACGAAAGAAAGCTGGGTCGGAATGATCTTCTGCGATCCTGCCGCTTCGGCCAGCTTGTCGAGGCGCGGGTCGGGCACGCCGACCTGGCCGACGTTGGGCTCGATCGTGCAGAACGGATAGTTCGCCGCCTGCGCCGCCTGCGTTTCGGTCAGTGCATTGAACAAGGTAGACTTGCCGACATTGGGCAGGCCCACGATCCCGCAACGGAAACCCATGTGTAACTCCGGAAAATGCAAATTTGGCCGCCCATAGCCGCCGCAATCGATCTTGGCCAGTTCGCCGAATCCCTCGCGTCGCAGGTTGACGGAAATTTCAGTCCTTGGCCCTAAGGGTCGCGGCCATGAACAGGATCATCCGACTTGCAGTGCCGCTTGCCGTGCTGGGCGCCCTAACCGGCTGCGGCGACAGCCCCGAAACGCTTCTGGGCAAGGCCAACGACAGTTTCGCGGCCGAGGACTATCAGAAGGCGCGTCTGCAACTGGCGTCCGCGCTGCGCGACGAGCCCGAGAATCACGAGATTCTGTTGCTGATGGCCCGCACCCAGTTGCGCCTGCACGATCCCGATGGCGCCGAGGGCATACTGACGCGGCTTGAACGCGCGGGCTTCAGGAGCGCGGAAGTGCCGCGGATCAAGGCCCAAATCGCGCTGCTGCGCCAGAAGCCCGACGATGCCCTGGCGCTGGTCGGTGACGACAGCTCGGTGGAAGGGTGGCGTATCCGCGCGGAAGCACAACTGGCACTGAACCATGATACGCAGGCCGTCGAGGCATTCGAGCAGGGCATGAAGGCGGGCGGCAATATCGCGATCGCCGAAGCCTATGCCCGCTACCGGCTCGTTTCGAACGATTTCTCCGGCGCGGATTCGGTCTATCGGCAGATGAAGAAGATCGCACCGGATTCCTACGAGACTCTCGTCATGGCGGGCGATCTCGCCGCGGCCCGGGGGCAGACGGACAATGCCATTGCCAGCTATCGCAAGGTTGTCGACGCCTACCCGGACCGGGTCGCGCCGATGCTGGCTCTGGCCAACCAGTACGACGCCAAGGGCAAGCTCGATGAAGCCGGCGAGATGGTCGAGAAGGCGGGAAAGCTGTCGCCGAACAATCCGCAGATCGAGGCCCTCAAGTATCAGCTCCTGTCCGAGAAAGGCGAATGGGAGAAGATCCGTATCGGCTTGCAGGGACGCGAAGCGCAACTGGAGCCCGGCTCGGGCCTGCAGATGACATATGCCGAGGCGCTCCTGCGTCTTGGCCATGCCGAACAGGCGCGCATTCTGTTCAACCGCGCGATGCTGGCACTTCCCGGCAATCCCTATTCGCGCATGATGCTGGGCGAAGCGCAACTGGCGACGGGAGACGCGCAAAGTGCGTGGGAGACCCTCAGGCCGCTGGCGACCAGCACGCTTGCACGCCCTGAAGTGCTGGAGAGCGCCGAGAAGGCCGCCCGCGCCGTCGGTGCGCCGGAGGCTGTCGCCCTCAAGGCGCGCCTCGATCCCACAAGGCTCAAGCCAACGATGACACTTGTCAGGCAAGGTGACATGGCGGTGATGCACCAGGACTGGGACACCGTGCTGGACGTCTATGGAAAGCTCCTCCCGCATGGAGAGGACCCCGAGGTCCTCAAGCGGCTGGCGCTGGCAACCAGCAAACTCGGTCGCGCATCCGAGGCAATCGCCTACGCCGACCGTACGCTTGCCGTATCTCCCGGCAATCCGGACTATCTCTACCTGGCAGGCCAGGTACGCCTCGATAGCGGGCAGGATCTTGCGGGCGCGCGCCGCCTGCTGGAAGCCGCTGCCGCGGCAGACCCGCGCAACACGGTGATCGCGCGCGCACTCCGGAAAGCAAAAGCCGCCGCCGGTTGAGTGCCGGCAGCGGCTTCTATCTCGATCCGGTTCGGGAGCGCTGAACCGGACAGGTCCCCGTGTATCCGTTCCCGCGATGGGCGCTTGGGAACGACAGGGAAAGCTTGATCAGACGCGGGTCTTGCGGCGGCGGGCGTAGGCCAGGCCAAGCAGGCCCATGCCCATCATGCCAAGCATGCCCGGCTCGGGAACGTCGGTGCCGCCCGACGAGGACGAAGTCGTGCCACCCGAAGTGGTGGTGCCGCCCGAAGTCGTCGTGCCACCCGAAGTGGTGGTGGTACCGCCCGAGGTGGTCGTGCCGCCGGAGGTGGTGGAACCGCAATAGGACGAGCCTGTGGAGTCACCGCAGTTGCAATAGTGCTTGTGTCCACCCCACGATCCCCCCGCCATGGCGGGCGTGCTGACAGCAAGTGAGGAACCAGCGACGAGCGTCATGGCGAGAAGAGACTTACGGATCATATCGAATTTACCCCTGGTTAGACGAGTTGCTTGACGAGATCTTCGCAAGCCCCGTGCCAACTGCGGAAATTCAGAGTTTTCGATAGTTAACGCCCGTCCGGTCACATAAGTCTGTAAGCTAACTCGACACATTGTTATAGCCAACACGATTAACGCGTTGTAATCACAGGCAGGCAATGCGCTGGCGCCGGAGCGCTCCGACGCTAGGGATCAGCCCTGCTGACGCAAGGCAACGTCACTCATGAAACGAGCATCGTCACCAGCGGCCAGGCGGTCCGCCTCGGCGGCAATGGCGCCCAGCATGTCGGCCAGCGGGTCCATTTCCGTCTTGGCGAAATTGCCCAAGACATAACCGGTTACCCGGTCCTTGTGCCCGGGATGGCCAATGCCCAGCCTGATGCGGCGATATTCACTGCCCAGATGCTGGCCGATCGAGCGCAGGCCATTGTGGCCGGCGTGTCCGCCACCGTGCTTTACCTTGACCTTGAAGGGCGCCAGATCCAGCTCGTCGTGAAAGACGGTGAGGGCGGACAGGTCCAGCTTGTAGAAGCGCAGGGCCTCGCCCACCGAGCGCCCGCTTTCGTTCATGAACGTCGCCGGTTTCAGCAGCAGGATCTTTTCGCCGCCGATACGGCCTTCCTGCAGCCAGCCCTGAAACTTCTTCTGGACCGGCCCGAAGCCATGCACTTCGGCAATGGTGTCCACCGCCATGAAGCCGACGTTGTGGCGGTGCATCGCATATTGCGGTCCGGGGTTTCCGAGGCCGACCCAAAGCTGCATGGCAAACCTGTCTTGTCTGGTTCAAAAAAGAAAAGGCCCTTCCCGCGCGCCGGTATGCCGGGGCGGGAAGGGCCGTTTCAAGCCTGAAAAGCTTATTCGGCCGAGGCTTCGCCTTCTTCGCTCTTGGTCGTGTCGCCTTCGTTGCTCTTCAGAGCCGAGGGCGCAACGATCGTCGCGATGGTGAAGTCACGATCGGTGATCGCCTGCTCCGAACCTTCGGGCAGGTTCACGTGGCTGGCGTGGATCGATTCGCCCACGTCGAAGCCGGTGACGTCGATCACGATCTCGTCGGGGATCTTGTCCGCGACGCAGACCAGTTCCAGCTCGTGGCGCACGACGTTGAGCACGCCACCGCGCTTGAGGCCTGGCGAAGCTTCTTCGTTGGCGAAGGAGACGGGTACGTTCACGTGGACGGTCGCGCCCTTGGCGAGACGCAGGAAGTCAGCGTGAAGCGGACGGTCGGAGACAGGGTGGAAGGCAACGTCCTTGGGGAGCGTGCGGAACTTCTTGCCGCCCACTTCGATCTCGACCAGCGAGTTGAAGAAGTGACCGGTGCCGAGCTGGCGGATGAGTTCCTTTTCCTCGACGTGGATGGCGACGGGTTCTTCGTTCGCACCATAGACAACGGCGGGGACACGACCATCGCGACGCAGGGCACGGGAGGCTCCCTTGCCAGCCCGTTCGCGCGTCTCGGCCGGCAGAGTAAGCGTATCGCTCATGGATATTGCCTTTCGAAAACTGGATTGATTTCGGCAACGGACCGCCTATCGGCCCGCACCGCCCGCCACGCCTCCAGGGATGACCATGACGGGAAGGGCGCGCCCTTAAGGCCAAAGCTGCGGAAAAGCAAGTGCCGAAAGCCCTTTCCGGCTACTCGACGCGGGTCACCGTGAAGCCCTGCCGCGCAAGCATGGCCGGCAGGCCGTCCGGACCGGCCATATGGGCCGCGCCCACGGCCACGAAGGGCTTGCGCCGGGCCTCTATGGCTTCCGCGATGCTGGCCGTCCAGCGCCGGTTGCGCCCGGTGAAGAGTACCTCGCGCAACTCCGGATCCGCAAGCAGCCCGGTGCGCGTCTCCGCCTCGATCGCCGCCATGTCGCCCGTGCGCCATTTGTCGGAGAGGTCGTGATCGGGCTCCGACGCCTCCCTGACCACCGCGCCCAGCAGATCGCGCTGCTCGCGCTCGGGCAGGGAATCGAACAGGCCGAGCTGCTGCACCGCGCCTTCCAGTTCGGTCACCGGCCGACCGTCGGCGTTGGCGATCACCGCACGGTCGACGCCGTTTCGGGCATCTTCCTTGCCGGCCCCGTTACGCGCCAGCGTCAGGGCCGCAGCCCAGGTGTCCATTGCTGCGAAATCGCCGTCAGCATATCCGCTTCGCTTGAGCAACGCGGCCAGGGCAGGGCGCTCCTCGGACGAAATGCGCTGCGATAGCGGGGGCTGCCCGCTGCTCTTCGCCAGTCGCGCGAAAGTGGCGCCGACTTCGGCCTCATCCGCCAGATTACCGACTTCGACCATGATCATGTTCGCGCTGCGCAATGCATCGTGCACGGCGGGCGTTTCCCATTCAAGCGGGCGGGGCGAACTGTGGATCGTGCCGAACAGCCACCCGACCTGCCCCTGCGGGCTCTCGACCTTCCAGAGTGCCGGGTCCGCATGCTGCGGCGACGGCGAACATGCGAACAGAGCAAGCGCCGAGAGCAGGGCGGCCCAGCAACGCATCGGCAGTTACTGCACGCGCACCGATTTCACGCCGCGCCGCTCGAGCTGATCCTGCACGCTGTCCTTGCCGGCCAGATGTCCCGCGCCGACCGCGACGAAGACGGTGCCCGGAGTATCGAGCCGCTTCCTGAGCCACTTCGCCCAGGCCTTGTTGCGGTTGGTGAGCAGGACCTTGCGCAGTTTCGGATCGTCCTCTTCCTCGTTGAGCAGATCGGCAAGCTCGTCGGCCTTGCCCGCCTTCCACGCGGCGACCATCTTGCCAATATCGGACTGCACCGTCGGCATGGCCTCGACCACCTGGTCGAGATACCGGCGCTGGGTCTTCCCGGACAGGCCGTCGAACAGCGAGATCTGGTATTCGGCGGTTTCCAGCGCCTCGTTTTCCATGTGCCGGGCCTTGGCCCTTGCGCTGACCTGCGTATCGACGCCGCTTTCCAGATTGTAGCCGGCGACCTTGAGCGGGATCAGCGTCAGCATCAGCGCCGCGAACCAGGCATCGTTCTTGTCGAACATCTGGGGCGGCAGTCCGATGGAACCCATGCCAGCCTCGTATGCGGCGCGTTCCTTGTCGGTAAGCGTTTCGCGCAGGGTCTTTCCATCCTCGCGCAGGCTCTTCTGCGCGATCATGCCCTGCGACTCCTGCGTCTTGTCGATCGGAATTTCGGTGACGAGTTCCCTGGAGGCATCGAAAGCAGCGGCAACCGGACCGGAGTACCAGGCGACATCTTCGGGCAGGATGTGGATCGTGCCGAACAGCCAGATCGTCGTGTCGTCATCCGCGACCTTCCAGAGCGCGGGACGTGCAGGCTGCGGGGCGCGGGCCTCTGTCGCGACGGGAGCGGCCTCGTCAGCGAGGGCGGGAACGGCGCCGACGAGCGCGAGCGCGCAAGTGGCAGGGCGAAGCCAGGTCTTGAGTAGGGTCATGGACATTGCCTTGCGGGACAAAGGCCAAACAGCGCCTTAATGCAAGCCCGCATCCTGCTTTCGATCGCTTGCTGGCAGCATGGCCTGTTGATTTGACCCGTCCGATCCGCCAAAGGCCGCGCAACCGCGAAATTGATGGAAATTTCATGCCTACCGCTGCCAAAGAGCCGCTCAGCTTCCAGGACATGATCCTGACGCTCCATAATTTCTGGAGCGCGCAAGGGTGCCTGATCCTTCAGCCCTACGACATGCGCATGGGCGCGGGTACCTTCCACCCGGCAACGACGCTGCGCGCGCTCGGCCCCGAGCCCTGGAAAGCCGCCTACGTGCAGCCCTCGCGCCGCCCGACCGACGGTCGCTATGGCGAGAACCCGAACAGGCTCCAGCACTATTACCAGTATCAGGTGATCCTGAAGCCGAACCCGGAGAACCTGCAGGAACTCTACCTCGCCAGCCTGGCAGAGATCGGCATCGATCCGCTCGCGCACGACATCCGCTTCGTCGAGGACGACTGGGAAAGCCCGACGCTGGGCGCCTGGGGGCTGGGCTGGGAAGTCTGGTGCGACGGCATGGAAGTGACGCAGTTCACGTACTTCCAGCAGGTCGGCGGGTTCGACTGCAAGCCGGTCGCGGGCGAGCTGACCTACGGCCTCGAACGCCTCGCGATGTACATCCAGGGCGTAGACTGGGTCTATGACCTGCGCTTCAACAACGAAGGCGTGAGCTACGGCGATGTCTTCCTCGCCAACGAACAGCAGCAGTCGAAGTACAACTTCGAGATTGCCGACACGGATTCGCTGTTCGCCGGCTTCAAGGCGGCAGAGGCCGAATGCATGCGCTGCATCGATGCCAAGATCCCGCTGGCGGCTTACGATCAGGCCATCGAGGCTTCGCACCTCTTCAACCTGCTGCAGGCGCGCGGCGTCATCTCTGTGCAGGAGCGCGCCAGCTACATCGGCCGCGTGCGCGATCTCGCCAAGGGTTCGTGCGAGGCCTGGATCGAAAAGAACAAGGATCAGTGGGAAGCCAAATTCCCCGGGTGGACCGTATGAGGCTTGGCACGAAGGGACTTCAACAAGCTCAGCCTGAGCGGGAAGGAGAAGTCGTTCTCACCCTCACTCCGCTCGTCCAGAGCCTGTCGAAGGACGATGGCGCCTCCCTATCAACCCGCGAACGGGCCAACTGACATGACCGACTTTCTTCTCGAACTGCGCTCCGAGGAAATTCCCGCCCGCATGCAGGCGGGCGCGCGTGCCGATCTGGAAAAGCTGTTCCGCAAGGAAATGGCCGCTGCCGGCGTCGCGCTGGGCGCGGTCACCGTGTGGTCCACCCCGCGTCGTCTGGCCCTGATCGCCAAGGACCTGCCGGATAGCACCGAAGCGGTCCGCGAGGAGACCAAGGGCCCTGCCACCAGCGCGCCCAAACAGGCGCTTGAAGGCTTCCTGCGCAAGACGGGCCTGACCAGGGACCAGCTCGAAGTGCGCGAGCTCAAGGGCAAGGACACGTACTTCGCTGTCGTCGAAAAGCCGGGCCGGGCGGTGAAGGACGTTCTGGCCGAGGCGATCCCGGCGATCGTGCGCGCGTTCCCCTGGCCCAAGTCCCAGCGCTGGGGCAAGGCATCGATCAGCACCGAGTCGCTGCGCTGGGTGCGCCCGCTTTCGGGCATTGTCGCCATTCTGGGCGAAGACCTCGTCGAATGCGAAGTGGGCGACATTGCCTCGGGCTTCGCCACGAAGGGCCACCGCTTCCACCACCCCGATGAAATCACCATCGGCAGCGCGCACGACTATGCCGACAAGCTGCGCGCCTGCCACGTTCTGGTGAACCACGAGGAACGGCAGGACATCGTGCGCGAAAAGGCGCGCGAAGCTGCCGCCGCCGCCGGCCTGACGCTGGTCGAGGACGAAGGTCTGGTGATCGAGAACGCCGGCCTGACCGAATGGCCGGTGCCGCTGCTCGGCCGCTTCGACGAGGCCTTCCTCGAAGTGCCGCCCGAAGTGATCCAGCTCACCGCGCGCGTGAACCAGAAGTACTTCGTGTGCGAGCAGGACGGCAAGTTGGCCAATGCCTTCGTCTGCACCGCCAATATCGACGCCAGCGATGGCGGCGAGGCGATTGTCGCGGGCAACCGCAAGGTGCTCGCCGCCCGCCTGTCCGACGCGCGCTTCTTCTGGGAGCAGGACAAGAAGACGCCGCTTTCGGTCCACGCCGAAAAGCTGGGTCGCATCACCTTCCACGAGAAGCTGGGCACTGTCGCCGACAAGGTCGAGCGCGTGGCCAAGTTGGCAAGGTGGCTGGTGGAAACCGGGATCGTCACCCCAGCGAAGGCTGGGGGCGCTGGCAACGACCGCGCTACCTCGCCAACGGTCCCAGCCTTCGCTGGGACGACGGAAGAATTGGCCGATCAGGCTGAACTCGCCGCGCATTTGTGCAAGGCCGATCTCGTCACCGAGATGGTCGGCGAGTTCCCCGAACTGCAGGGCCTGATGGGCGGCTACTACGCCCGCGCCGAGGGCCTGCCTGATGCTGTGGCTGATGCCATCCGCGATCATTACAAGCCGGTGGGGCAGGGCGATGAGGTGCCGACCGCGCCGGTGACGGTAGCGGTATCGCTGGCGGATAAACTAGATACTTTGGCGAATTTCTTTGCCGAGGACATGCCACCGACTGGTTCCAAAGATCCCTTTGCGCTCCGGCGTGCTGCGCTGGCGGTAATCTCGATCATCCTTCAGAATGGTTTGCGGTTTCGTCTTGAACGAGTGTTACTTGCCTCTTGTGGCGATGATCTGGTCAAGTTTGAAAAGATCTTTTTCGGCAAGGTAGAGCTGAATCTTGCGTCCTTCTTCGCCGACCGCCTCAAGGTCCAGCAGAAGGAAGCCGGCGTTCGCCACGACCTGATCGACGCGGTCTTCGCGCTCGGCGGGGAGGACGATCTGGTCCGCCTGCTCGCCCGCGTCCATGCGCTGCAGGCCTTCGTCGAGACCGAGGACGGCACCAACCTTCTCGCCGGCTACAAGCGCGCCGCCAATATCCTCAAGAAGGAGGATTGGAAGGGCGTGCCGGCCAGCACCGGCACGGTGATCGAGCGTACCGGCGACGAGGACCCGCTCGAAAACGTCGACGATCCCGATATGCGCGATGTCTACGCGGCCGAGATCGAGGCGCAGAAAACGCTTTCCTACACGCCCGAAGCGGCGGAAAAGGCCCTGATCGATGCGCTCGACAGCGCCGCGCCGCAGGCCGCCGACGCGGTCGCGAAGGAAGACTTCGCAGGTGCAATGGCTGCACTCGCCACCCTGCGCAATCCGATAGATGCCTTCTTCGCCGAAGTTACGGTAAACGACCCCGATCCGGTCAAGCGCGATACCCGTTTCGCATTGCTTGATACTTTTCGTGTTGCAGTGCACAATGTTGCTGACTTCTCGCGGATTGGGGGCTAGTGAGCGCCTCACGTTCCACGAGACAATCTCCAGAAGAAACCAGGAAAGCCAGGGGGAATATGATCAGGCAGGTCTATACGTTCGGTGGTGGCGTCCAACACGACGATCCGCGCGCGAAGGACAAGGTGATCACTGGCGGCAAGGGCTCGAACCTTGCCGAGATGGCCGGGATCGGCCTGCCGGTTCCTCCCGGTTTCACGATCACGACCGAAGAGTGCGTGAAGTACCTCGCCGAAGGCGGCGACTTCTCCGATGCGCTCCGGGCCGATGTCGCCGAAGCGCTGACGCACATCGAAAAGACCGTGGGCAAGACCTTCGGTAACGCGGCGGACCCGCTGCTGGTCTCGGTCCGCTCGGGCGCGCGCGTCTCGATGCCGGGCATGATGGACACCGTCCTCAATCTCGGCCTCAACGACGAGACGGTCGAGGGCCTGGCCAGTGTCTCGGGCGACGACCGCTTTGCCTGGGACAGCTACCGCCGCTTCGTCCAGATGTATTCCGACGTCGTTCTCGGCCTTGAGCACCACCTCTTCGAGGAAGCGCTCGAGATCGCCAAGGAAGACAACGGCTACATGAACGACGTCGAGCTTTCGGCCGACGACTGGCGCAAGATCGTGGCCCAGTACAAGGGCATCGTCGAAACCGAACTGGGCCGTCCGTTCCCGCAGGACGTCAACGAACAGCTCTGGGGCGCGATCCGCGCTGTGTTCGATTCCTGGGATTCGGACCGCGCCAAGGTCTACCGCCGTCTCAACGACATTCCCGGCGACTGGGGCACGGCCGTCAACGTGCAGGCCATGGTCTTCGGCAACATGGGCGACACTTCGGCCACCGGCGTTGCCTTCACCCGCGACCCGGCGACCGGCGAAAAGGCCTATTACGGCGAGTGGCTGGTCAATGCGCAGGGCGAGGACGTCGTCGCCGGCATCCGCACGCCGCAGTACCTGACCAAGGCCGCGCGCGAAAAGGCCGGGGCGACGGCGCTGTCGATGGAAGAATCGATGCCCAATGCCTATGGCGAGCTGGCTGCGGTCTTCGAACTGCTCGAAAAGCACTACCGCGACATGCAGGACATCGAGTTCACGGTGCAGCAGGGCAAGCTGTGGATGCTGCAGACCCGCTCGGGCAAGCGCACCGCCAAGGCCGCGCTCAAGATGGCCGTGGACATGGTCGGCGAAGGGCTGATCGACGAACAGGCCGCGATCCGGCGCGTCGATCCCATGGCGCTCGACCAGCTCCTGCACCCCACGCTTGATCCCAAGGCCCCGCGCGACATTCTCGGCCGCGGCCTGCCGGCATCGCCGGGCGCGGCCTCGGGTGCGATCGTGCTCGATGCCGACACCGCCGAAAAGCGCGCGGAAATGGGCGAGGCGGTGATCCTCGTGCGCGTCGAAACGTCGCCGGAAGACATCCATGGCATGCACGCGGCCAAGGGCATCCTCACCGCACGCGGCGGCATGACCAGCCACGCCGCCGTGGTGGCGCGCGGCATGGGCCGTCCCTGCGTCTCGGGCGCATCCAGCCTGTCGATCGACATGAAGACCCGCACGCTCAAGATGGGCAACCGCTCGCTGAAGGAAGGCGATGTCATCACGCTCGACGGCGCCAGCGGCGACATCATGGCCGGCGAAGTGCCGACCATCGAGCCCGAACTCGCCGGCGACTTCGGCACGCTCATGACCTGGGCGGACAAGCACCGCCGCATGAAAGTGCGCACCAACGCCGAAACGCCCGCCGACTGCAAGATGGCCCGCCAGTTCGGTGCAGAGGGCATCGGCCTGTGCCGGACCGAGCACATGTTCTTCGAGGCCGGCCGCATCTCGGCCGTGCGCCAGATGATCCTCGCCGAGGACGAGGCCGGCCGTCGTGCCGCGCTCGAAAAGCTGCTGCCCGAACAGCGCGCCGATTTCCAGGCGATCTTCGAGGTCATGGCGGGCCTGCCGGTGACCATCCGCCTGCTCGATCCGCCACTGCACGAGTTCCTGCCCCATGCGGACGAGGAATTCGCGGAACTCTCCGAGAGCATCGGCATCGGCGTGGAAACGCTCAAGCGCCGTGCCGGTGAACTGCATGAGTTCAACCCGATGCTCGGACATCGCGGTTGCCGTCTCGGGATCACGTTCCCCGAGATCTACGAGATGCAGGCGCGGGCCATTTTCGAGGCCGCGTGCGATGTGGCCGATGCCAGCGGCGAGGCGCCGGTGCCCGAAGTGATGATCCCGCTCGTCGCCACGAAGCGCGAACTGCAGATCCTCAAGAAGGTCGTCGACGATACCGCAGCCAAGGTCTTCGCCGAGAAGGGCCGTACGCTCGAATACATGGTCGGAACCATGATCGAGCTGCCGCGTGCCGCACTGATGGCGGGCGAGATCGCCGAGGAAGCCAAGTTCTTCTCGTTCGGCACCAACGACCTGACGCAGACGACGCTGGGCGTCAGCCGCGACGATGCCGCGCGCTTCCTCAGCCCCTATGTCGAAAAGGGCATCTATCCGCGCGACCCGTTCGTCAGCCTCGATGTCGAGGGTGTCGGCCAGCTCGTGGAACTGGGCGCCGAGCGCGGCCGGGCCACTTATGCCGATCTCAAGCTCGGTATCTGCGGTGAACACGGCGGCGATCCAGCCTCGATCGCCTTCTGCGAGAAGGTGGGCCTCGATTACGTCAGCGCCTCGCCCTACCGCGTGCCGATCGCCAGGCTGGCCGCGGCACAGGCTGCGCTGGGCTAACGCCTGCTGGGCTGGAAGTCAGCGCTTCCAGCCCGACAGCGTGAGGATCTCGAAACGTTCAACCGTGCGGCCGTCCTCACCGGCGGCAGCAAAGGCATCGCGCGCCCGCGCGATAGCATCCTTGCCCAGATGCGGGCCAGGGTCGGCAAGGACATTGCTCAGGCCCTGCGCGCGCAAATCGCCGACAAGGCGGTCCAGCTTGCGGAACGCGACCTGCAGTGGCCGCTGGTCGATCACCGGATCGGCGAACAGCGTGCGTTGCAGCAACTGCCCGCCCGCCCGCACGTCGATGGCAGGATGCAAACGCGGGGAAGGGCGATCGCCGTCGACGGCCAGCATGACGTCGCGCAGCACGGGCAGACTGCCTGACGACGGGAAACTCGCGATCATCATTCCGCCCGCCGCCAATGCCTTGCGGATATGGACGAGAGCGCCCGGCACGTCGTTGACGGTGTCGAGGCAGCCAAGGCTGACAATGAGATCGAAACCTTCGAACGGGTAGGGCTGTTCCTCGGCAAAGCCGTCGGCCGGTTCCACTTCCGTCACGGCCACGCCTTGTGCTGTCAGGGCCCGGGCAAGCGCATGGCTGTAGTCTCCGATCACAAGCGCGGTCTTCGGCTCGAAGCGCAGGAAGGCTAGGCGCTCCTGCACGTCCTCGACCATGTCGTCGATCAGGTAGCGGGGGGCATCCGGCAAAGCCTGCAGTGCCAGCATGCGGCGACGGACCGCAAGGCGACGGTGCGAGGAGAAAATACGGGGGGGTGCTTTGGTAGCCATGGGGACGCCCTGCCGCGTCGATGAAATCCTTGCAACCGCTTGTCGCACTCCGCGGTTGCGATAGCATTGCCCGCATGTCCCTCGCCAAGGCTCTGGCACCGCTTGTCGACCTTGTCTTTCCGCCGCGTTGCCCGCTCTGCGGTGAGGGCATCGGCGCGCAAACCGGCTTGTGCCCGGCCTGCTGGAGCGACCTCGTCATTCCCGGCGAACCGGCTTGCGTGAAATGCGGCCGTCCCTTTGCCGAAGGCATTCCCGAAGGTGCGACTTGCGCGCCTTGTCTCGGAGAGCCGCCCCGACATAACGGCATAGCGGCAGCCACGCTCTACAACGACGCGTCCCGCAAGCTGGTGCTCGCGCTCAAGCATGGCAATCGCATTTCGCTTGCGCCGATGATGGCGGGATTGATGACGCCCAAGCTGGCATTCGTCGACGCGGACTGGCTGATCGTGCCGGTGCCGCTCCACCGCTGGCGGATATGGAAGCGCGGGTTCAATCAGGCCGCCGAGCTGGGCCGCCATATCGCACGTCGTACGGGCGCGCGCCTCGCTGTCGATGCGCTCGCACGCGGCAAGGCCACGCCATCGCTTGGAGGACTGGGCAAGAAGGCGCGCAAACGCATGCTTTCCGGCGCGATCAAGGTCCGACCGGGCCGTGCGGCCATGCTGAGGGGCGCATCCGTCATCCTCGTCGACGACGTATTGACGAGCGGCGCTACCAGCAACGCCTGCGTGTCGGCCCTGAAACGGGCCGGTGCCGGAAAAGTGATCGTTGCTTGCTTCGCGCGCGTTCTGGACGAGGCATTGGATGGTCCCTGAAACGAAAACGCCCGGAACCATTTCGGTTCCGGGCGTCCTCGTGACGAAACTCCTGGACCCTGCAAGCAGTTCGACGACCCCCTGGCTGTCGTCTGGCCCGATCCCTCATCTGCTCGATCGGGTGGCAAAACCGACACCGACCGAAAATCCCCGAACCATGGCGCTTGTATGTCAGCGACCTGTAGGTCAGAAGCAGCCCCCCAGCTGCAAGGACACGTTCCACCGAAACCGGGTTGTTGAAAAGGGAAATCACGCCAATGCGTGGATTTTGCTCCTCAGCTGTGGTTATCGTGCAACATTAAAATTTTGAAATCCTAATTGAGGAAATCTCTGGAATGACTGATGCGTCCACCGCCGAGCGTGAACTTGGAACCACCTTCATGCCGCGCTTCGATGCCCAGGGTCTGCTCATCGCGATCGCGGTCGATTCGGTCACGAAAGACATCCTGATGGTTGCCTTCATGGATGCCGAGGCCTTGCAGAAGACCCGCGAGACGGGCCTTGCACACTTCCACTCCCGCTCGCGCGGCAAGCTCTGGCTGAAGGGGGAAACCTCCGGGCATTTTCTGCGGGTCGAGCAAATCCTGGTCGATTGCGATCAGGATGCTTTGCAGTTGATGGTGAGGCCGGAAGGGCCCGCCTGCCACACCGGGGCTCGCAGTTGCTTCTACCGCAGCCTTGACGGCGATTCGCTGGTGAAAATCGCGCCGTAACGACGGCGCCGAAAAAGGTTTACGCGCAGTTAATACTACAAAACGCCGCTTTTCAGCGACCAAATTATACTTTATTTCAGGTTAACCCACAAAATCACGCCGCCTATCGATTTTGTATAGAAAGGCGATCGCGAATCTGTAATTGTTTGCAGCATGATTTCGAGGGCAGCTTCCGCCAACTGCCCAAGAAATCAAGCGCCAGAGCGTTGATACGCGTTACATAACAATTATATTTGTGGGTTACGATTATTACATTGAGATCTCCTATTTAGATCAAAATGTAATCTGCCTGCCTTTTTTGAGCGTCTTTCGGACGTCACGGCGGCGTGTGCCCCTAAAACCAAACAACAAGAGACGGCCGACAGGCCGAACGACTTGCCGGGAGAAGGTCCTGACGGGCCACGATTAGTCGCACCTACGTCAAGGAGAAAGCTTATGATCAAGCGAATAATGCTTTGCGCGAGCGCGGGCGCCGCAATTGCGCTGACACCCGCTGCCGCCCAGGCCGGAACAAAGGCCGGCTCTTCCATGGGGCATTTTTCGGCATCCGACCTCGGGCGGGCCGCGCATGGCAGCTATGACGAGCCGCCGGGCCGGTCGGAACACGGCAACGGCCACGGATACGGTACCGACAAGCCGGACCGGGGCGAGCACTATGGCTGGACGCGCGGCAATCACTTTGGCTGGGGCAACAAGGGAAATGGATCCGGCGGTTGCTGAGAGCTCTGTGAATGCGAACTTTCGGACCGGTCGCGCACCTGGTTGTCGCGCGGCCGGTCCATTTCCGGTGTCCGTCGGCAGGCCTGCGCGATCTGATGAAACAGCCGGCCAGAGGCCGGCGATCAGCCAAGCACCTCGTCGAACAGGCTGAGCATCGCCGTCCAGGACTGGCGATCGGCGCTGGCATCGTACTTGACGGCATCCACCCCGCGCGCATCGCTGCCCGGGTCGGTAAAGCCGTGGCGCACCTTGCTGTAGGAATGGAAATGCCAATCGGCACCCGCGCGGTCCATTTCCTCCCAGAAGGCCATGACCTGCTTGCGCGGTACGAGCGGATCGGCATCGCCGTGACAGACGAGTAGCCGGCTCTTGATTACGTCGGACTGAGCCGGGCCGTCCGTCGACAGGATGCCGTGGAAACTGACGGCAGCCAGCAGGTCCTGCCCGTCACGCGCGGCTTCGAGTGCGGCTTGTCCGCCCATGCAATAGCCGATGGCCAGCATCGGCAGTTTTTCCGCCCCGGGCACAGACCGCAACGCCGCCATCGCGGATGCAAGCCGGGCTCGGTAATGCGAAACATCCGCGCGCAGTGCTTCCGCGAGCGGCAGCGAGGCTTCGAATGTCTCCACCGGCTCGCCGTAGAAATCGGCGATCATGGCGAGGTAGCCCTGTTCCGCCAGCATCCGCGCACGCCTTTCAACCGGCGCATTGACGTTCACGATCGTTGGAAACACGATCACCGCCGCGCGCGGGGTTCCCGAGGGGTGGGCCAGCCACCCCGTCAGGTCCCGGTCCGCGTGGGTGTATGCGACGGGTTCGAGCGCCGTCATTCCGGCAGGAAATCGGGCACGGAAAGATACCGCTCCCCGGTATCGTAATTGAAACCCAGTACACGGGTGCCTGCGGGCAGTTCCTTGAGCTTCTGGGCGATCGCTGCCAGCGTCGCGCCCGAGCTGATGCCCACCAGCATGCCTTCCCTGGTCGCGCACTGACGCGCCATTTCCTTGGCATCGGCAGGGTCGACCTGGATCGCGCCGTCGATCGACTGCGTGTGAAGGTTGGTGGGAATGAAGCCGGCGCCGATGCCCTGGATCGGGTGCGGGCCGGGCTGCCCCCCGGAAATCACCGGAGAAAGCGTGGGTTCCACCGCATAGGCCTTCATGTCCGGCCAGCTCTTCTTGAGCGCTTCGGCACAGCCGGTGAGGTGCCCGCCGGTGCCAACGCCTGAAATCAGTACGTCGACGGGAGACTCCGCAAAATCGGTCAGGATCTCCTGCGCGGTGGTGTTCATGTGAATGGCCACGTTGGCAGGGTTGTCGAACTGTTGCGGCATCCATGAATTGGGCGTCGCTTCGATCAGTTCCTTGGCCCGGTCGATAGCGCCTTTCATGCCCTTTTCACGCGGTGTGAGATCGAATGCGGCGCCATAGGCGAGCATCAGTCTGCGCCGTTCGATCGACATCGATTCGGGCATGACGAGGATCAGCTTGTAGCCCTTGACCGCGGCGGCCATGGCAAGGCCGATACCGGTGTTGCCCGAAGTCGGCTCGATGATCGTACCACCCGGTTTCAGGCTGCCGTCGGCTTCCGCCGCCTCGATCATGGCAAGCCCGATTCTGTCCTTGATCGAACCGCCCGGATTGGCGCGCTCCGCCTTCACCCAGACTTCGTGGTCGGGAAACAGACGTGCGAGACGGATATGCGGAGTACCACCGATGGTATCGAGAATGCTGTCTGCCTTCATCGCTCTTGCTCCCAGGATGCTTCGAATTTGCGGGCGCGGCGTATTTCGGGGAACAGCCAGGCCCAGATCAATGTAACGACTATGGCACCGCTACCGCCGAAAACAACCGCTCCGGTTGCCCCCAGTAAAGCCGCTGCGACGCCGGACTGCATTTCGCCCAGTTCGTTGGATGCGGAAACGGCAAGGCCCGAAATGGCCGAAACCCTGCCGCGAACTTCATCAGGCGTCCGCAACTGTACAAGCGAGTTGCGGATGAAGACGGAAATCATGTCGGCTGCGCCCAGCAGCGCCAGGAACCCCAACGACAGCGGGAACAGGCGCGACAGACCGAAACCCACGGTCATCACGCCAAACGCGCCCACGGCCAGAAGCATCTTCACGCCGACGTTGCTGGCCAGCGGCCGGAACGAGAGCCACAGCGCAACCCCTGCGGCACCGGCTGCGGCTGCGGCGCGCATCTGGCCGAGGCCTTCGGGGCCCACGTGGAGAATGTCTCGCGCGAAGACCGGCATCAGCGCGGTCGCGCCACCCAGCAGCACCGCGAACAGGTCCAGCGAGATGCAGCCGAGCAGGAAGCGTTCGCGCCAGATGAAACGAAAGCCGTCGATGATTTGCCGCACGGGATGGGCCTTGCGTGCATCGCGGTGCAGTGTCGGCAGGTTAGAGATGGCCAGGATCGACAGCGCCGCAATGACCTGTATCACCCCGGTCGTCCAGTAGGGCAGGGCGCGATCGGCAGCGAAAAGAAAGCCGTAGGCAGCCGGACCGATGATCATGCCGGCCTGCATCGCGATCGAATTGAAGGCGATGGCGCGTGGAATCAGACTGGATGGCACCACGTTGGGCGCGATCGCGCTCATGGCCGGACCGATGAACACGCGCACCACGCCATGAAGCACGGCAAAGCTGAACAGCACCGGAAGGCTGCGCACTTGCAGATGTGTCGTCAGGCCAAGCCCCAGGGCCACGCAGACATCGAGCAGGGCGGCGAGACCGGCGACTTTGCGCCGATCCATGCGATCGGCGACTACGCCCGCTATCGGTGTGAGCAGAAACACCGGCAGGAACTGGGCGAAGCCGAGCAGGCCCAGCTGGAAGGAGGCCTGGGTGATCGACATGCCGTATTCGGCCCGGGCCACGTCGTAGAGCTGGTAGCCGATGATGACGACCATGCCCGTCGACGCCAGCGTGGCGCTGAAGCGCGCCAGCCAGAACTTGCGGTAGTTGGCGATCTGCAAGGGGGAGGTGGGAGCATTCACGCAACGCTCGATGGCAGCACCTCCCGCTCTTGCCAAGTGATCCAGTATTTTATCGTCAGTAGGTGAACTTTGCGGTGATCCTGAGATCGCGCCCCGAGATGGGGACGAAGTCCCGGGTGAAGGACGCCGAACGGCGGCCGACGACGTCGAAAAGGTTGTTGGCCGACAGCAGCAAGGTGACCGGACCGTCCACGCCCATCGGGTGCCAGTCCGCGCTCAGGTTGACGACAGTGAAGCTGCCGGTCGGATATTCGTAGTCGCCGACACGGTCCTGCTTGGCGTTCCATTCGGCTTCCGCGCGCAGGCGAACATCGCCCATGACAACGTCTCCACCACCGCGAATCCGCAGCGGGGGAATACGCGGCACCGGGCCGAGCGCCTTCAACTGGGCATGGGTGAAGTCCGCCGAGGCATCGAGTTGCACCTTTCCGCCGGACCAGGAGTAGGCATCAACGTTGCCCGAAGCCTCGAAGCCTTTGAACGTCGCGTCGACGCCGGTGTACTGATAGACCGGTTGCCCGTCCATTTGGGCGCCGGTGGCGAGCGGCGCGATGTAGTTGTTGAACTTGGTGAGATAGCCGGTCACCGAGAGATTGAAATCGGGGGTCTGATAGCGAGCGTAGGCCTCGAAGCTGTTGCTCTTTTCGACGCCCAGCGTGCGGTCGCCTATCTCGTAGGACTGCGTGGCAACGTGAATGCCGTCGCTCAACAGTTCCTCGGGGGACGGCGCTCGCTCGCCGTGCACGAAATTCACGCCGAGGCCGAGACCGTCGCCCGACTTCCAGGAAGCGCCCGCCGCGCCGGACCACAGGTCGAACGTCTTGGAGAACGCAGTGCCCCGAGAGGACAGCTTCGAAGTGTCGTAGCGCCCCGATCCATCGAGCGTGAAACCGCCGCCCAGGTCGACCGACTGCAACGTGAAGAGCCCGATGCGCTCGATCTCGTAATCGGGAACGATGGCCTCGGGGCCTGTCACCGTGAGAGTGCGCCAGAGATACTGCACGCCGCTGCGTCCGCGCCAGCCATTCCGGTCTGCCTGGACGAGATCGGTACGCATTTCGATGCCCTGACCTTCGAAGACGGTTCCGACCTCATCGCCTTCGTATTCGGTGTGGCGATAGTCGGCGTAGGCACCACGAACCTGGAAGCGATCGAAGAACCCGCCCAGAGCCAATTCGCCGCGAAGATCGAAGCGATCCTGAACCAGGCCGATGGTGACAGGTTCCGCCCCGTGATCATGGCCTTCTTCGGCCGGATCGGCTTCATGGCCGTGATCGGTGGCGGGCCGGTCCGGCACGCCGTAGCGGGTGTTGTAGTGCTGGTAAGAGATCCCGAGGCTGCCGCCCGCATCGATAAAAGCCAGGCCGGCGCCGATTGTCGACGTGCGGGCAGCGGAATTGGGCACGCGGCCGGTGCGTCCGGCTTCGTCGACCAGTTCCGCAGCTTCTTCGTTCTCGCCGTCTTCCGCCAGGTGCTCGGCGGCATGAAGCATGTCGGCCCGCAGGTCCTTGGAATAGACGTGCCCGCCAACGCGAAGATCGTCACTCTTGCGCCAGGACCCGTCGACATGGGCGACGAACCGCTCGCCAAGGGGAACGTCGACCGCGCCGCTGAGAGCACGTTCATCGGCGGCCGAGCCGTAGCTGCCGATGCCGGTTGCGGTGATCCGGTCCGGAACCTGCCGCGGAATGCGCTTGTCTATCGCGTTCACGGCGCCGCCGATTGCGTTGCCGCCAAAGAGCAGGACCGATGGGCCGTGGAACACGTCGATGTGATCCACGGTGAGGGCATCGAACACCACGGCATGGTCCACCGACACGTTGGAGGCGTCGAGCGAACCGATACCGTCGGTAAGGACACTCACCCGGTCTCCGCTGAAACCGCGCAAGACAGGGCGCGAGGCGCCGGGTGAAAAGCTGGTGGAGGAAACCCCGGGCAACGAGTTGAGGATTTCGCCGATCTGCGATCTCGCCTGGCTGACAAGCGTATCGCCGGAAATATTCGCCGTTGCGGCCAGCAAGCCGTAGTCCGTGGGCGGATGACCGACGACAACGATGTCACCGCCACCTTCATCGGCCGGCGCATGCGCTGGCTGGTGCGGGCCGTTGTCGGCGTCCGCAGAAGTCTCGGCGAAAGCGCTTTGCGGGATCGCTGAAGCGGCACAGATGGAGATCACACTGGCACAGGCCAGCACGGCGATTCGGGGGGAGCGTATTTGCATGCCGCCGTCCTAGAAGTAATGATATATTATATCAACACAGATTTGAAACGGTCTGCATACAAAAGCACAGCCTGCTGAAATAGCCGGCAAAAGGTGTCCCTGCGGCGGGACACTGTCGGTGCCAGGGAAGCCGGCTTCCGGATCAGCGGCGGGGACGAAGACGCGGATTGGGCTGAAGGGTGTCGACCAGCCTCAGGAAGTCGTCGACGCGGATAATGCGCTCGAACTGGAAGCCGGAACGGTCGTCGTGCGACCAGATCATGTGCGCTTCGATCCGCCCCACGACGGGAAGGCGCATGACAAGCCGCTCGCCACGGTCGAGGCCGAGATCGCCCTTGACCATGAATCCCTGCGCGGAGATGTTGACAATCTGCAGCGTCACGTCGCCCAGCTGACGATGCTCGGCGATAACCGAATAGTCCACCGGATGGCGGGCCGCCCGACGTTTGTCAGTCACAGAAAGCTGCGCCCCTGCACTCATTGTCATTGCCTCTGTTGGTGACCTTAGAGAGGGGACAATGCGCTGAAATCGCAAACATTCAGTAAATCCGGCAGTTTCGTGCCGGACCAACGGTGCCTTTTTGCCGGTCAAATGCCCTTGAGGATGCCGTGCTTTTTCTTGCCGAGGCTCAATTTGCGCGAGTCCCCGGCCGGAATCGCGATCAGCAGTCCGGGATCATCCATCGTCTGATCGTCCAGCTTTACCGCGCCTTCCGCGATCTTGCGCTTGGCCTCGCCGTTGGACCCCGTGAAGCCGAGTGCCGTACACGCCGCGCCAAGGCGAATGCCTTCGCTGCCGACCTCGACGGTAGGAAGGTCCTCGCCAAGCCCGCCGCCGGCAAAGGTTTCCCGCGCGGTCGCTTCGGCAGCCGCAGCCGCCTCCGCCCCCCGGCACAGGCTGGTCGCTTCGTTGGCCAGAATGACCTTGGCGTCGTTGATCTCACCGCCTTCGAGGGCCTCGAGCCGGGCGATCTCGTCGAGCGGCAGGTCGGTGAACAGGCGCATGAAACGGCCTACGTCGCGGTCGTCGCAATTGCGCCAGAACTGCCAGTAGTCATACGAGGGCAGCGATGTCTCGTTGAGCCAGACCGCGCCTGAGACCGACTTGCCCATCTTGGTGCCATCCGCCTTGGTGATCAGCGGCGTGGTCAGCCCGAAGACCTCGGTGGCATCCATGCGCCGGGTCAGTTCGACGCCGTTGACGATGTTGCCCCACTGGTCCGAGCCGCCCATCTGCAGGCGCACGCCGCGCGTGTCGCACAAGTGGCGGAAATCGTAGCCCTGCAGGATCATGTAGTTGAATTCGAGGAAGGTCATCGGCTGCTCGCGCTCGAGCCGCAGCTTGACCGAGTCGAAGCTCAGCATGCGGTTGACCGTGAAGTGCGTGCCGACCTTCTGCAGCATCTCGATGTAGCCGAGCTTGCCCAGCCAGTCGTGATTGTTGACCATTACCGCGTCGGTCGGGCCATCGCCGAACGTCAGGAAGCGTTCGAAGGCGGTGCGGATCGAGGCAATGTTGGACTCGATCGCTTCGTCCGTCAGCATCTTGCGGACCTCGTCCTTGCCGGTCGGGTCGCCGATGCGCGTCGTGCCGCCGCCCATCAGGACGACGGGCTTGTGCCCGGCCTGCTGCAGGCGGCGCAGGAGCATGATCGAGACGAGATTGCCCACATGCAGCGAAGGCGCAGTCGCGTCGAAGCCCACATATCCCGGCACGATCTGCTTGGCAGCAAGGGCATCGAGGCCCTCGGCATCGGTCATCTGGTGGATGTAGCCGCGTTCGTCGAGCAGGCGGAGCAGGGATGAAGTGTAGGTCATGGATCTTTTTCGGCTTGGTCGGGAGCGGCGCGCCTAGCACGCTGCGGGCGCGAAACAAAGCCAGAGCTGTGTCCGCCACGCAACGGCCATCAACCATTGGTCGCTTCGCGCATGGCATCCGGACGAATCCGCATTGCCGGTACCATCGCCGGGCATATAGCGTCAGGTCATGGCCGAACTGACCAGTCACCCCGCTCATCCGCCCGCACTCGTCCGCACCATGGAATTCCGGATCATCGGCTTCGACGCCAACTGGCTGCGGGCACGCTGGAAGATCATGGGCTCGGGCAAGCTGGTCGTACCGTCCTTCGCGGGGAAGGGGCGTGCCGAGGGGCTGTGGCAGACGACCTGCTTCGAACTCTTCCTGCACCAACCCGGCAGTCCGGCCTATACCGAGATCAATCTCTCTCCGTCCGAACGCTGGAACGTCTACGATTTTTCGGCTCGCCGCGAAGGCATGCACGAACGGCCGATGCCACGCGAGCCGGAATGCACCATGCGTCTCGGCACCGACATGGCGATCTTCGATGCCGCCATTCCCGCCGCCGGATTGCCGCAGACGCCCTGGAAATGCGGTATTGCCGCCGTGATCGAGGAAGAGGGCGGCGTGAAGAGCTATTGGGCGCTTTCCCACACCGGCGATGCCCCCGATTTCCACGATCCGGCTTGCTTCCTGGAAGAGGTTGCGGCACCCGGAGCCCCATGAAATTCGGTATCGACCGCCTCCTGGCGGACCCCGCCCTGCGCAAGCCTCTTGAAGGCAAGCGTGTCGCTCTCATCGCGCATCCAGCCTCTGTTACCGAGGAACTCGTCCACTCGCTCGACGCGCTGATCGCGGCGGGTGTCGACGTGACGTCCGCTTTCGGCCCGCAGCACGGGCTCAAGGGCGACAAGCAGGACAACATGGTCGAGACGGCGGACGAGACCGATCCGGTCTACGGAATTCCCGTCTTCAGTCTCTACGGGGAAGTGCGGCGCCCGACAGCGGCGATGATGGATACCGCGGACGTGTTCCTGTTCGACCTGCAGGATCTGGGCTGCCGCATCTACACCTTCGTGACCACGCTGCTCTATCTGCTCGAAGCCGCGGCAGGGCAGGGCAAGAGCGTCTGGGTGCTAGATCGTCCCAATCCGGCGGGACGCCCGGTCGAAGGCACCGCGCTGCTTCCTGGACAGGAAAGTTTCGTCGGCGCCGGGCCGATGCCAATGCGCCACGGGCTGACGCTCGGCGAGATGGGGCTCTGGTTCGTGCGTCATTACGGGCTCGACGTGGACTACCGGGTGATCGCGATGGAAGGCTGGCAACCGGACAGCGCGCCGGGTTTCGGATGGCCGGAAAGCCGGATTTGGATCAATCCCAGCCCGAATGCGGCCAGTCTCAACATGGCGCGCGCCTATGCCGGCACGGTCATGCTGGAAGGTACCACGCTTTCGGAAGGACGCGGCACGACGCGACCACTCGAAGTGCTCTTCGGCGCGCCCGATGTCGATGCGAAGCGCGTGCTGGCGGAGATGGAGCGCCTCGCGCCGGACTGGCTCGCCGGCTGCGCCCTGCGCGAATGCTGGTTCGAACCGACGTTTCACAAGCAACAGAAGACGCTGTGCAACGCACTGATGATCCACGCCGAGGGTCCGTTCTACGATCACGCCGCGTTTCGGCCCTGGCGGCTGCAGGCACTGGCGTTCAAGGCGATCCGCAACCTTTATCCCGACTACCCGATCTGGCGCGATTTCCCCTACGAATACGAACTCGACCGCCTTGCGATCGACGTCATCAACGGCGGCCCCGCCTTGCGCGAATGGGTTGATGACCGGGCGGCGCTGCCCGGCGATCTCGATACCATGGCCCGGCACGACGAGGCGGCGTGGCGGGACACCGTTGCCGACCTGTTGATCTACAAAGGTTAACCCGCTTGCCATCAGGGCTGACAGGCCTACCCTCCCGACCTGCGAGCGCCGCAAAGGCGCCGTTCAACGAAGAGGGGATGTCATGCGAAAAGTACCGTTTGCCCTGTGCCTTGCCGGTCTGACACTGGGAGGTGCCGGTCTGGCCGGCTGCAGCCAGAAGACCGCGACCGAAACCGCCGAGCCCGTGACCAAGGCCGAAGCACAGAGCGTTCTGGCCGACTTTGCCCAGGCGGCGCAGTCGATGGATCTGCCCATGATCGACAAGTGGTACGATGACGACGTCATCGCCTATGACGCCTTCGGCCCGGACGTCATCGATGGCAAGGTCTCGATGCATGTCGCCAATGCCCGCTTCGTCGACATGAAGTTCGACCACGTGGAAATGCCCGATCCGAAAATCCAGATCCTAGGCCCCGACCTGTTCATTGCGTCGGGCAAGGTCCATCTCACCAGCAGCGCCGGCAAGGAAAAAGAGGCCGACATGCGCTATACTGAAGTGTTCAGGAAAAAGGCCGACGGAAGCTGGGTAACGGTGCACGAACACATCGACGTACCGCCGGCAACCTGACCCGCGCGATCGGGCCGGACCGGCTTCAGGGCGGCCCGATCATGCCTTCTTGCGGGTCAGTTCCTTCATCGCCGCGTCCAGCCCGTCAAGCGTCAGCGGGAACATCGCGCCGCCCATCAGCTCGCGGATCATGCGGGTTGAGCCCGAATATTGCCACTGCCGCTCGGGCGACGGGTTGAGCCAGACAGTGGCCGGATAGGTCTGCGTCACGCGCTGGAGCCAGACCGCGCCGGCCTCTTCGTTCATGTGCTCGACCGAGCCGCCCGGGTGGCTCACCTCGTAGGGGCTCATCGCGGCGTCGCCGACGAAGATCACCTTGTAGTCGTGGCCGAACTTGTGGAGGATGTCCCAGGTTGGCGTGCGCTGCGACCAGCGGCGGCGGTTGTCCTTCCATACGCCCTCGTAGAGGCAGTTGTGGAAGTAGAAGAACTCCATGTTCTTGAATTCGGCCGTGGCCGCGCTGAACAGGTCTTCCACCAGCTTGATGAACGGGTCCATCGAGCCGCCGACGTCGAGGAACAGCAGGACTTTGACCGCATTGTGCCGCTCGGGCCGCATGACCACGTCGAGCCAGCCCTGCTTGGCGGTACCGCGGATGGTTTCCTCAAGGTCCAGTTCCTCGGCCGCACCCTCGCGCGCGAAGCGGCGCAGGCGGCGCAGCGCGACCTTGATGTTGCGCGTGCCCAGTTCCCTGGAATTGTCGAGATTGGCGAACTCGCGCTTTTCCCAGACCTTGATCGCACGGCCGTGCTTGCCTTCGCCGCCGATGCGGACGCCTTCGGGATTGTAGCCCGAATGGCCGAAGGGCGAGGTGCCGTTGGTGCCGATCCACTTGTTGCCGCCCTGGTGACGCTTCTGCTGCTCTTCGAGCCGCTTCTTGAGCGTATCCATGATCTCGTCCCACGAGCCGAGGGACTTGATCTTCTCCATCTCCTCTTCGGAGAAATAGCGTTCAGCGAGCTTTTTCAGCCACTCCTCGGGAATCTCGACCGGGTGCTGGCCGTAGTCGGTGAGGATGCCCTTGAATACCTTCTGGAACACCTGATCGAAGCGGTCGAGCAGCCCTTCATCCTTCACGAAGGTCGCACGGGAAAGGTAGTAGAACGCTTCGGGCGTCTGCTCGATCACATCCTTGTCGAGCGCTTCGAGCAGCACGAGGTGCTCCTTGAGCGAGGCCGGAATACCCGCGGCGCGCAGTTCGTCGACGAAGTTCAGCAGCATGATCGCAGGCCTTGCTCAAGCGAAAGATGTGACGATCCGGATGACACGGAACCGCCGGAATGTGTGTCGTGTCCAGAGCCGGACCAGACGGGACGGAGCACTTCCCCGGGAATTGTCGTGTGACTTTCCAGTGCGCGGGAACGGCGCGCCGGCAGACGCAGGAGGGAAGGGGGAGGGCAGGTCATCGCACGAAGCATATCCCATTCATGCCCTTGTAGGAAACGCCAGCCCGGTATCGGCCCGTTGTCGCGGGCGATGCACTGCCGCGACGAGCACGAACGAGATGAACATGAGCAGGTACCATGCCCCCAGCTTGCCGGGGTGGACGAGGGCCCAGCCATGGCGCTGGTCAGGATAGATCCACGCGTGCGAGAAGGTCGAGATGTTCTCCGCGAACCAGATGAACAGCGCGACCAGAAACCAGCCCAGCAGCAGCGGCATCCAGCGGTCCTTCCGCCATACACGGAACCAGATGCGGGTGCGGGCGAAGAGCAAGGCGATGGCGGCGAACAGGGCGATCCGCACGTCGGGCAACCAGTGATGGGCGAAGAAGTTCACGTAGATCGCGGCAGCCAGCAGCCAGGTGGCCAGCGGGCGCGGGTAACGGCTGAACCGGAAATCGAAAATGCGCCAGATACGCGCGATATAGCTGCCGACCGCCGCGTACATGAACCCGGAAAACAGAGGTACACCGCCGACCCGCAGCAGGCTTGCCTCGGGATATTCCCAGGATCCGTGCGCCGTCTTGAACAGCTCCATCACCGTGCCGACCACGTGGAAGGCAAGGATCACCTTGGCCTCCTCCAGCGTCTCGAGCCGCAGCGCGAGCATGGCGATCTGGATTGCAAGCGCGCTCAGCGTCAGGAAATCGTACCGCGCCAGCACGGCGTGTTGCGGATAGAACAAGTGCGTGCCGAGCAGCAGGCCCAGCAGCAGCGCGCCGAACAGGCAGGCCCAGCCTTGCTTGAAACCGAACAGCAGAAACTCGTAGAGCCATGCCCGCCAGCCCGTGCGAGGCTCGAAAGCCTCCAGACGCCGGCGGAACGCGACAAAACGCGTATGGGAAACCGGCGGCAAGCCGGAGACAGGCTCCAACCCTCAGCTCGCGGGCGGTGGCGGTGTCTGCCGCCGGAACTGCTCCAGTTCGGGATCGATTACGGCCCATTCCGGGGCCTCGTCCAGCCAGATCGCCGTGGTCGGCCTGATCCCGTGATCGCCGTCGAGAAAACCGAGACGGACCACCCACGAACCTTTGCGGGCCGAATTGCGCCCGAAGATGGGGGTGCCGCATTGGGGGCAGAAACCCTGCTCGACCGTATTACCGCTATCGGCCGTGTAGCCGCTCCACGACACTTCGCCGTTCAGGACCATCCCCTCGATGGAAAACAGGGCGTTGTTCGTCGCGCCGCCTGCCGCGGCCTTCTGGCACTGACGGCACCAGCACTGGCGTGCCCAGGCGGGTTCGCCCTCGAAAGTGGCGGTCACCGCACCGCAGTTGCACGAACCCTTGTAAGAAGCAGTCATCTCAGTTCCCCCGGCGTGCCATGAAGGCGAGGCGTTCGAACAGCATGACGTCCTGCTCGTTCTTGAGCAGCGCGCCATGCAGCGGCGGGATTGCCTTGTTCGGGTCCTGGTTCTGCAGGACTTCGAGCGGCATGTCCTCGTTGAGCAGGAGCTTGAGCCAGTCTAGCAGCTCGCTGGTGGAAGGCTTCTTCTTGAGCCCCGGTACGTCGCGCAGCTCGTAGAAGATCTCCATCGCCCGGGTCACCAGCGTCTTCTGGATGCCGGGGAAGTGCACGTCGATGATCGCTTCCATCGTCTCGCGGTCGGGGAACTTGATGTAGTGGAAGAAGCAGCGGCGCAGGAACGCGTCGGGCAGGTCCTTCTCGTTGTTCGAAGTGATGACGACGATCGGGCGCTCGAGCGCGGCGATGTGTTCGCCGGTTTCATAGACGTCGAAGGCCATGCGATCGAGTTCGGCGAGAAGGTCGTTGGGAAACTCGATGTCGGCCTTGTCGATCTCGTCGATCAGCAGCACCGGCAGCCTGGGCGCGGTGAAGGCCTCCCACAGCTTGCCCTTGCGGATGTAGTTCGCAATGTCATGCACGCGCTCGTCGCCGAGCTGGCCGTCGCGCAGACGGGCCACAGCGTCGTATTCGTAAAGGCCCTGGTGCGCCTTGGTGGTGGACTTGACGTTCCAGGTGATCAGCGGCGCGCCGACGGCCTTGGCGATTTCCTCGGCCAGCACCGTCTTGCCGGTGCCCGGCTCGCCCTTGACCAGCAGCGGACGGCGCAGGAGCACGGCCGCATTGACCGCGACCTTGAGGTCCTCGGTGGCGACGTAGTTGCTGGTGCCTTCGAAACGCTGCATTGATCCATCCTGTCCGCTTTGATCTTTACGATTAAGCCCTATGTTGTGCGACGCAGCAAGGCAAGACGTTCGAGCGCGGACGGGCTGGGCCATGGACAACCCCGCCATGGCGTTGCAGAACCATGCGATCATGGGGGACTTCCTGAAGACGATGGACTGGCTGGGCAGGGCGCGGGCCTTCGGGTACCTGCGGCTTCTGGCCTTGCTCAATGTGGCCATGCTGGTGCTTCTGGTGGCGACCTCGCAGGGAGGCATCGACCGCAACGGGTTTCTGCTGGGCAGCGATTTCATCAGCTTCTGGACCAGCGGCCGCATGCTGCACCACGGCGGCGCCGTCTACGACACTGCCGCGCACATAGCGGCCCAGCGCGAGTTCTTTGCATCGGGCGACAGCTACACAGCCTTCTTCTATCCGCCATCGTTTCTGCCGCTGTGCTGGCCGCTGGGGCTGACCGGCTATTTTCCCGCGCTGGCGGCGTGGCTCCTTGCCACCGGCGCCTTCTATGTCCTCACTGTGCGGCAATGGTGGCGTCAGGCCGTGCCTGCGGTTCCCTTGTGGTTGCTGGTACTGGCCTTTCCGGCGATGCCGATCGTCATGACGCACGGTCAGACGTCGTTCCTCGTCGCGGGACTTCTGGGGCTGGGGGCGTGGCTCGTACCGAGCCGACCGGTCCTGGCGGGCGTGCTGTTCGGCCTCGCCACGATCAAACCCCAGTTCGGTCCGCTGGTGCCGTTGGCGTTGTTGCTGACGCACGAGTGGAAAGTGATCGCTTCGGCGGCGATTACCGCGCTCGCTCTCGCAGGCCTTGCGGCGCTGGCGTTCGAGCCCGGTATCTGGGCCGAGTGGCTGGCGGCAAGCGGCCGCGCCCAGGCGGCGATGGAGGCAGGAGCCGTACCTTTCGGCAAGATGGTGAGCACGTTCGCCGCCGCCCGGCTGCTGGGGGCCCCGGCTGCCGTGGCATACGGCCTGCAGGTCGCCGTCGCGCTCACGGTGGTTCTGGCCATCGCCTACCTGTGCCGGCTCGGTGCATGGTCGGCGGGGCTGGGCGCCACGGTGCTGGCGGGCGCGCCGCTGGTGACGCCGTTCGTGCTCGATTACGACCTCGTCCTCATCGCGTTTCCGTTGCTCTATCTCGCGGGAGAGGGGCTTCGCACGGGCTTTCGCGACTGGGAGAAGCTGGGGCTCCTGCTGGCCTTCGTCGTTCCCGTCTTCGCCCGGCCACTGGCGCTCAAGGCATCGATTCCGGTGACGCCACTGGTGCTGCTATTGCTATTCGCGCTGATCGTAAGCAGGTCAGCCGCTGACGCGCGTTCCGAACGGCACGCACAACAAAGGACGTGACGATGGCCACCCCCAGATCCCACCAGTCGCGCAATATCGCGCTCCTTATCGACGCCGACAATGCGTCGCCCGCGACGCTCGACGCGGCGCTGACGATCCTTGGCGATCTGGGAACGGTCAACGTCCGGCGGATCTACGGCAACTGGAGCAAGCCCGCGCTCAAGGGCTGGGCGACGCTGGTCCACCGCCACGCGCTGGAGCCGCAGCAGCAGTTCGATCTCACCAAGGGCAAGAACGCCACCGACATGAAGATGACGATCGATGCCATGGACCTGCTGTATGGCGGGCGTGTCGACGGCTTCGGGATCATGTCGAGCGACAGCGACTTCATGCCGCTGACCATGCGCATCCGCCAGAACGGCACGCCCGTCTATGGCTTTGGCTCAAGCCGCACGCCCGAGGCCTTCCGGGAAGCCTGCACCCGCTTCATCGATCTCGACGCGATGGCCGCCGAGGAAGAAGAGGAAGCGAAAGGCAAGGTTCCGGCGAAGCCCGCCGTCGACGAGGAACTGGTCAAGCTGCTGGGCGATGCCTGGCGCGCGAGCAAGCGCGACGACGACGGCTTCGCCAGCCTGTCCGAAATCGGCCAGCGCGTAGCCAACCGTTCAAGCTTCGATGCACGAAGCTATGGCTTTTCGCGTTTGTCGGAACTCGTGCAGAGCCTGCCGAACTTCGCGACCGAGAAGCGCGAGAGCGGGCTGTTCGTAAAGCGCGTGCGCTGAAATTCAGATATTTCCGGACGGAGGGCGCCTTGAGGGGCCCTCCCTGTCGATCCTGGAAATAGAATGATAATATATATTATGTTAAATGTGAGATGGCTCGAAAGGGGGGCGTGACAGCCTCTGCCGCTATTGTTCGATGCGAAATCCGGTAACCTGGATCAACACGACCAGCCCGATGATGATCGTCGCCCAGATCAGCGCGAGCCTGGCCGCGCGGGCCGCGCCGAGATTGCGAATTTCCGGATTGCGCGTGACCAGTATCAGCCATCCGATCAGCGTGATGATCGAGACGATCATGGCCGTCTGGCTCATGGCTCGATCACCATGCCGTCGTAAGCGACCCGCGCGTACTCGGGAATCTCGCCGCTCAACGTTGCGTAGTCCATGCTCTTGTCCAGATGCGTCAGCACGACCGAGCGTGCGCGCACGGCTTCGGCCAGTTCGAGCGACATGGCAAGATGCGCATGCGTGGGATGCGGTTCGCGGCGCAGGCAATCGACGACGAGCACGTCGCACCCGTAATAGAGGTCGATCATCTCGCGCGTGATCTCGCTGAAATCGGTCGCATAGCAGACGGTCTTGCCGTCGCATTCGAACCTGAACCCTGTCGACTGCGCCGGGCCATGCGGCATCTGCACATGACCGACGCCGAAGCCCTCGCAAATCCGCAAGGTGTCGAGATTGTCGAGCGAGACGAGCGTGGGATAGCCATGCTGCCCCGCGAAGACGTAGCCGAAGCGCTGGCGCATGCGGCGCACGGTCTCGGAGGCCGCATAACCCGGAATGGGGCCCGCGCGCCCGTAGCGCAGCGGCCTGAGGTCATCGATGCCGTGGCAATGGTCGGCGTGATCGTGCGTCCAGAATATCGCATCGATGCTATGGATGTCGTTGGCCAGAAACTGCGCGCGCAGATCCGTGGGCGTATCCACGAGAATGCGCCTGCCGGCCGTGCTTTCGAGCAGGATCGCGACGCGGGTACGGCGGTTCTTCGGCTCGTCGGGATCGCACAGCCCCCAGTCGCACCCGTGTTCGCCGCCCAGTCGCGGCACACCGGTCGACGTGCCGCTGCCGAGAATCGTCAGCTTCACGCGGCTGCCTTCCGAAACAGCGCGAAGAAGTTGCGCGTCGTCGCCTCGGCGAGCTGTTCGGGCGTTTCACCACGCAACTGCGCCACGAAGCGCGCGGTATCCGCCGTGTAGGCCGGTTCGCACTTGCGCCCGCGATGAGGCACGGGCGCGAGAAACGGCGAGTCGGTTTCGACAAGTAACCGATCCGCCGGAAGCGCGGCGGCAACGGCCTGCACATCCCTGGCGTTCTTGAACGTGACGATGCCCGAAAGCGAGATCGTAAGCCCCAGATCGAGCATCTTGCGCCCGAATTCGGCGCTGGCCGTGAAACAGTGGATGAGGGCGGGAAAGGCCCCCTTCTCCATTTCCTCTTCCAGAATCCGCGCCGTATCCGCTTCCGCATCGCGCGTATGGACGATGAGCGGCAGCCCCGTCTCGCGCGAAACGGCAATGTGCGTGCGAAACAGCGCCTGCTGCACCGCGCGGTCGGACTTGTCGTAATAGTAGTCGAGCCCGGTTTCTCCGATCCCGATGACCTTGGGATGCGCTGCTGCTTCGAGCAGAGCGCCCTCGCCCAGATCGGCATGCTGGTCCGCCTCATGCGGATGGATGCCCACCGAGGCCCAGACGTCGGCTTCGCGCGCGGCGGTGCCGACCACCTTGTCCCACTCGCGCTGACGCGTCGAAATATTGAGGAAACCGCCGATTCCCGCCTCTCTGGCGCGGGCCAGCACGCCCTGCTGGTCCTCGACGAGGCCCTCGTATTCGAGATGGCAGTGGGAATCGATCAGCATCAGGCCGGCTCGTCCGCGGGCAGTTCCAGGCGCGGGAACACGCCGACGGGCTTTTCGAGCTTGAACCCGGAGGCCGCCAGCGTCTCGAGCCAGTCGGCCTGGCCCAGTGCGGTGTAATCGCGAGCATCGGCCGCGACGCCCATCTGGTCGAGCAGCTTGTCGATTGCCGCGGGCACGACTGGCCGCACCGCGATGGCAAGGCTGCGCACGCAGCGCAGCAAGGTCATCAGCACGGCTTCCATGCGCTCGGGATCGGTCTTGCGCAGTGTCCACGGTGCCTGCTCGTCGACGTACTGGTTGCAGGCGAAGACCGCACGCATCCACGCTTCGAGACCATTGGAAAAATCGAGGTCCATGAAGGCGCGGCGCAAGCCGGTAATGCCGAGCGCGACCGCGTCCGAAAGCACGACATCGGCCTCGTTCGCGACCAGTCCCGCGTTAAGTTCGCCGTCCATGTTCTTGAAAATCATGGACAAGGTGCGCTGCGCCAGGTTGCCGAAGCTGTTGGCCAGTTCGGCATTGGCGCGCATCACGATGGCTTCGTGTGACCAGCTGCCGTCCTGCCCGAAGGCGACTTCGCGCATCAGGAAGTAGCGGATCGTGTCGACACCATAGGTTTCGGCGAGACCGATCGGATCGGTCACGTTGCCGAGCGATTTCGATTCCTTCTGGCCCCGGTTGAGGACGAAGCCATGGCCGAATACCTGCTTGGGCACGTCCAGCCCGGCGCTCATCAGGAACGCCGGCCAGTAGACCGTGTGGAAGCGAACGATGTCCTTGCCGATCAGATGCAGGTCTGCCGGCCAATACCTGGCATAATCGCCGGTTTCGTCCGGGAAACCCAGACCCGTGATGTAGTTGGTGAGCGCATCGACCCACACGTACATCACGTGGTTCTCGCTGCCCGGTACCTTGATGCCCCAGTCGAAGCTGGTGCGCGAGACCGAAAGGTCGCGCAGCCCCCCTTCGACGAAGCGCGTGACTTCGTTGAGGCGGCTTTCGGGACGGATGAAATCGGTGGACCTGTATAGCTCCAGCAGCCGGTCCTGATATTTGGACAGGCGGAAGAACCACGATTCCTCGACCGTCCATTCGACCGGCGTACCCTGCGGGGAGAGCTTCTCGCCCCCCTCGCCCGCGACCAGCTCGCTTTCGTCGTAGTACGCTTCGTCGCGCACCGAATACCAGCCCTCGTAGCGGTCGAGGTAGAGATCGCCGCTGGCTTCCATCCGGCGCCACAGCTCCTGCGTGGACGCGTGATGGCGCGGTTCGGTGGTGCGGATAAAAACGTCATACTCGACGTTCAGTCCATCGCACATGTCACGGAAATATCCCGACATTTCCGTGGCAAGCTCGGCCGGCGTCATGCCCAGGTCGCGTGCCTTCTGGGCCATTTTCAGGCCGTGCTCGTCTGTGCCGGTCTGGAACCGCACGTCATAGCCTTCCGCCTTGCGGTGGCGGGCGATGACATCGGCGGCAATGGCCTCGTAGGCATGGCCGATGTGCGGCCTGCCATTGGGGTAGCTGATGGCGGTGGTAATGTAATAGGGCTCGCCCATACGGCGTCGCGCTTTCTCTTCCGGTGTGTCTAGCGAGCGGCTTCTCTAGGCATCGCAGCCGAGGCCAGCAACCCGCCAATTTCCATTATGAGGAGCCCGGCGTCGAAATTGTAGGTGGGCGCCTGGTTGCTGAGGCCCGTCAACGTGCCGTGAGCCTCGATAATCCGGAGCTGCCGGGCCCGCCCCGCGCTGGCGAGTTCGGCCACCATGACACTGCGTGCCAACTCCAGCGCGGCAAGCTGGCGTTCGCGCGTCGGGCGGGCGCCCATTTCCTCCGCCAGCGCGCCGCGCAAGTGAAAGTCCGCATCGCCTTCACGAAGAATGCGCAACATCAGCTGATGGATGCCGCCAAGATCCTGCTCGACGAAATTGAGCGCCACGCCCGGCGAACCGCCCGAGGCCGCGATCGCCGCCGCCCGCGCTTCGGCGCCGGCCTGCGGCACGTCGCGCCGGATCACCGCGTCGAGTTCATCCGGCATCAGCGAGGCGAAGCGCAGCACACGGCAGCGAGATCGGATTGTCGGCAGCAACCGTCCGGGCTGATGCGTAACCAGCAGGAAGTACGTCCCCGTGGGCGGTTCCTCGAGGCTCTTGAGCAGGGCGTTGACCGCGTTCTTTTCCAGATCGTCCGCCGGATTGATGATGATCGCACGGCGGTTGCCCATGGTCGGGCGCGTCGTCAGCCGGTGCTGCATCTGCCGGACCTGGTCAATCGTGATGTTGCGCTTGGTCTGGTAGGGCTTGCCCTCGGCCTTCTTCTTCGCCTCGTCGTCGTTGGCGGGAAGATGTTCCAGGATGTGGATGTCCGGATGCGCTTCCGCGTCGGGCAGCCGGGCACCCGGTTCGCGGACCAGTTCAGCGGCCGCGGCGCGGGCGAAAGCCTGCTTGCCCAGCCCCTTGGCGCCGGCCAGAAGCCAGGCGTGGTGCATCCGCTCGGATTCGATCGCAGCGAGCCATTCCCGCCAGGCGGCTTCCTGACCGATGAAGGGCTTTCCGGTCTTCATGCCGTTCCCAGCAACGGCGCCAGCGCGGCCTGTACGCGCGCCTGCGTTTCCTGCGGCGTGCCGTTCCCGTCGATCCGCGCGAAGCGCCCGGGCTCGCGCTCGGCAAAGGCGGAAAAGGCCTGCGCCACGCGTGCATGGTAGGCGGTATCCCGTCCGCCTATGCGATCGGTCCCGTCGGTATCGCGCAATGCCAGGCGGGCAGCCGCAATCTCCGGACTGACCTCGATCAGCAGCGTCAGGTCGGGCAGCAGCCCCTCGCTGCCGATGGCATGAAGCGCGGTGATATCCGCATCGGACAACCCGCCGCCGCCACCCTGATAGGCGCGGCTCGAATCGAGGAACCTGTCGCATACGACCCACGCGCCGCGCGCGATGGCGGGCCTGATGAGCTGTTCGACATGATCAGAGCGCGCGGCGGCGAACAGCAGGGCCTCGGCCCGGGGGTTCCATCCGGCTCCCTCATCGCCGGGAGCGCCTTCCAGCAACAGCTTGCGGATCGCCTCGGCACCAGGCGTCCCGCCCGGCTCGCGCGTGACGACGACGTCGATCCCGCGTGCGCGCAGGACGTCAGCGAGGAGCCGGGCCTGCGTCGACTTGCCCGCCCCTTCCCCGCCTTCGAGCGCGATGAATCGTCCCTTCGTCATGAGAACAGGTTGATAAGCCCGTTCCGCAGCCTGTCCAGCAGGCCCGCCTTGCCGACATCGCGTCCGGCATAGAGCGGGACGTGGCCCGGGCTCATGCCCTGCACCCGGATTTCCAGCTCACCGACCTTGTCGCCCTTGCGCACTGGCGCGACCAGCGGCCCGCGATACCGGACGGATAGCGAAATCGCCCGCTGGCTGCCCGTGGGAAGCGTGGCATAAACCCCGCGATCGGCCACGAGCGGCACTTCGAGACTGGCACCGCCCTGCACCTGCGCCTGCACGACGGGCTGCCCCTTGTCGAACAGGTGACGTGCCCGCCACGCGGAAAAGCCCCATTCGAGAAAGGCCTGCGCCGCCGCATCGCGTACCGAGGCCTTGGGCGAACCTGCCAGCACCATCACCAGCCGTCGCCCGCCGCGCTCGGCGCTACCGAGAAAGTTGTAGCCCGCTTCGCGCGTGTAACCGGTCTTGATCCCGTCCGCGCCGGGCACGACGCCCACGGTCGGATCATGGCTGCGCATCGCGACCTCGCCCTTCGCCCCTTGCCAGTACCAGCGCTTGCGGCCGGAAAACTCGCGGTAGAGATCGGGGTAGCGCGTAATCATCGCATCCGAGAGCCTGACCAGATCGCTGGCGGTGACATAGGTGTGCCCCTCGTCCATCCAGCCATTGGGCGTGTGATAGTGGCTGCGCGTCATGCCGAGGCGCCGTGCCGCGTCGTTCATCTTCGCGGTCCATTGGGGAACGCTGCCGGCATAGCCCTGCGCCAGCACGATCGCCGCGTCGTTGCCCGATGCCGTCATGATGCCGTGAAGCAGGTCGCGCGTGGTCGGCCGGTCCTGCGTGGTCAGGTACATGTTGCTGCCCTTGGCCCACCATTCCTTCTCGGTCTCCGGCCGTTCGACGAAGACTCGGTCGAGCGGCAGCCGGCCGGCCCCGATTTCCTCGAACGCGACGTAGGCCGTCATGACCTTGGTGACCGAGGCGGGCAGGAAGGGCGTGTTCGGGTGGCGCTGCGCCAACACCTGTCCCGAGCCCAGATCGACGAGCATGTAAACGGGAATAGTCTCCAGCTCCGCTGGCGGAGCTGGAAGCGCGGCATGGGCGGCGCTCGCCGGAAGCGCAAGCGCCAGGGCAAGCTTTGCTATGAACTTCAAGACCCGACTTCTCCCGCACGCCGCGATGGGCGCCTTACGCATGCGGGACCGGTCCTTCCGGCTAGTCCGCAGACTGGATTCGCGCGTCGCTATAGCCTGCGTGCCGGGCCTTCTCCAGCGCCGGGCCGGCTTGTGCACGGTTTGTGAACGGGCCGAGCCGAACGCGCCAGAACTTGCCCGCCCGGCTGACGTCGCCGCCAAGCTGCCTTGCCACCTTGCGCGCATTCGCTTCCACCGAGAATGCGGCCACTTGCACGACCAGCGAGCCCTTTTGCGCCGGCTTGGCGGCCGGTGCAGGTTTCGGCGTCTCCGGTGCAGCGGGCGTGGCGGCCCTGGCAGGCAACGCCGGCTTCGGCTCGGCTGGTATAAAGGCGGGTTTCGGTGCCGGTTTTGCCGCAGCCGGAAGCATCGTCGGCATTTCCGGGGGCTTCGAGGGCGGCGGCATCAGGGGTGACTGTTCGGCGAGCTTGCGCCGCAGGACTCGCAGCAGGCCTTGCGGCGTCTCCATGCGTTCCGGCGCGCGGCCACCGACGCGCAGCATCGCCCTTTCCTGTTCGGGCGGATTGACCCGCCGCACCCGCACCGGAGAATGGCTCCCCGGTGCCAGGCCGAGCTGCGTTGCCGCCATCGGCGAAAGTTCGACCAGCACGTCGTTGACCATCGGCCCGCGCCGTTCAAGGCGCACCAGAATGGTCCTGCCGGTATCGAGCGCGGTCACCTCCACATAGCATGGCAGGGGCAGCGTCTTGTGCGCACCGGTAACGCCGGCGAGGCCGGCATCGCCCACGCCTGCGTACCCCACCGCGTCGTAGTTGAGCTGGTCGGTGGGCGTCCACACCGTATCGCCGATGGTAAAGGGCTTGCCCACCACGACCGGGTAGTCGGCGGCAGGACCTGTGACCGGCTGTACCGGCGTTTCGGGACGGCCCTTGCCGATGGCGGCACCGGCGGTGCCCAGCAGGATCAGCGTCGCAAGCGGCAGAACGCGGTTAACGGGCAATCTCATCGGCAAGCAATCCCACGGACAATGCGTAGTAGTTCGAGCAGTTGTACTGGAGGATGACCCGATAATTCCCGGTTAACAGATAGGCTGGCGTGCCCGGCCCGTCCGGCTGGAACAGCGATACGAGCACGTCACTGCCGATCGGTTCCAGCGCCGAAACGCCAAGAGCGCGCCATTCGGCTACCGTCTTCCACTGGGAGTGGCGTGCATGAACGCGCCCGCAACTCGGCGCCGAAAGCTTGGTCGCATAGGCATCGACATCGAAGGAGGACGGCACGGCGGCCCTCACCCCCCACGGCTGGCCCTGCCGCCACCCGGCATCGCGAAAATAGTTCGCGATCGAGGCGATGGCGTCCGGTGCGGTGAAGATGTCGACCTTGCCGTCGCTGTTCCCGTCGACGGCGAGGCGCAGATAGACGCTGGGCAGGAACTGCGGATACCCGAAAGCGCCGGCCCAGCTTCCCTTGAGCTCGTCGCGCGGCACACCGCGATCGACCATCTTCATCAGCGCGATCAGTTCACCCTCGAACAGCTCGCGCCGGCGCCCTTCCCACGCGAGCGTGGCCAGAGACCGGGCCAGATCGAAATCTCCGGTGTACCCACCGAAATTGGTTTCATGCCCCCAGATCGCGAAGAGAACCGGGGCCGGCACGCCGTAGCGGCGTTCGATGTCCGGCAGGATCGAGGAAAGCGCCGCATAACGCGCGCGGCCCCGGCTGATGATCGAACTGCCCACATGCCGCGCGATATAAGGCGCCATCGGCGGTGGCCCGGCCTGCCTGCCGGGCTGCGCCGTGTCGAGATCGATCACCCGCTGGTTGGGCGTCAGCCCGCTGAGGACCCCGGCAATCGTGCCTTCGCTCACGCCCTCTGCGCGTGCATGGGCGGCCACGAGCTGCAGATAGGCGGGAAAGCTTTCCTGCTGGGCCTCCGCCTGCATCGAGGGCGTCGGCACGAAGGCAAGACAGGCGGCAATGAGCGCGATGCGCAGATTCTTGAAATTCGAAGCAGAAATCATCGTCAGCGAATTTCGCACAAAGCGCGCGGCTTGCAAACCACCCCATGAGCGCGGCGGTGGACAGCCGACGCACACAGAATGCCTTCCATCGCGCAACACCCCCTTGCGCCGCCGCCGCATTGGGCTATGCGCGAAAACCAGCGGACAGGTGGCCGAGTGGTTTAAGGCAGCGGTCTTGAAAACCGCCGTGGGTGCAAGCTCACCGTGGGTTCGAATCCCACCCTGTCCGCCATTTCAGTTCGCCTCTCGGCACACCAAGCGGCACCCAGGCCGCACATGATTCCGGCGCCATTGCCCGCAACGTGCTGTCCGGAAGGATGGTCTTCTGGAATCAGGGCCAGAGCTGGCAAGGCTGCGATTAAACCTGCCAATTTCGCACTGAGCGGCCCCAAGGGCACGACCGGCAATGTTTCTATTGCGCCAGTGGCACCTCGCCTTCGGGCAGGGTTTCGCCCGACAGCCGCTTGCGGAACACGGACTTGATCAACCGTGGCTCGAGAATTCGTCCCACGACATAAAGCACCGTGAAGAGGCCGGCAAAGACGTAGGCAGGCGTGCGCGAATCCTTGATCAGCCAGGCGATGCCCAAAAAGAAGAATGGCAATACGAAACAGAACAGAAGCGCGCTGCTGCGCAGGTCATAGACGAGTTCGGGGCCCTCCCCTCCCTCGACAACGCGCAGCATCCCGCCATTGAAAGTCGCCATCTTGTCCTGGGCAAGGGGATCCTTCTTGCTGAACGTCAGTGTATCGCCCTCGACCTTGTGGCTCGTTCCCTCTGCCCGGAACAGGCCGTCGAGCTTGCCGAATGCTTCGGCCGGAGACTGGAAAGGATCCAGTGTCAGAGAGCCGCGGACACTCCAGATTCGGTCGATGAAAGGCAAATTCACGTAGAATTTCTCCGGAAAATTCTCAGGACACGGCGGAACAGTCCCCTCCGCCGCGAGCCGCCGTGGCAAACGACGGTCGTGGCGAAGAAGGAAGGTCCAGATCGAAGCCCAGATCGAAGCAAGGCGATCGCTATTCTGCGGGTACGGCGACCGGGTGCAGGCGGCGCTGGATCACGGCCTTCGTCGTCTTGTACGCTTCGGTGAAGGGATAGGTCATCTGTTCGCGAATCGACATCCGGCGTCCGCCTTCCATCCCGAGCAGTTCGGCCTCTCCGTCGACGCAAGTGCCGAAGATGCGGTCAATGAAAATATAGGTGCCCGCATAATTGCTGCGGGAGGCCTCGTAGTCCTGCGAATGGTGCAGGCTGTGGTGCTCGGTCGTGTTGAACAGGAACCGCCACCAGCGCGGCGTGTTGAAGCGGACATTGATGTGCTGGTAGGTCCCGACCGCCAGACCGATCGCACCGGCCAGAAGAGCGGCACGCGGCAGGAAGTCGAAGAAGCCGCCGAGGCCGAGGCCGATCAGGAAAAGTTCGACCGGATTGCCCACCGCCCCCTTGTTGATGTTCAGCTGGGTAATGAAGTGGTGAACCGAATGGGTGAGCCAGAGCGGGTACCAGTTATGCATTCCACGATGCATCCAGTACTGACCGAAATCGAAGATGAACGAGATCAGGAAAGCCTGGAAAAGCAGCGGCATGTCGATGAACCACTTGAACTTTTCCCAATCGAGAAGGTGCTGCACCGCGCCCACGATGGCATCGCTGCCGATGTGCTTTCCGGCATACTTGACCAGCGTGTAGCTGATCCCGACGTAGAAAAGGTCGGTAACCAGTTCCTTCCAGGTAAGGCGCCAGCTCGAATAGCGCGGGTTCACCCACTCGAGCCCCAGCAGCAGCACCTTGAAGCCAACGCCGATACCGACGGCCGTGGATGCCTTGGCGATGGAATCCGGGGCATACATCCAGAAGGCGATCAGCGCGAAGAGCACTGCAGGCTGAAAATACGTGAAGACGAACTGCTTGACGGGACCACCTTCCACCTTGGGCAGGTTCTCCCATCCGATGGTGACCGGTGAATCAGCACCTATCACCCTTTTTCCTACACGTACTCCATCCATATCGCCTGCCCTCGTAATACGTGGATACCTACCTCAGTAATACTCAATGACAGCATCGTAATACTCTATGCGTCCGCTGTCTACGCTCACTTTCACACAGACCTCAGATTAAGCCTGCAGCACCCCAGATTCGGGCTTCCACGGCGGCATCAGGAAGGAAAGCGCGACGACAGGCTTGCCCGCTGGCAGGTTCGATTCTGCAAGGATTCCGAAATGCTATCGCCTGAATCCGGCGACGAAATGGGCATCGCGTTCCGGCCGGAGGGCGTCGGCCGGAGGGCGTCGGCCAGAACGCGGCCTCGCAGGCCGGTGATCCGGATGTGGGGAAGGTCTGGACAAGCCCGGGGCATCGCCCCCACCCGGAACGGCAGCCATGCAGGGATGGCGGCCTTCAGGAATAGAGCGGAATGATCTGCGGCAGATCGACCGTGGTGCGGATACCGGGTTGCGCGGCACAGACCGCCGGGATCGCATTGATCGGGCGATGCGCCGTCAGGCCGGGCGTGTAGGCGGCGTAGTCTTCCTCGGAAACCGGGAAGGTAATGTCGACCTTCACCGGCGTGTCGCCCTCTGTCACGATCCGCCAGCCGGATTCGCGCAGGTCCCAATCGTCCTCGATGTCGGTGGTGACATACCAGTTGGCCCGGAACCGCAGGACCGGGCGCCCCTGGTGCTTGCAGGTGATCGTCGTGCGCATCGCGCCCACCGTCCCTGCCGGCACCGTGCCCGCGGCGATCTGCAGGTCCTGCCGGGTCGGCGAAAGTTCGCCGATCGCCTCGATCTCGTCGGTCTCAAGGCCGATGGCCTGCGCCACCTGCGACAGCGAACTGCCGAAGTCGCCCTTGAGATGCTCCGCGCGGCGCTGGTCGAAGGGGGCCATCGGTGCCGCAAAGCCCATGATGTGGAACAGCATCTCGGGCGAGTTGCGGCTGGAGACATCGGCATATTCGTCGATCGTCAGCAGGCCGTGCTCGCGCTGGAGCGACAGCAGCGGTATCGCCAGCGCCTCGGTCACGAAGCCCGGGCTCGAACCGGTTGAATAGATCGAACTGCCGCCCCTGGCGCAGGCTTCCTCGATCCGCGCGCGGTTGGCCGCGTCCATCATCGGCGGGTAGTGGAAATCGCCGCGCGTGGTGACCACGTTCTTGCCCGAGGCCAGCAGCGCGCAGAGCGCCTCGTAGTCGGTTCCCTGCTGCATGTAGAGCACGCAATCGGCATCGAGCGCGACGATCTCCTCGAGCGAGCCGGTCGCCTTGATGCCGGTCTCGGGCAGGCCGCAAAGCGCACCCGCGTCTTTGCCGACCTTGCCGGGAGAACTCACCCAGAGCCCCGCCAGCTCCATGCGCGGGTGCTCGATCACCATGCGCAGCGCGCGGCTGCCGACATTGCCTGTGGCCCATTGCACCACACGCCAGATCTTGCCTTCCGACATCTCTCTCTCCCGTCAGATCCGATGCAAACGCCGCCCCGGATCAAGCCCGGAGCGGCGTTGCCACGTTCGCATTAGGTCAGCAGGCCGGCATGCGGACAATCCCCGCGTGGGAACGCACCGCGCCGGCGATGCTCAGAAACTGACGCCGAACTCGAGGCCGTAGGTAACCGGCTTGTTCCAGTTGGCGCCGAGACCGAAGTTCGAATACTGCACCTGCGTGAGGTAGCGGCTGTTGGTGACGTTGTCGCCGTAGGCCGCCAGGTACCAATGCTCGTCGGGCGAGGTCCACTGCGCCCGTAGCGACAGCGTCTCGTAGCCCCCCTGCCGGAACTGGATTCCTGACGGACCGAAATAGAAGCTGGACGAATACGAGAGGTTTCCGGACAGCGCCAGTTCGCCGCCGCCCACGTCGGCCGTGTAGCGGGCACCGAGGAAACCGGTGAATTCCGGTGTACGCTGCATGGTGACGTTGTCCAGGTCCTGCCCGATCACCAGGAACGACAGACCATTGTCCGCGCAGAGCGTCTGCGTATCGGCATCCAGAGCCGCGCAAGGCGTATAGATCGGCGCATTGGTGAACTTCTTGTAGCGCGCGTGGACCCAGGATGCGCCGGCCGAAAGCTCCAGCGCCGGGACCGGACGGTAACGCGCCGAACCTTCGAGACCGTAGATCTCCGACTTGGCGGCATTGACGATGCGCGCCGTACCGGCCTCGTAGATCGAGACTTGCAGGTCCTTGTAGTCATAGTAGAAAGCCGCCGCGTCGAGCGAGAGACCGTAGCTTTCATACTTGGCGCCGACCTCGAAGGCGTCGATCGTCTCCGGCTTCACGCGCGTGCAGACATAGGGCGGATTCTGGCAGGACCCGCCCACGTCGATGATCGCCGCCTTGTAGCCCTTGGTATAGGAGGCATAGAGGCTCGTGCGGTCGGTCGGCTTGTAGCGGATGACGACACGGGGGGTTACGCGATCACCCGTGGCAAAGTCGGACGCGCTCGGGTCGCATGCCTTGATGTAGACCCGCCCGTTGTTCGAGCTGCATATCGTGCCGTCGGGCAAGGTGAAGGTGAGCGGGGCAAGGTAGCGCGTATTGAAGTACGCATCGTCCACCTTGTCGTGAGAATAGCGAACGCCGCCAGTGACGAAGAGCCTCGGCATGATCTCGTAAGTGGCGTCAAGGAAGGCGGCGTAACTCCTGACGGTCGTGCTGGACCCGCCGAGCCGGATGCGCGAGGCGGCGCCGAAGTTGTCGATGCCCGTGATGTACTGGTCGGTGTTCTCGAAATAGAACAGGCCCGCGGTCCACTGCAGCGGCGTGCCGGGCTTGGACGTGAGCAGGAATTCCTGGCTCCACGTCTCGTTGTTGTTGGGCAGGCCGAGCTGGAAGATGTCCAGTCCCGAATAGTCGAGCTCAAGCGAGGAATCGACCTTCTCGTTACGGTACTGGGAATAGGAAGCCAGGTCGGCAAAACCGAGGTCGGCCTTGATCGTGGCCTGCAGCAGATCGCTGTTCGAACGGAAGAATTCCGGCTGCGAGCCCGAGGCGATCTTGTTCTTGTCCGTCGTGTAGGTGCCCGGAATGCCGCCGAACGGCGCACCAAGGCCGAAGCTGTCGTCGACGTACGACGAGGTGAGCAGCGGCGAGGGATCGTCGACCTTGCCATGCTTGTAGCGCAGCAGGGCCTCGACATCGTCCGTGAGCTGCGCCTTGAGGCTGATGCGCACCGACCAGTTCTCGTAGTCGCCCACGCGCTTGTCGTTGTTGGAGATGTCGTGCTGCCAGCCGTCGCCGCGCCGGTAGAGCCCCTCGATGCTGAGGGCCACGCTATCGGAAATCACGTAGTTGGCCAGCCCCTCGGCCTTGATTTCGTTGTAGCGGCCGTAGCTGACCCGGCCGTCGAACGTATTGGCGTCCATCGAGGGTTCACGCGTGGTGACCAGGATCGCGCCGCCCGTCGTGTTGCGGCCGAACAGGGTTCCCTGCGGCCCCTTGAGCACCTGGATGCTCTCGATGCTCACCAGGTCGAAGTCGGCGGCCAGCGGATTGGGCGAATAGAACCCGTCGATGTAGATGCCGACATTGCCGCCACCGCCGGAAGTGGCGACCGCCGTGCCGATCCCGCGGATCGTCGGCTGGAAGAAGCCACCGGCGAAGTCGAAGCGCAGTGCGGGCGTGACCTTGCCGATGTCCGCCAGTTGCTGAACGCTCGCCGTCTTGAGCGCATCGCTGCTCAGATTGGTGATCGTGATCGGCACGTCGACCTGTGCTTCGGCACGGCGCTGGGCAGTCACGATAATGACGCCGCTGTCGGTCGCCGTCTCGGCACTTTCCTGCGCGAAAGCCTGTGTCGGAGCCAGCGCTGCGAGCCCGACGAGCCCGAAAATGGACGTAGCTGTCCTGCCAATTGTCACGGTATCCCTCCCACTTTTCTTATTGCACAACCGTAATGTGATGCTTGACACTTTTCCAGTCGGAAATTGGACGAGTGTCAAATCGGTCTACGGATGAGTCCTCGCTGCAACAGGTGCCGCGGGAGGGGAAATGCCGCGGGATCAGGGGCCGATGAAACCGATGGTCTCCTGATGCGGATCGTAGGAATCCGCCTTCCAGCGCACCGAACCGAATGGCCGCTCCAGCCGGCGGCGCACGCGCCGCGCGTGTCCCGACCGGTTGAAAGCGTCGACCTCGGCCTGGATGACGAAATCGGCCTGGGTATAGCGGTCGCGCATGCGCAGGTAGTCGCCCCAGGTCGGGCAATGGTAGCGCTCGGTCCACAGCGCGGGATTGGCGATGTCGCGCGCAATCGACCACTGGAACGCGCCGATGCGCTTTCGCATGCCCTGCATCTTCATCATGGCGCCGTAGAAATCGCGCGCGCGATCGGGATCGACGTCGTAGTCGACCTCGACGACGATTGGGCCGGACCGCATCGTCAGGGCAAGTTCCACTTCGGGCTCGTGGCCAAGCTCGACTGAATCGTTGTCGAGTATCTGGTCGCTGGCGAGTGGCAGGACGAACCCCAGCAGCGCGGTGGCCGAAACGGCGATGCCCGAGGCAATGACCGCGAAAGCGACGCTGTACTCCCCGGCAACGACGCCCCAGCCCCAGGCGCCGATCCCGATGCCGGCCGTGATCGCCGACGAAAACAGCGAAAGCGCGCGCGCCGTCACCCAGCGGGGGGCGGAAAGCTGCACGGTGACGTTGAGCATCGCGACGGTGAGGATGTTGCAGGCGCCCACCACCAGAAAGGCCGCGCACGTCAGGATCAGCGAATGGCTGAAGCCAATGCCGACAAGCGCGATGCCGGAGCCCACCGCAAAGATGCGCACCGCCATTTCGGTGGAGATGCGCTCCCGGATGGCACTGACGAACAGCGCCCCGCTCACGGCTCCCACGCCCTGCGCGCCGAGCAGGATGCCGAACGTCGCGGCATTGCCGTGCAGCAGGTCCTTGGCGATCAGCGGCGCCAGCGCCGACGCGGTGGCGGTGGTCAGGCCGAAACACAACACGCGCAGGAGTGCCGTGCGGATGGCCGGGGCATGGAGGGCATAGCGCGCGCCTCCGATCATCGCGCGGTCGATCCGCTCTGGCGGCAGGCGCGACGGAACGTGCTCGCGCCGCCAGAGGAAGAAGGCCACCATCAGCGGCAGGTAGAGCAGCGAGGTCATGCCGAACACGGATCTGGCGCCGTACAGCACGACGATCAGCCCGCCCAGCGCGGGCCCGAAGCTGCGCGCGACGTTATAGCTGATCGTGCCCAGCGCCACTGCCGCCGGCAGGTGCGCGCGCGAGACCTGCTCGGGGATCGAGGCCTGCCATGATGGCGAGTAGAACGCGACGCCGGCGCCGATCATGACGCAGAACGCCAGCAGCAGCCAAGGCGTAACGAGGTCGAAATGTGAAATGCCCGCAAGGATCGCCGCACAGACCGCGCTGAAGCCCAGCCCGCTCATGGCGATGCGCCGGCGGTCGAACATGTCGGCAATGGCGCCCGCGGGCAGCGTCACCAGCATGAGCGGCACCATCATCGCGGTCTGCACCAGTGCCACCATGCTGGGCGAGCTGGACAGGCGCGTCATCTCCCACGCGGCGCCCACCCCCAGGAACAGTTGCCCGAAATTGGAAAACAGGCTGGCCGACCAGATCCGGCAGAAGACCGGCTCCCGCAATGGAGCGAACGCGCCGCCGGCGGTCTCTTCCTGATCGACTTGCCCGTTGCCGGCCATCGCTTCACCATCTCCCTGATTCTGCTTGATGCTTCCTGACCGCCCTCTCGCCCCGAAGCGTGGCCCGGATAATTTCGGCGTATCGCTAAGACGATCGATTGACGCAATCCGTCCGCGCTACAATATACTAACGCATGAAAGCAATCGCCGCTGCGATAGGGCGGGGCGGAGCGATTGCATTTGTCCGAACGCGCTCGCATGACCCTCGGAAACGGCGCACTGCGCACCAGGGATTTCGAGGAGAAAGACACCGTGACCGAAGCCTATATCATCGATGCCGTCCGGACCCCCCGCGGGATTGGCAAGATGGGCAAGGGCGCCCTCTCGAAAATGCATCCCGAGCACCTCTCCGCGAGCGTCCTGGCCGCCCTCAAGGAGCGCAACGACTTCGACACCGCCGAAGTCGACGACGTCATCTGGGGCGTCTCGGCCGCGCTGGGCCTGCAGGCCGGCGACATCGGCCGCATGGCCGCGCTCGACGCCGGCTACGACGTGAAGGCCGGCGGCGTCACGCTCAACCGCTTCTGCGGCTCCAGCATCACCTCTACCAATTTCGGCGCCGCGATGATCAAGTCGGGCATGGCGGACCTGATCGTCTCGGGCGGCATGGACATGCTGTCCTACGCCAACATGATGGGTATGAAGATGCGCGAGGCCGGTGTCGGCAGCGGCGGCATGGGCGTCGGCAATCCGCGCCTGCAAGCCAAACACCCGCAGTCGAACCAGGGCGTGTGCGCCGATGCCATCGCCGCAATGGAAGGCATCACCCGCGAAGAGCTGGAACAGCTCGGCGTGGAAAGCCAGCGCCGTGCCGCCAAGGCAATCGCCGAGGGCCGCTTCGCCATGTCCACCATCGTGGTGAAGGATGACGAGGGCAACGTGATCCTCGACCACGAGGAATACCCGCGTCCCGAAACGACGGCGGAAAGCCTCGCGCAGCTCAAGCCCGCCTTCGAGATGTTCCTGGACATGCCCTCGCAGCCCGGCGGCAAGACTTATGCCGAACTGATCAACCAGGTCTATCCGGACATCGACATCAAGCCGATCCACCATGTCGGCATCTCTTCGGGTGTCGTCGATGGTGCCTCGGCGATCCTGCTGGCCTCGAAGGAATACGCAGAGAAGCACGGCCTCAAGCCGCGTGCACGGATCGTTGCGATGGCCGAGACGGGCGATTGCCCGACGCTCATGCTCAACGGCCCGGTTCCCGCGGCCAACAAGGTGCTCGCCAAGGCCGGCCTCACCAAGGACGACATCGACACCTGGGAAATCAACGAGGCCTTCGCCGTCGTCGTCGAGAAGTTCATCCGCGACCTCGACCTCGATCGCGCCAAGGTCAATCCCAACGGCGGCTCGATCGCCCTTGGCCACCCGATCGCGGGGACCGGCGCCATCCTGATCGGCACCGCCCTCGACGAACTCGAGCGCACCGGCGGACGCTATGGCCTCATCACCATGTGCGCGGCCGGCGGCATGGCGCCCGCGATCATCATCGAACGCATCTGACCAACCGAGACTGAAGGGAAAGCGCGTGGCGATCGACGCCGACAGCAACACGACGAACGCAAAGGCAGACCCTTTCGGTTTTCGCGACGAAAGTCCGAGGCGCCAGGTCGGCCTGCGCATGACGGTTATCGCGCGCCTGCAGCGCAATACCTTCGACCGCAAGGTTGCGACGCTCAACGTCACGCGTTCCCAGTGGGCGATGATCGTCATCGTGGCCCGCCATCCCGGTTCCACCCAGCGCACCATCGCCGAGTTTCTCGAGATGTCAGAGGCATCGGCAGGCCGACTGATCGACCGCCTGTGCGCCGATGGCCTGCTCGAACGGCGCGACCGTCGCGACGATCGCCGCGCACGTGCGGTCTATCTGACCGACAAGGCCGAACCCCTGCTCGCCAAGCTGGGCGCCATTGCGTCCGAGAGCGAGCAGCGCATGTTCAACGGCTTTTCGGATGAAGAGCTTGAGCAACTGCTCAATTTCATGGACCGGATCTACGAGAACGTCAGCCGCGGCTGACGCCGCGCGTCGCCTTCAGGTCCCATGACGCGGCACGCATTACGTCCCGCGCACAAACAGAAAGGGCGGCGCCGAGGCGCCGCCCTTTCCGTCTTGAGAGCTCGTCGGCGCTTACTTGGCGCGAGCAACTTCCTTCTTCGAAAGCGAGGTCACAACCTTGCCTTCGACTTCGCTGACGGTCGAAATCGGAACGGTGACGAGGCGGCCGTTCAGGATGACCTGCGGGTTGCCTTCGGCGTTGACGCGATAGATCGGCGCGATGCGATAGCCGTTCGAAGCGTAGAGCATCATGCCGGCGTTCAGCTCGACCGGAGCAGCGGCTTCTTCGGTCACTTCGTGAACGGCCTGCGTGGTTTCGGCGAAGACGGCGGTCGGAACGACGGCCATGGTGGCTACGGTAGCAAGAGCTGCGAGCGAGGCGAACTTGTTCATGCGATAAACTCCAGAATGCGAATTGTTCGTTTTTTCAATTTACTAACCTAGGTTAGTTATTAGCCACCCCAAAGTCAATTGCAATTGTTGCAACTGCAAAAGCACTTTACTCAACACTCGAAAAGCCCCGGAAACGCTGAACTTCCAGAATTGTTGCAATGCAACATACGCTGGGCGCGCGATCAAATCCCTTTCCCATGATCGTCTGCACGATGGGGTCCAAGGTTGATCCTCCAGGGGATTGCGCGCAAATCGGGAGGAACCTCGAAACGGCGTCCGCGCCGTGCCTCGAGAGCGGTTTATTGCAAGAACACAACAGGGACTGGCAGCAGATGTCGACAAAGGTCATGCAGGGCGTGCGCGTCCTCGAAGTGGCACAGTTCACTTTCACTCCCGCCGCCGGCGCGATCCTCGCCGACTGGGGCGCGGACGTCATCAAGATCGAACACCCCGTCCGCGGCGATACGCAGCGCGGCTTCCTCAACATGGGCGGCGTGACGCTCGATCCGCTGCGCCACACGCTGTTCGAGCACCCCAACCGCGGCAAGCGCAGCGTCGGCATCGACCTGTCGACCCCGGAAGGCCAGGAAGCGCTCTACGAACTCGCCAAGCAGTGCGATGTGTTCCTGACCAACTACCTCCCGCAGGTGCGCCAGAAGAACAAGTTCGACGTCGAGCACATCCGCGCGATCAATCCGAACATCATCTACGCACGCGGCTCGGCGCTGGGCAACAAGGGCCCCGAGCGCGAGGTCGGCGGCTTCGACGGCACCTGCTTCTGGTCGCGCAGCGGCATCGCCTATTCGATGACGCCCGAGGAACTGGGCGCCCCGCTCTCGCAGGGCATTCCCGCGTTCGGCGATTCCATCGGCGGCATGTTCATCGCCGGCGGCATTTCCGCCGCGCTCTATCACCGCGAAAAGACCGGCGAAGCGACCGAACTCGACGTCTCGCTGCTGAGCACCGCGGCCTGGGCTTCGGGTGCGCTGATCGCGCAGGTTGCCGAAACCGGCATCCTCACCCGCAACCCGATGCCGGGTTCGGGCGGTGCCGTGCGCAACCCCTTCACGGGCAACTACCAGACGTCCGACGGCGGCACGATCAACCTGTGCACGCTGTCGCCGCAGGGCCACATCCGCAGTCTGTTCGAACACCTGGGTGTACCCGAGGCCGCCGACGATCCGCGCTTCTCCGATCCGCGCGCACTGTTCGAGAACGCCGGCGCCGCCAGCGACATCATGGTGAAGGCCTTTGCCGCGAAGCCGTTCGAATACTGGCGCCAGCACCTCAAGACCTTCTCTGGCCAGTGGGCGCCGATCCAGAGCTTCACCGACCTGCTCACCGACGAGCAGGCGCTCGCCAACGACATGCTCGTCGAGGTCGACGCGGCCGACGGCGGCGAGCCGCTCACGCTGGTCCGCGGCCCGGTCCAGTGGAACGGCGAACCGCTCGAAACCGGACGCTCGCCGCAGGCCTCCGAACATACCGAGATCGTGCTCATGGAAATGGGCATCGAGTGGGACAAGATCGAGGAATGGAAGGCCAAGGGCGCAATCGCTTGAGGCCACCTTCCCGTTGTCTGGCCGCAAGGAGGCACGACCGGAATGAAGCAGGTGATGAAAGGCGTGCGGGTGCTCGAAGTGGCCCAGTTCGTCTTCGTTCCGGCTGCCGGGGCGGTGCTTGCGGACTGGGGGGCAGACGTCATCAAGGTCGAGCATCCCGTACGCGGCGACGCACAGCGCGGGATGCTTTCGATCGCGGGTGCCAGGCTCGATCCCGTCGTCAATCCGATGATCGAGCATCCCAACCGGGGCAAGCGCAGCATCGGCATCGATGTCGCGACCGAGGAAGGCCAGGCGCTGATCTACGAGCTGGCGAAGACCGCCGACGTCTTCCTGACCAACTACCTGCCCTCGGCCCGCCAGAAGCTGAAGATCGACGTCGAGCACATCCGTGCCGCCAACCCGGACATCATCTACGCACGCGGCAGCGGCTACGGGGACAAGGGCCCCTCGCGCGATCGCGGCGCCTTCGATGCCACGGCCTTCTGGATCCATTCGGGCCTCGGCCACGCGCTCACGCCGCAGGAATTCGACGTGCCGCTGACCATGGGCGTGGGCGGAATGGGCGATTCCATCAGCGGCATGTACCTTGCCGGCGGGATTGCCGGCGCGCTTTTCAACCGCGCACAGACGGGCGAGACTTCGGAAATCGACGTTTCCCTCTTCAACAGCGCGATGTGGTCGATGGGCCAGGTGATCGGCCCCTACCTCCATACCGGCAAGATGATGCGCGTCGGCGCGCCGCAAGCCGGGGGCGCTGCGGTCAATCCGTTCCTTGGCCATTTCAAGACCGCCGACGAGCGGGTCATCAGCCTGTTCATCATGGTGCCCGGTCCCTACATCCGCGACACGTTCGAGCACCTCGGCGTGCCGGAGGCAGCCGATGACCCCCGCTTTGCCGATGCCCTTTCGCTGATGGAAAACAGCGCGGCGGCAAGCGACATCATCTCAGCCGCCTTTGCCGCCAGGCCGTTCGCCTACTGGTGCGAAAAGCTGCAGACCATGCGCGGCCAGTGGGCCGCCGTTCAGACCCTGCTCGATCTCGGCGACGATGCCCAGGCGATCGCCAACGACACCTTCATGGAAGTCGAACCGATCGACGGGTCCGACCCGATGCGCATCGTACGCAGCCCGGTGCAATTCGATCACGAGCCTTTTGCCTCGCCTCGTGCCCCGCAGCCATCAGAACATACTGAGACGGTACTGCTGGAGCTCGGCCTTGAATGGGGCGACATCGAGAGCTTAAAGGCAAAAGGTGCGATTGCATGACGGAACGCCAGCCCCGCCTGCAAGACATTCAACAACAGAAAACCCGATACGAAGGAAATCCGAGATGAAGCCTGGAACCCGCCTGAAGAGCGCCGCCTGCGACACCGAAGTCATGGTGATCCGCTGCGCCGACGGCCAGATCGAATGCGGCGGCGCGCCGATGGGCGAAGCCAAGCCGGCCGAAGCAGCCCCCCTCGCCGCCGACTTCTCGGCCGGCACGTTGATGGGCAAGCGCTACGTCGATGCCGACGGCAAGTACGAGCTGCTCTGCGTCAAGCCCGGCAAGGGTTCGCTTTCGGTCGACGGTGTCGCGCTGGTCGTCAAGGACGCCAAGCCGCTCCCCGCTTCCGACTGACCCCAGCACTGACCTCCCGAGCCAAGGCCGCTATCACCAATGAACATCGCCCTCCTTCTTGAAATGGCGGCGGAAGCCGCGCCCGACCGCGTCGGTCTCGTCTGCGACGGAAAGCGCTGGACCTATGGAGACCTGCTCGACGCCGCGCGCGGCGCGTTCGAACTGATCCAGGAAAGCGAGGCGGAGTACGTCGCCCTGCTCGACGAAAGCAGCGAAGCGGCGGTCATTGCGGTGTTCGGTGCGGCCCTGGCCGGGGTGCCCTATTGCCCGCTCAACTACCGCCTGCCCGATGCGGACCTTTCCGCGCTGCTGGGCCGCGTCGCGCCGGCACTGGTGGTGGGCGACGAAGAGCGCATCACCCGCCTCGCGGGCGATCAGGGCCACACGATCTTCTCGCGCGAGGAATTCACGCTCAAGGCGCAGGAAACCGTGCCCGAACCGGAATCGCGCGAATACGATCCCGGCGAAGGCGTTGCGATCCAGCTCTTCACCAGCGGCACCACTGCCGCGCCGAAGGCGGCGATCCTGCGCCACTCGAACCTGCTGGGCTATATCCTCGGCACCGTGGAGTTCGCCTCGGCGGACGAGGCAGACGCCGCGCTGGTGGTCGTGCCGCCCTACCACATCGCTGGCATCTCGGCGCTGATGAGCTCGATCTATTCGCTGCGCAAGATCGTGATGCTGCCGAACTTCTCGCCCGAAGGCTGGCTCAGCCTGGTCGAAGCGGAGACCGTGACCAACGCATTCGTCGTGCCCACCATGCTGGCGCGCATCGTCGATGCCATGGAAAAGGGCGTTACGGTGAATGTCGGAAGCTTGCGCGCGATCGCCTACGGCGGCGGCAAGATGCCGATCGAGGTGATCCACAAGGCGCTGGAACGCTTTCCTTCTGCCGGCTTCACCAATGCCTATGGCCTTACCGAGACCAGCTCGACCGTCGCCCTTCTCGGCCCCGACGACCACCGCGAGGCGCTGGCATCGGAGGACCCCAAGGTCCGCGCGCGCCTCACCTCGCTCGGCAAGCCGATCCCGACGGTCGAGATGCAGATCCGGGGCGAGAGCGGTGAAGTGCTGGGGCCCAACGAACCGGGCGAGATCTACGTGCGCGGCGAACAGGTTTCGGGCGAGTACAAGGAAAAGAGCGCGCTCGACGCCGAAGGCTGGTTCCCCACCCGTGACGCGGGCTACATCGACGAGCACGGTTACCTGTTCCTCTCGGGCCGCGCCGACGACGTGATCGTGCGCGGCGGCGAGAACATGTCGCCCGGCGAGATCGAGGACGTGCTGCTGACCCATCCGGCCATCGCCGACGCCTGTGCCTGTGCCATTCCCTCGGTCGAATGGGGCGAAACCGTGGGTGTCGCCATCGTCACCCGCGAAGGTTTCGAAACGCCGAGCGAAGACGAACTCAAGATGCTGGTCCGCTCGCGCCTGCGCTCCTCGCGCGTGCCCGAGAAGATCGCCTTCGTCGCCGAGCTGCCCTACAACGAGATGGGCAAGCTGCTGCGCCGCAAGGTCAAGGATGTCCTTGCCGAAGCCTGATCCGCGAACCGGCCCGGCGATCCCTCTGGCGCGCTGGGCCGACCGACAGTTGAAAGCCATGGGCGAGACCTACGGCCTCACCGCCCTTTCCGGACTCGAAGGCGCGACGCTGATGGGCGAGCGTGGCGCCAACGGCGGCTACCGTATCGGCGGCAGGATTTCGGCGGGGCTCGGCGGCAGCCGCCTCATGCCCACCCGCGACGGCGGCTGGTTCGCGCTTACCCTGATCCGCGCCGAGGACCGCGAGCTGCTGCCCGCGCTGTTCGGCGATGCCCGCCTCGCCATCGACGATCCCGCCGCGATTGCCGCGGCGACGCTGCAGCATGACTGCGCGGATCTCGTCAAACGCGGACGAGCGCTGGGCCTGCCCGTGGCCTCGGCGGACGAAGTTCCCGCCTCGCCGCCGGTCACCGTCATGACGCGCGGGCAACGGCGCGAAAGACCCGCGGGCCATCGTCCGCTCGTGATCGACCTTTCCGCCATCTGGGCCGGGCCGCTGGCCGGCCACTTGTTCTGGCAAGCCGGGATGGAAGTCGTGAAAGTCGAGAGCCGGACCCGGCCCGACCTCATCCGACGCGACGATCCCACCACCTTCGACCTCATCAACCAGGGCAAGGCCAACGTGCTCGTCGACTTCGCCAGTACGCACGAAAAGGCCGCGCTGATCGCGCTCATCCGCAGCGCGGACGTGGTGATCGAATCTTCGCGCCCGCGCGCTCTGCGCCATCTCGGCATCGATGCCGAGACGCTTGTGCGCGAAGTGCCGGGCCTCGTGTGGCTTTCCGTCACCGGACACGGGGCCAGCGGCGATGCTGCGAACTGGGTCGGCATCGGCAACGATTGCGGCGTCGCCGGCGGCCTTTCGCGGGCGATGGCGGAACTTACCGGTGAGATCGGCTATGTCGGCGATGCCATTGCCGATCCGCTCACCGGCATCACCGCCGCGCGCGAAGGCCTTGCCGCCTTGCGCAGCGGAGAAGCGCAACGCATCGGTCTTTCCATGACCGCGATATCCGCGATGGCTCTTGCCGAAGAACGCGCCTTCAACCGTGCCGCCATCGACGCGGAACTGCGGGCATGGGGCACGGCGGCAGGCCAGCCCTTCCCCCACGTCGCCCGCCGCGTGCTGCAGGCCGAAGTGCACGAAATCGGCGCCGACACCACACGCTACCTTCCCGGACTGGCCCAGTGCTGATCCGTAACGCCGAGGTCTGGGGCAAGGGCCGCTGCGATGTCCGTGTGGACGGTGAGCGCATCGGCGAAACCGGCATCCTTCACCCGCGCGACGGCGAAACCGTGGTCGATGCCGAGGGCGGTGCGCTGTTGCCCGGCCTGCACGATCATCACATCCACCTGGCCGGCCTCGCCGCGCGAAAGTCCTCGATCCCCTGCGGTCCGCCTGAGGTCACCGATGCCCAGGGTCTGGCCCTTGCGTTGAACCGCCCCGGAAGCGGGTGGATACGCGGCGTCGGCTATCACGAGAGCCTGCTGGGAGGCTCCCTGCCCGATGCCGTCGCGCTCGACGGGTTCGTCGCGCATCGGCCGCTGCGCCTGCAGCACCGCACCGGCCGCATGTGGCTGCTCAACACGATGGCGCTGGACGACCTGCTGGCCCGCGCCACGCCGCCGCCCGGCCTCGAACGTCTGAACGGACGCTTCACCGGTCGGCTGTTCGACGAGGACGACTGGCTGCGCCGGGCATTGCGGGGCACTCCGCCAGACCTTGGCTATGTCAGCCGCGAGCTGGCCGGCTTCGGCGTGACCGGCGCGACCGACATGTCCCCGCGCAACGATCCGGCGATGGCCGCGCACTTCGCACGACAGCGGGCGGAGGGTACCCTTGCCCAGTCGCTGGTGCTGGCCGGGGCGCTTGCGCTCGATCAGGCGGAACAGGCGGGATGGCGGCTTGGCCCGCTCAAGCTCCACCTGCACGAAGCGGCGCTGCCCGATTTCGACAAGGCCGCCGCTTTCGTGCGTGCCGGGCACGCGCAGGGCCGGCCGCTGGCCGTGCATTGCGTGACCGAGGTGGAACTCGTCTTCACACTCGCTCTGCTGGAGGAATGCGGCCCGCTGCCGGGCGATCGGATCGAGCATGTCTCGGTCGCCGCACCCGACCTCGTCGCGCGCATGGCGGCGCTCGGGCTGCAGGCCTGCATCCAACCGCACTTCATTGCCGAGCGCGGCGACAGCTATCTGGCGGAGGTCGAGCCGCGTCATCACGGCGACCTCTACCGCTTGCGCAGTCTGCACGAGGCGGGCATGGCGCTGGCAGGCGGCAGCGACGCTCCCTATGGCAGCCCCGATCCCTGGACGGCCATGGCCGCTGCGGTACATCGCCGCACGGCCAGCGGCGCCATCATCGGCCCGGACGAAGCGCTGACTCCCGAGGAAGCGCTGGCACTTTACCTCGCCGACCCTCTCGACCTTGCTCGGCAACGCCGGATAGCGCCTGGCGAAACGGCGGACTTATGCCTGCTCGACCGGCCATGGACGCAAGCGCGCGAACGGTTGTCCTGCGCGGATGTCGTCACCACCTGGACCTCAGGGCGCTGCATCCACAAGCGCGTCGACCAGTCCCCAGTCTAGCGCCTGACGCGCCGCGATCCGCCGACCCGACAGGATCATCAACAAGGTTCGCTGGCGCCCGATGCGATGCGTCAGGGAAACACAGCCGCCTGCTCCGGGCAATATCCCCATGGCAAGCTCGGGCAGCTGAAACCATGAACGGCGCGACGCCGTGATCCGCCGCGCGAAGGCCGCCAGCTCCAGGCCGGCCCCGACACAGGCACCGTCGACGTGGGCTTCCAGGCGATCGGCGCAACGCACCGCCTCGCGCGCGGGCAAGGTAGCGAAGCGGATCATATGGGCGGTTGCGGGATCGGTGGTCGTGCCGAATTCCGAAAGGTCCGCGCCCAGGCTGAACGTCTTGCCGTTTCCGCGCAGCACGACACGCGTGATCGACGCATCCGCGCTGGCAAGCGCGAAGGCTTCGTGCAGGCCATCGCGCATGGGCCGGTCGATGGCATTGCCGGCCGCGGGACGGTCGAGCGTGACGTAAAGCTCGTCGCCTTCGCGCGCCACCTCGACATGCCCCTCCGGCAAAGGATCGGGGCTGGGGCTCGCGGCGATCCATGCGCGGTGCGCTTCGCTCCCCTGCAACATGGCATAGGCGAACGATTCCGCCGTCAGCCCCTGTTCGCGCGACAGCGCAGGCAGCAACCGCAACAGCTGCGCAACGCATGCCGCGGCGACCGGATGGCGCGAGGCGGCCTCCGTCATGGCCGCGCCATCGAAATGTGGTTCGACGATTGTATCCATACGGTGCCCCAGCGGATGATCCGGACTGCCGATCCCCACCACCGGACAGGCCGGCAGATTCATGTCGGGAACATCCCCGCTTTCCGCATCGAGATCGATGATCGCGACAGGTTCCCGCCATTGCCCGGCGCTCATCGTCAACTCGGCTGCCGAAACCCTGAATGCCGCAGAAAACATGACTTTCCTGTTACTCCGAAGCCACTGCCATTCGTCGTGCGCAAGGCATGAACCGACTGATCGCAGTTGACCAGCCCCCGAACACCTCGCGACACTCACGAAACAAACTTGCCGCCCCTACACGACTCACATCACAATGCATCCAGTTGCAAGGTTTTCGGCTCGGTATCCAACAGCCCTCTTGATCAACAAGGTTGTTGATGCTAACCCAGCTGAGGAAAAAACGAGCGGATGTCAGTTTTATGATACCGACTCGGGGAAGAAGCAAGTTTCACACCCAATCGGAGGGAGGAGAGACCTCATGGCTGGCAAGACGACTTCATCTAACAAGGCAAAAATCGCTCGCAGGGTGATCGAAGTGCTCGAATACTTCGACGACACCCACAAGGAGGCCACGGTCATGGACATCGTGCGCCGCTACAATCGCCCGCAGTCGAGCACGTCCGAGCTGCTTTCCAGCCTCGTCGAACTGGGCCTCCTTTACAAGGACCCCTACTCCCGCGCCTACAGCCTCACCCCGCGCGCCGCGCTGCTCGGCACTTCGGGACAGCCCGAGCTGGTCCGCGACGGACGCATCGTGCGCCTCATGGACCGCCTCGTCGCGCAGACGAACCTTTCTGTCGCGCTGACCTCGATGGTCGGGCTCGACGCCCAGATCGTCAACTGGCGCCACAGCCCGCGTGCACTGGCAGCCACGCGCGAACTTGCCGGCGGCGTCAAGGAACCGCTTGTGCAGAGTGCCTCCGGCTGGCTGATGCTCTCGACCGTCGCCCGCCAGCGCTGCGAAGGCATGGTCCGCCGCCTCAACGCCGAGGCGGACGATACCAGCAAGTTCAATTTCTCGGAAATGATGGCGCGTATCGACGCCTGCCGTGAGCCGCGGCACGTGTTCGGCCCGACCGGTTTCAACACCGGCACCGAAGCGCTCTGCGCCCTGCTTCCGCGCCAGCCCGAAGGCCACCCGCTGGCCATCAGCGTGGTCTACAGCAAGGACGACAAGATCAATCCGGAAGCGCTGATCCAGTGCATGAGCGACGCCATGCGCAAGTGCCTGCCCGATCCGGAAGCCACGACGAACATAGAACAGTTCTCGCACGCGGCCTGATCCGCCGGCGGCAACGGCCATTCACCAGTCCCAACGAAGAGAGGCCCCGCGAGACAACCCGCGGGGCCTCTTGACGTCCGGGCTCGCTCTCTCAGGCGTCCTCGCCAGCCATTCGGCTGAGGCGGTCGGCATCCTCGTGGCGGGTGAACATCTTCATGATGTCCCCCGAGGTAACGGGGCGCACTTCGCCTTCGGCCAGCGGGCGTTCGCCCAGCGAGGACTTGGGCGTGGTGTCGACACCTTCTTCCTCAGCCTTCTTGCGCAGCGCACCGACGGTCAACTGATCCTTCGGAATGTGCTTGAAGGGATCGAAGCGGAACCAGCGCATGGCATTGCCGTGCGTGATCTTGTCGATCTGCGCGTCGGTGAGGTGCTTGATGGTCGGCCACAGGCGCTCGGGCACTTCGGGCCAGAGCGTGTCGGAGTGCGGATAGTCGCATTCATAGGCGATGTTGTTCTCGCCGATGTACTCGATGTTATCCAGACCGAAGGCGTCATCGATGAAGCAGTTCAGGAAGTGCCGCTTGAACATCTCGCTCGGCTTCATCTCCTGAAAGCGCGAATGCGTCCAGTACTTGTGGCGCGAGTTCGAGAAGTCGGCACGCTCCATGAAATAGGGGACCCATCCGATCGAGCCTTCCGAAAGCGCGATGCGCATGTCGGGATACTTGTGCAGCGCATCGAGCTGCAACCAGTCCGACGCGGCATAGGCGATCGTCATTGGCATGGTCGAAATCCACGCCTCGATCGGCGTTTCCATCGACGCGTGCGGCGCCGGCCTGCCACCACCGATGTGCAGACAGATCGTCATGTCGAGGTCGTTGATCGCCTTGTAGAAGGGATCCCAATATGCGTTGTGGATGCTGGGCAGGCCCTGGCAGGTCGGGTTCTCGCTGATCGAGACGGTGTAGCAACCCTTGTCGCTCACGCGCTTCAGCTCGGCGATCGTCGCGTCCATGTCCCAGGTCGGCAGGATGGCGCAGGGGATGAAGCGGCCGGGATGGGCAGCGCACCATTCGTCGATGTGCCAGTCGTTGTAGGCCGAGACGTGCTTCACGGCGAGCTTCTTGTCCGGCACGCGGTGCAGGCGGCCACCGGCGAAATCGAACACCGAACCGAAGTTCAGCGAGGCGGCGATGCCGTTGACGTCCATGTCCTTCACGCGCTCGTCGACCATGTAGACGCCGTCGCGCAGCTGGTCGAGCGAGGTCGGCTCCATGCCATATTCCTCGAACGGGCGGCCGACCACGGCATTGAGCGCGACCGAGGCAAAGCTCTGCCCCTGATAGACCCAGATGTCCTTGCCGTTATCGTCCTTGATCATCTTCGGCGCGGATTCGAGAAGCTCGCCCGAAAGGTGGTTCTTGAACATGTCGGGCGGTTCGCTGATGTGATCATCGACGCTGATGATCACCATATCGTTCATTTCCATGTCGCTTCTCCCAGTTGGCTTGAGTTGACGGGGTCGTTGTTCTTCAAGGACCGTAAGCGGCCTCGAACGCATCGTGCAGACCTTCGAGCGGCTGACGTCCGCCTGCACTGAAATCGTTAATTCCGTTCGCCATGCACGCCTGCCCGACGCGTTCCGGCTGCATGGTGAAGCAGCTGGGGCGCATGGCCAGCGATCCGCGGCGCTGTTCGTCCGTCATCGTCCGGCCATGGGCAACCAGCGAGGCCCACTGCAGCAATCGCGCCGCTTCCCGGTCCCCTGTATCGAGCGATGCAACCCAGTCGCGCATGGTCAAGGCGGAAAGCCCGACGAGCCCCGCCGGTTCCACGAAACGGCCGCCGCGTTCCACCCAGCGATGCATCAGCCTGCCACCGCATCGGATTTCCAGCTGCCGCTCGGGCCCGGCGTTCGTTTCGCGCGGGTCGCTTACGACGACACGGTATTCGACCGGCGCCTTTTCCAGCGCATGGGCCGCGCCGATGACGGCGAGGTCGTGCAGATGCGTGCAATTCGCCTGCTTGTCGCGCCGCGCGGTGACTTCGTCCAGCGGCACGCCCTTGAATGTCCTCACCAGCATATCGGCCGCACCGGGGCAAACCGTCCAGGGCACGCGCTCCATCAGCGGCTCGACGGCCAGAACGCGTTGCCCATCATGGCGCAGACGGACCGCCATGCAATGCAGGTCGTCCTCGAGCATGGCCAGAACGGCCCCCTCGCCCGGCTCGACGCGCAGAACACGCCGGTAACCGGGCAGGGAGGCTGCGGACCTCTGCTCGCTGGTCTGCGAACCGGACAAGGTTTACTCCCATCTGCGTTCCTGGCGCCCGGCGCTGTCGTCGCGGGCGGCTTTGCGGAAGCGAATGTAGCCCTCGCTATCTACGCAAGCCATACGGCCCGTCAGCCATCGTGCGTGCGATTGCATCGCGAAACGGATTGAACGGCCCTTCGGTCTATGGTCAGGACCTGTAAACGCGCGTCTCGTGAACGCGAAAGCCGAGCGACAACAATAAGCCCCGGGATAGCCTGCAATGAACTTCGACCTCACCGACGAACAGGAAATGATGCGCGACACATTCGCGCGCTTCCTTGACGACAACTCGAGCACGGAACGGGTCCGCAAAGCCCAGGACACCGGTGGCTTCGATGCCGGGATGTGGGCGGGGCTCGCCGAACTCGGCGCCTTTGCAATGCGCGTTTCCGAACAGGCCGGCGGCATGGGCCTCGGCCTGTTCGACGCCGGGCTGCTGATGGAGGAGGCCGGCCGCACGCTGGTCTCCGGCCCGCTGGCCGAAGCGCTGGTGGCGACGCGCCTGCTGGGCCAGCTCGGCGGCCAGGGCGAACTCCTCGAAAGCGCCATCGGCGGCGAGAAGGTCGTGACCATCGCCATGCAGGACATCGCGGAATTCCCCAGCCAGTGGGTCGCGGGCGGACTGGTCGCCGACGCCGTGATCGCCCGCAAGGGTGACGATGTCGTACTGATCCCGGTGCCGGCCGAAGCGCGCATCGCGGAGCCGAACCTGGCTTCCACGCCGATCGCCGAACTCGATCTCGCCGCCCTGCCCGCCACCGTGTTGGGCAGCGGCGAGGATGCGCTCGCGGCCTTCGCCAGCGGCATCGAGGAATGGAAGCTGCTGATGACACTGGCGCTCTCTGGCCTGAGCCGCGCGGCGCTGATGATGGCCGCCGAATATGCTGGTGAGCGCAAGGCGTTCGGCGTGTTCATCGGCACGTTCCAGGCGCTCTCGCACCCGATGGCAGACCTCATCTGCGAGATCGATTCCGCCAAGTTCCTCGCCTGGAAGGCGATGCGCTCGATCGCCGACGGCGAAGCGGCAGCCGGTGCCCAGATTTCGCTCGCGGCGTGGTACGCGGCAGGCGCGGCCGGCCGCACGGTGCGCCATGCGGTGCAGACCTTCGGCGGCATCGGCCTTACCACCGAGCACGACATTCACCTCTACAACCTGCGCGCCAAGGCCTGGCCGCTGATCGCCGGCGATCCGGAAGACTGGCTCACCGAAGCCGGCCGCCGCCTCTATGCGGCCGAGACCACCAACCTTCCCGACGCCGGCGAAGTCCCGGTCGAATTCGACCTCGGCGAGGATGCCCGCGCGATCCAGCAGGAAATCCACGAGTTCTTCGCCAGGAACGTCACCGACGAGCAGCGCGAGAAGTTCCACTTCTCGTGGGAGGGCCACAACCCGGTCATCCACAAGCAACTGGTCGAGGCGAACCTTGCCTATCTGCAGTTGCCCAAAGACATCGGCGGCCGCGGCCTCAGCCCCTATGCGGTGACCGCCGCGCGCGACGCCTTCGAGGAAGAAGGCTGGAACAATCCGATCGCCAACGTCGCGCAGATGGTAGCGCTGATCATGTACCGCTTCGGCACCGACGAGCTGAAGCGCGACGTCCTCTCCAAGGTCATGTCGGGCGATGCGATCTGCTCGCTGGGCTATTCGGAGCCGGGCTGCGGTTCGGACGTCTTCGCCGCGAAGTGCAAGGCCACGCAGCAGGAAGACGGCTCCTGGCTGATCGACGGCACCAAGATGTGGACGAGCGGCGCCAACCTGACCGACTATGTGCTGATGCTCTGCCGCACCGATCCGGACGCGCCCAAGCACAAGGGCCTGACGATGTTCATCGTGCCGCTCAAGGCCGAGGGCGTCACCGTGCAGGCCGTGCACACCTTCATGGACGAGCGCACCAACGTCACCTTCTACGACAATGTGCGCATACCCGACACCTGGCGTCTGGGCGAAATCAACAGCGGCGGACGGACGATGGCCGCGAGCCTCGAGCTGGAACACGGCGGCGGCTTCGCCAAGGTGCAGCGCGCGATGCTCGAAAGCGCCGTCGAGCTGTGCCAGGAGATCCCGGTCGCGGGCGGCGGCAAGCTGATCGACACCGTCAAGGCGCAGACGCGGCTGGCGCGCACGTACGCCAACGTCCTGTCCTCCGAGCTCATCGCCTACCGCGCCAACTGGACGCAGGTCCACGGCAAGGGCAACGGCGCCTATGGCCCGATGGCCAAGATGTTCTCGTCCGAGCTGTTCATCACCGACTCGCGCGACCTGCTCGACCTCACCGCGCCCTACTCGCTGTCCAAGCGCAAGGGTGCGGCGGATCACGTCAACCTCGCCTATCGCCACGCCCACGGGACGACTATCTACGGCGGCACCAGCCAGGTGCATCGTTCGATGATCGCCGAAAAGGGCCTTGGCCTGCCGCGCTCGCGCAACTGAGGAGAGGATAGGATGTCCGAAGAAGCACCGCACCTGCTGACCGAAGTCGTCGACGGCAAGATCCTCGTCGCGACGCTCAACCGTCCCGACAAGCTCAACGCGATCAGCCGCGAGATGATGGACTTGCTCACCGAAGCCGTGCTGCGCCTGCGCGAAACACCCGAGCTCAAGGTCATGCTGATCCGCTCTCAGGGTCGCTATTTCAGTTCGGGCGCGGACCTGCGCGGCGGCAACCGCAACATCGCCTCGGAAGTGAACGTCGCGGCCAACTCGGCCAGCAAGATCCGCGAGAACCACCGCCTCAACCTCAACAACATGCAGCAGTTGTGGGACGAGATGGAACACGTCGAGAAGCCCATCGTCGTCGCGCATCACGCGATGTGCGTGGGCGGCGGCCTCGAAATGAGCCTCTCGTGCGATTTCCGTCTCGCCGCCAGGAGCGCCGGCTATGCCTTCCCCGAAGGCCTGTTCGGCGTGCTCCCGGCTTCGGGCGGCGTTTCGCGTCTCACGCGCCTGTGCGGCCCGCACTGGGCGCGCTGGCTCATCATGGCCAACAAGCCTGCCCCCGCCGACATGGCCATGACCATGGGCCTCGTCCACCAGGTCTTCGAGGACGAAACGTTCGAGCAGGAAGTGATGGAGTTCTGCCAGCACCTCGCCAAGCAGAACGGAGAGCAGATGGGCGCGGCCAAGGTCGCGATCGAGCTGTGCGCCGAGGTGGGCCGCGATTCCGCCCGTCATGTCGAGCGCATGGCCAACTCGGGCCTGATGCTCAATCCCGACTACATCAAGGGCATGGAAGAGTACCTCAAGGGCGTGGGCGGCAAGAAGAAGTAAGCCCCCGCTCTTCTTCGCAGATCATGGAAAAAAGGCCGGCGTAGCATGTTGCTACGCCGGCCTTTTCTGTTCTTCGCCCGAGAGGCTCCGCCCGCGATCTAGTGCGCCAGATAGCGCGATCCCGAGCGCGCATCCCGGATCGCCAGTTCCATCAGCCTTGCGCCGGGAACGAGAAAGCGATCCTCGCTGACGTCCGGCCCCATGCCGACCTGCCGCCGCAGGTCCCGGTCGGTCGCGACCGTGATCGAGCGTTCGATCCCGATCATCACCATCGTCGCCATCGACGTGTCCGGACTGACCTTTGTCAACGTTTCGCGCCCCATCTGGCGCACGAGCAGCGAAATGATCGGCCGCGTGCTCTCGATACGATGGGCCAGCATGCGCTCGTCGCGCTGGTCGGCCAGCGCATTGCGCATGTGCAGCAGGCGCGAGTGCCGGAACCAGAAATCGTGATAGGCGCGCACGAACCGATAGCAGTAATCGAACAGCGCGTCGTCGGGCCAGCGTTCGCGCAGCAAGTTCAGGTAGGCGGCATCCGCCGTGGCCATAACCGGCTCCAGAACGGCCAGAAGCAGTTCGGTCAGGTCGGTGAAGTAATTGTAGAGCGACGTCATGCCGAGCGATGCCCGGCGCGCGACGGAACTGAGCGTGACGGGTTCCTTTGGAGAATCGATCAGTTCGATCGCCGCAGCCAGGATCCGCTCACGCGTGATCCTGCCTTTTCGTCCAAGCTTTTGCCCATTGAGGTTATGACTGACCGACGCGCATGCATCGGTCACCGCGGCCGCCAGCTGCGGCTGCAGCCCCTTCAGACTGGGCGATTCCATATCCATCGCCACGCCCATCCCCCACAATTTTATGGAGGGCAAGCCCGGTTCGACCTGCCCTCCGATTATTTTATTTCAAATCAGGCCGGCTCAGCCTGGCCAACCGGCCATGCCAGCATCTTGATGTCAGTATATTCCTCAATGCCCTCGACACCCCATTCGCGGCCCATGCCGCTGGCCTTGAAGCCGCCGAAGGGAATGTCGCCGGCAATGCACATGCCGTTGTTGACGCTCATCGAGCCGGTCTTCACGCGGCGCGCGATGTTCATCGCACGGTCGTGGCTGCCCGATACGCCGCCCGAAAGACCATAGGAGCTTTCATTGGCGATGCGGATGGCATCCTCGTCGTCCTCATAGGGGATGACGACCAGGACCGGACCGAAGATCTCTTCCTGTGCAATACGCATGTCGTTGGTGACGTCGACGAAGCAGGTCGGCTCGACGAAGAAGCCGTTGCCCTTGTCGGGACGGATGTTGCCGCCGACGAGCAGCGTCGCGCCCTCTTCCTGACCAAGGTCGATGTAGCTCTTCACGCGCTCCATCTGACGCCTGGAGACGACCGGGCCCATGATGTGCGCCGGATTATCGATAACGCCCCAGTTGTCGCCCAACTGGCCGTAGGCGCCCTTGAGGATCGCCTTGGCTTCCTCGTACCGGCTCTTCGGGACGAGCAGGCGCGAATGCACCGCACAGCCCTGACCGGCGTGGAACACCAGCATCGACATCGCCACGTCCATCTGGAAGTTCGGCGCATCGTCGAGCACGATCTTGGCCGACTTTCCGCCCAGTTCGAGGAACACGCGCTTCAGCGAAGCGGCGCCCTGCTCCATGATGCGCTTGCCGACGCCGGTCGAGCCGGTGAACGAGATCAGATCGACGCGCGGATCGGTCACCAGCATTTCGCCGGCGAGCGCCGGATCGGCACCGAACACAACGTTGATGACGCCATCGGGGAAGCCGGCTTCCTTGGCCAGTTCACCGAAGATAGCGCCCATGCCCGGCGTGTCCGGAGCGGGCTTGAGGACGACGGTGCAGCCGGCGAGCAGCGCGGCGACGACCTTGCCGATGTTGACGTAGAGCGGCACGTTCCACGGGGTGATCGCGCCGACGACGCCCACCGCTTCGCGCAGGCCGAGACGCTTGTGGATCATGCCGAACGCAGGCTTTTCGCCGTAGTCCAGTTCCCATTCGACCTTCGGGAACACGGCCATGTAGTCGTCCCAGCCATCGAGGGCCATGTCGACCTGTGCACGGTTCACGGCGCCAAGCGCGGCGCCGGCTTCGTGCACGGCCAGCTGGCCCAGGCGAGCGCGGTTCTTTTCGAACAGCTCGCGGTACTTCTTCACCAGCGCCACGCGCTTTTCGACATTGGTCGACCAGTCGGTGGTGTCGAAGGCACGGCGCGCGGCCGCGATCGCGGCTTCCACGTCCTCGGCGGTTGCGTCGGCCGCCTTGCCTACGGGTTCGCCGGTCCAGGGGCTGATGACGTCGAATGTCGCGCCGCCGGTTGCATCGCGCAGCTTGCCGTCGATGTAGAGCTTGGCATCTGGAAGGGTGGTCATGGATTGATCCTTGGCAAGTGTCGAAATCAGGTCGGAAAACGAATGGAAATCAGGGTTTGCGGGCCCCGATGGTGACGTGCGAGAGCTTCACGTCGGGCGGCAGGTCCAGCACGGCGCGGAACACGCCCGTCACCGACGCGGAGTGCGAGACCGGACGGGTGCGCAGGTCGAGGCCGTTCTTGGCGCATCCCATGTGGAAACGCATCGCGGCGTCGCGATCCCAGTTCGGGGCTTCCTTGCCCTCGTCGAACATCGGCCCGGCGCGAACCACGGTCACGCGGATGCCCGATTCCTCGAGTTCGGCTTCCAGCGCCGAACTGAACATCTCGAGCCCGGCCTTCGACGTCTGGTAGAGCGAGAGCATCACGAAAGGCACCGCGATCGACTCGCTGCCCACGTTGATGATCTGCGCGCCGGCTTCCATCATCGGGATGGCCGCGCGGCAGCAGTAGATCGGACCATTGAGGTTGGTGGCAATGATGCTGTCGATCTGCTTGTCGGTCGCTTCGGCGACAGTGAACGGCTCGTAGATCGCGGCATTGTTGATCAGCACGTCGATCCTGGGGTGAACCTCGGCGATCTTGGCAAAGGCCGTGCGCACGGAATCGGCATTGGCGACATCGCATTCCACCGCCATCGCAGGCGCGCCGAGTTCGTCGGCGAGCGACTGAACCTTCGAAAAGGTGCGCCCAAGCAGGATCACGGTTTCCCCTTCGCCTGCAAAGCGCTGCGCCAGAGCCTTGCCCATGCCCGCGCCGGCACCGGTAATGACGATCGTCTTGCCCACAGTTCCTCCCAATCCAAAACTACTTCACGCGGCAGCTGAAGAGACATGGCTGCCGGGTAGTTTGATTTCCAGCAACATAGCTTCTCGGCAAGAACCTGCCTATCGCGCTCGCGATAGTTGGCCAGCGAGCCCCCCAGGGCGCGCGGGAGCGATACCGCTCAGTCGTCCCAGCTGTTCGCTCCGGCAGGCCGGCCGGTGAGGTTTTCCAGCATCTTTTCAAGCGTGCCCAGAAGAGCCGCCGTTTCCGCCTCGGAAATGCCGCTGAGCGTCTGGTCGGAGGTTTCCCGCGCCAATGGCTGCAGGCGATCCATGATCTCGCGCCCACGCCCGGTGAGATAGAGCCGCCAGGCCCGCCGGTCGGCCGGGTCGTCGCGGCGCTCGACCAGCCCCGCATCCTGCATACGGTCGATCATCCGTCCTGCGGTGATCGGTTCGACCTCGAGAATTTCGGCAAGGCCACCCTGCTTGATGCCTTCGTGACGCAGCAGCACGCTGAGCACCTGCCATTGTGGTCTCGTCACGCCGATTTCACGGGCACGTTCGTCGAAGGCACGCCGCATGAGGCGCGCCACTTGTGCGAGTACCGTACCGACCCTGCGTTCCATCCGGCCAGAATTAGTAGGCTTGCTTAGTATTGACCAGACAAATCTTGCAGGGAACGCAAGTGCCTTGAATCAAGAGCGTTTCAGCTCACGCGGGCTTACCGTCCATTTCCACGATCAGGCGTGTGAGCGTCTGGCGCGCGATCTTCCAGCCATCGGCTGTGCGCACGCAGGTCTCGTGATAGTGGCCATAACCGGTCAGAGCGAACGTGTCCTTTATCACCCGATCCTGCATGGCCCAGACCACTTCGGCGGTGTCGCCTTCGACAGTGATCTGGGGGGAGTGGATCTGGTGCGCGGTCTTTGCGTCGGCCAGGGACCTGCTTACCATGCCGGTGAAGCGGTCGCGCCCTTCCTCCAGCGTGCCGCCACTCGGCCGGGTATCGACCACGCAGTCCTCGGTGAAGAGCTGCTTCCAGTTATCCCAGTCCTTGGTGTCGAGCAGGCGGCAATACGCCGCCTTGAGATTGCAGATCGCCAGCCAGTCCTCGAACGCGGGTGTTCCCGTCATCGTCTTTCCCTCTCCCCTTCCCGGTTCGGCTTTCAGCCGGCCTGGGCGTCCATTTCCTTCAGCCTCTCGGCGGCCAGCTTGCGCAGGTCCGCAGTCTTGATCTTCGAGCTGCCGGTCGTCTTGAGATCGCTTTCCTCGACGAAGAGCACACGGCGCGGAAGCTTGTAGCTGGCCAGCTTTTCCTTGGCGTAATTACGGATCGTCGCCTCGTCGAGGCTGGCGCCCTCGTGCGGAACGATGCACGAGACAACCAGTTCGCCCAGCAGTTCGTCAGGCACGCCCACGGTCTGCGAGATCTTCACGCCGGGGCATTCGCGGATCACCGCGTCGATCTCCAGCGGCGAAACGTTGGCGCCGCCGGTCTTGATGATGTCGTTGAGACGGCCTTCCCAGAAGAGCCGCCCACCGGCATCGACGTAGCCGCCGTCGCTCGTGCGCAGGAAGCCTTCGTCGTCCACCGATTCCGAAAGCGGAATGCCGATGTAGCCCATCATCAGCGTCGGGCCCTTCACCGCGATCTCCCCGCGCTCGCCGACGGGCACGGTGGCGCCGGTGAGCGGCTCGACGATCTTGATGATCGATCCCGCCGTCGGCACGCCGTTGCTGTTGCGATGCTCGTCTTCCGGCGTATTGGCCGGGTAGATGGTGATGAGCGTGAAGGTCTCGGTGTTGCCATAGGCCCACTCGGGCTGGCGCCAGGTCGAATGGACGGTCTCGTGGCGCGCCAGCGGGGTGTTCATGTCGACATACTTGAGGCTGGAAAGATCCACGTCCCCGTAGTTCGAGGCAGCTTCGAGCTGCGCCCACTGGTGCGGCCAGGCCACCGGCATCGTCGCCTTCTCGCGATCCATCAGCGTGAGCGCCTCTTCGGCGTCGAACCAGCGCTGCAGGATCAGCGCGCCGCCCGCCGCGAGCGTCGCGCCCAAGCCCTGGCAGAAGTTGCCCGACCAGAAGAAGCCGTTGGCGGACCAGGTGCGCGGTGCTTCCTCGAACCGGTACCACTGCGGCCAGCGCCATGCTTGCAGACAGGCACCGCGATTGGCGGAGAGGATCCCCTTGACCTTGCCGGTCGAGCCCGAGCTGAACAGCAGGATGCCCGGATCGGCCGGCGCAACCTGCGCGGAACGCGCGTCGACGATCGCCGGGTCCACCGCTTCACCACGCGCCAGGAACGCCGCGGTGCCTTCGATGGCGCCCAGCCCTTCGTCGCTGTCGATGAAGGCGACATGCGTCAGGAACGGATAGCGCGTGGAGGCGAATTCGCCCGGCGCGCTGTTCGCCAGCGCCGGTTCGAGTTCGGCGAGGATGGTTCCGAAGTCCTTCTTGAGCACCTTGCGCTCGGCCAGAAGGACGGAAACGCCCGAGGCGGTCAGGACCTCGTCAAGCTCGGTCGGCGTGAAGAACGTGCTGATCGGCGTCGGGACCGCGCCCGCCAGCGCGGCGCCGAAGACGTTCGAGAGGAATTCGGGACGGTTCGTGGCGATCACGCCAACGCGGGTTCCCTTGCCGATGCCACAGGCGACCAGCGCACGGGCAACCGCCATGCACTTGCCCCACAGTTCGGAATAGGTCCAGCGGATCACTTCGCCGTCGAGGTGAAGGACGAGCGCCTCGTTGGGCCCATGCGCCTCGCAGACCTCGCGGATCAACCCTCCCAGCGTCAGCGCGCCGATGCCCGGTTCCTCGGCCAGCGGAATACCGCGCACCACCGACATGCCGTCCACCACTTCGACCTTCGCTGTCATCTGTCCTGTCCCGTTCCGGATTATCTTGAGCAGACACGCCCGGCGCCGCCGAAAGCGGCTGCCGGGCGCATGCCGGTTTGCCCGATCAGGCGTTCACGTCGACGATGTAGCGGCCCTTGACCTCGCCCGACATGAACTTCTTGGCCGCCTCGATGGCATCGCCGAGACCAATGGTCTGGCCGATGGTGTCGAGAACCGCCGGATCGAGATCCTTGGCGAGACGGTCCCAGGCCTTGAGGCGCTTGGCCTTGGGGGCCATGACCGAGTCGATCCCGAGCAGCGAGACGCCGCGCAGGATGAACGGCATCACGGTGGCGGGCAGGTCCATGCCCTGGGCCAGACCGCAAGCCGCGACGGCGCCGCCGTACCTGGTCTGGGCGCAGGCATTGGCGAGCGTGAAGCTGCCGGCAGTATCCACCACACCGGCCCAGCGCTCCTTCTGGAGCGGCTTGCCCTTTTCCGACATCTCCGAGCGGTCGATGATGGTCTCGGCGCCCAGCGACTTGAGGTAGTCGGCTTCCGAAGCCTTGCCGGTCAGCGCGGCGACCGAGAAGCCCAGCTTCTTGAGCAGCGCAATCGCGACCGAACCGACGCCGCCGGTCGCGCCGGTGACGAGAATTTCGCCCTGATCAGGGGTAACGCCGGCATCGATCAGCGCATCGACGCAGAGCGCGGCGGTGTAACCGGCAGTGCCGATCGCCATGGCCTGCGCGGGGGTGAAGGCGCTGGGCAGCGGAACCAGCCAGTCGCCCTTGAGCTTCGCCTTCTGCGCGAGGCCGCCCCAGTGGACTTCACCGACGCCCCAGCCGTTGAGCACGACAGTATCGCCGGCCTTCCAGTCGGCATTGGTGCTTTCGGTGACGGTGCCGACAAGGTCGATGCCCGGAACCATCGGGAACTTGCGCACGACCGGCGAGCTGCCGGTGATGGCGAGGCCGTCCTTGAAGTTGAGCGTCGAGAACGCGACGTCGATGGTGACATCGCCCTCGGGCAGCGCGCTCTCGTCGAGCTGTTGCAGGGTGACGGTCTGGCCGTCGTCAGTCTTGTCGATCACGATAGCGGAAAACATGGAGCACTCCCTTCCTCTGGGCGACACCGCGCCCTTCGATCATGCGTGCGACGGACCGCCCTTTGCAGTGGCCCGGCTTCGAACTCTTGCCGCCTGCTGAAACGGGATCGAACCCGCCGCGTCAATGGCGTCGCAACGCAGCATCGCCGAGGCGAAGTGCTGGCAACCTAGCCCCGGCGCGAGCGAGCCTCCGCCGCCTCCTCGCGCAAGCGCTTCGCAATATCGGGAAAGGCCTCGGCACGCATCGTCCCGTACATCGACAGGCGCAGGATCTCGTGGCTGAAACGCCGGGACAGTTCGCTGCGCTCTGCGGCATCCGCTGCATGGGCGCGGGCCAGGATCGGCCAGAAGAACACACCGGCGAGGTTGACGACCGACAGCACTTCGAAATCGATGCCGGACTCGGCAAGCCCGGTCGCCGCGAAACGCCCCAGCGACCCGCAATATTCACGCCAGAACGGGTCCTGGCTGGGATCGGGCGAGGCAAGCACCTGCTGCAGCCAGACCCGGCAGATCTCCGGATTTTCCATGGCGAAATCGCACAGGCGGTCGGTCAGCGCGGCAACGTCGACCTGCTCCACCTGACGCTCGCCAATGGTCTCGGGATCGCCGAAGACGGCCCGGAAGAGCTTGTCCGAAACCCACTGGATCGTGGCCTCGATCAGCTTCTCTCGTGTTTCGAAATGCTGGTAGGCCGTGCCGCGATTGACCGCAGCGAGATGCGCGACGGCAGACAGGCTCACGCCCTCCACACCGTCCTTGGCCAGAAGATTGCTGGCCGCATCGAGGATGGTTTCCCGTGTCGCGGCGGGGTCCCTCACCCTGCGCCTTGGTTTCGCCTCCATTGTATTGCCCCTTCTGCTATCAGGGGCAAACATAGCGACGAAATTACTAATCGACAATGTTGACTAGAGCCCGCATCCCCAGACGAATGCGGGCTCCAATCGAAATTCAGAAGATCAGATGCGCGCTTCAGACGCTCAGGCGACCGAACGCGCCGGCACCGGCGTAACGCGCTGCCTTGCCCAGTTCTTCCTCGATGCGGATGAGCTGGTTGTACTTGGCAAGCCGGTCCGAACGGGCCAGCGAGCCGGTCTTGATCTGGCCGCAGTTGGTGGCCACTGCAAGATCGGCGATGGTCGCGTCCTCGGTTTCGCCCGAGCGGTGCGACATGACCGCCGTGTAGCCGGCGCGGTTGGCGATCGAGACCGCTTCGAGCGTTTCGGTGAGCGAGCCGATCTGGTTGACCTTCACCAGCAGCGAGTTGGCGAGGCCCTGCTCGATGCCCATGGTCAGGCGCTTCGGATTGGTCACGAACAGGTCGTCACCCACGAGCTGCACCTTGTCGCCGATCTTGTCGGTCAGCGCCTTCCAGCCCTCGAAGTCGTCCTCGCTCATGCCGTCCTCGACCGAAACGATCGGATAGGCGGCGCACAGGTCGGCAAGGTAGTCGGCAAAAGCGACCGGGTCGAGCGAGAGGCCCTCGCCACTGATCTCGTACTTGCCGTTCTTGAAGAATTCGGTCGAGGCGCAATCGAGCGCGAGCTGGATGTCGGTGCCCGGCTTGAAACCGGCCTTCTCGATCGAGGCCATGACGAAATCCAGCGCGTCGCGGGTGCTGGCAAGGTTCGGGGCAAAGCCGCCCTCGTCGCCCACGGCGGTGGCGAGGCCCTTTTCCGACAGGCCCTTCTTCAGCGTGTGGAACACTTCCGAACCCCAGCGAACAGCCTCGGCGATCGAGTCCGCGCCAACCGGCATGATCATGAATTCCTGGAAGTCGATCGGGTTGTCGGCATGCTCGCCGCCGTTGATGATGTTCATCATCGGCACCGGCAGGACGTGGGCCGAAACACCGCCGATGTACGAATAGAGCGGCAGGCCGCGCGCATTGGCCGCGGCCTTGGCGACGGCGAGGCTGGTGCCGAGAATGGCGTTGGCGCCCAGGCGTCCCTTGTTCTCGGTGCCATCGAGTTCGATCATCGACAGGTCGAGGTCGCGCTGGTCCTCGGCGTCCATGCCCACGAGCGCCTCGGCAATCTCGGTGTTGACCGAGTCGACCGCCTTGAGCACGCCCTTGCCCAGATACCGGCCCTTGTCGCCGTCGCGCAGCTCGACGGCCTCGTGCGCGCCGGTCGAGGCCCCCGAGGGAACCGCGGCGCGGCCGAAGCTGCCATCCTCGAGCAGCACGTCCACTTCAACGGTAGGATTGCCGCGGCTATCCAGAATTTCACGGCCGTGGATGTCGATGATGGCGGTCATTGGTGCTGCACTCCATGCTGGTGACGCCGTTCTGCGCCTTTTGCGGCGCTCTACGCAGGGGAACTGCGCATGACAAGTTGCGTTGCAGCGTTATCGTTGTCTTGTGTTAATATGCCCGCGCACCAATTATATAGCAGTCAGCCCGCGCCAAGGGTGAAAATGGAAGGAAACCACTATGGTCGAACCCACTGCCACCACCACCGAAGACGGCACTGAAAACGCCAAGAATCACTTCACCAAGGCCATGGAAGAAGCCAAGGCCGGAGCGCAGGCTCTTGCAGGCGAGTATCGCGAGAAGCTCACCAAGACCAAGGACGATCTTAGCGACGAGGCCAAGTCGCGGTCCGGCGACGCCCGCGAGAAGGCCAGCGCCTTTGCCTCCGACGCCAAGGTGAAGGCGACCGAATACGCCAACGAAGGCAAGGCGCGCACCAGCAAGGCGATCGTTGGGCTGTCAAAGATGATCGACGACAATGCCGGCCTGATCGACGATAAGGTAGGAGCAAAGTACGGCGACTATGCCCGCACCGCATCGAAGTCGATGCAGGACGCGGCAACCAAGCTCGACGAGAAGTCGCTCGACGAACTGGGCGAAGACGCGAAGGAATTCGTCCGCAAGAGCCCCGGCCTTGCCGTGGGCATGGCGGTGGCCGCCGGGTTCCTGTTCGGCCGCATCTTCAAGAAGAGCAAGTAGCATCGCGCAGGACCTGTCCACCAAGACGATGCAACAGTCCGAGAATGAACCCGCCCCCCTTGCCGAAGGGGCAGAGGGGCTTTCGCTTGCCGAAGACCTGCGCCAGCTCGCCGAGGAGGCGAAGGCCCTGGCGCAGGCCGAACTCGCGTTCCAGAAATCGCGCGCGGCCTATGCCGGATCGGAAACCAAGGCGATCGCCGGCCTGCTGGTGGTGGCGGCAGTCGTCGTGTTCTTTGCGGTCGTGGCGTTTGTCACCGGCACGGTCATCGCGCTGGGACCGGTGCTGGGCCTGTGGGGCGCCATGGCGGCTGTAACCTTCGGCCTGCTGCTGGCGGCAGGGATCTGCGCGCTCACCGCCCGCTCGAAGCTCAAGCGGATGATGGCGGTCATTTCCGACGAGAAGGACGCCTGATGGGCAATCTGGCTTCCCGGGTCGAGGCCGACCGCGCGGCACGCGATGCCGCACGCGCCGCCTTCGACGAACACTACGGCGTCCTCAAGGCCGACATCGAGGAGCGCGGCATTGCCGGGCGCATCGTCGATGAAGCCATGGATCAGGCGAAAGACATGTTCGACGAGGCCGTGGCCGTGGCCGAAACACATCCCGGCGTCATCGGCGGAACCATCGCCGCGCTGGTGCTTTGGATGTTACGCAACCCAATCATCGCCTGGATCGAGAAAATGCTCGGACCGGTGGTGGAAAAGCTGGAGGAACAGGACCGTGACTGAGCCCGAACCCACCAATCCCGACATCCCGGAGCAGGCCAACAACGTCGTTCCCCTGCCCGCCGTCGTTCCTCAGCCGCGTCCGTCCGACAAGGTCGTCTCGTTCGTGAAGCGCCATCCCGCGCTGACGGTCGCCGGCGCTGTCGCCGCGGGCGTCGCGGTAAGTGCGCTCCTGCCGCGCAGGATGGGGGGCAAGGCGAGCCGCAAGATGCTCGGCAAGGCGCTCGGCGCTGCCGAAGCCGCGGGCGCGGCGACCATGCTGTTCGGACGCGAGGCGGGCGAGAAGATGCAGTCGCTGGGACTGGGCGCGCGCAAACAGGCTGCCGACTTCGCGGACAAGGCGGAAGATGCCGGCCACCGCACGGCGTCCCGGATCGAGAAATACGGCGCTGCCGCGCTTGCCGCCGCCGGCGCGCTCGGCCGCGCCACGGCCCGCCGCACCAGCGACCTGGGGGAAACCGCCTCGGACAAGGCCGCGCGGATCGGCGATGCCGCGGCCGAACGGTCGCAAAAGGTCAAGGCCAGGGCGAGCGAGCTGAAAGGCCGCATCAAGCGCTAGGCGACGCGGGCAAGTTCCAGGCTGGGCATTCAGCAATGGCGACGTGTCCGGATCGACACTTCTTGCGCACATCTCGCAGACAACCGCCTTGGGCATCCCGCGCAGAAATTTGCCCCTGAGGCCCGGCGCACAAGGCTTAATGCTATTGATTTGCAGCATCTGAAGAGATCGCATCGCAGGCGCGATCTACTCTTGCCCTATACCCTGCGTGAAATTATAGGGGCCGCTCCTCCCAACCAGAAAAGCGGTCCTCTCCCATGCAAAAGCTTCATCTTGTCATGGGCGGCCGGGTCAAGGACCCGCGCAGCCTCGAATTCGTCGATCTCAACGCCATGGACATGGTCGGTGTCTTTCCCGACTTCGCCTCCGCGGAAGACGCCTGGCGCTCGGCGGCCCAGCGCACCGTCGACGATGCGGAAATGAAATACGTGATCGTGCACCTGCACCGCCTGCTTGAGCCCGAACTGCCGGAAGGCTGAGCGGACTGTCACACGCTGCATAAAAAAGGGCCGGCATCACTGCCGGCCCTTTTTTGTCAGGCTGTTCCGGAGCGAGACCGGAACAGTGTCGATCAGATGAATTCGATCTTCTGCACGAGATAGAACTTGTCGCCCGAAGGGACCGTCACCTCGATCTCGTCCTCGACCTGGCGCCCGATCAGCGCCTTGCCGAGTGGCGAGTTGTAGCTGATGCGACCGACCTTGGCGTCCGCCTCGTAAGGGCCGACGATCTGGTAGCGCACCGGCTTGTCGTCGTCGTCGAGCAGGGTAACCGTCGCGCCGAAGATGATCTTGTCGCTCGATAGGGTCGCCGGATCGACGATCTGCGCGCGGCTGACCTTGTCCTCGAGGTCGGCAATACTGGCCTCGACCTGCCCCTGACGCTCCTTGGCTGCGTGATATTCGGCATTTTCCGACAAGTCGCCGTGTGCGCGTGCTTCCTCGATCGCATCGACAATGCGGGGCCGTTCCTCACGCAGGGCCTTCAGCTCCGCGGTGATCTTTTCATAGCCTTCCGCAAGCATCGGCAGCTTTTCGATACTGGCCATTCTGACGTCTTCCTCCTGCTGCCTCCCCCTCCGCTGCGACTAGTCGACTGCCCCGCCCCTCAAGGGACAGGTCAATCCGCAGCGATGTGGGGAAGCAAGACCTAGTTCAGCTATAATAATCCTGCAACGAGCGCACTTCAAGCTGGCTGCCACGAATCGTCGCAATCGCCTCGCTTGCCGCCACGCTGGAAGCCGCGGTCGTGAAGATCGAAACCTTCGCCGTAATCGCGGATGCACGGATCGACTGCGAGTCCTTCAGGCTCTGCCAGCCCTCGGTCGTGTTGAAGATCAGGTCCACCTCGCCGTCGACGATCTTGTCGACGATGTGCGGCCGGCCTTCGGCCACCTTGTTCACCAGCTCGACCGAAAGCCCCGCGTCCGCGAGATACTTCTGCGTGCCCGAGGTCGCGATGATGCGGAAGCCGTTGTCGATCAGCTTGCGGATGGCCGGCACGATCATCGGCTTGTCGCTGTTCTTCACCGACACGAAGACCGTGCCCTCGGTCGGCAGGCGCATGCCGGCGCCGAGCTGAGCCTTGGCGAAGGCCCGCGGGTAGTCCTTGTCGATACCCATGACTTCGCCAGTGGACTTCATTTCCGGGCTCAGCACCGGGTCGACGCCCGGGAAGCGCGCGAAGGGGAATACTGCCTCCTTCACCGCCATGTAGTCGAGATCACGCTTGAACGGCGGGAAGGTGGAGAGCTTCTCGCCGGCCATGACGCGCGCCGCGATCTTGGCGACCGGCTGGCCGATGGCCTTAGCGACGAAAGGCACCGTGCGCGAAGCGCGCGGGTTCACCTCGATCAGGTAGACCTCTCCGTCCTTCACCGCGAACTGCACGTTCATCAGCCCGCGCACGCCGAGCCCCATGGCCAGCGCCTCGGCCTGGCGTTCCATCTCGGCGATGATCTCGGCCGGGAGGCTGTAGGGCGGGATGGTGCAGGCGCTGTCGCCCGAGTGAACGCCGGCTTCCTCGATGTGCTGCATGACGCCGGCGACGACGACCTGCTCGCCGTCGCACAGGGCGTCGACGTCGCATTCGATGGCATCGCGCAAGTACTGGTCGATCAGCACCGGGCTGTCGCCCGACACCTGCACGGCGGTGGCGATGTAGTCATCGAGCTGCTGCTCGCTGTCGACGATCTCCATCGCGCGCCCGCCCAGCACGTAGCTGGGACGGGTGAGCACGGGATAGCCGATGCGGTTGGCCACCGCGACGGCCTCGTCGCGGCTGCGGGCAATGCCGTTGGCCGGCTGCTTGAGGTTCAGCTTCTCGACCAGCGCGGCAAAGCGCTCGCGGTCCTCGGCAAGGTCGATCGCGTCGGGCGAAGTGCCCAGGATCGGAATCCCCGCATCTTCCAGCGCCTGCGCCAGCTTGAGCGGCGTCTGCCCGCCGAACTGGACGATGACGCCGACCAGTTCGCCGTTCTGCTGCTCGACGCGCAGGATCTCCAGCACGTCCTCCGCCGTCAGCGGCTCGAAGTACAGGCGGTCGGAGGTGTCGTAGTCGGTGGAGACCGTCTCCGGGTTGCAGTTGACCATGATGGTCTCGTAACCGGCCTCGGACAGCGAGAAGCAGGCGTGAACGCAGCAATAGTCGAACTCGATGCCCTGCCCAATGCGGTTCGGGCCGCCGCCGAGGATCACGATCTTCCTGCGGTCCGACGGCATCGCCTCGTCCTCGGGCGCGCCGAAGATGGGCGCCTCGTAAGTCGAGTACATGTAAGGCGTGATCGCCTCGAACTCGGCCGCGCAGGAATCGATCCGCTTGAACACCGGGTGGACACCCAGCTTGTGGCGCAATGCGCGCACTTCGTCCTCGCTGGTAGCCCCGGCCATGGCACGCAGCGCATCATGCAGCAGCCCCGAACGCTTGGCCTGCGTCTCCGCCAGTCCTCCGGCGACGTTGACCGAACGGACCGCCAGAGTGGCCAGGCGCCTGTCGGAAAAGCCCATCGCCTTGAGCCGGCGCATGCCCGCCGCGTCGATCGGAAGGCCATCCTTCACGATCTTCGTTTCTTCGGCGATGATTTCCTCGATGTGGCGCAGGAACCACTTGTCGTAGTGGGTGATCGCGTGGATCTCGTCGACAGTGAAACCCTCGCGCAGGGCCTGGCCGACATTGAGCAGCCGGTCGGGCGTGGCCTTTGACAGCGCGGCGGTGATCGTGTCGCGGCCCGCGCCTTCGAGTTCGGCGACGCGGTTGAAGCCGTCCAGACCGGTTTCGAGGCCGCGCAGGGCCTTCTGCATCGATTCCTTGATGTTGCGCCCAATCGCCATGACTTCTCCGACCGACTTCATCGCGGTGGTCAGCAGCGGTTCGGCGCCCTTGAACTTCTCGAAGGCAAAGCGCGGGATCTTGGTAACGACATAGTCGATCGTCGGCTCGAAGCTCGCCGGCGTCGCGCCGGTGATCTCGTTCATGATCTCGTCGAGCGTATAGCCGACCGCGAGCTTGGCCGCGACGCGCGCGATCGGGAAGCCGGTAGCCTTGGACGCCAGTGCCGAAGAACGCGAAACGCGCGGGTTCATCTCGATGACGATGAGCCGCCCGTCCTGGGGATTGACTGCGAACTGTACGTTCGAACCGCCTGTTTCCACACCGATTTCACGCAGCACGGCAAGGCTCGCCGTGCGCATGATCTGGTATTCCTTGTCGGTCAGCGTCAGCGCGGGCGCGACCGTGATGGAGTCGCCCGTGTGCACGCCCATCGGGTCGACGTTCTCGATCGAGCAGATGATGATGGAATTGTCGTGCTTGTCGCGCACGACTTCCATTTCATACTCCTTCCAGCCGAGCAGCGATTCCTCGATCAGCACCTCGTTGGTCGGGGAAGCATCGAGGCCCGAGCGCACGATCGCCTCGAACTCGGCCTTGTTGTAGGCGACGCCGCCGCCGGTGCCGCCCAGCGTGAAGCTGGGACGGATGATCGAGGGAAGCCCCGTCGTCTCGAGCACCTTGAGCGCTTCGTCGTAGGAATGGGCAACGCCCGAGCGAGCCGATTCGAGACCGATCTTGTCCATCGCCTCGCGGAAGCGCTGGCGATCCTCGGCCTTGTCGATGGCATCGGCATTGGCGCCTATCATCGTCACGCCGAACTTCTCCAGCGTTCCGTCATTGAACAGATCGAGCGCGCAGTTGAGCGCCGTCTGCCCGCCCATCGTCGGCAGGATCGCGTCGGGGCGTTCCTTCTCGATGATCCGGGCGACGACTTCCGGCACGATCGGCTCGACATAGGTCGCGTCCGCCATGTCCGGATCGGTCATGATCGTGGCCGGGTTCGAGTTCACCAGAACGACGCGATAGCCCTCTTCCTTGAGCGCCTTGATCGCCTGGGTCCCCGAATAGTCGAACTCGCAGGCCTGGCCGATAATGATCGGACCCGCGCCGATGACGAGGATCGAGGAGATGTCCGTGCGTTTGGGCATGAGAAAGTGCTGCCTTGGTGTTCGAGTGAAGTGTCGTTCGTTCGCTCAGGCGACCAGTTCGCCGAAAGCCTTTTCCCAGAATTCGAGGCCTTCGCCCCCGGCCCGGGCAATGATCGGGTCATTGGCCTGCAGTTCCTTGATAGCCGCCCTGAACTTGTCGGCCTGGAACTGGTGCATCTTGCCGCCGAACTCGTTTTCGGTGGTCGACCAGGCGCCCTTCTCGATCATCATGTCGAGGAACTGCTTGCCCGCCACCTTCGACTGCGCGCGCACCTTCATGCCGAACTTGCGCGTGGCGATGGAAAACTTGTCCTCGATGATGAGGTTCAGCTCGCCGTAGGGATACCAGCGCGTCGCGATGTTGAGGTCGTTGGCCGGCCCCGCGACGTAGTAGGCGATCATGTATCTGATGATGTCGGTCATTGTCCCGGTCTCTCCGAAGCAGATCGTTCCTGGCCGCCGAAGCCGATCGGCATCGAGGGCACCCGCGCGCGCAGCTCCTTCAGCACACAGGTTGAACTGTCATACGAGATATTCCCGGGAGGATCGAAAATAACCTTGTCCTCCCGGATACTGATCGCCGACGCGGGCACGCCGCATTGGCGTGCTACTTCCCCGATCTCCGCGTCGCTCATCGCCGGTGGCCGGGGCGGCGCCTCCTTGCACGCCGCGACCAGGCCGCATGCGGCCAGCGCAAAGGCAGCTGCCCGCTTCAACCCAGCATCCCCACGAACTTCTCGAAGAGATAGAAGCTGTCCTGCGGCCCCGGGCTCGCCTCGGGGTGGTACTGCACGCCGAAGGCGCGCTTGCCCTTGACGGCGATACCGCAGTTGCTGCCGTCGAACAGCGAGACATGGGTTTCCTCGAGCGTGTCGGGCAGCGTCGTGTTGTCGACCGCGAAGCCGTGGTTCATCGAGGTGATCTCGACCACGTCGTCCGCCAGCCGCTTGACCGGATGGTTCGCGCCGCGATGGCCCTGGAACATCTTGGAAGTCTTCGCGCCCGCGGCCAGCGCCAGCATCTGGTGGCCCAGGCAAATGCCGAAGATCGGAATGTCGCGCTCCAGCAGCCCCCGGATCACCGGCACGGCGTACTTGCCGGTCGCCGCCGGATCACCGGGGCCGTTCGAGAGGAACACGCCGTCGGGCTTGAGTTCGAGGATCTGCTCCAGCGAGGTTTCGGCGGGAACCACCGTCACCCGCGCTCCGGCCTTCACCAGGTTGCGGAAAATGTTGTCCTTGCCGCCGAAGTCCATGGCGACGACGTGCGGGCGAGCATCGCGCGGAGACCGGCCGTAGCCCTTGCCCAGCGCCCAGGTGGAGCCTTCCCAGTCTTCCTTGCCGTGGCGGCTGACCAGCTTGGCAAGGTCCATGCCTTCGAGGCCGGGCCATTCCTGCGCCTTCCTGAGCAGCGCGGGAATGTCGAACTGGCCGTCCTTACGATAGGCGATCACCGCGTTGGGCGCGCCGGAAAGGCGGATGCGGCGGGTCAGCGCGCGGGTATCGACACCGGCCAGGCCGATCTTGCCCTTGCTCGCCAGCCAGTCGCCGAACGCGCCGTGCGAGCGGAAGTTCGAGGGCTGGGTCACGTCTTCGCGAACCACGCAGCCGACCGCGCCTTCGACTTTCGATTCGAGATCCTCGTCGTTGACACCGACATTGCCGATATGCGGGAACGTGAATGTCACGATCTGCCCGGCGTAGGACGGATCGGTCATCACTTCCTGATAGCCGGTCATCGCGGTGTTGAAGCAGACTTCGCCCACCGCTTCTCCTTCGGCGCCGAATCCGCGTCCCCAGATGACGTTCCCGTCGCTCAGGACGAGAACGCCCGTCGCCCCTTCCGGTTTGGGCGCAAGCGTATGTGCGGCGTCGGCCATGATGGGTCGCTCCGTTTGAGGCGTTTCTGACGATGAGTGCTAAGGCCCACCCGCTAGACACGGTTGTGCATGGCGTCAAGGCGCGAGGGTGCAATTTGCCGCGCGGCTTGCTAACTTTTGCGCAGCCACGTTTCACACTCATCAGGAAAACAGAAGAACAATGATCCGCGATTCGATCAAGGCCGCACAGATTTCCGCTATGAAGTCGGGCGACAAGCCGCGCCTCGCCGCCGTGCGTCTCATCCTCGCCAAGCTCAAGGACCGCGACATCGAACTGCGCACCGCCACCGAGTTGCCGGAGGACGATGCCATGGTGATCGACGTGCTGCAGAAGATGGTCAAGCAGCGCCGCGAATCGATCAAGCTGTTCGAGGAAGGCGGCCGACCGGAGCGCGCCGAAGAGGAAAAGGCCGAACTCGTCGTGATCGAGGAGTTCCTGCCGGCGCAGATGTCGGAAGAGGAAACCAGGGCCGCGATCGAAGCGATCAAGACCGAGACCGGTGCTGCGGGCATGAAGGACATGGGCAAGGTCATGGGCCTGCTCAAGGAACGCCACGGCGCCCAGCTCGACATGGGCAAGGCCAGCGGCTGGGTAAAGGCCGCGCTGGCCTGACCCGTAGCGAAAGGCGGCACGTCCCGTGCTAACGCCCCAATGGCTCGATCAGCTTAGATCCCGCATCACGCTTTCGACGCTGATCGGCCGTTCGACGCGCCTGCAGAAGGCGGGGCGCGAGTACAAGGCGTGCTGCCCCTTCCATAACGAGAAAAGCCCAAGCTTCACCGTCAACGACGAAAAGGGCTTCTATCACTGCTTCGGCTGCGGCGCGCATGGCGATGCCATCCGCTGGATGACCGACCACCAGGGCCTTGCCTTCATGGACGCGGTCAAGGAACTGGCGGCCGAGGCGGGGATGGACGTTCCCGCCCCCGATCCGCGCGCCGCGCGGGCGGCGGAAAAGCGCGATACGCTGCACGATGTCATGGCAGCGGCGCAGGAATGGTTCGTCCACAACCTCGCCGCGCCGGAAGGAGAGGCAGCGCGCGCCTATCTGGCGACGCGCGGGTTCGACGGGCATACCATGCAGCGCTTCGGCTTCGGCTATGCGCCGGAAGGCCGGCAAGCGCTGAAGGAGGCACTCTCGCGCTTCCCGGAACCCATGCTGATCGAGGCCGGCCTCAGGATCGCGGTGGAAGACCGCGATCCCTACGACCGGTTCCGTGGCCGCCTGATGCTGCCGATCGAGGATGCGCGCGGGCGGGTGATCGCCTTCGGGGGACGCATCCTCGCCAAGACCAAGACCGACGCCCCCAAGTACCTCAACTCGCCGGACACCCCGCTCTTCGACAAGGGGCGCACGCTCTACAACCTCCACCGCGCCGCGCCGGCCGCGCGCCAGTCGGGCCGGATGGTCGTGGTCGAAGGCTACATGGACGTGATCGCGCTCGCGGCGGCAGGAATTGCCGAGTGCGTCGCCCCGCTCGGCACCGCGCTGACCGAGAACCAGATCGAACTGCTCTGGCGCCACGTCGAAATGCCGATCCTGTGCTTCGACGGGGATGCCGCCGGACAGCGCGCGGCGATGCGTGCGATTACCCGCGCCCTGCCCCTGCTGCGCCCGGCCCATTCGCTGCGCATCGTACGCCTGCCCGAGGGGCTCGACCCCGACGACCTGATCAAGGCCAGAGGCGCCAAGGCGATGGAAGAACTGCTGGGCGAGGCACAGAGCCTGATCGACGTTCTGTGGGAATTCGAACGCGACGCCCACCCCCTTGCCACACCCGAGGACAAGGCCGGTCTCAAGGCCCGTCTGATGGAGCATGTCGATTCGATCCAGCATCCCGACATCGCCAGCCTCTATCGCCGCGAATTGCAGGACCGCTATTCCGCCTTCGCCTTTCCCAGGCGCGAGAACCGTTGGGAAGGCGGCAACAGACAGAGCTTCCAGCCCAGGCAACGTGGCGGCAAGTGGCAGCCCGGGCGCCCTGCCCCCACGCCGTCCTCGCCCGAATCACTCGAGCGGCTGCGCAAGGCCATGGCAGGCGGTTCGCGTGACGCTCTGTCCAATGCAGTGCTCGCCGGCCTGATTCGCTGGCCCGGGCAAATTCACCGCCACGCAGAGGCGTTGGCCCGCACCTCCGAGCTCGATCCGCGCTTTTCCACGCTGCTGGAATGCAGTGACGCAACAGATGTGCTTGAAAGCGATGCCCTTGCCACCATATTGAGCGCAAATGGTCTGGAAGTTCCCGGGACCGCTGAATATTCGGGGCTGCGCTTCGGCTTTCTGGCCCCCGACGCAGATGCACAGCAGGCGGCAGCGGAACTCTCTCAGGCCATCGATCTCTTGGTAGAGCGTCCGGTCCTGGAAGCAGCTCTGGCACGGGCAACTGCGCGGTTCGAAAACGAGCTGTCGGAGGAGTCTTTTGCCGAGCAGCAACGCTTGCTCAAGAGAAAGCTGGAATTTGACAGTCGCCTAAGGCAAATGGCGAACAGACATGCGTCCTAGTCCGGATTGTATAATTATACGATCTGATCGGGGCAGCACGAGTTAACGGCGGAAGAATGAGCAAAAACGACAATACCAGCGGCGAGACCACCGACGGCAACGACGCGCCGCTGATCGATCTCAACGAAGCCTCGATCAAGAAGCTGATCGCGCGCGCCAAGCGCCGCGGCGTCATCACGTATGACGAGCTCAACGAGGCCCTGCCTCAGGACCAGATGTCTTCCGAGCAGATCGAGGACATCATGGCCGCAATCTCCGAAATGGGCGTCAACATCGTCGAGAGCGACGAGGACGCGCAGGAGGACAACGAGGTCGAGGAAATCGACTCGAGCGACGATACCGCCGCGCCAAGGATGGTCGTCGAGACCAAGAAGAAGGAAACGGTCGAGCGCACCGACGACCCGGTGCGCATGTACCTGCGTGAAATGGGCGCGGTCGAACTGCTCAGCCGCGAGGGCGAAATCGCCATCGCCAAGCGCATCGAGGCCGGCCGGGACATGATGATCCTGGGCCTGTGCGAGAGCCCGCTCACCTTCCACGCCATCATCCAGTGGTCCGAAGCGCTCAACAACGGCGAGATGCAGCTGCGCGAGATCCTCGATCTCGACGCCATGCTCTCGAAGGAACCGGCGCCGGAAAACCTCAACGAGGACGGCGAGAGCGACGACGACGGCGAAATCAGCGAAGCCACCGCCGGCCCCTCCTACAAGGAGGACGATGACGACGACGAGGAGGAAACCTCCGAGGACGGCGAGGAAGGCGAGGAAGGCTCCACGCGCCGCAAGGAAGAGGACGACGAGGAAGACAACACGCTCTCGCTCGCCCAGATGGAAGCCGCGCTCAAGCCCGAGGCGCTCGAGAAGTTCGCGACCATCACCGACCTGTTCCAGACCTTCGAGAAGCTCCAGTCGGAACGCCTCGATGCGCTCGCGCTGGGCATCGATTTCCCGGCCGCGAAGGAAGAGAAGTACCAGCAGCTGCGCGAGGACCTGACCGCGCAGGTGGAATCGGTGCAGTTCCACGCCACCAAGATCGAATACCTGGTCGACAACCTCTATGCCTACAACCGTCGCCTGACGACGCTGGGCGGCCAGATGCTGCGTCTGGCCGAGCGCCACAAGGTGAAGCGCGTCGACTTCCTGTCGACCTACGTCGGCCGCGAACTGGACGACACCTGGCTGCCGGAAATGGCGAAGAAGGACAAGAAATGGGCTGCCTTCGCCGAGAACGAGACCGATTCGGTCGAACGCATCCGCTCGGAAGTCTCTGACATCGCCGCTGCCACCGGCATGGCGCTCCCCGAATTCCGCCGCATCGTCAACATGGTGCAGAAGGGCGAGCGCGAGGCGCGCATCGCCAAGAAGGAAATGGTCGAGGCGAACCTGCGTCTGGTGATCTCGATCGCCAAGAAATACACCAACCGCGGCCTGCAGTTCCTTGACCTCATCCAGGAAGGCAACATCGGCCTGATGAAGGCGGTCGACAAGTTCGAATACCGCCGCGGCTACAAGTTCTCGACTTACGCAACATGGTGGATCCGTCAGGCGATCACCCGCTCGATCGCCGACCAGGCGCGCACGATCCGTATCCCGGTCCACATGATCGAGACGATCAACAAGCTGGTGCGCACCAGCCGCCAGTTCCTCCACGAACAGGGCCGCGAGCCCACGCCGGAGGAAATGGCAGAGCGTCTTTCCATGCCGCTCGAAAAGGTGCGCAAGGTGATGAAGATCGCCAAGGAGCCGATCAGCCTCGAAACGCCGATCGGCGACGAGGAAGATTCGCACCTGGGCGATTTCATCGAGGACAAGAACGCGATCATCCCGGTGGACGCGGCGATCCAGTCGAACCTCAAGGAAACGGTCACCCGCGTCCTGGCCTCGCTGACCCCGCGAGAGGAACGCGTGCTGCGCATGCGCTTCGGCATCGGCATGAACACCGACCACACGCTGGAGGAAGTCGGCCAGCAGTTCTCGGTGACGCGCGAACGTATCCGCCAGATCGAAGCCAAGGCGCTGAGGAAACTCAAGCACCCGAGCCGGTCGCGAAAGATGCGCTCGTTCCTCGATCAGTAAATTCGAAAAGCCCCGCTTCGGCGGGGTTTTTCAATGCAGAATACCGCGCGCGGCGGCCTCAGCCGCGCAAGTCCTTCGATGAGCCGAGGCTCACGTAGGAGGTATAGCTGGACACCTGGGCAAGCGTACCCAGCGTTTCCGAATGAAAGTGCTTGTAGGCGGCAAGATCGGCGACCTCGACGCGCAGGAGATATTCGACCGAGCCTGTAATGTTGTGGCACTCGCGCACCTGCGGGGCTGCGGCCATGGCGGTCTCAAATGCCTGCGCATCCTCCTTGAGCTGGCCAGAGAGGCCGACCATCACGAAGACGGTGAGCCCTGCGCCCAGCTTGCTACGGTCCAGCACGGCGCGGTAACCCTTTATCACGCCTTGCGATTCAAGGGCTTGTACCCTGCGAAGGCAGGCCGAAGGCGAAAGGCCTACACGCTCGGCAAGCTGCAGGTTGCTGATTCGGCCATCGGCCTCAAGTTCGCGCAATATTTTGTCGTCTATGGCGTCCATGACCGTCAATCATTGATAAAATTCGCGCAATATTGCGCGACAATGCAAGCTCATTCACCCTGAAACGGTATAAAATTGCACGGCAAAATACAAAGGGAGAAATTCCAAAATGAGCCTTGCCGAGCTTGCTTCCTACGGCATCATCCCTCAGCGCGGATTTCTGTGCACCCACGACGCCCCCGATGTGAGGTTCGAGGGTCATCTTGCCGATGCCCGCGACGTGGCCTTGCGCATTCCCGAATTCCTGCCGGCCGGCAAGCTGCGCGATGCCGTGCATGCCCACCTGCCCCCGGTCGACGCGCACGCCATTGCCGCACTGGACGAAAGCCAGGTCCGCATGGCGATGGTCCATTATTCCTTTCTGGCCCAGTCCTACATCTGGGGCGGGGTCGAGCCGGCATCGTCTCTTCCGGCCACGATCGCCGTGCCGATCGTAGCGCTCGCCGGCAGGCTCGGGCAGCAGCCGCTCCTGCAGTACAGCGGCTATGTCCTCGACAACTGGGGAACGATCGATCCCGGCCGGCCCATCGGCCTCGACAACATCTACATGATCCAGAAGTTCGCGGGCGGCATCGACGAGGCGTGGTTCGTGCTGGTCCACGTCGCCATCGAGGCCCGCGCCGGCGAGGCACTGGCCCTGATCGCTCCGCTCATCGAGGCCGCGCGGGACGGGGACGAAGTGCACGCCCGTTCGCTGCTCGAACAGATGGTCGTCGTCTGGTCCGATGTCAGCGCGATCTTCGATCGCATGCCGGACCAGTGCGATCCCTATATCTACTTTCACCGGGTGCGCCCCTACATCCACGGCTGGAAGGACAATCCTGCGCTCAAGGGCGGCATTGTCTATGAAGGTGTCGAAAAGTTCGCCGGCAAGCCGCAGGTGTTTCGCGGGCAGACCGGGTCGCAATCCTCGATCGTGCCGATCATGGACGCCCTGCTCGGCGTCGGCCATGCCGCCGACCCGCTGAAAGCCTATCTCGACGACCTTCACGCCTATCGCCCGCCGGCACACCGGCGCTTCATCGACGATGTCCGCGCCCATTCCACCCTGCGCGCCTTCGTTACCGAAAAGCGCGACCGCGAGCTGATCGGGGTATACAACCGCGCCGTGCAGGCCGTCGCTGATTTCCGCAGCCGCCATCTGGAATATGCGGCAAGCTACATCAACAAACAGGGCTCCCAGTCCGCCGGAAACGACACCGAGATCGGGACCGGTGGCACGCCCTTCATGAAGTACCTGAAAAAGCATCGCGACGAGACCGCCGCGATGATGATCCCTGCCTGACGGCCCGTGCCGTCCATCAGCTTTCCGGGGACCGGCGACCGTTTCGCCCGCCCCCGGAAGCTTCGGACCGCCGGCCCGCGGCGGAATTGCGGAAATGTTTTCCTACATCCCCCTCGCCTGCCACACTGTGCGCGGCATCCGTCCGTCACGCTCCTTGAACCGTCCATCCCCGCCACGAAAGCCACGCTGTCGCAGTGTCAGGTTTCGACGGCACCAAGATGCTGAAATACAATTATTTTCATAGAACTCGCCATAACCCGAGTGGGTGAAGTTCCTGAAATTCACGATTCCTCGAGGGCACCCGCCCCGAACGCGTGGGACTGTTCCACTCCCGGGACTCGCTTTGCGACGAACTCGCGACTAAGGGGATCGCAAACGAATCCCCCGCAAAGGACAGGCCCGTTTCGCTCATGCGCATTGCCATCGCATCCGATCACGCCGCCGTCGACCTCAAGGCCGAACTGCGCGAATACCTCATCGGCCTCGGCCACGAAGTGGCCGATCTCGGCCCCGAAACCGCCGACCGCGTCGACTATCCCGACTACGGCTACAAGCTCGCCTCGGTCGTTGCCGACGGCACCGCCGAATACGGCGTCGCGCTGTGCGGTTCGGGCATCGGCATCTCGATCGCGGTCAACCGCGAGCCCGGCTGCCGTTGCGCACTGGTCTCGGAGCCGCTCTCCGCGGCTCTCGCCCGCGAGCACAACAACGCCAACTGCATCGCCATGGGCGCGCGGCTGACCGGCGTCGACATGGCTAAGGCCTGCCTCGATGCCTTCCTTTCGACCGAGTTCGGCGGCGGCCGCCATGCCGGACGTGTCGAAAAGCTCTCCAATCCTCCTGCCTGATCCGAAGAGGTCCACGAACATGACTGTCGAAACCGCCATCCGTTCCCCCGGCTTCTTCACCGAAACGATCGCCCAGAGCGATCCGGCCGTCGCCAACGCGATCGGCAAGGAATTGAAGCGCGAGCGCAAGCAGATCGAACTGATCGCTTCGGAAAACATCGTCTCCAAGGCCGTGCTCGAAGCGCAGGGCTCGGTGCTCACCAACAAGTACGCCGAGGGCTATCCCGGCAAGCGCTACTATCAGGGCTGCGAGCCTTCGGACGAAGTCGAAGCGCTGGCCATTGCCCGCGCCACGCAGCTGTTCGATTGCGCCTTTGCCAACGTCCAGCCCCACTCGGGCGCGCAGGCGAACGGCGCAGTGCTGCTCGCCACGGTCAAGCCCGGCGACACCATCATGGGCATGAGCCTCGATGCCGGCGGCCACCTCACGCATGGCGCCCGTGCTGCCATGTCGGGCAAGTGGTTCAATGCCGTGCAGTACGGCGTCACCAAGGACACCCACCTGATCGACTACGACGAAGTCGAGAAGCTGGCCAGGGAGCATGAGCCCAAGCTGATCATCGCGGGCGGCTCGGCCTATCCGCGCGTGATCGATTTCAAGCGCATGCGCGAAATCGCCGACAGCGTGGGCGCGCTGTTCCAGGTCGACATGGCGCACTTCGCCGGCCTCGTGGCCGCGGGCCTGCACCCCTCGCCCTTCCCCTATGCGCACATCGCCACGACCACCACGCACAAGACCCTGCGCGGTCCGCGCGGCGGCATGATCCTCACCAATGACGAGGCGCTAGCCAAGAAGATCAACTCGGCGGTCTTCCCCGGCCTGCAGGGCGGCCCGCTGATGCACGTCATCGCTGCCAAGGCCGTCGCCTTCGGCGAAGCGCTGCGTCCCGAGTTCAAGGATTACTGCAAGCAGGTTGTCGAGAACGCCAAGGCCCTTGCCGACACGCTCAAGAGCCGCGGCGCCGAGATCGTCTCGGGCGGCACGGACACGCACCTCGCGCTCATCGACCTCTCGCCGCTGGGCGTGACCGGCAAGGATGCCGACGAGGCGCTGGAGCGTGCGGGCATCACCTGCAACAAGAACGGCATCCCGTTCGACCCGCTGCCGCCGATGAAGACCAGCGGCATCCGCGTCGGCTCGCCGGCCGGCACCACGCGCGGCTTCGGCGTCGAGGAATTCCGCGAGATCGGCAACATGGTCGCCGACGTGCTCGATGGCCTTGCCAAGTGCGGCGAAGCGGGTGACGCGCAGGTGGAACAGAACGTGCGTTCGCGCGTTGAGGCCCTGTGCGACCGCTTCCCGATCTACGAGGACTGACATGAGCGATCCCCGCCGCCCCAACGATACTGGCGATTTCGTCTACGACGCACGCCAGGAACTCGCCGGAATGCTCAGGGACGGTCTCGACCATCCCTCGACCAAGCCGGTGCTCGTCTGGGGCGCGCTGGGGGCCATGGCCGGTGCCATGCTGCCGCTCGTCTCCGTCGGCCTCGGCCTTGCTGCCGGTGCCGGCTACAAGTTCTACAAGCGCGTCCGGCCCGACTGAACGCATCCGTTCTGTGAAAGTGAAGGTCTGAAATGCGCTGCCCGTTCTGCGCCAACGACGATACGCAGGTAAAGGACAGCCGTCCGACCGAGGACAACACCGCGATCCGGCGGCGGCGCCAGTGTTCGAGTTGCGGCGCCCGCTTCACCACCTTCGAGCGCATCCAGCTGCGCGAAGTGACCGTGGTGAAGAGCAACGACGCGCGCGAACCGTTCGACCGCTCCAAGCTCGAACAGTCGGTCACGCTCGCCTGCCGCAAGCGCGGGATCGACCACGAGAAGATCGACCAGCTCGTCTCCGGCGTGCAGCGCCAGGTGGAAACCAGCGGCGAGGCCGAGATTTCCTCGCTCGCGATCGGTGAAATGGTGATGGATGGCCTGCGCGTGCTCGATTCGGTCGCCTATATCCGCTTCGCCAGCGTCTACCGCTCGTTCAACGAGGCCAGGGACTTCGAGGAATTCGCGGGCACCGTTCGCGATGTTGCCGTTGGGGACGACGACAATGTCTGAGCAAGCCCCCGTCATCGTCCTCGTCCGCCCGCAGCTTGGCGAGAATATCGGCAAGGCCGCGCGCGCCATGCTCAATTTCGGGCTTACCGAAATGCGCCTCGTCTCCCCGCGCGACGGCTGGCCCAATCCCTCGGCCGGCCCCGCCGCCGCGGGCGCCGACGAAGTGCTGGAAGGCGCGCAGGTTTTCGAGACGCTGGCCGAGGCCGTATCCGACTGCGCCAACGTCTATGCGACCACCGTGCGCAAGCGGGGCGTCACCAAGCCTGTCGTCACCCCCGAACAGGCCGCGCGCGAAATCCATGCTGCACCGGGCCGCTCTGCCTATGTCTTCGGACCGGAGCGCTCTGGGCTGGAAACCGAGGACGTTGCCCTTGCACGCGCGATCCTCACCGTGCCGATCAATCCCGAATTCGCCTCGCTCAATCTCGCCCAGGCCGTGATCCTGTGCGCCTACGAGTGGAGCAAGCATGTCCCGAGCAACGCCGAGGGGAACGCAGGCCTCGAACAGCCCACGCTCGAAGAGCTGCTCCCCCCTGCCCCGCAGGAAGAGCTGGAAGGCCTGATCGGCCACTTCGAGCGCCTGCTGGAAGACAAGAACTACTTCTGGCCCAAGACGCGCGCGGCCGCCAACCGGCTGACCCTGCGCAACCTGCTGACCAAGCCGGGCTGGAACCATCTGGAAGTACGCACCCTGCGCGGCGTGCTTTCCACGCTGGAAAACGCCCGCCGCCCGCGCGGCTAGGCCGTAAGCGCCAGACCCGTCTCAGGTCCGTACAGGGAGGTTGCCATGGATAAGACCGCGAACGGCTCCTGCCTTTGCGGCGCGGTGACATTCGAGGTTCACGGCCGTTTCGACAGCTTTTTCCTGTGCCATTGCCAGCGCTGCCGGAAGGACACCGGCTCGGCCCACGCCGCCAACCTCTTCGCCGCATCGGCCAGGCTGACATGGTTGTCGGGACACGATCATGTCAGCACGTACAGCCTCCCCGGCACACGGCACCAGCGAAGCTTCTGCACCGAATGCGGTTCCGCCCTGCCCTGCCTTCAGATGGATGGCGCCTTGCTGGCCGTACCCGCGGGCAGTCTGGACAGCCCCCTGCCGCTGCGGCCCGATGCCCATATCTGCTACGCGAGCCGCGCCGACTGGGATGATCATCTGGAGGGTATCGCCAAGCTGGATTCCCTGCCGGAATAGCGCCCTTCCATGACTACCTTGAGCAAGTGCCCCCCGAAAATCCTTGACTCCTGCGCACCGGGCGGTAAGGGCCGCCCTTCACATGGCGCCTGCCCTTATGGACAGGTTCGTCCATTCGGCCCCGCACCCCGGTGAAGCGGCGGCCGCATCCAGTGGAATACGGCTGGATGGTGCGCCCCGGGAAACTATGGATCGCGCAGTCACGGTGACAGCGCGGCAAGCAGAACGGAAAGACATCTTATGTCGAAGCGCAAGAGCGCCAAGTACAAACTCGACCGCCGCATGGGCGAGAACATCTGGGGCCGTCCCAAGAGCTCGGTGAACCGCCGCAGCTACGGCCCGGGCCAGCACGGCCAGCGCCGCAAGGGCAAGCTCTCGGACTACGGCATCCAGCTGCGCGCCAAGCAGAAGCTCAAGGGCTACTACGGCGACGTGACCGAGAAGCAGTTCAAGCGCACCTACCAGGAAGCCTCGTCCATGAAGGGCGACACCGGCCAGAACCTGATCGGCCTGCTCGAACAGCGCCTCGACATGGTCGTGTACCGCGCCAAGTTCGCACCGACCATCTTCGCTGCCCGCCAGATCGTTTCGCACGGCCACATCCGCGTGAACGGCGTGAAGTGCAACATCGCCTCGCGCCGCATCAAGATCGGTGACGTCATCAGCCTGGGCGACAAGGCCAAGGAAATGGCGCTGGTCATCGAAGCGCAGAGCCTGCCCGAGCGCGAGATCCCCGACTACGTCGCTCAGGACGGCACCGACAAGGTGACCTTCGTCCGCGTCCCGACGCTCGACGAAGTGCCTTATCCGGTGAAGATGGAACCGAACCTGGTCGTCGAGTTCTACTCGCGCTGATTTCGGATCCTTTACGGATTTCAGGAAAGGGCGGTCCTTCGGGGCCGCCCTTTTCGCATGGGCGGCCGGCGGGACGATCCGCCTGTAAAATTACACGATCCGAAGAACTTGTCAGGAAACTGCAGCAGATCTGGGCCATGGGGGCCGCATCATGACACGCTACCGCTTCGTGACGCCCCATCGTATCGGCAAATGGTATCCCGACCTGGAAACCGCAAAACGCTGCGCCTGCAAGATCGGCGCCGGTTTCATGGATTCGCGAACCGGCCGCTTCATCGCCTATGTCGGCACCAAGCTGGAGATTGCCTCCGCGAACGGCGATGCCGACAAGGCCGGCGTTCCCGCCTGAAGGCCTTCAGGCCGAACCCTCGATACCGAGCTGCCCGCGCGCCCATTGCCACAGCGCATCGACTTCCGCTGCGGCCTTGCCCTGCGGGTCCACTTCCGAAGCCACTTCGCCTGCTCTCGACGAGCGATGGAACGCGGCGCGTTCCCCGAACGTGACCGGGCTCAGCTTCAAGCCCAGGCCTTCGGCGAATGCGCCCGTCTCGGCGACAATGCGCGTCGCTCTGGGCGGAACCCCGTTGAGCAGCACGAAAGCGGGCTTGCCCGCGTAAGAGACCAGTTCGGCCGTCGCCTCCAGCGCATGGAGATCGAAAGCCCGCGCCCGCGTCGGGATAAGCACGAGATCGGCCGCACGCACAGCCTCTCGGGCCGCCGTATCGCCGTGCGGGGGCGTATCGATCACCACAAGCCCGGTGCCTTCGCGCTGCGTTTTCTGGATCGTGCTATGCAACCGCACAGGCGGACAGGTGACGATCTTGGGCAGAAAATCACCCCGCCAGTCGCCCCAGGCCGCCGCCGTCGCCTGCGGATCGAGGTCGATCACGCACGTCTGCATGTCGCCATAGGCCGCACAAGTCGCCAGATGCAGGGCCAGCGTCGTCTTCCCGGATCCGCCCTTCTGGCTGACAATCGCAACAGTCGGCATGCCCACGCCTTCTCCAATTGAGGAAATTCGCAGCGTCCGACGTTCGATTCGCCCCGGCTGGCCGCCCTGCAAATCTCCGCAAAAGCGACTGGCATGTCCAGCCCGTCCGGAACAACCGCCGGCCCGACCTCACACGATCACTTCAGCCCGAGGTTCTTGCGGATAAAGGCATCACTCTCACTCAGCACACGCGTGCGGGCGGCGGCACTGCGCAATTGGTGATCGAGATCCTTGAATTCCACGTAAGTCACGGACTTTCCGGCATCGCGCAGCTTGTCGGCCATGAACCGGCTTTCGGCCACACCGACGTTCTGATCGAGATCGCCATGGAACATCAGCACCGGCGCCTTGATCCGCGCCGCGTTACGGGCCGGCGAACCTTCGATTACATGCGGGCCGTGGCCGATGAACTTGTCCACCAGGGCGGAGCTTGTGAAACCCTGCGACTCTTCCCGCAGCTTCTCCAGATCCGTCACCGGAGCGACCGCAACGATAGCCTTGAACAGGTCCGGATCGAGCACAGCGCTCTGGAGCGCCGCATAGCCCCCGTAGGACCATCCCACGATGGCAAGCTTGCCTTGTGCCGCAATCCCCTGCCCCGCGAGCCAGCGTCCGGCATCGTTGACGTCGCCGATCGCCGTGCGCCAGGACTTGAACCCGTTCTCCTTGTACCAGGCCGCTCCGTAACCCGATGAACCGCGATAGTTGGGTTGCAGAACGGCATATCCCCGAGCCGCGAAAAACTGTGCCAGCCAGTCGAAACCCCACTCGTCGCGCGCGCTCGGCCCCCCGTGGGGCATGACAATGGCAGGAAGGTTCTTACCCGACGAGCCAAGCGGCAAGGTCAGGTAGGCCGGGATCATCGTGCCGTCCGCCGCCGGGTAGGTAATCGCCTTCATCGGCGCCAGCGGGAAATCGGCGAGGGAGGCGCGAAGCGGCAGCACGGCCTCCAGCTTGCGACTGGCCTTGTCGAACAGATAAACCATGCCGGGATCGGTATCGCTGGATGCTTCGAGCAGCAGCTTCGTTTCTCCGCGACTGGCATCGAGAAAACCGATCGAAGGCTGGCCCGGTAGCGCCTTGTGCAGCGCTTGCGAGAGCTTGTTCAACTCGGGATCGAAGAATTCTGTCCGGCGCCGGTCGGTCGCATAACTCACGCCGACAACACGATTCTGGCGACCGATACGGACAAGTCCGTCAACATCGACATCCGTTCGGGCGAGAATTCTTCGTTTCTCGAGGCTGCCATCCAGCGCGACGCTGTAGAGCCCCTGGTAACCGTCGTGCACTTCGAAGCCGAACACCGAATTGCTCCTGGCATCGACAGCGACCGGATCGAACCCTTCATCGACCGTACCGTCCACGTTCAACCGGGCAAGCTCGTCCCATTTGCGGGAACCGACCTTGCGGTAATAGTAACGCAACTTGCCGGTCAGGGTCCCGCTGCCGTTGACATCGTGAAGCCCAATGATGCGGACATTACCATGCCCATCGGACAAGTAGGTGTTCGCTTCAAGGCTGGCTTTCTCCACCGTCCGGCGGCGCCCGGACTGGATGTCCACCATCTCCACCCCGAGGCCTTCGGCATCGCTGGCAAGCCGGGTATTGATCGTGTTCTCCGGCACGAAATCACGGGTCATGAGGACCTTGTTCGGCTCTCCCTCAAGATCCCAGTCGATGATCCAGCCACCATTCTGGGCCACGCCCAGTGCCCGCGTCGAGGTTCTGCTCGACAACTGGAGCAAATTGCTCCCGTCACTGTCGAGCGCGAGAACGCGCGTATAGGTGAGCATCGGGACATGATGGGTGTCGACAAAGACGACCTGGCATATCAGCCGCGTCTCGGTCGACCAAGTGCACGACGAAAGCCTGCCGTTTTCCTTCAGCAGCCGGGTAATGGCCTTGGGTGCGCCCCCCACGGTCAGGTCAGCCACATAGAGCACCGCACCGTCGTCAAAAGGGGTGATATAGGCAGCCTTGGTCCCTTCCGGAGACAGGCTGATCTGCTGGATGCTCTCCAGCGCGCCAAAACGGGCCGCGACCTGCCCGGCCGTTGCCCCATCGGCAGTTCCTGCGCCTGCGGCGGATGACACCAACCCCGCGCCCATCAGCAACAGGCCCGCGAAATTCTTCATGCTACACCCCCTTTTACAGCGAGAACGCTCGACGATCTATCCCGCAATTTCAATCGGTAGCGATGAATTTTTCAGAAATTTAACAGCGCTGGCAGCGCCTATTTTCCGAGATAGTCCCGCCGGAAATCCGCCGCGAACGCAGCGAAGCGCCCCTCGCCGATCGCGTCGCGCATGCCTTGCATGAGTTGCTGGTAGAACGAGATGTTGTGCTCGGTCAGCAGCATGGCGCCGAGGATTTCGCCCGAGCGGATCAGGTGGTGCAGATAGGCGCGGCTGTAGGTGCCGCAGGTCGGGCAGGTGCAGCGCTCGTCGATCGGGCCGGTATCCTCGGCATGGCGGGCGTTGCGCATGTTGAGTGGGCCGTTCCAGGTGAAGGCCTGCCCGTTGCGGCCCGAGCGCGTGGGCAGCACGCAATCGAACATGTCCACGCCGCGTTCCACCGCACCGACGAGGTCGTCGGGCTTGCCCACGCCCATGAGGTAGCGCGGACGGTCGGCGGGAAGCTGGCCGGGGGCGAAATCGAGCGTGGCGAACATCGCCTCTTGCCCCTCGCCCACCGCCAAGCCGCCGATCGCATAGCCGTCGAACCCGATGTCGATGAGCGCATCGGCCGAGGCCTTGCGCAGCCCTTCGTCGAGCGCGCCCTGCTGGATGCCGAACAGCGCCGCGTTCGCCGCGTGCTCGCCGCCGCTGTCGAAGCCCGCGCGGCTGCGCTTTGCCCAGCGCATCGACATTTCCATCGAGCGCGCGATCACGTCGCGCGGCTGGTCGATCTTGGGGCATTCGTCGAAACACATAACGATGTCGGAGCCCAGCAGACGCTGGATTTCCATCGAGCGTTCGGGCGTCAGGTGATGGCGCGAACCGTCGATGTGGCTGGCGAAGGTCACGCCTTCCTCGGTGATCTTGCGCAGGTCCGACAGGCTCATGACCTGATAGCCGCCGCTGTCGGTAAGGATCGGACGATCCCAGTTCATGAACTTGTGCAGCCCGCCAAGGCGCGCGACGCGTTCGGCGCCGGGGCGGAGCATCAGGTGATAGGTGTTGCCCAGGATGATGTCGGCGCCCGTGGCGCGCACGTCCTGCGGCTTCATGGCCTTCACCGTGGCGGCAGTGCCCACCGGCATGAAGGCGGGCGTGCGGATATCGCCACGCCGCATGCGGATGACGCCGGTGCGGGCCTTGCCGTCGGTGGCGTGGATCTGGAATTCGAAACGGGGGTTCATGGAACCGCCCGTTAGAGAAATCAGAAGCCGTAGACCAGCGAGAAGCGCGAAATAGTGTCCGTCTTCAGCGCGCCGTCGGGCGGCGAGGTCTCGTGCTGGAACGAATAGGACATCTTCGCCTTCAGGCCCTCGGCCAGCCCTGCCTCGATGCCGGTGAGCGAGGTGAAGGTGCTGTCGTCCGAGCCCACATAGCTCGATGCGTTCTGCGTGAACTTGAGCGTCCCGTTGACCTTCCAGTTGAATTCCAGCGAGGTCAGCATCGACCACGTCGTCTCCGAAGGTTCGACGACGAACAGTGTGTGACGGACCGCCGGGCCCGCTTCCAGCGACATATCCATGTTCCGACGCTTCAGCACCCGGTAGCCGAGGCCGCCCGACAGCGAGTAACGGTCACGAATGCCCTGAATCTCGTTCTTTTCGAACTGGACACGACCAAAGGTGAAGAGCCCGTCGTTGAGCGTGTAGCGCGGCTGATAACTCGCACCGTACTTCTCGCGCGTGACCTTCCCGGAATCCTTCTGGTAATCGGCATTGAGCAGGATCGTATGCTGCCAGTCGATGCCCTTGCGATCAAGCTTGAGCGCGCCGGTGAAACCGAAGTTGCTGGTATTGCCGGTCGACCGGAAAGCACCGAGTTCGACCTGCCCCTTCCAGAGTTCGAGCACGCCGGAGTTGCGTATGCGATCCGTCTCCCGCTGGGTCATGACCGCAAGCGCGTGGGCCTTGCGGTCCAGGTATTTACGCTGCATCGCCCGGATTTCATCGGCGTCGTAAGGCTGTGTCGCCAGCGCGACTTTCACCACGGCTGCCACCGCCTTCGAATCGTCGCGGCGGATCGCTTCCTCGATCATCGCCTTGACCGCCTTGTTCAGGCGCGGCGGCCCGACCTCGATGAACGGCACCGGATCGACGAATGGCGGCGCTTCCACCCGCAAGGGACCCGCCGGCATTTCCAGTTCGGATTCCGTTTCGGGCTCGAGATCGTCTCCGCCCTGTGCATGCGCCGGCACGGCGATCGTCAACAGAGGCAGAATGGCGAGGACGGGGGAACGCTTCGTCATATCAAACGATTACCGTGTTATGCTCGCAGGCGCCAGCCGGTCCGGAAGATCCAGGAGATGAGCGCCACGCAAATTGCGAGGAACAGCAGCGTCAGCCCCAGCGACAGGCCAATGGAGACGTCCGAACTGCCGTAAAACGTCCAGCGCAGGCCGTTGACGAGATAGACCACCGGATTGGCCATCGCCACCGAGCGCCACGGCTCCGGCAGGACCTGGATCGAATAGAAGGTTCCGCCCAGGAACGTCAGCGGCATCAGAATCAGCATGGGCACGACCGACAGCTTCTCGAAGCTGTCGGCCCAGATGCCGAGGATGAAGCCGAACAGTGAAAAGCTTGCCGAAACCAGCAGGATATAGCCGAAGGCATAGACCGGATGGGCAATCGAATAGTCGACGAAGAAGCTGGCCGTCACCAGAATGATCGTCGCAAGGATGAGCGACTTGGTGGCCGCCGCGCCGACAAAGCCGACCAGCGTTTCGGCGACGCCGACCGGAGCCGACAGAAGCTCGTAGATCGCGCCGGTGAAGCGCGGCATGTAGATGCCGAAGCTGGCGTTGGACGTGCTCTCGCCCAGCAGCGTCAGCAGCAGCAGGCCGGGAACGATGAACGCGCCGTAGTTCACGCCGCCCATGCCCCCCTGCATCTGCCCGCCGATCGCGGCGCCAAAGACCACGAAATAAAGCGTCGTGGTCAGGACCGGCGCGATGATCGACTGCAGCGCAGTACGAAAGGCGCGAAAGAGTTCGCGCTTGTAGATGGTCCAGGCGCTGCGTGCGTTGAACAGGCTCATGCCGCACCTCCATCGAGCAGGTCGACGAAGATGTCCTCGAGGCTCGATTCGTGGATGTCGATGGCTGAATAGTCGATACCCGCGCGCGTCAGCGCCTTGGTCAGTTCGGCGACTTCCGATGTCCCCGCGCTGTCCCCATCGCCGCCTCCGCCGCGATAGCACAGCACGGTGCCGTCCTTGTCGAGCGAGACCGGAAAGGCCGAAAGGCTATCGGGCACGTCGCCCAGCGGCTGCGTGAGCGTTATCAGCGCCTCGGTCCGGCCGAGCCGCTCCATCATCGCCTGCTTTTCGTCCACCATCAGGATCTCGCCCTTGTTGATGACGCCGACACGGTCCGCCATCTCCTCGGCCTCTTCGATGTAGTGCGTGGTCAGGATGACCGTCGTCCCCCGCTCGCGCAGCAGCGCGATCTGGCGCCACATGTCGCGGCGCAGTTCGACATCGACCCCCGCGGTCGGCTCATCGAGGAACAGCAGTTCGGGATCGTGCGCCAGCGCCTTGGCGATCAGCACGCGGCGCTTCATCCCGCCCGACAGCATCCTGATCTGATCGTTCCGCTTGTCCCAGAGACTGAGCGCCCGGAGGATTTCCTCGATCTTGGCCGGGTCCGGCGGCAGCCCGAACAGCCCCCGCGAATGACCGACCGAACGCAGCACCGGCTCGAACATGTCGGTCGCAAGTTCCTGCGGGACGAGGCCGATACGTGCGCGAAGCGAACGCCAGTGCGTGGCCATGTCCTCGCCGAACGCATGGATCGTGCCCGAAGTCGGCCGTACCAGACCGCACACCGCGCCGATCAACGTGGTCTTGCCGGCGCCGTTGGGGCCCAGAAGCGCAAATATCTCGCCCTTGCGGATCGAAAGGTCCACACCCCTGAGCGCAGTGAAGCCGCCCGCGTAAGTCTTCGTCAGGCCACTGATTTCGAGAATGGATTGCATGAGGCCCACAATGGGATGGCAAATGCCCAGTGCCAAGGGCCCATCGCGTCATTTCACCAGATCGGCAAAATCCTCTTCACGCAGGTACGAGGTATAGCCGCCCAGCATGGCCGACGCCGTTTTAGGATCGCCCATCAACTCCTGCATGGCAAGGCGACCAAGCGTTCCACCAGCCGCGCGAAAGCCGGCACTGCTGCGCGCCTGGAACAGGGGACGGGATTGTTCGGCGCAGTCGACCGTCATCAGCCGTGTAAAGATGACCGCGACCTGACGATCCAGCTTGTCCTTCTGGGCCGGATCGACCTTGGCGACATCGGCCGTCTGCGGCGCGGAGCCAAGCGCAGCGACAAACCAGCGGGCAAGGGTAAGGCGGTCTTCGCCCGTCGACTTCAGGGCGAAACACTGGCCGAGCTCCGCGGCGAGTTGCTGCTCGGCTTCGGGCGTCAGCGCCTTGACTTCGGCTGACGGCTCAACCGCATGCGCCGAACCGGAGCCCCATGCCAGCATCGCGCACAGCAAAACCGCAACTCGCTTCATGTTCATAGTTCCTCCGATGGCAGCAGCAGACTCGAATCGCCGTAGCTGTAGAAGCGATAGCCCCCGGCGATGGCATGGGCATAGACCGCCTGCATCTTTTCGAGCCCCATCAGCGCGCTGACCAGCATGAACAGCGTCGATTTGGGCAAGTGGAAGTTCGTCATCAACCCGTCAATCGCCTTGAAACGATAACCCGGCGTGATGAAGATCGACGTATCGCCTTCGAAGGGACAGATCACGCGGTCCTCGCCGGCCGCGCTCTCGAGCAGGCGCAGCGACGTGGTACCAACCGCGATCAGCCGACCGCCCGCCGCGCGTGCCTGGTTGAGGCGATCGGCGGTGGCCTGGTCTATCCGGCCCCATTCCGCATGCATGCGGTGATCGGCGGTATCGTCCGCCTTGACCGGAAGAAACGTGCCCGCGCCGACGTGCAGCGTCAGCGTCTCGCTGGCGATCCCGGCGGCATCGAGCCTCTCCACCAGTTCGGGCGTGAAATGCAGGGCCGCCGTGGGCGCCGCGACAGCCCCTTTTTCCCGCGCGAACATGGTCTGGTAATCGCTGGCGTCGGCTTCGTCGGTCTCGCGCTTGCCGGCAATGTAAGGCGGCAGCGGCATGCGCCCCGCACGCTCCAGAAGCACTTCGACCGGCTCCTCACCCTCGAACAGCAAGGTCCAGCTGCCATCTTCGTACCGCTGTTCGGCCAGCGCCGTGACACCGGCCGGAAATGCGATGCGATCACCGGGTTTCAGACGCTTGGCATTGCGCACGAAGGCCTGCCAGCGCCTGAGATCCATGCGCTTGTGCAAGGTCGCGCCGATCCGCGCCTCGCCCCGCTTGCCTTCGAGCTGGGCGGGAATGACGCGGGTATCGTTGAACACCAGCACGTCGCCCTTGCGCAGCAGGCCGGGCAGGTCGCGCACATGGCGGTCCGCGAAAGGCGCGTCGCCATCGACCACGAGCAGCCGTGCCGCGTCGCGTGGCCGTGCTGGGCGCAGGGCTATGCGTTCGGGCGGCAGGTCGAAGTCGAAAAGGTCAACGCGCATGGCGCGGCGGGCTAGAGCAAGGCGCTCGCTTCGACAAGCTCAGGATGCGCGAATGCGCGAGCCCGTCAGTTCGACTGCGAATTGCTGAGCTGGTCCGCCGTGATGGGAGCGGCAGGCGCATTCAGGGCCGCAAAGTCCGGCGGCGCCTTGTGCTGCGAGGCGAGCGAGGCCTGAATGATCCTGGTCGGTTTTTCCGGCGGCTCGCCGCGCTCGATCTTGTCGACGTACTGCATGCCCAGGATCACGCGACCGAACACCGTGTACTTCCGGTCCAGCGCGAAGCGCGGGTAGAACACGATGAAGAACTGGCTGTTGGCGCTGTTCGGATCGTTGGTACGCGCCATCGAGACCGTACCGCGCAAGTGCGGCATCGAATTGAACTCGGCGTCCAGATCGGGAAGCTTCGAGCCCCCCTGCCCGGTGCCGGTCGGATCGCCCGTCTGCGCCATGAAGCCGTCGATGACGCGGTGGAAGATGAGGCCGTCGTAAAACCCTTCCCGGGCCAGCGTCTTGATGCGCTCGACATGGTGGGGCGCCCACTGGGGCATCAGGCGAATTCCCACGCGCCCGCCATCCGACAGATCGAGATAGAGAACGTCGTCGGGATCGTGCGCAACGTCGGGATCGGTGAAGGTCGGCAGCGCGGTCGCAGGCGGAGCGACGGGCTCCTTCTTCTTGGCGAACGCAGGACCGGCCGCGAGCGCGGCGCCCAGCATCAAGGCAGTAAGCGGGAGGCGAAACTTCATCGAATACTCACAAGCTGGGTCCGAACCATGGCATGGCGCGATAGAACGCGCCCGCTGTCGGTACAATGAATGATTTGAGCGCGAATGGCCTCAGTAGTCTCCCTGAAGACCATTCGCGGCGATGCGCTCTACCACGTCATCGCGCACGGTCGGGCTGACGAACTTCGCGATTTCGCCGCCGAACATGGCGATTTCCTTGACCAGTTTGGAGGCGATCGGCTGCAGGCTGACGTCAGCCATCAGGAATACCGTCTCGATATTCGAGTTGAGCTGCTGGTTCATGCCGGCCATCTGGTATTCGTACTCGAAATCGGCCACGGCGCGCAGCCCGCGAATGATGACCGTGGCCCCCTGCCGCTGCGCGAACTTCATGAGCAGCGCGTTGAAGCCCACGACCTCCACGTTGTCGATCCCGAGCCTTGCCACTTCGCGCTCGACCATGGCCATGCGCTCGTCGGGCGTGAACAACGGGTTCTTCGACATGTTCGTCGTGACGCCGATGATCAGCTTGTCCACCAGCTTGGCCCCGCGCCGGATGATGTCGGCGTGGCCCAGCGTGATCGGATCGAACGTGCCAGGATAGACGCCTATGCGTTGCCCCTGCGTCATCAATGGTCCCTTTCGATGATGTAGCGCGCCACCGCGCGCAGGAGATCGGCTTCGCGCCCATGCTGCGCGAGATGACCGACGGCCTGATTCACCAGCATTCGCGCCTGATCGCGGGCCCGATCGGGCCCCAGCAGCGAAACGAAGGTCTGCTTGCCGGCCTCGGCGTCCTTGCCCACGGCCTTGCCCGCCACTTCGGGATCGCCCTCGTGATCGATGAGATCGTCCGCGATTTGGAACGCCAGGCCGATGTCGCGGGCATAGCCGCGCAGATGCGTGCGTCCCTCGGGCGCCACGCGGCCCAGAATCGCACCCATCTCGATCGCGGCGCCCAGCAGCGCGCCGGTCTTGAGCTGTTGCAGTCGCGTTACCGTCTGCAGGTCGAACTCGCTGGTTTCTGCGACCAGATCCATCATCTGCCCGCCTGCCATACCCTGCGCGCCGCTCGCATGGCCAAGCGTCTGCACCAGTTCGATACGCGTGAAGGGATCGGCGCTGGTGGCCGGATCGGACAGAACCTCGAACGCGAAGGCATGAAGCGAATCGCCGGCCAGCACCGCCGTTGCCTCGTCATAGGCAAGGTGCAGGGTCGGCTTGCCGTGGCGCATGGCATCGTTGTCCATGCACGGCAGATCATCGTGGATCAACGAATAGACGTGAATCGCCTCGATCGCGATGCCAGCCCGAACGGCCGCCTCGCGCTGGACGCCGTACATGTCCGCGACCGCGGTGAGCAGCAGCGGCCGCAGCCGCTTGCCACCGCCGATCGCCGCATAGCGCATCGCCTCGACCAGGCGCGCACGCGCATCGTCAGGCACCGGCAGGAGCGCATCGAAGGCCCTGTCGATCTCCCCCGCGATGCAGGCAAGTCCTTCGGACAGCAAGGCATCAGACACGCCGATGGCGCTCACCACTCAGCGGTCCGGCGCGTCGAACGGCTGCGTGCCGGCCGGTGCGCCGTCGGGACCGGTGACGATCCGTTCGATCCGCGCCTGCGCCGCATCCAGCCGTTTCTGGCAATGCTGACGAAGCTTTTCGCCCTTCTCATAAAGCGAAATCGAGTCCTCCAGCGGCACGTCCCCGCTTTCGAGCTGGCGCACGATGGTTTCCAGCGCGCGCAAGGCATCCTCGAAGCTCAGGGTCTCGATATTCTCTGTCTCTTCGACCATGGCGAAGCAATGGCGGTCTCACCGGGCACGGTCAAGGTGGAACCCTGAGAATTCGGGGATCAACACCCAAGCCTGCCGAGCAGGCTAGCCTCCGCGCGAGGACGAGGCTAAGGCGCCAAGCCATGAGCGGAATCACCCCTGACGTCGTCGAGGCGCATGGCCTCAGCCCCGAAGAATACGAGCGCGTGCTGCATGCGCTGGGCCGCGAGCCCAACCTCGTGGAACTCGGTATCTTCTCGGTCATGTGGTCCGAGCATTGCTCGTACAAGTCGAGCCGCTTCCACCTGAAGCAGTTGCCGACCGAGGCCCCATGGGTCATCTGCGGCCCGGGCGAGAACGCAGGCGTGATCGACATCGGCGACGGACAGGCCGCCATCTTCAAGATGGAGAGCCACAACCACCCCAGCTACATCGAGCCCTACCAGGGCGCGGCAACGGGCGTTGGCGGCATCCTGCGTGACGTCTTCACCATGGGCGCGCGCCCGGTCGCGAACATGAACGCGCTGCGTTTCGGCCGTCCCGAACACCCGAAGATGAAGCACCTCGTGCAGGGCGTCGTCGCGGGCATCGGCGGCTACGGCAACTGCGTGGGCGTGCCGACCGTCGGCGGCGAGACCAATTTCCACAAGGCCTATGACGGTAACATCCTGGTCAACGCGATGACCGTGGGCGTGGCCGATACCGACAAGATCTTCTACTGCGCGGCCACCGGCCTCGGGAACCCCATCGTCTACGTGGGCTCCAAGACCGGCCGCGACGGCATCCACGGCGCCACCATGGCCTCGGCCGACTTCGACGAGAACTCGGAAGAAAAGCGTCCGACCGTGCAGGTGGGCGATCCCTTCACCGAAAAGCTGCTGATCGAGGCCTGCCTCGAACTCATGGCGACCGACGCCATCGTCGCGATCCAGGACATGGGCGCGGCGGGCCTGACGTCCTCCTCGGTCGAAATGGCCAGCAAGGGCGGCGCGGGCATCCGGCTCGACATGAACAAGGTGCCTTGCCGCGAAGAGGCGATGACGCCTTACGAGATGATGCTCTCCGAATCGCAGGAGCGCATGCTGATGGTGCTCAAGCCCGGCAAGGAAGCCATGGCCGAAGCCATCTTCACGAAGTGGGAACTGGACTTCGCGGTGATCGGCGAAGTGACCGACACCGGCCACATGGTGCTCGAATTCGACGGCGAGGTCGTCTGCGACATCCCGCTCGGCCCGCTGGCCGACGATGCGCCGGAGTACGAGCGTCCCTACGTCTCGCCGGAAGAATACAAGGCCTGGGCCGCGGTTCCCGCGCTCGGCGACGTGCCGGAAAGCACCGATCTCGGCGCGGACCTCGTCAAGCTGATGGGCTGCCCCGATCTCGCCTCGCGCAAGTGGATCTGGGAACAGTACGACAGCCAGGTCGGCGCGGACACGATGCAGAAGTCGGGCGGCGATGCGGCGGTCGTGCGCGTCCACGGCACGCAAAAGGCGCTGGCGATCAGCACCGACTGCAGCCCGCGCTATTGCTACGCCGATCCCTACGAGGGCGGCAAGCAGGCGGTGGCCGAGACCTATCGCAACATCAGCGCGGTCGGCGGCCTACCGCTCGCCATTACCAACTGCCTCAACTTCGCCAACCCGCAGCGCCCGCAGATCATGGCACAGATCGTGGGCTGCCTGAACGGCATGGGCGATGCCTGCCGCGCGCTCGACTACCCGATCGTCTCGGGCAACGTCTCGCTCTACAACGAATCGAAGGCGACCGGCGGCGGCTCGGCGATTCTGCCGACCCCGGCGATCGGCGGTGTCGGCCTTCTGGCCGACCACGACAAGATGGCCACGATCGCCTTCAAGCAGGAAACCGACGCGATCTGGGTGATCGGCGGCAAGGGCACGCACCTTGGCCAGTCGCTCTGGTTGCGCGAGATTGCCGGCAAGGAAGCCGGCGAGGCACCGGCGGTCGACCTCAAGGCGGAAGCCGCCAACGGTGCCAGGGTGCGCGAGCTGATCGCGGCGGGCACCGTCAATGCCGTGCACGACATCAGCGACGGCGGCCTGCTCGTCGCGATCGCGGAAATGGCGCTGGCGGGCAACCGCGGCGCGTTGCTCGATCCTATCGCCTCGGCGGCGGAAGCTTTCGGCGAGGATCAGGGGCGCTACGTCGTCACGGCCCCCAAGGGCGTGGAGATCCCGGGCGCGGTCTGCATCGGCGCTGTCGGCGGCAGCGGCATCACGGAAACCCGCGATGGCGGCATCAATGTCGACCTCGTCGCCCTGCGCGAAGCCAACGAGGCCTTCTTCAAGGACTGGATGGAGGACTAGAGCGCGATCACCTTTGGATAAAACACTCGTCATTGCGAGCAAAGCGAAGCAATCTAGAGCGGTATGGCGCCGCCCTGGATTGGCCACGGCCCTTTGGGCCTCGCAATGATGATTCTAGGTAAGATGATCACGCTTTAGCCCCCTCCTCACCCGCTTCGATCAGGTGGGCGGACATCCTCCCCATTGCGCTGCAACGGGGAGGAACCGGGCGATCAACCCGCCTTCTTCGGCAGGGCGATCTCAGCCGTGCCCATGCACATCTTCACACCCTTCTGGTTCTGCATCATGTGCTTGACCTGGACGAGGTGATGCCCCTCGTCATCGACCATCTTGTCGACCACTTCGGCGGTCTGGATGGTGATGTCGCCGGTCAGCGCCGGACCGCGATAGTTGGCGGTCGAATGCACGACCATGCCGTGCTCACCGGCCCAGCCCGCGAGGTAGTCGGTCACCCAGGCCCCCATCGAGGCGCCATAGCCATAGCCGCGCGGCATGCCGATCTTACGGGCGTACTTGGGGAACAAGTGCCCGCGCGAGGGGCCGAAATAGGCGCCGTCGGTCAGCTCGGGATTGATGCGCTCCATGTGCGGATCGTTCTCGTGCCCGGCCATTTCCTTGGTGAATCCCAGGGCTTCAAGGTCCAGTTCGCGCCGGTCGAGCGTGCCCCAGGTGGTGAACATGTAGGCGCGCCACTCGGTGGTGAAGCTGGCAATGGTGTGCGGACCGAAGACGCGCTCGGGAAGCTGGTCACCGACGTTCACGTCATCCCACCAGCGCTCCTGGTGGCCGAGGTCGTGCAGCATCTGGATCCAGGCGAACTTGCGGTCTTCCAGCGCCGCGAGTTCCTCGTCGCTCCATTCGGGCTCATCGAAATCAGCCGGGTTGACGTTCTCGCCGCCCGCCTTCGCGCTGTAGCGCAGCGCCGTCGAGCGCTGCTTGGCAATCAGCTCGCCGTTCTGGTTGCGGTAGAAATTGTCCCCGCGCTGGAAGCAGGTCGGGCCGAAACCGGTATTCTTGACGGTGTAGTCGAAGGGAACGCGCTCGTTGCTGATGGTGTCGCCGCCATGGACCTTCACGTCGTAGAACCACCATTCGTCACCGGCGAAGAGCAAGTGCGATTCCGGGATCTTGCCCACGCAGGCGGGAGCCGAGCCGTGGCCATCGTCGATCACGATCGGGAAGCTCTGCGGGGCGACCAGCTTGCCGTAGCGGCTTTCGGCCGCATAGGCGGGATCGAAGTGCAGCAGATTGGCGTAGTGCATCGCCTGGGCCCAGCGGCGAATATCGTTGTTACCGATGGCCTCGCGGGTCGGCGAAGAGTCGATCGGCTTGCCGAGATACTGGTCGATATCACTGCAATCGAGCGTCTGTTCAGACATGGAATAATCCTCTCACTGGGCCGGTGTCCGGCTGGAAACTAGTCGACAGCGGTGTCTATTACATGCCCCGAACGAGAGGTCACCCCGATTTGCGCACCGCCGAGACGCGAAACGCAGTGGCGTTGCCCCGGCCTCTCGACAACGCTTTCGCACAGCTCTATGCCGCCGTTTAATCGAGCGATTAAACGGATTTTCCATGACCCTGCCCGTTCCTTTCCAGCACTTGCGCCTACCCGTCATCGCATCGCCTATGTTCATCGTTTCCACCCCGGATCTGGTGATCGCGCAAGTGCGGGCGGGAATCGTCGGCAGCTTCCCGGCTCTCAATGCCCGGCCCGCGAGCCAGCTAGACGAATGGCTGCACCGCATTACCGAGGAAACGCGCGGCTGCGCGGCGCCGTTCGCCGTCAACATGATCGTCCACAAGACCAACCAGCGGCTCGATGAAGACCTCAAGCTGCTGGAAAAGTGGAAAGTGCCACTGGTGATCACCTCGCTGGGCGCCAATGCGGAACTCAACGCCGCCGTGCATGGCTGGGGCGGCATGGTCCTGCATGACGTGATCGACAACAGCTTTGCCCGCAAGGCCATCGAAAAAGGTGCTGACGGCCTCATCGCGGTGGCCGCCGGCGCGGGCGGGCACGCCGGTTCGCAATCTCCCTTCGCGCTGATGCAGGAAATCCGCGCGTGGTTCGATGGGCCGGTGGCGCTTTCGGGTTCCATTGCATGCGGCCGCTCGATCCTGGCCGCACAGGCCATGGGCGCCGACTTCGCCTATATCGGCACGCCGTGGATCGCCACGACCGAAGCCAATGCCGTGGACGGCTACAAACAGGCGATCGTCGAAGGCAGTGCGTCCGACATCGTCTATTCCAACCTGTTCACCGGCGTGCACGGCAATTACCTGCGCGGCTCGATCGCCGCCGCCGGCATGGACCCGGACAACCTGCCGGAAGGCGACAAGAGCCAGATGAACTTCGGCTCGGGCGGCAACATGGAAGCCAAGGCCTGGAAGGACATCTGGGGCTCGGGCCAGGGCATCGGCGCCATCGACGCCGTCCAGCCCGTCGCCAGCCGTGTCGAGACCCTGATGGCCCAGTATCAGTCCGCCAAGGAAGAGCTGCTCGGCCGCATCGGCATGGGCTGATCCGCCTCCGTCGCACCCCACATAGCGTCGGCGACGGCGTCGAGATCGGAGAAGTCGATGTCCCGGCGCAGCGGATCGCGCCGGTTGAGCACGAGCCGCCGCTTGCTGCTGTCGAGCAGGAACCGGCGCAAGGCGCACTGCAACAGGTCCAACCTCATGTGCGCCTGCACGGCCGCACCTTCACAGTCCCGCATCCGCGCCCGGCCCCATGTCGCCTCGATCTGACCGACCCGCTCGAACACGAGATCGCTGTAGTGCCTATGCGGTCCGCGATGAAGCGGCATCCCCATACGCGCCGCCGCCATCTCCTCACATGGCAGCAGGAGACCATTCTCGCGGAAATCGCTGAACCTGCGACGCGTTCCTCCGATCTCCCCGAACATCCGAGAAAACGCGCCTTTCGTCAGAATCTGCCGGGGCAGGAGATGATGGCGCTGCAATCCCGGATCGTGATCGGGCAGCCCCCTGCGATTGACCGCGCGAAATGCCAGATACGCGCGCAGACGCCGTCCCGCCGTCAGGCTTCCTCCCGCCAGATCCGGATCCGCCGCCCGGCCCGCGACGGTTCGGCCAGCAAGACATCGCTCCCGTCATCGATCGTCAGCGGCTCCGTCAGCGGGCCGTGGCGCGTGAAGTAGTCGATCAGACGAATCGCAAGCTTCACGCTGTCCGCCTGCGGCTCTCCCTCGCGGCCCTCGAGATGCATTTCCTGACCGATGAAATGCGAAAGGCCGGCGCTGGCGACGCTTCCGTCGCTGACCGGCGTCAGCGCGGTCAGGCCCAGTGCCGGAAAGGCACCGCCGGAAAGCCAGTTGAAGGCGATGCGCGAGAAATAGCGCGGCTCCATGACGGTGTGCGCTGGCTGCCAGGCGACCGCTGCCACCGGCAGGTGCAGCACAAGGTTCGCGGCAAGGTTGACCATCATGCGCACCACGGGCTCCAGCCCGCTGCCGGACGCGACATGCCTTCCAGCGACGATCTGCACGGCCTCCAGTCCGCCTTGTGGCGCCCCATCCGCGAACCCGTAGGCATGGCTCGCGTCAGTACCGGGCACCGGATCTGCTGGAGACAGTCCACGGAGATCGAACGTCAGCCCGCTCACCAGGAGCTCCAGCCAATCTTCGCCCGCTTCGGGGCGGTGACTCACGCGGGCCGGAATGCCCGATTCGGGTGCAGCCAGCAGGCGTTCGATGTCATCGGCTGTCGGACGCGAACCGGCGGGAAACAGCAGCAGTATCCCCGGTTTCAGAGAATCGCCTTGTTCCATGGATCGGGCAGCTCCCGTTTTTCGACCGGCGGCCGGGCTGCCGGTGAGTAGGCACTATTCGGCCCGGCAGGTCGAGTCTGTTTGCGAGCAGATGAATCCATTTCAGAAAATTCCGAGCGACACGCCTTCGGCCAGGGCCATTCCCAGCTCGCGGCATCGCTCCAGTTCCCTTTCCGGGACGGTCTTCTCCGCCATTATCTCCTCGGGCGTCTGGGCACCCATGTTGACGATCAGCGGCTCGGCGACGCGCCGCAAGCGCCACCCCGTGACAATACGGTCGATCTGCGCCTGCGCCCCGTGTCCGTCCGATCCCGCGGCTATGGCGGTGGCGTAGGCTCTGCCTTCGATCCGGCCGAGCAGCGGATAATAGCAGCGGTCGAACATCTCCTTCATCATGCCCGACATCGAGGCGAGGTTTTCCGGGCAGACGAAGACATAACCGCGTGCGTCGAGCAGATCCTGCGGGGAAGCATCGCTTGCGACGATCAGGCGCGATGCATTGCCCGCGCCCTGATGGACTGCCCCGGCCATGGCGCGGGAGGCACCTGTGCGGCTGTGCCAGATGATCGCAAGCATGGGGCCGGTCTCCTCAACTTCGTTGGCCCGCGCACTTTTCGCCGGACTGCGGGTAGTCTAACCGGGAGAGCATGGCTTCGCGACCCGCTTCCGTTTTCGGCATCGACCGCTCCCTGTCCGGCAAATCCTGGCGATGGCGAGGCGGCAATATGGACTTGTCCGAAGGGCCGATGGGGCTGGAAGACGACATCGCCACCCAGTTGCTGCTCTCCCGCGGCGTGGCGCGCGAGGATCTGGAGCGCCACCGCTCTCCCTCGCTGCGCGCCTTCCTGCCGGACCCGTCCGAGTTCCGCGACATGGATGCCGCCGCCGAGCGGCTGGCCCAGGCGGTCATGACCAACGAGACGGTCACCATCTATGGCGACTACGACGTCGACGGTGCCACCAGCGCGGCGCTGCTGATCCTGCTGCTGCGCCATCTCGGCCACGAAGCACGCTACTACATCCCCGACCGCCTGCTCGAAGGATACGGTCCGTCGGGCGAGGCGCTGGTGCGGATCGCGGGCGAAGGGTCGAGCCTGATCGTCACGGTCGACTGCGGCGCCATGGCACATGAAGCGCTGCAGATGGCGCATGAGGCCGGCGTCGACGTGATCGTCGTGGACCATCACAAGTGCTCTCCCGAGCTTCCCCGTGCCGCTGCTCTGGTCAATCCGAACCGGCTCGACGAGGGCGAACTGGCGGCCGCTCACGGACACCTCGCCGCCGTCGGCGTCGCCTTCCTGCTGGCCGTGGCGACCGTGCGGACGCTTCGCCGGCGCGGCTATTTCGAGACGCGCGCCGAACCCGATCTCTTCGCCCTGCTCGATCTCGTGGCCCTGGGCACCGTCGCCGACGTCGCCGCACTGCACGGTCTCAACCGGGCACTGGTGGCGCAGGGCCTCAAGGTCATGGCCCGCCGCGACAATATCGGCATGGCAGCCCTCATAGACGCGAGCCGCCTCAACCGCGCACCGACCTGTTCGGATCTCGGGTTCGCGCTGGGCCCGCGCATCAATGCCGGTGGCCGCGTGGGCGAATCGACGCTCGGCGTGCGCCTGCTCACCACTACCGACCCCGAGGAAGCGCGCGAGATCGCAAGCCAGCTCTCGCGCCTCAACGACGAACGACGAGCCATCGAGCAGGCCGTGCAGGAAGCCGCCGAGGCGCAGATCGAGCGCCAGCACAACCGCGCGGTGCTCGTTCTCGCCGGAAAAGGCTGGCATCCCGGAGTGATCGGCATCGTCGCCGGACGGATCAAGGAAAAGACCAGCAAGCCGACGCTCGTCATCGCGCTCGACGCCGACGATGCGGGCCACGGCAAGGGCTCGGGCCGCTCGATCACGGGCGTGGACCTGGGCGCCGCGATCATCGCCGCACGCGAGGCCGGCTTGCTGGTCGGCGGTGGCGGACATGCCATGGCCGCAGGCCTGACAATCACGGCCGACAAACTCGAAGCCCTGTCCGAGTGGCTCGATTCGAAACTTGCCGCCGACATTTCCCGGGCCAGCGCGAATCAGGCCATGCTGCTCGACCTAGCCCTTGCACCGGGCGGCCTGACACCGGCGCTTGTCGAAACACTCGAAAGCGCCGGTCCCTTCGGCATGGGCTGGCCGGGCCCGCGCGTCGCCGTCGGACCGGTACGCATCATCAAGGCCGATATCGTCGGTGCCGATCACGTACGGCTGATCGTGAGCGGTCAGGATAGCGGCCGCTTCAAGGCCATGGCGTTCCGCGCCGCGGAAACCGAAATGGGGCAGGCCCTGCTCCATGCATCGCAGGGGCGGCGACTGTGGCTGGCGGGCCGCGCCAGGATCGATGACTGGGGCAGCCGGCCGCAGGCAGAACTTCACGTGGACGATGCCGCCTTCGCCGAGTGAGATATTATCTTCCGCAGGGGCTTGACCCCCCCGCAACCCACCGCTAGAGGGCCGGTCCTGCCTCCGGCACTGATCGGATTGGCCCCTTCGTCTAGCGGTCTAGGACGCGGCCCTTTCACGGCTGAAACACGGGTTCGAGTCCCGTAGGGGTCACCATCCGATGCCGGGCACGGCAGCGCGCTAAATGGCTTAACGGCCCCTTCGTCTAGCGGTCTAGGACGCGGCCCTCTCACGGCTGAAACACGAGTTCGATTCTCGTAGGGGTCACCACCAAAGCACGTCGCAATACCACCGGCAGCGACACCCAATTCGGCGCGGCTTACGCCTGTTCGGCCCTTGCCGAGCCACCTTCATCGCTGCTGTAGAGAACCTCGAGTTTCGCTGCTTCTCGCCCGCCGTCAGCACCGTCGATCCACTTCGAATAATGCTTGAACAGCATGGCCGCGCTGCGATGACCTAATTGCCGTGAGATGTAGGCAGGGTTCACGCCCGCCATGAGCGCCGTCGTCGCGTAAGTATGACGCGTCTGATAGGCATCGCGGCTCCGGATGCCCAATGCCCGCAGGGCGGGATGAAAATAAAGTTTGCGCTGATCCTGTACGTCCGGCCACGGCGTGTTCGTCACCGGATTGATGAAGACCGGTGTATCCGCACCCCGCATGAAGCTGTGTACTTTCTGCCGTTGGAGCACGGCGATCATACGGCTGGTGAGATCGACATCTCGAGCGCTTCGGGTCTTGGTCGACTTGAGGACGTGACGTACGCGGGCTCGCTGAACGCGGATGGTCCGGCGTTTCCAGTCGATGTCGCTCCACTGGACGACTATCTGTTCACTCGGTCGCATACCCGTTCCGAAGGCGAATTCGTACCAGTTCCAGACTTGCTGGTCGAAGTAGTCGCGTAGGTAGACAAGGATCCGCTCCATCTCCTCGCGGTCGAATGGATCGGGCATCGGCGCCTGATGGCTGAGGTTACGAATCCGCTCGAGGGGAGATCGGTCGATAATCCCATCGTCGACCGCAGTGGCAAAAATGGCGCGCAAAGGAATAAGGTTGTTGTTGACGGTCTTTCCGCTGACACGCTTGGCCAGCTTGGCGATTTCTCGCTTGATCTCGCTGGGCTTGATGCTGGCCAACTGGCGCTCGCCGAATGCCGGCCCCCAAATCTTCTCGATTGCCGCCGTGTAGCCTTGCATGGTCGATTTTTCCGCCGTCACGGTTTCGAGCCACTCCCTGGCAATGGTCGTGAACCCCCGCACCCCGGCCGTCTGAGCAGATTTCGGGAATGTGGTTTCGTAGTCGAAGACCCCGAGTTCGATCTCCTGGAACACCTTCGCCATCAACCGCTCTGCGGCCTTGATGTTGGCGGGCGTAGGCTGAAGGTCGAGCGTTTCCCGGCAGCGCCTGCCAAGCCAGACGAATGTAACGCGTATGCAGGATTTCAACGGCTCTACACCGGACCCGCGGCCCCTTCTACCCATCGGTAGAATCCTTCCATGTCTATGCAGATATGGCCGTCGGGCGCACGGCGATAGTGACGGCCCTGAAGCCAGGTGCCGTTCTCGATCTTGTGGTAGATCGCCTTCTCCGTGTAGCCGGTCAATTCCGCGAACTTCTTGATGCGAACATAGCGGGCATGAACGACGCCAGTCTCTGCGGTCATGATGATGGCGCGCCAGGAAGACACCCGAAGCGTGCCGCTATGTCTTTTCCCCCTCCCTCCGTGGGGTCGGGACCAAGACAAAGCCCGTATCCGGGAACCGCGTTCCGCGACCAAAAATTGGCCATGGAACTGGCAAGCGGCGACCGATGTGGAGAAATTTGGCCGGACAGTTGCACCGACAGGTTTCCTTCCGAAACCCTGCCGAACGGCCATGAAGCACTTTGATGATATGGAAATCGGCAGACCGCGTGAAGGACGATTTGCCGCACTCGATTGCCGCAGCCGTTATGATGGCGAACTCGTTACGAGAATGGAAATTGCGCCAGCGACGATAGAAATCGTAAATGACGACAGCCCCCCGTCGGGGACGGGAGGCTGCTTGCGCGACGACGGTTGCCGAAGGTCAAGAGTCGGTGCGAAGGATCATCCGTTAAGTTTGTCCTTCACCGCCTTCGCTGCCGAGAAGGTCAGCTTCCTGGAGGCCGCGATCATTATTGTCTCGCCATTGGCCGGGTTACGGCCTTCGCGTGCCGGAGTATGCTTCACCTTGAACTTCCCGAACGCATTCAAAGCGACCTCTTCACCACGCGCCGCGGCTTCGCCGATCGAGACAAACACGGAATCGACGATCTTGCGGGCATCCGCCTTGGTAAGATCGTTGGCGGTGGCGACCAGTTCGGCGAGTTCGGCATTGTTCATCAAATTTCTCCAGTCGGTGGTGATCCAGAGGCCCAGGAATGACGAGCGTTCCTCAGCCTTGAAAAGGAGTAGCGGATAGTTTCTTGCGGGGTGCCTTCGCCATCGGCGCGGGCGGTGCTTTCGCTGCAACCTTACCCGGCTTGCGGCCAAGGCCGATCTTCTTCGCCAGCGCGCGCCGCCGCTCGGCATAGTCGGGCGCGACCATGGGATAGTCGGTCGGCAGGTTCCACTTGGCGCGGTACTGGTCAGGCGTCAGCTGGTAATGCGTCATCAGATGGCGCTTGAGCATCTTCAGTTTCTTGCCGTCCTCGAGGCAGACAATGTAGTCCGGCTTGACCGATCGCCTGATCGAAACCGCTGGCTCCTGTTCAGCCGCTGCAGGTTCATCCGCGGCACCCAGTCCAGCAAGCGAGGCATGAACGTTGACAATCAACGCCGGCACATCGGCAATAGACAAATTATTGTTGGAAACATGCGCGGAAACGATATCGGCTGTTAGAGCGAGCAGGTCGAGGGCGGCAACCGGCTGATTGTCCATCTATCGGGATCCTTCCGTTTAGGGCGGCGCATAAAAGAATACTCACCGAGCCTCTATCGCCCGCAATAAGTGTTGAAAAGATTGCCGCACAAATATCCCTGATGAGTTTCCGCACGGTTCTACGAGATTTGTGGGTAGTTCATCCTGAAGGCTCGAGCATGATCTGCGTCGATGAAGCCCCATGGCCGATCAATCTGGCAAGGTAATTCTCCATCAGTTCCTTGGCCCAGGGGCTCAGTCGGATGTGGACGCGGCGGGCGTCGGTCGGATCCCTTTCCCGGACCAGAAATCCCGAGCGAGTCATGTTCTTCGCCCAGCGGATGGCTGTGCTGTGCGGGACGCGTGCGGCTACGGCGAGGCTGGAAATCTGCACGCTCTCGCCCTTGGCTTCGGCCGTGTAGAGATCGAGCAAAATGTCCCAGGCGGGTTCGGCAAACATCTCGGAACCGAACATTTCTTCCCGCAAGCGGCGGGCCTTCAGCCACCAGTTCGCTATCCGAAGCCCCGTGGCGTGAACCTCATCCTCATCTGCGGTGCCTGCTGAACCAGTTCCTTCGAGCATGAATGCGTGCTGCCGGTGCGGCCGACTCTCACCCTCCAGGTCATCGTGGGCCACCGGATGCCCCGGTGATGTGCTCGAAGTCCAACAATCCCGTGCGGATCGACTGCGTTGCGCCATTATCGGAAGCGCCAGAAAATTCATTTGCCGCAGGCGGCCAGTTTCGCACCATGGATGAAACTCCTCGCAGATTGATAAATGTGACTTCTGCGCCCGAAGCTCGAACGATGGCCGTTTCTCATGTGACCTTTCCGCCCTATATTTTTGAGATTTGTTGGCAAATTCTTCGTGCGGGATGGCCTGCGATTTGGGCCATGCCGCAATCGCGACCGGCCCGGTTTCATCTCTGTTCCGCAAGAAGGTCATCGCTTCCGCCGTCGAAAAGTGTCTTGCGCATGTCGGCAATGTTCTGATCGACGATGAACTGAAGCCAGCGGCGCTCGAGCTCGAAGAGGTTGCCGGCAAGCAGCTGCGGGGCGAACCGCAACCCATGCACCGTGAACAGCAGGGGGATGAAAATGTAGCTCGGCGAAATCCGAAGCGCCGCGGAGCAGCGCAGATGATCGTCGATCTTCGTTTTGGGGTTGCCCGATTCGATCTCTCGGATCCAACTGACGCCAAGACCCACACGCTTTGCCAGCATCGACTGCGTGAGACCTTCGCGTTTGCGTCCATTTTCGATCCTCCGGCCTGACATCTGCTTGATTTCGGCAAGCGACGATGCGTCTGAGCCGGATGCCATGCATTCCTGCGGCATCACCTACTCCTGACTGCAGCTAATCGCCCGCCACGGCAGCTCGACAGTCAGGAATTGGTGTCTGATACACAATTGGTCAATCGAAATTCAGGCCATTATTGCCCGATCGGTCCGAGCTCCGTACGACGTGACCGCAATGTCTTACCGATCTTCAAATAATCGCCCGCTTGACTGAGCATTTCGTCATAGGCGCCAAGGATTGCTTCGGACGGCGCGAGGCGAAACTGCTTCAGCGCAACGATGAACAGCCGCGAATTGAGGGCCGTTGGTCCGCGCCGCTGCGACGCGGGTCCGAGCCGCGCGGCGACCCGCGACATGACATCGGTCAGCGACAGGGGGGCGCCGACGAAGCAGACGCGATCCCCATTGAGCCCTGAATCCCTCAAGGTTTTCAGATCGTCAGCAATGAGCTGCACATCGACGTGATCCAGATAGAGAAGCGCGCAGTAAAGTGTGTTGCCAAAGGGAAGCAGTTCCTTGACGAGATGGCCAAGCCGGCAATGACAGTCGAGGAACAGCTCGACCCCGGCGGGCGACAGTTTCAGTTTGAAGGTTCTCGATACCCTTCCCACCGCGCGACTCGTCCCTTCTCATCTTGCTGAGCCGATCCTCGAATTCCTCCCGCCGGCTCCTCGACCGGGCACATCTACAACGAATTAGTAACCAAAAGCGTAACTCGCTGGCGCTTCGAACGATGACGCAAGCCTAACCGCATGACAATGGCCTGCACCTTGCGGCTTTGAAGTCAAACACACCATTCCTTCTCCCACGAACTGCATCCGATAACGGCTCCCCGCTCGTGGGGTTCCAGAACCGGGTGCACCAACCACGGGCAGGAAGCGGTCAATGTATCGATATCGAAGGATCTGCTTGAGCCTTGCACTGCTGGCGCTTGTGGCGGGCACGGCCGAGGCCCATCCGGCGCGGCACCCCCGACCGGTCGTTCCGCAGCCGCGGCACCCGCGCCTCGTCATCGCCCAGGCTGACGGCGGCTTCTTCATCCGCTGCGAGACACCGCGAGAGCCGCAGAACATCCCATTTCCGCGTGGTGCAATTCCCCTTGGTGCCAGCGTCCACATCGATCGGACGGCGCTTCTCCCCTCCCAACAGAAGGACATCTCCCATGGCGAAACTCGCTAAGTACGGTCAGCTTTATGCCGCGACCTGCGGCCTCGCGCTGCTCCTGGGTGCCAGCGCCGCGCTGGCCGCGCCGGACGGCGACGCCAAGTCCGAAGCCCAAGGTGCGACCAGGGTGCTCAGCGAAGCGGCCGAAGCCGCTCAGCGTCAGCTCCACGAGACGTTCACCAATCTGAAGTTCGAGGATTTCGGGCCGGCGCCGGTCAAGGGTCCGATCTATCAGGCGATCGCGGGCGGGCGGATCCTCTATTACGCGCCGGCAAGCGAGCACATCCTGTTCGCCACCGTCTACGACCGCAACGGCGTCAATGTCACGGCGCTTGCCCAGGAAGCGAGCGCGCGCAAGCGGCTGAAGCTGATCGATCCGGCCAAGGCGCTGGTGATCGGCCCCGATAAGGCGCCGACGGTGATCGAGTTCACCGACCCTGACTGCCCCTATTGCCGCGCGCTGGAAAAGTTCTGGGCGGCGAAGACGGCCGAGGGCAAGCCGGTGCGAAGGCTGGTCTATTTCGTCAGCGGGATTCACCCGGCGGCGGCGGCCAAGGCCGAGCACATCCTGTGCTCGCCCGACCGGGAGGCCGCATTCCACGCCATCTATGCCGGCGCCGCGCCCAAAGAACTGGCAAAATGCGCCGCAGGCGCGACCAAGGTCGCGGCCGATGCCGAGATCGTGCGCGAAATAGGCGTCGCTGGCACGCCGACGCTGATCGTCAACGGCAAGCTCATTTCGGGTTTCCAGCAGGCCGAGCTCGAGGCCTTCCTCGACGGCAAGAAGGGGAGCGTCGATGCCGCGCGCTGACGGGCGGCGCGGCGCCGCTCGCCGCAACCCATCCTACATGGCGGACGCCTGTCCTCCGGCCGAGCGGCCGGGTCCGGGCGGACCGGAATGCCGGCGCTCGCGGCCAGCTTGGAGCCGCCCACCGCGCGCGTCGGCCGACAGCGATCTTCATCGATGCCGGCAGGCAGAAATTCGGGTGGCTTCACCAACCGGAGTAGCAAGATGATCAAGACACTTCGCAGTCACGCACTGGGGATCGCCAATCTCGGCGTCCCTTTGGCCGTCCTCGCGCTGGCGAGCACCAGCGCCCATGCCTTCACCGCGCCAGCGGCGGGCGACCTCGGCTACGACATCTACGACATTGTCGTGAACAAGGGGGTCAAGGGTCCGCTCGGCTTTGTCGGCGGCGTCGCGGCCTTTCTGTTCGGTGTCAGCCGCCTGTTTTCGAACGTCATGGTCGGCATCCCGACCATCGTCGCCGCGGTCTGCCTGATCAAGTCGGACACCATCCTCCAGACCTTCGGCATGGTGATCTGATCCACGAGGGACGCTCCGGCTCCCGATGTGGAGCGGAATCCGGAGCGCCCTGACACGAGCTGGAGGCCGATGGTCGGCCTTCGGAAATGACCCCTGACGACGGGTGTCATGAAGCAGGAGGAGAAGGGCATTGGACGAGCGTCTGCCCCAGTATCTGCACGGCCCGGTCCAGATCCTCTGGTTTGGCTCGGACGAGTTCATCCTGGTGATGTCGACCATCTTCGTCGCGGTCATCGTCGGCGGACTGGTCGGCTGGACGCTCATCGGCGCCCTTCTCCTTTTCATTCCCTGGAAGCGATCGAAGCCGCGCGGGTTTCTCTCGCACCTCGCCTGGCGCTGGGGGCTGGTCGCTTTCCGTCACTATCCGGGTCCGACCCAGACCCGCTTCTTCGAGTGAGGACGCCCATGCCCTTTCTCAAATTCCGCAAGCGGTCAGACGAGGATCCCCTGGCGGGAAAGCCCGCGAGCTACGGCCTCCATCGCTACCTGCAGGGCTCGGCGAACCTCTTCGAGGAGAACCGGCTCCTGAAGTTCGCGATTGCAGGGATGTTCGGCGTGAGCGCGGTGCTCGGTACGCTGATCTACACCACCAACCAGAACCAGCGCACGGTGATCGTGCCATTCGGGGCAGGTGGCGATCTCTATGTGACCGGCAATACGCCCTCGGCCGCGTATCTCAGAACCATGACCCGCAACATCGTTAGTCTGTCGGGCACCTATTCGGCCTACAGCGCCGACAAGCAGTTCCAGGAACTGCTGAGCCTCGCCCATCCCAGCGCCTACAACGCCATGCGCGACAGCTTCAACGGCATTCTCGACGAGCTGGCCGACAATCCGACGCTGTCGATCGCGACGTATATTCGCCCCGACCAGCCCGTCACTTGGGACAAGACCGACATCGTCGTGCCTGTCGAGAAGGTCCGCGTCATTGGCGGGGTGATCCGCAAGTTCCGCGGCAATCTCCATATCGGTTACGCGATCGACAATGGCCGCTTCTGGCTCACCAGGCTCACAGAGGAAAATTTCGATGCCGAAACCCGGTAAACGGCGGCGCACAAGCGCCTGCCCGGCGGTGCTGCTCACCGCCTTGATCCTGACGCCCACCGCGCCCGCTATGGCTCAAGCGCCAAATCAGCCGATCATCGCGCTACCCGATCAGACGAGCAGCATTCGCCTGTCCAATCGTGACATCAACCATGTGATCTGCGAGGGCGGCGAAATCGAGGACGTCAAGTTCTCGGCGGAAAAGGCGATCGCGGTCGAGAAAGCCGGGGCGGACGCCTGGATCAAGTTCCTGGTCAAGGAGACCGATGACTCCGGGCAGGTCACGCGCAGCTATGTGACGACCCCGTCCGAATTCTTCATCTCATGCAACGGAGCGATCTACCCGCTCTACGCCGAACCTTCGGACATTCCGGCGCAGACGGTGACGCTGGCGCCGGGCGCGAGCCAACGGGCCAAGGCGAATGCCGACCTGTTGGGGCCGCTGGTCGAGGAAGACCGCGCGGTTTCGATCACGCTGGCGCTGCTGCAGGACCGGGTGCCAGCGAGCTTTGCCGAAGTCGCGCCGCGCAGCGACAGCATGATCCTGGCCGGACTTCCCGCCGCGAGGCTTAGCGAGCGCCGCCGCGTGGCGATCGAAGGCGCGGGGCTGTCGGCATCGGAGTATCTGGTCACCGCCGGTGCCGACGTGGTGCTGGATGAGCGGGCGTTCCTCGACCGCGCGCTCGGCGCCAACATCTTCGCTGTCTCGCTTGACCGGCTGTCGCTGAAAGCCGGCGAGACCGCGCGGCTCATTGTTGTGCGCCGGGGAGAAGAGCAATGAGCGCCGACGACAAGCCCGCAGATGAGGGCGCTCGCTCGCCGAGCACCGAAGCGCCCGGCGCGGAGCATTCGTATCGCGCACATTTGGCGCAGCAGGCCTTGGCCGATGGCAAGCAGGCGCGCCTGCCCGCATTTGCCGACTGGAAGACCCGCTGGGACGCGCTCGGTTCGACCGCGAGGCTGAGGGTCAAGCAAGCGGCACTCGCGGGCACGATCGCGGTTCTGGGCGGTGGTCTTTACCTGGCAAGCCGCGGCGATGCACCTGAGAAGGTCGCGCCTGCTGCATCCAAGCTCGACATGGGTGCGGGGCTGCGCGGCGACAGTCTCGAGGAGAAGCTGCGCGGCGATTTCAAGAAGATCCTCGACGGCCAGCAGCTGCTCGGCGACCGGGTGACCGCGATCGAGGAAGGCAAGGTCGTGCCGCATGGTGCGGCTGTAGCTGGCGAGGATAACGATAGCGGGGCTCTGCCGCCCGCACTGCCTGGAGCGGCACCGCCCTTCCCGCCCTCGCCATCCGAAGCCGATACGGCCTTGCCTTCGGCGCCCATCCCGCCGGTGCCTCCGGCGGCGCCGCCGGCACCGCCAGTTGAGAAAGTCGTTGGTTCGATCGGCGCGGCAACCAGTCCGGTCATTCCGAAGGACGGTGCGGGAAATGCCGCAGACTCGAAAAAAAAGAATCGGACGATCTATTTGCCGCCTGGTTTCATGAAGGCGCGGCTGCTGACGGGGGTGGACGCGCTGGCGAGCCGGGACGCGACCTCGAATCCGGAACCGATCATCGCCCGCGTCCAGGCGCCCGCCGTGCTCCCCAATGATGTCAAGGCGAACCTTTCGGGCTGTTTCGTCATCGGCAATGCGACCGGCAGCCTCGCCAAGGAGCGCGTCGAGGTCCAGCTGGTCTCGCTGTCCTGCGTCGATTTCGACGAACACTCGGTGGTCGATCAGCCGGTCAAGGGCTTCTTCGTCGACGCCGACGGCAAGAAGGGCCTGTCGGGCCGGGTGGTGACTCGCGCCGGCGCGGCGCTGGCGCGAAGCTTCCTCGCCGGCACCATCAGCGGCATCAGCCAGTCGGTCGAGAACACTTTCGGTTCGACCTCGACCTCGGCGCTCGGCACGGTGCGCACGCTCGATGCGGGCGATGCGGCCAAGACCGGTATCGCCGGGGGGCTTTCCAAGTCCTCGGACAAGCTGACCGACTTCTACCTCGACCTTGCGCGTCAGGCCGGACCGATCGTCGAGGTCGGCGCTGCCAAGGAGGTCGTCGTGGTCATTCAGGAGGGCGTCACCCTCGAGATCAAGCCCAGCGTGGAAAGTCACTTCTGATGCCCCGTCTTCACCCTCACCCCCAATTCGGAGATTCGCTCATGGACATTCCCGTGTCCGCCGTGCGGCGACGCCAACGCCGTCCACACATGCTGCTGCTCGTCGCCGCGGCGCTGCCGCTCTCAGCCTGTGCGACGATCGGTTCGGTCATGTCGCCCTATTCCGAGAAATTCTCGTGCAAGAACCCCGACCACGGCCAATGCATTCACCCCGAGAAGGCCTATGAAGATGCCGTGGCGGGGCGTCCACCGCGCTCCGATTCCGCCGTCACCCGCGACAGGAAACTGCTGCGCAAGGCGAAGTCGGCTTCGGTCGAGGCCATGGCGTCCGGTGCGAAACGCACAGCGCAGGCACGCGGCAAACCAGGGCCGAGCGCCTTTGCCGGCTATCGCGACAGTGTCTACCGCGAGCTCCAGGGGCTGATCGACCAGCCCGAAACGCCGATGCTGAAACCTGCCCAAGCGGTGCGCACGCTGATCCTGCCCTATGCCGACCGGCAGCGGCCCGACCGGCTCTACATGCCGCGCTATGTCTATTCGATCCTCGACAAGCCCTCCTGGGTGGTTGGCGGCTATCTGGTCGAACCTGTTTCGCCAGCCAGCCAGCTCCCGGTGCTGGGGCAACTGCGCGAGAAGGCGACTGGCAATATCGATCCGCCTGCCACCGTGCCCGCCCCCGCTCTCGCTCCGGTCAAGGAGCCGAAGCGGTGAGCGCGGGTTCCAACGACACCGGCGGCCTCAGCTTCGCCGCGCTTCGGCGCCATGTCGCGCGCGATTCCTATTCGGACCATCTGCCGCTGGTCGCCTGGGTCGAAGAGGAGGAAGCCTTCCTCACCATTGACGACGGTTGGGGTTATGCTTGGGAGCTGGTGCCTTCGGCCTATATGTTCTCCCATGTTCACAGTGCCTTGCTCGGGCTTCTCAACATCCATTTTGAGCCGGGCACGGTGCTTCAGACTATGAGCTTTGCCGACCCGCTGATCACCGATGCGCTCGACAGCTACCTCGATCTCAAGACTCGCGACGACCCGTTGATCCAGGCTTCCGCCCGGCGCACCTACGACTATCTTCAGGGCGGAACGCGGGGATTGCGTGCCCTCCACGGCATTCCGATCCGGAATTTCCGCACGATCCTTGCCGTCAAGACCCGCAAACCTCTGGGATCCGACATAAGGCGTCAGATCGAAGAGCAGCTCGCCAAGCTCGGCATCGTTTCCCTGCCGCCCGAGGAGATCATGGCCTTCTACCGCCGGGTGTTCAACGGCGTGTTCGAGGCAGCGCCCGGCAGTTTTGTGGGCGGGTCCGCCGACGGCAGCGTGCCCAGGCCCTTGCGCAAGCAGATCATCGATGCCGGACCAGACCTCCTGTTCGAAGGCCCCGAGGTTTTCCTCGGCAACCAGGTCGCGCGCTGCCTCACCCCCAAGGCGCCGGCACGGCGGATAAGCGCCGAGCGCGCCAATCGCCTCACAGGCGGCATGCGCGGGAGCGCCGAGGACAGCGACCAGATCGGCGGGCCGTTCCTCTACACGCTCAATGTCCTGTTCGACCACTCGGCCTTCGAGATCCACAAGCGCGCGCAGATCCTCTCGGCGCAGAAAGCGGCGGGCTCTTTCGCGGTCGAGGTCGGCAAGCAGATCGAGGAGATCGGTTGGGTCCTGGACGAAGCCGGCAACAGCCGATTCGTGCGCGTCATCCCTTGTGTTTGGGTGTTCGGCCGAAACCGCGCCCAGGCGCGCGAAATGGCCGCACGTGCCAAGCGGCTGTGGGAATCGGAGCCCCTCCCCTTCATGATGCAGGAGGAGAGCTACCTCAACCCGATCCTGTTGCCGATGAGCCTGCCCTTCGGGCTCTATCCCGACGGCAAGACATTGAGGATGCTCGAACGCGATTTCCGCATGCCGGTCAAGGCCGCGGTGCTGATGGCGCCGATCCAGACCGATTTTCGCGGGGGCGGCCGTCCGGCGCTGCTCTATACGGGGCGCAAGGGCCAGCTCATCACGCTCGACCTCTTCGACCAGCGCATCAACAATTACAACTTCATCGTCTCGGCTGAAAGCGGCGCGGGCAAGAGCTTCCTGCTCAACAACCTGTGCCAGCAATATTACGCGTCCGGCGCGCTCATCCGCATCATCGACATCGGCGGCTCGTACCGGAAGCTCTGCACGCTGTGCTCGGGCCGCTATATCGACATCGGCGAGGAGCGCCTCGTTCTCAACCCCTTCGACATGGGACTGGCGCTCGACGGCGAGGACAGGCAGTCGGCAATTGCCATGGCGGTCGCGATCGTCGCCGAGATGGCCAATGCCGCGACGCGCAAGGGCGTCTCGACCTCGGAATGGAACCTGCTCAAGTCGGCCGTCCAGTGGACAATCGATACGGGCCGAGCCGAGGACGGGATCGACGCGGTGCGCGACTGGCTCGGCGCCTATCCCGCCCAGACCATGAGCGATCTCGACCGGGTCGATCATCTCGTGCCGGTCGCGCGCGAGCTTGCCTTCAACCTGAGGGATTTCGCCTCGGACGGCGCCTATGGGCATTATTTCAACGGACCCTCGAGCCTCGACATCTCCCGCGACGAATTCGTGGTGCTCGAACTCGAGCGTCTCAAGAACATGCCCGACCTCTTCAACGTCGTCGTGATGGTGGTGGTGAACGCCGTCACCCAGGAGCTCTACCTCTCTGGCCGCGACCGACCGCGTTTCGTGCTCTGCGACGAAGCCGCGCAGTTCATGACCAGGACCGAAGGGCAGGATCTCTCGCGGCTCGCCGAAGCCTTCGGCCAGGGCTACCGCCGCGCGCGCAAATACCAGGGCAGCTTCGGCATCGTCATGCAGTCGATGAACGACCTGCTACTGTTCGGCGGCACCGGCCAGGTCATTCTCGAGAATGCCGCGACGCGCTTCCTGCTGCAGGGTTCGACTTACGACAAGGCGGTCGAGAACAAGATCCTCGACTACTCGCCCTTCGTGCTCGACCTCCTGAAGTCGGTCCGCAACAACAAGCCCAACTACTCCGAGGTGTTCATCGACAGCCCGCTCGGCCTCGGCATCGCGCGGCTGGTGGTCGATCCCTTCAGCTACTGGATCAACACCTCCGCGCCGACCGAAGTCGCCGCCTTCGAGGCGCTGCTCAGAACCGGCCGCTCGCCGCTCGAGGCGGTGTGCGAACTCGCCGGCGTCGATCCCGCCGAGATCCTTGGGACAAACAGACCGCCCTTCCCCCACATGCCAATGCGGGAGGCGGTGTGATGCGCTTCAAACGCACCCATCCCGACCAGCTTCCGCTCGACTGGAGCAAGGATGCCGAGATCGAGCGCATCATCGAGGCGCGCGTTGCGATCCGCGCCGAAGCTGCGGCGCTGCGCTGGCGGCTCCGGCTGATCCTGATCGAGACCGTGCTGATGGCAAGCCTGGTATTCGTCGCCGGCCTTACCCTCCATCAGCCGACCGCCATGGTGCTGCGCGGAGCAGCGATGGTCGGGGCGGCCTGCCTCATAAGCGGTCTGTTGCTGATTGCGCTCGCCGGGCTCACTGGCCACATGATCGCGCGCTATCGTCGCTGGAGGGGTCAATGAACGGTCCCTCGTCGCTGAACGGCTCGCATCGTCTGCAGGCCTGCCCCTTCGCCGGTCGCCGCCCCGACGAAACGCTCCACGCCTTCCTGCTGCGCCGCCATCAGGAAATGGGCGACGAGATTACCGCGCTCGAAGCGATGGGCGAACGGCAAGCTGCGATGCTTTGGGCCGAGCAGGAGGCGCGCATCGCGCACGAATGTACGCTGCTTGTCGGCCAGGCCTGGATCGCCGCCGCCGTGGCGGGGCTGTTCGGAATCCTTCGTCCGGATGACTGGCTCGGCCTGGTCATTGCCGTCGCGCTCGCGAGCATGATCGGCGGCATCTGCCTCGTTCGCTTGCCATCGGCGCTTTGGCACATGCTTGAGCGCATCCGCGGATGGAGGCGGCGATGAGAGGCATCCTTTCCGCCGCGCCCGGTCCCTCGGCGGTCCGTCTGATAGTCGGCACGCACCTGCCGCTGATCCAGGCCGCGCTGGTGCTGTGGTCATTGCCGCGCGTCGATGTTGCGCTGCGGGTTCTGGTCGCGCTGGTGTTCACAATGGCGCTCGGCGGCCTCGTCGCCGCGATCCATGGAGGTTCGAACGACGATCGCCGGAGCTGCTGGAGGCACGGTCATGGCCGGTAAACTTCCAGCTCGGAACCCGCGCGAACCGCAGCAGGGCTGGGGCGTGGTCAAGTTCCAGTCGGCCACGGTCGCGCTAATGCTCGCGGCTTCCATCATCGCTGCCGCCAGCGCACGTGCCGCGACATCGACGATCGGGCGGACCTGGCCGATCGCCGAGCCCGACGCACTCGCCGAAATCGAGGCACGCACGGCAAAGCTCCCGCCCGATATGCGCGAGAGATTTGGGCCGCGCTCGTCCTGGTCGGCAATGAAGGCGGCGAGCCTGGCGCCCGCAACCCGGAACCAGACCCGCAGCGTCGTACCCTTCTACACGCTCGACACCGATATCCGCCTGCCGACGGGCGACCTGCTCTACCCCAAGGGCTACAGCTTCAATCCGCTCGAATATGTGAAGCTTCCGCAGCGGCTCGTCGTGGTCCATCCGCGCGATCTCGGCTGGGCCCTGAAGACCGCACGGTTGACCGACTTCATCCTGCTCGCGGCGGGCGGAGCGCATGACGACGACGCCATCACGCTTTCCGAGCGGACCGGCCGCGCGATCTATATCCTCGAACCCCGGATCAAGGAGCGGCTTGGCCTGACGGTAGCGCCGGTGATCATCACCCAGGTCGGCACGAGGCTCGAACTCACCGAAGTCCGTCTCGAGAGCACCGCGCGCGGCGCACCGAATATTTCCCAACCCGTTCGGAGGCCCGCGCCATGACCCGATCATGCAGGAAATCCTGGATCGCCGCCGCCTCGCTACTGCTGGCAGGTCTTGGTGTCAGTGCACCGGCGCACGCCTCCTCCTGTCCCACGGGCACAGTATTCAATCCGATCACCAAGGTACGCTGGAACTGCATTTTCCCGATCACCATCGGCGGTGTGCGGATCGGCAGTTTCGACAAGCTCTCGAAGGAATTGGACGCGCAGTCCTCGTCCAAACCCTTGTGCGCCTGCCGCAAAGGCGCGACATTCTGGTTCGGGGTCAAGGTCAGCTTCTGGTCGCCCAACCGGATGGTCGACGTCGTCACTGAGCCCGGCTGCATGATGGCTTTGGGCGCCGATCTGATGCCGACCCACGGCAAGCTCCAGGGTTCGCAAAGTTCGATCTCGGACGGAACGAACACCCGCAAGATGTTCGCGCAGATGCATTATTACATCTCGCCGGTCTGGAAGATGCTCGACATGTTCACGGACCTTCCCTGCCTAGAGGATGACGGGTTCGATGTCGCCCTCATCACCGAGGTGCTGCCGACCTGGCAATCGGGGATCTTGGGCGCGATCATCCAGCCCGAGGGCATATTGTTCGGCAATCCCGCCGCAGGGCTTGCCTGCATGGCCGACAGCGCGGCCGCCGCCGCGGGCAAGGTCATCGATCCCTTGTTCTGGTGCATGGGATCCTGGGGCGCGACCTATCCCATCGCCGGCGATATTCATTTCGACGATTCGGTCGAAGCCTGGGCCGGGCTCGCCGCACGCGGCACCTTCATGATGGGCAGGCTCGGCGCGCTCACCATTTCGTCGAGCGACGGCTGCTCGTTCATTCCGCAGCCGATCTGGACCAAGTCGCGCTACAAGCTCCAGATCATGGAGCCGGTCAAGGGCGGCAAATGCGTCAATATTGGCCGGCCCGGAGCACTGTGGTCTTCGGCCAAGCATGCGCCGGGCAAAGACAATGCCCAGTTCATGCTCTTCGAAAAGGTGATCTGCTGCGCCGGGGTCGCCGTGCCATGAGCTGCCCCGCCCTCACTTTTGTTCGCAAACGTCTCGCGCAAGCCCCGGAATTGCCGTGGTCTGCCCGCCACAGCCAGCAAGGCTGCCAGGGCGCGCGCGAGGCGGGAGCGGCGCCGCCAGCCCCCCATGGCGCCGCTCCAACCCCGGCCAGCACGGTCGTCGATGTGTCACCGCGAGCGTTTCCCCTCTCAGACGCTCGGACACCCATCACGGCCGTGCTGGCCACCTTCGAAGGCGAGGCATTGTTCCATGTGCTCGGCGCTGGCGAGGCCGACTTCAAGACGGGCGACCTGTTCCGCCTGCGCAGGGGATCGCGCCTACGTGCGTCCCGGAGTGCGGGATCTTGAAGAGACCAGCTTTCATCCTCGCAGGCGCGGCGCTGCTCCTGCCTGCGCTAGTGCATGCGCAGACCATGGAGGACCGAGCGCGTGCCGCCGCCGATGCTTCGCGCGCCAAAAGCGGCGACAGCGATACGCTGCTCAAGAACTATGTGACCCCGGGGATGAGCGGACAGCCGGTTTCGACGGTCGACGGCAGCAAAAGCTTCACCCCGACGCTCGCCTGCCAGAAGACCGCGAACCTGCTGGAAGTGCTGATCCAGCCTTCGGCGACCGGTGATATCTCCCTCGTCCGGATTTCGCGCGACAAGAATCTCGACGGCACCTTCGACAGCAGTTTGACGCTCCCCGTGCCGGTCTCGGGAATCTGCGCCAACGGCGTGATTTCCTGCAGTCCCGGCACCTGGAACCAGTGCCGCTCGCTGCGCTGGGATCTGGACGCGGCGAAGGAATTGAAGCTGACCCAGGTCGACATGGCCGAGCTCTCGGCCTGCTATTGCGTGAACGACAGCTGCGGCAGCAATCTCGTGCTGACCAATCTCGCTTCTGTGCTGAAGGACTTGGGCGGTGGCATGGTCGGGGCGCTCACCACGGCCGATCCCCGCATCGGCGTCGCCGAAGCGCGGATCAACGGCCCGGTGATCGACTATGTTGGCGCGCAGACCACAGCCTGCACCTCCAGTCCCGCGATCGGCCAGACCGCCTACCGCGCCAACCCGGCGGCGATCCAGGGCGACGCCTTTGCCCTCTCCTCGGCCAATCCCGTGTTTCAGGTCCTGGCAGCCTCGCCCGCCGGCGCCGGCAAGGCGCAGCAGCTCCGCGCCTGCACGGTAACCCGCGAGGTGACGCTGAACCATGTCACGATCGACGACGTCATTTCGCGCAGGTCGGGCGGCTATGCGACGATTGCCGACCCTTCGGGCATGGTCGATTTCCTGATGGGCTCGCCCGGCAAGAACAATCTCTACGGCGGCCGCTGTGGCTTTTTCGACTACAGGATGACGCTCCATATCGAAGATCCCGACCGGCTGAAGTCGGTGACCCTGCCGCTGTTCTTCGCCGATGACTGGGCGCAGATCCGGGTCGACGGCAATCTCGTCGGCTACGGTCCTGGCGCCTGGACCGGCAGCGGCTATCCACCGGGAAGCTGCGAGCAGAACCACACCACCTACTATTGGCCGAATACCGATCTCAAACCCTGGCTCACCAGGGGCGATCACGAGATCTGGCTGCATGTGGCGGTGGGCAACCGGGGCGAAGCCTATGCGCGGGTTCACGCCGAGGTCGATACGAGTTGCAAGACGGCCGAACGGATCGTCGATCTGTGCGCGGGCTATGCCACCGATCCCAAATGCCATCTGTCGGCAGAACAGGTCGATGGTATCGAAACTTTCCGTAACGGTGTCGCGACCGGGCTCAAACCGCTGCCGCAGACGCGCCTCTTCGGCGATGCGACCTGCACGCTGCAACTGACCCGGGACTTCTTCGAACGCGACCGGACCTATGCCTGCATGACTGACAGCGCGGCGCTCCCCGAACCGGACCTGAGTCGCGGCGCCTATATCATCGACCATTCGACCGAGACGCTACTCGCCGACCGGACCAAAGCGGCGGACGGTACCGTGACCACCTCAACGCGCGCCTTCTCGCTGCCACCGCAGGCTGCAGTGCCGACATGCGAGGCGATATGCAAAACGCGCGCACCCAAGGCCAATACCGCCGCCGCGCCCGCCGGCGTAGTGGGAAGCCGGCAAAACACGCCCACCGGCTACGATACCTTCTATCATAGCTGCGATGCCGCCAACGTCTGCCCGGCGGGCCCCGGCGAGGAGATCGTGTCGGCCTGTGGTTGTCTCGACGACTTTCCCGAAGCCGTGGTGATGATGCAGACCGTCCGCCTCGCCGGCGCCGACATGACTTGCACGAGTGCAACCCCATGAAGCGCTTGACCTTTACCCTTGCCCTGTTTTTGGGCACCGCTGCCATCAGCATTACGCCTGCCCATGCCGAGCAGATCTGCGCGGCCGACCTCAACGGCAACGGCGATGCCGCCGATCCCGGCGAGACCGCAAGCTGCACCGAGACCCAAAGCGGGACCTGGCAATGTCCCCTCCAGCAGGTGGCCTGCACCGTTACAGGACCCGGCGCCTATGCCTGCCCCCTGGGTACGCAATATCCGTGCGAGGCACCGGCCTCGGGCGGCGCGCCGACCTGCGCGCCCAATGCCTGCCAGGACACAAACGTGAACCCGATCGTCGAGGAACCTCCGATGGGTGATCCCGGCGTGCCGGCCGATGGTAGCGTCGATGCCAATGGCAATTGCACCGCCAATATCGAGATTTTTGCGGGGCGCGCGATGCGCTGCCGGCCGCCGGGGCTTTTCACGACCTTCAGCAACTGCTGCAAGGACAAGGGCAAGATCGTCAAGGACGGCATGGGTTCGGCGATCGGCTCGCTCGGGACCAAGATCGCGGTGGCCAAGGGCGTTCTGACCGGGATGAAGGCGGCCTATACCGCTTATCTGGCCGGCGCGACGGCGAGCGAAGCGGCAAGCGCCGGCGCCAATGCGATGATCGTCGGGATTGATCCGACCTCGATCGCGATCAGTCTTGCCATAAATTTCATGATCGAGGTGCTGCTCCAGGGCTGCGACCAAGAAGACATGGAAACCGGCATGCTACGCGGCTCGGGCATGTGCCACGAAGTCGGCAGCTACTGCACCGCGAAGTTTCTGGGTATCTGCCTTCAGAAGGCCAAGGGGCACTGCTGCTTCAACACCAAGCTCGGCCGCATTATCCAGGAGCAGGGGCGGCCACAGCTCAAGAGCTTCAACGCGGTCGGCTGGGGCACGCCCAAGGCGCCCTATTGCCGCGGCTTCACGCCCGAAGAGTTCCAGGCCCTGGATTTCTCCAGAATGGACCTTTCCGAATATTATTCGGACATCGAGGCCCGCACGCAAGGCCAGATCCAGATCGACATGAAGGATAGGATTGATGCCTATATGCAAACCGTCGGGCAATAGCGCCCGGGCGGGTGAACGACTGCTCGCGCCCACCCTGCTGCTCGCGGTGGTGCTGGGAAACCCTCTCCCCGCCGCCGCGCAGGAATCGGCATCGACGACGCCAGCCAGCGGACGGGCCAAGGCCCAGCAGCAGGGCGATGCCGCGATGGAGCGGCTGAAGGAAGCAGTCGCGCTGCAGAAGGCGAATACCGCCTCGGCCCCCCCCACACTTCCCGCACTGCCTGAGGCGGAACGCCGCCGCGCCTTCGACGGGCTGCACGCCCGCGCACCATCGCCCGCCATGGAAGCCCGCGCGCGCGCCGCGCTCGAGGCGGGCAAGGATGCCCTTGCCGCCCAGCGGGAGGCGATGGCGAAACGCCTGCGCCAGGCGCTCGGCTTGGACGCCCCCGACATGGAAGTCGTGGCCAAGACCGCCGCGCCCGATGGGACGCACAGCTGGGTGCCGCTGCTGTTCGTCTCGTCCTCGATGCCGATCGCGGAGCTTCGGACCTATGCTAGGCAGCTCGAGAAGGTCGGCGGGGTCATGGCGTTTCGCGGGATGCCCGGCGGTCTCTCCAGGGTCGGGCCGATGGCGAAGCTCTCCGCCGAAATCCTGCGGCTCGATCCCGGCTGCGAGGGCCCGGCTTGCGCGATGCGGGGTGTCCAGCTGATCGTCGATCCGCGGGCGTTCCGCCAGCACGGCGTCAATACGGTGCCGGCTCTGGCGATGATCCCGGGCGATCCGACCCAGCCCTATTGCGAACGCGACGAGAGCAGTCCGCAGGCCACTCATGTGGTTTACGGCGACGCCGCGCTCTCCGGAATGCTCGAGGAATATGCCCGTCTGGGCGGGAAAGTGGAGGTGCGCGATGCTCAGGCTCGCCTGGAACGCCGTTAGGGCCGCTTGGGGCCAGGTCAAGCTGCTGCCCTTGCGCGCCGCCGTCGCGCTCGGGAGCTCGGGGCTTGGAAGCCCGCCCCGCCCCGCCCAGCTATGGAAAGCCTATGGCATCGTGCTCCCGATCGGTTTCGCTGCCGCGTGGGCGATACCGCAGGTGACCTGGGTGATGAGCCCCTCGATCGATGCGGTCGCGGTTCGGACAAGCCCCGGGCCGATCCGCAAGGGCGACTATGTCATGTTCATGCTCTCGCATCCGCTCGCTGGGCCAAAGCCGGTCAATGTCACCAAGCAGGCGCTCTGTATGCCGGGCGAGCGGATCGTCATGATCGAAAAACCTTCGATGACGCCGGGAGCCTGGGATGGGTATTATTTCTGCAACGGGCGCCTGTTGGGCGTGTCCAAACCTTTCGGCCGCAACGGGCAGAAGCTCGTCCATTGGCAGCCGAAGCAAGACACGATCCCGCCAGGGTTCATCTTCGTAGGCTCGCATCATCCCGACGGCTTCGACAGCCGCTATTACGGCCCGGTCGCGATTGGCCGTCTCACCCGCATGGAGAAGATCCTGTGAGTACGATCAGGCGCCTGTGCGCTACGATCGCAATGCTACCCGCACTCTTCGCCGGCGCCGCTTCGGTCGAGGCGCAGGCGAGCCAGGGAATGAGCGAGCCCGCCAAGCAGGGCTATTGGTGGTACGCGCCACCAACCAGGCCGGAAGAGCCCGCTGCCCCCGATCCCGATGCGCTGATCAAGCCAGTGATTCCTCCGATGGGCGAGCTCGCAACATGGACCCCGCCCAGAATCCACAAGCTGATCGAGCAGCAGCGCGACTATGCCGCAACGGTACTTACCGTCGATGCCGTCGCCGACTTCTGGCGGCTTGAGGATTTTGCTCGGAGGAAAGCGCGCGCTTTCGCGGGACTGACGCAGATCGCGATGCTCCAGCATCCCGAACTCAATTCCAAATCGGCCAATCCGATGGTCGGCGATGCGCGTTCTGAGCTTGCCGCGTGGAAGGACCAGGTGCGCCGCTCGTATCTGCGCGCCCACTCGAACGAATTCGCGCTGGTCATGTTCTCGCGCGCGACCTGCGGCTATTGCCGGGTCGAGTGGCCGATCGTGCAGCGTTTCCAGGACGAGATGGGTTGGCAGGTCACGCTGATGGACATCGATAAACGCCCCGATCTCGGCCAGCGCTTCGGGGTCGAGGTGACGCCCACCACGATGATCATCCGCCGAGGCAGCAAACAGCGCATGGTCATCGCCGCCGGGGTCGAGACCTACCCCAATCTCGCGCAGATGGCCTATCAGGCCGTAAAGCTCCTCACCGGCGACATCCGCCCCGAGCAGTTCATGACCGGCGCCGGCGAAGAGGACGGTTTTTTCGACGCGCTCGCCAACGGCCCGGTAGGAGCCGGTGATCCGCGCACGCGTAGCAGCGACATGCTCGGCGGCGATCTCGTTGAAACGGGCGAGGAGCGGCGGCCATGACAGCAATCCCTACCCGCAAAATCTCAGAGACGACGACGCCGCTATTGTGGCAGCAAGACCTTTGTGCCCCCCTTCTTGAGCAAGGCAACTGCTTTCTGGTCGAAAGAGACGAAGGTTTCGCCGCCAAGCCACTGGCCGCCATGAGCAATAACACCGTCGGCGAAGTCACCACCGACATCCAGTATCGCGAGTCCGGCATCGACCGCCTGCCTGTCGATGGCAACATTGTCGGCGTCAAGCAGCAAACGGATGGCTGCAGCAACGTCCGCGTTCCCGAACTTGTAGACTGTACGAAGCACCCAGCAGAGTTCGCACAGTGCCGGCAACGTCACGGCGACCAAACCAGCAGTCGTGACGAGTTTGCGCGCCAGCGGCCCCTGAATGGGATCATCCTCAGTGACGGCGCGAACGAGAATGTTTGTGTCGGCGGTAATCTTCACGGCAACCCAGCCCAACCCCTGGCGATGGCGTCGTTCATCTCCTCGATGGAAACCGGTTTTTGCCCCTCCCGCTTGAGAAAGCCGCAGAAGTCGGAAATCTTGCCCTTCGCAGGTACAGGGGTCAGTTTGATCCCACCTCCAGGCAATTTGTCGATTTCCAGCTTCGAGCCCGGATGGGCACCCAGATGCTGCAGCAGATCCTTCCGAAGCGTGATCTGGCCTTTGGCTGTAACAGTGAGACTGGTCATTGGCAGCTTCCTTTTGTTCCGACACAATGTAAGGATATATAACCTTACCGTCAAGGCGAGCTCAATAGCCGCGGCTTCGCTTTGTTTCACCGCTGCCACGATCGCAATTGCGCGTCCCGTCACGCCTGACGACGCGATGCGCGCGGCCATCCATCCTGTTGCCGACAGCACGGACATGCAGGCGTGGCTCGCGCGCGTGCCAGTCACCCCCGACTTTCCGCCCGATTTTGCCGTGACGCTGCGCGGTGAGGCGCCGGCCTTCGTCATCGAGATGAGCACGACGCCGGGATGTCTGCCTTGCGCCGACCTCTGGACCAAGCTCGCCGTGCTGCGAAGCCGTTATGGCTGGCAGATCCGCACGATCTCTGGCGAGGAGGCAATGCTGCGTTCGGGCCGGCTCGGCTTGCCCTGGGTCGGTCATCCGGTCGCATGGGTACGTCCGGTCAATGACCCGAACCGCACCGTGCCCATTGCGATCGGCACCGATCACGCGGTCAACCTCGCGCGCAATGCCTATCTGGCTGCGAAAATGCTGACCGGCGTTCGCGTCGATGTCGGCGTACGCGCCTTGTCCAAGTTTACAGGTATCGTCGGTTTGGCCCGGCGTCCTGCATCCATCCGCTGAAGGAACCGATCATGGCGGGCCGGTCCCTCTCCCCTGTTGATTGTCCGAAAGGAAGCCCGCCATGGTCAGGTTCAGCATATTCCCATCGATCCGGCGCCTGAGCGTCTCCGCACTTGCCCTGCTTGCTGCCTGCACTGCGACCGCGCCCGCCCATGCCCAGAGCTGGGCAGAGAGCTGGTTTGACAATGTGACCTACACCTCACCCGGCAGTTTCGAGGACCAGGCGCGCGGCTATGTGACCGCGGGCGGCATGTCGGGCCGTGTCGACGTTCACAACGATTACCTGATGTCGCTCACCTTGCCCAAGGTGAAAGCCGGTTGCGGCGGGATCGACATGTTCCTGGGCGGCATGTCGTTCCTCGACCCCGACTATCTCGTCCAGAAGCTGGAAAGCATCCTCCAGGCCGCGCCCGCGGTCGCCTTCCAGTATCTGCTTGAAACCCTCGACGAGAAGATGGGCAACATCATCTCGAAGATGGAAGCGGCGACCAATTTCCTCAATTCGATCCAGGTAAACGACTGCCGCCTCGCCAACCGCATGGTCCAGATCGCCAAGGGCGACGACAATATGTCCGGGATTATCGAGGAGATGACCGGTTACAAGTCGGTCAGGGAAGGTTTTGCCAAGAGCTATCAGCAATCCCGCGAGAAAATCCAGGCAAACCAGAACAACCCGACCGAGGATTTGAAGGACGCGCTCGTCAATTGCCCGGCCGAAGTCACCGACATCTTCCGTACCGGCTCGCTCCTCGCCCATGCCGCGTCTCGGGTTGGCGCCGGCGAATGGGCGAGCGTCATGCGCGCCAGGGTCGGCGATGTCTATATGCGCTGGGATCCGGCGGACAAGGTGCCATTGTTCTCGGCGATCCCCGCCTGTCCGCACCAGGATAACGAAAGCCCCGACGATTTTCTGAGCGGCAAGGTCCAGCGCCGCGCGCTCAATATTCCGGCGACCGGCGCCGACTGCTCGACCGACACCGGCAAGGGTGCGCTCGAGCTTGCCCGGACAAGGATGCAGTCGATCACCACCAAGATCCGCACACGCGCAGCGCTTACCGCAGAGGAAAAGCAATTCGTCGCCAATGTCCGCACGCTCCCCGTCTATCGCATGCTCGAATGGGGCGTGCGCCAGGGCGTGCCGGACTCGGTGATTGCCGACACCGATGAACTGGTGGCGCTGACGCTGGCCTATCAGATGCTCAACGATCTGACGCGTTCGATCGACTTCGCGGTTTTCAATGCCGAGCGCGGCGTCAGCACCGCGGGCGCGGCGGACGCGGCCGATACCAATGTCTGTCAGACCCGCATCCTCTCCAAGGGCATCGAGCAGCTGCGCGACCTGCGCGAGGAAGTGCTGCGCCAGCGCGCGCAGATGCGCCAGAGCTATATCGCGGCCCTCAATTCCGCCAATCTCTCTGCGAACTATGCCGGGCTCTTGCGCCAGCGCGACCGCGACGCGCGTGACGCCAGCGGCACCGCCGCGGCCCCCAACCGTTGAGGGGGAAGACCGTCATGCGCCTGGCCTTCCGCGCCCTTCCCGCCCTGCTGCTGGCTTTCGCCGCGACACCCGCCCTGGCGGTCGATACCAGCTTCTATACCTATGACGGCTTCGGCGAGACGGTGGACGCATTCCGCATGGTCTCCCTGATCTTCGCCGACCCGCGCTACGAGACGCTGGTGATGATCATCGCGGTGGCCGGCATCGCACTTGGTGCGGTGATCGCCAGCGTGCGCGGCTCCGGCATGGGGCTCGTCGCCTTCGGCTTCCAGATCCTCGTCGGGGTCGGCCTCTTCGTCGGGCTCGTCTCGACCACGGGCACGGTCCATGTCTACGACAAGGTCCGAAACGCCTATCAGCCGGTCGGCGGGGTGCCCAATCTTCTCGTGCTGGTCGCCGGCGTCACCAATCTCATGGAACGCTCGCTCGCCGAGGCGATCGACGACAATACGATCGATCCGGGCGCCAAGCTGGAATTCGGCGCGGGCGGACACAGCTTCGACTTGTTCCTGAACGCCGTCTCGCCGCGCGGCCCGATGACCGACAGTTTCCTGGACGCGACGATCAAGGACTATGTGCGGCAATGCTATCCCGTCGCGCGGGTCTCGCCCGCCTATGGCGTGGACGACGACCAGTTGTTCCGGACCACCACCGACCTGCCCGCTTCCTTCGCGGCGATGGCGGGCCCCGCTACCTTCAGCACCGTCTACACCGCAGCCGACAAGGGCGGCACCACCGTCAGTTGCCAGGAGGCCTGGGACAATATCCGGTCGCGCCTCGCCGAGCCCACGCTGTTCGATGGCTACACGACACAGGTCTGCCAGCGCACAGGCTATGACGTTACCAATCCGTCCCAACTCGCGCGCTGCCGCTCACACCTTGGCGAGATGGGCCAGATCATGATGGGAACGCCGCTCTCACTGCAGACGTTCATGACCGATATATTGCTCGGAAACACGGTTGGCGACGTGCTGTTCGAGGACAGCCCGGCCTCGGCGGCGCGGGTCATGGCAAACCGGGCGATCGTCTCCAACGGACTTGCCACCATGTCGGTCGCCAACGAATGGCTGCCGACGATCCGCGCGACCGTGTTCGGCATCATGCTGTTCATGGTGCCGATCGCGCTGCTGTTCATCCTCACCCCGATCAACTTGCGCGTCGCGAGCTTCGCGCTGGGACTCTTCGTCTTCGTCGCGCTCTGGGGCGTCATCGATGCCGGCATCTACCAGCTGACGCTGGGTCGGGCGATGGACGTGCTCGCCGAGATGCGCTCGAACGCGGTGGCGGCCAATGCCTGGATGCTTGCACCCTCCTCGGCGATGAAGGCGCTGGCGATCTTCGGAACCTTCCGCACGGCAGCCGCCGGCCTCGCCGGCGCCTTCGTCTTCACCGTGTTCCGCTTTTCGGGCAATGTCTTCACCAGCTTCACCGGCAGCGCGCTGCAGGCGCAGGGGCTCGGCACCGCCGCCGCCGCGCCGCTCGCCACGCGCGAGGGCTACGCCTCCGCGCTGGAATCGCAGGCTTCCGCCGCGGGTACGATGGCAAGGCGTAGCGCGGCATCGAGCTTCGGCGACTTTGGCGAGCGCGCGACCTTCGGTGCCAACCGCGCATTCGGGGCAGCTTCTGGCGTACTCGGCGAACAAGGCGGCGGTGTACCGGGCGTTCCGGCCTTCGGCATGGGCGGGATCGATGCCGCGCGCGAGCTCGGCGGGCTTGCCCCTGTGCTCAATGGCAAAGATTTGAGCGATCCAACTGTCGCGCGCGCCGTGCGCGCCAATGCCATCACGGCGGCGATCCACAATTTTGCCGAAAGGGATGCCCTGCGTGGCTTGGGCACTGGCTATTTTGGTTCGGGTCAGGCCGGAGAGAAGGCCTTTGCCTCTTTCGCGCAGAACATGGTGCAGTGGAAAGCGTTCGGCGACGAGCGCGCCTATGCGATGATGTTCCAGGGCGCCGCGCGGCACTTTGAGCGCGGCGGCTATTCGAAGGCGGATGCCGAGCTGAAGGCGTCGGGGGTGATCGGTGACGCTGGCGCCGATCCGACCTTCGCCAAGCTCATCGCCAACACTTACGATCAGGAGCAGATGCTCAGGAACGACCTCACCGGGGCTGAGGTCCAGGTCGGAGCGATGGAAGGGCGCCGAGACTATGCCGGGGACCGTGTTTCCGAGACCGAGCGGCGCAATGTCGCAACCGAACAGGCCTGGCGCACGGGCGGTAATGAGGGGCAGCGCAGTGCAGCCGGTATGCTCGGTTTGTCACTCGACGAGACAAGCCGGCGCACCTCGTTCATCAATGCACTCTCGGGCGAGGCACGCTCGTCGGCCATTTCGCAGCTCTCCCGCTCGACAGGGCGCAACGAAGCACAGGTCGTGCGAGCCCTCGAAACCTACAATGCCGCGGTTCAGCTCGGCACCGCCGATGGCGCGACCGCCGAAGCAGGCCGCGAAGGCACCAGCATCTATGGCCGCACACGTGAGGCGGCGGGCTATGATTTTGCTGAGCGTACAGGCAAGCTTGACGCCCAGCGCGAGGCGGGAACCGGCGGCACGCGCAGCGCCGCGCGCATCGGCGAGGAGCGCCGCCAGTCGGAGAACTTCGGCTTTGCCGAGGGTGCGGCTGCGGCCGGGATTTCGACACGGGAAGCCGCGCGGCTTGACAGCTTCATCCAGGCGCTGAGCCGCACGGCCGGCAACCAGACCGACATGGCTGAAGGGGGAGCCGGTGGGATCGCCGATCGTGCGCGCAATGAGCGCATGACCCGCATTGTCGACAACGAGCGCTTGACCCGCATGCAGGGTCTGCTCCGCGAGCACGGCATTAATCTCACCAAGCGCCAGATCGCGATGGACCAGAATGGTGATCTCAATCTCAACGTCACCCCGGAAACCGCCGCGCAAATGTGGAAAGGTGGTCTCATCAACGAGAGTCAATTGGGCGCCGTCGCCAATGGCGGGTCAGCGCGGTTCAGCTTCGCTCACAACGATCTGCTGGTATCGAGCAGCACGGGTTTCCAGCGTTCGGCGCGGAGCGACACCAGCACGCGGTTCGAGGCGGGCAAGCAGGCCGGACCCGACACGATCGAGAGCTTCATGGGCGGTGGCAAGGAAGGCCAAGCCGCCATGGCGAATTGGCTGCGCGGCGGGTTCGAAATGGATCGGCGCGGCAACTGGCGATTGAAGCCTCAGGTCGCCGACACGCTGCAGCGCGATGTTCAGGCGATCATGGCGCAGACCGGGTGGACGCGAAATATCGCACGGCGCGCGGAAGACAGCACATCGATGGGAACGGATGCCGGTGCTTCAATATCTGCGTCTGCCAGTCGTGCCGCTCCCGCCAAGGCAAGGCCTAATGCAGGGAAGCAATCGGGCAGTTCTGTAGCCGGCGGGGCTGGGGTAAACTTGGGTTTTGAAAGCTCCGATCGCGGGACCACTTCGGAAACCGCCAACGCCAATATCGACATCGTGAACTACGACGTGCGTGAAGCGATTGCCGCAGCGGAGCGAGCGGCCTCGCGCTCCGACAGTCCGGCGGATGCGTTCTCGCGCGCGTTGAGTCGTCAAATTCTGGGACCGAGCGGACTGCGCAATCGCTATCTGGAACAGGCTGATTCAGGTCGTGGTACTGCAGACGTCACTGGACCGCTGACGTCAATCGAACAATCATCCGTTCTCAAGACCGGACGGTTCTCAGATGATTTGGCAAACGGTCCGTTTGACGGTGATCCGACCTTCAAGGAACGTCGCGACAAATAAGGGATCAGGGGGTGCCGTCGACGCGCCTCCAGTGAAGCGCTCCTGAGCGTGGATCAAGCGGGTCAGCATAGGGATCACGCATTCCGCCCACCGAGCGTTTCGGAAACATCTGCTCATGTGTCGGCTCGACAAATTCCCAATCGCTCCACTCAAACCTGGCCCTCGCGAAGCCGAGGCCAAGCACCATGAGCGCCAGCGGTGGGAAGAAGGCGACGTTCAGAAGACCGCCGAGCGCGCTGGAATAGAATTGGTCCAAAATGGAGGAATAGATCGAACCGGCTTTTCCCAGCCAATAGATGGCAATACCGGCCCACCAAAGTTTTGCGTACCAGGGGCGCCACAGCCAGACAGACGCGCGCGGGCGCTCGCTCGCATGCGCGACCATCTCAGCTTCAGTTTCGACCGGTTCGATAGGAGTGTCCACGATCGTATCCCTTCCGGCCGGAAAGCTAGCATATCCGCCGGAGATGGGGAAACGAGGATTTGACGTGTCGAGGTGGAATTGGTGTCCCATGATCTTGCTCACAACAGATACCATCCCCCTCCCTCCCCCCTTCAAATCCATTACCAGGACAATGGGTTCTAGTCCGTCGGCGCTGGATCCGAGGGGAGCGCGCATACCAAGGTTCTGTGAGGGCCCGATACGAGCAACTATCAGCCTGTTGCGGTGGCAGGCTTGTGAAGTGTTTCAAAAATAAATTGCGCTGTGCAGCTGATCAGCAGGAAACCGGTGAGGGACTCAATTCCCGCAAGAGCGCGAACGTGTCCGGTCGGATAGATGTCGCCAAGGCCAAGTGTCGTGATGTTGACCAACGAAAAATAAAAGAGATCCATCCAGTTCTCACCTGGCGTATGGACGAATCCGCCCAGCCCCAGACTGTGACTCCATTTGAAGCCAGCAGCGAATTCGAGAGCAATGAGCAGATGGCTCATAAGGACGATGAGATAGGCGGCACTGAATCTCAGTGGACGCACAGCGCTTCCGCCGTAGGTCATGCGCGCAAGAGCCAGCATACCGATGTGTAGCCAAATGGCTCCAAGAAACAGGAGAACCCCGATGACGATCGCAACAATCATCATTTCGGCCCTCGTTTTGCTGTTTGGTGCGAATGGGGGGCACGATCGTGCGCCGGGGAATGTCTTCCGCGCGAGAGAAACATAGCCTCTCCTGCGAATGCTGCGGCAATGCCCACGGCCGCATACGCAACGATCGCTGGATCGGTCTGCAGCTTGGCAATCGTGAACGCGATCAGCACGACGAAATCGGCGGCCAGTGCGGCAAGCAGGACCGTCGCCCTCGCACCGACCTCTCGGCGCAGGTGACGAAAAACGCCCCAATGAACCAACATGTCCATCACCAGGTAAAAGAAGGCACCGAGCGCGGCGATACGTGAGAGATCAAAGAGCACCGCAAGCGTTCCGGCCACTACGACCGTATAGATCAGGAGGTGACTGCGCAGGCTCCCGCTCATGCCGAAGTGGCTGTGCGGGATCATTTTCATTTCCGTCAGCATCGTGAGCATCCGTGACACGGCGAAAACACTGGCGATGACGCCGGACGTTGTCGCAGCCAATGCGATGGCGATGGTAAAATAGAATCCTATCCGGCCAAGTGCAGGCTCCGCAGCTGCGGCGAGCGAGTAATCGCGGGCATCGATGATGGCGTTGATACTCAGGCTCGATCCGACAGCGATGGCGACAAGCAGATAGGTCACCACGCAGATGCCGATCGCGATCATGATCGTGCGACCGACATTTCGATGCGGATCGACGATTTCTCCGCCGCTGTTGGTGATCGTCGTGAAGCCCTTGAAGGCAAGAATCGAAAACGCAACCGACGCCACGAAATCCACGGGGCCACCGGTCATCGCCTCGCCAGAAAATGCGCCGGAGGTGAGACCGCTCGCCCAGATCGCTGCCACGGCAAAGATGACGATCCCGCCAATCTTTATGATCGACATGACCAGGGAGAACGCACTGACGGAGCGATTACCCGATGCGTTTATCGCGTAGGCCAGGACAATCAGGCCGAGCGCCAGAAGGGACAGCAGTAACCCGCTACTCTCCATGTCGAAAGGACGCAATGCGTAGGTCGCGAAGGTCCGAGCCACGAGGCTTTCATTGATGACCATCGAAAGCGCCATAAGCAAAGATGCGGAAGCGGCGACGGTCCCGGGGCCATATGCCTTGTTCAGGATCATGGCGATGCCGCCCGAAGACGGCCAGGCGTTCGACATCTTGATGTAGCTGTAGGCCGCGAGCGCCGTTACAGCGGCGCCCACGATGAACGAGAGCGGAAAAAGCGGTCCGGCAAGCTGCGCGATCTGTCCGGTCAATGCGAAAATACCCGCGCCGATCATGACGCCGGTTCCCATCGCGACCGCGCCGCTCAGGGTGATGCTATTCTTGTCCGTAGCTTTGTTCGTGGCGTCCTTTTCCTGTGCCTGGAGATGATGGTTCTGCAACTATTCGCTCCTTCCGGGTGGCCTTGCGAACCAGCCCTTTGGCATCATCGCACGATCAGAATGCCGACTGTACCTGCCCTGGAGCCAATTTGTGCTCCAGGGCAGGTGCATATCGTATCGACTGCATTCAGAACCAGAACCGAACACCGGCCACGAAGTTGGTGACGCTCGGGTTCTCTCCCGCGGCGCGGGCATAATCGGCGCTGGTGCCGACCTTCCATTCCTGCGCGATGCCGATGTAGGGGGCAAACTCGCGTCTGAATTCGTAGCGCAGGCGCAGCCCTGCCTCAATACGATCGACACCACCTCCGATACCCAGTTCCGGAATGTCCTGAGCCGCAAGATTGATCTCCGCGCGGGGCTGCAGGATCAGTCGCTGGGTGATGCGCTGATCCAGTTCAGCCTGAACCCTGGCCGTGACATCGCCCTTATTTGAAACGAAAGCCGTGGCCTCGATGTCGAACAGGTAGGGCGCCAGGCCCTGCACGCCGATGGCGGCATAGGTTCGCGAAGGCCCCACAAGGTCCTGACGAACACCGGCCTGGAGATCCCACCGCGGCCCGATGGCGTGGCTCCACAGGGCCTGGACTTCGGCTCGCTCCGGCTTTTTGCCGAAATTGCCCTCGCCTTCGCTCTTGAACCAAAGCTTGTCGATATGGCCGCCATAGGCGCCCTGAACATCCCAGGTATAACCATCCTTGCCCTTGCGGGCACGGTACTCTGCGCGGTCGGCCATGAACCAGAAGACCGGCAATCCGCTCACTTCGCGAACTACGTGCGCCCGCGATGCCGCCATCACGTCGGCCCCGACATACTGGTCAGCCGCAAAGGCCGGACCGGAGAAGGCCTCAGGCGGCGGCGGTGACTGGGGGATATCATCGGAGGACACCGGGGCAGAATTGCCATGGCTCATGTCCATGTCGTGCCCCATCTGCATATGGTCCATCGTTCCGTGATCCATCGAGCCATTCATCATCGAATGATCCATGCCCCCGGGCATCTTCTTCGTGTCACTTGACGCGGGGGCGCTTGGCGTGCCGGCGCTGCTGTCTGATGGATCGGCAGGCTTCTGCGTGGATGCTTGCGGATGATGGCCGGCGTGATCCGCCTGATCCTGCGCGAAAGCGGGACTGGCGACCAGCAGCGGGAGAGCGAGAAGGTATTTCACAGCTCGGCTCCTTCCTGCAGCGGACGCACCGTCACGATCTGAAACATGCCCTGGTGCATGTGGTAGAAGAGGTGGCAGTGGAATGCCCAGTCACCCGGGGCATCGGCCGTCAGGTCAAAGGTCGCGCTGCCCCCCGGCTGAACATTGACCGTGTGCTTGCGCGGCTGATGATCGCCCGGCGCGCCGTTCACCAGCTCGAAGAAGTGGCCGTGCAAATGGATGGGATGGACCATCATCGTGTCATTGACGAGACGCACACGCACCCGTTCGTTGAAGGCAAAGCGTATAGGCTTGTCGGTAACGGCGTCGAACTTCTGGCCGTCGAAGGACCACATGTAGCGTTCCATGTTACCGGTCAGGTGGATTTCCTTGAGCCGCGTGGGCTTGCGCGGATCGGGATTGGGGCTGGCGGCGACAAGCTGCTTGTAGGTCAGGACCCGGTGATCGACATGATCGAGGCCGAGACCGGGAAAATCCATCCGGTCGACCGGGTTCATCGCCACCATACCGAGCCCCGGACCGACCTTCACGTCAGCAGGAAGTCGCGAAGTATCGCGCATGTTCATGCCTGACATCTTCATGCCGGAGCCCTTGCCGCCCTTGTCGCCCCCCATGTCCATTCCGGCCATGTCCATGCCGCTCATGTCCATGCCGGCCATGGCATCTCCGCCCATCGCCATGCCCATATCGGCCATGGTCAGGACCGGCGGCTTGCGCAGCGGTGGAACAGACGCGCGAGCTCCGGGGCGCGACGACAGCATCGCCACGCCCATGCCGGAGCGATCGATGGACTCGGCGACGAACGCGAACGCTTCTGCGTCCCTGGGCGTGATCAGCACATCGTAGGTCTCTGCAACGCCGATCTGGAATTCATCGGTCTCGACCGGATTCACATTCTGTCCGTCGGCTGCGACCACGGTCATCGGCAGGCCGGGAATGCGGATGTTGAAGAAGGTCATCGCGCTGCCGTTGATGATCCGCAGGCGTATGCGCTCGCCCGGCGTGAACGGCAGTTCGAGCCCATCCGCCGGGCCATGGCCGTTGATCAGATAGGTATAGGTCGAGCCGGTAACGTCCGCGATGTCGGTCGGGCTCATGCGCATCTTCGCCCACATCCGCCGCTGCGCGCCGTTCAGCGGATAGTCGTCGGTGGCGGTGGTCTGATGGTAATTGAAATAATCGGCCTGGGTCCGGAGCTTTTCCATGATCGTCATGGGCTGCATGGGCGACCAGTCGGACAGCATCAGCACATATTCCCGGTCCCAGGTGAAGGGATCGGGCTCAAGCGGATCGATCACGATCGGGCCGTAGTGCCCCATCGGCTCCTGCAGCGTATGGGCATGCCACCAATAGGTGCCAGCCTGGCGGATCGGGAATTCGTAGCGAAATGTCTCGCCGGGCTTCACCGCCGCCATGGTCACGCCCGGTACGCCGTCCATCAGGAACGGCACCAGCATGCCATGCCAGTGGATGGATGTGCCTTCGGAGCTGTCGTTGACGAGGTCGACGACAAGCTTCTGGCCTTCCTTGAGCCGCACCAGCGGCCCCGGCAGCGTGCCATTAACGGTAACCGCCGGCCCGTGGCGCTTGCCGGTCCGGAAGGCGGCGTCGGCAACGGTCATGGTGAGGTGCTCGCCAGACAGCACATCGCTGCCGCGCCGTGCCAGAGTGCCCCCCGCCGCGCCACGTGCCCAGGCCGGCATGGCATGCGCTACGCCGAGCGCTCCCAACGAGGCTGTGCCCGTGGCCAGAAATTTTCGTCGATTAAGTGTTGGCATAATGAAAACCCGTTGTTGGATGTCAATGGCTGGTACGAGGCAGGACGCACGACCCCTCAGATTATTTCAAACTTCTCGCGAAGAAAATTTCGTGCGCGGTATATGCGTGTTTCCACCGCCTTTCTGCTGATGCCGAGAATCTTTGCGGCTTCCTCGTGACTGCGCCCATCGAACACGACCAGGATGAATGGTTCCTTCAGTTTCGGCGGCAGACGCACTATTTCCCGCTGCAAGAATTCGAGGTTTTGACGGATTATCAGCCGTTCTTCCTGATGGGGGTCGGGATGAGCGATGGAATTCGCGTCATCTTCCGCTTCGAATCTCAGCAGGCGGGAAATACGGCGCCGTCGCATAATATCGCGACATTTGTTGATTGTGATTGTCGTAAGCCATGGCGCGACCGGTTTTGTTTGGTCGAAACGATACAGCGCCAGCCACGCTGAGGACAACGCATTCTGCACGGCATCTTCGGCGTCGGATTTTTCGCCAAGCATTCGCAGGGAAAGACCAAGGAGTCTTGAAGCATGATCTGCGACGAGCCTGTCAAATGCGCTGCGATCACCGGCTCTCGCCGCAACGATAAGCCGCCGGTCCTCGCTGTCGCAGTCCTCGAACACAACCGTCTAGCTCTTTGGATCACTGGTGAGAGCCTTGCTTACCTCGCGGTCGAACGCCTTCTGTTGCGCGGGATCGAGCAGGGCGCGCATATCAAAGACGTGTCGGACGGTCGCCTTCTGGAGATCTCCCATCCGTGCGTGGACCTCGTCGATCTCGGCAGCGACCTTGGGGCCGTAGCGCTGCTCCTCGCTCATTGCCTCGGCAAGGCCCGCATTGGCGGAGCGCAATGCAAGTTCGAGTTTACGATGCTCTATGGCAAAATTCCGCTCCAGCGCACCGAGGCGGACTTCCTGCGCGGATGTAAGGCGCAACTCCTTGTGCACGAAGTCGTGCATGCCGCGGGACGTATCCTCTTGGGCAAGCCAGCGGTTGGTCGCGAATGCACCAAGACTGCCGGCCGCTACCGCCAAAATCAGCAGCAGGACCGCGTAGAAGGGCGTGACCTTCATGGCGCGATGTGGAGAAGCGCAGAGGGAGCCAGATCGGCCCCGTCCACCAGCGTATAGCCGACAGGATGCGCTGGGCCAGGATATTGCGTTCCCATGCCTGCTCCGAGGCCGATCGCAAATATCAGCAGGCCCAATATGGTTCTGCGGCGATGTTCGCGCGCCTCAGTCATTTGCCCGATGCGCTGCCAAAGACTGTCGTGAAATTCCGGCCCCGCAACCATAACGGGCGCATCGGCCGCAAGCCTTCGCAGGAGCATATCCAGCGCTTCGTCGTCCATCGTTCGGCCTCCTTAATCATGGCTCCGGTTGTCTATACGCAGCGCGGCCCTGCAGCCCTCGAAATATTTTTGAGGGATCATACTTCCGCAGGCGTAAAGGCAATGAATCGAGCCGAGCCCCTCTCGTTCAGTGCCAACTTGGCGGAGAGATCGTGTTCCACTCCAATCATCGGGGACTCAAGCAGAGATGGAAGCTTCCAACACAGCGGCGAAGGCGGACCATGGCTACACGCCTCCTCTTGGTCACCACCTTCTGACACCGTTCTATGATCTGGCCATTCGCGTGTGCACGTCGGAATCTGCGTGGCGCGGCGCCATCATTCAGCACGCGCGATTGAAGAAGGGGGACAGATTGATCGATGTCGGCTGCGGCACAGGGAGCTTGTTGGCCGAGCTGACGCAGTCTTGCCCAGATGCCGACATGATCGGCATCGAACCCGACGCCCAGGCTCTGGCTCTTGCGAAAAGGAAGTTTTCAGGCGTCGCCAATGCGCCGCGCTGGCACAATGGCTTTCTGGACAGCTTGGTGCCGGAAGCAAACTGGCGCGCAGACAAGATCGTCAGCAGCCTTGTCTTCCATCAGGTCCCCTTGGTGAGCAAGAAGTCGCTACTCGACCAGATGATTGGCTTCCTTGCGCCGGGAGGTGAGTTGCTCATCGCCGATTATATGCGGCAGGACGGTCGGCTGATGCGCGCTCTGTATCGCAACAGTGTCCAGCGCCTGGACGGCATTACCGATACGCAGCCGAACGCAGACGGAGCTTTGGAGCAGTTGCTCCTGAGCCGATTTGACGACGCTCAATGCCTGGAACGCTTCAACACACTCACAGGCACCATTTCGCTCTGGCGCGCAAGGAAGATCCGACAGGACAATGAAAGGACCAGCCGATGATTGGCAATTTCTCCAGATCCATACGCGGAACGAGTGTATCCGGTCTGCTCATGCTCGGGCTGGCCGCGTGTTCGGCCGGAGCTCAGGCGGCCAGCTACACGATGTATCGCGATCCCCAATGCGGTTGCTGCGAAAAATGGGCGGCCCACATCCGCTCGGATATGAAAGCGAAGGTTTCGGTTGTGGACACGGCAGACATGACTTCGCTCAAGGACCGCAAGGGCGTCCCGCAGCAGCTTCGCTCATGTCATAGCATGGTTGTCGATGGCTACGTAATCGAAGGCCATGCGCCGGCGCGCGATATTGCCAGACTGCTCCGCGAAAAGCCTGCAGGTGTTCGCGGACTTGCCGTTCCCGGCATGCCGCTCGGCTCGCCCGGGATGGAAGTGGGTGGCCGCATCCAGCATTACGCAGTCATCGCCTTCGGCCCCGGCGGAACGAAGCTCTTTGCCAGCTACCCCTGAAGGCCCTTCAAATATTGCGAAACCGGTGGGGAGTTGGAACTTGCAGGTAAGGTATCGGTCTTTCCACGCCATCCAACGGATCCTGCGTGCGTCAATCGGGCGCATTCGTGCGAATGCGCGGCAGAACCTGTTACCTGTCAATATTCTAATGCCATTTTGTCGGACAAGGCGGCCTCAAGCCCGCAAACAAAAATTTTTGCCCCTCATGTGAGGGATTACCCCGCGACGCGCGTATCAATCGTCGTTGCCGCCAAATGGAGTATGCCATGACCCCCGTTCGCACATTGCTCGCCGCTTTTGGCCTCGCTACCGCACTCATCAGCGGAACCGCGGCCCAGGCCCATCCCAAGCTAGTCTCATCGACCCCCGCAGCCGATGCGACCGTGGAGAGGCCGGCGAGGATCGAGTTGCGCTTCAACGAAACGCTCGTGAACCAGTTCTCAGGCATCGACCTCGTCATGACCGACATGCCGGGTATGAAGATGCCTCCAATGAAGATTGCGGTCGATACCAGCGTGGGCGCCGACGGCAAGACGCTCGTCGCGGTTCCCAAAAGTGCTCTGCACACGGGCACCTACAAGCTCGACTGGCATGCCGTTACCGCGGACACCCATCGCGTAAATGGCACATTCAACTTCAAGGTGAAGTGAGCCTGTGCCTGACGTGGCCGCCGTCCTTATCAGGTTCGCGCTTTACATGGACCTGATGCTGCTCTTCGGTTTGCCGCTCTTCGCGCTTTACGGCCTGCGCGGCGTGGAACGGTCTCCCGAGGCCGCTCTCACGCTGCGCAGGCTGGTGGGTGGAATTGCCTTCATCGGTCTGCTCTTGTCGGGCCAGGCGATTGTATCGCTCACCGCTTCGATGAGCGGCGTGGCTCCTGGCGAAGTTGACAGCTCCGCACTGCGCCTGGTGATCGGTGGCACGAGCGTCGGGACGACATGGCTCGTCCGCATCGGCGCGCTGTTGCTTTTCCTGGTCATAGCCCTGAGCCCGCACGGATTGCGCACGGGCTGGATGTGGCTGCTGTCGCTGTTGGGAGCGGTGGCGCTTTCGAGCGTCGTCTGGACAGGGCACGGCGCGATGGACGAGGGATGGGTTGGTCTCATTCACCTCGGTGCCGACATTATTCATCTGCTAGCCGCGGGTGTGTGGGTGGCAGCGCTGCTGGCGCTCACCACGCTGTTATTCCGGCCGCATCGCCGCATGACCCAGGCTCATGTCGAATTCTCGCATCGCGCATTGGCAAGCTTTGCCGTGGTCGGAACCGTTGTCGTCGCGCTGCTGGTTCTGACGGGCGGCGTGAACAGCTGGCTTCTCGTCGGCCCGGAGCGCTTCGGTTCGCTGCTGGGATCGCTCTACGGCCAGCTCCTGCTGGTCAAGCTGTTGCTTTTCGGAGTCATGCTGGGACTCGCCGCCGCCAACCGCTTCTATATGACCCCTGTGCTCGAGGCGGCCATCGCCTGCGGCGATCACATTGGCGCGGTCAACGGGCTGCGCAAGACTCTCCTTACCGAAACCACCTGCGCGATCGTAATCCTCGGCTTGGTAGCATGGCTCGGCATGCTCGAGCCGCCGATATCCGGGATGTAGCCCCGTTCGCCCTCAGGGCAACCGATGCGCAATCGCCTTGATGGCCTTGAGGCCGGAGCCAAAGCGGGCGATCGCCTCGCGGTGCTGCTCGAGTTCGCCATAAGGGAGATAGGAGATATCGAGGTCGGCGACCCGGCTGAACGCCGGACGGCGTAGTTGGGCGCGGACATCGGCCTCGCGCGCGTCCGGCGCGACGAGAAACAGCCCGGCGGAGGCGTGAAGGTCTCCGCCGCTCAGCGCCAGGTCGAGCATGCGGACAATTCCTGAATAGATCGACGTCGAATGCTCCACTTCGAAAGCCGCGGTGACATTCGCATTGCCCCGTTCGAGCCAGAGGACGTCGATCAGACGGATGGAATCTCCGCCGGAGGCGGTTGCGACGGCATTGGGTAAATGATCGAGACAGCGTGTCCCAAGCGGCATGCCGTCGTGAAGCCGCCCCCGGTCGTTTGCGGCGATCCAGACATCATAGCCCAATGCATGACCAAGATCGCGCAGCCAGGCCTGGATCTCGGTGTGGCTGCGATCACTTTCGTTTTGGGCGATCGTCACCTTGTCGAGCTTTTGCGCCTGCGCTCGCGCCTCGTCGAGCCGGGCCAGCCAGTCGCCCGCCAGAGCCTGAGCATCGTCGGGAGGCGGCGGCGGATAGCGGCCGTAACCCACATCAAACAACAGCCCGCCGATCGCGCCCAGATCGTTCGAAAGCAGATTGCGGTAGCGGTCGTTGAGATCGAGGATGCCGGAGCGCATGGCAAGAAAATGCTCCCAGCTTCCAAGCTTCACATTGGCGCCGGAGAGCGCATTGTACCCCTTGACGATGGCCGTGTTGAACGGGGGAACCAGCGTCGGGTGCAGAAAGTAGAGCAGATTGGCCACCGCCGGACCCAGCCCCTTGATCTTCAACCGGTCGATAGCGTGGATGCCTGAGATGATCTCCTCCGCGTTGTCGCAGCAAGAGCAATGATGAAGCAGCCGCCCGAAGGCGCGCTGGTTGTCCGGATTTTCGTAAATGTCGGGGATCCGGAGCTTTGGCTTCCAGAGGAAGGCGTGATCGGCGCCCTTGAAGATCTGGCGCTGTTCGGCCACCGAATGCACAACCGTCTCGAGCGAGGATCCGCGGTAGGCGACACCAAAGCGGCCCGCCTCGATCTCTGCAACGACTTGTGCAATCCCGCGCCGGATCGAGCGAAAGTTCTTCAAGCGCTCGTCCCAGAGGAACCAGCTCCGGTAAGTTGCTCCCGGATCCTCGCGCCAGCGACCGATCAGTTCGCGGACCAGATCGCGCCTGGTGTTCATACAGATGGTCCCCCTTCGACTCGTCGTGCCTACGGCATTATATTTCGACGTAAATCGATCGCGTCCAGTTATTGGGATCTCAAGTCCCAAGTTGAAGACGGGCGCTGCTTCCGGCTTTTGGAAGGGGTCAATGCGTTCCCTCATGATGCGAATCGGGGTGAGCATCGTCGTGCGGCTTTTTTGGCGTCCCCTCCATTTCGTTCATCATCATCGCATCATGGTCCTGCGGTGCGCTTTTTATCACCGCTTGATATTGAGCGGGTGAAAGCTTCGGGAGTTGCTGGACGAAGGCGACCATGTCCCAGATGAGCTTGTCGTCATGGGTTTTGCCCCATGCGGGCATCGCGGTCAGCTTGACACCATGCTTGATGATCCAGAATTCCTGTGCCGGCGTATGGTCCGATACTCGGGCGAGTTCCGGCGCCTGTGGGTAGAGGCCCTGACTGATTTCGGTCTTCTCCATACCCGGCGCCAGATGACAGCCGCTGCACATCTCTGTGTAGAGGCCCGCGCCTGCGGAGACGCGCTTTGGATCGGCCAGATCCCTGGGCACGGCGATCGACCGCGCGCGGGTGGCAATCGACTGGTCGCGAAGATTCTCGATGAGCCAATAGGTGAAGCGATAATGGGGCGCGTCGGCAGCGATGTTGTACACACCGAGATAGATTGCGATGCCACCCAGTCCGGAAAGGATCAGAAGGGTCAAGATGATGAAGGTCGTGCTCGGCAAATGGTGCCGCAAGTCGATGTTTCGCAAACCAGCCATTGGCTATCTCCCGTGACAGCGCCCGGATTGGGCGTCAAATGAGAGGCACTGCTTGCCGCGCCTACTTTGAACGTGATACGCGCGCCGGTGCAAAATCCCTCAAAAGGCAGGCGCTTTTTTTCGAAACCGGGGTCCGGTGGGTTCCGGTCGGCCTGTAACCACAGGGTTTGTCGCGCGTCCGAGTAGATGGAGACGGTCGCGCATCGCTTTTGGCTGTCTTTCGCTACCTAATCGGGCAAGAGGGCCATATGAAGTTGATCGCATTCGAAACCGAAGCTTGGGAGGCTGAGGCGTGCCACGCCCTTCCGCCGGAGATCGAGTTCACCTGCACCGAGGGCGCGCTCGACGAGACCAATGTCGCCGCTTACCACGACGCGGAAATCATAACCGTTTTCGTCCATTCGAGATTGACGATACCGGTTCTGGCCCAGATGCCACATCTCAGGCTTATCGCGACGCGGTCGACCGGTTATGATCATATTGACCTGAACTTTTGCGCAAAGGCGGGCATCGCTGTCGCGAATGTGCCCGGTTATGGCGATGTGACTGTCGCCGAGCATGTGTTTGCACTACTGCTGGGCTTGGCGCGCCATCTGCCTGCCTATAGCGAAAGGGCTCGGCACGGTGATTTCAACCCGGCCGATCTGCGCGGGTTCGATCTGTTCGGCAAGACCATCGGCGTGATCGGCACCGGGCGGATCGGCCAATGCGTCATCCAGATTGCCCGCGGTTTCGGAATGAAAGTGCTCGCCCATGACATCGCGCCTCGCAACGAGGTCGCTGAGGCTTTGGGCTTTCGCTATGTCGATCTTCCTGTCCTGCTTGGTGATGCCGACGTCGTTTCTCTCCACCTGCCTGCGACGCCCGGCACGAAGGGCATGATAGGTAATGCCGAATTCGCACTGATGAAGAACGGAGCTGTCCTGATCAACACGGCGCGTGGCAACATCATTGAGACTGAGGCGCTCGTTCGGGCCATCACCAGCGGCAAGATACGGGCAGCGGGTCTTGATGTTCTTCCGCAGGAACCGCTTATCCGGGACGAAGCCGAGGTCTTTCGTGGACGTGAGATTGGGGCGGACGCACTCAAGGAACTGCTTGCTCATCATGTCTTGGCGAGCGCTTCCAATGTCCTCATCACGCCGCACGTTGCCTATAACACTGAGGATGCTCTTCGCCGGCTCATCGACATGACGATCGAGAACATTCGTGCCTTTGTCGCAGGTCATCCGATCAACCTTGTGGCGATGGACTCGGGGCAGGCCCGTGCGGTGAACGGTTGAAGCTCTGGGACCGTCAATGCGACAGAAGTAGTGAGATCGGGCAATCCTGCAGCATTGCGCGCGTGACGCCTCCGAACACCCGCTCGCGGAAGCGCGAATGGCCGTAGCCGCCCATGACGATACAGGAAGCGCCCAGTTCGCGGGCTGAGGCCTTGAGCGTCTCGGCCACCGATGGTTCGGCTTGCCGTTCGTGTATCTCCACATGGATCCCGTGCCGCGAGAGGTAACTGGCAACTTCGGCCGGTGGAGAGTCGAGGGGGTCTTCCGTGATCGTCACAACATGGATGCTTGCTGCTGCCCTGGTCAGCGCGAGGCTGTGGCGGACCGAATTGGCGGCTTCCACCGTCCCGTTCCATGCAATCATGACCGGGCTGCAGGGGTCGAATTGCAGCGTATTGCCGGGAACGGCGAGAATGGGAACGTGGCCATGCACGAGGAGGGCTCCGGCCACGGAAAGGTCCGGTGCCTCGTCTCCGGTGCCGACAACGATCACATCGGCCAACAGCGCCTCGCGAAGGATCTCGATTGCCGTGTCCCCACTCCGGACCCGCCAGTCCCAGGAGACCATATCGCTGTTCAATCTCGCTTCCAGAGCAGCGCGCAGCTCGCGTGCGGGCACTTCCACGCTGTCAATGAAGAGATTGAAAGTTTCCGGCGATATCGCACCATCGGCAGGAAAATACGGCGTCGGCGTCACCTGCAGGCAGATCAGATGCCCATCTTGATAGCGGGCCAGCGACAAGGCCGTCTGGAAGCGGGCTTCCATGCCAGGGTCGTCCTCGACATGCAGTAGGATGTTCTTCACGCGCGTCTGCTCTCTGAATGATGGCGGCAGCAGGATCAATGCCGCCCATTAGACGCTCCCGGATTCCGGAAATTACAGCATCAGAAATTTTTTTCGTCCCGCCATAAGGGATGTGCGTCCGGGCTGCGTATAGCCCATTGGGATCACTCCTTGTCCGCGCGGAGCTATGACGTGCGTCCACGATGCCGGCGTTATCAGGCTGAGAGATCGGGGGAAATGGAGCGGCAAATGGAAAAAGATGCACCGAGCCAGTCTGTCGAGTGCAGAGACAAGTCGGCGGCGCCGACAGCGGACGAGGTTCTGCATTTCATCGACCAACTAAATGACGAAGCCATAGTCATGCTCGACCTCGGTGGGCGCATAACGCTGTGGAGCAAGGGCGCTGAGCTCCTAAAGGGATGGAGTGCGGAAGAGGTACTGGGCAGGCACTGGTCGATGCTTTATCCGGCCGCTGCGATTGCCGGAGGCAGGCCAGATCAGATCTTAGAGATCGCCCGAACAGATGGGCGCTATTCTGGCGAGGAGCCCCGGGTTTGCAGCGATGGGACCGAGTTTCTTGCGCACGTGACAGTCTATCCGTTGCTGGACTCAGGCGGTCGTGTGACGGGCTATGGCAAGGTTGTTCGCGACATCACCGAATGGCAGCGTGCCCAGACCGCCTTGCAGACGCAGGAAGCCCACTTGCGCTCGATCCTGGACACCGTGCCGGACGCAATGGTGGTGATCGACGAACGGGGATCGATTCAATCCTTCAGTGCGGCCGCCGAGCGGCTGTTTGGCTATGAGGAGAGCGACCTTCTGGGGCGTAATGTCAGCCTGCTTGCTCCCTCCCCCCATCGCGAGGCGCATGACGGCTATCTCGCCCGGTATCTGGCGACGGGCGAGCGCCGCATTATCGGCATCGGCCGCGTGGTGTCCGGCCGCAAGCGTGATGGCGGCATTTTCCCGATGGAGCTCGCCGTGGGTGAAGTCGTGCAGGACAATGGCCACCGGCTTTTTACTGGCTTCATTCGTGATCTGACGGCCAGGCAGGATATCGAGCGGCGTCTGCAGGATCTCCAGGAGGAGTTGATCCATATTGGGCGCGTATCCGCCGTGGGGACCATGGCCTCAACGTTGGCCCATGAACTGAACCAGCCGCTGACCGCTGTTGCCAGTTATGTGATGGCTGCGCAGGCGCTCCTGGACGCCAATCAGCCGGGCGCCTTGGCAGAAGCCCGTGAGGCGCTTGCCGATGGCATTGCCGAGGCGGTCCGGGCCGGCCAGATCGTGCGCCGCCTTCGCGATTTCGTCGCGCGCGGCGAAACCGAGCGGGAAATTGTCAGCCTGACCAAATTGATCGAGGAGGCCGCGGCGCTTGCGCTTGCCGGCGCAAGCCTGCGCGGCATTCGGGTGGAGATGAATCTCGATCCGGCCGTGACGCGGGTGCTCGTCGATCGCGTGCAGATCCAGCAGGTGCTGCTTAACCTGATCCGTAACGCGGTCGAGGCTATGGAAGGCTGCGAGCGCCGAGAGCTTGTGCTTTCGACGGCAGCGATGGGCGATGAGGAGGTTGAGCTGGCGGTTGCCGACACCGGCGCGGGGCTCTCGGACGAGATTGCCGAACGGTTGTTCGAGCCGTTCAACAGCACCAAGGCGCAAGGTCTTGGCGTGGGTCTTTCCATATGCCGCACCATTGTTGAGGCTCACGAGGGACGTCTTTGGGCAGAGCCGGGTTCGGAGGGAGGCACGGTGTTTCGTTTCACCTTGACGCGCATGGATCGAGCGGAGCCGCAGGATGACCGTTGAGAAGCTTGTCTATATCATCGACGATGACGGCGCCATTCGCCGCTCGACCAGCCTTTTTCTCCGCACTCAGGGTTATGCCGTGGAAAGTTACAGTTCGGGCGTGCCGTTTCTCGAGGCAGCGGGCTCTCTGCGCCCGGGCTGCGTAATGCTCGACGTGCGGATGCCCGAAATCGACGGGATCGCTGTCCTGGAGCAGATGCGTTCCGCCGGAGTGGATTTCCCGGTTGTCGTGATGACAGCGCATGGCGATGTCAGCACCGCAGTCACGGCAATGCGCAAGGGTGCCCACAACTTTATCGAGAAGCCCTTTGAGCAGGACACGATCCTTCAAGCGCTGGAGGAAGTCTTTGCTGTCGCCGAGCAGGCGGATGCTCAGCGGCTTACCGCGGCCGCTGCGTTGTCGCGTATCGAAACACTGACGCCTCGTGAACGGGATGTTCTGGAGGGCCTCGCCACCGGGCAGACCAACAAGATGATCGCTCTTGCCCACGGCATCAGCCCGCGGACCGTGGAGATCCACCGGGCCAACATGATGGAAAAACTCGGCGTGCGCACATTGCCCGAGGCATTGCGCATCGCACTGATCGCGGGTCTCGGCACCGAACCCTAGCCTGCCCACCGATTAAGGAATCGCACTTATACTGCCCGGTTTGGCCCGAACGTAGATCAAGGAGAGCAGCTTTCGCGCTGCCGACACAAATTGTATGGGACGTGCCGGGTGATCAGGACAGACGAGAAGGATGATGCCGACCATTGCGTGCTGCTCGTCGACGACGACCAGGCAGTGCGTCGCTCGATCAGTCTGCTCCTTCGCGCACGCGGGTTCAGCGTTCACGACTTTGGCTCGGCCGCTGAATTGCTGGCCGATCGGGCGTGCGCTTTAAGCCATTGCCTGATCACGGACTATTCGATGCCCTTGATGGACGGATTGACGCTGCTTGCGCGGCTTCGCGAAAGCGGATGGCCGGGGACTGCCATTCTCATTACTGGACGCTATCAGAACGATCTGGAAAAGCGCGCGCTGGAAGCCGGGTTTTCGGCTCTGGTTGAAAAGCCCCTGACCGACGAGAAGTTGGTCGGCTTGATCGCGCAGTGCCTCGACAAGCCGCCATTGCAGGGCGGGTACCGACCTGCGTCCTGATCAGAGCAGAAGCGCCCGTCGAATTGCCTTGCCCGAAAACTTGATGTCTGGCTTTCATCCGCTGTCAGATCTCCCGGCCGAACCCTGTGATCGCGGTCATCCGGACTCGCGTCTCGTGCAACTTCACGGGAGCCATGCCGCTTCGATTACAACGCCAGCGATACGATGTCGCGTAGTATTAGGTAACCGCCCGTAGTCCTTCTGGCAGAAGCGCATGATAGCCCATTCTCATCAGATGAGTGGAGGGCACCATGCTGGCGCAGTTGGGTTCTATTGGATGTCGAATAGAAATCATCAAGATACCTGACAATAATAGCGCGTCTATTTTCAATAGGATGGAACAATCTCCGAGTGCCACGTACAGCATGGCTCTGAAAATTGTTTATGAACTTCGGAATATATTGACGGCGCTGAATGGCGGCGTGCGGATGCCTGGAGCACGCGCCGGTCGGGAACCTCAAAAATGCTGTTCGCCGGCTTTGATCAAGCCCTCCCTTGGCATCCAGCCGTCGAGGCACTCGTCACAAGCGCCACGCGGTGAAACCTGAAGCGCTGCCCTTTGCGGTCCGACTCAATTCAGGCCGCGCCGGGATGGGACCGTCGTCGAAATAGGGAGTATAGCAATGTTCGACATATGCCCTAACAACGAAACTCACACCGAGGAAGGCGATTCCTTTGGTGGGGACGCGGCAGATGAAACGAAGCGCCGGATCGTGCGCAAGGAACTGGCGTCCTGCTATCAACGCTACCGCGTCATGGCGGCGCGGCGCCTGCGTGACGAGATCGCGGCCGATGACGTGGTGCAGGCATTCGCACTCAAGGCCCTGGAGCGCTTCGAACAGCTGCGCGATGTCGAGGCGGTCCATGGCTGGCTTCGCCGCTTGTTCGAAACCACGCTAATCGATTTCTGCCGACGCCGGGGAACTCGCGGTCAGCGGGAGGTGGCATTTGAGCTGGAGATTCACGATCGTCCGCATGAAGCCTTGACGGACAGCGTGCCGGATCCGGAGAGGACGATTGTGAGCCTGATGTCGAACATCAAGCAGGAATATGCAGATGTCATCTACCGGCTCGATCTGAAGGACCAGCGCAAGGAGGATGCGGCGCGGGAGCTCGGCATAACCGTGAACAATCTGACAGTCCGGGCCCACAGGGCGCGTCGCGCCCTTCGTGACGCGATCGAGACCGTATCGGTCTCGTTTAATGGCGCCGCCTTGGCATCGGTAAGTAGCGCCTGTTCGCCGGCATTCGCGCTCGCCAGGTCATAGCCGCGAACCAGAAAGGGTACAGTGTGGGCGATCTGGGCGCCGCCTTGTCAGCGTCACACCAAAGGGTGCACGCCGCGTATGTTGTAGGCGCTGCACCTGCACGCTGATCCAGTAGTCGCTGGCCTTCGCAGAGGTGGCGTAACCCTCCGACGTTTGAGCTACATCAGCTGTAATAACATGTGCCCAACGGCGTCGAATGGTGGACTACCCTACGAGAGAACTCTCTCATTTGCTCGAAAGAAAGGCAGAGATGATTAGTTTGCCGAAGTTCGCCCGTACTTGGGTAATTGCCACCATTGCAGCGCTCGGGCTTACCAGTTGCGGAATCAACTCGGTGCCGACGGCGCAGGAGAACGCAAAGGCGAAGTGGGCCGACGTCCAAGCAGCCTTTCAAGAGCGCGCCAACCTGGTTCCGAATCTCGCCGTCGTCGCTAAGGGCGCGGCCGAGCAGGAGAAGGGCATTCTCACCGGCGTGATCGAAGCGCGCGCCAAGGCGACCAGCATCCAGCTCAATGCCAATGAGCTCTCCGATCCCGCCAAGATGGCGCAGTTCCAGGCCGCGCAGAACCGGCTTTCCACTTCGCTGGCCGGCTTCGGGCGACTGCTGGCCAATGTTGAGGCATATCCCGAACTCAAGAGCATCACGAACTACCAGATGCTGCAGAGCCAGCTTGAAGGCCAGGAAAACCGCATTCGTGTGGCGATCCGCGACTACAATGGTGCGGTTCAGGATTACAATACGCGCGTGCGCACCTTTCCCGAGATGATCGGCGCCGCGATCCGCGGCGCCAAGCCGATAGTGCCCTACCAGGCGGTTACATCCGGCGCCGAAGTCGCGCCGAGCCTCAACGGCAAGCTCTGAGAACGACCTAGGCAATGTGGCCGATCCGTCCCCTCCTCACCCCTATCCTCGCGTTCTTTCTCGCGCTGACCGGCTTTGTCGCGCCAGCGCTGGCCGAGCCGGCATTCCCCAAGCTCACCGGCCGGGTGGTCGACGCTGCGAACATCATACCGGCCGATGTCGAAGTACGGCTGACGCAAAAGCTCGAAGTGCTCGAGAAGAATTCCCGCCGCCAACTAGTCGTAGTGACCATCCCAGATCTGCAGGGATACGAGATTTCTGATTATGGCTATCGCTTGGGTCGAGCTTGGGGCCTTGGCGACAAGCAGCGCAACGACGGGGCCCTGCTCATCGTTGCCCTCAGCCAGCGCAGGGTTCGTATCGAGGTTGGCTACGGTCTTGAAGGAATTCTGACCGATGGCCTGTCGTCACTCATCATCGAGAAAACGATTATTCCGCGCTTCAAGGCGGGCGATATGCCCGGCGGCATAGAGGCCGGCGCCGATGCGCTGATCCGTCAACTGACCCTACCAGAGAGTGAGGCACGGGCCCAGGCAAAAGCCGCCGACCAAGCGGCAGAGCGATCGCAGAGCGGCACTGAGTTCGGACCCGCCTCGCAGTTCCCACTACTGATTTTCGGCATCTGGGCGCTGATGGCGTTCGGCGGCCATGGCCATGGCCGCCGGCATCGGCATGGATCGGGCCTGCCAACATTTCTTTGGGGGTTTGGCTTAGGAGGACGCGGCAGTGGCGGCTCTCGCGGAGGTTTCCGCGGTGGTGGCGGCTCATTTGGCGGCGGCGGCGCATCTGGAGGCTGGTGAGATGATATTAAGTAATACCGAAAACCAGCAGGTCGCGGATGCCATCCACCGCGCGGAAATCGGCACCTCCGGTGAAATCCTGTGCGTCTTAAGCGAGGCTGACAGCTACTATCCGCATGTGGCGCTGGGCTGGGCTGCCGCTATTGCCCTGCTTATACCCTATCTTCTGTGGCTCACGGGAATCAATATCGGGATGATGATGCCCCCTGGCTGGCAGCCTGGTCATTGGGAGGACGCAATGACGATCGCCTATCACCGTTTCGGGCTCGGATACACCGTACTACCTATCGCGTTGTTCATCGTGACATATGGCCTCACGCTTGTCCCGCCGGTTTCTCGGTTTCTCACGCCTCAGCGCGTTCGGCGCAAACATGTCCATAACTCGGCGCTCGAGCAATTCCGAGCCATGGGCTTGCGTCGGACCGCTAGGCGCACCGGCGTGCTCATCTTCGTCTCGCTCAGCGACCGGCAAGTCGAGGTCATCGCCGATGAGGGAATCTACACGAGAGTTCCGCCAGATGCTTGGGCCGATGCGGTTGCCGCCATAATCACCGGCGTCAAGCGCAAGGAGATAGCAACAGGTCTAGTCGAAGCCGTCGAACGCGTTGGGACACTGCTGGCGACACATTTTCCGCCAAGCGCGGAGAACCCCAACGAGCTGCCCGACAAGGTCATCGAGCTTTGAAGCGCTACTAGGACCGGCTGATCTGCATGCGGGCATCAGAGCCGCTATTCATCGCGGGAGGATACGGAATGACGCCTGAGCTGTTTACCACCAGATGATGTCTCCGCTAGCATCCGGCCCCCTGGCGCTTGCCTCGCTGCTGGTTGCGGTCTTTGTCGTCTGGTTCGGCTGCAGTGCCATCCTTCCCATTCTTGCATCCCTTATCCAGGCGGCTGATGCAACCCTCGCTGCGAGGGCGGTAGCCAGACACACGGGTATGGCGTCCTCGTTGTACACATTTGCCTTCTTCCTGTTTGTTCCGATGTGGGGCTGGCTCTCGGATCGGCACGGCCGGCGGTCGGTGATCGCCGCTGGGCTGCTGGGCTATGGTGTCAGCTTACTTGGCGTCGCTTCGCTCGGAGGTATTATCGGCCTTTGCTGTCGGAACCATTCGCTGCTGCGATCAGCCCTGTGGCATCGGTCATGATGGGCGACAGCGCCCCAAACAAGGCGTGGCGGGCGCGACGGACTTGCCTGGCTCGGCATCGCAGCTGCGGCCGGTTTGTTTCCGGGGTCGGCCGAAGGGGCTTGCTACCGCAGCTCGTTCGAGAGCTCAGTTGGCCTTTGCCGCAACGGCGGCACTGGCCATCATCACCGGGATTTGCTCCCTCATGCTGCTTCTCCTTCACCTACCCTCCGCGACAACGCGCCTTTTTGAAGGCGGAGCAAAATTCGCCCAGACCGACCTCACGACTGTAACGAGATCAGCCCGACAGCGTCTCTTCGTTGGAGGCCATTGAGCCAGAACGACACTGGAAGCGGATCGCATGACCGGTCGGGTGCGCCTCTCACATACGGGAAAGGCGTTCCGCGAGCGCCAGGTCCAAAAAGGGAGTGTGGAGGATTCGAGATGCAAGAGCTGACGCAGAATTGGAGCTGGATCCTGATCGCCATTGCGGTCGTGGCATTCTTTCTCTTGCGGCGAGGCCGCGGGCACGGCGGCTTTGGTCATGGCGGACATGGCAGCTTCGACCTCGGCGCCAATCATGGGCATCATCACCATCGCGATTCGGATGATGCTGCTGATCGCAGGGCCGCGCCCTGGCCGCAGCAGCTCCCAGAGACCGTGGTGGATCCGGTGAGCGGAGCCGCGGTACGCACGGCTGACGCGATCACATCGGTCTATCAGGGAAGAGCATATTATTTCGCGTCGAAGGAGAACCGCGACCGTTTCGAGGTCGCGCCGCAGAATTACGCCAACAAGGTGCAGGGAATCCCGGTTGGAGGCGAAGATGGTGGCGGGCGAACTCGCCACCGGCATCACGGGTGTTGATCACCAACTGGTGGGCGAGGCAGCGGACTGTTCGGACGCTTGGCAATTTGCCGGGCGATGGGTGGGCAGCGACGGCAGGTTCGGCCGAGCTGTTCCGGAACGTCGACTGCGCATGATTTGGCGAAGGATCATCACGCGCCGTCAAGCCTGCACACATACGACGAAACGGACATTTCCATGAAAACGATAGCCACCCTGACAATGAACCCGACCATCGATGTCTCCTACGAGGTTGAAAGCGTTTTTCACACGCGCAAGATGCGCACCCGCAACGAACGCTATGCTCCGGGCGGCGGCGGCATCAACGTAGCCCGGGTCTTCTGCCGTCTGGGCGGCACCGCACGTTGCTATTACCTGTCAGGCGGCGCGACCAGCGCGGCACTCGACGGTCTCGTCGATTTGCATCAACTGGTGCGCACACGCATTCCCATCGAACATGATACGCGAATCGCCGCTGCGGTGCTGGAACGCGAAAGCGGCAAGGAATACCGCTTTACGCCGCCGGGACCACCGGTGGCGGCGGAAGAATGGCAGGATTGCCTCGACCGGCTTGCCGAAGCGGATTGCAGTCATCTTGTGGCAAGCGGGTCGCTGCCGCCCGGCGTTCCTTCCGATTTCTATGCCCGTGTGGTCAGGATCATGCAAAAGCGTGGAATTCGGACAATACTCGACACCTCCGGGGATGCATTGAAAGACGGGCTGGCCGGAGGCCGTGTTTTACTCGTCAAGCCGAGTCTGGGCGAATTGCGCCAGCTCGTTGGCCGTGATCTTGAATCCGTCGAGGAAATCGGTGCGGCGGCCACGGCCATCATCGACAAGGGACAAGCCGAGCTAATTGCGGTTACCATGGGTCACAGAGGTGCCTTGCTGGCTTGGCAGGATGGCACCCTGCACTTGCCCGCCTTACCCATCGAGGCGAAAAGTGCGGTCGGAGCTGGCGATAGCTTCCTCGCCGCCATGGTTTACGCACTAACTGTTGGGCAGGAGCCAGTCGACGCCTTCCGATACGGCATGGCCGCGGGCTCCGCTGCCGTTCTGACCCCAGGAACCGACCTCGCCTTTCCAGAAGACATCGATCGATTGTTCGCGCTCGTAGTGGGGGGCCGTAAGATGGCACCTTTGCGACCACAAAATTCTTGAGTCAACTCGTTCTGCCATGGTTTCAAATTAGCTGCTTGGACGACAAAACGGACATGCACACGCCATGCTTACCGAATGATTATTAAACGAGAGGATGAATATGAATGCTGCTCATGAACCCTCGCTCAGTTTTCTTGGCGCGACAGGAACGGTCACCGGCTCACGCTATCTGATCGAGGCCAACGGTCGGCGCATTCTTGTAGATTGCGGGCTGTTCCAGGGATACAAGCAGTTAAGGCTACGCAACTGGAATCCGTTCCCCGTTCCGCCAAAGTCAATAGACAGAGTCCTTCTCACACACGCCCATCTCGACCATTCCGGCTATCTGCCCGCGCTGGTCCGAAACGGCTTCCAGGGCCATATCCATTGCACGCCGGCCACCGCCGAACTCTGCGGCCTGCTGCTTCCCGACAGCGGGCACCTGCAGGAGGAAGAGGCCCGCTATGCAAAGCGCAAGGGTTATTCCAGGCACGCGAACCCGAAGCCACTCTACACACTCGAGGATGCCCGCGCGGCGCTGGACCATTTCCGGGAAACGCCTTTCGACAAGGTTCTTGACCTCGGAGACGGCATCTCAGCCCGCTTCATTCCGGCGGGGCACCTGCTCGGCGCGGCGCAGATCCAGGTGACCGTCGACGGGCGCACGGTACACTTCAGCGGAGATGTCGGACGCGAAACCGACCCGTTGATGCACGGGCCACGGCCATATCCAGGCGCCGACATTCTCGTGACCGAATCCACCTATGGCAACCGCGTTCACCCGCAGAATGATCCCGAAGCCGAACTGGCGGAGGTTATCAACCGGGTCGCACGGCGCGGCGGGGCGATCGTGATCCCCGCTTTCGCCGTGGGCCGTATCCAGGGCGTTATGTTGCAGATCGCACAGCTGCGAGAGCGGGGCGCCATTCCCTACATACCGGTCTATCTCAACAGTCCGATGGGCGTCGATGCGACCGAAATCTACCACAACCACCACGATGAGCACCACGTCAGCTGGGAAGACTGCAAGGCCATGTTCAACCTCGCCGAACGCGTGCGAACGGTCGAGGAATCGAAGGAGCTCAACCGCCGCACGGGGCCGATGATCATCATTTCCGCAAGCGGCATGCTCGCGGGCGGCCGGGTCATGCACCATCTGGTCAGTTTCGGGCCCGATCCCAAGAACGCGATCGTGCTGAGCGGCTTCCAGGCGGGTGGCACGAGGGGCGCTGTGCTCGCCAGAGGCGAGCGGCATTTGCGGCTCTTCGGGCGCGAGATCGAAATCCGCGCCGAAGTGATTCAACTTGAGGGCATATCGGGTCATGCCGACGCCAACGAGTTGCTGGGCTGGATGGGACAGGCCAAGCCGCCGGAAATGACCTATGTCACCCATGGCGAACCGGACAGCGCCGATGCCCTGCGCTTCCGCATTGACCACGAGCTCGGATGGAATGTGCGCGTACCTGAACATCTCGAGCGGGTCAGCATCCGGAAGCCGAGATGACCTTGGATGTGCACACGATTCCCCTGATCCGGGCCGGTATCGACACCTATCGTCAGCCGGTCGTCTACATGCGCGAGGACTGCCATCTGTGCCGGGCCGAAGGATTCTCGGCGCTCACACAAGTAGAGATCGCTCTTGGCCAGCGGTCGATCGTTGCGGCGCTCAATGTCGTTACCGATGCAGACTGGCTGCCACCCGATACAGCGGCGCTCAGTGAGACCGCGTGGTTAGCGCTTGGCGCGAAGATCGGTGAGCATGCGATTTTCTCACATCCGGAGCCGCCTGCCTCAGCTTCCGCGATCCGCTCCAAGGTTTACGGGCAGCGCCTCGATGCCGACGGCTTCAAGGCAATCATCGGCGATACAGTGGCGCACCGCCTGTCCGATCTCGATCTTGCCGCTTTCATCACGGCTTGTGCCGGTGACCGCCTCGATATTGCCGAAACGATCGCGCTCACCCGTGCCATGCACGGCGCGGGAAAGACGCTTGACTGGGGTGCGGGGCTGGTCCTCGACAAACATTGCGTCGGCGGACTGCCGGGCAACCGGACGACCCCCATCGTCGTGGCAATCGTTGCCGCCGCGGGGTACAGGATCCCGAAAACCTCGAGCCGCGCGATTACCTCTCCAGCCGGCACTGCCGACACGATGGAAGTTCTGGCGCCGGTCGCGCTCGACATTGCAGCCATGCGCCGCGTGGTCGAGACCGAAGGCGGCTGCGTCGTGTGGGGCGGTGGCCTCGATCTCAGTCCCGCCGACGATCTGCTGATCCGGATCGAGCGGCCGCTCGATTTCGACAGCGACGGTCAGCTTGTCGCCAGCGTGCTCTCCAAGAAGGCGGCAGCGGGTTCAACCCATGTGCTGATCGACATGCCGGTCGGTCCCACGGCCAAGGTCCGAACGGATGGGGCTGCACGAACGCTGTCCGAGCGACTGCATGCTGTCGGTCAGGCGATCGGCCTATCCCTGCGAATCCATGTCAGCGACGGATCGGCCCCGGTGGGGCGTGGTATCGGCCCGGCGCTTGAGGCCCACGACCTGCTTGCGGTCCTGAGGCGTGATCCTGATGGCCCGATAGACTTGCGCGAAAGAGCGCTGGACCTGGCAGGCGCCTTGCTCGACCTGGCCGAAGCGAACGGCGGAAAGGGTCGCGAGAGGGCAAGGAACCTCCTCGACAGCGGCGCGGCCGAAGCGAAATTCCTTTCCATCTGCGAGGCCCAGGGCGGATTTCGCGAACCGGGCAGCGCACCTCACCAATCCATCGAATCAGCCAGGGTAGGCGGCGCGATCAGGGAGATCGACAACCGCCGCATCGCCAAGATCGCGAAACTGGCCGGTGCTCCCGGCCGCAAGCACGCCGGCGTACGTCTGCTCGCACGGCCGGGCGATGTGATCGAGGCAGGCCAGCCGCTCTACGAGATACACGCGGAAACGCCAGGCGAGCTTGGCTGGGCGCAGGACTATGCCCGTTCGGGCGCTTCTCCCTTCCGGATCGGAGAGGCGCCGTGACCCGTATCCTGGCATTTCCAGGCATGATGCCCCTGGGCGAAGCCATCGCCGCGCTATCCGGAGCACAGACGGGGGAAGTCGATGTCCACCGCTTCCCGGATGGCGAGTGCCTCGTGACGTTGCCTGGCGACCTTACCGGCGAGGATGCCGCTATTCTCGCCACCCTACGCGACCCCGATCCGCTGGCCCTGCCCCTGCGATTTGCAGCAGAAACAGCCAGGGAACTGGGGGCTCGCCGCGTCGGGCTGATCGCGCCCTATCTCGCCTATATGCGCCAGGACCGGCGATTTGCCGAAGGTCAGGCGGTCAGCGCTCCCCTATTCGCCCGCTTTCTGGAGGAGAGCTTCGACTGGCTGGTAACGGCAGATCCGCATCTGCACCGGATCCATTCGCTCGAGGGCCTGTTCGACATTCCGGTTCGCCGGATTGAGACTGCCCCCCTGCTCGCCGAATGGATCGCCGCAAATGTGCCCGATGCGGTGCTGCTCGGTCCCGACAGCGAGAGCCGGCAATGGGTATCTGAAGTCGCCCGGCTCGCGGACCGGCCCTATGAAGTCCTCGAAAAGCGCCGCAGCGGCGATCGCAGCGTCGAGGTCAGCGTACCGCACAGTGAGGCGCTGCGGACCGGAACACCCGTGATACTCGATGATATCGCCTCGTCGGGGCGGACACTGATCCAGGCGATCGAACGACTGCTCGCAGCAGGAACCAGGCCGCCGATCTGCGTCGTGATCCATGCAGTCTTTGCCGGCAATGCCCATGACGATATTCTTGCGGCGGGCGCATCACGGGTCGTGACGACGAACTCCATTCCGCATGCCAGCAATGCGGTATCACTTGCGCGGGTACTGGCTGACGCTGCCAGCGACCTGCAAGGCGGCAATCCACCGATCAGGCGGGCCGCAACACGAACGACAAGGTGACCTGTATGAACGACCACACCCATCACCAGCACCACGAGGCAAGCGAGCACACGATCTACACTTGCCCGATGCACCCTGAAGTGCGGCAGGAGGGGCCGGGAGATTGCCCCAAGTGCGGGATGCATCTCGTGCCGGAAGGTAGCGACCAAGCGAAGGACGACCACGCATGCTGCCATAGCCACGATCCCCATTCCGCAGACGCCAAGGTCGTAGCGGACGACAAGCGCTACGACAAGGTGCCGGCCGGATATTCCGGGTCGGTCTACACCTGCCCGATGCATCCGCAGGTTCGTCAGACGAAGCCCGGTTCCTGCCCGATCTGCGGCATGGGGCTGGAGCTCGAATCCGCGGCGATGGTGGAGGAAGGGCCCAATCCTGAACTCGTGGATTTCACGCGGCGCTTCTGGATCGGCACGGCGCTAACGCTTCCGCTGCTGGTCTTCACCATGGGGCCTTACCTCGGCCTAGGTGGCGTCAGGGAGATTTTCGGCGAACGCGCGACACTGTGGATCGAACTGGTGCTCGGCACGCCGGTCGTCCTGTGGTGCGGCTGGCCGTTTCTTGTGCGGGGATGGAGCTCCTTCCGCACGCTGAACCTCAACATGTTCTCGCTGATCGGCATGGGCGTCATGGCCGCCTGGGCTTTCAGCGTCGTCGCAGTGATTGCGCCGGGCATATTCCCCGATGGCTTCCGCGATGCGGAAGGGCATGTCGGGGTCTATTTCGAGGCTGCGGCGGTCATCGTCACGCTGGTGCTGCTGGGCCAGGTGATGGAACTGCGTGCGCGTGAGGGAACCGGCAAGGCGATCCGCGCGCTGCTCGATCTTGCGGCGAAGACCGCGCGCGTGATCCGCGAGGACGGCAGTGAGGAGGAAATCCCGCTCGAAGACGTGCTGGTCGGAGATCGCCTGCGCGTGCGACCCGGCGACAAGGTGCCGGTCGACGGGGTCGTCACTGACGGTCGTTCCTCGGTCGATGAGAGCATGATCAGCGGTGAACCGGTACCGGTGGAGAAGGTCGCCGGCGATCCCGTCACCGGCGCGACCATCAACGGCACCGGCAGCCTGGTCATCGAGGCTACCCGTGTCGGTGCCGACACCATGCTTTCGCAGATCGTCGAAATGGTCGCCAATGCCCAGCGCTCGCGCGCGCCGATCCAGAAATATGCCGACAAGGTCTCGGGCTGGTTCGTGCCGGTGGTCATTGGCATCGCGATCCTGTCCTTCATCGGCTGGGCCTTCTGGGGCCCCGCGCCCGCGCTGTCCTATGCGCTGATCGCAGCCGTCGCCGTGCTGATCATCGCCTGCCCTTGCGCGCTTGGCCTCGCCACGCCGATGTCAATTATGACCGCGACGGGGCGCGGCGCGCAGGCCGGCGTGCTGATCAAGAATGCCGAAGCGCTGGAACGCTTCGAAAAGGTCGATACGCTGATGGTCGACAAGACCGGAACCTTGACCCTGGGCAAGCCGAAGCTGGTTTCCGTCCTGCCCGAACCGGGACACGATGAAGCCGAAGTCCTGCGCCTGGCGGCAACGCTTGAAAGGGGCTCCGAACATCCTCTGGCCGAAGCGATCGTCGCGGGCGCGGAGGAGCGCGGAGTGGCACTGGGCGAAGCGAGCGACTTCGAGGCGGTCACAGGCAAGGGCGTGAAAGGCGTGGTCGATGGCAATAGTGTCGCGCTCGGCAACCTCAAGCTCGTCACCGATCTGGGCCTCGAGGCGGCCGAACTGACCGAGAAGGCCAATTCCCATCGCGATCAGGGCGAGACAGTGATGTTCGTGATGCTGGACGGCGCAGTCGCCGGCCTCGTCAGCGTCGCCGACCCGGTGAAGGAAACGACGCCCGCCGCGCTTGAAGCGCTCCACAAGCTGGGCTTCCGCATCATCATGGCAACGGGCGACAATGAACGCACCGCCAGGGCGGTGGCCGCGCGGCTCGGCATCGACGAAATTCGCGCCGACGTGCTGCCCGAGGACAAGGCGCGCATCATCCAGGAGCTTCAAGCCGAAGGGCGCAAGGTCGCCATGGCCGGCGACGGCGTGAACGATGCACCAGCCCTTGCCCAGGCCGATGTCGGCATCGCCATGGGAACGGGAGCGGACGTCGCCATCGAAAGTGCCGGCATCACGCTGGTGAAGGGCAATCTCGACGGGATTGTCCGCGCGCGTAGGCTGGCGCGGGCGACCATGCGCAATATCCGCCAGAACCTGTTCTTCGCCCTGATCTACAACGCCGCCGGCGTGCCGGTGGCGGCGGGCTTGCTGTACCCCTTCTTCGGCATCCTGATCAGCCCGATATTCGCCGCGTTCGCGATGAGCGCGTCGTCGATCTCGGTCGTCACGAACGCGCTGCGCCTGAGAAGCGCGAAAATCTGAGTGCGTAACATGCTCCCAAGTTGCAAGAGCGAGTGTCGCGCATTCTGAAGAAGTTGAAGCACGCAGGCGCGTTCCATCGAAGTTCGAGCTTACCGTGCGGAAGGTCCTGCGATGTTTAAATGAGTTTCATCCGTTGAGGCTTGAGTCTGGAGGAGAAGTTGCGACACGGCTACTCTCAACGACCCCAGAAGTAATGAGGGCCATAGGAAGATGTCCAATGCTTGGCCGTCCTTGGGCTCCATCACCCTGATGGTGCAGAAGATTTACGGACCTGAAGCCCACGAAGCAATTCGTGCTCTGAAAATATTCATGACAATAGGAAAGGGTAAAAATTATGAGTGGGAGATTCAAAGATAACATCAAGACCATACTGATAACGATATTATTTATAGCCGCTCTTGGTTATGCAATCCACATCGGGGTGAAGCTCTTTGGCTAAGTTTATTTGCCTCGCGACTTTGCGCATGGGCTGGGAGTTTGCGCCCGCCCAAGGTCTTCGAAGCGCCGGCACACTGCATGGGCAGCGAACCCGGGCATTGCCCACGGCTTGGTGAAGGACACAATTACGTAACCGCCCCTAATGCCCGCCGCTCCGCTCACAGCCAAAAGAACATTCTGGCAATCGAGAGAAAGACTCATGTCTCATGCGCTCATCATCGATGACAACATGATCGTCAGCCGCGCGATCCAGGATCGACTCTCGTCTCTCGGCTTCCATTCATTCGATCAGACATGGACCGAAGAGCTGGCCGTTGCGGCAGCGGCGCGACGCGAGCCCGACCTCGTGGTCGTCGGTGATTCGGTTGAGACGGGTTCAGCCTTGAGCGCTGCCCGGCGCATTGCGAAGCAACGCAGCATACCCATCCTGATGATCACCGCGGACCCGGGTCGCTTGCTCCAGCGTATTCCTAAGGACACCTCTTTCGACGGCCCATTTCTTCTCAACGAGATCGAAGCAGCCGTGGCCCTGAGCCACGCTACCGGCTGACCATTTCCCTTACTGGAGCGCATCTCTTGTCCCAAAATGCATGATGGAAGCGATAACCATGTTTGACACATGTACCGATAGCGCAATTAACGCCGAGAATAGGCCCTCCTCCTGCGGGGACGAGGCAGGTGAAACGAAGCGGCGCCTCGTGCGCACCGAACTGGCCTATTGCTACCAACGCTACCGGTCCATGGCGACACGGCGATTGCGCGACGAGATTATGGCCGACGACGCAATGCAGACATTCGCGCTGAAGGCCCTGGAGCACTTCGAACAATTGCGCGATGCCGAGGCGGTCCAAGCCTGGCTTCGCCGCCTGTTCGAAGCCACGCTGATCGATTTGGGAACACGCTGTCAACGCGACGTCGCATCGGGCAGGCCAAACGCCGCCGAACTGTAATTTGGGGCATATCCGAACGTCTTTTCGGTTAGTTTCGCCGATGCTGTCGGCGGGTCATCAAGGAATAAAGGAGATTGAGAAATGGCAGATCGCTTCAGACCAGCCCCACCTCCGACCGCTCGTGCTGGAATGGGAGCGCCAACAGCCGTCTTCGACGCCGGCCTGCGGTCTTATATGCTGGCGATCTACAATTACATGACCAGTGGCGTGCTGCTCTCCGGCGTGGTTGCGCTGCTGGTCGCGAGCAACGTCGCCGTGAGGTCGGTGTTCTTCGCTGCCAGCGGAGCACCCACATTGCTTGGTTGGATCGCGGTTTTCGCTCCGTTAATTCTCGTCTTCGTGCTCGGATTTGGTATCAACCGGCTTTCGGAGTCGACCGCCAAGTCGCTGTTCTGGGTCTACGCCGCCCTCATGGGTGTATCTCTGTCGACGGTACTTTTCGCTTATACGGGCGTAAGTGTCGCGCGCACGTTCTTTGTGTCCGCGGCAGCTTTCGCTGGTCTCAGCCTATGGGGCTATACCACGAAGAAGGATTTGTCGGGCTTCGGCACTTTCCTGATCATGGGGTTGGTAGGCCTGTTGATAGCCATGCTCGTCAACATGTTCCTGCGTTCATCCATGATGGACCTGATCGTGAGCGCCATCGGCGTCCTGCTGTTCGCGGGTCTCACGGCTTACGACACCCAGAAGCTCAAGAGCCTCTATTTCGAAGTGGGTGGCAGCGAATTTCGCGGCAAGGCTGTCGTCATGGGCGCGCTGACGCTCTATCTCGATTTCATCAACCTGTTCCTGTTCCTGCTTCGCTTCATGGGGGACCGGCGCTGATGTGGAGAGCGGCGTTCATGCATCTCCCTGCCCCAGTGCGGAGCCCTTGGGCATCGCACGCTCTATGACAGCCCGCGCGTCGGTTAAACCGGGGGCAGCACCGTAGGTGAATCCCATGGCACCAAGCCTCGACCTGCAGAAGACCGGTGCCAGGGGGCTTTGCGCCAGGAGAAGGATCGCCGCCTGCGCGGCGAGCGCAAGCCGTTCCACAAGTTCTCTCGCGCGGGCTTCCTCGCAACAGTCAAGATCGATGCAGTTCAGCCATTGGTCATAATTCGCCTCTCGCCCGATGGGCTCCGCAAGAAAGGCTCGAAGCGCTTCTACCGCCTCGGGTTCGCGCTGCAGAACTCGGAGCACATCGAGCGCGACAATGTTGCCCGAGCCTTCCCAGATCGCATTGACGGGGGATTGGCGAAAATGGCGAGGCATGGGGCTGGATTCGACATAGCCATTGCCCCCCAGGCACTCCATCGCCTCCGCGGCAAAGCCTGGCAGACGCTTGCAGATCCAGTATTTGGCGACGGGCGTGAGCAGCCGTGTCAGCGGATCACCGGCGTCGAGCGCCGCGGCGATCCGAACGGCGAGCGCGGTCGCGGCCTCGCTTTCTACCGCGAGATCAGCGAGCACCGCCGCCATGGCCGGATGATCGGCAAGACGGCGCCCAAAACATTGGCGATGCTGCGTGTGCCAGAGTGCCTGCACAAGCGCACCTCGCATGCCAGAGGCCGATCCGACGACACAGTCGAGGCGCGTGTGCTGCACCGCCTCGAGTATCGTGGGAATGCCGCGACCTTCCTCTCCGATGCGCCAGGAGAAAGCCCTATCATATTCGATCTCCGCTGTCGCATTGGACCTGTCGCCCAGCTTGTCCTTCAGCCGCACGATCCGGAAACCTGCGTTGCGCCGGCCATCGGGTAGCCACTGCGGGACGAGGAAACAGCTCAATCCCCGTTCTGTCTGGGCAAGGGTCAGGAAAGCATCGCTCATCGGTGCCGAGCAGAACCATTTGTGTCCCGTAAGCGAGAACGTCCGGCGTGCGCGATCAACCGGCTCGGCGCGAGTGGTATTGGCGCGCAGGTCGGAACCGCCCTGTTTTTCGGTCATCGTCATGCCGATCGTCACGCTCGCCTTGTCGGCGGCGGGCCGTGAAGCCGGATCGTAACGGGCGGCGAGGATACGCGGCAACCATTCCTCGGAGACTGCTGATTCCCTACTCAGAACCGGCACTGCGGCGTAGGTCATCGTCATCGGGCAGATCGTGCCGGCATCCACCTGACCAAGAAGATAGCTCATGGCGGCGTGAAGCACATGGCCGTGCGACGTGCCATCCCAAGCTGCCGCAGCGATGCCATTGCCAAGTCCCAAGCCCATGAGCTGGTGATAGGCCGGATGGAATGCGACTTCGTCGATGCGGCGGCCCTGGGAATCGTAATTTTCGAGGGTCGGGACATGGCGATTGGCTAATATGCCCCACGCAACCACCTCGGCCGAAGCCGCCCGGCGGCCCAGGCGTGACAGCCGCCTTTCGAGCTGTGCGCCACCCGCCCTTCTCACCGCTGCAGTCAAAGCCCGATCACTGGTAAACCAGTTGCCGACATCCAGGGCTGGTGTCTGATTGAACACCTCATGCACATCAGGCGTGGCGAGCGGCCTTGATACAGGCATGGTCGTCTACTCCGTTCCATCGGCGTCATGTCCAGCGGTGCAAAACTCCAGAGCCACTGAACGCCGGGCCTTCGTTCCCGCGAATGCGGTGGCGTCTCCGCAGTAGTTGAGCGGCGTCGGCCTGATCGCAGGAGGCCATTTCAATATTTGGTTCCTATATCTGGCGATCCCCGGTTCGAAGTCCAAACCACTTTCTAATTCTTCAAAAGCGGTCGGCGGACGCTGATCTTTATCGGCGCGCGTTTCCCTCATCGACAATGGTGATGAAAAACACAAAGGGCGAACCCTTTCCGCCCGCGACCACCTCATTTTCGCCTGCGACGAGCGGCGCCAAATCCGAGCCGAAATGCTCGCCGATAGGCCGGCCATTGACCAGCGTTCCCAACGTGCTGCGAAGGTCGCGGACGTGGTAGCGCCCGTCATGGTGGATGATCGCGAAATGGTTGCGAGACAATCTCAACGGAACCTCGTCCTCAAGCTCGAGGTTCAATGCCCGTGGCGGCGCCTGTTCTCCCGGCAAAGCCGCCCTCCCGACCAGGAAAGGAACCGCGTCAACACGCAGCGGATCGGGCAACTGCCGGCGTAAACCCCGGGAGTCGGCCGCCAGCATGACGTTCTGCACCACAAGGGATTCGCCAAGGCTATTCCTGGCCGACGGCGGCTGCTGCCTCTGCTCATCTTCGACGAAGCGATCTTCCAGATCGTGGAGTCGATGGCAAAGTCGTTCAATCAAGGTTCGCGCGTTTTCGGGGGAGCGGCTGATACGATCGAGGAATTCGGCCGAGCCGATGAACTCGACTTCGCCGTCCGTGACGGCACGCGCTGTCGCGCTGCGCCGAGCTCGTTTTTCAACAACGCTCATCTCGCCGAGGACCTGGCCGCTGTGGATGGCTCCAAGAACAATTTCCACACCGTCCCGCCGACGCAGAATTTCGACGCTTCCGCTGCGGACGTGCAGAACGCCTTCAACGGCGTCACCTTCACTGAAAAGAATGTCGCCTCGTCCGAAACATCCGGTGCGCGTCATTGTGTCCCCCAATCGTGATCGCCATTGCTGGAAGGAGGCGACCCAGTCGCGGCATTCGCTGTTGAGATGGACGCATGGGGCGTCGAACGATTACAGGTCGCTGGTACACGATCCCGCTGGCGCGGAACGCAATTGGGCATGGACATGCACAGGACATGTTGCGCCAGGCTCGCTCAAGCCCGTAAGGATCTGTGGCTGGTGCAGATCAACCAGGATCCGGAGCGCGTTTTTCGAGGCCACAAAGCTCGCAAAGAGGTGACATCATGCGGATCGATCTCACGCCATTGACCGAGCCCAGCGGTGACTTGCTCCCCGTCGAGATCGTCGAACGCAATGGCGCCGGTCATCCCGATTCGATCTGCGACCATCTGACCGAAGCGCTGAGCCGGGAGCTCACGCACCGCTACCTCGACACATTCGGTCGCATCCTGCACTACAACGTCGACAAGGCACTGCTCTGGGGCGGCTGCTCCGAACCCGCATTCGGCGGCGGGCGGATCACGCAGCCGATGGAAATATTTCTGGCGGGACGTGCGATCAGCCAGTGCGGTGAGAAAGGTCTCCCGCTTGAGGATATCGTTCGTGAGGTCGCGGAGGCATGGTTTAGTGACCATATTCCACTGTTTGAACCGGCTTCGCACTTGCGGACGCACTGCCTCGTCCGTCTGGGTTCGAGCGATTTGAGCGCGCTCTTCGACCGCAGTGCAACCAATGCCTCGCCTCTTGCCAACGACACATCGATCGGCGTCGGCTATGCGCCACTCAGCAGGCTCGAGAAGGTCGTGCTCGCCGCCGAGCATGAACTCGGGCGTATGGCCACACAAGGCCATCTGGAAATCGGCCGGGACATCAAGATTATGGCATTGCGGCACGGGGAACAGGTCCGCCTCACCGTCGCCTGCGCCTTCGTCGATCGCTACATTGACGGCCTGCCCACCTATTTGCGCGCAAAGAAGTTGGTCGCCGCCACCGTCGGCCAGATCGCCGAAGATCATCAGCTGCCCGCCGTTGTCGCGGTCAACACCGCCGACGACCCGGACGCCATGAGCCTTTACCTCACGGTTCTCGGCACATCGGCGGAAAGCGGTGACGACGGACAGGCCGGGCGCGGCAATCGCGTGAATGGACTGATCACGCCCTTCCGGCCGATGACAATGGAATCGGTTCCCGGCAAGAACGCCATCTCGCATGTCGGCAAGCTGTACAATATCGCCGCCGGCATCATTGCCGAGCGGGTCGCGAGACTGGACGGAGTTGGCGAAGCGCATTGCCTGCTTGTCAGCAGCATTGGAGGGGCCCTGAGCGACCCTCAAATGGCAACCGTACGCCTCCGACCGACGCATGGCGCCAACTGCGAGGACTATCGGGACGCTATCGCGGCGATCGTCGAGAATGAACTGTTCGGTCTCTCGACGGCAAGTGCCGATCTTGTCTCAGGAAGGCTGCGCATAGGCGACTGGCCCCTGCGCCGGGACAACTGATTCAGGGACGCGCCCTGATTTTGCGTTCGATCGAAAGTTCGACTGTAATCTCCGACCCCATGAAACGTCGGATGAATGACGCAAGTCGATTGCAAGGAGATCATCTATGAACGGATTCGGACGAGTGAGCATTGGTGCCATGGCGTTGGCTATGTTGGCCGCGTCGCCTGCCGTGGTGCAAGCGCAGGATACACATTCCGGGCACCATCCGACCGACGCGCCGGCGGCCACGCCACAGCCTTCCACTCAACCGCCCGCCCAGCCAGACACCATGAAGGGCATGGCTGGCATGGGCGGCAAGGAAATGCCGATGAAGGGCGAAATGATGGATGGCATGCCAATGTGCAGGATGATGGGTGAAGGCATGAACATGACTGCCCATTTCGAGCAGCGTCTGGGTGCGATCCGGAGCGAGCTCAACATCACGTCCGCCCAGTCGCAAGCGTGGGACGCCTATGCCAGCGCGCTGCGCGGTGTCGCCGCCAATATGGAGAATATGCGCGCCTCAATGATGGCGGGACATCAAGGGAACGCAACCATGTCGCCGATCGCGCGGCTAGACCGTCACGAGCATATGCTCGAAGCCATGCGCGACAACATTCGCACGCTGCGTCCCGCGCTCGAAAGACTCTATGCGGGGTTGTCCACTGAGCAGAAACAAAAGGCCGACACCCTGCTTAGCCCGCAAGGCATGATGCAGCAGATGCCCATGGGTGAGTCCATGCAGCAGATGCCAATGAGCGAAAAAATGCGGAGATAGCGATGACCACAACCCTCTATCTGCTCTTCTGGGCAGCCCTGTTCTTCGTGATGATGCGGTTCGGGTGTGGCGCCCATATCATGGGGCACGGAGGTCATGGCCATCATGGCTCTCATGAAGGATCGGGCGACAGACTGCAGGAGCCGGGAACGGCGATTGATCCGGTGTGCGGGATGACGGTCGCTACGCCTGGAGCAAAGAGCAGCATTTATCGGGGCAAGGCCTATTATTTCTGCTCGGCGGACTGCCGGGACAAGTTCGAAGCCGCACCGCAGGAATTTGCTGGCGAAGCGCCCGCAAGGACAGTTCAAGGAGCGCATCACCATGGCGCATGATGCTCGACGGCCCGGTCCGGCCTTGATCCCGGTTTTCGCCTTCGGCTTCGCCCTCAGCCTGTTCCTCGTCTTCTCCTACGTCCTGTGCGTAATCGGCTATCTGTTATTCCCCGGAAGCTTGATCAATCATTCGGCGCTCGCGATCTTTTTGCCCGGATTCGAGCTCCTGAGCTGGCGCACCTTCTTCCTGGGTTTCGGCGAAAGCTTCGCCTGGGGCTGGTATGTCGCTCTTGTTTTCGGACCACTGTACAATTTTCTGGCCTCCTGGCGCAGGTAACTTCTCTTGGAAAAGGACCGGAACATGGAACAGGGGGACAGAAAACGGAAAGGCTTGTCGCAGCTCGATATCGTGTACATCATCGTAGCATTTTTGCTGCTCGTGATCCTGCAGAATTACTGGACGAGTTCTGGCCACCTGAAGACAATCCCGTTCAGCGAATTCCAAGCGCTCGTCGAGAAAAACGCGATCACCGACGTCGTTGTGGGCCCGACGACGATAACCGGCGCGTACAAGGCCGCTGGTCAAGAGGCCAACGGCAAAGGCAAGGGCGCAGCCGAGACACAGCATTTCTCCACGATCCGAGTCGATCCTGCGATCGCCGACGAGCTCCAGAAGCGCGGTATCACCTATCGAGGCGAAGAGCCGCCTGGATTTCTGTCGAACCTGCTTTCGTGGATTCTGCCCACGGCGCTGTTGATCCTGGCGTGGATGTTCCTGCTGCGTCCAATGGCGTCGGGAGGCCATGGCGGCTTGATGGGAATTGGCCGCAGCCGTGCCAAGGTTTATTCGGAAGAGAATGTCAAAGCCACGTTCGCCGATGTGGCCGGCGTCGACGAAGCCAAGCAGGAGTTGTCCGAAATCATCGGATTCCTGCGCGATCCCGAGAAGTATGGCCGCCTCGGTGCCCGCATTCCCAAGGGCGTTCTGCTCGTCGGACCGCCGGGCACCGGCAAGACCCTGCTCGCGCGTGCCGTCGCCGGCGAAGCGCATGTCCCCTTCTTCTCGATCACAGGCTCGGAATTCGTTGAAATGTTCGTGGGCGTGGGCGCGGCGCGCGTGCGCGACCTTTTCGAGCAAGCACGCAAGCAGGCCCCGGCGATCCTGTTCATCGACGAGCTCGACGCGCTTGGCCGGGCACGGGGGATCGACCTGCCTGGTGGGGGGCATGAAGAGAAGGAACAGACACTCAATCAGCTTCTCGCCGAGATGGACGGCTTCGACCCGAGCGCCGGAATCATTGTTCTTGCGGCAACCAACCGCCCTGAAGTTCTCGATCCGGCACTGCTTCGTGCGGGCCGGTTCGACCGTCAGGTGCTGGTCGATCGTCCGGACCGCAAGGGACGCGTTGAAATTCTTCGCGTGCACATGATGCGGATTCGCGTTGAATCCGATCTCGACATCGACACCGTTGCGGGCCTCACACCGGGCTTTACTGGCGCCGATCTTGCCAATCTCGTCAACGAGGCGGCGGTCATCGCCACCAGACGCGGCGCGGAAGCGACGACCCTTGAGGATTTCACGCAAGCCTTTGAACGTTTGGTCGCCGGCATTGAAAAGAAGGGCCGGGTGCTCAGTCCACGCGAGCGTGAGACTGTCGCACATCATGAGATGGGGCACGCGCTTGTCGCAATGAGCCTGCCGGGCACCGACCCCGTCCAGAAGGTCTCGATCATTCCACGCGGTATCGCCGCGCTCGGCTATACGCTGCAGCGGCCCATGGAGGATCGGTTCCTCGCCAGCCGCAGTGAACTCATGAACCGCATGGCGGCTTTACTTGGCGGAAGAGCGGCAGAGGATCTCATCTATCAGGACGTGTCCACAGGGGCCGCCGATGACTTGCAACGTGCGACCGACATCGCCCGCAGCATGGTGGTGCGTTTCGGTATGACGCCTGAACTGGGCCAGGTCGCCTATGAGCCGGAGACCGGAAGCTTCCTCGTCGGCCAGACGCCGCTCTGGCGGCCGAAAACCTATGGCGACGGCACCGCGGAGGCCATCGACGAGGCCGTCAGAAAGCTGATCGACGATGCCTTCACAACCGCCCGCGGCGTCCTCGCGCACAACCAGGCCTTGCTGGAAAGGAGCGCGAAAGATCTGCTCGCCCATGAGACGCTCGGGTCCGCAGAACTCGAACATCTCAAGAAGGAGCTGATGGTGGCCCCGATGGCAGGCCAGCAAACTGAGCCCGCGCTCAATGCCGTGTCGGCGAGTTGATCTGTGTCCGATGCTCAGGGCGAAGCGCTGGGTGGCGGCCTCCATCGAATAGAGCCACGTCGGCTGTACGGCATAAGGGTTGTCATGGATAAAATTGATCCGGCAATCACGCGAGTTTCCGCTCGATTGCCGCGAACTACTCATTTGAAGGATTTGAGGAATGACCACAGGATCACGGCATATTGATCATGCGGTTCACCAGGCTCGCCTCTGGCTAGGGGATCTGGACGCGGAGCTTGGCGACGTGGATCAGGCACATACTTATGCGTTGCTGCGCGCCGTCCTTCACGTCTTACGCGACCGCCTGCCTCCTGCCGAGGCCATCCAATTCGGCGGGCAGCTGCCAAACCTGATCCGCGGGATCTATTATGAAGGGTGGAGCTTTCAGTCTCATCCAACGCGTCTCCACTCGATGATCGAGTTTGTGGAGGCGGTAATGGCCGCCATCGCACCGACGAAGCTGCGTCATCCGAGACGTGCCGTCGAGGCTGCACTCGCAGTCGTCGGGCGCCATGTTTCAAGTGGCGAGATCGAGGACATACGAAGCTGCCTGCCCGAGGACATACGCGCGAGCTGGCCCCAGGCCACATCCTCCACCCGGACCTCGAGCTGAAATCAGCACACAATTTCACGCTCACGCGTGCAATATTCGACGCATTGGCCGGCGTGAACTCGAGCCAGTACCGAAGGATTTCGAAACGAGGACTGTGCGAGATCGAACGGCGGGTTGAAGCAATCCTGGGCGGGCCACTTGAGCGGTATCGAAATCGCAGACCTGACGCTAGTGCACCGATGACATCTCGGGGACGGCGCTTTCGCGCGCTTCAAGAATTCCGACGTTTTCGGATCTGCCGCCGGCTACCGGAATTGCCAGAAGCGCGCGGATTTCCTCGCCCGACAGAGTTTCATGCTCCATGAGAGCTTCTGCCAGGCATTGAAGCTCGTCCTGGCGTTCGGTGAGCAGTTTGCGCGCCCTCGATTCGCCCTCTTCGATGATGCGCCGAATTTCCTCATCGATGATATTGGCGGTGGTTTCCGAAACATTGAGCCGAGCACTGCCGCCGTGGCCGAGGAAGGTGTCCTGGTCGCCGTCGCCGTAGCGCAGCGGGCCGAGCCGGTCGCTGAAACCGAACTCGGTGACCATGCGCCGCGCAAGGACGGTGGCCTGGCGGATGTCGTCACTGGCGCCCGTGGTAATCCTGTCCTTCCCAAAGGTGAGTTCTTCCGCGACGCGCCCGCCGAACATCATGGCAATCTTCGCCTCCAGTTCCACGCGAGCAAGGCCGTAACGGTCGCGCTCCGGCAACGACATCGTGACGCCAAGGGCACGACCGCGCGGAATGATCGTCACCTTGTACAACGGATCATGGCCGGGGACATGCAGAGCGACCAAGGCGTGTCCTGCCTCGTGATAGGCTGTCGTGAGTATTTCATCGGCGGTCATCGCCAGAGAGCGTCGCTCGGCGCCAAGCAGGACCTTGTCCCGCGCCGCCTCCAGTTCGGCTGTAGAGACGCGTTCAGCGCCGGATCGGGCCGCGAGCAGCGCGGCTTCGTTGACCAGGTTTGCAAGGTCCGCTCCGGAAAAGCCCGGGGTCGCCCGCGCCATGACTCGCGCGTCCACATCCGGCGCCAGAGGAACGTGCCGCAAGTGCACACGCAGAATTTTTTCGCGCCCCCCGACGTCAGGAGCGGGCACCACCACCTGGCGGTCGAAGCGCCCGGGCCGCAGCAATGCCGGATCCAGGACGTCCGGGCGGTTTGTGGCGGCGACGACAATGACGCCCTGGTCGCCGGCAAATCCGTCCATTTCGACAAGCAGCTGATTGAGCGTCTGATCGCGCTCGTCGTTACCGCCCCCCACGCCTGCGCTTCGGTGTCGTCCGACAGCATCGATCTCGTCGATAAAGACGACGCAAGGTGCGTTCTTTTTCGCCTGGGCGAACAAATCCCGCACGCGGCGCGCTCCAACGCCCACGAACATTTCAACGAACGCAGAGCCGGACATCGAGAAGAAGGGCACGCCCGCCTCTCCGGCCATAGCCCGTGCGAGCAGGGTCTTTCCGGTCCCAGGTGGCCCGCTAAGCAAGCAACCTTTGGGTATCTTTCCACCAAGCCGCTGGAATCTCTCCGGTCGCTTCAGAAACTCGACGATTTCGCTCAACTCGAACTCCGCCTCATCGATGCCGGCAACGTCCTTGAAAGTCACGGGCGGCGCATCGGTTTTGACCTGCTTCGCTTGGGATTGTCGGATGCCGAACGCCCCGCCTCCGCTCTTGGCCTGACGCTTCTGGGACCAGATCAAGAAACCCGCAATCGCCACGAGCGGAAGAAGAAGCAGAATGAACAACCACAACCAGCCCGCTGAGGTCGGTCCGGTCTTGCTCTGCGCGGCAGTTATTCTTACGCGGTGATCGAGCAGCCGCGGTATGAGGCCGGCGTCCTGCGGGGCGGTCGTTTGGAAACGCTTTCCGCCAGCCAGCACACCCTTGACCATGCTGTCGGAGATCACGACCTCGCGAACATCGTTCCTGTCGATGCGATCGATGAAGTCCGAATAGGCGATCTCGAGATCGGGCTGGGCCTGTGCGGCGGAGCTATCAGCAAGATTACTACCTACCATGGCCGTGCTCCAACCGGCATCTGCGATGGCATGTGACCGCGCCTCGGGGACATGAGCAAAGCTTGCCATGAGCAGGGCAATCCCAACGCAAACTCCGGAATCAGTCAGTCTCGGCATAATGTCTGCTCCCATCCAGGCTGAGCGAGCACGCCTCTCGAACATAATCATGACGCGCGGGTCGCACGCGGCTTACAGTTCGCGAGGGGGCGTCAGATCACGTGGATAGATGAAATCGGCATGGGAGCCTTGCGATTCGACGCTGCAATGTTCGCTGCGGCATCTACCAGGCGGGAGCAGCTGAACAGTGCGGTGCCCAGTCCCCCAACGAATTAACCTCCAGTGTCAACGGCGGTCGGATTCCAGGCCAGCATGGCGGAGTAAAAGCAGGCCATTGAGGATGAGCTCGGATGATATGCAAAGGGCCCCGATCGGGGCCCTTTGCATATTTGCCGTTTTGCGTCGGGT
>NZ_JANZXA010000011.1 GCF_025153475.1 Novosphingobium mangrovisedimenti
GCTCGGGCAAGATCATGCGCCGCATCCTCAGGAAGATCGGCGAGAACGATTTCTCCAACCTCGGTGACACTTCCACACTTGCGGATCCCTCCGTCGTCGATAACCTCATCGCCAACAGGCCGCAGACGACGGCTTGATCGCCGCCGTCTGCGCTGCCTTCAGTCACTGGCTTCAGGTGCTGCGGCGGCTTCGACCTGGCGCATGACGCGCAGGATGTTGCTGCCCCAGATCTTGGTGACGTCCTCTCTGGTGTAACCGGCCTTGAGCAGGGCAGCGGTGATTTTCGGCAACCCGCTCACGTCTTCCAGGCCCACCACGCCGCCGCCACCGTCCCAGTCCATGCCGATGCCGACATGGTCCGGGCCGACCACTTTCAAGGCGTGGAGCAGGTGTTTCATGAAGTCGTCGAAGGTGGGTTTGTCGGTCTCGGGATACTTGATGTCGATCTCGCGGCGCCTGGCGTTCAGGGCCTCCTGCTGCGCGGCCGTCATGTCCGCATTGTCGCGCATATCGGAATAGAGCGCGCGCATCGCTTTCAGGCGTTCCGGGTTGGGCTTGCTCGCGCGCAGGTAGCCGCCGTAGCTGTTGATCTGGATGACCCCGCCCTTCGCCGCCAGCGCGCGCAGACGGTCATCATCGACATTGCGGGGATGGTCGTAGATCGCCTTGCAGCCCGAGTGCGACAGCACCACCGGCGTGGTCGATTTCGCGATGAGCTGATCGAGCACCTCGTCGCTGGAGTGCGAACCGTCGATGATCATGCCGAGCTTGTTGGCCTCTGCCAGCAGCTTTTCGCCCAGCGGGCTGAGACCGTGCCACTTGGGGCCATTGGGATCGGTAGAGCTGTCCGCGAACTGGTTGTTCATGAAGTGGGCAAAGCCGGTTTCGCGCACGCCCATCTTGTAGAACAGCTTGAGCATCGAGACGTCCTCGCCCAGCGGATAGGCGTTCTCGATGCTCATGTAGACGATGCGCTTGCCCTTGGCATGGATGCGGGCGGCGTCATCCGCCTTGAGCGCGAGTTCGAACTGATCGGGGTGCGACGCCACCATCAGCCGGATCGACATGCCGCGCATTACCGCGAAATCGCGAACCTTGGCATAGCTTGCCGTATCGATGGGCCCCTGCGGCGTGAAGATCGCCCAGAACCCGCCGTCGAACTGGCCCGCCTTCATGCGGGGCAGGTCGACCTGGGAATAGTCCTGGCGCACGTCATGCCAGTCCATGATCGACCAGCCTGGGCGGTCGACCGATTCCGGCGTGTCGAGATGCGTGTCGAGCGTGATCATCGCGTGCTGCATCGCGACGACCTCGGGGGACGCGGGGTCCCCCGAAGCGTTGTCGGATGCGTGCACGGCCTGCATCGGGAGCAGCAGAGCCGCTCCAGCCAGCAATCGAAGGGCACGTGTCTTCATGTGTTCAGTACTCCGCGGAAATCGTCAGCTGGAATGTACGGGGAGAAAGCGGACGGTACACCGCATAATTGGTGCCGATCGGATAGATGAACGACAGCACGTCCTTGTCGAAGATGTTGTCGACGTTGAGGCGCAGCTTCACCGTCTTGAGCGGCCCCACGTCGATGCCGTCGCCGAGATCGACGTACCCGCTGAACACGGCGTAGTCCTTCACCGCGAGCGCCCCCGTATTCTCCATGTCGGCATAGCGCTTGCTGGTGTACTTGCCCGAGATGTTGGCCACGAGCCAGCTGGCCGGCTCAAGCGTCACGCCGCCTGTAACCAGCCACTTCGGACTATCCGGAAGGTAGTTGTCCTTGATCGCCGTCCCCGTGGGCAGGTTGTCCTGGTACTTGGCGATATTGTAGGTGACGTTGAGGTTCGCGTAGGCAAGGCCGTCCAGGAACGCAGGCTTGTAGGTGCCGGTGAATTCCACGCCGTAGGCTTCGACGCTGCCAACGCTCTGGTAGTAACTCTCGGTCGCACCGGCGGAACCGGGCAGCAGGGTCGAGAGCTGCTGGATGCGGTCGTCGAACTTCGTGTAATACCCGGCCAGCGAGGCATAGAACTCGGGCTGGTTGGTGCGGACACCGAACTCGAAGTTCTTGGCGGTCTCCGGCTTGGGCGCGGGCACGAACCCGGCAGAGCTGGCCAGCGTGGTCGAGAAGATGTCGTCCATGCCCCGCGGGAAGGCCATGTTCTCCGCATAGGATGCGAAGATCTGCGAGCGTCCGTCCAGCTTGTAGAGCATGCCGAGCATTGGCAGGAAGCCATCGGTGTAGTCGGCGCTGCCAGTCTGCGGGCCGTAACCCGGTCCGGTCCCGATGTAGTAGTCGGCATAGTCGCGATAGCCCGACAGGCGATAATGCACGTCGAGCGCCTTGACCCCTGCAGTCAGCTCGAGCGTATCGTCGAGCAGCGACAGCGTGTCCTTGATGAAGAGCTGCGTCGTATCGCGCTGCGAGTGGTAGTCGCGGCGGAAATAGACAGTCTCGCCGGTCGGCGGACTGAGCGGCGAGCCGTCGGTCGTGTTCAGGCGCGCCTGGGTACGATGGTACTTGTCGACTTCCGCCCAGATGCCGGCTTCCAGCGTGTTGTTCTCCATTTCCCAGTGGAGGCTTGCGGTGAACCCGTAGCGGTCCCCGCCGACGCCGGACTTGCCGTACTGCATGCCCTTGGGCGCGGTGACCGGCAGGCCGGCGGCAAGCTGGGCGGTATAGAGCCCGAGGCTGTTGGCATAGTTGTCCGGCGATACGCCGTAGCCGTTCTTGTCCTCCCAATAGGCGGTGGTGTCCGCCCAGAAGTTGTCGGCGATGCCGCCATGGACGGTCAGGCCGTAGAGCTTGTCCTTTCGCACGTTGATGGCCTGGGCATAGGTGTACGAATAATTCGAGTTGGAATAGGCGATCCCCGGAACCGTCGGCTCGAAGCCGGGTGTGCCGGGTTCGGGCACGTCGATGTAGCCACGATAGCGGCCGGTCTTGCCGCCAAGGTCAGGAACGTCCGAAAGATAGGTCGACAGGCCGAGGAACGGCGAATCGTAGTCGAAGAAATCGTTCGCGACGAACTTGAAGCGTGCCCAGCTGTCCCCGCCCAGATCGGCATGGATCTGCGCTTCCCAGTGCTCGCGGTCGATCGTGCCGTAACCGCGCCACAAGTCGCTATCGAGCTTGGTCCGGCTGATATAGGCCTTGAAGGGCCCCACCCGGCCGGTGCTCAGGCGGATGAAGGTGCGCTTCATGTCGTCATCGCCGAAGCTCTGCGAGACGAACAGCCCAAGGTCGTCCTGCGGTTCAATCGAGCTGTAGGAGACGATCGGCCCCAGCGAGGCGTAGCTTGGCTGGCTGACATCGCCGGCACCGGGAGACGCCTGCACGACGCCGAGGTTTTCGTTGTCGACATAGCGGAACACCGGGCTCCCGCCGAATGCATCGGAGCGACCGAGCGGAATACCGTCGACCAGAAAACCGATCTGCGACAGGCCAAAAGCGCGCACCTGCACGCTGTTGCCGAACTCGTAGAGGCCCAGCGCGCCGTCCGTCTGGACGTTGAAGCCGGGCAATTGCTCGAGCATCTTGAGGCCGGAGACGCCCGAGGGCGCGGAAAGCAGGGCCTCGCGCGTGACGGCGACGGTATTCGTCACCTGGCCTTCGCCGATCGCTTCATCGGCTTGCGAAACGCGCCGGCCGGTGACCATGATGGCATCGGCATCGGCGGCGCTGTCCGCTGCGGCTTCATCTGCCATGGCAGGCGTGGCGCCGAGCACCATGGCCTGTGCCATGGCGAGGGCCGAAACGGACCGCATTGTCGTTTTGAACATCGCAATCATATGCAGGACTCCCTGTTGAGCGCTCTTGGGCGCAGGCAAGCCTCCGGCATCCCGGCAAGCACCCCCGCTTGCCGGCTCCCCTGAACTAGTCTTTTTTCTCAGTTACTTACGCGCCGTAGAATGCGCGCAGGACTTTGGCATAGCGCTGTACGTCCTCCATCTTTCCGGTGCTGACCCGGGACCATTGTTTCCATTTTCCGTAGGCGGGGCGAATATCGACCCTGGCCTCGGCCATGGCGCTGAACAGCGCGTCGGCGTCCGGGACCTTGACGTAGACGAAGTTGGTGTCGGACGGCAGCGCGGTGAGCCCGCAGCTTGTGATCGCTTCCATGATGGCTTCGCGGGCCTCGACGATGTGGCTTTTCGAATACCTGAGGAAAGCCGCGTCGTTATAGGAGGCGATACCGGCGGCCAGGCCCGCGGTATTGCCGCCGAAGCTCATCAGATAGCCGCGCAGGGTCTCGGCGATGGCCGGCGAGGTGAGGGCATAGCCCAGGCGCAGCCCCGCCATGCCGTAGATCTTCGAAAAGGTACGGGTGATGATAAGGTTCTCGCGCTCGGCGAGAAGGTCCACCATCGAGGTATACTCGGGCCTTGCGGTCAATTCCATGTAGGCTTCGTCGATGAGCACGGGGATCGCGGGATCGATCGAGCGGATGAAGGCGCGCAGTGCATCGCCATCGAGCGACATGGCCGTGGGGTTGTTGGGGTTGCAGATGTGCACCAGCCCGACGTCGGGTCCGATCGCGGCCTTCATTGCGGTAAGGTCCACTGCCATGTCCGCGCCCAGCGGCACGCGCTTGACCTTGGCGCCCTTGCGCGCGGCGTACTTGACCGTGGTGTCCCAGAACAGGTCCGGGCAGAGAATGGCCTTGTCCTCGGGCAGGGCCATGGCGGCGCAGATCAGGACTTCGGTCGAGCCCGAACTGAGCACGACATTCTCGACACCGAGCGAATAGCGCTCCGCAACCATGTCGAGCATCTTTCTGAGGCCGCGATCGGCATAGTACGCGCCTTTGGAGGCGTTCTGGGCAATGGCCTGTATCGCGGAGGGTGCGGGTCCGAAGGGATTCTCGTTGCGGCTGAGTTGGGCGATGCCCGCGGGCGGGCCGAAGACGTCGGCGGCCTCGGGGCCGAAGTCTGGGGTGGAGCCGGTAGCGGCAAAGGCGGTGCGGCCGGTTCCGGCGAAGGCCAGGGCGCTTCCGGCACCGGCACCTGCCAGCATGAGGCGGCGGGAAATCTCGATGGTCATTGCGCGGGTCCTTTCCTGTTCGGGGCGAGGGGGGCGTTCCGTTCACACGAGGCCATGGCGGATCATCATCGTTGCCACGAAGAGAAGGTAGATGCCGAAGATCGGGCTCAGCACGCCTGCCGGAAGCTTGTGTGCGGTGGCCGCGCCCAGCGGGGCCGAGATGACCGAGGTGCTGACGATCGCAAGCGCTGCGATCAGGTTGACGTAGCCGATCGAGCCCAGCGGCAGGTCGGGAGCGGACAGGCCGATCGCCATGAAGCCGATCGTGCCGGGCACCGCGATGATGAAGCCGACACCCGAAGCCGTCGCGATCGAACGGTGGATGGTCTTGCCGCACAAGGTCATGACGATGATCGCGATGGTGCCGCCGCCGATGCCCAGCAGCGAGGAAAAGGCGCCGAGGCCGCCGGCGATCCCGGCACGGACATAGCCGCCCGGCACTTCGTCGCGCAGGTGCTTGTCGCGCAGCACGGGGAACAGGAAGTGCAGCGCCATGAGCGCCACGCCAACGCCGAAGATCAGCGCCAGCACGCTGCCGGTAATGCGCGAGGCCAGCAGCACGCCGGCGCCGACCCCGATCACGATCCACGGAGCCCAGGCCTTGAGCAGGTCGAAATCCACCGCATCGCGCCGGGCATGGGCCTGCACCGAGCGCAACGACGTGATCATGATCGTCGCCAGCGAGGTGCCGATCGCGACATGGGCGATGGCATCGGTGCTGCCGCCCAGCAACGGCAGCATCACGAAGAGCACGGGCACGACGACGAAGCCGCCGCCGATGCCGAACAGGCCGGCCGCGAAGCCGGAAACCAGCCCTGCCACCAGCATCAGTGCGATGGGAAAGGCCCAGGTCATCAGGAACGCGCTCATGCCGCAAAGGTCCTGCGGGAGAGGGCGGGTATAAAAAGGCATGCACGCATGGGCATGGGTTCAGAATTCCCCGGTAAAGGTGAGTTGCACGGTACGGGGCGAGAGCGGGCGAAACGCCGCTTCTCCCGAGACTGTCGGAAAAATGAAGGAGAGCGTGTCGGCATCGAACAGGTTGTCGATATTGATGCGGGCATGGGCATTGCGCAGCGGTCCCAGCTCCGTCTCGCGCCCCAGTTCCACGTAGGCATCGACAATCCACTGGCCGCCGACGGACTGGGTATTGAGATAGTCGGCATAGCGCCTGGAGGTATACTTGGCCGTGATGCTGGTGAGCGCCCAAGGCGTGGGTTCCACCGTCACCGTGCCCGAGGCTATCCATAGCGCGCTGTCGGGAATGCGGTTGGAAGCAATTGCCGTGCCGTCGGGCAGGTCGTTCTGGAAGGTCGCGTCGTTGTACGTGAGGTTGGTCGTGAAATAGACCTTGTCGTCCAGTAGCGCGGGCTTGACCGAGGCCGACATTTCCAGCCCGTGCGCTTCGACCGCGCCGACGTTGCGGAAATAGGTTTCCATCGCGCCCGTGGTCCCCGGCACCGGCCCGGAGACCGGGCTGATCAGATTGGCGAAGCGCGTGTGGTAGAGCGTGGCCACGGCAAAGAAGCGCGGCTGGCTGGTGCGCAAGCCGATTTCCATATTGCGTGCCCGCTCCGCTTGCGGCTTCGGCGCGAAAGCGGCGGAAGCGGCAAAGGCGGTCGATGCGATCGTGTCCATCGCCTTGGGCAGGGCCATGGTCTCGGCATAGGAGGCGAACAGCTCGGTGCGCGTGTCCGGCATGCGATAGACGATGCCCGCGCTCGGTTCGAACCCGTCGAAATAGTGCGCCCGGCCTTTCGCCGCCCCCCACCCCGCGGAGCCGTCCGCGTGGGCGTAATCGTCGAAGTCGCGATAGCCATCGAGGCGATAGGAGATGTCCAGCCCCTTGAAGCCCAGCTCGAGCGTCAGCGGGCCTTGTCCCGGCGTCCAGCGGTCGCGCGCCCAGAACTGCACGGCGTCGCGGTGCGAGCGGTAGTTGCGCCGATAGTAGACGATCTCGTCCGCCAGCACGGCTCCGTCGGGGGCGCCGTCTGTCTTGTTGAGCCGGTATTGGCTGCGGTGATAGCGGTCGTTCTCGACCCACACCCCGGCATCGAACCGGTGATCGCCGCGCGTCGCTTCTGCATGAAGGACCACGCCCTGTCGTTGGCCGTCGACACCCGAGTAGCCCCACTGCAATCCGCGCGGGGCCGTGACGGACAGCCCCGCCGCGGCCTGCCGATCATGGTAGAGCAGGGAATTCTCGTAGGTGTCGGGAGAGACGCCGAAGCCGTGCTTGTCTTCCCGGTAGAGCGTGACCTCGGCAAATGCCGGCGCTTCTCCTTCGACATGGAGCGTGGCGCCGTAGAGCTTGTCGTTCCGGGCGTTGATCGCGTTGCCATAGTAGTAGGCGTGGTCCGGGTTGGAATAGCGCACCCCGGCGACGGTTTCCGGCAGGTCGGGAACGAAGCCGATGTAGCCCCGATCACGCCCCGTCCGGCCTCCCAGGTCGGGCGTGGCGGAGAGGTAATCGTCCCGGTAGAGGAACGGGGAATCGTAGTCGAAGAAGTCGTTTGCCGCGAACTTGAAGCGAAGCCAGGAATGCGCGGTCAGATCGGCAAGGATCTGTCCCTCCCAGTGCTTGCGGTCGATGGTGCCGGCACCGCGCCACAAGTCGCTGGAAAGCCGGGTATGGCTGACGTATCCGCGCAGTGGTCCGATGTCTCCGCTGCTCAGCCGCACGAAAGTGCGGCGCAACGCATCAGACCCGAACGACTGCGCGACGAAGACCCCGGCCTTGCGATCCGGTTCGATCGAGCGGTACGAGATCATCGGGCCCAGCGACGAATAGCTGGGCGTGCCGACATCGCCTGCGCCGGGCGATGCTTCGACGGCGGCAAGATTTTCGTTGTCGACGTAGCGGAAGACCGGGCTGCCGCCGAAGGCATCGGAGCGGCCGAGGGGAATGCCGTCCACCACGAAGCCTATCTGGTTGAGGTTGAAAGCCCGTGTTTGCACGCTGTTGCCGAATTCGTAGAGCCCGAGCGGTCCGTCGGTCTGGACGTTGAACCCGGGAAGGTACTCCAGCATCTTGAGGCCGGAGATCCCCGGAGGCGCCGACAGCAGCGCTTTGCGCGTCACGCCGGCCGAATGCCGGGCATGCCCCTCGCCGATCGCCTCGTCGGCCCTGGATATGCGCCGCCCGGTGACGAGAATGGGGCCGGCCGGCACGCTCCCGTCGGTCGGCGTCGCTTCCCGGGTGTTGGCGACATCCAGATCGGCCAGACGCAGCACCACGACATTGTCGCGCATGCTGGTGATCCGCAGCCGCGTGCCGGCAATCATGCATTCCAGCGCATGGCGCGTGGACATGCGCCCCTTCACCGCGTTCGAACGCAGCCCCTTCACATCGCGATAGGGAAACAGGATGCGCATGTCCGATTGCTCGGAAAAACGGTTGAGCGCCGTCTGCATCGCCTGAGCCTCTATTCCGAAGTCATGGACCTGCGCCTGATGCGCGGCGTCGGGCGCCTCGGCCATCACCAGCGGCGATAGCAGAAGAAGGAGCAAAGACTGTTCCGACCGCTGCAACCCGCGCCTCCGTGGGGGCCGTGTTCCCTTATCCCCCCAGAACGAAGCGCGGAGGCAAGTCCGCCATGCGCGGTTCAATTTTTTTCGCAATGCAGCGATCGGGTGCGGCATGCGCGTCACTATGTGGCAATTTAGCTGGACAGGCGAGCGGTGACGTGATGCAATGCAGCAATAAAAACGTCATGGAGAGGCTGGGCAGACGCAACCAAGGGGGTGGGGTTGGACGAAATCCGTGCGAAGCTGGACTGGTTCGAGGCCGTCGTACTGCCTCATCAGGCCGCGCTGCGCAGCCGTTTGAGCCGTATTCTGCGTTCCAGCCAGGATCTCGACGATACCGTCTCCGAAGTATTGACCAGAGCATGGTCGACGGCGGACTGGGGGCGCATCGATCATGGCCGCGCCTATCTGTTCAACATTGCCCGGAACCTCATCATCGACGAGGCCAGGCGCGACAAAATCGTCTCTTTCGAACAGATTGCAGACCTCGAATTGCTGCAGGCGCACACAAGCCTCGAATCGCAACTGGATGCGCGGGCGGAGCTGCGATGGCTGCAGGATTTCCTTCCGCAAATGCCGCGCCAGTGCCGGCGTGTATTTCACATGCGCCGCGTGCAGGAAAAATCGATGCGCGAAATAGCGGAAGAATTGTCGCTGTCCGTTTCTACAGTCGAGAAACATTTGGCCAAAGCGGTTCTCTTGGTTATGCGAGCGCGGTGGCAGCGCGAGGAAGGCGTTCTTGAGCGAACGGAAGCCGGATCGAAAGATGACAGAGGCAATCGAGGCGAAAGCTGCGAGCCTCGCTGTACGTCTTCCTGACGCCGGCGAGACCGAACGCGCCGAAATCATGGCATGGGTGGCGCAGAACCCCGCACACGCGGTTGCCTTCGCGCGCGCCGAGAGCGCCTGGAAAGACTGCGAACGCCTGAAGGCGCTGGGTTTCGACTTGCCCGAGGAAGACGACGGGATCGACGAGGTTTCCGTGCCGGTGGAGACGGGGAAGGGTCTGTCACGCCGGGGGGTCATTCTCTCGGGCATCGCGGCCCTCGCCATTGCCGCCGCGGTGCCGGCGGTGCGCATGCTCGGCCCGGAGACGCAGGACTTTTCGACACAGCGCGGCGAAGTGCGCGAAGTGCGTCTGGCCGACGGCAGCACGCTGCGCATCAACACCGATTCCAAAGTGGAAGTGGCCTTCTCCGACAAGCGCCGGCTTGTGCGTCTGCTGGAAGGCGAGGCATCCTTCGACGTGGCCCATGACAAGGCGCGCCCGTTCGACGTTGAGGCGGACGGGACCGTTACCCGCGCCGTCGGCACCCAGTTCACCGTTCGCCGCCGCGCGCACGAGGTCGAACTGACGGTGACCGAAGGCATCGTCTCGGTGCGTGACGGCACCGGACAGGAAGCGCGCATAGCCGCCGGTCACGGCGCTCAGATCAAGCCGGGCGCGATCGACGCTTCGGTGCTGGACAGCCGCACGATCGCGCGGCGCACCGCCTGGCGGGAGCGGATGCTGGAATTCGACGGACTGACGATCGGCGAGGCCGTGGCCGAGTTCAACCGCTATCGCCAGACGCCCATCGTGATCGCGGATCCCCGGATTGCATCATTGCGCGTGGGGGGACGCTTCGGGTTGTCCGAATCGGAACAGTTCCTCGACGCGCTCCAGTCGGGTTTCGGTGTGAGGGTGTCGAAGCGTGCGGACGGTGCGATGGAGATCGCCGAGCCGCACTGACGGCTGCGGCGACGTTCTCCTTCAGAACCCGCGCGCGCGCCCCTCGCGCCGGGGGTCGGCACCACCTTCGTAACCACCGTCCTTGACGATGATGGCCTGAAGTCCCGAATTCTCGCCGCGTGCGGTAGAAAGCGGCATGGCGCGCTCGGCCAGTGCCTGCATGATCGGCTGCGGGAAGGGGTCGGCGCTGTAGCGATCGCCACGGGCCACGAGATTGGGCAGCGCCACGGAGTCCTGCGGGCTCATCTTCCAGTCGAGCAGCGCGACCAGCACCTTGAGGTTGTAGGCCTGGATAGAGCTGCCGCCCGGCGAGCCTGCCGCCGCGACGAAACGCCCGTCCGGCGTCAGCACGATCGCGGGCGCCATGCTCGATCGCGGGCGCTTGCCGGGGGCCGGCGCATTGGCGGCGGGCGCACCGTCGCTGTCGTTCGGGGAAAACGAGAAGTCGGTGAGCTGGTTGTTGAGGAAGAACCCGTCGACCATGCGCCCCGATCCGAAGATGCTCTCGACCGTCGTCGTCATCGAGACGACGTTGCCTTGCGCATCGACGATCACGAAGTGGCTGGTGCCGCCGGGTTCCGCCGTCGCGTCGGGGCCGAACGCGGGGGCGCCCTCGGGCATGCCGAAGGTCACCGGCCCGGCCTTTTCGCCGATCAGTTCCGCGCGCTTCTTCAGGTAGGCGGGATCGAGCAGGCCCTCGACCGGAACCTGTACCTGGGCAGGATCACCGACGTAACGGTCGCGGTCGGCATAGGCCAGGCGGCTTGCCTGCGCGAACTCGAACCAGGCTTTTGCGTCGTCCGGGCCGCGCGTGCCGATGTCGGTCTGGTTCAGCACGCCGAGCGCGATCTGCAGCCCCGGCCCGCCCGACGGTGCCTGCGGCGTGCACACGACATAGATGCGGTAGGGCCTGCACAGGGCCGATTGCCGGATCGGGCGGTAGGCCGCGAGATCGGCCAGCGTCAGCGTGGAGGGGCGCGGCCCCTCGTGCACGCGATCGACGATGTCCTGCGCCACCGGGCCGGTCAGCAGGCCCGAGGCCCCGAACTTGGCGATGCGCTGCAGCGTGCGCGCATAGGCGGGATTCTTCAGCCTGTCGCCAGCGACATAGGGCGTGCCGTCGGCCTTGGTGAAATAACGCTTCGCATCGGGTGCCGATGGCTGCGGTACCTGTTTCAGCGCGATCATCCCGGCCAGGCGCGGGCTGACGATGAAACCGTCTTCGGCCAGCTTCTCGGCCGGCTTGAGCAGGCCGGCCCAGGGCAGCTTCCCGTGATCGCGATGGGCCATGTCGAGCATCGCCACGGCGCCCGGGACCCCGGTGGAAATGCCGCCCAGCACGGCATCGAAGAAAGGCAGGGGCTTGCCGTCATCGCCCATGAACAGGCGTCCGGTCGCTCCCATCGGCGCCTTCTCGCGTCCGTCGTAGGCCGTGACCTTGCGGGAGGCTGCATCGTAGTAGACCATGAAGGCGCCGCCACCGAGCCCTGAGCTTTGCGGCTCCACCAGACCCAGCACGGCCTGGATCGCCACCGCCGCATCGACGGCCGATCCGCCCGCCTTGAGCACATCGACGCCGACCTGCGTTGCCAGCGGATTGGCCGCAGCGACCATCGCGTGGCGCGCATAGCCCGACTGATCGACGGTCTGCGGGGCAGTTGCTTCCGCCCGCACCGGCGCCGCGCCCGGCCCGCCACCACCCGTTGCGACAAGCGCCAACGCCGTGACGCCGACAAGCAAGAACAGGCGGCGCAGGGGTTTTTTCCGTGTTTGCAGCATGATCGCATAGAGGCATGCTTCGCGCCGGATGGCAAGCCGGCGCTGCCGTGTCCGTGCCGATTATGCTGCTTTTGCGAACAACGCCCCTCGCTATCCGGGACGAACCGGTGGTCGCGCTCATTGTGCGAGCACATGCTAATGCATGCCTACGCGCTTTTGGACATCTCGGTGGGCAAGTCTGGCTTCAAACCACTCTTTTCCGGAGAGGAAAGAGTGGTGCCCGGGGGCGGAATCGAACCACCGACACCATGATTTTCAGTCATGTGCTCTACCAACTGAGCTACCCGGGCATCGCTTCGTGCTGCAGTCCGTAGGGACCGGCGAGCGGCTGGTTGCGGGCCTATGGCGAAGCGCGGCCGGCTTGGCAACCCCCTAATCGAGAGGAAATTCAATCCTCCTGTGAAATGTCGGGAAAGCTCGGCGGGCCGGGCAGGGCATATCCGTCGTCGAGCCATTTCAGCAGGTCGCGGTCGCGGCAGCGTTTGGAGCAGAACGGCGTGTGTTCGTTACTGCGCGGCTTGCCGCAGATGGGGCATTTTCGAGGAGAGCGGGTCATGACGCGACGGCCTGCGCGAATCCGCCGGCGAGTGCAAGCGTGCGATCTTCCTGCCAGCGCAGCGTGCGGCCCGTCCGGCGCGCAAGCTCGTCGGCCCATTGCGGGGTCACGGCCGCATGCACCGCCGGATGCGCGGTAAGCAGCAGCACGCCGGGCTCGGCAACATTTTCCGCCTGGCGCAGCAGCAGGCGCGCAGCGCCGCCGGCAGGGTCGCTGCGCAAGCGCTGGAGAATCGAGGGGCGCTCAAGGCGCGTGACGAGCTGGACGAAGCCGAATCCGTTCATGGCGGTACGCTGGTGCGGCCAGTGGGCGAGGACGGCGGCGAGGGCTTCGTCAACCGCGCGCCGGTCGTCCTTGCGCTCCAGCGTGGGGAAATCGATGCCGATCGAGCCGGCGAGGTCGAACAGGCCGACAGCCCTGCCGATTGCGGGAACCGCGGCCAGCGCCAGCGCGCGCGGGGGCAGGGCACCGTCGATGTCGATGAGCGTCATTGCCGGGGTCGGCGTGACGACGAGGGCGCCGCCATCGAACGCAAGCACGCCGTCGAGCGCTTCCGCGGCGATTTCAGGCCAGGGATCGTCGGCAAAGCGCCGCACGATCCGGACCGGCGCGCCTTCGCGCCTGAGGGCCTCTGCGAGGGAGGGCGCAGGGCGGACGGGGCGGTCGCAGGCACGGGCCTGCGCGCGCTTGTAGCGCCCGGTCTCGGCCATAGCGGCGCGGGAGACCTCGACGCGCACCGCCGCGCCTTCGCTGGCCGAGGCGGGCAGGCCATCCACCAGCGCTTCCTCGCCCGATGCGAAGCGTGCCGTGCCGCGCGATGAACCGGCCCGGCGGGATACGAGCACGGCATCCGAGATCTGGCCGGCGGCCAGGCGGCCGGGCCAGTCGATGCGGGCGGCGAGGACTTCTCCGTTCTCGACCAGCACGGCGCGGCTCTCGCCGATGCCTTCCTCGACGAGCCATTCCGCCATGGGCCGCTCAGGCAATCGCGAAGCCTGCTGCCTTGAGCAGGGCGCGGGTTTCGAACAAGGGCAGCCCGACGACGCCCGAATGGCTGCCCGATATCCAGGCGATCAGGCCTTCGGCGCTGCCCTGGATGGCATAGCCGCCTGCCTTGCCGTCCCACTCGCCGCCGGCGATGTAGGCTTCGATTTCTTCGCCGGACAGCGGCTTGAAGCGCACCACGGTTTCGGACAGGCGCTCTCGCAGCGATCCGTCGGGTGCACGCAGGGCAATGGCAGACAGGACGCGGTGGCGCCGGCCGGAAAGCAGACTGAGACAGGCGCGCGCCGTCGTCTCGTCCTCGGCCTTGGGCAGGATGCGCCGGCCGCAGGCGACGACGGTGTCCCCCGCCAGCACGAAGGCATCGTTCACGCAGACGGCGAGCGCCTTTTCACGCGCCATGCGGCGGGCATAGTCGCGCGGAAGTTCGCGCGGAGCCGGTGTCTCGTCGATGTCGGCGGCCTGGATGGCGGCCGGGCTCAGTCCCAGGCGCGAAAGCAGTTCGCGGCGGCGCGGGCTGGCCGAAGCCAGCACCAGCCGGGGCTCGGAGCTGCAGGCGATAGCGTCCCCTGGCGGGGGCAGGGCCTCAGTACTGACCGGGGCCACCGCGGCCGGGCATGAAGCGGTAGGTGATGCGCCCCTTGGTGAGGTCGTAGGGCGTCAGTTCGACGAGCACTTCGTCACCCACCAGCACGCGGATGCGGTTCTTGCGCATCTTGCCGGCGGTGTGACCGAGGATCTCGTGGCCGTTTTCCAGCTCTACGCGGAACATCGCGTTGGGCAGCAGTTCAACCACCCGTCCGCGCATTTCGAGGAGTTCTTCTTTCGCCATCGGCGATCAATATCCGTTGTTCAGCTGTGTCATAGCGGCGCGCCATAGCCACCGCGGGACGAAAATGGAAGACTCGGCGGTTCATCGTTGCGCAAGATCCCTGCGACAAAATGTTACCCGGGCCCCGCTTGCCCGAAAAACCGGAGAACGGCATCAGCGCAATCGGGACGGGAGCTGCTTGATCACGCTGGAGATTCAGTTTGCGTTCCTTGCCGTTCATCAGTCTTGCAACCTGCCTTTGCGCCCCGGTACCGGTGATGGCGCAGGACGGTTCCATTCCGATCCTCGACGACAGTGAAGCCGGTGAAGAACTGGAAGTTCATGGCAACGAAATCCTGGTTCTGGCCCCGCGCGTGCTGGGGCAGCTCGACATCCCCCAGCAGCCGATAGAAGTCTTCGACGAAGAAGACATCGCCTCGTACGGCGCCAATTCGATCGAGGAGCTGCTCGAGGCGATTTCGCCCCAGACGAACAGCGGCCGCGGGCGTGGCGACGGCAGGCCGGTCATGTTGCTCAACGGCCAGCGCATCACCAGCTTTCGCGAGATGCGCCGCATTCCCCCCGAAGCGATCCGGCGCATGGAGGTGCTGCCCGAGGAAGTGGCGCTGCGTTTCGGCTATCCGGCGAACCAGCGCGTGGTGAACATCATCCTCAAGGACCAGTTCGCGGCTATGACCGGCGCCGGCGAGTACAATCGCCCCACGCGCGGTGGCTACGACAACTACGAACTGGAAGCCGGGCTGTTCAAGATTGCCGGCCCGCGGCGCTACAACGTCACGGCCAAGGTCGACGAGACGACGATGCTGACCGAGGCCGAACGCAACGTGCGGCAGCAGGACGGCAACATTCCGGACGTGGCCGGCGATCCCGATCCCGCCCGCTACCGCAGCCTCGCCGATGCCGAACGCGAAGTCTCGCTCGAAGGCACCATGACGCAGGGGCTGGGCGATAACGGGCTTGCCGGTTCGCTGACCGCGAGTGGCGGCTACACGCATACGCGGAGCAGGTCGCTGTCCGGGCTCGACATGGTCACGCTCAGCTACGACGGGCAAAGCGCGCTGCGCTCCTTGCCCGATCCGCTGACAACGCGCATCACCACCGACGCGTTCGAGGCGGGGTTGGGATACAACAAGATGCTGGGCGACTGGCAGCTCAGCACGACCTTCGATGGCAGCTATACGAAGACGCTGACGCGCGTCGACAGGCGCAGGGACGTGTCCGCGCTGGAGGATGCCGCCGCGGCCGGGGAGCTGGCGATAGACGGCGCGCTGCCGGTCGTTCCCGGCGCGGGCGTGGACGAGGCACGCAACCGCGCGCTTTCGATGACCAGTCTGGCAACGCTATCGGGCGCGCCGTTCCGCATGCCGGCCGGCGATGCCAGCCTGACGCTGAACGCGGGCTACAATTTCGACCGGACCCGCAGCGAGGATACCCGCAACACGCTCGGCACCGTCAAGCTGAAGCGCGGCGATCTGCAGGGCGGCCTCAACCTGGCGCTGCCGCTGACCAGCAGAGGCGAGGACTTCCTCGGCGCGGTGGGCGATCTCACGCTCAATCTCAGCGGGGGTCTCGATCGCCTTTCCGATTTCGGTACGCTGACCGACTGGAGCGCGGGGGTCACATGGTCTCCGGTCGAAACGCTTACGTTCCAGGCCAGCTATCTTGTCAATCAGGCGGCGCCGTCGCTCTCGCAACTGGGGGCGCCGACGATCCTGACCTACAACGTCCCGGTCTACGACTTCGCCAATGCGACGACGGCGCTGGTCACCGTCACCAGCGGGGGCAATCCCGATCTGGTCAAGGAAAAGCAGCGCGACATCAAGCTGTCCGCGACGTGGAACCTCCCGTTCCTCGACCGCTCGAACCTCGTCGTCGAATATTTCCGCAACCGTTCGAGCAACGTGACGCAGTCGTTCCCGCTGCTGACGCCCGCGATCGAGGCTGCGTTTCCCGATCGCATCACCCGCGATGGCGACGGCAACCTCGTCGCCATCGACCGGCGGGCGGTCACGTACGACGAGGTGTCCAGTTCGCGCGTGCGCTGGGGGATCAACCTTTCGGGCAATCTGGGCAGCAGTTCGGATGCCGCGCGCCCGGGACCGGGCGGAGCGGCACCGGCACCGGCGCCGGCGGCTTCGCCGCGCCCCGGAGCGGATGCGCCTTCGCAGCGACGGTTCGACCCGGAACGGTTCGCGCGGATGCGCGAGGCGCTCTGCGGCGAAGGGACGCCCGATCTTGCATCGCTGCCCGAACGGATGGCCGAGCGCCTGCGCGGGGCGGACGGCAAGATCGATCCCGAGCGCCTTGCCGCCGCGCGTGCGCGCATGTGCACTGCCGACGGCGTGCCGCCGCCGCCAGGAGCAAGGCCGGAACGGGGAGCACCCGAGGGTGCCGCTCCCGGCGAACGGCGGGCCTCGTCGGGTCCGGGCGCGGGTGGTCCCTCTCCGACCGGGGGCATGCGCCGCCCGCGCGGCGGACGCTGGCACATGGCGATCTATCACACCTGGCGCTTCACCGATCGCGTGCGCATCGCCGAGGGCGTGCCCGTGCTCAACCAGCTGGCGGGCGATGCCATTACCTCCGGAGGCGTGCCGCGTCACGCGATCGAGGCCGAGGGCGGGGTGTTCAAGAATGGCTACGGCCTGCGTTTCAATGCCGAATGGGACGCCCCGGCACGGGTCAACGGCACCGGCCTGCCCGGCAGTTCGGACCTGCGCTTCGGCAGCACCTTCAGGATCGACATGCGCCTTTTCGCCGATCTCGGCAGCAACGAGAACCTCGTTGAGAAAGTTCCGTTCCTGAAGGGATCGCGCCTGGCGTTCACCGTCGACAACCTGCTGGATTCGCGCCAGAAGGTCACCGACGAGAACGGCGAGGTGCCGATTGCCTATCAAGCCGCCTTCCGCGAGCCGCAGGGGCGCGTGATCGGCATCGACTTCCGCAAGATGTTCTGAGGATGACTGAAGGTGCGGGGCTACCGGTCCCGCGCCTCATGTCCTATCTGCACTGGCATGGCGCGTACACCTGCCGGAACTCCAGACTACCCCAAGGGGCTCGAACGCTTCAACGAGGAGCGGGCGACCTCGACCGTGCGCGGCTCGGAACAACCCGACCTGCAGGCCGGTGCCGAAGTGATCCGCGACACCGTGCGCACGCTGCCGACCCGGCCCGGGGTCTACCGCATGCAGGATGCGCGCGGCGATGTGCTCTATGTCGGCAAGGCGCGGGTGCTGAGGAACCGCGTGGCCAACTACGTGCAGTGGGACAAGCTGCCGATCCGGCTGCAGCGCATGGTCAGCCAGACGCGCTCGATGACGATCGTCACGACCAATTCGGAGGCCGAGGCGCTGCTGCTCGAAGCGCAGCTGATCAAGCGTTTCCGGCCGCCGTACAACGTGCTGCTGCGCGACGACAAGTCGTTCCCCTTCATCCTGCTGCGCGCCGACCATGCCTTCCCGCGCATCACGAAGCATCGCGGCGCGCGCAAGGCCAAGGGCAACTACTATGGCCCCTTCGCCAGCGCGGGTTCGGTCAACACCACGATCAACGCGCTGCAGAAGCTGTTCCTGCTGAGAAGCTGCACCGACAGCTTCTTTTCGCGGCGCGACCGGCCCTGCCTGCTCTACCAGATCAAGCGCTGCTCGGCCCCTTGCGTGGGGCGCATCGACGAGGCGGGCTATGCCGAACTGGTGCAGGAGGCGAAGGACTTCCTCGGGGGCAAGTCCAACGCCGTCCAGCGCAAGATCGAAAGCCAGATGGCCGAGGCCGCCGAAGCGCTCGATTTCGAACGCGCGGCCATGCTGCGTGACCGGCTGCGCGCGGCTACGTTCATCCAGGGCAGCCAGGCGATCAATGCCGAGGGTCTCGACAGCGCCGACATCTTCGCGATGGCGGCGAAGAACGGGCAGATCGGTGTGCAGGCCTTCTTCATCCGCGGCGGCCAGAACTGGGGGCACCGCGCTTTCTTCCCGACGCACACCGAAGGACTGAGCGAGGAAGAGGTGCTGCAGAGCTTCCTTACCCAGTTCTACGAGGAGGTGCCGCCCGCGCGCCTGATCCTCGTCGACCGCGAAATTCCCGAAAGCGACCTGCTGTGCGAGGCCTTTCGCGAAGTGGCGGGCGCCAAGGTGGAAATCTCGGTTCCCCAGCGCGGCGCCCGGCGCAGGCTGGTCGAACAGGCCACGCGCAATGCCGTGGAAGCGCTCGACCGGCGTCTGGCCGAGCGGGGCACGCAGGCGAAGATCATGCGCGAAATGACCGAGTTTCTCGAACTGCCCGAAGTGCCGCAGCGGATCGAGATCTACGACAACTCGCATATCCAGGGCACCAAGGCGCTCGGGGCGATGGTCGTGGCCGGCCCGGAAGGGTTCGTCAGGAACCAGTACCGCAAGTTCAACATCAAGACCGCCCAGACCAACGACGATTTCGCGATGATGCGCGAGGTCATGACGCGCCGCTTCGGGCGCGCGCAGGAGGAAGATCCCGAGCGCGAGAGCGGGACATGGCCCGATCTTGTCCTGATCGACGGCGGCAAGGGGCAGATGAGCGCGGTGAAGGACGCGCTCGAGGAACTCGGCATCGAGGATGTCAACCTCATCGCCATCGCCAAGGGCCCGCACCACGGGCGCGAGGGGCGCGAGGTGTTCCACTTCCCCGACGGGCGCGAGAAGATGCTGCCGGTCAATTCACCGGTGCTGTTCCACCTCCAGCGGCTGCGCGACGAGGTGCACCGCTTCGCCATCGGCGCGCACCGGGCCAAGCGCAGCCGCGCGATTACCGCCAGCCCGCTGGACGAGATTCCCGGTATCGGGCCCGCGCGCAAGCGCGCGCTGCTGCTGCATTTCGGAACGGCGGGCAAGGTTCGCGCCGCCAGTCTGGAGGACTTGCAGCGTGCGCCGGGCGTAAGCGCGGCGGTGGCCCAGACCATATACGATTTCTACCACCCGAGCGGGTGAGGGACACGAAGCGGGGCGCCGCCGGGGTCGGGTCTGCGCCGCCCGGCTTCGTGCCGTCGGGTTATTTCAGGACGGCCTCGCGGAGCACCATGTCTCCCAGCACCGTGCGGATCGAGCTGCGGGCGGCCTGTTCCTTGTTGGCCGTGCTCATGGAGCCCCAGATCTTCTGGCCGACGGCGTATTCCTCGGCGGTCGAATGGTCGAAGGCGGCCATGTTCGCATATTTGGTGGCGAGGATGATGTCGGGCTCGCCCTTGCGCGGATCGGCGACCAGCAGAACCTTGTAGTCGAGGATGTAGCCTTCCTTCTTCAGGGCTTCCTGCTGTTCCTTCCAGGGCCCGGCAAGCCACGACATATAGTCGTCGAAGTGACCGTCGACGGTCTTGATCTGGCCGAAATCCCAGACCGGGCCCTTATCGTAGGACGGCCCTTGGTCCGCGGCCATTGCCGGGGCTGCCATCAGGCTCAGAGCCATGACCATGAGTTTGCCGTATCGCATAGATTCGCTCCCTCTCCACCGAACGCGATCGGCGGCGCGTTCGAACCGCACCAAAGGACGACAATAACGATGATCCGAAAATGCCCGTATATCCTTCAGATAAGCAAGGCGTAGTCCGTTATATAAAAATGAACAACCTTCCCTTTTTTACATTTAGTGTCTTTGGATTTGTATCGTATTTTCAAACAATTGATTTATATCCAGCACATCTGATGAATTTATTTAAATATCCGTGGGTTGCATTGGCATCTTACGCTGGGAGATGGAGCGGGCCCGCGCGGCAAATGACGGACATGAAAAGGCCCCGCCGGCATCTGCCGGCGAGGCCTTGAAATGGTCTGTTGTCGGGCTTTCGTCAGCCGGCCGCGAGAGCGGCGAGCAGCAGCAGCGCGACGATGTTGGTGATCTTGATCATCGGGTTCACGGCCGGGCCCGCGGTATCCTTGTAGGGATCGCCCACGGTATCGCCCGTCACCGCGGCCTTGTGGGCTTCGGAACCCTTGCCGCCGTAATTGCCGTCCTCGATGTACTTCTTGGCATTGTCCCATGCGCCGCCGCCCGAAGTCATCGAGATCGCGACGAACAGGCCGCCGACGATGACGCCGAGCAGCAGGGCGCCGAGCGCGGCGAAGCCGTTTGCGGGACCCGCCACCCAGCTGATCACGAAATAGACCACGATCGGTGCGAGCACCGGCAGCAGCGAGGGCAGGATCATCTCCTTGATCGCCGCCTTGGTGACGAGGTCGACCGTCTTGGCATAGTTGGGCTTCGACGTGCCCGCCATGATGCCGGGATCGGCGGCGAACTGGTCGCGCACGTCGACGACGACGTCGCCGGCGGCGCGGCCGACCGCGGTCATGCCCATCGCACCGAACAGGTACGGGAGCAGCGCCCCGAGTAGCAGGCCGACGATCACGTAGGGGTTCTCGAGACTGAAATTGACGGTCAGGCTCGGGAAGAACTCGCGAAGGTCGGTGGTATAGGCCGCGAACAGCACCAGCGCGGCGAGACCGGCGGAACCGATCGCATAGCCCTTGGTGACGGCCTTGGTGGTGTTGCCCACGGCATCGAGCGCGTCGGTCTTTTCACGGACCGAGTCGTCGAGACCCGCCATTTCGGCAATGCCGCCGGCGTTGTCGGTGACGGGGCCATAGGCGTCGAGCGCCACGACCATGCCGGCCAGCGCCAGCATGGCGGTCGCCGCGTAGGCGATGCCCAGCAGTCCGGCGAGCTGGTAGGCAATGACGATGCCCGAGACGATGACGAGCGTGGGCAGCGCGGTCGATTCAAGAGAGATCGCAAGGCCCTGGATCACGTTGGTGCCGTGACCGGTGACGGAAGCCTTGGCGATCGACTTGACCGGCCGGAACTCGGTGCCCGTGTAGTACTCGGTGATCCAGATGATCAGGCCGGTGATGGCAAGGCCGAGCAGCGCGCAGTAGAACAGGATCCTGCCGCTGAAGGGCTGCCCGGCGATAGGCGCTTCCATGTCGCCGAGGGCATATTGCATGGCGAACCAGATGGCCGGGATGGAAAGCACCGCGGTCACCAGGAAGCCCTTGTACATGGCGCCCATGATGTTGTTCAGGCTGCCCAGGCGTACGAAGTAGGTGCCGATGATCGAGGTCACGATGCAGGCGCCGCCGATCAGCAGCGGCAGGGCCATCATGTCCTTCAGGTTGTCCGCGCCGCTCAGGAGCAGGGCGGTCAGCACCATGGTGGCGCCCACGGTCACGACATAGGTTTCGAACAGGTCGGCGGCCATGCCGGCGCAGTCGCCCACATTGTCGCCCACGTTGTCGGCGATCACGGCGGGATTGCGCGGATCGTCCTCGGGAATGCCCGCCTCGACCTTGCCGACGAGGTCGGCGCCAACGTCGGCGGCCTTGGTGAAGATGCCGCCGCCCAGTCGCGCGAAGATCGAGATCAGCGAGGCGCCGAAGGCGAGCGCGGTGAGCGCCTGGACCACGGTGCGGTCATCGCCGCCGACAGTGTGTCCCGCCGGGCCGGTGAGATAGCCGTAGAAGATCGCGATCGCGAGCAGCGCGAGGCCGGCCACCAGCATGCCGGTGATAGCGCCTGCGCGAAACGCCAGCGTGAGGCCTGCTTGCAGCCCCGTCTGGGCCGCCGCCGCCGTGCGCACGTTGGAGCGCACCGAGATGTTCATGCCGATGAAACCGGCAACGCCGGACAGAATGGCACCGATCACGAAGCCGACGGCCGATATCGTGTCGAGCGTGATCGCGAGGATCACGGCCACGACCACGCCGACCATGGCGATCGTGGTATATTGCCGCTTCAGATAGGCTTGCGCGCCTTCCTGAATGGCTCCGGCGATTTCCTGCATTTTCTCGTTGCCGGCTGGAGAGCCCAGCACCTGGCGACTGGTGACGAAGCCATAGACTATGGCCAGAAGTCCCAGGACAATTGCGATCGTGACTAGGTTCACGTAACGCCCCCTTCCCAATGTGTTTTCGCTATTTCGACGGGTTTTCCCGCTCGAAGGCGAAAGGGCTATAGACAAGCCGGAGGACTGGCAAGCGGCTTATCCCTGGATTTGCACGTCACGGCGTTGCGCGAGATCAATCGCGCGCCGGTGGCGGTAAATTCAGTGCCGGTACCCCAGCGTGGCGGGAAGCGGCACGGGCTGGTCCCGGTAGTGCAGCGAAAGGCCGCTACCCGCGCCTACCGTTCCGATCGCACTGACCTCGCAATCGAGTGCCGCCGCGATCTCGCGGATGCGCATGGTATGTTCGGGCGCGGCGGTGAACAGCAGGCCGTAGTCGTCACCCGCCGTCATCGCCATGAGCCGCGCGTCCAGATCATCACCGGTCGTGGCGCGGAAGGCGGCGGACAGGGGCACTGACTCGGCGCTGATCGTCAGCGCTGCCCCGCTGGCATCGGCCATGCGCTGGGCATCGATCAGCAACCCGTCCGAAACGTCCATCATCGCCGATACCCATGGTGCAAGCGCCGGGCCGAGCCGCGTTTCGGGGCAGGGGCAGCGATAGCGCGTTGTCAGCCATTCGGCATGTTCGGGCGCGGCCTCGCGGCCCGAAAGCACGGCGAGCCCTAGGCCAGAATCGCCGATCGTGCCACTGACCCAGACCCGTTCGCCGGGTTTCGCATCGGTGCGCGAGGGCGCCCGCGCAGCCGCGCGGCCCAGCGCCGTCAGCGAGAAACTGCGCGGTGCGCCTTCGGGCATCCGCACCGTATCGCCACCGAGCAGTGGCAGGCGGAAATGCGCGCAGGCTTCGGCAAGGCCGTCGAGAAAGGCGCGATCCCAGGCATCGTCGCCCAGCGCGTGCGAATAGAGGCAGCCCACCGGCTCGGCGCCCTTGGCCGAAAGGTCCGAGGCGTTGACCGCGACGAGCTTCCACGCGATCGAACTGGGCGGATCGTCGGGCAGGAAATGCACGCTCTCGACAAGCGTATCGAGCGTGAGCACCAGCTTCTCGCCGCCGAACTCGAGTACGGCGGCATCGTCCATCAGCCCGCGCGCGGCAGGCGAACCGGCAATGCCGCGCAGGGCCTCGATCAGGGAAAGTTCGCTGGTCACGGCCCGACTCTGGCGTCAGCGATGGCGCGAGTCGAGGGCTCTTAGCGGACGGCCTTGCCGACCGCGTCCAGCACGCCGTTGACGAACTTCGCCTCGCGCTGGTCGAAGAAGGCGTGGGCGACATCGACATATTCGCTGATCGCTGCGCCGGTCGGCACGTCCGCACGCGCCATCAACTCGTAGGCACCCGCGCGCAGGATCTGCAGCATGGTCTTGTCGAGGCGCGCCAGCGACCAGCCTTGCGCGAGCTTGCTCGTCAGCAGTTCGTCGATCTCCTCGCGGCGGGCGACGGCGCCCTTCACCACGTCGTCGAAGAATGCGACCTCGGCCTTGGCATACTGGTCCTCGTCGATTTCCATGCCGAGGCGGTGGCGGTGGAATTCGTCGAGCAGCGAGGCGAGCGGGGTCGCTTCCATCTCGAACTGGTAGAGCGCCTGAACCGCCGCGAGGCGGGCCGCCGCGCGGGCTTTCTTGGAACTGGTCATTGGCCGAGCCTTACGGAAATGGAGCGCGCATGCGCGGGAAGCCCTTCGGCGTCGGCGAGGGCCACGGCGGCAGGGCCGATGGCGTCCAGTGCCGCTTCGTCGAGCTGGATAAAGCTGGTGCGCTTCATGAAATCGAGAACCGACAGCCCCGAGGAGAAGCGTGCGCGGCGCCCGGTGGGCAGAACGTGGTTGGGGCCGGCGACGTAATCGCCGACCGCCTCGGGCGTCATGCGGCCGAGGAACACCGAGCCGGCATGGCGGATCTGGCGCATCAGCGCTTCGGGATCGTCGGTGGCGATCTCGACGTGTTCGGCCGCCAGAGCATTGGCGAGGGAGGGGGCCTCGTCGAAGCCGGCAACGTCGATGATGACGCCGTTGGTTTCCCAACTCGCGCGCGCCGTCGCCTGTGTGTGCAGGGCGGAGAGTTCGACTTCCACGGCCTCGGCGACGGCGTCGGCAAAGGTCTTGTCGTCGGTAATCAGGATCGATTGCGAGGTGGGATCGTGCTCGGCCTGGCTGAGCAGGTCGGCGGCGATACGGCGCGCATCGTTCTGCGCATCGGCGATCACCAGAATCTCGCTGGGGCCGGCGACCATGTCGATGCCGACGACGCCGTAGAGCTGGCGCTTGGCTTCGGCGACCCAGGCATTGCCCGGGCCGGTGATGACGTCCACCGGGGAAATCCGCTGCGTGCCATAGGCGAGCGCGCCCACGGCATGGGCACCGCCCACGCGCCAGACCTCGTCGACACCGGCAAGATGCGCGGCGGCCAGCACCAGCGGGTTCACTTCGCCCTTTGGGGTCGGAGTGACGACGACGAGACGCTCGACGCCCGCGACCCTGGCGGGAATCGCGTTCATCAGCATGGATGAGGGATAGGCCGCGCGACCACCTGGCACGTAGAGCCCGGCGGCATCGACCGCGCGCCAGGTCGCGCCGAGGCGCACGCCGGCGCTGTCGGTATAGTCGCGGTCCTCAGGAAGCTGCGCCTCGTGGTAGGCACGGATGCGTTCCGCGGCGAGTTCCAGCGCGGCGCGCAAGGTGGGATCGAGGTTGTCGAAGGCCTTGCGGCAGGTCTCGGCATCGACCTGCCAGCCGCTCTGGTCGAGATCGTGACCGTCGAACTTCGCGGTCAGTTCGGCAAGGGCCGCATCGCCGCGTTCGCGCACGTCCTTGAGGATCGCGGCGACATCCGCGGCGACATCGACCGCGCTCTCGCGCCGGTCGGCGACGACACGGGCAAAGGCCTCGGCAAAGCCGGGATCATTGGAAGAAAGCCGCAACATTACGCCGCAGCCTTCTCGCTCACCAGCGCGCGGAATGCCTCGACCAGCGCAGCCACGCGTTCGTCGGTCTTGAGCGCGGCGCGGTTGACGATGAGGCGCGCGGAAATGTCGAGGATGCGGCTCGTTTCGACGAGGCCGTTTTCCTTGAGCGTACGCCCGGTGGAGACGAGATCGACAATCCGGCTCGACAGGCCCAGCGAGGGCGCCAGTTCCATTGCGCCGTTGAGCTTCACCACCTCGGCCTGCACGCCCAGCTTCTCGAAGTGGCGGCGGGTGAGGTTCGGATACTTGCTGGCGATGCGCAAGTGCGAGGGCAGGGGGCCGCCCTGTTCGCCCACGGGTTCGGCCACCGAGAGACGGCAATGCCCGATATCGAGATCGACCGGGGCATAGAGGTCCGGATAGGCGAATTCCTCGACCACGTCCGAACCAACGATTCCCACCTGCGCGGCGCCATGGGCCACGAAGGTCGCGACGTCGAAAGCGCGCACGCGGATCAGGCGCATGTCGCTGTTCTCGCACGCGAAAGACAGCGCGCGGGACTTCTTGTCGTGGAATTCCGCATCGGGCACCACGCCGGCGCGCGCCATCAGCGGCAGCGCCTCGTCGAGGATTCGGCCCTTGGGCACGGCGAATGTCAGCGGTTTCGGCATGGTGCGCGCATTTAGGGTGCAAGTGCCGAAAGGGCAACATGCGATGGACAACGGGGCCAGCGCGCCTTGTGGCGCGGCGTCATTCGCCGGGTGCGCGGGCCTTGATCGCGATGGCGTGAACGCGGTTTCCGGGAATGTCGCCCAGCGCGGCATTGACCATGCGCTGGCGTTGCAGGCGCGAGGCGCCCGCGAATTTCGCGCTTTCGATCACGATCGTGAAGTGCGATTCGCCCGTGCCGTCGTCTCCCATGTGGCCGCTGTGGCTGGCGGAATCGTTGATGATCTGCAGCTCAGTCGGCTCGAGGGCGGCGGTGAGCAGCTGCTGCATTTCCTGCGCGAGTGGTCCGGTCATGGGTTCCATTTAGGGGCACGATGCCCCATCTTGAAGCCGGTGAGACATCAAAGATTTCATGGCAGGTACGAATCCGGCGGACGCGAATGCAGCTGGCCGGGGTGTGAAGAGGCGGGCGAGTTCCGCGCTCCGGGCGTGCGTCCGTCCGGTTTCGACGGGCCGGGCGACTATCGCTGGTTCTGTCTCGACCACGTGCGCGAATTCAATGCCGGCTACGACTATTTCGAAGGCATGGAGGCGGACGAGATCTTCCGCGCGCAGTCGCCGCTACACGGCTGGGAAGGGCAGAGCCGCGCCTTCCGACCCGATGCCGGCGTCGACGGTGTGCCGCGCTGGGCGGACTTTGCCGACCCGCTCGAAGCAATCAGCGGCCGCGCCCGCGCGCATGTGCAGCGCCGCCGCGCCGACATGAAGCCCGAGAACGCGCGCTTTACCCCGCAGGAACGCCGCGCGCTCGAAGTGCTGGGCCTCGAAGTCGACATCGACCGCAAGACCCTGCGCATGCGCTACACGCGGCTGCTGCGCCAGTATCATCCCGACCACAATGGCGGCGACCACGGCCATTCGGCGCGGTTGCAGGCTGTGGTGGAGGCCTATCAGGTGCTCAGAAAAGCCGCCGCGCTGGCGGCCGCAGCGGAAAAACGGCAGGCGTCCGGCTAATCCTCCCCGGCACGGGGAGGGGGACCATGCGTAGCATGGTGGAGGGGACTCTCGCCCAGACGAAACCTCGCGTGGGGAGGCGAAGCCCCTCCACCACGCCGCTACGCGTCGCGGTCCCCCTCCCCGTGCCGGGGAGGACGAGGTTTGCTCTACCCACGCGTTCCCGCGTCAGGCGCTGCGCAGGGCCTTCCAGCGCGCCGCGCCTTCTTCGCCGTAGAGGCGCACCACGTCCTTGCCCGAATAGAACTGCTCGAACTGCTCCGCGCCGTCGGTCACGGTGACCCAGGGCAGTTTGCTCTGCATGTAGATGTGCACGCCCGGCCGCACGGCGCTGGGGGCGTCGAGCGTGCCGGCGCGCACGAAACTGGCGGCCTCGCCTGCGGCGCCGTAGTGGCTCCAGACCGCGACCTTGCAGGTGGGGCAGCGCATGATGGCCTGTCCCTTGCCGCTGTCCGAGGGCGTGTCGATCCGTTCCGGCGCCTCGCCCAGAAGTTCGACGTGGACCGTCTCGATCAGGGCGTTGAGCGCGAAGGCCGAGCCGGTTTCGCGCTGGCACGAGCGGCAATGGCAGCAATGCACCACGACCGGATCGGCCAGCAGGCGGTAGCGGACCTTGCCGCAGGCGCAGCCGCCTTGCGGTCTTTCGGGCTGGGTGTCGGTCATTGTCGTCTCCTCAATCGCGGTCGGGGGCTCCGGGCGGGAAATTCTGCCGATAGGGCCGCGCGTCTTCCACGCATTGCGCTACCGGAGGAAGGCGCAGCAGGTGCGTGCGCCAGCGGCGCAGGCGGGGGAAGGTCGCGGCGATCGGGTGAACCCAGTCGGCATAGAACAGCGCGGGCGCCGCGGAACATTCGATCAGCGTCACGTGATCGAGCGGCGGGTAGAACTGCAGCCAGCCTTCCAGCCAGGCATAGACCCGTTCCAGCCGGTCGCGCGCTTCCCCGATGCGGGCCATGTCGGGATTTTCGGGCGCGCGCAGGTATTCGTCCACCACGTTCTGCATCGGGGCCATGACGTAGTTGTCGAACACCCGGTCGAGCATGCGCATGCCGGTCGCCGCGTCCGCGTCTGCCGGGATCAGCATTTCCGACGTGGTGTGATGGTTCGATACGTAGTCGATGATCGTGGTCGCCTCGAACAGCAGGTTCTCGCCGTCGCGCAGCACCGGGAACTTGCCCAGCGGGCCGGCGGACTGGACGACCGCGACGTTCTCGGGATGATCGGCATCGACGATGCGGAATTCGAAATCCACTTCGGCCGCGTAGAGCGCGATCAGGGCCTTCCACGTATAGGACGAGAAGGGGTGGCCGAACAGTTCCAGGCTCAAACGGTCTCTCCGCATCGTGCCGCCTCGATGGCGGCCATGTCCGTTATTGTCGTTGCCGCCGGCGCGTGCCGGAAGGCGCTATTTCCGCATCTCGGCGATCAGGGCGTTGTCGACCGCCTTGGCGGACTTGTAGGCCGCGCGTGCCTGGCAGCGTTCGGCATAGCCGACGAAGGAGGGCAGGGGCGGCATGACGCCGAAGTTCAGTCCCCAGTCGACCGCACTGCCGACATAGACGTCGGCCATGGTGAACCGGCTTCCGCAGACCCAGTCGTTGCCGGCAAGGTGGCTGTCGAGCGTCGCCATCGTCCGGTCGAAGCTGCCCCAGCCCGCCATGCCTTCCTGCTCGGGGCTCGGTTCGAACTTGAGGTTGCGCGAGGTGATCGCCTGTTCGACCGGGCCTGCGGCGAAGAATGTCCAGCGGTAGTAGTCGGCCATTTCCGCATCGCAGGGCAGAAGCTCGGCCTCGGGGTGCATCTCGGCGAGGTAGAGGCAGATTGCCGCAGCCTCGGTCACCACCCTGTCTCCGCCGTCGGCGTGGTGGACAAGCGTGGGCACCTTGCCCATCGGATTGGCGGCAAGCAGCGCGGCGGACTTGTTCGTCCAGTCGACCAGCGCCTGTTCGTAACGGGCGCCGGCTTCATGGAGAGCCCAGCGGGCGATCTGCCCGCGCGACATCGGATTTGTGTAGAACGTGTAGTCAGCCATGGCCGGGGCTCTCGCAGAAATGTGGAACGTATTGGGAACGGCAATGGGCGTCAACGATTCGCCATGGGCAGTTCATGCCGCATCGCGCGGCCGCTGAACATCGCCTGCGTCAGCCGCGCGCGCCTCTTCCGGCGGCTGTGTCAGCCTTCCTCGGCGGGGGCCGGCTTGCGGTATGCGGAAAGCTGGTCGGCAAGCGCGCGCTGGAAGGCTGGGCGGGCTTCCGCGCGGGACTTGTAGGCCGTGAGGGTGGGGAAATTATCCAGGATGTCGGTGTGATTCAGGTTGCGCAGAACAGTGGTCATCATGATGTCGGCGATGGAAAATGGCCCTGCGAACCAGTCCTGCTGGCCCAGTGCCTTCTCGGTGCTCGCAAGCGACATCCGCGCCATCTTCACCGCCGAGGGGCGGGCATCCTTCGCCCACGGCTTGCCGGCCTGAAAGAAATCGAGGTTGATGATCTGCATCAGCTTGGGTTCCACGCTGTTGAGCGCCGCGATCAGCCAGGTCGTCGCCGCCCAGCGTCCGGCCGGATCGCGCGGGAGCAGCCGCTCGTCCTGCTCGCCCAGGTAGAGCAGGATCGCGCCGCTTTCGAACAGGCGCTGATCGCCGTCGGTGAAGGCGGGGACCTGCCCATAGGGTTGCCAGTCCCGGTATCCATCCGACTTCGGCTTCATGGCGTCCAGGTATTGCGGGCAATAGTCGCGCCCGATTTCCTCCAGCGCCCAGCGCACCCGCAAGTCCCGTACCAGGCCGTGCGCCGGCGCGGGAATATTGTCGAAAGCCGTAATGACGGTGGCTGCGGTTTCGTTGATCGGCATGGGGTATCTCCTTCAGGCTGCTGCTTCGGCGGGGGGCTCGCCAGAGGCGGTGGTGCCATCGCTGAACTGCGGATTGTTCACGAGACCCAGCGCCATGCAGAAGGCCTTGGCCCGGGCTAGATCGGCAACCGGCAGGTTTGCGAAAATCATTCGACTCATGTCGCTTCTCCCTTTCACCTTCGCCGCGAATCGATCTTGCCTGACGGTGCCATGCGAGTTACAAAAAACAACCATGAAGTTTAAAAAAGAAACTAGGTCGGGTCGGGCCGTGCACGGCAAGTGGTATGGCGATGCCTGCGCCGTGGCGTTCGGCATGGAACTGATCGGTGAGCGCTGGACGCTGCTGGTCATTCGAGAGCTTATGCTGGGCGGGCGGCGTTTCAGCGATATTCGCGCCAGCCTGCCCGGCCTCAGTGCCAAGACGCTTACCGAACGGCTGGAAACCCTGCAGGACCTGGGCATCGTCGAGCGCGCTTACCTACCGCCGCCGGTTTCGGCGCAGGTCTATCAGCTTACCGAATGGGGCAGGGGGCTGGAGCCGGCGCTGCAGGAACTCGGCCGCTGGGCACTGCGCTCCCCGCTGCACGATCCGGGGCTGTTGCTCACGCCCGTTTCGCTGATGCTGTCGCTGCGCACCATGCTTGATCCTTCAAGAATCGGCGATCTGGAGCTGTGGGTTGCGCTCGACGTGGGCGATGAGCACTTCGCCGGGCGTCTGCGGCGGGGCGAGCTGTCGATCCATCCCGCCGGCGATGGGGTAATGTCTCCCGACTTGCGCTTCAGCGCGCCCGGCGCGTCGGACTTCCTGCCGGTTTTCTACGGAAAACGGAGCCCGGAAGAGGCCGGAGGGCGCCTGAAGATCGAGGGTGATCCCGCGCTGGCACAGCGCTTCATCGATCTCTTCGTCCTTCCGCCCAAGTGGGGTTCGTGACCGCAAAGCTTATTGCGGTGCAGCGCCGCGTCCTTTAGGCGGTATCCGCGATGACTGACTCTGTGAACACCAAGGCCGAAAACCGCGACGCCACCGTGCTGGCCGCGCCCGACATCGAACTCGACGTGCGCGAGACCTTCGGGATCGACATCGACATGAAGGTGCCCGCCTTCTCGGTGGCCGACGAGCGCGTGCCCGATCTCGACGAGACCTATGTTTTCGATCCCGACACCACGCTGGCGATCCTTGCGGGCTTTGCCTACAACCGCCGCGTGATGGTGCAGGGCTATCACGGCACCGGCAAGTCGACCCACATCGAGCAGGTCGCCGCCCGCTTGAAATGGCCGTGCATCCGCATCAACCTCGACGCGCACATCAGCCGCATCGACCTGATCGGGCGCGACGCGATCGTGCTGCGCGACGGACTGCAGGTCACCGAATTCCGCGAAGGCCTGCTGCCCTGGGCGCTGCAGCACCCGGTTGCCCTGGTGTTCGACGAATACGACGCCGGCCGCCCGGACGTGATGTTCGTGATCCAGCGCATTCTGGAGACCGAGGGCAAGCTGACCCTGCTCGACCAGAACCGCGTGATTCGCCCGGACAAGAACTTCCGCCTCTTCGCCACCGCCAACACGGTGGGCCTCGGCGATACCTCGGGCCTCTATCACGGCACCCAGCAGATCAACCAGGGCCAGATGGACCGCTGGAACTTGGTCGTCGGCCTCAACTACCTGCCGGCCGAGACCGAGGTGGCCATCGTCACCGCGAAGGTGCCTCAGATCGACGAAGCCACCATCACCCAGATGGTGCAGGTCGCCGACTTCTCGCGCCAGGGCTTCATGAACGGCGACATCTCGACCGTGATGAGCCCGCGCACGGTGATCACCTGGGCGCAGAACGCCGCGATCTTCAAGGACGTGGGCTTCGCCTTCCGCCTTTCGTTCCTCAACAAGTGCGACGAGACCGAGCGCATGCTGGTGGCCGAATACTATCAGCGCGTGTTTGGGACGGACCTGCCGGAGAGCGTTGTCGGCAAGGCTTGAAGGGGCGCCGACTGCCCCCTGTTCAGGACTGCGCGTCCGTTCTTGCCTTGAGGTAAATCCAGGGGACGTGCCCTTGATCGAAGCGCCCGTTGAGGGTGCGATCGAACAGCGGTGGCTTGTGGTCGCCGACGATAAGGATGTCGGTTGGCGGCAGGTCCGGTGACATGGCCAGGCGGGAAATCTTGTCCGCAAGGACGTGGTGCAACTGGAACAGGCGGCACAGCATGGGATAATCGCTCCGCCACTGTGCCGTTCCGATGGAACAGTGATCGGTGCCGAGCGCCCCGTTCTCCACGATGGGCAAATGGGTGTTGAGCGTCAGCCAGTAGACAAACTGCGGCTTTTTGGCCCTGGCGAGCTTTTGGACAATCATCGGCGGTATGTCGGCATCGCAGGCGCCCGGAAACACACCGGGACAGGACCGGGCACCGGCGCGAAGCAGTTCGTCGGCAAAGATCATGTGCTCGAAGCCGATCTTCGGATACCACGTGTTTCGCTCGAACATTTCGCTGGTGAAGCTGTGCATGGCCGTGGTTTCGTACCCGGCATCCCGAAAGCGCCCCGGAAGGCAATCGGCCTTCGCGAAGTCGAAACTGCTGTAATGCGCCCAGATGGTGCATAACTCACGCAGTGTGCCGTTAGTCGTGGAGCCGAAGTATTCGGTCTTTCCATGGCTGACATCGTATCTTTCACGCCATTCAGGGCGGTCCCAGTCAGCGGCGAACAGTGCCTTGCCCTCGGGCATCGCCGGTGCCCCCAGAGACTCCACGACAATCAGCAGGACATTGTGCGGATGCTTGATGTCAGGAGACAGGCCGACTTGCCATGCCGCGGAATGGACCGGAATCTCGTCGTCCGGCAGCGTGCGATGCGATTTGCGGGCATCGAAGGCAAAGGCGCCATCCAGATTGATGAAGAGCCCGATCGCCACGGCCGCATAGAGGAACTGGCTCTTGCCCGTGAAGCGCGGTACGCGCGGGGCGAAGTACATGGCCGCCAATATGTTTGCCAGAACGACAACGCCCGCCAGTGCGTATACGGGTGATTGCAGGGGGCGCACGTCGAGCAGGAACTGCCGTATGAGGCTGAAGTTGAGCGGCGGGATGGAAAAGAGCTGGCACACGTAGAGCACGGTTACGAACACGACGATCCCCGCAGCGCCGATGGCACGTGCCGCGCGCCATGGCAGGTGCGATATTGTCAGGGCCAGCATGCCCGACAACATCCAGCTCGCCTGCATAGGGATGCCAAGGATGCCCCACATCAGCATGACTGTCAGGTTGGGCAGTAGCAGCCAGAACGCAAGCCAACGGAAGGGAATGTCCAAGTGAGCTTTCCGCTCTTCGGGCACTGGTTGTTTTGTCCTGAGTTTTCGGGGGAGTAAGCTCAGGTATTTTCCACGGGCAAATTTTGGCAGTTAAAAATTTGACATCGGTTACTGCAAGAAAGCTCGCCGATCCTTGATCTCTTGTTTCAAGGAGGAAGTGTCGAAGTACGGATTTCTCATTTTCCTACAGACCCGGGACTCCGCTATCCTTCCGGCATGCCCCACACCAGCAGCACCCGTCCGCCCCGCCGTTCCAACGCAGAGTACCGCTGGAGCCGGCCCCGCATCCACCTGTTCCTGCGCGCGCTGGCGGCCGGCGGGTCGGTCGCGGCGGCAGCGCGGGTGGTGGGGGTGAGCCGACAGTCGGCCTATCGCCTGCGCCGCCGCCTCGGGCCGGACTTCGCCGCGGTGTGGGAGGAGGGGCTGCAGATCGGCGCGGAGATGCGGCAGGCCGGGCTACGCTACGACGCGCAAGGTGACACTTGGGTGCCGCAAGGTGACAGGCAGCCTGCGCAAAGTGACACATTTTCTAGGCAAGGTGACACTGCGAGCCCCAAGGTGACAGGTTTCTCCTCTGGACCGTGTCACCTGTGTCAACCGGGTGTCACCTTGTGAGGGGGCACTTTACCCTTCCGCTTCGTCATCGCGAGGCCGCAGGGTGAAGCCTGTCCTGAGCGGCTGCTGCAAGCAGCCAGCCGAAGGGCAATCCAGGGCGGTTACGCACGCTCTTGATTGCCGCGCGGCTTCGCCGCTCGCAATGACGAAGAATTACCGGAAGACCCCAACCCCGTTCGTGCCGAGCGAAATGGGGGCGATTTCAGCCTGTCGGATAGACCGCCCGCACGAAATAGAGCCCGTCGGGCGGGGCGTTGAGGCCAAGGGCCTGCCGGTCGCGCGCTTCCAGCGCCTCGCGCACCTGCTCCTCACGCCAGCGGCCCATGCCCACCATGGCAAGGCAGCCGGTCATCGAGCGGACCTGATGGTGGAGGTAGCTGCGCGCCTCGGTCTCGATCAACACGTGTTCGCCCTCGCGGCGCACGTCGAGCCGGTCGAGCGTCTTCAAGGGGCTCTGCGCCTGGCAGTGGACCGAGCGGAAGGTGGTGAAGTCGTGCCGCCCGACGAGGAACTGTGCGGCGCGGTGCATGGCCGCTTCGTCGAGCGGCTTGGCGACTTGCCAGGCCTTGCCGTGTTCCAGCGTCAGCGGTGCGCGGCGGTTGACGATGCGGTAGATATAGGCGCGGCCGACGCAGGAAAAGCGGGCATGCCAGTCGTCCGGCACTTCCTCGCAGGCAGTCACCGCCACCGGGTGCGGGCGCATCCGGGCATTGAGCGCTTCCATCAGGCGGAAGGGGGAGAAGCTCTTCTCGACGTCGATATGGGCGCGCATGGCGAGGGCGTGGACGCCGGTGTCGGTGCGACCGGCAGCGTGCATGCGCACGTCCTCTCCGGTCACGGCATGGGCGGCATCCTCGACCGTCTGCTGTACCGAGGGGCCATGCGCCTGACGCTGCAGGCCCATGAACGGGCTGCCGTCGAATTCGAGAGTGAGGGCGAAACGGGTCATTTCGCTCAGCCGATACAGGACTGGCGCGCCGGTGCAAACGGCTTGGCCGCGCCGCGCCGCGATGGCACCATGCCGGCACTACCGGGAAAGGATGCTGGATGAGTAAGAGCGACACCCAGGCACCGCGCTTCGAGATCTTCCGCGGCGCCGATGCACCCAGCCTCGAGGAATGCGGCTGCATGACCTACGAGGGCGAGGCGCCGAACCTCGCGGCGATGCAGCCGAAGTTCGCCGCGGCAACGCAGGCGCGGGGCGAACAGGCCGAAGTGCCCTATCGCCGCCCGAACATGAGTCTGGCGCGGCTGTGGTTCAAGAGCGGCTTTCCGCTGCCGCTGCACTCGCACGATTGCGACTGCCTGTACTACATCGTCGCGGGCTCGGTGCAGATCGGCAGCGAGACGCTGGGCGCGGGCGACGGCTTCTTCGTCGGAACTGACGTGCCCTATACTTACACCGCCGGGCCGGAAGGCGTGGAAATCCTCGAATTCCGCAATGCCGACACCTTCAATATCAAGGTGAAGGACAAGCCGATGGCGGCCTGGGAAAAGACCGTCGAGGTCATGCGCGAGGCCAGCAGCCGCTGGGCCGACGAGCCTCCGCCAGTGCGCAAGATGCCGGAGAAGGCGTGATCGGACACTTCGTCATTGCAAGCGAAGCGAGGCAATCCAGGGCGGCGCCTGGCGCTCTGGATTGCTGGGCCCTATGGGCCTCGCAATGACGAGGAAGAGCGGACTATGCTTTCTTCGCGCGAGGCGAACGGGAAGGTTTTGCGCCTGCTCGGGATCGCTCAGCCGAGCTTCGTCCTCGCCGCGATGGGCCGCCCGCGTAGCAGGTCGGCAGTATCCATGGCGGGCTTGCCGGCGCGCTGGATGCGGGTGACGCGGATCGCGCCCGAGCCGCAAGCGACAGTGAGGCCGTCGTCGAGCGCGGTGCCGGGCGCGCCGCTGCCCTCGGCCGGATCGGCGGCGAGGACCTTGTAGCGCTCGCCGTCGAGTTCGAAGAAGGCGCCAGGCGCGGGCATGAAGGCGCGGACCTGCCGTTCGACCTGACCGGCATCCTGCGTGAAGTCGATCCGGGCCTCGGCCTTGTCGATCTTCCTGGCGTAGGTCACGCCGTCCTCGGGCTGGGTGACCGGGCGGTGGACCTTGAGGTCGCGCAGGGTGGCGATGAGGAGCCCGGCGCCCTTGTCCGCGAGTTCGGCGGTCAGCTCGCCGGCGGTCTTGCGGTCGATCGTTGTGCGCAAGGTGGCGAGCATGGGGCCGGTATCGAGCCCGGCTTCCATCTGCATGATGGTGACGCCGGTGGTTGGATCGCCGGCGAGAATGGCCCTCTGGATCGGCGCTGCCCCGCGCCAGCGCGGCAGGATCGAGGCGTGGATGTTGAGGCAGCCGAGGCGCGGCGCATCGAGGATCGCCTGCGGCAGGATCAGCCCGTAGGCGGCGACCACCGCCACATCCGCCTCCAGCGCGGCGAACGCGGTCTGTTCATCGGCTCCCTTGAGCGAGACCGGATGGCGCACCTCGATCCCGCGCGCCTCGGCTTCCTTGTGGACGGGGGAGGGGGTCAGTTCCTTGCCCCTCCGACCGCCGGGACGCGGGGGCTGGGTATAGGCGGCCACGACCTCGTGCCCCGCCTCCACCAGCGCGACGAGGGCCGGCACCGCGAAATCCGGGGTTCCCATGAAGATGATGCGCATATGTGGGGAAGTCTCCGAATGGCTTTCGCTTGTGGCTGCAAGGCCCTATCTGCCGAAACATGGCATCGCAAGAGATCGAGACCCTTACTGCCGCCCTGTCGCGCCTGCCCGGCCTCGGCCCGCGTTCGGCGCGGCGTGCGGTGCTCTGGCTTATCAAGCGGCGCGAGACGGCGCTGGTGCAGTTGCTCGACGCCCTGGCCGCAGTGCGCGAGACGCTGGTCGAGTGCGGGACGTGCGGCAATGTCGACACGTCCGACCCCTGCGGCATCTGTACCGACCCGCGCCGCGATCCGCGTTCCATCTGCGTCGTCGAGGAAGTGGCCGACCTCTGGGCGCTAGACCGCGCCAAGCTGTTCACCGGGCGTTATCACGTTCTCGGCGGCAGGCTCTCCGCGCTCGATGGCGTGCGGCCCGAGGATCTCACGATCGACAAGCTGCTCCAACGCATCGAAGAGGGCGACATCGACGAAGTGCTGCTCGCCATGAACGCGACGCTCGAAGGCCAGACCACGGCGCACTACATCGCCGAACGGCTCGAAGCCTATCCGGTGCGCGTAACCCAGCTCGCGCATGGCCTGCCGGTCGGCGGCGAGCTGGACTACCTCGACGAGGGCACGCTCGCCCAGGCGATCAGGGCGCGTCGCCCTCTGGCGTAACCTCGGGTTTCTTCGGCGGTTCGCTTGCTTCGGGCGCGGGTGTGGTTTCGGCCGGGGCTTGTGTCTCGACGGGCGCGGGGACACTGACCTGCGGCACTGGCTTGCCAGGCTTCACGCCGGCGTGGATGAGCCAGTAGGCGATACCATCGGCCGTGGCCTGCATGCCGGCCTTGTTGAGGTGCCACTGCAGGCCCTGCTTGCCGTCGTAGCCTTGCGGCGCGCCGATCATCCAGGGCTCGGGATCGCAGGGGGTATGCGTGCTGGAGGCCGCATTCATCTCGATGACCAGCGCGCCGTTCCCCAGCGCGACGCGGTCGGTGATCTCGGCCAGGCGCCGCCCGATCTCGCGGATGATCGCGGCGTCCTCAGGGCTCACCGGCGTTACCGCGCACAGCGCGCCGGCTGCTGGCAACGGTGTGAGATACTGGACGAAGATCAACCGGGCCTTGGGAGCAACGTTGCGAACGCGGCGCGCGATTTCGTTGAGCTGCTTCTCGTCGCGCTGATAGTCCGCCTCGGTTGGCACCCTCACGGCCTTGCACGGCTTGGGCTTGGCCCCCGATGCCGCGAGCGCCTTTGCGTTGAAGGCGCAGGTCGCGGAAAACAGGTTGCCGACATAGGACAGGTCGTTGCCGCCAATGGTGACGGTCACCAGCCTCGTTTCGGGCGTCACGCTCTCGATCTGCGGCGGAATGTCACCCCAGGGACCGAGCACATGGTCCGTCGTGGCGCCCGAGCAGGAACGATCCACCAGTACCATGCCGAAGCGCTCGGCCAGCAGAGTCGGGTAGTTGTTGAGGCTCTGTCCGCAGCGCGCCGGGGCACCGGGCTTGGACGGCGGCAACAGCGGACCCGCCGCGTAGGAGGACCCGATGGCCACATAGCGTGCACCTTCCAGGCTTTCCTCGACTGCGGCGGTCTTGTCCTGTGCCGAGAGACGCGGCGTGGCGCAGCCGCCGATCAGCAGCGCGATGGCGGACACGGCGGAAATTGCAGAAAAGCGCATCACTTGACCCAGTCCAATCCGATCTCCTCGTAGATGTCGCGGGCATCGGCCCAGTTCTCGTCCACCTTGACGTGGAGAAAGAGATGGACCTTCTGACCGAGCACCTCAGACAATTCCTTGCGCGCGGCTTCGCCGATGGCGCGGATCTTTGCGCCGCGCTTGCCCAGTACGATCGGCTTCTGGCTGTCGCGCGCGACGACGATCTGCTGGCGGATTTCAACGGACCCGTCGCGCCGCTGCGTATAGCTTTCGGGGCGCACGGCAGCATCGTAGGGCAGTTCGTCGTGGAGCTGCTGATAGAGCTGCTCGCGGGTGATCTCGCATGCGAGCAGCCGCTCCGAGGCGTCGGAGACCTGATCTTCCGGATAGTGCCAGGGGCCTTCGGGCATCAACGCGGCGAGCCTGGCCTTGAGTTCCGGCACGCCGTCGCCCGAAAGTGCCGAGACGAAGAATACCTCGTCGAAGCCGATCTTGCCGGTCAGATCCTCGGCCAGTGCGAGCAGCGGTTCCTTGGCGCTGGCATCCACCTTGTTGAGCACGAGGATCTTGCGTTCCGAGCGGTCCTTCAGCGTTTCGAGCAGGGGCTCCAGCTCATGCCGGCGCTGTTTGACGGCATCGACCACCAGCAGGATCGCATCGGCTTCCTGCGCGCCTTCCCAGGCGGCGGCCACCATCGCGCGGTCCAGGCGGCGGCGCGGCGCGAAGATGCCGGGCGTGTCGGCAAGGATGATCTGCACATCGCCTTCCAGCGCAATGCCCATCAGCCGCGCGCGCGTGGTCTGGGCCTTGGCGGAAGTGATCGCCACTTTCTGCCCGACCAGTGCATTGACCAGAGTCGACTTGCCTGCGTTGGGCGCGCCGATGACGGCGACGAGGCCGCATTTTTCGGTCATCCTTGGTGTACTTTCGGTTGGTAATTGCAGGTGATGTGTTTCGAACGGTGCGGCAATAGCGGCCCTTGCATGGTGCCGGGACTCCGCGTTTCCCGAACGCTGCGGAGCATGCTCGCGCCGATGCTGAAACTCAAGCGAACTTCTTCATGAATTCTTCGGCGGCAAGGGTTTCGGCGTCCTGCTTGGAATTGGCAGTGGCCTGCGCCGAGCCGACCTTGTGGACGGAAACCTCGACGGTGAAGCGCAGGGCATGATCGGGCCCGGAGCGGTCGATCAGGCGGTACTCGGGCATGCGGCGGCGGTTGCCGGCGGCCCATTCCTGCAGCGCCGACTTGGGGTGCTTGCGCTTGCCGGTCTTGCCGGCCAACGTATCGGCCCAGAGCAGGCGCACCATGTCGCGCGCCGGCTCAAATCCCCGCTCGGTGAAACAGGCGCCGATGATCGCCTCCATCACGTCACCCAGGATATTGTCGGAATCCTCGCCGCCGTCGTCGCGCGCCTGCTTGCCCAGGCGCATGTGCGGTCCGAGACCGATGTCGCGGGCGATGCTGGCGCAGGTCGCGCGGCTGACCAACGCGTTGAGGCGCTGCGACAGCCGTCCTTCGGGCTCGTCGCTGTTCTGGTAGAGCCATTCCGCGACGGCCAGCCCGAGCACGCGGTCGCCGAGGAATTCAAGCCGCTCGTAGTTGCGCTTCTCGCCCGTCGAACCGTGGGTGAGCGCGGCGAGCCAGAGGGCTTCGTCTTCGGGCTCGTGGCCGGTGTGCTGGACAAGAAAGGCGCGGACCCGGGGATCAAGCATGCGCGTCAGGTGCTCAGAACGTGCCGCCGATGCGGCTCCAGCGGGCGGCGGTGAACCAGGTCCACGGCTTGAGCCACTCGGACGAACCGTCGGTGGAGAACATCATCACCGCGGCCTTGCCCACGAGATTGCCTTGCGGAACCATGCCGATACCTTCGCCCTCGACGGCGGGAAAGCGGCTGTCGAGCGAATTGTCACGGTTGTCGCCCATCAGGAACATGTGGCCTTCGGGAACGATGAACACGCCCGTATCGTCCTGCGGCGTGCGGCCGAGGTCGAGGACGTTGTAGCTCTTGCCACCCGGCAGCGTTTCACGGAACTGCGGGTAATGGCAGGCCATCCTGCCGTCCTTTTCCGTCCGCTGGAATTCGGGCGCGTAGCAGTGCGTGTTGGGAGAAACGGGGACGACGAAATCGGCGATGGGCTTCTTGGGGACGGCCTTGCCGTTGAGCCAGACCTGTCCGCCCCTGACCTGCACTTCGTCTCCCGGAAGCCCGATGACGCGCTTGATGTAATCGACGTCGTTGCCCGGAGGGGCCTTGAAGATCACCACGTCGCCACGCTCGGGCTGGCTTGCGAAGATCCGGCCCGGGATCAGCGGCAGGCTGAAGGGCAGCGAATATTTCGAATAGCCGTACGACCACTTGGTGGCGAATAGGTAATCGCCATCGAGCAGCCGGGGCAGCATGGATTCGCTCGGGATGTTGAAGGGCGAGATGATGAAGCTGCGCAGGATCGCCACGGCAAGCACCAGCCATATCAGGAAGCCGAAGAAACCTTCGTCTTTCTTTGCGGTGGTGGGTTCACCGGTGCCCTGCGGGAATGCGGGCTGCGCGGTTTCGGCTTCGGTGGCGCTCGGGGTTTCGCTCATGGGGTGAACCCTTGTTGCCAGCAGCGCCCCGCGTCAAGTGCGATCCCGACGAGCGTGCGAGAGTGATCGACATTTAGGCAACTCGTACTTGGTTTTCGCGGTTGCAGTAAGCATAAGGCATCGCAAGTGGCGAACAGGGAGTCTTGTGTATGAGTGCAGCGGTCTGGAACAAGCTGAAGGAACTGGAAAAGCCGAGCCTGGCGCAGATCTTCGCGGCCGATCCCGATCGTCTGGACACCTATGCGACCGGTTTCGAACTGGGCGAGGAGGACAATTCCTGCGCGATCCTCTTCGACTGGTCGAAGACCCACCTCGATGCCGCGCATGTGGCCGCGTTCGAGGAACTGGCGGAGGCCATGGACTTTTCCGGTCGCCGTACAGCCCTTTTCGCCGGCGAGATCGTCAACCCGACCGAAGGGCGCGCCGCCGAGCATACCGCGCAGCGCGGAGTCGGCAAGGAAGAGAGCGTAGCGCTCGCGGCCGAATGCCATCACCGCATGGCGGCGATCGTCGAGGCCATCCATCGCGGGGCCATGGGCGAGGTGAAGCACCTGATCCACATCGGCATCGGCGGATCGGCGCTGGGGCCGGCACTGGCGGTCGATGCCCTTGCCCGCGAAGGGGCGATGGTCGATGTCCACGTGGTTTCCAACATTGATGGCTGTGCGCTCGAACAGGCGTTCGCGGCTTGCGATCCGGCCACGACGATGTTGGCGGTCGCGTCCAAGACCTTTACCACCATCGAGACCATGACCAATGCCGAGAGCGCTCTGGCATGGCTGCGCGAAGGCGGGGTCGACGATCCTTTCGGCAGGGTCGTCGCGCTGACGGCCTCGCCCGAAAAGGCCATGGAATGGGGCGTGGACGAGACGCGCATCCTGCCATTCTCCGAAAGCGTGGGTGGCCGCTACTCGCTGTGGTCCTCGATCGGCTTTCCGGTCGCGATGGCGCTGGGCTGGCCCGACTTTGCCGAGTTGCTGGCCGGGGCCGCCGCCATGGACGTGCATTTCCGCGATTCCGACGGCATGGCCAACCTGCCGCTGCGCGCTGCCTTCGCCGACCAGTACTACACCCGACTGCGCGGCTGCCAGACGCGCGCGGTCTTCGCTTATGACGAGCGTCTCGCGCTGCTGCCCGACTATCTCCAGCAGTTGGAGATGGAGTCGAACGGCAAGAGCGTGAAGGCAGACGGTTCGCCGGTCGACGGACCGACCGCGCCGATCACCTGGGGCGGGGTCGGCACGGATGCCCAGCACGCCGTGTTCCAGCTGCTCCATCAGGGTACCAATCTGGTGCCGGTCGATTTCATCGCAGCGATTGTCCCAGGGCACGATCTCGCGCTGGACCACCATCGCATCCTGCTGTCCAACTGCTTCGCGCAGGGCGCGGCACTGATGGCGGGTAAGGAGAGCGACGATCCGGCCCGCGCCTATCCGGGTGACCGCCCCTCGGCGACGATCCTGCTCGACGAGGTCAGCCCGGTGACGTTCGGCGCCCTGATCGCCTTCCACGAACACCGCACTTTCGCGAATGCCGTGCTGATGGGCATCAATCCGTTCGACCAGTTCGGCGTGGAACTGGGCAAGGCAATCGCCAAGCAGATCGAGCAGGGAGGCACGACGTTCGACCCCTCGACCGAGGCGCTGCTGAAACGCGCCGGTATCGCCTGACGTTCCCATGTGCCGTGCCGCGCCAGTGGCGAAAGGACTGTGGCATTAGTGACTTGGAAGGAACTCCAGGACACAATCGCATCGGTCGCTCTGCCCGAGGCGTTCTCCCGGCAGCAGGCGGATCGGGTCGAAACGGGGTGGTGGCCATGGCAAGGCCTTTTACGATGATACGCGGCGCGGCGATGGCGAGCGCGCTGGCAATGGCTCTGGCAGGCTGCGGCGGAGGCGGGGGGACGGTGAGTTCCACGCCTGCGCCTGCGCCAACCCCGACGCCAACACCTGCCCCAACTCCCACGCCCACCCCCACGCCGACGTCATCCTACGTCATCACGCCGCAGAACCAGCAGCCCACGCGGTCGGCCGAGGACGATGCCGAATACCGGCGCAACTATGTCTCGTTCGAATACGTCAATGCGCTCTACGCGCTCGACAATGGCTGGACCGGGCAGGGCGTGCAGGTCGCCGTCCTCGATGACGGCGTCAAGGAAGTGCCCGAGCTTCAGGGCAAAATATCCAGCCTGAGCCGGGACTACGGGACGGTGACCCAGAATGGTGCGACCACCCAGCGCGATGTCATCGGCGATGAATATTCGGACCATGGAACCATGGTCGCGGGCGTGATCGCGGCGGCCAACAACGGCGTCGGCGTTCAGGGTATCGCGCCCGGTGCCGAAATCGTCGCCTTGCGCATTAGCGAGATCAATCTCGACGCGACCAACCCGGACGATACGGAAACGCTGGGCATCGGCCTGACCGAAGCCATCGCCTATGCGGGCAGTCAGGGCATCAAGGTGATCAATGCCTCGATCTCCAAGGTCGATCCCACGCAGCCCGAGCCGGCCTGGGCGCAGGCGGTTGCCGGCTACCAGACCGCCGGTGGGCTGTTCGTCAATGCCGCGGGCAACGACAGTGCCGCCAACGCCGACGGTTACCTCGATCTCAATTCCAGCAATTCGCAAAGCTGGCTGTTCGTGGTGGCGCTTGCGGGAACGCAGACCAGTTACGAACTGGCCGACTATTCGAACCAGTGCGGCGCGACGGCAATGAACAGTTGCGTCGCGGCGATGGGGACCAATGCCACGCAGGACGTGGACGGCCAGATCGTCCTGTTCAGCGGCACCAGTTCCGCGACGCCGCAGGTGAGCGGGCTGGCCGCGCTGATCCTGAGCAAGTGGCCGCAGTTGTCCGGGGTCGAAGCTGGGCAGGTCATCGTCAATACCGCGCGCGACATCGGTGCGCCGGGCGTCGACCCGGTCTTCGGCCATGGGCTGATCGACGTGCAGGCCGCGCTATCGCCGATCGATCCGACACTGTCGAACGGGGTTGTGCAGACGGCTGTCGGGTCGTCGGTGATGGCAGCGCCGGCGGCGGTGAGCACCACCGGGGTCACGACCGCGGCGCTGGGCGATGTCACGGTGCTCGATGCCTATGGCCGCGATTTCAGGGGCGACCTTTCGGGTCTTGTCGCCCGCCCCGTGGTGGACCGCTACTCGATTGAGCGCCGGATGCGCCTGCAGGCCAATGCCGGAAGCACGCATTTCGCCACGCGGGACCTCAGCGCGAGCGCGGGCTTTACCTCTCTGCGCGTCGGTCCGGGCGAGGACGAAGTGCGCACGATGCTGACCAACGGGCAGGTCTCGGTACGTACGGGCCGGACCTGGCTGACGGCAGCGCTTCATTCGAACGACGGCGTTTCCAACGAGTTCATGGGCCTCGCACCCAGTTCGGACGCGGTGCTGGCCTATGCGCCCGTCGCGGATCTGTCCGTCGGTGCGGAGCATCCACTGGCCGGTGGCAGGTTCGGTGCGACGTTCGTCGGCGGACGGGAGGCTTATGGGGCCGCCAGCGGGGCGGTGCTTTCCTGGCGTAAGGCGCGCACCGCCATCAAGGCCGGGTTGCTCGACGAGAGCGGCACCGTTTTCGGCACGCCGACCGGTTCGGGCGCACTACGCTTCGGCGACGGCGCGCGCACCGCGTTCGTCGAGGTGGCACAGGCGATCCCGCTGGGCCGGTGGCGGCTTGACGGCTACGCGAGCCTGGGCGCGACTCGGCTCAAGCTGACGGACGACATGCTGCTCACCGATGCCGGCACGTTCGTCACGAACCGCTTCGGCGTTACGGCGAGCCGGGCACTGCTGGGCGGCGTGCTGCGCTTCGGCGTGGCCCAGCCCCTGACGGTGGTATCGGGGCAGGGCACCTATACGGTCGGCTCGGGGTATGATCTGGCCAGTCGCTCGCTGCTCTTCACCGATCGCCGCGTCGATTTCTCGGGCGGCTTCGATCCGTTGCTGACTCTCGGTTTCGAAAAGCGGAGCGCCCGGTCGCAAGTGCGTCTGGGCATGGCCAGCACCACCGACGGCCGCGATCTGCGGGCGCTCGGGACCTGGCGACTGCTCCTGCAGTAACCCGGCTGCGGACCTGATTTCGCTCAATTGATTGCCGCCAGGTGGTTGGCAATCGCGGGCATCATGCCCCATATGCGCCCCGATTTACGCTGAGGCCAAGGCCGGGAGCACGCGCATGTCCGAATACGATTACGACCTTTTCACCATCGGCGCCGGTTCGGGCGGCGTTCGTGCCAGCCGTGTGGCTGCCGCCCATGGCGCGCGCGTCGCGGTTGCCGAGGAATTCAGGGTCGGGGGGACATGCGTGATCCGGGGCTGCGTGCCCAAGAAGATGCTCGTCTACGGTGCCCATTTCGCCGAGGACCTCGAGGACGCACGGCATTTCGGCTGGGATATTCCCGAGGCGCGGTTCGACTGGGTAAAACTGCGCGACAACGTGCTGAACGACGTGGACCGGCTCAACGGCCTTTATACGCAGACGCTGACCAACCATGAGGTCGAGATCTTCCATGAACGGGCCACGATCACCGGCCCGCACGAGGTCACCTTGTCGAGCGGCGAGAAGAAGACCGCGAAATACATTCTCGTCGCCACCGGCGCCCGGCCGCATGTGCCGTCGTGCCCCGGGCACGAGCTGGGCATCACGTCGAACGAGGCCTTCCACCTCGATGCGATCCCGCGCCGCGTGCTGATCGCGGGTGCGGGCTATATCGCCAACGAGTTCGCGGGCATCTTCAACGAGTTCGGCGCGAAGGTCACTTTGATGAACCGCTCGGACCAGCTGCTGCGCGGCTACGACGAGGCGTTGCGCGATCGCCTTCTGCAGATCTCGATCACCAAGGGGATCGATTTCCGCTTCAATGCCGAATTCGAGAAGATCGAGAAGAACGCGGATGGTTCGCTTACGGTCTTCATGACCAGCCATGATCCCATCGAGGTCGATTGCGTCATGTTCGCGACCGGCCGCGTGCCCAATGTAGAAGGGCTCGGCCTTGAGGGCGTGGGCGTCGCGATGAGCGACAGGGGCGCGATCCTCGTCGACGAGCATTCGAAGAGCAGCGTCGATCATATCTACGCCGTGGGCGACGTGACCGACCGCGTCCAGCTCACCCCCGTAGCGATCCGCGAAGGGCAGGCCTTTGCCGATACCGTGTTCGGTGGCAAGCCGACCACGGTGGACTATCACTGCATCCCCTCGGCCGTGTTCAGTCACCCGCCGATCGCCAGTGTCGGCATGACCGAAGACGAAGCCGCCGGAAAGCTGGGTTCGATCAAGGTCTACACCAGCGATTTCCGACCGATGAAGAACGTCGTGGCACACCGCGACGAGCGTTCGCTCTACAAGATGATCTGCGATGCCGAGACCGACCGCGTCGTGGGCCTGCACATGATCGGTCCGGAAGCGCCGGAGATCATGCAGGCAGCCGCGATCGCGGTGAAGGCCGGGCTCACCAAGGCCGATTTCGACGCGACCGTCGCCGTCCACCCGACGATGTCCGAGGAACTCGTCCTGCTCAAGTGACCGGAATAGCGCGGACGCCATCGCGGGGTTGCATGATCGGGCGAGGGGGCTATGCCCGGGCCATGCGTTTCCTACGATGGTTGCCCGCGAGTCTGCTTGCGGTGCTTTCGACGCCCGCGCTGGCGCATGGCGGACACGTGCACGCCGATGCCAGTCCCTGGACCCTCTGGCAGCTTTCTCCGGAGATCCTGCTCGGTCTCGTCATCGCGGGGCTGATCTACTGGCGCGGAAGCCGCCACGGGCTGGTCGACGAGCGCTGGCGCGTAGCGGCGTTCTTCGGCGGTCTTGTGGCGCTCTTCGTGGCGCTGATTTCGCCGGTCGAGCGGCTGGCGGACCATATTTTCGCGGTCCATCAGGTCGAGCACATGCTGCTGCGCACCGTCGCGCCGATGCTGCTGTTCCTTTCGCGACCGCAGGCGGCGCTGGTGCGCGGCCTGCCCAACGGGGTGAGCAAGGTCTTTGCCGGAACCGGCTGGCTACGCTGTCTCGTCGATTTCCTGCGGCATCCGGTCGTGGCGACAGTGCTGTTCCTGCTCGCCAGCTATTTCTGGATGCTGCCGCAGTTTCACGACCTCGCCATCCTCGACGAGCCGATCCACTACATGTGGCACATCAGCCTGCTGGTGACGGGGCTCATCTTCTTCTCGGTCATCTTCGACCGCCGCACCGCGCCGCAGGGGCCGGGGCTGGGCACCCGCCTTGGCATGTTCGTCTTCGCGGCGCTGGGCAATATCGTGCTGGGGGCCTTCCTCACGTTCAAGACGGTGCCGCTCTACGATGCCTACATCACGCTCGGGCACATGTGGCACGTCTCGATGCTGACCGATGAACAGACAGGCGGGATCATCATGTGGATTCCGGGCACGATGATGTTCGCGCTCAGCGCAATTCTCGTCATCCATCGCTGGGGCAGCGAGGAAGAGCGCGTCGTCTCGCGCCGCCTGCGCACCGGACGGGAAATGACCGCCGCGAGCGCGGGTGCCAACCGTACGTTGGCGTTCGGCCTTGCGGGTTTTGCGCTGCTGATGCTGGCGATCGTGTTCAGTCTCGTGTCGGTCATCGACCACCCGCACGGCCGGGCGCGCGACTTCGGGCTGTCGGGACAAATTCCCGGTTAGTCACAAACAGGCCCGTTACAGCCCACGGCTGGACAAAAATGGCTGAATCGGGGCTGCGATTTGCATTAATCGTGCGATTAAAACTATTGACCTAAACGCTTTGACCTGCCTTTAGCGGGCCGAGCATTCTACGCTGGAACCACCTCGGACAAGGGAAGCCGGATGACAGCCAATATCGCCGAAATGGAAAAGCGCCGCGCAGCCGCCAAGATGGGCGGCGGGCAAAGGCGCATCGACGCACAGCACGCCAAGGGCAAGCTTACCGCGCGCGAGCGTCTGGAAGTTCTGCTCGACGAGGACAGCTTCGAGGAAATGGACCTCTACGTCGAGCACGATTGCGTCGATTTCGGCATGCAGGACCAGAAGATTCCCGGCGACGGCGTCGTCACCGGATCGGGCACGATCAACGGCCGTCTGGTCTATGTCTTCTCGCAGGACTTCACCGTGTTCGGCGGCTCGCTTTCGGCCCGTCACGCGCAGAAGATCTGCAAGGTGATGGACTCGGCCATGAAGGTCGGCGCGCCGGTGATTGGCCTCAACGACTCCGGCGGCGCGCGCATTCAGGAAGGTGTCGCCTCGCTCGGCGGTTATGCCGACGTGTTCCAGCGCAACGTCACAGCCTCGGGCGTCGTGCCGCAGCTTTCGCTGATCATGGGCCCCTGCGCGGGCGGCGCGGTCTATTCGCCGGCGATGACCGACTTCATCTTCATGGTGAAGGATAGCTCGTACATGTTCGTGACCGGTCCCGACGTCGTGAAGACCGTCACCAACGAAGTCGTCACGCAGGAAGAGCTGGGCGGCGCGATCACCCACTCCAGCAAGACCTCGGTTTCCGACCTCGCTCTCGAAAACGACATCGAGGCGCTGCTGGCCGCGCGTGATTTCGTCGATTTCCTGCCCTCGTCGAACCGCGACGAAGCGCCCGAGCGTCCTTGCGCCGATCCTTGGGATCGCGAGGAACAGAGCCTCGACACGATCATTCCGCCCTCGGCCAACCAGCCCTATGACATGCACGAAGTGATCCGCAAGACGCTCGACGAAGGCGAGTTCTTCGAGATCCAGCCGCTCCACGCGGGCAATATCCTGTGCGGTTTCGGCCGTGTCGAAGGCAAGACCGTGGGCATCGTAGCCAACCAGCCGATGGTGCTGGCGGGCGTGCTCGACATCAACTCTTCGAAGAAGGCCGCGCGTTTCGTGCGCTTCTGCGATGCCTTCAACATCCCGATTCTGACCTTCGTCGACGTTCCGGGCTTCCTTCCCGGCACCGATCAGGAGCACAACGGCATCATCAAGCACGGCGCCAAACTGCTGTTCGCCTATGCCGAGGCGACTGTGCCGAAGATCACCGTGATTACCCGCAAGGCCTATGGCGGCGCCTACGACGTCATGAGCTCCAAGCACCTGCGCGGCGATCTCAACTATGCATGGCCGACCGCCGAAATCGCGGTGATGGGGGCCAAGGGCGCGGTGGAGATCATCTTCCGCGGCCAGGATGCAGAGGGCATCGCCGCCAAGACCAAGGAGTACGAAGACCGCTTCGCCAACCCGTTCGTGGCTGCAAGCCGCGGCTATATCGACGAAGTGATCTACCCGCACTCCACGCGTCGCCGCATTGCCCTGGGACTTCGCAAGCTGCGCAACAAGGCGCTCGAGAATCCCTGGAAGAAGCACGACAACATTCCGCTGTAACGTGATCGGGGCACTCTGGCGGCCCGGGGCCGGCAGGTGTCTCTTTTGCGAGTACCGCATTGGGGAGACAGCTGCGAAAGGGGTCTCCTTTTGAAACCGAACAAGGGATAGGAAGTCCGATCATGGAAGATGTCTACATTGTCAGCGGCGTGCGTACGGCCATCGGAGACTTCGGCGGATCGCTGAAGAGCTTCATGCCTTCGGATCTGGGCGGCATGGTCGCCACCGAAGCGCTCAAGCGTGCCGGCGTCGAGCCCGAGGCAGTGGAACATGTCGTTATCGGCCAGGTCATGCCCACCAGCGCGCGTGACGAGATGCTCAGCCGCGTGATCGGCATCAATGCCGGCGTGCCACTTTCGACCCCGGCACTCACGCTCAACCGCCTGTGCGGTTCGGGCGTGCAGGCGATCGTTTCGTCGGCACAGATGATGATGCTCGGCGAAGCGAAGATCACGCTGGCGGGCGGTGCTGAATCGATGTCGAACGTGCCTTATCATGACCACGGCGTGCGCTGGGGCAAGAAGATGGGCCCCAACGTTCAGGAAGACGCGCTGACGCTTGGCCTATCCGATGCGATCAGCGGAAACCACATGGGTATCACCGCCGAGAACGTCGCCGAGCGCCATCAGGTGACGCGCGAGGAAATGGACGTGCTGGCCACGACCAGCCACCAGCGTGCCGCCCGCGCCATCGAGGAAGGCCGCTTCAAGGAGCAGATCCTTCCCGTCGAGGTGAAGACCCGCAAGGGCGTGACCGTGTTCGACACCGACGAGCACGTGAAGGCTGAGACCACGGTTGAAGTGCTTGCCAAGATGAAGCCTGCCTTCAAGAAGGACGGTTCGGTCACCGCGGGCAATGCCTCGGGCATCAACGACGCGGCCGCCGCCGTTGTCCTTGCGACCGGCAGCGAAGTCGAGAAGCGCGGTCTCAAGCCGATGGCCAAGATCATCGCCTGGGGCCATGCCGGCGTCGAGCCCGAATACATGGGCGAAGGCCCGATCAAGGCGGTGCCGATCGCGCTGGAGCGTGCCGGCATGACGCTCGATCAGATGGACGTGATCGAAAGCAACGAGGCGTTTGCCGCCCAGGCCGTGGCTTGCGCCAAGGCACTCGGCTTTCATCCCGACAAGGTGAACCCCAACGGTTCGGGCGTCAGCCTGGGCCACGCGGTCGGCGCGACCGGCGTGATCCTCACCATCAAGGCGATGTACGAGCTGAAGCGGATCGGCGGCAAGTACGGCCTCATCACCATGTGCATCGGTGGTGGTCAGGGCATCGCCATGATCATCGAGAATGTGGAGTAGAAACCCATGAAACTCGGACGCATGAACCACATCGGCGTTGCTACGCCCGATCTCGACGCTTCCATCGCGTTCTACCGCGATGTGATGGGCGCGACTGACATCACCGAGCCCTTCGTGCTTGACAGCCAGAAGGTGCGCGTCTGCTTCGTCAACACGCCGGGCGAGAACGGAACGGCGGGCACGCAAGTCGAACTGCTGCAGCCCACCGAGGCAGACTCGGCGGTCGGCAAATGGCTGGAGAAGAACCCGCTCGGTGGCCAGCACCACGTTTGCTACGAAGTGCCTGACATTCACGCCGCCAAGGCGTGGTTCGAAAGCAAGGGCAAGCGCGTGCTGGGTGAGCCCCGCATCGGCGCCCACGGTACCCTGATCTTCTTCGTCCACCCCAAGGACATGGGCGGTCAGCTGACCGAGATCATGGAAACGCCGAAAGAGGCGCATTGAGGTTTGACCTGTCCTCTCCCCTCCGGGGGAGAGGAGCGAGACTTGCCCTCGCATTTGCGGGGGTTAGTCGCAGCGGAGAGGGGAGCCTCCTCTCCAACTTCGGCTAGGCCCGCATGCGGGCAAGCCTTCGTATCCTCTCCCCTGAAGGGGAGCGGGCAGTAAGGTAGGAAAACATGGCAGACATCAACGACTGGAAGGCCCTCGCCGACAAGGAAGTCAAGGGCAGGGACCTGACCTGGAACACCCCCGAGGGCATCGCGGTCAAGCCGCTCTACACCGCCGAGGATGTGCAGGCCGATCCGGGGCTGCCCGGCTTCGCCCCGTTCACGCGCGGTGTGAAGGCCTCGATGTATGCCGGTCGTCCCTGGACCATCCGCCAGTATGCCGGTTTCTCGACCGCCGAGGAATCGAACGCGTTCTACCGCCGCAACCTTGCCGCGGGTCAGAAGGGCCTGTCGGTCGCTTTCGACCTTGCCACGCACCGCGGCTACGATTCCGATCACCCGCGCGTCACGGGTGACGTCGGCAAGGCGGGCGTCGCCATCGACTCGGTCGAGGACATGAAGATCCTCTTCGACGGTATTCCGCTTGGCGAAATGTCCGTCTCGATGACCATGAACGGCGCAGTGATCCCGTGCCTCGCGTTCTACATCATCGCCGCCGAGGAACAGGGCGTCAGCCCCGACCAGCTGACCGGGACCATCCAGAACGACATCCTCAAGGAGTTCATGGTCCGCAACACCTACATCTATCCGCCCGAGCCCTCGATGCGGATCATTTCGGACATCTTCGCATATACCGCGGACAACATGCCGAAATTCAACAGCATTTCGATCTCCGGCTACCACATGCAGGAAGCCGGCGCGACGCAGGTGCAGGAACTGGCCTTCACCATCGCCGACGGTATGGAATACGTGAAGTACGGCGTTGCCTCGGGCCTCGACATCGACAAGTTCGCGGGCCGCCTGTCGTTCTTCTTCGCCATCGGCATGAACTTCTTCATGGAAATCGCCAAGCTGCGCGCCGCGCGCACGCTGTGGTACCGCGCCATGACTCAGCTCGGCGCCCAGTCCGAGCGTTCGAAGATGCTGCGCACCCACTGCCAGACCTCGGGCGTCTCGCTGCAGGAGCAGGACCCCTACAACAACGTCATGCGCACCACGATCGAGGCGATGGCGGCGATGCTGGGCGGCACCCAGTCGCTGCACACCAACGCGCTCGACGAGGCAATCGCGCTGCCGACCGACTTCTCGGCCCGCATCGCGCGTAACACCCAGATCGTCATCCAGGAAGAGACCGGCATGTGCAATGTCGTCGATCCGCTGGGCGGCTCCTACTACATCGAGGCGCTGACGAGCGAACTGGTCGACAAGGCCTGGGAGATCATCGAGCGCGTCGAGAGTGAAGGCGGCATGGCCAAGGCGGTTGCCGCTGGCTGGCCCAAGGCGATGATCGAGGAAGCCGCCGCCGGCCGTCAGGCTCGCGTCGACAAGGGCGACGATGTCATCGTTGGCGTCAACAAGTACCGCCTGGCGCAGGAAGATGCGCTCGAAACGCTCGAAGTCGACAATCATGTCGTCCGCGAAGCGCAGATCGCCCGCATCAAGCGTACCCGCGAAAACCGTGACGAGGCCAAGTGCCAGGCCGCGCTCAAGGCGCTGGCCGAAGGTGCCAGGGCGAGCGGCAATCTGCTGGGCCTTGCTGTCGATGCCGCCCGCGAGCGTGCGACGCTGGGCGAGATCTCGGACGCAATGGAAGCCGCGTTCGGCCGCTACGGCACCACGCCGACCCCGGTGAAGGGCGTCTATGGTGGCGCCTATGCCGGCGACAGCCGCTACCAGCAGGTTGTGAGCGGCGTCGAAGCCGTGACCAACCGCCTCGGCCGCGCGCCCAAGCTCTTCGTCGCCAAGATGGGCCAGGACGGCCACGACCGCGGCGCCAACGTGATCGCCTCGGCTTTCTCGGACATGGGCTTCGATGTCGTGTCCGGCCCGCTGTTCCAGACCCCGGAAGAGGCCTGCAAGATGGCGCTCGACAACAACGTCGATGCCGTCGGCGCCAGCTCGCTGGCGGCCGGGCACAAGACGCTCATCCCCGAGCTGATCGGCCACCTCAAGGATGCCGGCCGCGCCGACATCAAGGTCGTCGCCGGTGGCGTCATCCCGCCGCAGGACTATGACTTCCTGAAGAAGGCGGGCGTCCAGGGCATCTACGGCCCGGGCTCGAACGTGGTCGAATGCGCCGCCGACATGCTGCGCCTGCTCGGCCACAACATGCCGCCGGTCGGCGACGAGCTGGAAGCCGCCGAGTAAGCCGGCGGCCTGCACGATGTCACTTGGCTTCTCGGTGGAGGATCTGCTCCCAAGCGCACGGGTTTCCGGCCCGCTGCGCATGGGGCTGGTCAAGCTCGCCGAGAGCGAGTGGATCGATCCGGCGCCGGACCTTGCCGCGCGCGAGGCGGCCTTCGATGCCCATCCCGAAAGCGTGATGGTGCTGCCCGAAGCGGAAGCCGGGATCGCCGAGCTGGCGGACCTGCTCGGCGTGGAAGGCGGCCTCGAAGCCTGCGCGCGCTCGGTGTGGGAAGACCTGTGCGTGATGGTGCAGGACGCGCCCGGCCAGCCATTCCGTCTCGGCGCGGGAGCGGTGGCTTTCCCGACCGACTGGCGCATCGCCGACAAGATCGGAAAGGCCGTGCATCAGGTGCACGAGCCGATCCACGGCTATGCCGAGAACCTGTCGTCGGGCGTCGACAAGTTCATGGACGGGTTGCAGTCGTTCAACATCTTCGGGCGCACGAATGCCTTCGTCGTCGCCTCGGACGATCTGCGCTACATGCCGGCCTTGCCGCCCGAACAACGCTTTGCCCATGTTACTGCCGACAATGCAGGCGAAACGCTTTTCGTGCGCTGCGAGCGCGAGGCGCTGCGCCGCTTGCCGAAATCGCGGGCGATCGTCTTTACCATCGGCATCTACCGGGTGCCGCTCGGCTCTCTGAGCGACGCAGCCGTGGCGCGCATCGCGCAGTCGGTGGAAGGATTGGAAGGCGGAGAACTGGAACGTCGGGCCGGACCGCACTATGGGGCTGCCTTGCAGGACTATGCGACCATGCGCGCCCGAAACCGGCGAGCGGCCTGAACAGGAGGGATCATGACGCACAAACTTGAAACCATGTCGGTCCATGCGGGCTGTGAGCCCGATCCGACCACCAAGGCGCGGATCACCCCGATCTATCAGACCGCCAGCTACGTATTCGACGATGTCGATCATGCCGCGCGCCTGTTCAACCTGGAAGAATTCGGGAACATCTATTCCCGCATCATGAACCCCACCAACGGCGCGCTCGAAGGCAAGATTGCCGCGCTCGAAGGCGGTGTCGCGGCGCTGGGCGTGGCCTCGGGCCATGCCGCGCAGCTCGTGGTGTTCCACACGCTGATGGAACCGGGCTGCGAGATCGTCGCGGCCAAGAAGCTCTACGGCGGCTCGCTCAACCAGCTCGGCCACTCGTTCCGCAAGATGTCGTGGGAGACGAAGTTCGTCGATGCCGACGATGCCGCGAACGTTGCCGCCGCCATCACCGACAAGACCCGCGCGGTCTTCGTCGAGAGCCTTGCCAATCCCGGCGGCGTCGTCACCGATCTGGAGGCTATCGCCAAGGTCGCGCATGACGCGGGCGTGCCGCTGGTGGTCGACAACACGCTGGCGACCCCGGCGCTGTGCCGCCCGATCGAATACGGCGCTGACGTCGTCGTCCACTCGGCGACCAAGTTCCTCAACGGTCACGGCAATGCCGTGGGCGGCGTGATCGTCGATTCCGGCAAGTTCGACTGGATGGCTTCGGACAAATTCCCGACCATCAGCGAAGAGAACCCGAGCTATCACGGCATGAAGCTGGGCGAGGCCTTCGGCAACATCGCCTTCATCATCGCCTGCCGCACGCTCGGCCTGCGCGACCTCGGCCCGGCCATGGCGCCGATGAATGCCTTCCTCGCGCTGACCGGCATGGAAACGCTGGCGCTGCGCATGGAGCGTCACTGCGCCAACGCGCTGCACCTTGCGCAGTGGCTGCAGGCGCACCCCAAGGTGGCCTGGGTCAACTACGCGGGCCTTCCCGAGAACCCCTATCACCAGCTTGCCGGCAAGTACCTTGGCGGCAAGGGCGGCGCGGTGTTCACCTTCGGCGTGAAGGGCGGCTACGATGCGGGCGTCAAGCTCGTGTCCGAAGTGAAGCTGTTCAGCCACCTCGCCAACATCGGCGACACCCGCTCGCTGATCATCCACCCCAGCTCGACCACGCACCGCCAGCTTGAGGAAGGCGCGCAGATCGAGGCGGGCGCCGGTCCCGACGTGATCCGCGTCTCGGTCGGCATCGAGCATATCGACGATATCGTGGCCGATCTCGCCCAGGCCCTGGAGCAAATCTGAACCGATGACTGACGCCCCCCAGACCGAAACCCGTACCGACTGGACGCGCGAGGAAATCGCGGCGCTGTTCGACCTGCCGTTCACCGAGCTGGTCTTCCGCGCCGCCGAGGTCCATCGCGCGAACCATCCGGCCAACGAAGTGCAGCTCTCCACGCTGCTGTCGATCAAGACCGGCGGCTGCGCGGAGGACTGCGGCTACTGCTCGCAGTCGGCTTCGGCCAATTCGGGGGTCAAGGCGACCAAGCTGATGGACGTGCAGGCGGTGCTGCAGCGCGCGGCGCAGGCGGCCGATCAGGGTTCCACCCGCTTCTGCATGGGCGCCGCCTGGCGCAATCCCAAGGACCGCGACATGCCCGCCATCATCGAGATGGTGAAGGGCGTGCGCGACATGGGCATGGAAACCTGCATGACGCTGGGCATGCTGACGCCCGAACAGGCGGACATGCTCAAGGAAGCCGGGCTCGACTACTACAACCACAACATCGACACCTCGCCCGAACGCTACGGTGAGATCACCACGACGCGCACGATGGAAGACCGTCTCGACACGCTCTCCGAAGTGCGCCGCGCCGGGATCAACGTCTGCTCGGGCGGGATCGTCGGCATGGGCGAGACGCGCGAGGACCGCGTGGGCTTCGTTCACACGCTGGCGACGCTGCCCGATCACCCGCAGTCGGTTCCGGTCAACGCGCTGGTCCCGGTCAAGGGCACGGTGCTGGGCGACATGCTGGCCGATACGCCGCTCGCCAAGATCGACGACGTGGAATTCGTGCGCACCGTGGCGGTCGCACGCATCACCATGCCGCACTCGATGGTGCGCCTCTCGGCGGGCCGCGAGTCCATGTCCGAGATGACGCAGGCGATGTGCTTCATGGCCGGTGCGAACTCGATCTTCACCGGCGACAAGCTGCTGACCGCACCCAACGCCGGCGACGACACCGACGCGGCGATGTTCGCACGGCTCGGCCTGAAAGCCATGGCCATCAGCGAAACGCAGGCTCAGATGGACGCCTCGCGCATGCCCAAGGGCTGCGTGAAGATGGAAGCGGCCGAGTAATGCGAGTTGCGGGGGGCCTCTTTGCGCTAATGCTGTTGGGCGCCTGCAATCCGTCGCAGCCATCGGACTTTGGAAAGGTCGCCGCATTGACTTCGAGCGATCCGAAGGCTTCTGCTTCCAGTATCGCAACACTGTTGAAGCAGCAATGTTTGGAAAGCTCGGACGATCCAATTCGTTTCGATGCAGGTTTGAGCGCCACCGGATGGGGGTTCAAGAGGGTGCAAACCGCCGATCCCGCAGATCCATTGTCCTTGGACATGTGGGTGTCGCCGGTCGCTGATGTGTTGAGAGGGCAGGTCGTCGAAGATAACGTCTTCGTGTGCACTGTCATGATTCATCGGCAGTTTGCTCCCCCGATTACGGTGATCAAGTCTGCACTGTCAGATATCGCAGGTCAAACGTCCGGCTCCGCACCCGAATGGTGGTGGAAGTCAGGGGCGAAGAAGTTTCACATGGACGTCAATGATCAAGGCAACGAAGGACAATCGACGGGCATAACCGTTGAAACCTATCGACTGCCTTGGTGGCAGAGCATCTTAGGGTAAGGTTGAATGTTCAAAAAAATCCTCATCGCAAACCGGGGCGAGATTGCCTGCCGCGTGATCAAGACTGCCCGCCGCATGGGCATCCAGACGGTGGCCGTCTATTCGGATGCCGATGCGCGCGCGCCTTTCGTGCAGATGGCCGATGAAGCCGTCCACATTGGCCCGGCGCCCGCCGCGCAGTCCTACCTGATCGCCGACAAGATCATCGCCGCCTGCAAGCAGACCGGCGCCGAAGCGGTTCATCCGGGCTACGGCTTCTTGTCCGAGCGCACCTCGTTCGCCGAGGCGCTGGCGGCAGAGGGCATCGAGTTCATCGGCCCACCCGTGAACGCGATCGCCGCTATGGGGGACAAGATCGAGTCCAAGAAGCTCGCCAAGGAAGCCGGCGTCAACGTCGTGCCCGGCTACGTCGGCGAGATCGACGATACCGAGCACGCGGTGCGCATCTCGAACGAGATCGGCTACCCGGTGATGATGAAGGCCTCGGCCGGCGGCGGCGGCAAGGGTATGCGCCTTGCCTATTCCGAGAAGGACGTGCGCGAGGGCTTCGAGAGCGTGAAGCGCGAGGGCCTGAACTCCTTCGGTGACGACCGCGTCTTCATCGAGAAGTTCATCCTCAACCCGCGCCACATCGAAATCCAGATCCTCGGCGACAAGCACGGCAACGTGCTCTACCTCAACGAGCGCGAATGCTCGATCCAGCGCCGTCACCAGAAGGTTGTCGAGGAAGCGCCGTCGCCCTTCGTCACCGACAAGATGCGCAAGGCCATGGGCGAGCAGTGCGTCGCGCTGTCGAAGGCGGTAGGCTATTATTCGGCCGGTACGGTCGAACTGATCGTCTCGGGCGCCGATCCGACGGGCGAGAGCTTCTACTTCCTCGAAATGAACACCCGCCTGCAGGTGGAGCACCCGGTGACCGAGTGCATCACCGGCGTCGACCTCGTCGAACAGATGATCCGCGTGGCCGCTGGCGAAAAGCTGGAAATGACGCAGGACGACGTGAAGATCGATGGCTGGGCCATCGAGAACCGCGTCTATGCCGAAGATCCCTATCGCGGCTTCCTGCCCTCCACGGGCCGCCTCGTGCGCTATCAGCCGCCGGTCGATGGCTGGACCGACGATGGTGCCGCGAACGGCCGTCGCGGTATCGACGGCGTGCGCGTGGACGACGGCGTCTATGAAGGCGGCGAAGTCTCGATGTTCTACGACCCGATGATCGCCAAGCTGATCACCTGGGGCGAGACCCGCGACGAGGCGGCGGACAAGCAGATCGCCGCGCTCGATGCCTTCGAGCTGGAAGGGCTCGGTCACAACATCGACTTCGTCTCGGCGATCATGCAGCACCCGCGCTTCCGCTCGGGCGAGCTGACCACCGGCTTCATCGCCGAGGAATATCCCGAAGGCTTCCACGGCGCGCCCGCGTCGGACGAGCTGAAGGTGAAGCTCGCATCGGTTGCCGGGTTCGTCGCTGCTGCCCGCGCCGACCGTGCGCGCCGCGTCGATGGCCAGCTGGCCACGCCGCTCGATCCGCCGGCGGAATGGACCGTGACGATCGGCAAGGAAGCGTTCGAAGTCGTGATCGACGAGGACATGGTCACCGTGAACGGCGCCGAAGTCGAACTCGAGCTGGAATACACGCCGGGTGACCGCTTCATCGACGCCGAAGTCGATGGCGAGGACATCACCATCAAGGTCGAACCCACGCGCACCGGCTTCAAGATGACCACGCGCGGCGCGATCCACCAGATCACTTGCCTGCCCACCAGCATTGCCGCGCTGAGCAAGCACATGATCGAAAAGATTCCGCCGGATCTTTCGCGCTTCCTCATCTGTCCGATGCCGGGCCTGCTGGTTTCGCTGAATGTCAGCGAAGGCGACAAGGTCGAGATCGGTCAGCCGCTGGCAGTGGTCGAGGCGATGAAGATGGAAAACATCCTGCGCGCCGAAAAGGCAGGCACGGTGAAGTCCGTCAGCGCCAAGGCCGGAGAAAGCCTTGCAGTCGATGCAATTATCCTCGAATTGGAATAAATGCATCTAGACCACGATCCCGCCGCCGCCGCTTGCCCGGAAATCACGTTCGACGACTTTCTGAAAGTCGATATCCGTGTGGGCACCGTGGTGGCGGCGGAAGTCTATGAGGGCGCGCGCAAGCCCAGTTACAAGCTGCGGATCGATTTCGGTCCCGGCGTGGGCGAGAAGAAGAGCGTCGGGCAAGTGGCGGCGCTCTATTCGCCCGAGGACCTCGTCGGCCGGCAAGTTGCTGCGGTGGTGAACTTCCCGAAGCGGCAGATCGGCAAGGCCTTGTCCGAAGTGCTCACGCTCGGCTTCGCGGACGAGGAGGGCAGGGTGACGCTGTTCTCGCCAGACAAGCCGGTTCCCGACGGATCGCGGCTGTTCTGATGACGGGTTTCGCGGCGTTGCTGGCCGGGGCGCACGGCCTCGATGACGGTCTCACGCTCGACGTGCCCGAGACATGGCATCAGGGCCGCACGGCCTATGGCGGCTTTTCCTCTGCGCTGGCCCTTGCAGTGGCGCAGAAGGTCGGCGGCGAAGGGCTGCCGCCGCTCCGCTCGGCGCAGCTTGCGATGATGGCGCCGGTCAACGGCCGCGTCGAGGCGCGGGCCCGCGTCGAACGTGCCGGGCGCAACGCGACGTGGATCGCGGCGGAAGTTCATGGCGCGAAGGGCCTCGCCTTCACGGCCAGCTTCGTTTTCATGGGCGCAGTCGAAAGCGCGCTCCACATCAACGAGCGGCCGGTGCCCGAGGGGCTCGTACCCTGCGACGAGGCGCGCGCGGTAACTTATACCGAGCACACACCCGCCTTTCTCGCGAACAATTTCGAAACGCGCCACGCCGTGCCACCCGTCGAGGACAAGCGCCCGGAAATGTGCCGCTGGGTCAGGCTCGCCGAAGGGCTGGGGCTCGATCCGATGGTCGCGATGCTGCTGATCGGCGATGCCCTGCCGCCCGGCGTCATGCCGATGATGCATGCCGCCGTGCCGGTCTCGACCATGCACTGGCAGGTCAACCTGCTGACGCCGGCGCCTGCTACGCGCGAAGGCTGGTGGCTGCTGCGTTCCGTCGGCGACTATGCCGAGAAAGGCTGTTCCAGCCAGCGCATGGCAATCTGGAACGCCGATGGCGCACCGGTGATGGCGGGCATGCAGTCGGTCGCGCTGTTCGGCTGACCCGGGGTCAATCGGCCGCTTCCTCGCCCATCAGCCTGTCCGCGAGGAACAGCTTGAAACCACCGAAGGCAATCAGGGCAACCACGGCCGATGCGACGTGGAGCAGCCAGAACTGCGGCGTGGGCATCGTTTCGAAAAGCGTGCCGATCTTGCCCACCGCCAGGTTCGCTCCGAAGAACGAGAGGTAGTAGATCCCGACGATCGACGCGTTGAGTGCACGCGGGGCGAGCCGGGTGAACAGCGCTAGGCTGACTGGCAGTAGATGGGCGAAACCGATCGAGTTCACGAGGTGGAACATGACCGGCCAGAACAGTCCGATCTTGCCCGTCCCCTGCGTAAGCGCGGCGATGTAGAGACACAGGCCGCCGCCGACGATGAAGAAGCAGCCGATGATCATCTTGCTCAGATCGTCCGGCTCCTTGCCGGTGCGCGCACCGATCCAGGCCCAGAAAGCAGCGACGCCCACGAGCATCGAGAAGCTGAGCGTTGCGTCGATCGTGATCATCCAGCTGGTGGGAAGCGTGGTGTCCATGAAGGTGAGCTGGAACTGCTGGTCGGCCCAGACGAGATAGGCGTTGAAGATCTCCTGATTGGTGAGCAGCGAGATGCCCATGATTGGCACCAGCAGCAGCACGGCGATCAGGCGCGGCCCGTCGCCCGGCTCGAATTTCGCGCGTGGTTGTGCCGACTTGCCCGGTGTGCCGTTGTCCGCAGGCAGCCAAGGCCGCGCGTAGAGATAGATCAGGAGCCCAAGCACCATGACCACGCCTGCCGTACCGAAGCCCCAGTGCCATCCCACCTTTTCGCCCAGCGTGCCCGAAACGAGCGGGGCGATGATCACCGAGACGTTGATGAAGATGTAGAAGATCTGGAACGCCATCGCCCGGCGGTTGTCCTTGGGGCCGTAGAGTTCGCCAACCTGGCTGGCGATGTTGCCCTTGAACAGGCCGACACCGATGACGAGCGAGATCAGCGCGAAGAGGAAGGCGCCCTCGAACGCCATGAGGAAATGGCCGAGAGACATGACGAGGCCGCCCGCGATCAACGCGGCGCGGCGCCCCAGCAGGAGGTCTGCGGCAATGCCGCCCAGAATCGGGGTGAGGTAGACGCTGGCGGTATAGAGACCGAAGATTTCGGAGGCGAGCGGTTGCCCTTCCAGCCCGGGGAATACGTGGGTCTTGAGCCATGCCAGCCCGATCACGTGTTCCTGTTGGCCAGGCAGCAGCAGATACTTGACCATGTAGAGCGTCAGCAGCGTCTGCATCGAATAGTACGAGAACCGCTCGCAGCCCTCGACGAAGCCGAGAAAACCCAGTCCCTTGGGGTGACCGAGGAAGGCGCGATCGTGTGCCGCAAGGTGTTCGGGAAAATCCAGCTCGGGGGTGGCTTCGGCTGTTGTCATGGCGATCGCTCTCTCCGGACCCGTAATTTTATTGTCTGTTTGCGTAACGTAGACACGCGGTCAAGCAATGTCACGTCGCGGTCATGCCGTCAATTTTCGGCAGGCGAGCATGCGGAAAAAAGGCGGCAGGCTCGTTTGCCTGCCGCCAGCATTGTGCCCGGGGGTTCGCAGGAGGCACATCATCGGTCCCCGTCCTTTCCCACAATCGGAAAAACGGAAGACGCCCGCGATTGAACGCGCGGGACATGACATTCATCCCGACATTCGCGGCATCCGGACCCGAGCAGGGCACGGTATGTCGGATTCGCCGGTCCCGCCGCGTGCCGAGGACGGCTTCAGTTCGCGCCGGCCGCCAGTTCGCCATCGAGGAATGTCGCGACATCGTCGAGCGAGACATCCTTCGCGAGGTAGGTCTGGCCGATGCCCTTCATCAGCAGGAACGGCAGGGCGCCGGCATCCATCTTCTTGTCGTGCAGCATATGGCGCACCAGTCCGGCACCGTCACAGTCGAGACCGAGTTCGGTCAGGTTGGCGCGCAGGCCGACGGCGCTGAAATGCTGCGCAACATGGTCGGCGCTGGTGCGCGCCATCAGGCCGAGATGCGCTGAATAGCGCGCGGCCAGGACCATGCCGAGCGCTACGCCTTCGCCGTGCAGCAGTCTTGCGGAAAAGCCGGTCTCGGCCTCCAGCGCATGGCCGAAAGTGTGGCCGAGATTGAGCAGGGCGCGCCGCCCGGTGGTCTCGAATTCGTCCTCGGCCACGATCCGTGCCTTGGCCGCTACCGAGTGTGAGACGGCGTATTCGCGCAGGGCGCTGTCGCCTGCGATCATCTTGGCGCCGTTGGCATCGCACCAGGAGAAGAAGTCGGCATCGTCGATGAGGCCGTATTTCACGACTTCGGCATAACCGGCGAGCAGTTCGCGCTCGGGCAGCGTCTCCAGCGCCGAAAGATCGGCAAGGACCAGCGAGGGCTGGTGGAAGGCTCCAACGAGGTTCTTGCCTGCGGGCGTGTTGATCGCGGTCTTGCCGCCCACGCTCGAATCGACTTGCGCGAGCAGGGTGGTGGGCACCTGGATGAACTTGCAGCCGCGCTTGAGCACGGCGGCGCAGAAGCCCGTCAGATCGCCGATCACGCCGCCGCCAAGCGCGATGACGTGATCGCCGCGCTCCACTTCCAGAGCCAGCAGCCAGTTCACGGTGGCGGCCAGTTCCTCCCAGGACTTGGTCTGCTCGCCCGGCGGCAGGATGCGCCAGTGCGGTTCATGGCCATTGTCGCGCAGGCTTGCCTCGACCACGTCTCCCCAGGCGGCATGCACGTTGGCGTCGGTGACGATCGGCACGGCGCGCTTGCGCAGGCGCCCCCGGCACTGTGGCACCAGTTCGGCGAGAAGGCCTGCGCCTACGCGGACTTCGTAGGGGCGGCCGGCGATAGCGACCGGGATCACAGCCATTGCGAAATTCCTTGAAGAACCTTGTTGATGGTCTGGACGTGGGGACCGTTGCCGCTGACCACGTGGATCGGCGCTTGTGAATAGTATGGTTCGCGCTCGGCGCGCAGCTTGGCAAGGATCTCGCGCGGATCTCCCTGCTTCAGCAGGGGACGGTTGTCCTTGCGCGCGGTGCGCTCGACCAGCGTGTCGACCTCGCTGTCGAGCCAGATGGTGATGGCCTTGTCGAGTATTGCCGCGCGCGTCTCGGCATTGCAGAAGGCGCCGCCGCCGGTGGCTATGACGATGCGCCCGCCGGGTTCCCCGGCGCTCTCGTTCATGAGGCGCGCGATCACGCGCCGTTCGCCGTCGCGGAAATAGGCTTCGCCGAAGGCATCGAAGATCTCCGGAATGGTCATCTGGGCGGAGCGTTCGATCTCCTCGTCGGCATCGACGAAGGCGCAATCCAGCAGCGATGCGAGCCGTTTTCCCACACTCGACTTGCCGACCCCCATCATGCCCACGAGCACGATCGGGCGGTTGATTCGCCGCGCCAGCGCTGCGATTTCCTGCGCGGAAAAGTGGGTTTGTTGAACGTCCATTGCCCCCAAGCCTATAGTTGCGCTAGGTCGCAGCGCAAGCATCGGTGAAGGAAGGCGAGTGACGATCGAAATGCGCGGACGCGGTTTGCCGACAGTAATCGCCCTGGCCGTTCCGCTTGCCGTCGTTGCCCTGGGCGTCGCGGCGTGGGTCGATGCCGGACGACAGCCGGTTCGCGAGATCGTGGTTAGCGTTGCCGTGCCGGAGTCGTCGCGATGAGGGCGGCATATCTGCTGGCCGGTGCGGCACTGGCGGTGTCCTCGGCATGGGCCGTCGCCCAGGATGCACCGGAATCGTTGCTTCCCAAGATGTTCCAGGAACCGGCTCCGACGCCTTCTCCGACAAGAACGGCGGCTCCGAGACCGGCTGCCCCGGCAGGGCCTGCGGCAGACGCAGCGCGCCCGGCTGCGGTTGCAACGCCGGTCGTGCAGGCGCTGCCCGGAGAGGGTGCCGCCGCGGACCACGCCGCCGGCGAAGGGGGCGAAGGGGGCTTTTCGCTCAAGCGTGTGCCGACGCTGGAGGAACTGGCCGAAATGTCGCCGGATGAATTCGCCGACCTTCTTGGCAGCAACGTCGTTTTCGACATGCCGCCCCAGGCTCGCCGTTCGATGGAGCGGGCTGGGTTGCTTGGCGAGAGCGAAGGCGGCTTGCCTGCGGATTCGCTGGCACGACAGAATGCCAGGCTGATCGAACTCGCCCTGTCCGAGAACAAGGGCAGGCTGGTTTCGCGCTGGGGCCACATCCTGCTGCGCCGGATGCTCGTGTCCCGGTTGGTGCCGCCGGAAGGAATGAGCCCGCAGGACTTTCTTGCGCTGCGCGTCGCACTGCTGCTGCGCATGGGCGAGACCGACGCGGCCCGCGCCGTGCTGCAGGACATGGACATCGCCGATTATACGCCTGCCGTCGGAAGCGTTGCGCTCGGCGTCTATGAGAAGACGGCCGACTTCACCGGCCTGTGCCCTGTCATGGCCACGCAGGGGAGCCTGCAGGACGGCACGGAATGGAATCTCGCCAAGGCGATCTGCGAGGCATTTCGCGGCAACAGCGCCGTCGCGCTGTCGAAGCTCGATCGCGAGATGGCGCGCGGGAAGACGCCCAAGGTCGATCTCCTGCTGGCCCAGAAATATGCTGGCGCGGCCGGCAAGGCGCGCCGCGCCGTGACGATCGAGTGGGACAACGTCTCGACGATGACGCCCTGGCGCTATGGCCTGGCGATCGGCGTGGGCATCGAGCCGCCGGCGCGGCTGATGGACGCCGCCGGTCCCGGGTACAGCTACGTGACCGCGCTGGCGCCGATGGTCGGCCTCGAACGCCGGGCCGCCGCTGCCGATCGGGCGGGGGCCGCGGGTGTGCTGTCCAATGCCGCGATGGTCGATCTCTATTCGCAGATCTACTCCGATCCCGGGGTGACCGGCGACTGGCAGGAGCGGGCGGAAAGCTTGCGCGATGCCTATACGCTGGAGGATCCGCAGGCGCGTTTCGCCGCGATGAAGGCCTTGTGGGACAGTGCCGGCGGCCCGTCCGAACGCTATGCGCGCGAAGTGCTGACGGCTGCCGCCGCTGCGCGCATGCCGGCCGGCGAGGACTTGGCCGACGACGCACCTGCGCTCATCGCCTCGATGCTGTCCGCCGGTTTCGACGCGAACGCCATGCGATGGGCCCCGGTCGTTCCGTCGGGAGGCCAAAGCTGGGGCTTGCTGGCACTTGCCGCGCCCGGACGGACCAGCCCGGTCGAAACCGGTTCGCTCGACAAGTTCATCGACGAGGATGGCAGTGCGGGCAAGCGCAGGGCGGCCTTTCTCGTGGCGGGGCTGGCCGGGCTCGACCGGCTCGGTGCCGACGAGGTCGAGCGCTACTCGAACGACATGTCTCTGGGGCTGGTGGAAGGCACGCGCTGGACGCGCGCGATCGACACCGCTGCGCAGCGCGGCGATAGCGCGAGTGTGGTGCTGTTGGCCGGCTTTGGCATGCAGGGATCGAACTGGAGCAGGATGACGCCCCGGTATCTGTTCCATATCGTCTCGGCGCTGCGGCAGGTCGGCTTCGAGGGCGAGGCGCGCATGATCGCGGCGGAAGCCGTCGCCCGGGTCTGACAAGCCGATGGCGGGCGACGACCTCGCCGAACGCTTCCTCGCGATGATGGCGGTCGAACGCGGAGCCGCGACCAATACCCTGGCCGCCTATCGCCGCGATCTGGATGCGGCGCGCGACGTGCTGGGCGATCCCGCGGATGCAGACGGGCCTGCACTTGCTGCCTTGGGCAAGGCATGGGCCGGCCTTGCCGCCTCGAGTCTTGCCCGCAGGTGTTCGACACTGCGCCAGTTCTATGGTTTCCTCGTCGACGAAGGCCTGCGCGAAGATGATCCGTCCGGCGCCTTGCCCCGCCCGCGCACGCGGCGACCACTGCCGCGGCTGCTGGGCCGCGAGGAAGTCGAGCGTTTCCTGGCCCGTGCGGAGGACGAGGCCTCCGGCGAGCAGCCCGAAGCGGTCCGTACGTTGGCGCTGCTGGAATTGCTGTACGGCTCGGGACTGCGGGCAAGCGAACTGGTTTCGCTTCCCGTTGCGGCTGTGCCGCGCGATGCGCCGTTCCTTCACGTGACGGGCAAGGGTGGACAGCAACGCATGGTGCCGGTGAGCACGCGTGCATGCGCGGTACTCTCGCGCTGGCTTGCGGTTCGCCCCGGCGGCTCGAAATTCCTGTTTCCCTCCAGAGGCGCGAGCGGGCATCTCACGCGCGTGCGACTGTTCCAGCTTCTGCGGGCGCTGGCGGCCCGCGCCGGACTGGATCCGGAGCGCGTTTCGCCACACGTGTTGCGTCACGCATTTGCCACGCATCTGCTGGAGGGCGGAGCGGACCTGAGGGTGCTGCAAATGCTGCTGGGGCATGCCGACATCGCCACGACTCAGATCTACACGCATGTCGACAGCGCGCGACTCGTAGCACTGGTGAATGCCCGTCATCCGCTGGGCGGCGGCGCGGTCACGACGGAAACGTAGTCATGCGCATGACGTGTTCAGCGCATTGTGGGCGGTCGTGCCGGATCGGTTTGTGTAAGCTGTAGCGACACTGATTACGAAGCGGTGCGTGCAGAGCGTCTTTGGGACCGTCCGTCCGCGGATGACGTGGTCAGCGGGAAGCAGGATTGGAGAAGTCGTTTGAGGGACGCGCGCGAGATGCGCTGAATTCCGCCGAATTCGGGGATTTTCGCCTGCGCTGCCATCTCGGGACGGTAAAAGAAAAGGGGCGGCAGGTTTCCCTGCCGCCCCAAATCGTTTGGTTCGTCGAGGACGAATTACGGCGTGGTGGTGGTGTTCGTGCTGGCCATCGCGCTCGAGGTCTTCGAGAAGGTCGAGGTCAGCTGCGAGCCCATGCCCTGCATCGCGGCGATCGCGGCAACCGCGATGAGAGCAGCGATCAGGCCGTATTCGATTGCGGTCGCGCCTTCTTCATTGCGGCGCAGCTTGGCGAGAAACTTCATGATGTGTCTCCTGATTAAAAGCAGTCTTCAGTACCCGGTCCGCTGCGCTTCAATTCTATTTCGACGCTTTGGACTTGTCGGTGACTACGGAACAATCCTTGCGAAATGCTTAAGTTTTCTGCGGAGCTTACGGTGTTGCGCCGGTCGCGTCCGATGTCTTGGTGGCGACATCGTTCCACATGCCGATGGCTTCGCTGGCCACACCTTGCAGCATCGCGAACATGGCCAGGACGATCATCGCGAGGATGAGCCCGTACTCGACGGCGGACGCACCTCTGGTATCGCGCAGGATGTTCGAAAGGTTTCGAAAGCGTGCCATGATCACCTTGCAACTCGCTTCAGGTTGGCCCGGAGTCTCATGGGCGCGTTAATTTGTCTTTAATGGGAAGAACTGAACTGGAAAAAATCCTGACACCGCTGCTCGTGACAGCCGTGGCCCTGATCGCGCCCGACGGGACTGTCCTGATGCAGCAGCGCTGCTTTTCCGCCGTGCATGGCGGGCTCTGGGAATTTCCCGGCGGCAAGGTCGAATCCGGCGAAACGCCGGAGTTTGCCGCGATTCGGGAACTTGAGGAGGAACTGGGCGTGCGTGTGGATGCCGAAGAAATGGAGCCGGTCGGTTTCGCCAGCGGGCTGACGGCAGGGCCGGACGAAGGCGGAAAATCGCCGCAACGGCCGCTTGTCATACTTCTTTACGCGGCACGCGCCTGGCAAGGCGTGGCGCAGGCCAGAGAGGCGGAAGCGATTGCTTGGCACGCGCCGGAAGCGATAACGGAACTGGCCATGCCGCCCCTCGATTATCCGCTGGCGGAGGCACTGCATCGTCATATCCACGCATATTCCTCGGCATTGAGGTGATATAGGCGTTGACCGGACTCGAATCCCTTTCTATTGGCGCACCTCCAACGCGCCCGTAGCTCAGCTGGATAGAGCATCAGACTACGAATCTGAGGGTCGGACGTTCGAATCGTTCCGGGCGCGCCATCATTCTTCGTTCTGGTCTTTGGACCGGACTGAGGGATGGAGATGGGCATTGCGCGCCCGTAGCTCAGCTGGATAGAGCATCAGACTACGAATCTGAGGGTCGGACGTTCGAATCGTTCCGGGCGCGCCATCATCTCCCTGGAAACGAAAAAGCCCTGCCATCGCGGCAGGGCTTTTTCGTTTCCAGGGCGCGTGACGGACCGCGCGAAGGTCTGGCAGCCTATGCCTGTTTGGCCTTCGCTTCTCCGTGTGAAGAGAAGCTGCGGGAAAGACCGTGGTAGAGCTTTTCCCGGCAGACCAGCTTGCTGACCGCGTCGGCAATGATGGCCGTCGCGAACAGGGGCAGGATCATGCCGCGGCTTGCGGTCGTTTCCATGAGAATGATGACCGCCGTGAGCGGCGCGCGCACGACACCGACGAAATACCCGGTCATACCCAACAGGACTATCGCCGGCATAGGATCGTCGGGAAAGCAGAACGCGAGCAATTGGCCCACGCCCGCGCCGACCGAGAGGGAAGGGGCGAAGATGCCGCCAGGCGCGCCCGAAACGGCCGTGGCGGCCGTTGCGAGGAACTTGGCCGGGCCGAACCAGGGCGACGCGCTCTGGTGCCCTTCGACCATCAGCTTGGTCACCTCGTAGCCCGTGCCCCACGTCGATCCACCGGTCACGAGACCGAGAACCGCGACGAGCAGCCCGCAGACGAACGCGACGAGCACGGGGCGCTTGCGAACCATGACGAACCAGGAATGGCCGCTGCGTGCGAAAGCCAGCAGCGTGCGCGAGAACAGGCCGCCGAGCGCTCCGCCCACGACGCCGGCAACGGGGGCGATCAGCACGACCGAACTGACCTTCAGCGTCTCGTGCATGATGCCGAAATAGACGTAGTCCCCCGACAGGCCGAGACTGACCAGACCCGAGACGACCACGGCGCCCATCACCAGCACCGCGACCCGCTGTTCGAAAGCCGCAGCCAGTTCCTCGATGGCGAAAGCGACACCGGCAAGCGGCGTGTTGAATGCGGCCGCGACACCCGCCGCGCCGCCCGCGATCAGCACGCCGGCGGTCATCGGTACGCGGAACAGGCGGTGGCAAGTGACCATGACAGCCGCGGCAACCTGAACGGTCGGGCCTTCGCGGCCCACCGAACCGCCCGCAAGAAGCATGGCCACTGTCAGCAGGAGCTTGGCAAGCGCCGTGGGCATCGAGAGCAGCTTCGTATAGGCGAGGTCGAGATCCTTGCCGGCTGCCATGACCTGGGGAATGCCCGAACCGCGCGCATCGGACGTCCAGCGATTGGTGATCCACACCACGGCAACGAAGACGGCCGGCGTCAGAACCAGCGGCGCATAGGGGTTCTGGGACTGGAACTGGTTGAAGATCTGCTGCGCCTTGTCGCCCAGCCAGGCGAAGATGATGGCGATCAGGCCCAGCGAAATCGCGCCTATCGCGGTCGCCGCGCGGCGGCGCGCAGCATCCATGGAATCGTCGAGGCCGGGGACAGCCTCGAACAGGGCTTTAATTCTCTCCTGGGAGGTCAAGGCCGGTATCGCTCGCTGGGTTGGGACGTGGAAAAGCGTCGGAAGACGCAGAGGAATTGAAATCCTATTGCGCCAAGGCGGCGGGCGAGGGCAAGGCTTTTCCCCGGAAAAATCCGGCTCCGCCGCGTCTTGCCTTCCGCACGGCCATGCCAGGCAGACGATTGGCATGAAAAAGGGCCGGAACGGCCATGCGCGTCCCGACCCTCGTTCAACCGTTCAAGACGGTAGTGGCGATGAACCTTACTGGTCGGTCGCCGCGGCTTCGCCCGATGCCGGTGCGGCGGCATCGCTGCTCGCCTGCGCGGGAGCGCTTGCCTGCGTCTGCGAGGCGAATGCCTCTGCCGTCATGCCCAGCGTCAGTGCATTGTCGACGAGGCCGAGGTACGACTTCTTCAGGATGGCGGAGGCGCCGTTGCTCAACAGAACGGTTACGTCGTCGCCTTCGATCTTGGAGATCGTGCCGAGCACGACGCCGTCGTTGCTCTTGACCGGTGCGTCGACGACCATGGCCGCTTCCTTGGCTGCATCGGTCTGAGCCTTGGCGCCGTTCACGGCTGCTTCGAGCTGTGCCTTCGTCATGCCAATGGTCAGGCCCTTTTCGCGCATGGCGAATGCGCTGGCCGGCAGGCCCGCACGGGCAGCACCGGTCGAGACGGTGATGACACCGGCCTGCACCGATTCAACCGTACCCACCTCGTTACCTTCGGGGCCGAAGACCTTGGCTCCCACCGTCGGGGCGACGGCGGAGGCGGCCGCGTCCTGTGCCCATGCGGCGACGGGAGCAAGGCTCGCTGCAGCAATCGCGGCGGCGATGAGCGAATTCTTCATACAATTCTCCTTCTGGCGCGGGACCACAGCGCGATCCCGATACTGCCCCCGGAACCCGAAGGGGGCGTGAAAGGTGGTCCGGAGCATGTTCCGGACGGCTGACCCGGCCCGGTGGACCGAGGATCACTCGCATGCGCAAAGACGCAGGAATGAAGCGAGCGGCTAGTTCGCGATTATTACACGCGTGTAGACGAATGACGGCTGAACGGCCGCAGATCAACGGCGAAATGACAGTTTTCCGTGCTCAGCGGGTAATTAAGCCACTTTTCGCGTTGTGATACGGTAATACGAATCCGTGAGTTTCTCTCGCTGACGGATAATCCGGGCGTTCAGCTCGGCCCGTTTCTCGCGGGAACAACGCGCGGCCTAAGGGCTTGATCCTGCACGGTAGGTGATCCAGCAAGGCAGGTGATGAACGAAGTCAGCGCGAACGGGGCCGAAGGCGACGTGGAGGTTCCGGCGTCCGTATGGCGATACGCCATGGCCCGTCGCGCGCATCTGGCGATCGACGCCGAGGACTACTTCGGCATCATCCGCGAGGCGATGGATCTGGCCCGGCAGCGCATTTTCCTGATCGGGTGGGACTTCGATTCGCGCATCCTGCTGCCCTACGGCCGCCGCTGGTGGCAGCGGGGCCGCAGGAAGAGGTTCCCGGCCAGGCTGGGCTCCTACATTCTCTGGCTGGTGAAGCGGAACGAACGGCTGGAGGTGCTGCTGCTCAAGTGGAACTTCGCCATGGTGAAGTACCTGTTCCGCGGTACCATGCTGTTCGACCTGGTCCGCTGGGCGCTGCGCCGGCGAATCGATTTCAAGTTCGATTCGGCCCATCCGGTGGGCTGCAGCCATCACCAGAAGATCGTGGTGATCGACGACGCGTTCGCAGCGTGCGGCGGCATCGACATGACGTCGGACCGGTGGGACACGCCGCAGCACCTTCCGCACGATCCGCGCCGTCGCCATCCTACCGGGCGGCCCTATGGCCCCTGGCATGACGTGACCATGGTGATGGAGGGCGATGTCGCTGTCTCGCTCGGCGAACTCGGGCGCGAGCGCTGGCGCGTCGCCGGCGGGCGCAGGTTGGCGCCCTGCGCGCCGCAGGAGGCCAGCGCCTGGCCCGAAGACCTCGACGCGGACTTCGAGGACGTCGAGATCGGCATTGCCCGGACCAGCGCCAGATACGGCGACACGCCGCAAGTCTGCGAGATCGAGCACCTCTTCATAGAGCAGATCCGCCGTGCCCGCCGCTTCGTCTATATCGAAACGCAGTACTTCGCCTCGCGCGCCATCGCCGAAGTGATCTGCGAACGCCTGTTGGAGCAGGACCCGCCCGAGTTCTTGATCGTCAACCCGCTGACCGCCCAGGGCTGGCTGGAACAGGCGGCGATGGACACGGCGCGGGTGGAACTGATCGAAACGCTGCAGCACGCCGATCATGCCGGGCGTTTTCGCATCTATCACCCGCTGGCGATCGACGGCACACCGATCTACGTCCATTCGAAGCTGATGATCGTCGACGACGAGATCCTGCGCGTGGGCTCTGCCAACATGAACAACCGCTCGATGGGGCTGGACAGCGAATGCGACGTGTTCATCGACACCGCGCGCGCCGCGAATGCCCACGCCGGCCCGGGCATTACCCGCCTGCGCCTGCGTCTTCTCGCCGAGCATTGCGGCGTCACCACGGAAACCGTGGCGTCGGGGATCGCGCGGCATGGAAGTCTTGCCGCGATGATCGATTCGCTGTCGGTTTCCGGCAGGCGTCTGGAACCCTTGCCCTTGAAACATCTGTCGGAAGCTGAAAGAGCGCTCGGCACGAGTGGCGTCCTCGATCCGGAACGCCCTGGCGAAATGTTCGAGCCTATCGAGACGCGCGGGTTGTTCCGCCGCAAGGGACAGCTCATGCGAATGCGCCTGATGCAAAGATTGAGAAGGAGAAAGAAGGGATGAGCAGCCTGGTTGGTCCCGACGAAGACAACCCGCTTGGCAAGCCACCCGTTCCGGAAGACGTGCAGGAGGCAATCCGTACCCTGATCCGCTGGGCCGGCGACGATCCGACGCGCGAAGGCCTGATCGACACGCCCAAGCGCGTGGCGCGGGCATGGCTGGAATATTGCCAGGGCTACCAGGAAGACCCGGCGATCCATCTGTCGCGCATCTTCGAGGAAGTCGGCGGCTACGACGAGGTGGTCCTGCTCAAGGACATTCCCTTCCAGTCGCACTGCGAACACCACATGGCGCCAATCATCGGCAAGGCGGCGATCGCCTATCTGCCGCGCGATCACGTGGTCGGCATTTCCAAGCTGGCGCGCGTGCTGCACGGCTATGCCCGCCGCCTGCAGATCCAGGAACGCCTGACGGCCGAAGTCGCGCAGTGCATCTGGGACAATCTCCAGCCCCATGGCGTTGCCGTCGTGATCGAGGCGAGCCATGCCTGCATGACCGCGCGCGGCGTGCGCACACCGGGCGTTGGCATGATCACCAGCCGGATGATGGGCACGTTCCTCGAGGACGATCGCTCACGCAAGGAAGTGCTCAGCCTGATGGGCTATTGATCGCTTTTCCCGAGGTGTTTTCCTCGGGCTCTTGAGTTCCCCCCGCAGTTGCTGTTGCGTCTCGCCGGGCTCGCGCAATCGGCGGGGGCTACGAGAGCAGGGGGTGTTCTTGCAGAACGGGGATCAGCCGCAAGGAGGCCTTTCGAGGCGATTCTCCGCCCTGTCACGTCCTGCATCGCTGTTGCTGGCCCTGATCCCGGCGGCGATGTTGCTTTCGTTGCTGGCGCGGCGCGTCTGGGATGTCGACATCTTCTGGCAGCTCAAGCTGGGAGAACTGATCCTCGCCCATCACGGACCGGTGCGCGGCGAGCCGTTTTCGGCGTTACATCTGGGCGATCCTCTGCCCGCCGTGGCGTGGCTGGGGCAGGCAGTAATGGCCAGCGTCCGCCTCCTTGGCGGGTGGGCCTTGTTGCGGCTCTTCGATGCCCTGTGCTGGCTGGGCGGTTTCTGGGCCGCCGCTGCAGCCTGCCGTGCCCGCGGCGCGACGATTGCCGCGATCATGCTGGCACTGGCACTTGCGTTCTATGCGGCACTGCCCACGGCGAGCATCCGGCCGCAGAGTTTTGCGGTACTGTGCTTCGGTCTGCTGCTGGCGCTCCAGCGGCTCGAGTTGAGGGTGCTGGTGACGCTCGCGCTCGGCGCGCCGTTGCTGGTCCTGTGGCAGAACCTGCATCCTTCGGTAAGCGTGGGCGTTCTGGCGATGGGCGTGACGGCGGTTGTCGGCTGGCTTCGCTGGTTGCGCGACCGCAGGCGTTCGGCCCCGTGGGCACCGACGGGGCTCGCACTGATTGGTTGCGCGGCGATGTTCGCCACGCCCGATGGCATCTCTGTGCTGGCCGTATCCGCCCGTAATGCCGAGGCGAGTATCGCCATCGGCGCCAGCGAATGGCTGCCGTTGTGGATCCCGGCCAACCACGTCAACGCCTTGCCCGTCATGGCGGTCACGCTGATCGCACTCGGCCTGGCACTGCGTCATCGCGACCGTGTCGATGCAGGAGAGCTGGCCGTGGCGCTGGTGCTGTTGCTGATGACGGTTACGGCTTACCGCTTCGTGCTGTTCTGGGCCGTGTCGATGGTGCCGGTCCTGGCGCGGATCGATACGTCGGACGAACCGTCAAGGGAGAACATCACCCCGCGGCGCGCCGCACTGGTCATGTCCGTGCTTGCCGTTGCCGTGCTGGGGCCGATCCTGCTGCCGACCCGTTTCATGCCGACTATCCCGCTGGCGGCGCTGGAGCGGCTCAAGCGCGAGAACGTGAAGGGCACCGTCTATGGCGATTTCCCGTTCGGCGGCGCGATCATCGATGTCGGCTATCCCGCCTGGCACGTGGCTTACGACGGGCGCTACTATCGCTATTCCAGCAAGGAGTGGCGATACAATGGCGGTATCGAGAACGGATTCGTCCCGCTTGTCGACGTGGAGCGGAAATGGCGGCCCGCCGCCTTCGTTCTCAATGCCCACCACAATGCACCGATCGCCCGGGAGCTGGCACGCAGCCGCCGTTGGCGGCGCATCTACGCGGGTGATGGAATTGTCGCCTACGTGCCGCGCAAGCGCGAGGCGCTCAGGCCCCGCGCGTTACCGGAACGAGTGCGCCGGTAACCGAGCGCGCGCCATCGGACGCCAGGAAGTCGATGACATCGGCGATGGCGGCGGGCTGGACCCATTCCGAGAAATCGGCATCGGGCATGTCCGCGCGGTTGGTCGGCGTGTCGATGATGCTCGGCAGAATGGCGTTCACGGTCACCGTGGTGCCGGCCAGTTCCTCGGCAAGCGCTTCGGTCAGGCGGTGGACGCCGGACTTGGAGGCAGCGTAGGAACCCATACCCATACCGGCCTTGATTGCCGCGCCGGCGCCGATGTTGACGATCCGTCCCGCAGCCGATTTCTTGAGTTCGGGCAGCGCGAGCTTGGTAATCGTGGCGGCCGTCATGAGGTTCATGGCCTGCATCCGCGCCCAGGTGTCGATCGAACCGCCTTCGAGCGTCTCCCAGGCGAAACCGCCGGCGACGTTGACCAGCACGTCGATGCCGCCATGAGCCGCGACGACCTTGTCGAGCGCGGCCTTCGTGGAATCCGCATCGGTCAGATCAACGCCGCCGATGTCGAGCGCGTCCGCGACCGGCGTTCTGGCTTCGGGTGCGAAGTCGATGCGGGCGACCTTGTCGCCGGCGGCGGCAAAGCTTTCCGCCACTGCCTGGCCAAGGACACCGAAACCACCCGTGACGATAACCGAACGTGCCATGAAATCTCCTTGCTTTGGCGCGAGGCTAACTTGACGGGTGGAGCGGGGCAAGCAGCGGAGCCGCGCCAACGCCCCGCCGATGTTCTGCAGAACGAGAAAGGGCGGCCTCCCCGTGGGAAGACCGCCCTTTTCTGCGGACCGTCGGCTCTATGCTCAGAGCTGGCCCAGCATGTATTCGGCCGAGCTGACTTCGAAAGTGCCGGGCGCCTCGACGTTGAGCTTTTCGACGACGCCGTCGTTGACGACCATCGAGAAGCGCTGGCCGCGCGTGCCCATGCCGAAGCCCGAACCGTCCATGACGAGGTCCAGCGCCTTCGCCAGTTCGGCATTGCCGTCAGCCAGCATGGTCACGTCGGACGAGCCCGACGCGACGTTCCAGGCACCCATCACAAAGGCATCGTTGACGGCGGTGCAGACGATCTCGTCGATGCCCTTGGCCTTGAGGTCGGCGGCCTTGTCCACGAAGCCGGGCAGGTGCTTGGCCGAGCAGGTCGGGGTGAACGCACCCGGGACCGAGAACAGTGCCACCTTCTTGCCGGCGAAGTAATCGGCGGTCTGGACCGGTTCGGGGCCGCTTTCGCCAGCCTTCATCAGCTTGATGTCGGGCAGCTTGTCTCCAACGGCGATGGTCATGGGATGCATCCTTTCCTGCAAGTGAATCGCAACGGGCGCAGATATAGGGCCTGACCGGGCCTCGGCAACGCCCATTGCACGCCGGCCGGTGATTCATGGCACCCTGATCCCCATATACCCGCGCCGCGCCCGTGCCGGAGCCAGAAAACGTCAGGTCGCGCCTTTCGGTCACCATATAAAGATATCTTTATATTTGCGTCGATCGGGCGGAATCGCTAGGGACGGCCCATTGCCGGTGCCGTGCATGTCCTCCCCTTGGAGGCGCGGCGCTGTTTCGTAACCTACCCAGGAGTTCGCGCCCGTGGCCACTGCCCAGACTGCCGCACACGACTATGTCATCGCCGATATCTCGCTTGCCGACTACGGCCGGGCGGAGATCAGCATTGCCGAAACCGAAATGCCCGGCCTGATGGCCCTGCGCGAGGAATTCGGCGAGTCCAAGCCGCTAAAGGGCGCGCGGATCACCGGCTCGCTGCACATGACGATCCAGACCGCCGTCCTGATCGAGACGCTCGTTGCGCTCGGTGCCGACGTGCGCTGGGCCACCTGCAACATCTTCTCGACGCAGGATCACGCCGCCGCCGCCATCGCCGCACAGGGCATCCCCGTCTACGCGATCAAGGGCGAAAGCCTGGCCGATTACTGGGACTACGTCGGCAAGATCTTCGACTGGGGCGACGAGCACACCGCCAACATGATCCTCGACGACGGTGGCGATGCCACCATGTTCGCGCTGTGGGGTGCCCGGATCGAGGCCGGCGAGGAACTGCCCGATCCGGCCAACGCCGAAGAGATCGAATTCCAGCGTGCTCTGAAGGCCTTCGTCAAGGCCAAGCCGGGCTACCTGTCGCGTTCGGTGCTCGCCATCAAGGGTGTTTCGGAAGAGACCACCACCGGCGTTCACCGCCTCTACCACATCGCCAAGGACGGCAAGCTGCCGTTCCCCGCGATCAACGTGAACGACTCCGTCACCAAGTCGAAGTTCGACAACCTCTACGGTTGCCGCGAATCGCTGGTCGACGCGATCCGCCGCGCCACCGATGTGATGCTGGCCGGCAAGGTCGCCTGCGTCGCCGGTTTCGGTGACGTCGGCAAGGGCTCGGCCGCTTCGCTGCGCAACGGCGGCGCTCGCGTCATGGTCACCGAGGTCGATCCGATCTGCGCGCTGCAGGCCGCCATGGAAGGCTACGAAGTCGTCACCATGGAAGAGGCCGTGGAGCGTTGCGACATCTTCGTGACCGCCACGGGCAACGAGGCCGTCATCACCGGCGCCAACATGGAGGCGATGAAGGACAAGGCCATCGTCTGCAACATCGGTCACTTCGATTCCGAGATCCAGATCTCGGCGCTCGACAACTACCAGTGGCACGAAGTGAAGCCGGGCACCGATCTCGTCACGTTCCCCGATGGCAAGCAGATCATCGTTCTAGCCAAGGGCCGTCTCGTGAACCTGGGTTGCGCCACCGGTCACCCCAGCTTCGTGATGAGCTCGAGCTTCACCAACCAGGTGCTCGCGCAGATCGAACTGTTCACCAAGTCGGCCGAATACGAGAATCGCGTCTACGTGCTGCCCAAGCACCTCGACGAAAAGGTCGCCGCGCTGCACCTCGACAAGCTGGGCGTGAAGCTGACCAAGCTCTCCAAGCGTCAGGCCGACTACATCGGCGTGCCGCAGGAAGGCCCGTTCAAGCCGGATCACTACCGCTACTGATCCCGGCATCATGGCGTCATCCCGGGGCCGTCCCGGGATGACGGCCGTTTCTCGCGGGGAATTTGCACCGCGATCCGCGTTCCCCCCATTGTCATGCCGCGCTTGCGGCACCATAGCCGGTGGCGATGGACCTGGACCGTTTCCTGCCTTTGCTGATCGGACTGCTGCTGGGGGCCTGGACGCTCGTGGCGGCCTGGGCCGTGCTTTCGGCGCGCGCGCGGGAGAAGCGGACGGAAAACCAGCTGCGTTCGGCCCGGCGTCTCGCCCGCATGATCGAGGAATCGCCGGCGCTGCCGCTGCTGGTGCGCTCCGACGGTCGGATCGAGGCGAGCCCGCGTCTGGCGCAGTGGCTCGGGATCGATGCCGTGCCGCAATACCTCTCCGAACTCGACGGCGAAGGCCGTGGTCTGCCCAAGGACAAGCTGGACGAGCTGACCGAGGCGGTCCGGCGCTGCCAGAAGACGGCGGTGCCCTTTCGCATGGTGGTGACGCCCGAGGGCTCGACGCGCAGCCTGGCGCTGCGGGGGCATCTCGCCGACCCTCAGGTTTCCCCGGGCGGCGCCGCGCTGGTGTGGATATTCGATTTCAGCGACAGCGAGACCGAACTCAGCCGCCTGCGCGAGGAAGCGGCGCGGGCTCAGGGCGACTTCCATGCGCTGGTTTCGCTGATCGAGGCTGCGCCGATGCCGATGTGGTTCCGCCGTCCCGACGGTGAACTGCAACTGGTCAACTCCGCCTATGTCGCGGCCGTCGGTGCGGAAAGTGCCGAAAAGGTCGTCGCCGGCGGGGTGGAACTGATCGAGGCGGCAGACGGGGTGACGCCGGCGCAAGTGGCGCGGCAGGCCGTCGCGAAGGGCGCTCCGATCGAGCGAATCGTACAGACCACGATTGCCGGACAGCGCCGGGCGTTGCGCGTCAGCGACCTGCCGCTCGGCGAAGACGGTATTGCCGGCTACGCGGTGGACATCGAGGACATGGAGGAGATGTCCCGCTCGTTCCGCGCGTTCCGTGATGCCCAGCGGGCTATGCTGGACCAGCTTTCCGCCGGTGTCGCGCAGTTCGATGCGAAGAAGCGGCTCGCGTTCGCCAACCAGCCTTTCCAGCGCCTGTTCCGCCTTTCCGCGCGCAGCCTGAAGGACCCGCCGGCCTTCGAGCGCCTGCTCGATGCCGCGCGCGATGTCGGGCGCGTGCCCGAAGTGCGCGACTTTCCGGCGTGGCGCCGCGAAAAGGGAGCATGGTTCTCGACCGGAGACACCCACGAGGAAGCCTGGTCGCTGGCGGATGGCACGCACTTGCGCATCGTCGCGCAGCCCTTGCCCGATGGCGGACTGCTGCTGATCGTCGAGGATCGCACCGAGCAACTGCGGCTCTCGGCGATCCGCGACACCATGCTGCGCACCCGTACCGCGACGTTCGACAGCCTGTTCGAGTCGATTGCCGTCTTCGCGCCCGACGGGCGGATGCAGACCTGGAACCGGCGCTTCGCGGCCGACTGGGGCCTCGACAGCGAGTTTCTCGACACGCATCCGCATGTCGAAAGCCTGCTCAAGAAGATCGCCTCGCGCCTCAAGCGGCCGGTCGAGGCGGAGACTGTGGGCAATGTCGTGCGCGCCGCCACGCTCGACCGCACGCAGAAGGGTGGTCGGATCGCGCTGGCGGACGGCCGCATTCTCGAATTCGCGGGCGTGCCGCTGCCCGATGGCAACGGCCTGCTGGCAGTGCTCGACATCACCGCCTCGCAAAAGGCCGAGGACGCCCTGCGTGAAAGCAACGCGGCGCTGATCGAGGCCGACGCGATCAAGACCCGCTTCCTTGCCAACATGAGCTACGAGCTGCGCAATCCGCTCAATTCCATCGGTGGCTTTGCCGAGATGCTCGAGGCGGGGCTGGGCGGGGACCTTTCCGAATCCGGCAAGGACTACGTCGGCTCGATCCTCGAAGCCTCGGCACAGCTCGGCGAGCATATCGACAGCCTGCTCGACCTTTCGCAGAGCGAAGCGGGGATGCTTCCGCTCAAAAAGGAAGACATCGACGTGATGCCCTTCGTGCGCGGCGTCGTGGAAGAGCGCGCGGTACGGATCGGGAAGGCCGGACTGACGCTGGACCTGCAGGCGAACGGGCTGATCCGCACCTTGTCGGCAGACCGCCGGCGGCTCGCCCGCGCGATCGGCCACCTGGTCGACAACGCGATTGCCGCAAGCCCGCGCGGAAGCCGCATCCTCGTACAGGTGTCGCGGCGCAAGGCGGGAGATGCCGATCTGGTGCGGATACTCGTGCAGGATCAGGGCAAGGGCATGGATGGGCGGAGCCTTGCCCGCGCGCTCGAAGGGATGAAGGTGAGCGCCGACGGCAAGAGCGTCGAGCGCCGGCAGGGGCTGGGCCTGCCGCTGGCGCGCCAGTTGGTGGAAGCCCACGGCGGCACGCTCAAGCTGGTGTCGGAACCCGGCAAGGGCACCAGCGCGATCATCGAACTGCCGTGACGATCGACCTGCCAGACCTGGCGGCGATGGAGTGCCTCGGCCGGGACATCGCCGCGCGGCTGAGGCCCGGTGACGTGGTCGCGCTTTCCGGAGGTCTCGGCGCCGGCAAGACGACGCTGGCGCGCGCGATCATCGCCGGGCTCGGACACGAGGGCGAGGTGCCGTCCCCCAGCTTCGCGATCGTCGAGCTTTATGATCCGCCCGCGGTTCGCCTTCCGCTGGTCCATGCCGACTTCTATCGTCTGAACGATCCGCAGGAAGCCGGGGAGATCGGGCTGGACGACTATCGCGAGGGCGCTGCGCTGATCGCCGAATGGCCCGATCACGCCGGCGGGTTCGCGCACGAGCCGGGTTGCCTTTCGGTCACGCTCGAAGTTGCGGACGAGGGCAGGATCGCCATTGTCGAAGGCGGGGCCGATTGGCTAGGGCGATTGCCACGATGACGACTCCGCCCGATCTGCCCGCAGACCTCGATTCCTTTCTCGCAACGGCCGGCTGGGCCGGGGCCTTGATCGAGCCTTTGCCTGGCGACGCTTCGTTCCGCCGCTATTTCCGCATCCGCCGGGTGAATGGCGACACCGCCATGCTGATGGATGCCCCGCCGCCGAACGAGGACCCCGGTCCGTTCCTGCGCGCGGCGCGCTGGCTCGAGGCGAACGGCATGCGCGCGCCACGCATCCTCGCCGAAAAGGCGGACCGGGGGCTGGTGCTGCTCGAGGATTTCGGGACCGCGCGCATGCGCGACTACCTCGACGAGTGGCCGGCCGATGAACAGGCCGTCTATGCCGGCGCGGTCGATGCGCTGGTGAACCTGCACGGCCTGCCGCCCGGCCCTTTCCGCGACTATTCGATGAGCGAATATCAGCGCGAGGCACGGCTGTTCGTCGACTGGTACTGCCCCGCGCGCAACCTCTACGTGGATGCCCCCGGCTTCGTCGCGGCGTGGGAAGCGGCACTGGGTGACATGCTGCCGCGCCAGCGCCCCGGCGTTACGGTGCTGCGCGACTACCATGCCGAGAACATCATGCTGCTGGGTTCCCTGGAACGGCAGGGGCTGCTCGATTTCCAGGATGCGCTCGTCGGCCATCCCGCCTATGATCTGGTGTCGTTGCTGCAGGATGCCCGGCGCGATGTCTCGCCCAAACTGGAATTGAAGATGTTCGATCGCTACGTGCGCGCGTCCGGCGTTGACGCTGAACCTTTCCTGGCCGATTACGCACGCCTCGGTGCGCAGCGCAACACCAAGATCATCGGCATTTTCGTGCGGCTCTGGCGGCGCGACGGCAAGGCACGCTACCTCGACCTGATTCCGCGCGTCTGGGCGCTGCTGGAACGCGATCTCGCGCACCCCGCGCTGGCGCCGGTCGCAGCATGGTTCGATGCCAATATTCCCGCCGAACTGCGCGCGGCCAATGGGGGGCGCTTCGAGCTATGACCGGAAAACCGCTCGCGAGCGATACCGCGATGATCCTGGCCGCCGGGCTGGGCAAGCGCATGCGCCCGCTCACCGCGCATCAGCCCAAGCCGCTCGTACGCGTGGCTGGCAGGTCGCTGATCGACCACGCGCTCGACAAGCTGGAAGGAGCGGGAATCGACCATGCGGTGGTCAATGTGCACTATCTCGCGGATGCGCTGGAAGGGCACTTCAAGGCCCGCACAAGGGCGCCGCAGGTGGTCGTTTCGGACGAGCGCGAAAAGTTGCTGGAGACCGGCGGCGGGTTGGTCAAGGCGGCGCCGCTGCTGCCCGATCCGTTTTTCTGCCTCAACAGCGACAATATCTGGCTCGACGGGCCGAATGACGTGTTCAGCGAGCTTTCGCAGGCCTGGGACCCGGAGCGCATGGACGCCTTGCTTCTGCTTGTGCCTCATCCGCGCGCCATGAACTATCGCGGCGACGGCGATTTCCATCTCGATCCCGAGGGGCGCGTGACGCGCCGCAAGCGCGGGTATGTCGCGCCGTTCATCTACACCGGCATCCAGCTCGTTTCGCACCGTTTGCTGCGCGACGCGCCGGAAGGGCCGTTCTCCACGAACCTGCTGTGGACCCGCGCGATCGAGGAAGGCCGCCTCTACGGCATTTCGCATATGGGCCTGTGGTTCGAAGTGGGTGATCCGGGCGCGATCAAACCCACCGAGGAATGGTTGACCCGTGCCTGAACGGGCAGGGCCCAGGGTTTACTCGATTGCCGCCCATCGCGGTTTCGCGGATGCCCTCGTGGCGGGGCTGGCGCCGCGCTACGCCGAGCCGGAACTGGGCCTTGCCCGCCTGACGCTGCTGCTGCCGAGTCGTCGCACCGTGCGCACGGTGACGGAGGCCTTCGTGCGCCATTCCGGAGCCCATTCGAGCCAGGGCCTGCTGTTGCCGCGCATGGTCGTGGTGGGCGACCTCGATCTCGACGAGACGTTGGGCCCTCTGCTCGATCCGCTTGGCGCGGCGGATATTCCGCCCGCGGCCGATCAGACGCGCCGCTGGCTGCGCCTTGCCCACTACCTTCGCGAGGTCGAGGGCGACAAGGCGGGGAAGGGGGCGGGCCTGCTGCGCCGCGCATGGGAAATCGGGCGCAGCATGGATCGCCTGCTGGTCGAGGGGATCGCGCCGATCGATCTGATGTCCGAAAAGGTCATCGGCATCGTCGGTGATCTGGCCGGGCACTGGAGCGACAATACCCGCGCCTTCCTCATGGTGCAGCAATACTGGATCGCCGAACTGGCGGGGCGGGGCGAGATCGACGCGCCGGAACGCCGCAACCGCCTGTTCGAACACGCGGCCCGGCGCTGGCGCGAGGCGCCGCCGCCGCATCCCGTTGTCGCCGCGGGTGTGACCAGCGCATCGCCGGCACTGGCGCGATTGCTGCGCGTGGTGAGCGAACTGGAACGGGGCAGCGTGATCCTGCCCGATCTCGATCTCTCGCTTGCCGCCGATGTCTGGGACGAACTGGGCACCGCCGGCGCGCCCGCCGACAAGGACGACCCGCCCTTCGGCAGGCACGACGCGGTCACGCATCCGCAATACCATCTCAAGCTACTGCTGCACCGCATGGGCATCGCCCGCGAGGAGGTGCAGCCATGGCATCGGGCGGGATTGTCTGCTGCACCGTCGCTGCGCAGCAAAGTTATATCCAACCTGTTCCTGCCGCCGCGCGCTTCGGCGGCCTGGGCAGGGCTCAAGCCCGAGCACCGTCGCTTGTCCGGCGTGCGCCTGATGGAATGCGCGCATCCCGGCGAGGAAGCGCAGGCGATTGCCGTGCTGATCCGTCAGGCGCTGGAAGTGCCGGAACGGCGCGTTGCGCTCGTCACACCCGACCGGGGGCTGGCGGCACGGGTTGTCGCGCACTTGCAGCGCTGGGGTATCGAGGCCGACGATACGGCAGGCCGCCCCTTGCCGCAGACCGCGGCGGGACGCCTTCTCCTCCTGCTGGCCGAAGCGGTCGGCGAACAGGCCGCGCCGGTCCCGCTCGTCGCGCTGCTGGTTCACCCGCTGGCGGGCGGCGGGGAAGGGCGCGCGCAATGGCTGGAGAATGCCCGCAAGCTCGATCTTGCCTTGCGCGGCCCGCGTCCGGGTGCAGGTCTTGCGCCGCTTGCCGCCAGGGCCGAAGAACACAAGCTGGGCGAATGGTGGGAGCGTATCGAGAGCATCCTCTCGCCGCTGTTCACGCTGGGGGAGGCGGAGCCGCTGTCCGCAACGCTCGGTGTGCTTGCCGATGCTGCGGAGGCGCTGTGCGGCGAGGCGCTCTGGGCCGGGCCGGACGGCCGCGCGCTGGGCGCCTTCGTGGAGGACTTGCGCGAGGCCGCCGATGCCGCCGGAACCCTGCTCGATCCGCGCGACCTTCATGCCGTGCTGCGCGATGCGATGGACCGGGTCTCCGTTCGCCCGCCCTGGGGCGGACATCCGCGCGTTGCGATCTACGGTCTGCTCGAAGCGCGCATGAGCCGCGCCGACCTCGTCATTTGCGGGGGACTCGTCGAAGGTGTCTGGCCGGCCAGTCCGGCGCAGGATTCGCTGCTACCTCCGGCCGTGCTGCGCGCGCTCGGCGTGCCGGGGGCGGACTTTCGCATTGGTCTTGCCGCGCACGACCTCGCCGCGGCATTGGGTGCGCCCGAAGTCATGCTCAGCTGGGCGCAGCGCGACGAGGGCGGACCGGTAATCGCTTCGCGCTTCGTCCTGCGCGTGCGGGCCATGCTGGGCGATCAGGTGGCCCGGCACCACGAAACGGAAGCGCTGCAACTGGCGCGCAAGCTCGATGAGGCGCTCCCGGTCCCGTCGCATCCGCGCCCACAGCCGATGCCTTCGGCCGAGCAGCGCAAGGTCGACGTCTCGGTGACCGGGCTCGATCGTCTGCGGGGCGATCCCTACCAGTTCTACGCCAATGCGATCCTGCACCTGCGCGCGCTCGACGGACTCGATGCCGAACCGAGCGCTGCGTGGAAGGGTGAGGTCGCCCACCTTATCATGCAGCGCTGGCACGAAGCGGGCGAGCCGCCCGGCGGGCTTCACGCCATTGCGCAGCAAGTGCTCTCGCAAGAGAACGCGCACCCGCTCATGCGCGTGCTGTGGTGGCCGCGCCTCTCCGCCGCGCTGGAGACCTTCGAGCGGATGATCCTCGATGCCAAGGCAGACGGACGCGAGGTGCTCGGCGTCGAGCAGTGGGGCGACATGCGCTACCGCGACGTGCGCATCCACGGGCGCGCCGACCGCATCGACCGCAAGGCGAACGGCACGCTGGCCGTGGTCGACTACAAGACCGGGCAGCCACCTTCGGGCAAGCGCGTGGAGGAAGGCTTCGCGCTGCAACTCGGGCTCATCGGCCTGATCGCCGAAGCCGACGGCTTCAAGGGCATCGACGGCAAGGTATCCGGTTTCGAATACTGGTCGATGGCCAAGGCCAAGGATGGGACGATGGGTTACCAGTTCGAACCGGTGCGCGAAGGCCGCAAGAAGTCTGGAATCTCGCGCGGCGAATTCCTTTCGACCACCGAAGTCTACCTGAACGATGCGCTCGACCGCTGGATTCTGGGCACGGAGCCTTTCACGGCGCGGCTCAATCCGGAGCTGGGCAGCTATGCCGACTACGATCAGCTGATGCGGCTCGACGAATGGCTCACCTCGCTCGGCGATCCCGGTGAAGAGGACAGGGCATGAGCGGCGCGGCGACTGTCCATCCGCTTCATGGCAACCAGCGCCGTGCAGTCGATCCGGGCGAAACGGTCTGGCTTTCCGCGTCGGCAGGCACGGGCAAGACGCAGGTGCTGTCCTCGCGCGTGCTGCGGCTCTTGCTGCAGCCGGGGGTGGAGCCCTCGCAGATCCTGTGCCTGACCTTCACCAAGGCCGGCGCGACCGAAATGGCCGCGCGCATCAACGGAACGCTGGCAGAATGGGTGCGGCTCGGCGATCCTGACCTGTTCGCGCGTCTGGAAGCGATCGGCGCGCCGACCGATGCGGGCACGATGGCGCATGCCCGCACGCTGTTCGCCGCCGTGCTCGATTGCCCGGGGGGCGGCCTCAGGATCGACACCATCCATGCGTTCTCGCAATGGCTGCTGGCGACCTTTCCGCTGGAGGCGGACCTCATCCCCGGAAGCCGGCCGATGGAAGACCGCGAGCGCGTGCTGCTGGCGCGGCAGGTGCTGGCCGACCTGCTGGTCCACGCAGAGAGCGATCCCATGGGCGATCCGCAGTTGCTCAAGGCGGTGGAAGAGCTGTCGCTGCGCCACGGACCGGACGCGGTGGAGGGCTTTCTCCTGCGCTGTGCGTCCGCGCGCGCGGCCTGGATCGGGCCCGGAAGCTGGCAGGCAGGTGACATGCGCGCGAACGTGCTGCGCCTGCTCGGCCTGCCAGGCGATGCCGATGCGGACTGGCTGGCCGCCATGTGCGGCGACGGGGAATTCGACCTGCAGTCGCTCCACCGCTGCATGGAGATCAACCACGAGTGGGGCACCAAGACCGGCCTTGCCGCGGTCGATGCGATCAGCGAGTGGCTGTTGGGCGATGCTGCGCAGCGCGTCGAGGCGATCGATGCGCTCTCCGGCGTATTCCTGACCCAGAAGGGCGAACCGCGTTCGGGCACGTCGCAGGAAAAGATCGATCCCGCCTATCGCGATTACAGCACGCGCGTGGTCGAGTGTATTGGCCGTGTCCGCGCGGCGGCGTCGCTGCTGGCGCTGGCGGAACGGCTCGTCCCCGCGCTGCGCCTCGGACGGGCTTTCGCGCTGGCCTGGGACGAGGCCAAGCAGCGCGAGGGCCTGATCGACTTCGACGACCAGATCCGCCGCGCCGCCGACCTGCTGGGCAACAAGGCGCAGGCGAACTGGATCCGCTACAAGCTCGACCGTCGCTTCGACCACATCCTCGTCGACGAGGCACAGGACACCAATGCCGCGCAATGGGACATCATCTTCGCCATGGCCGAGGAGTTCTGGGCCGGGCTCGGCCAGCGCGGCGAAGTGATGCGCACGCTCTTCGTGGTGGGCGATTACAAGCAGGCGATCTTCCGTTTCCAGGGCACCAGCCCCGAGAATTTCCGCCGGGCGGCGGATCGCGTGCGGCGCGAGATGCTGCAGGCCGCGGAAAACGTGGAAATGCTGCGCAGCAACCAACGCGCGCGGCGCCTGATCGAGCTGGGTCTCGACCGCAGCTTCCGCACCGCGCAGGACGTGCTCGATTTCGTCGACCGGGCGATTGCCGGGATCGGCCATGAAAACTTCGGCCTCGACGAAGCGCCGGAACGCCACGAAGGGCAGGACCGTCCCGGCTACGTGGCCCTGTGGCAGCCGATCGGCGGCGCTGCGGAGGAAGACGAGGAGGTCGAGGAGCAGGAGGAGGGCACCGGCCAGACCTGGCTCTCGCGCCCTGACCGCCGGATGGCCGACAACATTGCGCAGCAGGTCAGGACCTGGCTCGACCCGCTGGGGGATGGGTTCTCGCTGGTCAAGGGCAGGCCGCGCCGCGCGGATGCGGGCGACATCATGGTGCTGGTACGCCAGCGCAAGGAGCTGGCCGGGCTGATCGTGGCGCGGCTCCATGCCGCGGGCGTGCCGGTGGCGGGTGTCGACCGTCTGCGTCTGGGCGCACCGCTGGCCGTAAAGGACCTTGTCGCTGCCCTGCGCTTCGCGGTGCAGCCGCTCGACGATCTCAATCTTGCCAGCCTGCTCGTGTCCCCGCTCGTGGGCTGGAGCCAGGAGCAATTGCTGCAACATGGCTATCGCAGCAAGCACACGCGCTTGTGGGAACACCTGCGCCGTTCGCGCGAGCCGGATGTTGCGGCAGTGCTGCAGCAACTGGGCGATCTGCTGGCGCTTGCAGACTACGAACCGCCGCAGGATCTGCTGCACTGGCTGCTGGTCGGGCCGTGGCAGGGGCGGCGCAGGTTCGTGGCGCGGCTCGGGACGGAGGCGAATGACCCGATCGACGAGCTGATCAATGCCGCAAAAGCCTATGTCGCGACCGACACGCCAAGTCTTGCCGGCTTCCTTGCCTGGTTCGATGCCGGCGATGGCGAGCTGAAGCGCGAGGCGGATAATGCCGCGGGTCTTGTGCGCGTGATGACCGTGCACGGGTCTAAAGGTCTGCAGGCGCCGATCGTCATTCTGGCCGATGCCACGGGCAATCCCGAAAGTGCCCGGGAACGGGGCATCGATCTGCCCGATCCCGCCAACGGGGCACGGGCTATCCCTCTGCCGCCGCTTTCCAGGGAAGAGAAGCAGGGGCGCATCGCGGAACGTATCGAAGCCAACCGGCAGGCCGACGAGGAAGAACACTGGCGGCTGCTCTACGTGGCGATGACGCGGGCCGAGGAATCGCTGTTCGTCGGCGGTGCGCTGGGTGCGCGGGACAGGGAAGGGCCACCGCCAAAGAGCTGGTACGCCCGCCTGCGCGCGTTGTTCCCGCCCGAGGCGGAAATCGCGGACCCGATCTGGGGCGCGCGTTGCGAGCATGGCAATGCGCCGCGCCCGATTCCCGTCGAGGCCGCCGCCCCCGAACTGCCGCTCCGCGAACCGCTGCCGACGTGGCTGGAGCGTGCGCCGCCGGCCGAGCCGCGCCCGCCGCGCCCGCTGGCGCCTTCGGCGCTGGGCGAGGAAGATGCGCCCGATCCCCCGTTCCCGCCCGGTGCGGGGCGCGCGGCGGCGCGGCGCGGGACGCTGGTGCACCGTCTGCTCGAACGCCTGCCCGAAGTGGCGGGCGACGACCGCGTGGCGGCGGGACGCGACTGGCTGGAACGCCATGCGGCCGACCTGCCAGCCCCCGAGCGCGATGCCATGCTCGACACGGCGCTGCGCGTGTTGGCGCATCCTGATTGGGGTGATCTCTTCGCGCCGGGCAGTCTGGCGGAAGTTCCCGTTGCCGCCGTGGTCGGCGGGCAGGTGGTGGCGGGCACGATCGACCGCCTGGTGGTCGCACCGGACAGGGTGCGCCTTGTCGACTACAAGACCGCGCGCCGCCCGCCCGAATCGCTCGAACAGGTGCCGCGCGGCGTTCTGCGGCAGATGGCGGCCTATGCCGCCGCGCTGGAAACGACATTTCCGGGCCGTACGGTCGAGGTCGCGCTGCTCTATACCGCCGCGCCGCGCCTGATCGCGGTTCCGGCCGATGTTCTGTCCGCGCACAAGCCCGACTTGGCGCCCGGCGAGTAATGCTATCGCGTTCGCCCGTTGCACCTGCCCGTTTCATCTCTAGATTACGCGTAACCCAGATCCGAGGAGTCTTTCACATGTCCACTATCGCCGTCACCGATTCCAGCTTCGAGGATGACGTTCTCAAGGCCGACAAGCCCGTCCTCGTGGACTTCTGGGCGGACTGGTGTGGTCCGTGCAAGATGATCGGCCCGGCTCTGGAGGAAATCTCCGAGGAACTGGCCGACAAGGTCACCATCGCCAAGATGGACATCATGGCCAATACCGACACGCCCATGCAGTTCGGCGTGAAGTCGATCCCCTACCTCGTGCTGTTCAAGAACGGCGAGAAGGTGGCCGACAAACTCGGTGCCGCACCCAAGAGCGCGCTCAAGGGATGGATCGAAGGCGCTCTCTGATCGTCCAGCGATGATCGCCTGACGGCACACAGTCGTCAGACCGAAAAACCCCTTCCGCAACATGCGGGAGGGGTTTTGTTTTTTTCAACAAATAGTTGCATTTTAACGTGGGGTGTCCGGATATTCTCTGGACACGCTTGGCGTTTCTATTGTTTGCGTCAGCGCCATTGCTTCCATAGGATATTACAAAATTTTAATGCTTCGGGTCGTGTCTTATGCGGTGGTTGCGCAATCTTGCCGGGGGGAAGAGGTGGCTGAACGATCGTCACTCGGGAACGATCATCGATTTTGCGGACTGGCAATATTTCGCGATCCCCAAGGTAGCATGCTCCAGCATCATGGCCGCGCTGGTCGGCGTGATCGGCGTCGAATTTCCCGAGGACGAATGGGCGCCTGAACTGTTCCAGACCCACAAGTGGGACCATCTCTATGATCGCAGGCACCGGGTGATCACCAAGCGCGCTGCGCTGGCTCTGGCCGACCGCTGGCGCTTTGCCTTCGTGCGCAATCCCTTCGACCGGCTCGTTTCGTGCTATTCGGAAAAGATCCGGCCCGACGGTGATAGCGAGAACTTCGTCAACGGCATCAGCAAGGTGCTGGAACCGTTCGGGGTCTTCCATGCGGAGATGAGCTTCGAGGAGTTTGCGCTGGCCGCCATAGCCATCCCCGACATCGATGCGGACCCGCACTGGCGCTCGCAATATACCTTCCTGATCGACGGCAGGGGACGCATGGCGGTCGATTTCATCGGGCGTTTCGAGCGGTTGTCCGAAGATTTCGAGATCGTCCGCAAGCGGATCGGGTCCGACGTGTCGTTACCGCATCTCCTGAAGAGCGAGCGGTCGTCTTGTCGGGACTATTATTCGAGCGACCTGACGGAGCGCGTCCGGCAGCGTTACGAGCGCGACTTGTCGACGTTCGACTACGGATTCTGAGGCCGGACCAACGCTTTCAGCCCAGTGCCACCAGTCGTTCCGCCAGTTCCTCGAACAGGGCTTTCGACGACGCGCCGATCATCCCGCGCCGTTCGAACTCGTCGACACGGTAGGGCGAGCCATCGAGCCGCGCGCAGAAACCGCCCGCTTCGTTGAGGAACAGCGCGCCCGCCGCGTGGTCCCAGGGCAGGGTACGTTCGAACATGGAGACGTCGTTGGTTCCCAGAACCAGGCGCGGGTATTGCTCAGCAGCGCAGCGCGGTATGTCGACGAGGCGGTAGTACGGGGCGATGTGCCGGCGGATCTGTTCGCGCCGGGCCTCTTCGATGAAGATCAGCGAAATTGCCGCGACGGGCAGTGTCTCGCCGCTTGGCATCGCGGTCACGCGCTCGCCATCGATCCAGGCGCCGGTGCCGATGCCGGCATGACAGAAGCGGCCGGTCAGGCAATCGAGAATCCAGCCTCCCAGCGTTTCGCCCTTGTCGGCCAGCGCCACGAGAACGCCGAACGGCGGCTTGCCGGCTGCGAAGTTGTTGGTGCCGTCGAGCGGATCGACGATCCAACACAGCCGGTCCCTGAGCCACTCCATCGCCGCCGGGTCCGCGTGAACGCCCTCTTCGCCGACGACCGCCGCCTCGGGGAGAAGGGCGGAGAGCCGTTCGGCCAGCAGCGCCTCGCTATCCTTGTCTGCCACGGTCACCACGTCATCGGGCGCCTTGGCATCGATTTGCGCGGCCGAGAGCGACTGGTAGCGCGGCAGGATCGCACGCTCGCTCGCCTCGCGCATGATCGCTTCGACGGCGCGGGTGAGCGCGGGCGTAATCATGTCAGCGGGATCATGACCTGTTCCGCGAAGCCGGGCCGTTCCCTGATGCGCGCGTACCAGTCGGCAATGGCGGAAAACGCGGGCTTGTCGAAGGGCAGGCTGAACCACGTGTAGGCATAGACGCCCATCGGGATGTCGCCGATGCCGAACTGGCCGCCCGACAGCCAGGGCTTTTCGCCAAGGTAGCGTTCCATCACGGCAAGGTGACTGGCACAGGCGGCAATGCCCTGTTCGATGGCGGCCATGTCCCACTGCTCGCGCGGGGTACGGGCGAAGTTCAGGAACGGCACACGCTGGGCATCTGCATAGGTGATCTGCCAGTCCATCCAGCGGTCGGCAAGCGCGCGGTCGATGGGATCGGCGGGAAACCAGCGCTCGCCGCCGTATTCGGCCGCCATGTAACGCAAGATCGCGTTCGATTCCCAGAGCACGATTTTGCCGTCCTCGATCGTCGGGATCAGGCGGTTGGGGTTCTTGGCGAGATAATCCCCGGTATAACCGAACTGGCCACCGATGTCGTGGCGCTGCCAATCGAGGCCGAGTTCCACCGCGAACCAGGCCACTTTCTTGACGTTGTGGGAGTTCGGTCGTCCCCAGAGGGTGAAGAAGGGCTTGGTCATCGGCCGGGCCTCTTAGCTGCGGTAATCCGCATTGATCGAGATGTAGCCATGGGTGAGGTCGCAGGTCCAGACGGTGGCACTGCCCTCGCCGAGGCCGAGATCGACCTCGATGGTCACGTCATGGCCCTTGAGGTGCGCGGCTACCGGGGCCTCGTCGTAGTCTGCCAGCGGCAGGCCCTCGCGCGCGGCCCACACGCCGCCGAACCCGATCGAGAGCTTGTCGCGGTCCGCCGGTTCGCCCGCCTTGCCCACGGCCATGACGACGCGGCCCCAGTTGGCGTCCTCGCCCGCGATGGCGGTCTTCACCAGCGGCGAGTTGGCGATGGCCATGCCGACCTTGCGGGCACTCTCGTCGGAGACCGCGCCGGTGACAGTAACGGCAATGAACTTCTGCGCCCCTTCGCCGTCGCGTACGACGAGATGGGCGAGCTGACGGCATACGTCGTGGATCGCGGCGGCAAAGGCATCGGCGCCGGGGCTGCCGAACGAGGCGAGGGGGACGTTGCCGGCCTTGCCCGTCGCGAAAGCGAGCACGGTGTCGCTGGTCGAGGTGTCCGAGTCGACCGTGATGCAGGAGAACGTGCGGACATTGGCGGCCGAGAGGCATTCCTGCAGGAACGCGGGCTCCACGGCCGCGTCGGTGAACAGGTAGCCCAGCATCGTCGCCATGTCCGGCGCGATCATGCCCGACCCCTTGATGATCGCGCTGATGGTGACCTTGGTGTCGTCCACCATCGCGGTTGCCGTCGCGCCCTTCGCGAAAGTGTCGGTGGTGGCGATGGTGTTGGCGGCGTCTTCCCACGAGCAGGGCTCGGCGGTCAGCGCCTTGTCCACGCCTTCGCGGGCCTTGTCCTTGGGCAGCGGCACGCCGATCACCCCGGTCGAGGAGACGAAGACCTGTTCCTTGGGACAGCCGAGGTAATCGGCCACCTGAGCCATGATCTGCTCGACCGCCTCGCGCCCGCGATAGCCGGTGAAGGCGTTGGAATTGCCAGCGTTGACCACCAGCGCGCGGGCCTGCCCCTGCTTCACGTTCTCGCGACCGATCTCGACCTCGCTCGAACAGCACAGGTTACGAGTGAACACGCCGGCGACCACGGTGCCCGGTTCGAGCGTGACATAAGTCAGGTCGCAGCGCCCCCAGTCCTTGTAACCCGCGCGCACCACGTGCGGGACAACGCCGGCGATCTGCGGCATGGCGGGGAAGGGCTTGGCGAGAGGGGAGACAGGATGGTCCATGCGTTCAGCGCCTAGCGCTTCGATGTGACAGGTCAAGCGTCAGGTATGGGGATGGAATCACCGGAAGGCCTACATGCCCGGTGGACTAATCGATTTGCGCCTCCTATCTGACCTTTCATGGCCAATCGCCTGCTCCTGACCCTGCTTGCCCTGCTGACGGGCCTGTCCGCCCAGATCGGACCGGCCCACGCACGTGCGTCGCAGGTTGCCAGCATGCAGGTGACGGTGCTGGGCGAAGCCTCCTCGGCCAAGGCGCCGCGTGCGCCGGTGGCGCTGGCGCGCCTTCCGGAGCCCGGCCTGCTCAATACCCGGCGACATGCGCCCGCGCGCACCGCGGCCCCGGTCTTGCGCATGGTGCCCGGGGTTCTGACCGGAATAGACCGCGCCCGCGAATAGCGGCGGCGCCCGCATTCCTTCGCTTTCCCGGCGAATTTCCTGACGCGCCCGCGCTTGCCGCCGGCGCGCATCCGAACTCACACGCATTCACAAGAAACAGGAATTCCGGCCATGCTCGGTGCCATCGTCAAATCCATCTTCGGTTCGTCCAACGACCGTTACGTCAAGTCGCTCGACAAGATCGTCCAGCAGATCAACGCCTTCGAAGCCACACTCGAAGCGATGAACGACGAGGACCTCTCGGCCCAGACCGTCAAGTTCCGCGAACAGCTGGCCAATGGCGCCACGCTCGACGACATTCTGCCCGAGGCTTTCGCCACGGTGCGCGAGGCATCCAAGCGAGTGTTCGGCATGCGCCACTTCGACGTCCAGATGATCGGCGGCATCGTCCTGCACCGCGGCGAGATCGCCGAGATGCGCACCGGCGAGGGCAAGACCCTGGTCGCCACCACCGCGACCTATGTCAACGCGCTGGAAGGCAAGGGCGTCCACGTCGTTACCGTCAACGACTACCTCGCCCGCCGCGACGCCGAGCACATGGGCAAGCTGCACAATTTCCTCGGCCTGACGGTCGGCGTGATCGTGCCCAACCTCAACGAGTACGAACGCCGCGAGGCCTATGGTGCCGACATCACGTACGGCACCAACAACGAGTTCGGCTTCGACTACCTGCGCGACAACATGAAGCACGAGCGCGATCAGATGGTGCAGCGCCCCTTCAACTTCGCGATCGTCGACGAGGTCGACTCGATCCTGATCGACGAGGCGCGCACGCCGCTGATCATCTCGGGCCCGACCGACGACAAGTCCGAACTCTACATCGCCGTCGACAACGTCGTGAAGCGCCTCGTTCCGGAGGACTACGAGACCGACGAAAAGACCAAGAACATCACGCTGACCGAAGACGGCGTCGAAAAGGCCGAGCGCATCCTCGAAGCCGAAGGACTGCTGGTCGGCTCCAACCTCTACGACGTCGAGAACACGCAGGTGGTTCACCACCTCGACCAGGCGCTCAAAGCCGTGGTCATGTTCAAGCGCGATACCGACTACGTGGTGAAAGACGGCAAGGTCATCATCATCGACGAGTTCACCGGCCGCATGATGGACGGCCGCCGCTGGTCGAATGGCCTGCACCAGGCGGTGGAAGCCAAGGAAGGCGTGAAGATCGAGCCGGAGAACCAGACGCTCGCCTCGATCACCTTCCAGAACTACTTCCGCATGTATCCCAAGCTTTCGGGCATGACCGGTACGGCGGCGACCGAAGCGGCGGAATTCTACGACATCTACAAGATGAACGTGGTCACCATCCCGACTAACCTGCCGATCATGCGCGTCGACGAGGAAGACGAGTTCTACAAGAACACGATGGACAAGTTCGGTGCCATCGCCAGGCTCATCCGCGAGAAACACGAGAAGGGCCAGCCCGTGCTCGTCGGCACCGTCTCGATCGAGAAGTCGGAACTGCTTTCGGACTTCCTCAACAAGGAAGGCGTGAAGCACTCGGTGCTCAATGCCCGTTTCCACGAGATGGAAGCCCATATCGTCGCGCAGGCGGGCCGTCTCGGCGGCGTTACCGTTGCCACCAACATGGCCGGCCGCGGCACCGACATCCAGCTTGGCGGCAATATCGAGTTTCGTATCGACGACGAACTCAAGGACATGCCCGAAGGTCCCGAGCGCGAAGAAGCGATCGCCCGGATCAAGATGGAAGTGGCCGAGGAAAAGCAGAAGGTGCTCGACGCCGGCGGCCTTTGCGTGATCGGCACCGAGCGCCACGAAAGCCGCCGCATCGACAACCAGCTGCGCGGCCGTTCGGGGCGTCAGGGCGACCCGGGCCTGTCGAAGTTCTACCTTTGCCTCGAGGATGACCTGCTGCGCATCTTCGGGCCCGATACGCTGTTCTCGAAGATGATGAACAGCAACCTCGCCGATGGCGAGGCGATCGGGTCCAAGTGGCTTTCGAAGGCCATCGAGACCGCGCAGAAGAAGGTCGAGGCGCGCAACTACGAGGTTCGCAAGCAAGTCGTCGAATACGACGACGTGATGAACGACCAGCGCAAGGTGATCTACGAACAGCGCGCCGACATCATGGATTCGCAGGCCGTGGACGATGTCGTGCTCGACATGCGCCACGACACGATCAACGCGCTCGTTGCCGATGCCTGCCCGCAAGGCTCCTACCCCGAGCACTGGAATGTCGATGGCCTGAAGGAACGCGTGAAGGACGTCCTGGCCGTCGACGTCCCTGTGGAGACCTGGGTCGACGAGGACGGCATCGACCCCGAACTCGTCGAGCAGCGCATCACCGAACTGGCCGACGCGCACATGGAAACCAAGATGGCCAAGGACGATCCGGCGATCTGGCGCCAGGTGGAGAAGTCGATCCTGCTCGACCGGCTCGACCATCACTGGAAGGAACACCTCGCGACGCTCGACGCGTTGCGACAGGTGGTATTCCTGCGCGCCTACGCACAGCGCACGCCGATCAACGAGTACAAGCAGGAAGCCTTCGGCCTGTTCGAGCGCATGCTCGAAACCATCCGCGAGGACGTGACCCGCATTCTCTCGGTGAGCGAACTGCGCATTCCGGAACCGACGGAATTGCCCGAACTGCCCGACTTTCTGACCGGCCATATCGATCCGCTGACCGGATTCGACAATTCGGACGATGGCGACGGTTCGGCAGGCCAGGCAGCGCTGTTCGGCTCGCTCGCCGGCAGCCCGCAGGCCACTGCGAGCCCGGGCGGCTCGGGAGAGAACCCCTATGCGGATCTGCCGATCAGCCGCAATGCCCCTTGCCCATGCGGTTCAGGAAACAAGTACAAGCACTGTCACGGCGCGCTCGTCTAAAAGGAAGTGCGCACAATTTCAGGTCCATACCCAAGGTAACTTGGGAAGTAGACCTCGCGATTGTGCGCGCTTTTTCATCTGCGAACTTCGCAACTCTGAAAAAAGCTGAGGATACCGGCAGGGAATCTGCACGGTAAGGTGGAATGCTGCTGCGATTTATGGTTAACTGAATACTGAACAGCGCCTGCTGATCCAGTAGCCGGGCAACCGTTGAAGGCAATGGGCATGCAATTTGTCGTCAGAGGCAGAATGGACGGACAGCAGGGCGCATCCCTGCAGCCCGCCATGATGGGGGTTACCGTGGCGTTCGTCACGGGCCTTGCCCTGACGATCAATCCAACGGTCCTGCAGAAAGATCCCGAGAGGCACTTCAGGCCGAACGCACAGACAGTGCATGTCGGCACTTTGCGGATAGACGGATTGCCGGCGAAAACGCTCCTGGCAAAGTCACTGGAACCGGGGCTTGCCAAGTCCCGCCCGGCACAACCGCAGGCGGCACGTCTCGAACCATCGACGACTGCGGCCACCATGCGGCCCGTGGCCCTGCCCACAATGGAACCTGCCAGCGATTTCACGCCGAGAGATGCAAGTCAGGCCGTGTCGGCAGGAGAGGTGGTTCAGGGCCTGTCGCGACCGGCTGTCGACAAGGTGGCTTCGGGGGCGGCGCAGAGCGAAAGCATCGTGGTCCCGGCAGGAACAGGGAAGCCAGACCTTGTGCCCGCTCCCGTGGCACCGAAGGCGGCCTTTCTTGCCGGTGCGATGCCGGACCTTTCTCCCAAGGTCGGGACGGTCAGGCAATCGCCGGTGGCGACGAAGCCGACCCCGGCTCCCGCCGCTGATGTCGTGACACCGAATTCCGGTGCTCTTGCACCCGCGGTGCCCGAGATTGCCGCAAAGGTAGCAGTACCTCCTAAAGCGACTCTGGTCGCGGCGAACACGGCGGAAAAGAGGCTCCGCGCGGACATGCCGAAGCCGGCCTCCCTCGCGATTGCAGCGCCGGAGGCCTCGCCGCGGATCGAATTTCGGCCCCGCTCCGATACACCCGCTAAGGGTGCCATGATTCTCGCGGATTCAGCCACGGCGATGGCACTGCAGCCGCCGCCGGCAATCGTCACCCCGACAGCGCCCCCGCCGCACGGCAAGATCGGGCGTACCCCAAGCGTCAGTTCCGATGCGCTCAGGTGGATCGTTGACGGCACGTCCGAAGAGGACTCGCGCATTTTCGGGCGCCAGCAGGCAGACGTCGTTCTGGTCGACGGGCGTGAGGTTGCACCGACAGGCGTGGTCGATAAGCCTGCTGCTTCGCTCGCAACGGCAGGGAGCAGGCCGACGGATGAAATGGGCGTCGATGTGGCGGCGACGCCCGCCGCTCTCGGCGGCGCGGTTGCAGCGACCCGGTCCGTCGCGGGTGCCGCTCCCGCTGAGCAATCCCTGGCGCCCCGCGAGGCCGAATCGGCAGCCGGACTCGAGGCAGCGAGCATTCCCCTGCAGATACCCGTTGCGGAGGAAGAGGTGACGGATGCGCCGCAGCGTCAGGTGCTATCGCAACTCGCCCCCGCCGCCAGGGAGGCGTTTCCGGTGGGAAACATGTCCAGGGATGAGAGCCATAAGCCCGTCGCGGCCGATCAGCCCGTAGCGGTCAGTGCGGCGCCCGCAGCCGCCTCCTACAGGCAGACGACAGCCGGCATCGAGGTGGAACTGCCACTGCGTGTCCACGGCGTTCGCGCAGGATCGATCACCCTGCTGATCGAAGGTGCCAAGGCCGATCACGCGGACATCGTGCATCGCGAGTTCCGGGTGAGCCTGGCCAGCCTGCTGGACGTGCTGCGCCCCAATATGGATCCCGCGCTCTATGCGCGTCTGCGCAATTCCCCCGATGCGGATTCGCTCGTCACGCTCAACGACCTCAGGGCCGTGGGCATAACGGTGGGATTCGACAAGAACGGCGACCTGACGCTGGGATAACACGCACGTCGTACGTCCCCAACAGGGCAAATCGCGGATATTTCTGGAAAGTGCTTCCGGATGCCGGCGCTTCGTGCGCGCCCGGAAGAAGAAAGTGGCTCCCCGAGTAGGATTCGAACCTACGGCCATTCGATTAACAGTCGAATGCTCTACCGCTGAGCTATCGGGGAGCAGCCCTGCAGTGTCTCCACCGCGGGGCAGGGGTGCGCCTATATGCAGAGCCGTCGGGATTGGCAACCCCGATCTGACGGAAATTTTGCGCAAAATGATCCAGGCGTGCCGAAGACGGCGATCAGACCTGGAACTGCTCGGCGAAAATGCGTTCCTCCAGCGTGTAGCCGGGGTCGAACAGCAGCGTCAGCTCCTTCTTGGCCGAGGCGGCGATGCGCACCGTGGATACGTCGCGCACTTCCTTCTGGTCGGCGACGGCGGCAACGGGGCGCTTGGCCGGTTCGCGGATGCGGAACTCGACCTCGGCGCTCTCGGGCAGGATCGCGCCCTTCCACCGCCGGGGGCGGAACGGGCTGATCGGGGTGAGCGCGAGCATGCGCGATCCCAGCGGCAGGATCGGGCCGTTCGCCGAGAGATTGTAGGCGGTCGAGCCGACCGGAGTGGCGATGAGTATGCCGTCGCCGGCCAGTTCTTCCATCCGCACGCGGCCGTTGATTCGCACTTCCAGCTTGGCGGTCTGGCGCGTTTCGCGCAGCAGCGAGACTTCGTTGATCGCGTAGAAGCTGAATTCCTCGCCGTCCTGGGTGGTCGCCTCCATGCACAGCGGGCGCACGGGCACGCGATGCGCATCGGTCACGCGGCGGGCAATCGGCACGTGGTCGTGCGGACCGTTCATGAGGAAGCCGACCGTGCCCAGGTTCATGCCGTAGACGGGCTTCACCACGTCCCAGTGGAGCATCTCGTGCAGGACATGGAGCAGGAAGCCATCACCGCCCAGGACCACCAGGACATCGGCCTCCTCGGGCGAGACCCAGGGGTACGAATCCCGGAACACCCTGGCTCCGGCCTGGGCCTTGGCGCTGTCCGATACGATCAATGCCAGTTTCGGATCGTCGTTCATGAAATCCCCGGCCAGATTGCAGCTTACGTGCTTGGGCTGTCGAATTTTGAACGCTTTGGCAAGGCCTTTGGGGTAAGGGCGGGGGATGGGCGCATCGCAACGAGAAAAAAAGCAGGGTCATCCCAAGCGGCTTGAAGACCGTCTGACGGGAATTCCGGGTATAGAGGCCGTGCACGAGCGCGTGGCCGCCTGGCAGGCCGACACCGGGCGCGCGCCGGGCGGCGCCCATGTCCATGCCATGCTGCTGGGGCTGCGCCGGTTCGAGGCCATCAATATCGCCTATGGCGAAGCCGCGGGCGATGGCGCACTGGACGAAGTGGCGGCCCGCATCGTCCATTTCGCCGGCGAGGAACTCGATGGTCCCTGGCAGCTCGCCCGCGCGGGCGGGGGCGCCTTCGTGCTCGTTGCCAGCGAGGCCTGCAGCCGCGAGCGCTGGCAGCTCGTGGCCGACCAGATGGCCGACCTGATCGCGCGCCCCATTTCGGTTCCCACCGGCGTCCTGCGGCTGTCGCCCCGTATCGCGTTGATCCGGGCTGTCGACGGCGAAAGCGTCGAATCGATGCTCGACCGGCTCAGCCATGCCCTGGAACAGGCCAGCGGGCAGCACGGCGGGCGGCTCGCCTGGGCCGATGGCGAGGTGACGCCGCCAGGACGGTCCAGCGCGCAGCTGGAAGCGGACCTGCTGGGTGCGATCGACCGCGACGAGATCGAGATCCTGTTCCAGCCCCAGTTCAGCCTTGCCGACGACAGCCTGACCGGTGCCGAGGCGCTGGCGCGCTGGGTCCACCCCGAGCTTGGCAGGATCGGCGCGGGGGCGCTGTTCACGATCGCCGAGCGGGCGGACCATGTGGCGCCGCTGTCGCGCCATATCGCCCGCAAGGCGTTGTGGGCGGCCTGTGAGTGGCCGGGCAAGCTGCGCCTCTCGATCAACGTGACGCCCGCCGATCTCGCCTTCGGCAGCTATGTGCGCCAGATGCTCGACCTCGTGCGTGAAAGCGGCTTCCCGCCGCGCCAGCTCACGCTGGAAGTCACCGAGCAGGCGCTGATCAGCGACGTCACGCTCGCCGCGCAGATGATGGCGGAGTTTTCCGCGCAGGGCATCCGCATCGCGCTCGACGATTTCGGCGCGGGCTTCTGCAACTTCCGTTACCTCAAGGTGCTGCCCATGCACTACCTCAAGCTCGACCGCTCGATGATCGAGGGCGTGACGAGCGACAAGCGCGACGTGGCCGTGCTGCGCGCGATCGTGGCCATGGCGAAGGCGCTCGATCTCGAGGTCATCGCCGAGGGCATCGAGGACGAGGCCCATCGCGACGTCGCCGCCCGCGAAGGCTGCGCCTACTATCAGGGCTTCCTGCGTGCCCAGCCGATGAGCGGGGCAAAGTTCCTGAAGCTGGCGGGAGCTTGAACCGCCCCCGGTTTATCCCGCTTTGCGCGCCACCGCGCTGAGGCCCCTGGTAAGCTGGAACAGGCCATTGAGCCGGGCCTTGGGATCGCCCCATGCGCGGGCCAGCACCAGCTTGTTGTCCGGACGCAACTTCACCGTGCCCTGCAGCCGCTCAGCATAGGCGATCAGCCCGGCCGGGTTGGGGAAGCTGTCGTTGTGGAAGCTCACCAGCGTGCCGCGCGGGCCGACGTCGATCTTGGCGATGTGCGCCTCGATCGCCTGCCGCTTGATCTGGATGAGCTGGATCAGGTTGGCGGTGGGGGCGGGCAGATCGCCGAAGCGGTCGATCATCTCGGCCGAGAGCGCTTCGATTTCCTGCTGGCTGTCGGCATCGTTGAGGCGGCGGTAGAGCGCCATGCGCACCGCCAGATCGGGGACGTAATCGTCCGGGATCATGATCGGCGCATCGACGGTGATGGCGGGTGACAGGCCCGAGGTGTCCTTCTCCAGCCCGGCGCCACCGGCGCGCGCGGCCAGGATCGCGTCCTCGAGCATCGACTGGTAGAGTTCGAAGCCGACTTCGCGGATATGGCCCGATTGCTCGTCGCCCAGCAGGTTGCCCGCGCCGCGGATGTCGAGATCATGGCTGGCGAGCTGGAAGCCGGCGCCAAGGCTGTCGAGATCGCCCAGCACCTTGAGGCGCTTTTCCGCGACTTCGGAAAGCTGCGTGTTGGCCGGCGTTGTCAGGTAGGCATAGGCGCGCAGCTTGGAGCGGCCGACGCGGCCGCGCAACTGATAGAGCTGGGCGAGGCCGAAACGGTCGGCGCGGTGGATGATGATCGTGTTGGCGCGCGGAATGTCGAGGCCGCTCTCGACGATGGTGGTGGAGAGCAGAACCTCGTACTTGCCCTCGTAGAAGGCGCTCATGCGCTCTTCCACTTCTCCCGCGCCCATCTGGCCATGCGCGGTGATGCACTTGACCTCGGGCACGTGGGTGCGCAGCCATTCCTCGATCTCGGGCATGTCCGAGATGCGCGGCACGACGATGAAGCTCTGCCCGCCGCGATGGTGTTCGCGCAGCAGCGCCTCGCGCATCACCATGTCGTCCCATTCCATCACGTAGGTGCGCACCGCCAGGCGGTCGACCGGCGGGGTCTGGATGGTGGACAGCTCGCGCAGGCCCGACATCGCCATCTGCAGCGTGCGCGGGATCGGCGTGGCGGTGAGCGTCAGCACGTGCACGTCGGTGCGAAGCTGCTTGAGCTTCTCCTTGTGGTTGACGCCGAAGCGCTGCTCCTCGTCGACGATGACAAGGCCGAGGCGCTTGAACTGCACCGACTTCGACAGGATCGCGTGGGTACCGCAGACGATGTCCACCGTGCCGCTCGCCAGCCCCTCGCGGGTGGTCCGGGCTTCCTTCTCGGGCACGAGGCGCGAGAGGCGGCCGACATTGAGCGGGAAGCCGGCAAAGCGCTCGGCGAAACCGGCATAGTGCTGGCGGGCGAGCAGGGTGGTCGGCGCGACGACGGCCACTTGCTGTCCGGCCATGGCAGCAACGAAGGCGGCGCGCAGCGCGACCTCGGTCTTGCCGAAGCCGACATCGCCGCACACGAGGCGGTCCATCGGCTTGCCGGCGGCAAGATCGTCGAGCACGTCGGAGATCGCGGCGTCCTGATCCTCGGTTTCCTGCCAGGGGAAGCGGTCGACGAACTGGTCGTAGGCCGAGCCTTCGGGCACCAGCACCGGCGCCTTGCGCAGGGCGCGCTCGGCCGCCGTCTTCATCAGCTCGCCTGCGATCTCGCGGATGCGTTCCTTCAGGCGGGCGCGACGCTTCTGCCAGCCTTCGCCGCCCAGCTTGTCGAGCGCGACGCCCTCGCTCTCGCTGCCGTAGCGCGAAAGCACGTCGAGGTTCTCGACCGGGATGTAGAGCTTGTCGCCGCCCGCATAGGTCAGCATCACGCAGTCGTGCGGGCTCTGGCCCACCGGAATCGACTGCAGGCCTTCATAGCGGCCGATGCCGTGGTCCATGTGGACGATCAGGTCGCCCGGCGTCAGCGCCGCCAGTTCGGCTAGGAAGGCATCGGAATCCTTGCGCTTCTTCTTGCGGCGCACGAGGCGGTCGCCGAGAATGTCCTGCTCGGTGACGACTTCGATCGCATCGTTCGAAAAGCCCGTCTCCAGCGGCAGCACCAGCGCGGCCGAGCGGCCCTGCACGGCCAGCCCGAGCGCCTCCTGCCAGGTGTCGGCAAGGCGCGGTTCGGGGCCCCATTTGTGCGACTGACTCGCTTCGCCCAGGATAGAGACGAGGCGCGCGCGGCTGCCGGTGGAATAGGCGGCAAGGATAGGCTTGCGCCCGCCCTTGCCGACATCGTGAAGATGCTTGGCTGCCGCATCGTAGGCATTGTCGCCGCGTGCCCGTTCCGGCGTGAAATCGCGCGCGTTGCCGAAACCGAAGTCGATGACTTTCGCGCCTTCCGGTTTGGCGAAGGCGTCCGCCTGATGGACGGGGAATCCGGACAGCGTCTGGCGCAATTCCGCTTCCGCCAGATAGAGCGCATCGGTCGCCAGCGGGCGGTAGCTTCCGGCCTTCTGGCCCGACGTGTCGAGGCGGGCCTTGTGATAGTCGGCAATGTCGCCCAGTCGTTCCTCGGCGGCCCCGATCGCGGACGTGTCGGCCACGATCAGGTCATCGTCAGAAAGATGGTCGAACAGGGTGACGAGCCGGTCCTCGAACAGCGGCAGCCAGTGTTCCATGCCGGCAAGGCGGCGGCCGTCGCTTATGGCCTGGTAAAGCGGGTCGCCCGTGGCATTGGCGCCGAACATCTCGCGGTAGCGGCTGCGGAAGCGCTTGATCGTATCGTCGTCGAGCAGGCCTTCGCCTGCGGGCAGCAGCAGGTATTCGCCAAGCGTTCCGGTCGACCGCTGGGTGCCGGTATCGAACAGGCGCAGCGTTTCCAGCTCGTCGCCGAAGAAGTCGAGCCGCAGGCCGGCATCGAGACCGGAAGGCACGATGTCGAAGATCGAGCCGCGCACCGCGAACTCGCCCGCGTCGATGGCGGTGTCGGTGCGCTGGTAGCCCTGACGGCGCAGCAGTGCGATCAGGCTTTCGTGGCCGATTTCCATGCCCGGCTTGATAAGCCGCACCGATTCCCGGATGCGGAATGGCGTGAGCACGCGCTGCAACACGGCGTTGGCAGTGGTGACCAGAAGCTGCGGCCCGCTGCGTTTCGCCTGCAGCCGGTAGAGCGCCGCCAGTCTGCGCGCGCTGACCGAAAGGGCCGGACTGGCACGGTCATAGGGCAGACAGTCCCATGCCGGAAATTCCACCACGTCCAGTTCGGGCGCGAAGAACTTCGCCGCTTCGGCAACCGCGCTCATCGCCGCTTCGTTGTCGGCGATGAAGACGGCGCGACCTTTCGCGGCGCGGGCAAGGTCGGCCATGACGAGCGGTTGCGCGCCGCGCGTTACCGAGGCCAGCGTCAGCGGCGTCGTGGCCGAGAGAATGCGTTGAATGTCGGGCATGGTGGGAAGCGCGCGAGATAGCGGTTTGCGCGGGAAATTCAATCGCCTTGGGGCCGGGATATCCGACGCAATGGATCGAAGTCCCAGGTCTGCTGTTGCCAGCCATCCATCGTTTCAAAGTGTTGCCCGGTGGCGGGAGGCAATTGACCTTCCGGGGCGCTGATGAAAACGAAGGGCTGCCCGGACCGGAGACCAACCCCGGCCATTCGACGAGAGGTGCCTCGATTCTGTCCCATCCGCACACCCCCCGCTTTGTCGCGTATGTGGCGGTCGTGTTCGTTGCGCTGGTCGCGGTGCAACTGACCGCCAGCCTGCTTTTCTATCAGGCGATCGACAGGAAAACCCTGAAGGACGATCATGCGCGGCGCATTGCCGAACTGCTGGTGGTGAGCGACCGGCTTCACGCGATCACCCCGGAACAACTCTCCGATGCCATGAGTACGCGCTACCTGCACGCGGACGTCACGTCCGTGCCGGCCATCGCGCCCGGTGCGATGAACGGCGATCTGGAGGAAATCGCCCGGCAGATCGTGCTCTGGGAGCCGTCTCTGGCTGGACGCTCGCTGAGTCTCGCACGGGTCACGGGCCAGAACGGCGGCGAGGATCTGGTGGGATCGATCTGGCTGGGGGAGGGCAACTGGCTCAACTTCCGCTCGATCGATATCGCGTCGATGTGGCCGATAGCCTCGAGAGCCATCGTCACCACCTTCGTCACTTCGGTGGTCCTGCTGGCCATCGGCCTGCGCATGCTCCTGCTGCTGGCACGGCCGCTGCGACGGCTGACGGCTGCCGCAGACCTGATCGGGCACGGCCGCGAGGTCGCCATCAGGGAGGAAGGCCCCCGCGACTTGCGCGACCTCGCACATGCGATGAACCTGATGCAGGGGCGCATCGCCCGTCTCCTGCGGGACCAGACGAAATCGTTCGAGGCGATCAGCCACGATTTGCGTACGCCGCTCGCGCGCCAGAAGGTCGCGGCGGAACTCGTCGAGGACGAGGAGCTTTCGAAACTGCTGCTGGCGAATGTGGACGAGATGGAAGCCCTGCTGGCGTCATTACAGCAGTTCCTGCGGGTACAACATATGGTTGCGACGCCCGAAACCGTCGATCTGCTTCCGTTCATCCATGGCGTTGTCGCGCCGTTCGCGGACCGCGTCGAAATTCGTGCCAGGTCTTCGCCGGAGATTCGGACCTATCCTGAGCCTCTGGCGCTGGCCATTGCTGCCGTCACGCAGAACGCAGTGCAATACGGCACCCACGCTTCGGTCGACATCGAACCCGACGAGAACGGCCAGTGGGCGATTGTGATCGAGGACGACGGACCGGGCATACCGCCCGAGTACTACGAGGACATCCTCGATCCCTTTTTCCGCCTCGACGAAGCCCGTGCACGCAACACGGCCGGGTTCGGCCTGGGCATCCCGATGGCGCATCGTCTGATGACGCATTTCCATGGTGCCATCGCCTTCGCGCCTTCACGTTCGGGGGGGCTTTCCGCGCGTCTCAGGATACCGGTGCCCGATGCGTGAAATGCACCGTGCCGTTTTCCTACATCGCCGCGACCTGTCAGAATTCCCGCGGTCCTCGTGCAGGCCGCGCTCCTTGACATCGTTGGCGAATACCATGGGCGGCGTGAAGAACGCAGCCAGACAACCCCATGTTTCAAAAGGAAAACCCGAAAACTTGCCTATGCGCTGTGCGGACAAACTTCGTGAAGTTCCGCCTCAGCGCGGGATCTCGACGTAGTCGAGCTTCATCATGCGGTCGACCAGCGGCCCCCGGTATTCCTCGGGAATGGATTGGGTGCCGAGCGCCCAGGCCATGATGTCGACGTCCTCTTCCTCGATCAGCTTCTCGAACAGGTCGACGTCGGCTTCGGACCAGTCGGCGTGGAAACGGTCGAAGAAGCAGCCGATCATGTAGTCGGCCTCGCGCGTGCCGCGATGCCAGGCGCGGAACTTCAGGCGGGCGAGACGGGGTGAAAGCTCGGTCATGGCCCCGCGCGGTAAGCGTGCACACACGCCATGGCAAGTGTCGAAACACCGCGCTAAGAGGCCACCATGCGGCCCGAAGCGCTCAATTCCCTGTTCGTCGAAGTCGAGGCGCTCGACGGTGTCGGCCCCAAGTTGCGGCGCCCGCTCGAAAAGCTGGGCCTCGCACGGATCAAGGACGTGGCCTATCACCTGCCCGATCGGTTCGTGGAGCGACGCGCGGTAACGAATCTCGACGATGCTGGCGTTGGGGAGAATATCATCGTCTCGCTGACGGTGCGCGAACATCGCGCGCCATCGGGGCGGGGGCCGTTCCGCGTGCTGGCCGAGGACGAGATCGGCAATGTCTGCACACTGACCTATTTCGGCCGGGCCTCCTACACAGCGAAAAAGCAGCTTCCGGTAGGGGAGCAGCGCTGGGTCGCCGGGCGGCTCGACCAGTATGGGCAGATGCTGCAGATCGTGCACCCCGAGCATGTCTCGGAAAGCGCCGCCGCTCCGCTCGGCCAATTGCGCGAGGCGGTCTATCCGCTCTCCGAAGGGCTGACGCAGGGGCGCATCGCCGGACTGGCGGAGCAGGCGCTGCGGGCACTGCCCGAGCTTCCCGAGTGGATCGAGCCGGGCCTTTTGCAGCGCACGAAGTGGCCGGACTGGCGCGAGGCGCTGCGCGAGGCGCACAAGGGGCCGAATGCCCCGGTGCGCGACCGGCTTGCCTACGACGAGCTGCTGGCCAATGCGCTCGCGCTGATGCTGGTGCGCCAGAGCAATCGCGCGCAGCACGGCACACCGCTGGCCGGTGACGGAACGTTGCGCGGCAAGCTGCGGCTGCCCTTCACGCTGACGGGGGCGCAGAAACGGTCCATCGCGGAAATCGAAGGCGACATGGCGCAGGCCGCACCGATGCTGCGGCTGCTGCAGGGCGATGTCGGCTCGGGCAAGACGGTGGTGGCGCTGTCGGCCATGCTGATCGCGGTGGAGGCGGGGGCCCAGGCGGCCATGCTCGCCCCGACCGAGATCCTCGCCCGACAGCACTTCGAGACGCTGCGCAAGATGCTGGAAGGGACCGGGGTCGAAATCGCGCTCCTTACCGGACGTGACAAGGGCAAGGCACGCGAAGCGATCCTTATGGGCCTCGTCGGCGGTTCGATTGACATCGTGGTCGGCACGCACGCGATCTTTCAGGACACGGTGGCGTACAGGAACCTCGCACTGGTCGTGATCGACGAGCAGCACCGCTTCGGGGTCGGCCAGCGCCTGATGCTCGCGCGCAAGGGGCGCCGCACGCCGCACACGCTGGCGATGACGGCGACGCCGATCCCGCGCACGCTCACGCTCGCGCAGTATGGGGAGATGGACGTATCCCGGCTCGACGAGCTGCCGCCCGGTCGACAGGCGATCGATACGCGGGTGGTCTCGGTCGAGCGGATCGGCGATGTTGCTGGCGCGCTGGCCCGGCATTTCGAGACCGGGCAGCAGGCCTACTGGGTCTGCCCGATGGTACACGAAAGCGAGAACGACGACCTCGCTGCGGCAGAGGCCCGCTTTGCGGCACTGAAGGAGCGGTTCGGCGAAGGCGTGGTGCTGGTCCATGGCCAGCTTCGCCCCGAGGCGAAGGACGCGGCCATGGAACGGTTCGCTTCGGGTGAAGCGAAGCTGCTCGTCGCGACGACCGTGATCGAGGTCGGCGTGGACGTGCCCAACGCCACGCTGATGGTGATCGAGCAGGCCGAGCGCTTCGGTCTCGCTCAACTTCATCAACTGCGCGGCAGGGTGGGGCGCGGAAGCGAGAAATCTACGTGCCTGCTGCTGCGCGGGCAATCCTTGTCCGAAACCGCGCGCCAGCGCCTGGCCCTGATGCGCGAGACGCAGGACGGCTTCAGGCTGGCGGAAGAGGACCTGGAACTGCGCGGCGGCGGTGAACTGCTGGGTACGCGGCAATCGGGGGATACGCCGTTCCGCATCGCCAGTCTCGAGCAGATCCAGAAGCTGCTCCCGCTGGCCCATGACGATGCACGGCTGCTCATCGAACGCGATGGCGGGCTGTCCGGACCGCGCGGAGAAGCGGCACGCTTGCTGCTCTATCTGTTCGAACGCGACTGGGGCGTGCAACTCCTGCGCGGCGGCTGACATCCGCGCCACGAAAAAGGGCGGAGGACCTTTCGATCCCCCGCCCGGTCATTGGCTTGGCTACGCTGCCGTTTGAGCCGATCAGCGCGAACCGAAGGCGTAGCGCACGTTGAGGCCGAACTCACGCGGCGCAGTGGTAGTTACCGCCGTGTAGCTGCTGGTGTAGGTGGCCGCAGCGCCACCCGCAGCGAGGTTGCGATAAGACGTGAACAGCGGGTCGCCGCGCGTCAGGGTCTTGGTGGTGTCGAGCAGATTCTTCGCGAACAGCGAAATCGACCATGCACCATCGGGTGAACGAATACCCGTGTACAGGTTCACCAGACCATAGGAGCCGACATCATCGTAGATGTTGGTCGGGTCGGCGCGGGAATTGCCGTTGAAGTTCACCAGGCCGCGGACATAAGCTTCAACCGCATCCGAAACCTCGTACCGGTATTCGGACGTCAGCGTTGCACTGAAGGGGGACTGGAAGCCCGAGCGCTGGGAGACGGTGCAAGCAGAGAGGTTGTCGCTGCCCACCACGGCCTGAAGTTCGGCAAGGCTCGGGGCGGAGGTCGTGCCGTCAGGCACGCCGTCGCCGTTGAGGTCGTTGCACGGGATCGTACCGTTCTTGATCTTGCCGATCGAGTAGGCGGCAGTGAGCCCGACGTCCCAATTGTCGGTCACGGCCACAGACAGATCGCCTTCGACGCCGTTCACTTCCACCGGCACAGCGCCGACGAAATTGAACTGGGCGACTTCCTGATAGGTGGTGCCCGATGTGCGGTCATACGCTGTGTTCACGTAATACACGCCCTGGCCCGGCACACGGTAGGGGTAGTTGTTGAACTTCTGGTGGTAGGCCGTCAGGTTCAGGTGGGCACGACCGCCCAGAATGGTGCTCTTCAGGCCAATTTCGTAAGACTTCGACGTCTCGGCCGGAAGGTTCAGGAGGCTCTGTTCCAGAGCCGACTGGCTGAGGCTAAAGTCACCCACGACGTTCAGGCCCGGACGCCAGGAACTGCCCGTGCTCGCATAGATCATCAGGTCAGGCGTGAAATTGTGCTTCACGGAAGCGCTGTAGATCCACTTCTTCGCATTCTGGCCATCGGACGAGACCGTAATGCCGCCAACGACCAGGCCATTCACGTCGCGATAGTCGATATGACGAAGGCCGCCCGCAATTTCGGTGCTCTCGCCGATGTGGGCGGTCAGGTTACCGAAGAACGACTGCTCGTGCGAATGACCTGTGCGTTCGATGTCGGTGACGACGTAATCGGTGAGGCCGGGCGCCAAGCTCGATCCCAAAATGCCGCTATCCGGATTATACGGATTGGGGGCGCCAAGGATCGTGCGGCTAACCAGGTCGGTCGGCGTGGTGCTCTTGTAGTCGAAGAACCCGACGACGTAGTCGAACATTTCGAGCAGTCGGGCATCGTTCTGCAGACGAACTTCATGCGACGTCGATGAAACGTCAGAGTAATTGTCGCGGAAGATGTCGCCCGAGAAGAAGTTGCCCTTGTCCTGGTTCTCATGGCCCCAGATCTCCTGGGTGTAGTGCTGCCCTTGGTAGATGAGCACCTGCCCCAGCGCGGAACCTTCGGCACGCCAGTTGTAGATGTTGTAGATCTGGCGGGTATCCAGGCCATGCTCCATGTTGGAGAGGCGGTCCGACGACGCGATGTAGACGGGGCTGGCGCCCGCATCGGGGTTCACTTCGCTGAAAGAGGCGACCTGCGTGTAGGCGCGGGCCGTGCGGTCCAGACGCTGATACATGCCTTCCAGCTTCAGCCAGTCGGTCGGCTGAACGAGGATGGAGATGCGGCCGCTCTTGGTTCGCGAAAAGGGATCCTTGGTGGAATAGATCGAACGGACGCGGTCGCCTTCATTCTCGTCCCACACACCGGCAGCACGGATGGCCGCAATGCCTTCGATCACGGGGATGTTGACGCCGCCCTTGAAATTGAGGGTGCCGATGTCGTTCGCGGTCATGTCCGCGAAGCCGCCGTATTCGTAAAGGTCGGGCTTCTTGGCAGTGACCGTGATCGAGCCCGAGGGGGATGCACGACCGCGCAGGGTGCCCTGCGGACCGCGCTGCACTTCGATCATGCCGATGTCATACATCTGCTGAAGGATAACGCCGGCCGTGATCGGCGCGTCGTTGAAATAGAATTCGACGGTCGGGTTGTTGCCGCTGGCGCTGACGTCGAAATTGACACCGCGCAGCTTGGCACCACCGCCCACGCCGTTGGATTCGGTGTCCATCTGCAGGCCCGGGACGATAGCAGCAACGTCCTGGAAGCTGCGCATGTTCAGCTTGCTGACCTGATCGGCCGACACGGTGTCGATCACAGCGGGAACGTCCTGCACGTCTTCGGCGCGGCGACGCGTCTGAACGATGATGACGTTTTCGGTGTACGAGGATTCGGTGCTGGCTTCGGTGTCGGCATCCTGAGCCAAAGCGGGCGTTGAAAGAGCTGCCACGCTCGCAGAGCACAGCAGCAGAGTCGAAAGAAGACGCATATTCTCTCCCATGAGATGGTGTCAGGACTGAATGTTCCTTGCGCGCAGGAACTGAAACCGCCTCAGTTTTGTGTCAACGTGTCTCGTGCGAAGATTACGCGCCAGCGATACATAGTGACTTCGCGGCAACGGATCGGGAGAGAAGTGCACCGCAAACGCCCTCTGGAAGGGCGAAAATCGCCAATTCAGCCATTCGATCCATCGGCGCGAACGGCGATGTCAGGAGGCCCGCCCAGTGGGCACGCGCGATTCGCAGGTTCAGAGATGGGTGTCAGGACTGAATGGGCGCATCGCCGCCGCGCACGCACCACCACGATGCGCCCATTCGCGCGGTGGTGATGTATGGTGTTTTATGCGTAAAATGGTCGGGGAGAGAGGATTCGAACCTCCGGCCCCTGCCTCCCGAAGACAGTGCTCTACCAGGCTGAGCTACTCCCCGACCGATCGTGCCGCGTTAAAGCGGCCCGAGGCAGGAGCGCGCCTATAGAGAGCGATTCAGAAGGTGGCAAGGGAACAATGTGCAAATCGTGCAACCCTTTTTCACTTACGCTGATTTAGGCACCGGCTTCTGTGATCAGCGCTATCCCAGGAGCAGGGGACAGGGCTGGCTTTGCGGACGGATTCCAGTCGGGCGTAACTCTTTCCCGGTTCTTTTCCTCGCGGCCGGCGAGGGCTAGGTCCCTTTCTATATTGCACGGGCGTGCTGCAGGCCTTGTCGAGAGGGGCTCACGTCATTCCTGGAGGGACATTCATGCCGTCGAGTTCCGTTCCGCACTACGAGTACCAGTATCTCGGCCTGTTGCGGGAAGTGTGGGAACATGGCGACGAGAGGCGCGACCGCACGGGCGTAGGGACCCGTTCGCTGTTCGGACCATCCATGCGCTTCGATCTTTCCGGCGATGCCGTACCGCTGCTCACGACCAAGCGCGTGGCCTGGAAGACCGCTGCGCGCGAAATGCTGTGGTTCCTGACCGGCGATACGAACATTCGCGAACTCGTCCGTCAGAAAGTCCATATCTGGACCGACTGGCCGCTCGACCGCTTTCGGCGCGAAACGGGTGAAGAGATAGATCGCGATGCGTTCGAAGCACGCATTCTCGAGGACGATTCGTTCGCCGAACGCTGGGGCGATCTCGGGCCGGTCTACGGCAAGCAGTGGGTAAGCTGGGATACTTACGAGCCTGCCGGCGAGGGGCTGTTCCGGCGCGGAAAGCCGATCAATCAGATCGCGCAGCTGGTGGAAGATATTCGCCACAATCCGACATCGCGCCGCCTCCTGTTTACTGGCTGGAATGTCGCAGAGCTTGGCGGCATGGCCCTGCCGCCCTGCCACATGACCTATCAGTATCATGTCGCCGGCGGCCGGCTGTCGGGCATGTTGTGGCAGCGATCGTGCGATCTAGGGCTGGGCTTTGCGTTCAATGCCTTTTCGGCAGCGATGTTGTTGCGGATGCTGGCGCAGCAATGCGATCTCGAACCCGGCGAACTGGTCTGGAGCGGCGGCGACACGCATGTCTATCTGAACCACGAACATCTCGTGCAGGAACAACTCGCACGCACGCCGCGCAGCCATCCCGTCCTGAAGATCAAGCGCAAGCCCGACACGATCTTCGATTACCGGATCGAGGACTTCGAGGTGCTCGACTACGATCCACACCCTCACATAGCCGCCCCCGTCGCCGTGTGACGCCGCATGTGCGGTGTCGCGGTGTATTTCGGGCCGGGGCATATCCACGTAGTACGTGCGCGCACGTTATGGCGCCCGTGTCAAACTTTGCCGGATGCCGGGCGTTTATAAAGGGATAGCCCGGGCGCGAAAGGGTGGCACTGAGCGATTGACATTGCTGCAGTGAGTAATATTATAACTCTCACGCAGAATATTGATGCTCAGGGTTCTCGCGACCCGATCATGGCGGGAGAGCACAAGATGACCACAGGTCAGGCCCCTTCGGACAAACGGCGCGGAAATTTGCCGCCGTTGGAATTTCACGTTCCCGAGCCTTGTTACCGGCCGGGTGACGTTGTCGACTATTCGCATCTGGAGATCCCCGAAGCGGGAACGGTGCGTCGGCCCGACGAGGCTTGCGAGGCCCGCGAGACCTGGCCGCTGACGTCCGACCTGATCCGCGTTCTCGATGACGAGGATCACGCCGTCGGCCCGTGGAATCCCGGCCTCGATGCCGAAACGCTGCGCCGCATCCTGCGCACCATGGCGCTTACACGTGCTTTCGACGATCGCATGTATCGTGGCCAGCGGCAGGGCAAGACCAGCTTCTATATGAAGAGCACTGGCGAAGAGGCGATTTCCGTGGCCTGCGCCTTTGCCCTTGCCAGCGATGACATGGTATTTCCCAGCTATCGCCAGCAGGGCATCCTGATTTCGCGCGGCTATCCTCTCGTCGAGATGATCAACCAGATCTACTCGAACCGCGCCGACCGGCTGAAAGGGCGGCAGTTGCCGATCATGTATTCGGCAAAGGACTATGGATTCTTCACGATCTCCGGCAACCTTGCCACACAATTCCCGCAGGCCGTGGGCTGGGCCATGGCGAGTGCGATCAAGGGCGATACGCGCATCGCGACCAGCTTCATCGGCGAGGGATCGAGCGCGGAGGGAGATTTCCACGCGGCGATGACGTTCGCTGCCGTCTACAACGCGCCGGTGGTGCTCAACGTGGTGAACAACCAGTGGGCGATTTCGAGCTTCTCCGGCTTTGCCGGGGCTGAGCGAACGACGTTTGCCGCACGCGCGGCAGGCTACGGAATCGCGGGCCTGCGAGTCGACGGCAACGATGCGCTCGCGGTCTATGCGGCGATGGACTGGGCGGCCAACCGCGCCCGGGCCAACAAGGGGCCGACGCTTATCGAACATTTCACCTATCGCGCCGAGGGCCATTCGACCTCGGATGATCCGAGCGCCTACCGTTCCGCGCGCGAAGCCGAGGAATGGCCGCTCGGCGATCCGATCATGCGCCTGAAGAATCACCTCGTGGCTATGGGGGAATGGTCCGAGGAACAGCATGCGGAGATGGACCGCGTGCTGGCCGAGGACGTTCGCGCGGCCACCAAGGAGGCCGAAAAGAACGGCATCCTGGGACACGGTCTGCATCATCCGTTCCATACGATGTTCGAGGACGTTTTCGAGGAACTGCCCTGGCACCTGGAAGAGCAGGCCGAACAGGCCATCAGCGAGCGCCGGACGAAATGGCCGGAGTGGAAGGAGTAGGGGATATGCTGGAAGAGGAACCCGTCAGCCTCCACGAGGCGCCGACCCGCTCGCTCAATATGATCGAAGCGATCAACGATGCGCTCGACATCATGATGTCTCACGATCCCGACGTCGTGATCATGGGCGAGGATGTCGGCTATTTCGGCGGCGTTTTCCGGGCCACGGCGGGCCTGCAGAAAAAGTACGGCATGAACCGGGTGTTCGATTCGCCGATCAACGAGTGCGGTATCGTCGGGGCCGCTGTCGGGATGGCCGCCTACGGGCTTCGGCCGGTGCCCGAGATCCAGTTCGCGGACTATATATATCCAGGCCTGGACCAGCTCGTCTCGGAAGCTGCTCGCCTGCGGTATCGTTCGGCGGGAGAATTCATCGCGCCGATCACGATTCGCTCGCCATTCGGCGGCGGCATCTTCGGCGGGCAGACGCACAGCCAGAGCCCGGAGGCGCTGTTTACGCACGTCGCCGGCCTCAAGACCGTGATTCCCTCGACGCCGCACGACGCCAAAGGGCTGTTGATCGCCGCGATCGAGGACAACGATCCGGTGGTCTTCTTCGAGCCCAAGCGCATCTACAACGGCCCATTCGATGGAAACTACGACAGCCCTTCGAGGACCTGGAAGGCGCATCCCGGCGGCAAAGTGCCCGAAGGCTATTATTCGATTCCGCTCGGCAAGGCGCGCACGGTGCGCGAAGGTTCCGCGCTGACCGTGCTGGTGTACGGCACCATGGTGCACGTGGCGGAGGCGGTGCTGGAAGCAAAGGGCGTCGATGCAGAGATCATCGACTTGCGCACGCTGGTGCCGCTCGACATCGAGGCTGTGGAAAAGTCTGTCGAGAAGACGGGGAAATGCCTGGTGATACACGAGGCAACCCGCACCTCCGGCTTCGGCGCCGAACTCGTCGCGCTCGTGCAGGAGCGCTGCTTCTATCACCTCGAAGCGCCCATAGAGCGCGTGACCGGCTTCGACACGCCGTATCCGCACAGCCTCGAGTGGGCATATTTTCCGGGTCCCGTCCGCATCGGCGAAGCGGTGGACCGGCTGATGAAGGATTGATCAGATGGGGCGCTACACGTTCCGCCTTCCCGACATCGGGGAAGGCATTGCCGAAGCAGAAGTCGTTGCCTGGCATGTGAAGGTCGGCGACATGGTCGAGGAAGACGGCCGTCTTGCCGACATGATGACCGACAAGGCGACGGTCGAAATGGAAAGCCCGGTGGCGGGCAAGGTGATCGAGGTCGCGGGCGAGACCGGCGATGTCATTGCCATCGGTTCGCCGCTCGTAGTGATCGAGGTGGAAGGCGAGGGCAACGAAGGCGCCGGGGCTGCCATGCCTGCCGCCCACGCCAATGCTCCCGCCGTTACCGAGGAGACGCGCAGCGAGCCCGAACCGGAAATGCCTGCAGCGCCTCCTGAGCCAGCACCACAGCCGGCCTCGGTAGTAGTCCGGGCCGAAACGGCGGAGCCGCCCGCGCTCGCGCCTGCCGGCAGTCCATCGGCGAAAGTCATGGCCAGTCCTGCTGTGCGCAAGCGGGCGAAGGACCTCGGGATCGCACTGTCCGAGCTGCGGCCCGCCGAAGACGGACGCGTGCGTCATGCCGATCTCGATGCGTTCCTTGCCTACAATTCGGCCAGCGGTTTTCAGCCGGCCGGACGCAAAGGACGGGACGAGCAGATCCGCGTCATCGGCCTGCGCCGCCGCATCGCCGAAAACATGGCAGCGTCCAAGCGCAACATTCCGCACTTCGCCTATGTCGAGGAATACGACGTCACCGCGCTCGAGGAGATGCGCGCGCAGCTCAATGAAGGGCGGGGCGAACGGCCCAAGCTAACCATGCTGCCGTTCCTGATCAGCGCGATCTGCAAGCTGATCCCGGACTACCCCATGCTCAATGCGCATTACGATGACGAGGCGGGCGTGGTCACACGCCATGGCTCGGTGCATCTGGGCATGGCGGCGCAGACGCCGGCAGGGCTCATGGTTCCGGTGATCCGCGACGCGCAGGACCGCAACCTGTGGCAACTCGCGACCGAGATCTCGCGGCTTGCCGCCGCCGCGCGCGACGGATCGGCGAAATCGGCCGAACTGTCGGGCTCGACAATCACGGTGACGTCGCTCGGGCCCATGGGGGGCGTTGCGACGACCCCCGTCATCAACCGCCCTGAAGTGGCCATCATCGGCCCCAACCGCATCGTCGAACGGCCGATGTTCGTGCGCGATTCCAGCGGCACGGAGCGTATCGAGAAGCGCAAGCTGATGAACATTTCCATGAGCTGCGATCACCGCGTTGTGGACGGCTGGGATGCAGCGAGTTTTGCGCAGGACCTCAAGAAGCTGATCGAGGCTCCGGCGCTGATCCTGGCAGGGTAGGGGCGGCGGACTGGTCCGCGCCCGGACCTATTTGACGATCCCGGCGTAAGCGATCTCGCCCTGGCCGCGTGCGGCACTGCTTGCAGGAATGCGCCAGCGAACGTGCGTGACGTCTTCTGGCGTCGCGGCGCGGCTGCCGACGCGCAGGTTGGCAAGGTTGCCCCACGTGCGGCCACCGTCGACAGAGACCTCCTGCCTTTCGTTGGTGCTCTCCTGATAGGCGAGCGAGGCGGGAAGCGGGTTGGTGATGACAAAGCCGCCATCGCCACCCATGCGATACCACCTGACGACGGTTACCACACGGTCCCCACGCACGAGCCGCCGTGCCGGTTCGAGGCGGCGGTTGGTCTCGCGCGTGATTCTCTCGACATAGACCGCGCTGTCGGTTGCGACGGAAGCGGTTCCCTGAGCACCGGCGGGCAAGGCGAGAGCCGTTGCCGACGCGAGCACAGCTGCGAAAAGGATATGCCGGTTCGGACGCACTGATTTCCCTCATGACGGCCCTCCATGGGCCTGCTGGGAACATGCGCCCGCAGTCGCCAAGATATGGTTAACGCAGCTTCATCACGACGCAGCGGTCCGGGCTCACGCAAAAAATCCGCCGAGCCCCGGCAAGGCAGTTGACAGGTCCCCGAGGCTGGCTTAGTGGCGCGGCTCCCAAGCGGACGCACCGCAAAGTACGCGGGTGTAGCTCAGTTGGTTAGAGTGTCGGCCTGTCACGCCGAAGGTCGCGGGTTCGAGCCCCGTCACTCGCGCCACTTGGGATCTCTACCGGGAAACCGGCAGGGTTGCGGACGGCCAGGCCCTGCCTGACCACATACATTGCTGTGCGGGTGTAGCTCAGTTGGTTAGAGTGTCGGCCTGTCACGCCGAAGGTCGCGGGTTCGAGCCCCGTCACTCGCGCCACTTCCCACGAAGTGGCCACGCAGCACGAAAGAAGGCCGGGCTTGTCCCGGCCTTTTCCATTTCCAGCCATGTGGAAACGCTCTCAAGCCAGGGGCGCGATCAGCCCCAGCGGCCGGTTTCCATCCAGATCAGGAAACGTCGCAGGGGCAATATCCAGACGAGGCCGAGCACCACGTAGACCGGCGTCTGGGCAAGCGCATTCCACTCACCGATGAGCGGGGGCACGAAACTGGCGACCGCAATGCCGTAAAGCGCGAGCGCAAGCACGAGGAGGAGGACGCCGATCGGTATCCGCCATGTCGGGGCTTCGCGCATGTCAGTCATGTCCTTCATAGATTCGCGTCGGCGTCACCACGGCCGCAAGGGGGCGGTCATGGGCTTCGTGCGGCAGCTCCTCGGCGATCTGGCAATCCCATGCAAGCCCGATTGCGGGCACCTGAGGATGTGCGTCCAGCCAGCGGTCGTAATGCCCGCCACCCTGGCCCAGCCTGTGCCCGGCGGCAGTAAAGGCCAGCAGAGGGACTACGACGACATCGGGAATGACCGGGCCATCGTCGCCCAGCGGTTGCAGGGCGCGCCAGGGACCGGGTTCGAGACCAGTTTCGTCCCAGGGATTGGCCCAGGCCCGAAATTCCATTGCGGCATCGCGCGCGGAGAACCAGGGGAGGGCGATACGGCGGCCATTTTCGCTGAACCAGCGCGCCCAGCCCGTGGCAGGGGCTTCCGTACCCGCGGGATGATAGAGGCCGACCGTGGCACCTTCAGGTATCTTCGCCACCACTGGCGCCGGCGGCCGGTTGAGCACGAGCGCGCGCAGGCCTTCCGGCAGGCCCGAGACATGATCGGCGCGCGCCTTGCGGTAGGCCTTGCGCAGGGCTGTCTTCTCTTCAGCGGGTGACATCGGGGGTGACGGGTCCACCTTGGGTCGTTTTCCTAGAAATCCTCTGACGCCTTCACGTCAGGTGGGAGCCATGTACGTCGGACCACGATCCGGGCAGGGACAGCCCCCTTGGATTGCTTATAGCCTCAGGGATGTTCGAACGGCTCGTGCCGGGCAGATCCCGTCACGTGCTATCTAGGCGTTCGATGCGTCGCTCTCAAGAAGGTCTGCAAGATTTTCGATCCGCTCCGCGATCGTGACAAGGCGTGCTGCCAGACCGGAAGGCACGGCGCCTGCATTCTTGCGGCCCTGCAGGTCGTGAACTTCATCGGCCAGCAGCAGGGCGGCGTAAAGCAGCATGCGGGTCTCGGTCTGGCCGGTGGCACCGGCTTCGGACACCTTGTCGTCGATCAACTTACCGAGGCCCGCGACATGGTCTTCCTCGCCGTCGGCACAGGCGACGGTAAAGCTGCGGCCGCCGATGGAGAGCGTGACGTTGCTCATTCCGTCCGGTCCGCGATCAGCCTGTCCAGATCTTCAAGAGAGCGGGAGACGGAGGCCTTGAGCCGCTCGTGTCGATTGCGAAGGTCCGCCGCTTCCCGCGAGGCCGCCTCGACGCGTGCCAGCGCTGCTTCGATCCTTTCAACCGCCTTGACGATCGGCACCTCTTCCATGGCGCCATGGCTATCGTATTATCGTCACAAGGCAAGCAGTTGGACCGGGTTGTTCACAGTCGCGTGGACCTGCGGGCGGGTCGCCGCCCGCTGTACGTAAGCGCGTGAAATGGGGTGCCGAACTTGACGGGAGGCCGCCTCTCCCTAAAGGGGTGGCGCAAATTTCCGAATCGTCCCGCAAATACCCGTACCCGGAGCTAATCCATGACCCTTGCCCCCGACCGTCTCGCGCCGATGGCCAACGCCATCCGGGCGCTATCGATGGATGCGGTTCAGGCAGCCAACAGCGGCCACCCCGGCATGCCTATGGGCATGGCCGATGTCGCCACTGTGCTTTACGCCAAGTTCCTGAAGTTCGATCCCGCCGCCCCCGAATGGGCGGACCGCGACCGCTTCGTGCTGTCCGCCGGTCACGGTTCGATGCTTATCTATTCGCTGCTCTATCTGACCGGCTACGAAAGCCCGACGATCGACGACATCCGCAACTTCCGCCAGCTTGGCAGCCCCTGCGCCGGCCACCCCGAAAACTTCCTGATTCCGGGCGTGGAATGCACCACCGGGCCGCTTGGACAGGGCCTGGCGATGGCCGTTGGCATGGCGATGGCCGAACGCCATCTCAATGCCACCTTCGGCAGCGACCTGGTCGATCACAATACCTGGGTCATCGCGGGCGACGGCTGCCTGATGGAGGGCATCAACCACGAGGCCATCGGTCTTGCCGGCAATCTGAAGTTGGGCAAGCTCAAGGTCCTGTGGGACGACAACAAGATCACCATCGATGGCGACACCTCGCTTTCGACCAGCGAAGACATCCCCGCACGCTATCGCGCTGCCGGATGGGATGTCTTCTCGTGCGACGGGCATGACTTCGCCGACATCGAACGTGCGCTGTCTGAAGCAGCGGCTTCGGACAAGCCGACGCTGGTCGCCTGTCGCACCGTGATCGGCAAGGGTGCGCCCAACAAGCAGGGCAGCCACAACGTTCACGGCGCCCCCCTCGGCGCCGACGAGATTGCCGCCACGCGCGAATATCTGGGCTGGAACGCCGCGCCATTCGAGGTGCCTGCTGAAATTCTCGCCGACTGGCGCTCGCTGGGCGCGGCCGGTGCGAAAGCGCGGGCAGAGTGGGATGCGCGCTTGTCTGACAGTGCAGACGCCGCCGAGTTCAGCCGCCGCATGGCGGGCGAACTGCCCGATGGCGCACCGATCCGCCAGGCGCTCGCCGAATGGGTCGCAGGCGATTCGACCGTCGCGACCCGCAAGGCTTCCGAGAATTGGCTGAACGTGCTGGCTCCGGCCATTCCCGAGATGGTGGGTGGCTCGGCCGACCTCACCGGCTCCAACAATACCAAGGCCAAGTGCCAGGCGCCGTTCACCTCCGAGGACTATGCGGGCCGCTACGTGTACTACGGCATCCGCGAATTCGGCATGGCCGCCGCGATGAACGGAATGGCTCTGCACGGCGGCGTGGTCCCCTATGGCGGCACGTTCCTGATCTTCTCGGACTACTGCCGCAACGCAATCCGCCTGTCGGCCCTGCAGCGGGCCCGCGCGATCTATGTCCTGACCCATGATTCGATCGGTCTGGGCGAGGACGGACCGACGCACCAGCCTGTCGAACAGGTGATGAGTCTGCGCCTGATCCCGAACCTCAACGTGTTCCGCCCCGCCGATGCGGTCGAGACCGCCGAGTGCTGGAACCTCGCGCTGGAAGCGTCCGTCACGCCGTCGGTACTGGCGCTTACCCGCCAGAACCTGCCGCAATTGCGCAAGTCGGGCGATATGCTTTCGGCACGCGGTGCCTACGTGCTGCGCCACGCCGAGGGCGATCGTAAGGTGATCCTGATCGCCACCGGTTCGGAAGTCGAACTGGCCTGCAACGTGCGCGACACGCTTGCCGGGCAGGGCATCGGCGCCGATGTCGTTTCGATGCCGTGCATGGAGCTTTTCGAAGCGCAGGATGAAGCCTACAAGCACGAAATCCTGCCGCACGACCCTTCGATTCTGCGCGTTTCGATCGAAGCGGGATCGACCATGGGTTGGGAACGTTACACTGCCATCAGCCGCAATGGCGGCCTCAACATCGGCCTGGACCGCTTCGGTGCGTCGGCCCCGGCCAAGGATCTGTTCGCACGTTTCGGTTTCACCGTCGAAGCCATCGTGCCCAAGATTCTCGACAAACTCAGCGCCTAAGGAGGAGTATTGAACATGGCGACCAAGGTTGCGATCAACGGTTTCGGACGTATCGGGCGCCTTGTAGCGCGCGCGATCCTCGAGCGCCCGGACTGCGGGCTCGATCTCGTTTCGATCAACGATCTGGCCGACACCAAGTCGAACGCGCTCCTCTTTGCCTATGACAGCACCCACGGCCGTTTCCCCGGCACGGTGGAGGCCGGCGAAGGCAAGATCACCGTCAACGGCAAGGACATCGTCGTCACGGCCGAGCGCGATCCCGGCAAGCTGCCGCATAAGGACCTGGGTATCGACATCGTGCTCGAATGCACCGGCTTCTTCCAGTCGAAGGAAGCCTCGCAGCCGCACCTCGACGCGGGTGCCAAGCGGGTTCTGATCTCGGCTCCGGCCACCGGCGTCGACAACACCGTCGTCTTCGGCGTGAACCACGAGACGCTGACCGCCGATCACATCGTCGTGTCGAACGCTTCGTGCACGACCAACTGCCTGTCCCCCGTCGCCAAGGTTCTGAACGACACCGTCGGCATCGAGCGTGGCTTCATGACCACGGTTCATTCGTACACCAACGACCAGCGCATGCTCGACCAGATCCACTCCGATCTGCGTCGCGCCCGTGCCGGCGCCGCCAACATGATCCCGACCACCACGGGTGCCGCCCGCGCGGTCGGCCTCGTGCTGCCGGAACTCAAGGGCAAGCTCGACGGGTCGTCGATCCGCGTGCCGACCCCGAACGTCAGCCTGGTCGACCTGTGCTTCGTGCCGAAGCGCGAAACCACCAAGGAAGAGATCAACGCCGCACTGAAGGCCGCTTCGGAAGGCGCGATGAAGGGCGTTCTCGCCTACACCGATCAGCCGCTGGTTTCGTCGGACTTCAACCACTACCCGGCAAGCTCGACCGTCGACAGCCTGGAAACGGCCGTCATGGAAGGCAAGTTCGTGCGCGTCGTGTCCTGGTACGACAACGAGTGGGGCTTCTCGAACCGCATGCTCGACACCGCGGGCGCGATGGCGAAGTTCCTCTGAACGTGAACCCGGCGGCGGACCACTCCGTCCGTCGCCATACATGCGCCGCGAGAGCCCACCCGGCTTTCGCGGCGTGTCGTATCCGCAGCGGCGAAGCAAGGAACGAGCAATGAGCGCTTTCAAGACCCTCGACGATCTTGGTGACGTGACCGGCAAGGTGGCACTGGTCCGTGTCGACCTGAACCTGCCCATGCAGGACGGCGTGGTCACCGACGAGACCCGCATCCGTGCGGCGGCTCCGACCATTCTCGAACTGTCGCAGAAAGGCGCCAAGGTCCTTCTGCTGGCGCACTTCGGCCGGCCCAAGGGTGAGCGCGTCTCGACGATGTCGCTGTCGATGGTCGTTGGCGCGGTCGAGAAAGTGCTCGGCAAGGAAGTGATGTTCGTGCCCGAGATTGCAGGCGACGTCGTCGCGCAGTCCGTGGGTATCCTGCGCGCGGGCGACATCGCCATTCTGGAGAACACGCGGTTCTGGAAGGGTGAGGAAAAGAACGATCCCGAACTGGTGAAGGCCATCGCCGCAAACGGCGACTTCTACGTCAACGATGCCTTTTCGGCCGCGCACCGTGCGCACGCCACCACGGAAGGGCTGGCGCGGGTCCTGCCCGCCTATGCCGGCCGGTCGATGCAGGCCGAGCTGGAAGCGCTCGACAAGGCGCTCGGCACGCCGCAAAAGCCGGTTGCCGCGGTCGTCGGCGGCGCCAAGGTTTCCTCGAAGCTCGACGTGCTCAAGCACCTTGTTACCCAGGTCGATCACCTCATCATCGGCGGCGGCATGGCCAACACCTTCCTCGCCGCCAAGGGCGTCGATGTCGGCAAGTCGCTGTGCGAACATGACCTGACCGGTACCGCGAACGAAATCCTCGACGCGGCCGATGCCTCGGGCTGCACCGTGCACCTGCCTTACGAGGTCGTCGTCTCCAAGGAATTCGCCGCCAATCCGCCGAGCCTGCGCACGTGCAACGTGCATGAAGTAGCAGCCGACGAGATGATCCTCGATGCGGGGCCCACGGCTGCCGAGGCACTGGGTGACGTGCTCAAGACCTGCCGGACGCTGGTCTGGAACGGCCCGATGGGCGCCTTCGAGATGCAGCCGTTCGATGCCGCTACCGTGGCGCTGGCCAAGACGGCCGCAGCGCTGACCGCCGAGGGTTCACTGATTTCGGTTGCCGGTGGCGGCGATACCGTGGCCGCGCTCAACCATGCGGGCGTGGCGCAGGACTTCACGTATATCTCGACGGCCGGGGGCGCCTTCCTCGAATGGATGGAAGGCAAGGAACTTCCCGGCGTCGCGGCGCTTTCCGCCTGAGACATGAGGGATATCGTGCCTGGATCGGGTGCGGTATCCCTGGCCATGCGGCATTTCGCGGTCGGCAGGGCTGTGCGTTCGTGTGCGCGGGGGCGACCTGGGGCAGTGTCCGGACATGGCACACCAGGCGGATTGTACCGCAGTTGCGAAGAGATCGACCGGCGGATAACGTCACGTTAAAGTTATCGAACAAGGCAGGAGGAGTACCCATGCAGTATTCGGATATGGCGGCAAAGATGGCCGAAGGTAACGGTTTCATCGCCGCGCTGGACCAGAGCGGTGGCTCTACGCCCAAGGCGCTCAAGGGCTATGGTATCGAAGAAGGTGCCTGGTCGACCGAAGAAGAGATGTTCGGCCTGATCCACCAGATGCGTTCGCGCATCATCTCCTCGCCCGTCTTCACCGGCGACAAGGTGATCGGCGCTATCCTGTTCGAGCGGACCATGGACGGCCAGGTCGATGGCGTGCCGACGCCGACCGCGCTGACCAACAAGGGCATCGTCCCCTTCATCAAGATCGACAAGGGCCTCGAGGACGAGGCCAATGGCGTGCAGCTGATGAAGCCGATGCCGACCCTCGATGCCCTGCTCGAGCGTTCGAAGGCGCTGGGTGTGTTCGGCACCAAGGAGCGCTCGGTGATCAATTCGGCCAATGCCGAAGGCATTGCCGCCGTCGTCAAGCAGCAGTTCGAGATCGGCAAGCAGGTGCTCGGCCACGGCATGATGCCGATGATCGAGCCCGAGGTGAACATCAAGAGCGAGACCCGCGCCGAGTGCGACAAGATCCTGCTCGCCGAAATCCTCAAGAGCCTCGACGAGCTGCCCGAGGGGCAGCAGGTCATGCTCAAGCTGTCGCTGCCGGTGGTGCCGGGCACGTTCGATCCTCTGGTCGAGCATCCCAAGGTTCTGCGCGTCGTCGCCCTTTCGGGCGGCTACAAGCGCCCCGAGGCCTGCGTGGAACTGTCGAAGAACAAGGGCATCATCGCCAGCTTCAGCCGTGCGCTGCTGGAAGACCTGCGTTCGAAGATGAGCGACGCCGAGTTCAACGTCTCGCTCGGCTCCGCGATCGACGAGATCTACGCGGGTTCAACGCAGAAGATCGAGACGGCCGCAACAGCCTGATCGAACCTCCATTGTTCGAATTGAAAGGGCGGCGTCCGGATCGGGCGCCGCCTTTTCGTTGGGCTTTGTCGTTGGCCTGTGAAAGGAACGATGTGCTAGAAGCGGACGTTGGCGTCGCGGCGCTTCAATATGGCGGGCCGATGCGGTAACTGACGGGTCCAGGGTGCGACGCTCTGCGTTGTGGAGAAACTATCATCATGAGCGAGATCGAGGGGCAGAGGAAAACGGTAGAGCATCTTCCGAGCCAGAAATCGAACATGGTGTCCGAAGAACTGACGAGAATTCTAGCCATGCTGCGCGATGTCTCTCCGCGCGACGCCAGGATCACCTTCGAGTTCGACGGAAAGCTGCGCGTGCATATCGATGTCCGCAATGGCGAGGACGTTGTGGGGCTCGAGAAAATGCTGCCGACGCTCGCCATGGGGATGTTTCACGACATCGATGTCGGAGCCACGCCGCACCATCCTTTCTTTCACCGCATCTCCGCGGTCGTCGACCGATAGGCAACCATTACCGCGGCACCGTGCGGCCCCTCACAGACCGCCCATGAACCGAAAGCCGAAACGATAGGATGCCGGTTCTATGGTGCCGCCGTTTCGACCGGCAAGCTTGTCGGGCTGGACGGTCACAAGATCGAGTTTCCCATCGGCGACCTGGATCGGCTCGCCCGACGTGATTTCCATCGTCCTGCTGCCCGAGCCGAGATCGACGCGAATGCGAAGGCGAACCTGCCCCGCCCAGACGCAGCGGGCGTTCATCGGGCAGCGGCTGTCTTCCAGTATCGCCAATGGTGTGACTTTAGGCCCGTCGACAATCACGGTCTGTCCGAGCGCCGCATAGGCAAGCGGTGCTTCGGGCTGCGGTGGGGGCTTGGTCGGTGCAGTGGGCTGCGACTGGTAAGGCGCCGGTTGCGCTTCCGGCGGCGCTGCGGACGGGATGATCGCGCAACCGGCAAGACCAAGCGATGCGGCGATGAAGGGCAGGGCGTGATTTCTCATGCCTGCAGAAAGCATCGGGACGCCTGAACGGTTCCGGAATGGCGGGCCGCCGCGACCGCGCCTGCAAACACGGCACTTCCACCAAGGCTGAACAGGCTCTAGAGCGCGGCCATGACCGATGAAAACGTCCAGACCGAAGTCGAGCGTGAACCGACGCAGCTTTACCTGATTTCTCCGCTCGATGTCTGCGGGTCCTTTCCGGATCGGCTTGCGCGTGCGCTCGATGCGGGGCCGGTTGCCGCGTTTCAGTACCGGGTCAAGGACATCGACCAGCATGAGGCCGCCCGGCTTGCCGAGCCATTGCAGGCGATCTGCGCGGAGCGCGAGGTTGCGTTCATCGTCAACGACTCGATCAGCCTAGCCAGGCGTATCGGCGCCGACGGGGTACATCTGGGGCAGGAAGACGGGACCGTCGAGGAAGCGCGACAGGCTCTGGGACGCGATGCGCAGATCGGCGTAACCTGCCACAACAGCCGCCATCTTGCGATGGAGGCCGGTGAAGCGGGCGCCGACTATGTGGCGTTCGGAGCTTTCTTCCCGACCACCACGAAGGACGTGAAGCATACCGCCGGGCTGGACCTGCTGGAATGGTGGCAGGCCCTGTTCGAAATCCCCTGCGTCGCTATCGGCGGCATCACGCCCGAAAACTGCGCACCGCTGGTCAGGGCAGGTGCCGATTTCCTCGCCGTGAGCGGTGCCGTGTGGAACGGCGACGAAGCAGCGGCGGTAAAGGCCTTCCATGCGGCAATGAAAGGCGCGATGTCCTAAATCCGCGCGAGAAGACCGCGCGCCGCTTCGACGACGGGACCAAGACGTTCGAGAGGGCCGATGCCCGCGTATGCCTTGGCCGTTTCCGGGACTTCCAGTCCGATCGTCACGCCTTGCGGCAGCGCCTTCAGGAAATCGGCGAGTGGCAGGTCGCCGGCGCCGGGCGCAAGCCGCTCTTCGCGTGCCTCAAGGCCATAGTCGTCAGTCCTTGCGGGCATCGGCACATCGCAGATCTGCACATGCCCGATCTTCGCGGGATCGGCCACAGCCAGCTCCGCCACGGTGCTGCCGCCACGAAAGAAATGCATGGCATCGACCAGAACCTGTGCGTTGGCAGCTCCGCAAGCCGCGGCATAGTCGAGTGCTGCAGCAAATGAGGCCGGGGGCATGAGCGGCAGGAACTCAACCGTGGCGCGCAAACCGCGTTCTCCGGCCATTTGTGCAAAGGCACCGAAGGTTTCCGGAGAGGCTGCCATGCTCACGGCATTCACGGCAGGTGCGCCCAGGTCGGCGAAGAGGTCGAGCATCGGCGCGAATTGTGTCAAGTCCATGCCGTCACGCACGAGGAAGCCTTCGCCGAGCGCGACACGCACGTCATTATCCGCCAGCGCAGCCCTGGCTTCACGCACGAGCGCGGCGTCCTCGAGCAGGTTCCAGGCGGGATAGCCGTGCGGGTTGGCGGTGATGGGCTGCGGGGCCAGACCGATGGCCGATACGCCCAGTTCCCGGGCCAGTCGGATGAAATCCACCGGCGGCATTCCGAGCACGCAGATGAATTCGATGGAGAGCCTGTCTTTCGTATCGTGCATTGAGGACCTTTCTGGCGGGCTGCATGCGCCGGCATGATCGTCACTTTTCCTCGGCAGCCCTGAACTCCGGATAGGGACCGAGGCCAACGAACAGGAAGGCGCACAGAAGCATCGTCGGCGCGGCGATCATCTCGAGCATGTCGTAGCTGCCCGTGAGATCGTGCACGGCACCGGCAATGAGCGGACCGACGGCGGTGCCCGCCATCATCATCGAACTGATCGTGCCGAAGATCGCGCCGAAGTTTCGCAAGCCCGCATAACGGGAAACCAGATAGGTCGAGATCTGCAGCCCTGCACCCGACGCGAAGCCGATGCACATGGCGCCGATCAGGAGCGGCGATGGTCCGGCAATGAGGCCGATGAGCAGGAAGTGCCCAAAGGCACCCGTTGCGAAGCCGAAAAAGGGAATTATGCTGCCCTGGATCCGGTCCAGGAGCCAGCCGACACCGAGCTTGCCCACCAGCCCGGCAAGGCCCGCCGTGGCCGCGATTTCCACTGCGGTATCCATCGCAATCCCGCTTTCCGAGACGATGCGGACCAGGTGCACCGACACGCCCGAGCCCACCATCGACATCAGCAGGTTCGCGACCGCGATCCGGATCACACGGATATCCCGGATTGCTTGCGGAATGGTGAGGCCCGGCAGGACAACGGTGGTGGTCGCTCCGCCCTTGTCGGCTGCCCTTGCCTTGCGGGCATGGGCGTCGAAATAGAACGGGACCAGGAGAATCAAGGCCAGCCCCGCCCAGCCAAGGCCGAGCCATATGTAGGCCTCACGCCAGCCGAAGGCGTTAATCAGCTTGTTCGCCGCAAGAGGCGCAAGGGTCTGCCCTATCGCCGACCCGCTCAGCACGACCGCCAGCGCGAGGCTGCGGGCATGGGTGAAAACGCTGGAAATGCCAGCGCTCCACACCGTGGATTTGATGGCGAGTGCGAAGACACCATAGATCACGTAAAGAGCGATCCACTGGGTCATCGAACCGCTGAGCGTGCTGAACGCGGTAAAGGCGCCGCCCGTCAGTACCATGCCCACGATCGCCAGCCGACGCGTGCCGAACTTGTCGAGTGCCATGCCGACGAACGGGCCGCCGAGCATCGAGATCGCCGCAAAGATCGTCAGGCCCGAGGAGAGGGCGGTACGGCTCCATCCGAATTCCTTTTCCAGCGGCCCGATGAAGGTGCTGAGCGAATAGGTGATGACCGTATAAAACGACATCCCGACCATCGCCGCGAGCACAGTGGGCCAGTACCTGCGCCACTCCTCGCTCGCGGTTGCCGGTTCGTTCATTCTCCAGCCCCTCCCAAGGCCTGCAGCCGGATCAGAAATCGATCTTTGCGATGACCGCTTCGCCGAAGTGGCGGGCCAGGTCGCAATATTCGCCGCGCGTCTCGGCGTAGATCGTCGCGCCCGAGGCATCGATGCCGATCGACTTGAGGTGCGCGAAGTGATCGAGCGCTTCCTGGGCGTTCCAGCCGGCTTTCACCGAATAGGTCGACGAGGCGATTACCTTGGGCGGCGTTTCTCGGCCGACCTTGGCGCAATGCTCCTGCATGTAGGCGATCGCGCCCTTCACGTCCTCGTCGTCTTCCATGCTGGCGGTGCGGGCGGTGTCGGTAATGGTCTTGGGCACGAAGAAGGGGTGCCAGGCATCACCCAGTTCGACCGTGCGGCGCAGCGCGCGCTTCGAGTTGCCGCCGACGAGCAGCGGCGGGTGGGGCTTCTGCATCGGCGTGGGCCGTACGCGGTTGCCGAGTGCTGTGTAGCCGGTGCCCTCGAAAGTGAAGTCCTCGCCGGTCCAGGCCAGCTTCATCGCCTTGATGTATTCGTCCATCAGGTCGTTGCGGGTGTCGAAGTCGACGCCCAGCGCCTTGTACTCCGCCTTCATGTATCCCGCGCCCATACCCAGGATCACACGCCCCCCGGTGAAGTGGTCGAGCGAGGATACCGCGCGCGCGGTGATGAACGGGTTGCGGTAGGGCAGGACGATGATGTTCGTCTGCAGCCGCAGCCTGGTCGTGACCGCCCCCAGCATCGACAGCATCACGAAGGGATCCTGCGCATAGTGGCCGCCGTTGTCGAGCCAACGGGCGGAAGGGACCGGGTGATCGGTTACCGAACCGGCGTAGAAACCGGCGTCTTCCAAGGCGCGGGCGATCTCGTGAAGCGCCTGCATCGAGACGAATTCGTCACCCTGTTCCACATGGTCGAAGGGCAGGCTGGTGCTGAGTGTGAAGGTCATAGTCGTGCTCTGTCTTGATCCGGGGAAGGTCAGTCGATCACTTCGGGAGGAAGGATCCAGGTTTCGTTGTGGTCACGCACCCAGCCGCTGGAGGCCCACGAGCCGCCATCGACAGGGATGATCGTGCCGTTGACGTAGCTTGCCATCGGTGAGGCCAGGAATACCGCGACGCGGCCACATTCCTCGTCGATCCCGGCGCGGCCGGCCGGGATGCGGCGGCGGACGGAATCAATCTGCGCTTCGGTGGGTTGGCACCACTTGCTCTCGTCGACCGGGCCCGTCCATTGACCGCGCGTGCCGGGGGTGACGGTATAGTCGGGCGCGATGGTGTTGACGCGGATCCCGTATTCGCCGAATTCAAGTGCAAGCGTGCGGGTCATGTTGTTGATGCCGGCCTTGCACGCGGCATAGACGGCATAGCCCGGCGCCGCGCGCGAGCCCTCGATGCTGGTCACGTTGATGATCGAACCGCCACGGCCGCCCTCGATCATGACCGGAACGGCCGCCTGCGTGGCGACGATGTTGCTCACCAGATTGAGGTCGATGTGACGCCGCCAGTTCTTTTCCTGGAGGTCGAGGAAGTTGCGACGCGTCACGCCGCCAGCGTTGTTCACGAGAATGTCGAGCCGTCCGAATGTGTCTGCTGCGGCCGCGACGGCATTCTGCAGCGCTTCGACGTCCATCACGTTGCCGGGGATACAAAGCGCCTTGCGGCCGCGTGCCTCGACCATCCCCTTCACCTGGTCGCAGCGCTCGGGAATGGCCTCGATGATGGCGATGTCGGCTCCCATGTCAGCCATGCACAGAGCCGTTGCGCGACCGATTCCGCCGCCGCCGCCGGTGATGAAAGCCACCTGTCCCGTCAAGTCGATGTCGCTTGCCTGCAAAATCCTCTCCACCGTTTTGTGCCGTCTTCGGCATCTTTGGCAGCATGCGCTGCCTAGTGCTTGATTGTATACACCTGTCCAGCATCAACCAGATCAGATGGCTCGTCTATATCTTTCTCCAATCCTTCGCTGAGGATCGTCTCCACGCTGAGCCCCAGCCTTTCCGCTTCCTCGCGATGGCGGGCGGCGCTGTCAGTGCCGTAGTGGAAGCGAAAGCCTGCCGCCTCGGGCAAGGGGAGGCACAGGGCGTTCGTTCCGGTACCATGCCGGTCGGGCGCGATGGCGATCGTGCCATGCGGGGCTTCGGCCAGCAGATCGAGATCGAGTGCCGTCACGCAGGGTAGGTCGGCGGCAATCACGATCAGCCGATCCGGCCTGCCCCGGGCATTCGAAATCTCGTCGAGAGCCTTTGCCAACGCGTCATTGAGACCGCTGCCAGGCTCGTCGATCAAGGGTATGCCGGCATCCATTCCATGCCGCGACGGGCCGACCAGCACGGTGCGCGCGACCGTTTTTGCATCGGCCGCCGCATCGACAACATGGCGCAACATGGCATCGACCAGCGCATCCCGCTCCGCGTCGGACAGGGTGACGGCAAGGCGGGACTTGCCCTGTCCACGAGCCTTGATCGGGATAAGTGCCCATATGTTCGCGGACACGCTCATGGAATCGGCGGAGCGTCCGTCAGGCTGGTGAAGCGGATGCCGGCGCCATCGGCCTTGTAGGTCTTGTTCATGTAGATGAGGATCGAGGTCAGGGCTTCGGCAGCGGCCGAATTGCAGAGCGCTCCGCCCGCCAGGCCGCGCAGGCCCATGCCGGGGCACAGCTCGATCACCATCTTGCGCGCCTCCACATCGTCGCTGAACACCAGCACGTCGCAGTCGATGGCGTGGTCGCTGTCGAGATGGTGGGCCGAGACGTTGTGGAACGCGGTGACGAGGCGCACGTCCGGACCAAGATGCGCGCGCGCCTGCATCGCGGCACTCCCTTCCGAGGGAAGCTGCACGCGCATCACCTTGGGTGGAACTAGCGGCACCGTGGTATCGACCACGACGGCATCGCCGACCTTGCCTTTGATGAGCGCCAACGTGTCGCCCTGCGAGGCATGGGGCACGGTCACGATCACCACGTCCTTGCCACTCGCCGCGTCGGCATTGGCGGCAAAACCCGATGCGCCGAGTTCCTCGGCAGTGACCTGCGCCTTTTCGGCCGAGCGCGAACCGATCGTCACGTCATGGCCAGCCTTGATAAGGCGGCGCGCGATTCCCTTACCCAGTGCGCCGGTTCCGCCGATCACTGCAATGGCTGCCATTTGTCTATCTCTCCCGCGAATTCTTGTCTGAGGCGATTGTCCTGAACGACGAGGCGGACCTATTAGGACCCATGGACCCGATTGCACAAATGACCGTGCGCCCGCTCGCCGGGTTGCCCATGTTCGCCCCCGGAATGTCGATAGCGCAAGCCATTTGCACGGTTTTGCGCGGCGAAGGAGACGACCTACGCGATGGCGATATCTGTGTGATCGCCCAGAAGATCGTCTCCAAGGTCGAAGGAAGGGCGGTCGAACTGGATGCCTTCACCCCGGGAACCGAAGCGGAGGAACTGGCTCGTCTTACGGACCGCGAACCGACCATGGCCCAGGCGATCCTCGATGAAAGCGCCGAAATCCTGCGGGCGACACCTGCAGCAATCGTCGCGCGTCATCGCAGCGGGCATGTATTGGCCAATGCCGGGATCGATGCCTCGAATGTCGAGGGCGCGGAGGATGGCACCGTGCTGCTCTGGCCCAGGGACCCCGACGCCTCGGCGCGGGCAATCCGGACCGAATTGCAAAAGGCCACCGGCATAAAGCCAGGCGTGGTTATCGCGGACTCGATGGGCCGGGCATGGCGGATCGGAACAGTGGGCACCGCCATAGGGTGCGCGGGCCTGACCGTGCTGGAAGACCGGCGGGGCAGGGCTCAGGACCTCTTCGGCCGTACCTTGCAGGCAACCGTGATCGCCGTAGCGGACTCGATCGCCGCCATGGGGACGCTGGCCATGGGCGAGGGGGCCGAAGGCACCCCGGTCGCGCTCGTGCGGGGCGCCGGGCGCTGGGTCGGCGCGGAAGACGGTCCGGGAGCGGCGAGCGGCCTGCGACCGATGGAGCAGGATATGTTTCGATGAAGGCACAACACGTGCTCGCGCTTTCGGGTGGTGTCGGCGGCGCCAAGCTGGCGGCGGGGCTGGCGGCTGTGCTGCCTCCAGAAGACCTGACCATCGTCGTCAACACAGGGGACGATTTCGAGCATCTGGGGCTGACCATCTGTCCCGACATCGATTCGGTCACCTATGCGCTCGCCGGTCTCAACGACACGCAGAGGGGCTGGGGCGTGAAAGACGAGACCTGGCAGGCCATGGGGATGCTCAAGGCGCTGGGCGAGGCGGACTGGTTCAACCTCGGCGATCGGGACATGGCTATGCATATCGCCCGAAGCTGGCGTCTGCGCGCGGGTGAGAGCCTGTCGGAAGTAACGGCCAGGCTGACCCGCGAACTGGGTATCGTGCACGCGATAGTTCCCATGAGCGACACGCCCGTGCGCACGCAGGTCGAAACGGCGGAAGGATGGCTGGACTTCCAGCGCTATTTCGTTGCCGAGCAATGCCGGCCGGTGGCAACGGGCATCCGCTTCGCCGGCATTCCGGGCGCGGCGCCGTCCCCGGCCTTTACCGAGGCGCTGGCCCGGGAAGACCTTTGCGCGATCGTCGTATGCCCCTCGAATCCGTATCTCAGTGTCGATCCGATATTGGCGGTGGACAGCGTCAGGGCGACGCTCGAAGGCCGCCGCGTGCCGCTGATCGCGGTTTCGCCGCTGGTGGGCGGAACCGCGTTGAAGGGGCCTCTGGCAAAGCTGCTGGGAGAGCTGGGGCAACCCGTATCCAATGCTGCGATCGCAGATCACTACGGCGATCTTCTGGATCATCTGGTGATAGACAACGCCGATGCCGCCGATGCCGAGGGGTTGCGCGGGGCGGGCCTTTCGGTCACGATTACGGGAACAGTCATGTGCGATGCCGATGATCGGGAGCGGCTTGCGCGCGTAGCACTGTCCGCAGCCCGTATCGAAACAGGATAAACATGGCTCGCGACGACAGCGCATTGATAACGCGTCTCCTTTCCACGCCAACAGAAGACCTGCTCGCCGAAGCCTGCGCGCGCCGGGACATGCGTGGTCCCGCCCGCATGACCTATTCGCCGAAGGTCTTCATTCCCCTTACGCGCCTGTGTGCGGACGTGTGCCACTATTGCACCTTCGCCACGACGCCCTCACGGCTCGAAGCGCCCTACATGTCCGAGGAAGAGGTGCTGGAGGTCGCCCGCGCCGGGGCTGCGGCGGGCTGCAAGGAAGCGCTCTTCACGCTCGGCGATGCGCCGGAGAGGCGATACGCAGCGGCGCGCGAGTGGCTGGTGCAAAACGGCTTTTCCCGCACGATCGATTACGTTCGGCACTGCGCGGAACTGGTCCTCAGGGAAACCGGCCTGCTGCCGCACGTGAATGCAGGCATCCTCGGCGAAGAGGACTACCGCATGCTGCGCCCGGTCGCGGCTTCGGTGGGACTGATGCTGGAAAGCACCTCGGAGCGCCTGCTCGAAAAGGGCATGTGCCACCATGGTTCGCCCGATAAGGTGCCGGAGTTGCGCATCGCCTCGCTCGATGCGGCGGGACGCGCGCGGGTGCCGACTACGACCGGCGTGCTGATCGGTATCGGAGAGGCGCCGCAGGAGCGTATCGAAGCGCTGATTGCGCTGCGCGACCTGCATGGACGCCACGGCCACCTGCAGGAAGTGATTGTCCAGAACTTCTGCCCCAAGCCCGGCACCAAGATGTCCGGCGCAGCCGAGGCCAGCGAAGACGATTTCCTGCGAACCATCGCCGCCGCGCGCATTGTCATGCCGGATGAGGTTTCCGTGCAGGCTCCCCCCAATCTCAACGACGAGCGGCTTGCCGAGTTGATCGACGCCGGCATAGACGACTGGGGCGGAATTTCGCCGGTCACGCTCGACCATGTGAACCCGGAGGCACCCTGGCCGGAAATCGAACGACTGGAGGCCGTGTGCGCACGTGCCGGCTTGCCGCTGGTCGAGCGCCTGACGATCTATCCGCGCTACATCGGTGCGACGGACAGTGAATGGCTCGACCCCGCGATCCGGCCGGAGGTCCTGAAACTGGCCGATGCCGAAGGGCTGGGGAGGGACAGTCAGTGGAGCCCCGGTGTTGCCGATCCGGCGCCGGGAAGCGTGCAGCTGCCGCTGGGACGACGGTACGAGGGGCCGGTGGCATCGCGCATTCATCGTATCCTCGACCGTGCCGCCGACAGTGCCTCGCTGTCCGAGGACGAGATCGTGACGCTCTTCGCCACGCGCGGTTCCGCTGCGCAAGCGGTGGTGGAAGCAGCCGACGCCTTGCGGGCCGAAGTGCGCGGCACTGACGTGACTTACGTCGTCAACCGCAACATCAACTACACCAACATCTGCACGCACGCCTGCTCGTTCTGCGCCTTTTCGAAGACCAGCACCAAGGCGGGCTTCCGCGACAAGCCCTACAATCTCGACCTCGACGAAATCGCCGACCGAGCCCGCGAGGCGGTCGACAGGGGTGCCACCGAGGTTTGCCTGCAGGGCGGCATTCACCCGAGCTATACCGGCGAGACTTATCTGGCGATCCTGCGCGCCGTGAAGGACGCCTGCCCGGACCTGCACGTCCACGCCTTTTCGCCGCTCGAGGTAAGCCAGGGCGCGCGCACGCTGGATATGCCGGTTGCGGACTATCTTGCGATGCTGCGTGATGCCGGTCTCGGCTCCTTGCCCGGCACGGCAGCGGAGATCCTGTGCGACGACATCCGGGCGCAGATCTGCCCGGACAAGCTGACGACGCAGGAATGGCTCGATGTCGTTGGCTCTGCCCATCGCGTGGGCCTGCCGACGACGTCCACGATCATGTTCGGCCACCTCGAAGGGATCGGGCACTGGGCGCGCCACTTGTTGGCGCTGCGGAACCTGCAACTCGATACGGGCGGTATCACCGAGTTCGTCCCGCTGCCACTCGTCCACATGGAAGCGCCATTCTACAGGCGCGGGCAGAGCCGCAAGGGGCCGACCTGGCGCGAAACGGTGCTGATGCACGCGGTTGCGCGCCTCGCGCTCCATGGCGCGATCGACTCGATCCAGTGCTCATGGGTGAAGCTGGGCATGGAGGGAGCGGCCGCAGTTCTGGCGGCGGGCGCCAACGATCTGGGCGGCGTGCTGATGAACGAAAGCATCAGCCGGGCCGCAGGCGCGTCGCACGGCCAGGAAGTAGGCGTCGACGAACTGCGCAAGGCGGCGAAAAGTGTGGGGCGCAAGCTAAAGCAGCGCACCACGCTGTACGCGAACGTGGCCGGATCGTTGCTGACGGGCGAGGTGGCCTGACCGGGTGGGGATCAGGCCGCGATCAGGCCCATGCCGATCCCGCGTACTGCGGCGGACGTCCGGTCTGTCACGTCCAGCTTGTCGTAGATGCGGCGCAGGTAGGTATCGACAGTCCCCACGGAAATACCGAGAATTTCGGCTATGACACTGTTGCTCTTGCCGCGGGCCACCCAATCGAGCACCTCTCTTTCTCGCCCGGACAGAGGCCTGTCGTCGGCCTGCCGGCCGGCCAGGAATTCGCAGATGCGCAGGTGCATGGCCTGAGCGGCCATGTGCATTTCTCGCAGGGCATCCTCGTCGACTCGCGCGTTCTCCGCCATTCTCCCGATACCGACGTAACCGTCGCGGCCGTTGGGCCCATAGCACGGCATCGTGAAGCCATCGCCGATCTCAAGTTCGCGCATCAACTGGAGGAAGCCGCGCTCCTCGGGCGTCGCATCCACGGATGCCCAGGCCTCGGTCCAGCGAACGGGAACGCCGAGCGCCATCGCCGTTCGCGGCACTACGTCGAGTCGCTGGAAATTGGCAGCCAGATAGGTCCTCACGACCTCCGGGCTAAATCCGTGGTGCATCGGTTCCATCAGTCCTTCCGGCGCATTTCCCCGTGTTCCCGGAGCTGCCGAGAAGTAGAAACAGGAAGAGAACCCGTTTTCCTCGAAATATGCGGGCATGACCTCGAGAAGGTCCGGCAGACTTCTGCTGCGTAATACTTTTTCCATTATCGCAGGCATGTTCGTGTCCCGCACAATACATTGGAAAACAGACTGGTCTCGTAGTCGCTCGAAGCACTGCAATAAGAGCAAATCAAAAGGCGCAATTCAAGATGGCAAGTCGGGTTTCTGTCTCTCCCTTTAAAGGAAAGGAGACTGCATTCCAATTCCCGTGACGGAAATGGAAGAATATCAGAGCAACTGTCGTCGATTGCTGCCAAGCCCCCTGCGGCAAACGCGTGTCCCGTGAGTGCGGGACTCGTCCGCGAAACCGGCGACACTTATTGGGCCAGAGTTGCAATGCGACGGGCGCCGCCCTCCTCCTCCTCCCTCCGGCGCCTGACACGCAAGCCGCAAGCCCTCGGGTCGCACCAGAAGCTGTGGCCTGCTCGGGAACCGCAGTGCCTGAAGACGACCTGCCAGCCCCGGGCCCGGGGCTGGCAGGTCATTTCCTTTGACGATTAATCGCCTGATCGGCCGTCACATCGCCCGGATTTGCTGCCACATCGCGTCGGGCATCCAAGTGTATTCAAGGTAGTGCCCGAAGACCTTGCGGGCATCGAGGTAGAGAAACTTCAGCCCGGTGCCGTCGGCGTCGCCGGAAAGGTCGCGCTCCATCGCTACCGGGAACTCCTGTTGGTCCGCGCGAGCGCGGAAATCATCCCAGTCGTCGATGCGGAAGCAGATATGGTGAAAGCGCAACGGGCCGCCGTTCGAGAGGCAGTTTGCGTAGATGCCCACTTCGTCGATCTCGTTTTCGATCAGCTCGTACTGCAGGTCACCGATCCAGATGAAGCAGATGCGGCCTTTCTGCCGCTTGGGCCCTTCAGGCGTCAGCACCGTCTGGTCGACGGGGATGATGATCGGCTCCTTGGTGAGGCCGCGGCCCCGGAACAGATCGATCCCGGCTTCGAGATCGTCGCAGATATAGGCGTTCTGGTAGTGCATGCCTTCGAGCATGTGTCTCTCCCCCATGTGGAAAGGGGCGGGCTGTTCAGCCTCGCCCCCGATATGTATCAGCCCTCGCGCGCGACGTCGTAGCGCGAAAGGTAGCGTTCGAAGAGCGGCTCGAGCTCTTCCTTGGTGATCCCGTACTGGGCCAGCTTGTATTCGTGCTTGCCGAACTTGTTCTGCGGGTTGTCGTCCACCCACTTCTGGATGCCGGCCTCGGCCTGTGCGGTCCACTCGTCGCCCAGCTTGGCGTAGAGCTTCTTGGTCTCGCCCACCGGATCCTCGACGAGATCGGCGTAGTGGACGTCGATGATCTTGTCCTCGCCGAACTTGTCACGGAAATCCATGATCCGGTTGGCGTGCTCTGCGGCCTGCCAGACGTAGTCTTCCTTCAGCCACTCGGTGTCGATCTTGCCCATGTGCGCCATGTGGCTGAGCGAGATGATCGAGCACAGCGAACCGGTCGCGGTGAAGGGATCGCGGTGCGTCCAGATCACGCGGGCATCGGGGTAGATCTTGAAGATCGTCTCCAGCCACAGCGCATGGCTCGGCTTCTTCACGTTCCACACGCCGCCGGCATGGTGCTGCAGCACCTGCAGGAACTTCTTGTGGTACTCGTAGGCACTGGTCATGTCGCACGAGAAAATGAAGTCCTTGTAGAGCGGCAGCTTGCCCTTGGACTCGATCATCAGCGTCTTGAAATCGTGCGCCATGAAGAACACGCACTCGTTCGGGTAGATGGCCGATCCGCGATAGTACTTGCCCATCTCCGGATTGGCTTCGAGCATCGCCTTTTCCTGAGCCAGACGACCCTGCGCGCGCGGGTCGTTGATCAGCATGTCCTTCGACGAGACCGGCGGCACCGGATCGTCGATTTCCCAGGTCAGCGGCGAACGGCGCGCCGGATCGGCGGCAAGCAGGTTCGACATCAGCGTGGTGCCGGTGCGCGGCACGCCCATGACGAAGACGGGCTTTTCGATCGGCCGGTCGAGCAGGTCCGGGTTCTCGCGAAGATACTGCGAAACCTTCAGGCGGCCGCGCAGATAGTGCTGCGTATCGTTCTTCGCGCGGCCGGTGCCGCCTTCGTTCATCCAGCCCTTTTCGATGCCTTCATTGAAGGACGCGATGAAGACGTCGAGGCCTTCGCGGTAGGTGTCGTTGTCGAAGGTGTCGATGCCGGTTTCCTTCATCGCCTGTTCGATGAGGGCGTCGGCGACCAGAAGCTCGGTCATGCGTGCTCTATCCTCTGTCCCGTTGGATTGTGCTTTCGGACTGCATCGGCAGCCATTGCGTAGGCGCCGAAATAACGCCTTGCAGCCGTGCATTGGCAATGCACCAGGGGATATAATTCAGGTCATTACATGGAAATTGGGTCAATACCCGGCATCTGCCGGCGTCGTACTCAGCACGCGTCCCTGTCGCTGGCGGAACGTGGTCGGGCTCGTGCCCACCGCCCGACGGAAGGCAAAGGTGAAGCTGGAAGGCGAGGCGAAGCCCATCGTGAAGGCAATGGTCTTGACGCTCTCGCCTTCCATCAGCAGGCGCTTGGCGGCCTCCATCCGGCGTTGTTCGATATAGTCCCCGATCGAACAGGCACGGCTGACGCGAAAGCCGCGCGTCAGCTGACGGACCGACAGCCCGCACAGTTCAGCCAGTTCCTTGAGCGATGGTGCCTCGAGCCTGTCCGCAAGGCGTTCGTCGATCAGCCGGAGACGCCATCCGGCCAGCCCGCCGGTCACGGACCGCTCCGCCACTTCGTAGCAGTAGCGGCCGAGTTCGATGGCCAGTTCGGCCCCCAGCAGCTCGAGCATTTTCGTGGCGGCAAGGCCCGGATGGCGGATTTCCGCGGTTATCCGGAAGAGCAGGGCACGCACCTGCGCGCTGGAAATGTCCAGTGTCGCGGCAAGGTGCTGGTCGTCCCACACCAGATCGCGCCCCACGATCTCGTGCACCAGCGCCGGATCGATGCTGCAGATCAGCGAAGCCTGCCGCCCGCTTTCGCCCTTGACGTAGAGTTCCTCGCCCGGCGGGAGCATGAAGATGTCGCCCAGACGTTCGAACCGGTGCGGCCCCCAGCGGTCCCGAAAACCGCCACGCGAATTCAGCGGACGCGGCGTCAGGCACATATTGACGTGGTAGCGGTCAGGCACTTCGTGGAGCGTGGCCGTCGGTTCCGGGATCGCGAAGCGTACGATCTGCGCGACGATGCCGGGAGCGTTCAGCTCGGCATCGACGGATATGGTCGGGCGTTGCGCTACGCTGTCGGGCAAGGTTGATCTCCGGTCGCTGGCCGGCGGCCAGAATTGTGTCCCTGATGGCATACTTGGGCCTGATTTCTATTATCGCTACCCTTGATAGGCAAGCCGTGCCCGCCGAAACCTCTGAGGCATAACCGCGCTCCTGTGGGCGCACGTTTTCGGGATTGAGGAGACACGACGATGGCCAACGGCCTTTTCGACTGCACGGGCAAAGTAACTGTGGTGACCGGCGGCAACGGCGGCATCGGCTTCGGTTTTGCCATGGGCGTCGCCAAGATGGGCGGCGATGTCGCGATCTGGGCGCGCAACGCGGAAAAGAGCGCCAAGGCCAAGGCCGAACTCGAAGCGGCGGGCGCAGGCAAGGTCATCGCCTATCAGGTCGACGTCTCCGAGGAAGAGAACATCACCGAAGGCTACAAGAAGGTGATGGAAGACTTCGGCCGGGTCGACTGCGTGTTCGCCAACTCGGGCGCTTCACCGCGCTACAACTCGGTGTTCGATATGCCGACCGAGCACTGGTATGATTTCCAGAAGACCGCGCTGCACGGCGCTTTCTTCACGCTGCGCGAGGGCGCGCGCCTGATGAAGGAGCGTGTAGAGGGCGGGGATGCCAGCGGCGGCAGCCTCGTCGCCTGCGGCTCGCTCTCGCTGTTCCAGGGCCTGCCGGGCAAGATGGAATATGCCGCCTCGAAGTGCGCGGTGGCAGCGACGATCCGCTGCCTTGCCATCGAACTCGCGCCGCTCGGCATTCGCGCCAACGTTGTTGCGCCGGGCCTCATCATCACGCCGATGATGGGTGAGGGCGCCCGCGCCGAAGGCGTGGCCGCGCATTTCGCGCCGACCATCCCGATGCAGCGCTGCGGCCGCCCGGCCGACTTCGAGGGCATCGGCGCCTACCTGTGCTCGGACGCCAGCTCGTTCATGACCGGCGAGACCGTCACCATCGACGGCGGCTACATGGTCCGCCCGTAACCAGAACAGACCGGGGACGAGGAGAGAGAAAATGAAGCGTCTGAACATTCACGGCGTCGGCGATGTCCGGCTCGATCCCTACGAAAGGCCCGAGGCAGGCCCGAACGACGTGGTCGTGCGCATGAAGTCTGTCGGCATTTGCGGCAGTGACCTGTCCTACATCAAGGTCGGCGGCATGCCGGCCGAACCGGGCGGCCAGACCGCTCTGGGTCATGAGGGCGCGGGCGAGGTGCTGCAGGTCGGCTCGGACGTATCCGGCATCGCCGTGGGCGATCCGGTGATCATCAATCCGATGATGACGCCCAGCAACATCGGTTCGGGCGGCTCGGAAGGGGCGTTTACCGAGGAATTGCTGGTGCGCGAGGCACGGCTGGGCGACTCGATCCTGCCAATTCCCGAGGGTGTCGACTACGACGTCGCCGCCATGTGCGAGCCGCTGGCCGTTGCCATGCACGGCGTCAACCGCGCCGAAGTGAAGCCGGGCGACAAGGTCGTGGTGTTCGGCTGCGGCCCAATTGGCCTGGGCATGCTGCTCTGGCTCAACGATCGGGGGATTACCGACGTAGTGGCCCTCGACCTCGCGGAAGAGCGGCTCGAACGGGCTCGGGCGATCGGCGTGCAGGCTGCGCTCGATCCGACCAAGGTCGATCTGCGCGCTGAGCTTGCAAGGCTTCACGGCGAAGTGCCGAGTTACGGCCGCCTGGGCGTCGGCACCGATGCGTTCATCGATGCCGCCGGCGCGCCCAACATTCTCTCGCAAGTCATCATGATGGCCAAGTTCCATGCGCGCATGGTGATCACGGCGGCCTACATGAAGCCGATCGAGTTCCCCGTCGGCCGGATGCTGACCAGCGAAATGACCATTACCACGGCTGTCGGCTATCCGACCGAGATGCCCGACGTGATCGCGGCCATGCCGCGCCTGAAGGACAAGATCGCGGCCATGATCAGCCACAAGCTGCCTTTTACCGATGTGATGAAGGGCCTCGAGATCGCGGCGACCCCGCAGTCGGCCAAGGTCATGATCGAGATGGAGGACTGACCATGGCAGAGACCAAGGATGCCGGCCCGAAGCTTGCGGGTCTCGTCCGCTCGGGCGACGAGCAGGCCGATGCCATCGCCATCACCGACTTCATCTTCCAGGCCAACGATGTCTCGAATGCCTACCTCGTGACGACCAGCGAGGGCGACGTGATGATCAACACCGGCTTCATGGACAATGTGGAGCGGACCAAGCGCCTGCTGGCCCCGCATCGCACCGGCCCGCTCGCCTTCATCATCCTGACGCAGAGCCATGCCGACCACTATGGCGGCGTGCCCGACTTCCTGGAAGAAGGCACCCAGATAATCGGTGGTCCCGGTTTCAACGAGGCCGTTGCGGACATGATGGGACTGCAGGCCTTTTTCGGTCCGCGCAGCGGCAAGCTCTGGGGCTCGACACTCAAGCGCGGCAGCTCGCCCAAACCGCCGCCGGACGTGAAGCCCGACATCCTCGTCGACCGCAAGCTGACGCTCGAACTGGGCGGTCGGACTTTCGAGATCATCTCCACGCCCGAGGGCGAGACGATCGATTCGCTCACCGTGTGGATGCCGAAGGAAAAGGTCGCCTTCACGGGCAATGTCTTCGGGCCGGTCTGGCTCTCGATGCCGTTCCTCAACACGCTGCGCGGTGACAAGCCGCGTCTGGTGCGCAATTACCTGAAGTCGCTGGAGACCATCCGCGATCTGGGTGCCGAAATCGTGGTCACCGGCCACGGCGATGCGATCATCGGGAAGGACCGGATCAAGGCGGATCTCGACAAGCTCCATGCCGCTGTCAGCTACGTGCGCGACTACACGCTTGATGGCATGAAGGCAGGCAAGGACGTCCACACGCTGATGCGCGAATTCGCTTGGCCCGAAGGGCTGGAAATCGGCGAATTCCACGGCAAGGCGAGCTGGGCGGTCAAGTCGATCTGGCGAGAATATTCGGGCTGGTTGCATTACGAGGACGGGACCACGGCGCTTTACGGCGTGCCGCGTTCGAGCGTGGACGCGGATCTGGCCGAACTGGCAGGCGGAGCGGACAAGCTGGCGGCGCGGGCCAAGGCAAAGCTTGATGAAGGCAAGGCACTGGAAGCCATACACCTCGCCGACATCGCCTTGGGTGCCGAACCCGATTGCCACTCCGCGCTCGAAGTGAAGCGCGATGCCAATCAGGCGTTACTGGCGGGTTGCGGAGGCAAGAACCTGAGCGAAACGATGTGGCTCCGCTCCGAAATCGCTGCTGCGGAAGCACAGCTGGGCGAGGGCGCTGAATAACACCCTTTGATTACCCGTCGTCCCCGCACAGTCGGGGACGACGGCAGCGTGGCCTTCAGGCCATCACGGCCACGCTATCGCTTACGAGCCGGACCAGTTCCGCCTGACCGCGCACGCCCAGCTTGGCGTAGAGCCGTTTCGAATAGTTGCGGGCCGTTTCAAGGGTCAGTCCCATGCTTTCTGCCGCTTCGGCGATGGAAAGACCCTTGTTGAGCGCCACAGCCAGTTCGGCCTCACGCCTGGGCAGGTCAAAGAGGTGGGCAAGGCGCTCCACGCTTTCCTTGGTGCGGGCATTGGGCAGGCGGCACAGCACCAGCATCGAGCGTTGCGGCATGTCGGTGGTCGAGGTCAGCAAGGCTTCGAGGCGCGGGTCGTCGAACAGCAGAAGCGGGCGCGGCGATCCAGGCTCGTCGCTGGTGAAATGGGCGGCCGCAGCCATGAGCTCGCGTTCCGCCTGTACGCCCAGGTCGCGAAGGCGTTCGCCGATGCGTGGCCGGTAGCCCAGGGTTTCCTGCATCCAGGTATCCAGGCGAGGATCGATGGAAAGCAGGCGCGCATCCCGGTCCAGCACCATCCATGCCGTGGCCGAACGGGCCAGTCCCTGCACGCTGACGCTCGCCCGCACACGGTTCTTTTCCAACTCGACGCGCGCTTTGAGCGCTTCCTCCACATAGGGCGCAAGATTGGAAAGCAGCGCGCTGTCCGCGGCGCTGCAGGACCTTGCGCGGGCCATGATGAGCCAAGTGCTCACATCGCCGATGTCGGCAATCCGCACCACGCGTTCGTCCGCAATGCCCAGGCGTTGCATGCGCTGTGCGCGTTCGATGCGAAACACCGGATCGTGATCGGTGAACTCCGCGATCGAATAGACGCGACCCGGCCTCAGTCCGTCGTAATGGAAGCGGTCGAGCGCATGTGCATCGAGCGGATCGCTCTGCTGAGCCCGCGCACGAAGGTCGATTCCCGCATGATATTCATGAATCCGGGCGTGCGCGCCATTTCCCGTTCGCTGGATCAGGCCGATATATTCGGCCCGGGTTCGACGCCTAAGTGTTTCGAGAAATGCGGAAAACCCCTCATTCCCGGACAGACCGCGGAAGAGCGGGAGCAGCAGATCGGTCTCGTCTCGGCTTGTTAGTGCCATAACCCTCCCATATGGGAGGTTTGTGTAAAAGTCATCCCTGCAAAGAGAGTCGCGACCCAAAAAACGGGGCCAACCCAAACAAAGGGAAGCTCAATGAAGACCCTGACACACCTCGAGAGGCTGGAAGCTGAAAGCATCCACATCATCCGGGAAGTCGTTGCCGAAGCCGAAAAGCCGGTAATGCTCTATTCCGTCGGCAAGGACAGCGCCGTCATGCTGCACCTTGCGCGCAAAGCCTTCTATCCGTCGCCGCCGCCGTTTCCGCTGCTCCACGTCGACACGACCTGGAAGTTCAGGGCGATGTACGACCTGCGCGACAAGATGGCCGAGCTTTCCGGCATGGACCTGCTTGTCTACCACAACCCCGAGGCGCAGGAAAAAGGCATCAATCCCTTCGACCACGGCTCGCTCCACACCGACCTGTGGAAGACCGAAGGCCTGAAGCAGGCGCTCGACAAGTACGGTTTCGATGCTGCCTTCGGCGGCGCCCGCCGCGACGAGGAAAAGAGCCGCGCCAAGGAGCGCATCTTCTCGTTCCGCACGCAGTCGCATGGCTGGGACCCGAAGAACCAGCGGCCAGAGCTGTGGAACCTCTACAACGCTAGGAAGGCAAAGGGCGAATCGATCCGCGTCTTCCCGATCTCGAACTGGACCGAGCTCGACATCTGGCAGTACATCCACCTCAACGACATTCCGATCGTGCCGCTCTACTTCGCCGAGGAACGCCCCACCGTGGAGCGCGACGGCATGCTGCTCATGGTCGACGACGACCGCTTCCCGCTCAAGCCCGGTGAAAAGCCGGTGATGCGTTCGGTCCGCTTCCGTACCCTTGGCTGCTACCCGCTGACGGGTGCCGTCGAGAGCACGGCCAAGACTCTCCCCGAGGTGATCCAGGAAACCCTGCTCACCACCACGTCCGAGCGGCAGGGCCGCGCCATCGACAAGGATGCCGGCGGCGCCGGCATGGAAGTCAAGAAGCAGCAGGGGTACTTCTGACGAACTCTGTTCGTCACCCCGGCGAAGGCCGGGGTCTCGTGCCACAACACGGAACCTAACGAGGGAGATCCCAGCTTTCGCTGGGATGACGTGCAAATGACAAAAGACACTACCACTGAAGAACCCGTCTACGTCGTCGATAGCCTGATCGCGGAGGACATCGACGCCTACCTCGAACAGCACGAACACAAGACGATGCTGCGCTTCATCACCTGCGGCAGCGTCGATGACGGCAAGTCCACGCTGATCGGCCGCCTGCTCTACGATTCGAAGATGATCTTCGAAGACCAGCTCGACGCGCTGACCTCGGATTCGAAGAAGGTCGGCACGCAGGGCCAGGACATCGACTTCGCGCTGCTGGTCGACGGTCTCGCCGCCGAGCGCGAGCAGGGCATCACCATCGATGTCGCCTATCGCTTCTTCAACACCGAAAAGCGCAAGTTCATCGTTGCCGATTGCCCGGGGCATGAACAGTACACCCGCAACATGGTCACCGGCGCCTCGACCGCCGACCTCGCGGTGATCCTGATCGACGCGCGCAAGGGCGTGCTCGTGCAAACCCGCCGTCACAGCTACCTGTGCCACCTGCTCGGCGTGAAGAACATCGTGCTGGCCGTCAACAAGATGGACCTTGTCGACTACAAGCAGGAGGTCTTCGACAAGATCGTTGCCGATTACACCGAGTTTGCGGACTCTATCGGAATCGAGAGCTTCACCCCGATGCCGATTTCCGGCTTCAAGGGCGACAACATCACCAAGCTCTCCGAGAACACGCCTTGGTACAAGGGGCCGTCGCTGGTCGAGCACCTCGAGACGGTGGAAGTGCTCAGCTCGGTTGACGCCGACAAGCCGTTCCGCATGCCGGTGCAATGGGTGAACCGTCCTAACCTCGACTTCCGCGGCTTCTCGGGTCTGATCGCCACTGGCGAAGTAAAGCCCGGCGACAAGATCCGCGTCCTGCCCTCGGGCAAGACCAGCACCGTCAGCAAGATCGTAACCTTCGATGGCGAACTCGACGAAGCCGTGGCCGGCCAGTCCGTCACCGTCTGCTTCGAGGACGAGATCGACTGCTCGCGCGGCTCGGTGATCTCGGTCGCCGACAATCCGCCGCAGACTGCGGATCAGTTCGAGGCAACGATCGTCTGGATGGCCGACGACGCCATGGTTCCGGGCCGGGCCTACTGGCTCAAGCTGGGCACGCAGATGGTCTCGGCGACGGTTCAGGAGCCGAAGTACGAGGTTAACGTCAACACGATGGAGCATCTGGCGGCCAAGACGCTGGAGCTCAACGCCATCGGCGTGGCCGAAGTCTCGACCGACAAGCAGATCGTGTTCGAGCCCTATTCCGAAAACCGCGCGCTTGGCGGGTTCATCCTGATCGACAAGATGACCAATGCCACGGTGGCGGCCGGCATGCTCAACTTCTCGCTGCGCCGTTCGCAGAACGTGCACTGGCAGGCACTGGACATCGGCCGCAAGCAGCACGCCGCGCTCAAGAACCAGACCCCGGCGGTCCTGTGGTTCACGGGCCTTTCGGGTTCGGGCAAGTCAACGATCGCCAACCTCGTCGAAAAGAAGCTGCACCGAATGAACCGGCACACCTTCTTGCTCGACGGCGACAACGTGCGTCACGGGCTCAACAAGGACCTGGGCTTCACCGAGACCGACCGCATCGAGAATATCCGCCGTGTCGGCGAGGTCTCGAAGCTGATGGCGGATGCCGGCCTCATCGTCATCACCGCCTTCATTTCGCCGTTCCAGGCGGACCGCGAGATGGTACGGTCGATGCTGCCCGAGGGCGAGTTCTTCGAGGTGTTCATCGACACGCCGCTGAAGGTGGCTGAGGCGCGTGACGTCAAGGGCCTCTACAAGAAGGCGCGTTCGGGTGAACTGAAGAACTTCACCGGCATCGACAGCCCCTACGAGGCGCCGCGCAGTCCAGAGATCCGGATCGACACGACCAAGCTGTCGCCCGAGGAGGCCGCAAACCTTATCGTCGACACACTGCTGGGAGACGCCTGATGAGCATGACGGACGGTGATCTTGCCGCCCACCTGGCCGATCAGGCGGGCAAAATCCTTCTGCAGGTCCGCGCATCGGGCATGTTCGAGGGCAAGTCGCTCGGCAAGGCCGGGGACCAGACCGCCAACCAGTTCCTCGTCCACGCGCTGCGCCAGCAGCGCGCGGATGACGGGCTGCTCTCCGAAGAGGAGAAGGACAACGCCGAACGCCTCGCCAAGGAACGCGTCTGGATCGTCGATCCGGTCGATGGAACCCGCGAATATGGCGAGGAACGCACCGACTGGGCGGTTCATGTCGGCATGGCGGTAAACGGCGTGCCGGCTCTCGGCGCGGTCGCGCTGCCGGGGCTCGACGTGGTGCTGCGCTCGGATCAGCCGGGAGAAATCCCGGCCGCCCCCGACAAGCTGCGCATGGTCGTCAGCCGGACGCGTCCCGCGAAGGAAGCCACCGGCGTGTGCGACGCAATCGGCGGCGAGCTGGTGCCGATGGGCTCGGCAGGTGCCAAGGCGATGGCGATCCTGCGCGGCGAAGCGGACATCTACCTGCACTCTGGCGGTCAGTACGAATGGGACAGCTGCGCACCGGCCGCGGTCGCGCTGGGCTGGGGGCTCCATGCGTCCCGCATCGACGGCAGCCCGCTGGTCTACAACCAGCAGGATGTCTACATGCCTGATTTGCTGATCTGCCGGAAAGAACACGCGGGCATGGTGCTCGAGAAGGTCAAGGCCTTCCTCTGAGACAAGACGCCACGATGTGAGCGGCTTGGCCGCCTCCGGAAACGGGGGCGGCCATTCAGCCGTTCACGGGGATGAGAAGGCGCAGCCGGCACACCTGGAGTGCTATCGCACCACCATTGGCTGGACGGACTGCTCATCCAGCAAAACCACGGAACGGGACGCGGAAGAGAAATATTCCAGCATTGCGCCATAACCATGCGCGCTCAGCTTGACGTAGACGCGCCGGGCATCTCCAGGGTCTGCCTCGCGAACGAGCAGGCCCTTTTTCTCCAGGATCGCGATCCAGCGAAGCGCCGTGGTCGACGGAACGGCGGCGCCGATGCAGGCGCTGGTCACGGAAAGGCGGCGGCGCTCCTTGGCGGCAACGAACAGGTCCAGAAGAATGTCCCAGGCAGGTTCGCCGAACAGATCCTCGGACCTGAAAATCTTGGCCCGCCGGCGCCGGTCATCGTATGTCTGCCGGGCCAGTTCGCCCCATACCGGGTGGTCCCTGGCAGTTACCGGACTGTTCTGGACGTCCTGATCGTTGGAATTGCCGATCAGCGCCTGCTGAATCTGCGATATGCTCTCACCGATTTCGAGTTCCCGGGCCATCGCCAGAAGCTCGTTGGCGACTCCGATGAGACGGATGGCTTTCGTCCTGTTTCGCATCAACTGGTCTGTGTTCGCCATAGGCCGGTATCACCACTGCCTGGCCACATATACGCTCGGTGGGAATGGGATTCCGCTGTGCGTTTCGTGGCGACAACTAGAGTTGTGGTGGCAAGGTGGCCGAAATTTTCACCGCAATTCGCGATTGAACTTGGATCAATGTTCAGGCTCTCGCACCAATACGGTAGCAGTATTGGCAGGCGTGTTCAGCAACGTCGCGTGAAGGTTAGTCCGGATCGGAGATGTTTCTTGCGATGTCGAACTCGCTGCACAACGCATCGATGGCAGCGTCGAGGTGCGCAGCGGCAAGGAGCGCGTCAATTGCCTCGATTCTGGGAAGCACGGCTTCCAATTCTGCCACAAGAGATTTCGCAATATCGGCTTTGCTCACCCGAGTACTCTCCGTTAGGCGATATTCCCTGCGTGCTCGGAACTTGCATCGATGGGCGTCCTACAACCCACCCCATGCAGGTGCCTGAAACCGAGTGACAGTATCCGATTTGGATCAAACACGACCATCATCGCTTGATAACCGGATGGAGGCATTCGGATTGAAATCGATTTTACTTCTAACACACAAGTGATGAATAAGTCGTAAGCCTGAACTAGTTACATGGAAATTGCCGGGCAATGAACGAAAGAGCCCGGACGCAATGGCCCAGGCTCTTTCCTTCGATACAGGCGCAGTGGATGCGCCTAGCCTGCGAGGGCTTCGCCCAGGCGGGCGATGTGATCGGGCGCCAATTGCAGGCGTGCCGCGCCGACGAGGCTGGCGATCTGCTCAGGGCTGGTCGCGCTGGCAAGCGGGGCGGCAACCCCGGGCTGGCTGTTGAGCCACGCAAGCGCGACCTGGGCCGGTGCGGCGCCGAGTTCTCCGGCAATCTCGCGCAGGACCCGCAGGACATTCCAGCCGCCGTTTGCCGCAGCTTCGTCGAGAGAGAAGGCGCGGCTCGATCCCTCCCAGTCCTCAGCGCTCTGGTATTTGCCGCTAAGAAAGCCGGACGCCAGGCCATAGTAGGGCAACACCGCAATGCCGCGAGCCACGCACAGGTCCTGCAAGGGACCTTCGTAAACCTTCCGCGCGACAAGGTTGTAGAGCGGCTGCATGACCGAAAAGGGACGTGCGCCGAGACGATCGGCAGAGGCCAGCACGTCGGCCAGGCGTCCGGTGCTGTAGTTCGATGCGCCCAGTTCCCGCGCCTTGCCGGATCGGAAGGCTTCGTCATAGGCCTGCACCACTTCATCGAGGGGCGTCGTCCCATCGTCGCGATGGGCATAGTAGAGATCGACATAGTCGGTGCGAAGACGTTCGAGCGAGCCTTCCAGCGCCTTCGCAACCGCTTCGGGCTTGAGCGCGCCCGGTGGCCCGCCCTGGCCTGTTTTCGTGCCGACGCGCATGTCGGCGCGCACACCCCGACTTTCCAGCCACTCGCCGATGATCGCTTCGGATTCGCCACCCTTGTTGCCGGGAACCCAGTTCGAATAGCCCTCGGCGGTATCGATCATCCGTCCGCCAGCCTCGAAGAATGCATCGAGGACCGCGAAGCTTGCGTCCCTGTCGATCGTCCAGCCGAAAACGTTGCCGCCCAGAACGAGCGGGATGCCCGCCAGGGCCGGATGATCGCCAGAAAAGTCAGCCACCAAATTTTTCCTTCAATTCCAGCAAGACCATGGCGGCTTTCGCGGCTTCGCCACCCTTGTCCTTTTGCGCGGGATCCGCACGAACGAGCGCCTGCGCTTCGTTCTCCACGGTAAGGATGCCGTTGCCGATGGCAATGCCGTCCATGGTCAGTGCCATGACCCCACGCGCACTTTCACCCGCGACAATCTCGAAATGATAGGTCTCGCCGCGAATGACGATGCCGATCGCGACGTAACCGTCGTATTCGCCGGCTGCATCGGCGAGCGAAATGGCCGCGGGAATCTCCAGAGCGCCCGGTACGGTGATGACGTCGACCTTGTGTCCGGCCGCCTTGAATGCGGCCCTGGCACCCTCGATCAGCATGTCGTTGAGGTGCTCGTAGAAGCGGGCTTCGACGATCAGAAAGCGGGCCATGTCAGTGTACTCCCTCGGCGTCGTCGCCGACTATTGCGCGTTCGCCGGCGATGTTGAGGCCGTAGCCTTCGAGTGCAACGAGCGAGTGATGGGTATTGCTCAGCAGGACCATGTCGTGAACGCCGAGTTCCGCCAGAATCTGGGCGCCCACGCCATAGTCGCGCAGTTCCTCGAGATCGGGATTTTCGCCGGCGCGCACGCGATGCTTGATGTCGATCGTACGCGACATGAGCTGACCCATCGGCCGGTTTATGAGCACGATCACGCCGGAGCCCTCCTCGGAGATGATCTCCATGGAGCGGCGCAACATGTCGGCCCGATCACCCACGGTCTCACCGAGGATGTCCGCGAAGATGGACAGCGTGTGCATCCGCACCAGGGTCGGCTTGTCGGGGTCGATGCGTCCCTTGACGAGTGCCATGGTCTCGTCGCCGGTAGCCTTGTTGAAATAGGTATAGGCGGTCCATTGGCCGCCGTGGCGGCTCTCGAAGGTGAGTTCCGCCTTTTTCTCGACCATCCTGTCATGCTTGCGGCGATAGGCGATGAGATCGCGGATCGTCCCGATTTTCAGATCGTGCATGCGCGCGAAGCTGATCAGATCGTCCATGCGGGCCATGGTGCCGTCATCGCGCATGATCTCGCAGATCACACCGGACGGGTTCAGGCCAGCAAGGCGGGAGATGTCGACGGCGGCCTCGGTATGGCCGGCCCGAACCAGAACACCGCCGTTGCGTGCCCGCAGCGGGAAGACATGACCGGGGGTGACGATGTCGTCCTTCGTCTTGCTACCGTCGATCGCGACCGAAACCGTGCGCGCGCGGTCGCCGGCGGAAATACCGGTGGTGACGCCTTCACGGGCCTCGATCGAGACAGTGAAGGCGGTCTCGTGCCGGGTGCCGTTGTTCTGGCTCATCAGGTCGAGACCGAGCTGGTCGACCCGCTCGCCGGTGAGCGTGAGGCAGATAAGGCCGCGCCCGTGCGTGGCCATGAAGTTGATCGCGGCCGGCGTGGCCATCTGCGCGGGAATGACAAGATCGCCTTCGTTCTCGCGGTCCTCGTCGTCCACCAGCACGAACATGCGGCCGTTTCGCGCTTCGTCGATGATTTCCTCGATCGGCACGAGCACTTCGCGATCGTCGTTCGAGAACAGCACGCGCTCCAGCTTGCCGAGCGTGTCGGCGGTCGGATTCCAGCCCGGCTCCGTGCAGTCGCGCAGGGTATTGGCGTGGAGCCCTGCAGCGCGGGCGAGACCAGCCTTGCTCATTCCCCCGTCGGAAACGAGCTTGCGGACCTTTTCGATCACATTGGTAGACATTTCAGCATCCATTGTCACATTCTGATGTGAACGCGATACATCTGTCGAACACCACAATGCAATAGCTGTTCAAGAATCCGATTGAGAACAGAATGTTGATAAAGAGAAAGGGGCCGGACCTCGCGACCCGCCCCCTTCAAACTGCTGTGCGCGTCGTTGCGACTCAGGCTTCCTTCTTCCGCCCGCCGCCCATCATCTTGCTGATATCGACCTGGCCGGTAGCAAGGCCGCCCATGAAGCCGCCGTCGACAGGCATAACGATGCCGTTGACAACACTGGCGAGGTCCGAGTTGATCAGAACCAGCGGGCCGGCCTGTTCCTCGGGGGTGGTGTAGCGGCCGAGCGGCTCGGCGGCGGCATCGACGACGTCCTTGCCCGAGGTCTCGTGGAAGGTCTTCATCATCGGCGTCTGCGTGGGCGAGGGCAGCGAGCAGTTGATGCGGATGCCCTTCTTGATGAGCTGGGCGCCCATGAACTGGGTCCACACAATCACGGCTTCCTTGGAGAAGGCATAGCCTTCCGAAACCTGATCCATGTTCGCTTCACACCACTCGAGCCCTGCCTGGAAACCCTGCGTCATCATGAGTTGCATGTGCACGGGGATGCGGCGGCTCCAGCCGAGGCCGCCGGTCGAGGCGATCGACACGATGGCGCCCTTGTCGCCCATCAGCGGAATGACCTGCTCGGTCAGGTGCCGGGTGCCGAGGAAGTTCACCTTCATCACGTCCATCGGCGGGAAGCCGCCGCCGCCCGGCAGGCCGGCGCAGTTGAACAGCGCATCCACCTTGCCGCCAACACCGGCCACGGCCGCTTCGATGGTAGCCGGATCGCGCAGGTCGATCTGGGTGAAGGACGCCATGGGAACGGCGCTTTCCTTGAAGTCGAAGCCGTGGACTTCGGCGCCGAGCTCCACGAGCAGCTTGGCCGTGGCTTCGCCCATGCCCGAGAAGCAGCCACTGACGATGACGCGCTTACCCTTGTAGCCCAGAACATCACTCATTTTCCCGTCCTTCCTCTCTCGGGCGCGGCGCGCAGCAACCGGCCCCCAAATACGTGTGCGGTAGCTAGGCGGGGAGTGCCCTTCGCTTCAACTGCCAACCGGGCTGATCGCTGGCACGATGACCTTGCCTACAACTTTGCAGAAGGCGCCCGGTCGTCCTTTTCACGCTTCCCCAGCGCTTCTCGCGCCCTCGCTCGGATATAGGCGTGAATCTGCCGAATCTGGGTATCGGTCAGGTTCTCGAAACGCGGCATGCCCAGTTCCATCAGCGAGCCGGAGTGCAGGAGTTCGCGGAAGCTGCCAAGGTCAAGCGCAATGGCCGATTCCCGCAAGTCCGGTCCAGGCGTTCCCGTCGCATGCAGCCCCACGCCATGACACGCTGCGCACTGCACCGAAAGTGCCCGTCCCGCGGCAACGTCGGCCTCATCGAGCTTGAGTGCCGGATCGTCGAGCGCATGGACCGTGAAGTCGGGCGGCGGGGAGGGCGGCAGGGCCTTGTCGCCGCCGATGGCGAACGTCAGCAAGCGGCGCGGTTGCTTGCCGAACTTGTAGCCCATGTCCATAAGCTGGCCGTAGGCGGCCGTCGTGCCGCCGTAGCCGACCAGGACGGAGATGTATTGCGTCCCGTCGAGCTTGTAGCTCATCGGCGCGCCGACGATGCCCAGCCCGGCATTGAACTTCCAGAGTTCCTTGCCCGACTTGCCATCGTAGGCCTTGAGATAGCCGGTCGCTGTGCCCTGAAACACGAGCCCGCCCGCGGTTGCCAGCGTGCCGCCGTTCCACAATCCCTTGTGGCGCACGCGCCAGACTTCCTTCTGTGCGACCGGATCCCAGGCCACGAGATAGCCGTGGCCGTCGTCGGGGTCCCGCCTGAGCGCGCTGACCGACACGCCCATGACGTCGAAGGCATCCTCCGGCCCGCCCTCGCGGGAAAAGCGCTGAGCGATCTGCTGCACCGGGATGTAGACCAGTCCCGTCCGCGGGCTGTAGCTCATGGATTGCCAGTCGTGGCCGCCAACCCCGCCCGGCCAGACGATGGATGCTCCCGTCGCGTAGTGCGCCTCCGGACTGACCTCGGGAATACCGGTCCTGGGATCGACGCGCGAAGCCCAGGTAATCTTCGTCGTTTTTCCGGGCTCGTTGAGCAGCTTTCCCGTCTCGCGATCGATCACGTAGAAAAAGCCGTTCTTCGGCGCCTGCATGAGCACCTTGCGGGACTTCCCGTCGATCTCGAGATCGGCAAGCGCCATCTGCGAGGTGTTGTCGTAGTCCCAGGAATCGCCCGGCACCGGCTGGTAGTGCCAGACGTACTTGCCCGTGCCGGCATCGAGCGCGACAATCGATGCCGTGTACAGGTTGCCGCCCGGACCACGCGCTTCCTGGTCATAGGGCGCGGCATTGCCGGTGCCGATGTAGACGCGATCGAACTCGGGATCGAAGGTCATGGCGTTCCACGGACCGCCGCCGCCGCCGGTCTTCTTCCAGAACCCGTCTTCCCAGGTCCCGGCGGCGGCTTCCATCGCCGGATCGCCCTCGTTCTGCTCTGGCGAGCCGGGGACGATGTAGAAGCGCCAGAGCGGCTTGCCTGTCGCGCCGTCGTAGGCGGTGACGAAGCCGCGCGTCCCGAAATCGGCACCGCCGTTGCCGATGATGACCTTGCCGTTCATCACTGTGGGAGCGCCGGTGACGATCGCGTTTACACCCTGGGGTACAGTCTCCGTTACCCACAACTCCTTACCGGTTCGGGCATTGAGCGCGAACAGGCGTCCGTCGAGCGAGGCTGCGTAAATCCTGCCGTTTTCATAGGCGACGCCGCGATTGGCCCCGAACGAGAAATGCATGGCCAACGGATCGTGCTTCCATGTCTCGGGATCGTAGGTCCACCTGATCGCCCCGGTCTTTGCCCCCACCGCGTAGACCTTGGCGTAGCTACCGGTGAAATAGATCGTACCGTCCACCTCGATCGGCGTGGCTTCCAGCGTGACCTCGCCCGGCAAATCCAGCGACCAGGCAAGGCCCAGCTTGCCGATGTTGCCTGTCGAAACCTGATCGAGGCGGGAATAGCTGGTTTCGTCGAAGCCGCCGCCAACCGCCTTCCAGTCATCTCCGGCGCCGGTAGCGGCATCCGTGCTCCCGGAACCGCCGTTCATTCCAGAGCATCCCGGAAGCACGCCGGTAAGTGCCAATGCCGTGGCGGCCATCAACGGCAGGACCTTGCGCCTCATTCCGCTTCCCTTCCCGGTTGTTCGTTCAATTGTTTGCCCAATTGTTCGATTGCCTTGTCTAAGGCGTTTTGATCCGTTGTAAATCGTATCTCGCCCGCTCGCATTGCCGGCGCGCGCTTGCTAGGGCAGATGCTGGAACACAACGGCGGAAGGTTCTCAGGTGGCAAGCAGGCAGGGTGGCACGCACAAGAAGAGTGTGGATCGCCGTCAGGTAATCCTCGACGCGGCGGCGCGGCGCTTTGCCGAATTCGGTTTCGAGACGACGACCGTTCGCCAGATCGCGGACGACGTGAACATCCTGTCCGGCAGCCTCTATCATCACTTCGCCACCAAGGAGGAAATGCTGGGGGAGATCGTGCGCGGCGCGGTCCTCGACCAGCGCGAACGGGCCCAGCGCATCGCCGCTTCGAGGCTCGATGCCGAGACCAAGTTCGTCACCCTGATCCGTGAGGAGCTGTCCGCTCTGGCCGAACGCATCGAGGCCTATGCGATCATCTTCAACGAGCGAAAGTTCTTTCGCCGCAGCCCCGATTTTCTCTACCTGATAAAGGCCCGCAAGGAGGCTTTCGAGGCCTGGCGTGCGGTGCTCGAGCAAGGCGTGGAGGAAGGCCTGTTCCACGCGGGGATCGACAGCTACCTGACGATTTCCACGATCATGCGCATGCTCAATACCGGCGCCGACTGGTACCGCCACGAAGACGGCTCGCCGCTCGATGCCATGGCGGAATATTCTCTGGAAGCGCTGACCGATTTCTACACCGGGTTCGCCCTGCGTTCAGTGCGTTCCGCCGGGCGTGCCGGAGAGCCGATCCCGGCGGCTATGCGGCAGGCGTGACCATGGCGGTGCCATCGCTCTACCGCGAGCCGGAACGGGCGGCACGCATTGCCCTGATCGCAGATAGCCATGCACGCCTGCTGGGCCGTCCCCTGAGCGGGCCGGCAGACGACGTCGTAGCGGCACTGTGGGACTCGCCGCTCGCCATCCTCGCGCACGGGACGGAGCAGGATCCGGTGTTCTTCTTCGGCAACAAGGCCGCGCTCGCGGCGTTCGAAACCGATGTCGAGGCTTTCACGCGAATGCCGTCCCGGTTGTCGGCGGAAGCGCCTTTGCGCGAGGAACGTCAGGCCCTGCTGGACCGCGTGACGGCGAACGGGTTCATCGACGACTATGCGGGCGTGCGCATCAGCGCCAGGGGGCGACGTTTTCGTATCGGACCGGCGGTAGTGTGGAACCTGATCGACGAGAGCGGAAGGCGCCACGGGCAGGCGGCCTGCTTCACGCCGTGATGGTGGAGGCATGAGCAAGGCCGATCCCCGGGTCGTCGCTGCGGTCATGGCGCAGGTGCATGCCGCGCTTACCGAGACCGGGAGGCGCCCCGTGGTCATCGGCCTGTGCGGAGCGCAGGGTTCAGGCAAGACGACACTGGCGCGCGCCGTGCTCGCGGCCTGTTCGGACGAGAGCCTTCGTGCCGCCATGCTGTCGATAGACGATCTCTATCTGACCCGCGCGGAGCGGCAGGCACTGGCGCAGGACGTTCACCCGCTGCTGGCAACCCGCGGGGTTCCCGGAACGCATGATGTCGCTCTGGGGCTTTCGGTGATCGATACGCTGGAACGAGGGCAGGGCACTCGCTTGCCACGCTTCGACAAGGCCCGGGACGACAGGGCGCCAGAGAGCGAATGGCCGCTGGCGCCGCGCGCATGCGAGGTCTTGCTGTTCGAAGGCTGGTGCGTGGGCGCGCGTGCGCAATCGGCGGAGCATCTGGCGCAGCCGGTCAACGCCCTCGAGGCCCGGGAAGATGCCGATGCGGTGTGGCGCAGCTATGCCAACACCGCGCTGGCAGGGCCCTATCAGTCGCTGTTCGCGCGGATCGATCGGCTGATTCTGCTCGCCGCGCCCGGATTCGATGTCGTGTACGGCTGGCGTCTCGAACAGGAACGGGACCTTGCAGAACACGCGGCCCCGGCCGACCGGGTCATGGACGAGGCCGCGATCGCCCGGTTCATAGCACACTACGAGCGCCTGACCTGCCACATCCTTGGCGAAATGCCCGGTCGTGCCGATCTGGTCGTCCAGCTGGACGCAAGGCGGTGCCCGGTCGAAATCCGCCGCCTCCGCTGAAATTCAGCCTTTCTCGGCCTGTCTGCGAACGGCATCCGCGCGTTGGCGCTTGCGCCGTTCGAGATCATGCAATGTCGGTATGGCGGCTTCGATGACATCTGCCAGCACCGCGCCGCGTTCTCCGGGCGGTCGCGGCGCACCCGCCGTGGTGTCGGCATGAACCTGTCGTTCGATCTCTGCATTGAGCAGGGCGCCGAGCAGGACGCCATAGGCGGACAAGTACAGCCACATCAGAAACACGACGATGGCCGACAGCGAACCGTAGGTGGCATTGTAGTCGCTGATGTAGGCGACATAGAGCGAAAAACCGAAGGACACGGCGATCCATAGCAACGTCGCCAGCACCGATCCGGGCAGCAGCCATCGCCATTGGGCAGGACGGCGATCGGGCCCGTAGCGCATGATCAGCGCGAAACCGCCGGTTCCAAGTCCGACGGCCAGCCCCCATGTCAGGAACTTGAACAGCAACTGCGTGGCGCCACCCAGGTACACGCTTGTCTGCGTCTGCAGCCAGGCGAAAATGCCTCCCGACAGCACGCCTGTCAGCGCGATCAGGACCGCTGCCAGGGTCAGGCCCGTCTCGCGCAGGGTCAGGGCGATGAATCCGCGCGTCTCATGTTCGTCGTTGATGATGTTCAGCGCGCTGATCATGCCACTGGCGGCCCGCATCCCGCCGTAGATCGAGAAAAACAGCGCGATCACCAGCGCGAGGCCAGTCACGCCGGAACTGGTCGAAACGATCCGTACAAGCTGCGACTCCAGTATCGTTGCCGCTTCGGGCGGGAGAACGTCGGTCAGCCGCTCCATCTGGTGGCTCACGGTGTCCACATCGCCGACGAGTCCATAGACCATTACCGTCGCCGCGATCAGCGGTGTCAGCGCCAGAAAGACGTAGAACGCAAGGCCTGCGGACAACAGCCCCAGTTCGTGAAAACCCTTCATCACCCAGACGCGCCTCAAGGCGTTGTACCAGCCTGCCCAGGGCATCGACCAGGGCGCACTGGCGTTGGCTCCGGGAGGCAGTCCGGGTGCCGAAGCGTCACTTTTCGTCATGGGAGCAAATCTGCACGGGAACTTTCACTGTTGCAATGCGATAGGTTTGTTCAGGAAGGATGATGTTTCCCGTGATCTCAAAGGGGTGATTCGTCTCGCTGCCCATGTCCTGGCTAATCGATTACCCACCGGCTTGTTCCCATCGCTGTCGCGGCGGCGTTGGCCTTCTTGCACTGTCCCTCGCGCTCGCATTGCCGGGAACGTCCGCGCTCGCTCAGGATACCACGACGGATTCCGCCGCGGATGAGTCGCAAGCGGATCCGCTCGAGGCGGGGCACGTTGCCGTGCCCGCGCCGCCCGCAGACATCGACCTGCCGGAGGTCGTGCCGGTGATTTCCGATACCGAGTTCAATTCGAAGATCCCGGCGCTGGCGCCCGGAGACGATGCCGAACTCGACAAGCCTCTCGAATCGATCGAGGCGTTCCAGCGCAGGTTGATGGGCGAACAGACCGAAGCGGAGCAGCCTGCGACATCTGACACGGCCGCCAAGGTGGACAGCGAGGAGGCAGAGAAGACCGGCGAGGCTCCCGTCGTCGACAGCGAACTTGCCGCGCCCTTGCCCCCGATCGAACAATTCGAAGTGACCCCGATCGAGTTTGCCGACGATGCAGCGGACAGCGATGAGAGCGCGCAAGTGGCTTATCGGGTGGACATCGAAGGACTGGACGAGGCCGACAAGCAAAGCGCCACCAGCCTCAAGGGCACGTTCAATTCATTGTCGGCTCTCAGGAAAGGCCGTGGCAAGGCATCGAACGCCGCGATGGTGCGCGCCCGACTTGCGGAAGACAGCCAGCTTCTCGAAACCATCCTGGCTTCCGAAGGCTGGTATTCGGCCAGCGTGCGCACGCGGCTCAGGCCGTCGCGCGACGACAAGGACAAGACGCTGGCCGCAATGCTTTCGGTAGATCCGGGCAAGCGCTACGTCTTTTCGGATATCGTCATCAAGGCCGACCCGACCGAGCCGCCCAATCTCATTTCCGACAACCTCGCGCTCAAGGTCGGCAGTCCGATCATCGCGGACGAGGTCCAGAGTGCCGAGGCGCAAGTAGCCGTGGCACTGCCCGAGAACGGCTACCCATTCGTGGAGTTGGGCGACCGGGACATCCTGCTCGACAAGAGCACCGGCGACGGCGTCTATACGCTTCCGGTCGACATCGGTCCGCGCGGACGGTTCGACAGTTTCACCACCGACGGCGACCAGGCTTTCGATGCCCGTCACATCCGCGTCCTCGCCCGCTTCAAGCGCGGCGAAATCTACGACAGTCGCAAGGTCGACGACCTGCGCAAGGCGCTGGTCGCCACCAACCTCTTCAACGCGGTATCGGTCGAGCCTGTCCGCAGCGGCGAGACCGCGGACGATGGCACCGAATACGTGACGCTTCATGTGCGGCAAGAGGCCGGGCCGCCGCGTACCATCGCCGGTTCGCTCGGCTATGCGGCAGGCGAGGGGCTTACGGCGGATGCGTCCTGGACGCACCGCAACTTCTTCCCGCCCGAAGGCGCACTGATCGGCCATGCGACAGCCGGCACCCAGCAGCAGGGCGTGGGCGCGACGTTCCGCCGCTCCAACGCGGGCAAGCGCGATCGCACGTTCGAAGTATCGGCCGAGGCATTTCACAACAACTACGACGCCTACAGCGCCTATACAGGCCGCCTCGCGGCCCACATCAGCCGGGATTCAACGCCGCTCTGGCAGAAGCGCTACACATATGGCTATGGCGTCGAATTGCTGGGCACGGCCGAAACCGACTACAATGCGGAAACCGGCGACCGCAATCGCCGTACCTACTACATCGCCGGCATCAACGGACAGCTCGGTTTCGACACGACCGACAATCTCCTGAACCCCACCAGCGGCTTTCGCCTGACCGCGCTCGTCCAGCCTGAGACGACCGTCAACAAAGGGTTCCATCCCTACGTCCGTGCGCGTTTCGATGCATCGACCTACTACTCGGTGAGCGATAGCCTGGTACTTGCGGGCCGGGTGCGTTTCGGCACGATCCAAGGGGTCGGCCTGTTCGACATCGCACCATCGCGGCGCCTTTACGCGGGCGGCGGCGGATCGGTGCGCGGTTATGCCTATCAGGGCCTCGGCGAACAGGCACCGGACGGCAAGCCGGTCGGTGGGCGCAGCCTCAACGAAGCCTCGTTCGAAACACGCTACCGTTTCGGCAACTACGGCGTGGTCGCTTTCGTCGACGTCGGCCAGGCCTATCGCGAGACGATGCCCCAGTTCTCGGATTTGCGGTACGGTGTGGGCATCGGTGGCCGTTTCTACACGAACTTCGGCCCATTTCGCCTGGACGTGGCGACACCGCTCGGCCGAAAGCCGGGTGAATCGCGGATCAATGTCTACGTTTCGATCGGGCAGGCGTTCTGATGAGCGGAGAAGACCAAACGGAAACCGCGATCGAGGAGACCGCGACGGAACGGCCCTCGCTCTGGTACCGCGTCAAGGTGCGGGCCCTGAAGACGGTCGTGCTCGGACTGCTCGGGCTTGTCGCGCTGGTCGTCGCGATCATCTTCGGCATCGATACCGGCCCGGGGCACCGCTTCGTGGCGAACCAGATCGCCGGGCTCAGCTTCGAGAATGGCATGCGCATCGCCGTCGGCCGCATCGAGGGGTCGCTCTACGGCAAGATGACGCTGCACGACCTTTCGGTGCGCGACCCCAAGGGCGAATTCCTCTTTTCGCCGGAGATCCACGTCGACTGGCGGCCCTTCGCCTACCTGCGAGACCACGTCGACGTACGCAGCGCCACCGCGGCACGGATGGTCCTGCGCCGCGCGCCGAAGTTTAGGGAAACACCGCCCAGCGACGCACCGCTTCTGCCGGATCTCGACATCGACGTCGGTACCTTGCGCATCGACCGCTTCATCGCCGAGCCGCCGGTTTCGGGCGAACGCCGCATCGTCTCGATCGACGGCAGCGCCCACATCGCCGACGGCCGGGCGCAAGTGAATGCCAGGGGGAGCACGATCGCCATCGCAGGCAAGGAGGGCGGCGACACGTTCACCCTCATGCTCGATGCGGTTCCATCGAAGAATCGGCTGGGCATCGATCTCGACATGGATGCACCGAGAGGAGGGCTGATCGCCTCGCTGGCGGGCCTCGACCAGCCGATGACGCTCAAGATTGCAGGCAAGGGTGACTGGGCGGCCTGGAACGGAACGTTCCGGGCAGACCTCGGCAAGAACGAACTGGCGCGTCTGGCGCTGACCGCGCGCAACGGCACGTTCGCCATCAAGGGGCCCACGCACCTTGCGCGCCTCTTCACCGGGCCGACGGCGGGGCTTCTCGGTCCCATCACCAATTTCGATCTGTCCGCGGCACTGGATGAACGGCGCGCCACGCTTTCGGGCATGATGTCCAGCGATGCATTCGACTTTACGCCCAATGGCATTGTCGATCTGTCCGAGAACCGGTTTGAGCAGCTCAAGCTCGCCTTCGTGCTGCTCAAGCCTTCGGCAATGGCTCCGAACCTGAGCGGCGCGGGGCTGCGAGCCCTGTTGACGCTGGACGGTGCCTTCACCTCGCCCGCCGTCGATTACCAGATCGATGCCAAGCGGCTGGTCATGAACGGCGTGGGTCTCGAAAACCTGAAGGCGCAAGGCGCGGCCAGGGTCGATGGCAATCACGTCATGATCCCCGTTTCGGCAAGAGTGCAACGCGTGACCGGGCTCGATACCGCTGCGGGCGGAACCTTGCCGAACGTGACGCTGAACGGAGACATCGCCATCGAAGGCACGCGCCTGCTCTCCGACAACATGCGGCTCCGGTCCGATCGCATCGATGCCGGACTGATCCTCGTCGCCGACATGAGCAAGGGGCTCTATACCGGGACGATCGACGGACGGGTGGACAACTACCGTCTCGCCAGCGTCGGCATCTTCACCGTCAGCACCAACATGGACCTCAAGACAGAGGCCAGGGGCTTCGCGCTCCAAGGAACGGTGAAGGCGAGTTCGAAGAAGCTGCTCAACGACAGCCTGCAAGGCTATCTCGGCGGCAATTTCGCGGCATCGACGAACCTTCGCTACACATCCGACGGGCTGGTGCGTTTCACCGACCTGCGTCTGACGGCGCCGGACCTGCGCGTGACCAACGGGCAGGGAAGCTGGTCGCCGAATGGACGCATCGCCTTCACCGCCGATGGCAGCTCGGATCGCTATGGCGCGATCGGCGTGCGCGTCTCCGGCACCGTGGCCGATCCCGACGCGCACCTGACCGCCGAACATCCCGGATTGGGCATCGGCCTTGCCAACCTCGATGCCCGTGTCACCGGCGCGGAGGGAGGCTATCGCCTCGGCCTTACCGGCGATACCGACTACGGCCCGCTCAAGGCCGACGTGACGCTCGGCACCCGCACCCCGACGTCGCTGCACGTCAACAGTGCCAATCTTTCCGGCATCAACTTCGCGGGCGATCTCGTCCAGACCTCGCAAGGCCCCTTCGCGGGCGAACTGACAGCGCTCGGCAATGGCGTCGGCGGTGTCCTCAGGCTTGATGCCGAAGGCGAATACCAGGCGGCCGATTTTAATCTGCGCGCGAACAAGACCGTGTTCGAGGGCCCCGCCCAGCTGGTGATAGGTTCGGCCCGGATCGACGGCCGGGTTGTGCTGTACGACCAGCCCACGCTGGTTGCCGATGCAGAACTTTCCGATACCTATCTGGGGTCGTTCAACCTCGCCGCCGGGCGCATGCTGATCGACTATCGTGACGGGCGCGGCAAGGCCAAGGGACTGATAGAAGGGATCAGCGGGGTCCCGTTCCGTCTCGGCTTCAACGCCGACATGACGCCCGAGTTGTGGCGCGTCGCGCTTCAGGGGCGGGTGCGCGGGCAGACGGTCAAGACCGTCAGTCCGGCGCGGATCGTGCCGGGGGCGGAAGGCTACGAGCTGCGGCCCACGACTGTCAGCCTTGCGGGTGGGACGGTAAGGCTCGCGGGCACATACGGGCCCGGTCTCAAACTGCAGAGCCGCCTCGAAGGCGTCGACCTGGCTCTGATCGACGCCTTCTCGCCCGGCCTGGGGTTCGGCGGCAAGGCGAATGGCAGCTTCGATTTCGAACAGAGCGATCCGGGGGCCTTCCCCCGCGCCGATGCCCGGCTCACGCTCGACGGTTTCACGCGCACCAGCGCGACGACGATCAGCAAGCCGGTAGATGTCAGTCTGGTAGGCAAGCTGCTGCCCGACGGAGGGGAGGCGCACGCGGTCATCCGTCAGCGCGGATCCGTGATTGGCCGCCTCGTGGCGAACCTGAAGCCGGTACCTCCGGGCGACGCCCCCTGGCTGGCACGCCTGTTCGAAGCGCCGCTTAGCGGCGGCGTCCGCTACAACGGGCCTGCTGACACCCTGTTCTCCTTCGCCGGATTGGCCGGACAGGCGCTTACGGGCTCCGTGGGCATGGCCGCCGACTTTTCATGCCACTTGTCCGACCCGTGCCTGAACGGCCTCGTGCAAGGCAAGGACATGACTTACGAAAACCTGGCTTACGGTACGCGTCTCACGAAGATGACCATGTCGGGCAAGTTCAGCGGCGATTCGCTTGAGCTGACCACGCTCACGGCAAAGGCCGGGGATGGCAGCGTCAGTGCCAAGGGCAAGATGAGCCTCGCGGCCGAGAGCGGCTATCCAATGGACATCTCGGTCGAACTGGACAAGGCCCGGCTTGCGAGGAGCAATGCCCTTGCCGCGACGGCCTCCGGGACGCTGCGCCTGACCAAGGCCGCTGGCGAGACCGCATTGCTGAGCGGAGACCTGCGCCTGCCCGAAACGCGATACCAGATCGTGCGCGAGGGGGCCGCACAGGTACCTCGCCTTGCCGGGGTGCGCTTCAAACCTCCCTTGGGCCCTGTGCGCATCACGGGGGACGAGACAGCCCCGTCGATGTCCAGAATCTTCTCGCGGATACGCCTCGACCTGCATCTGAAAGCGCCCGACCGGCTCTATGTCTCGGGAATGGGGCTCGAATCGGAATGGAGTGCGGACTTCGATCTGGACGGCACGAGCGCGGCGCCGAGACTCACCGGCGAGGTCAAGCTCGTTCGGGGCACGCTGGGCTTTGCCGGTCGGTCGTTCACGATCGAGAATGGCCTGATCTCCTTCACCGGCGGGCCGGCCATCGATCCCACCGTCGCCATCACTGCGACAGATACCGTCGAAGACGTGGACGTCAGCGTGAACGTGTCGGGCCGCGCCATGGACCCCCAGATCGATTTCAGTTCCGCGCCATCGCTGCCCGACGACGAGATCCTCTCGCGCATCCTCTTCGGCAGCTCGGTGGCCAACCTGTCCGCGCTGCAGGCGGTGCAGCTGGCCAGCTCGCTCAATTCGCTGCGCGCAAGCGGCGGCGGGCTCAATCCGCTTGGCAAGTTGACGTCTGCCACGGGGATCGACCGCCTGCGCATCCTCGGCGCCGACGAAAAGACCGGACGCGGCACCGCGGTCGCTGCCGGTCAGTATCTGACCGACGATATCTACGTCGAGTTGATCACCGACGCGCGCGGCTTCACCGCGACGCAGCTGGAAGTGAGCGTGACCAAGTGGCTCTCCGTGCTCAGCCAGGCGGGCGGCTCGGGCGCCAACAAGGTAAACCTGCGCATCAAGAAGGACTACTGATGCGCAGGCTCGCTTATCGAGCGCGCGCGACACTGGCGGCCCTGACCTTCGCGCTGACACTCGCGGCCTGCAAGCGCGAACCCGACTTCAATGAGCGTTACGAGGCGGCCAGCGCAAAAGTCACCCAGACGGCCAGGGAGATAGACGACCGAATCGCCGCAACAGGAGTGCCCGAACCCGACGCGCCTGACGGCCCAGGTGAGTAACCTCGGCGCGTGGAATGAATGGATTTTCGAAGAAAGGGTGGTGGACGCACTAGGGCTCGAACCTAGGACCCGCTGATTAAGAGCTGAAATCAGAGGGTCCTTACGCTTCCGCATGCGTCCAAAAACGGCTGAAATCCGCGATTCATAGTCCGTATTGTTCTTGAAATGTTCGCCAGTATCCACTACAAAAAGCTACCTAAGGTAGCAGGGACATATGGCGAACAAAGTTGGTTTGACGGATGCTCGGATCGCAGGTTTGAAAGCGCCTGCAAGCGGGCAAATTGAGGTCGCTGATGGCATCGTGACCGGTCTGCGGCTCCGAATGGGAGCGAGCGGCACCAAAACTTATATCTTGCGTAAGCGCGTTCAAGGTAAATGGTTGAACGTGACTATCGGGCGGCATGGCCCGAATTTCACTCTCGCACACGCCCGTCGGAAGGCGCGGGACCTGCTCGTCGACGTTGAGCAAGGCAAAAGCATCGCCAGAAAGCCGGGAGCTAAGAGGAAGGGGGCGAAGGGTGTCGGCACCGTCGCCGAACTATACGAGACATACCTGGCTCAACAGATCGTCGGCAAAAAGCGGAGCGCGAATGAGTTCGACCGGGTTTTCCGCAAGTACATCGAACCTGAGCTAGGCGACCGCCTCGCCGATTCGGTCACCCGAAGCGACGTCAGCCGCTTCGTGGAGAAGATCGCATTTGAGCGGGGCAAGGAAACCCTGACGATGGCTCGCATCGTTTATCGGCACCTTTCGACGTTTTACTCATGGGCGCTCACCAGACTTGAAAATCTGCCAGCCAATCCGTGCCGGGACGCCTGGCGCCCAAAACGGAGCGAGCCTCGCGACCGGGTGCTCAGCGATCGAGAGGTCGCTGCACTGTGGCAAGCCGCCGTCGAGGATGGCTATCCGTTTGGCCATCTTGTGCAGATGTTAATTCTCACAGCCCAGCGCCGGGGAGAGGTGCTCGACGCCACTTGCGACGAGTTCGACTTCAAGGGGAAAGTTTGGACTGTACCAGGAGATAGAGCGAAAAACGGCAAGGCAAATGTGGTGCCTTTATCCGCACAGGCCCTCGAGGTCGTCACCGACATCTTCGCGACCGCCGGGATCGCGCCTGAAGATGCTCATAAGCAATCCCAAATTCTACTGGCATCCAAGGTCACCAGCACAAACAGTGTCAGTGGGCTGTCAAAGGCCTGGAAGCGGATAAGGGCAAGGGTGGACGAGAAACTCGGCTATGAAGCCGCTCATTTCACCATGCATGACATTCGCCGGACGGTGGCGACCGGACTGCAAAGGATTGGAATACCACTGGTCGTTTCAGAGGCCGTTCTCAATCATCAGTCCGGCTCGGCAATGGCTGGTGTCGCCGGGGTCTATCATCGGCATCAGTACACGAATGAAAAACGCGAAGCTCTCGCGCTGTGGGGCAAGGAGGTTCTAATGCTCGTCGCGAAGTATCCGCCGCAGGACAGTCAGGAAGAATGACTCTCCACCCCGAGCCAGTCGGCGCGTATTCGATCCATGCCCGCGACAACGCCATCAACGGTCACTGTAGATCCGATGAAGTCCTCACCGACATCATCGCCTTCGATAATCCAGACATCGTCAGCAGCAGTAGTCAGGATCATTCCGCGCCTGCCATGGCTTAATGTCCCCGACACACGTATTCGACCCGCACTCACAATGCCCCCCGCTTAAAAACGCCAATGGCGCAGCACTTCACGCACATAGGCCGGCGTCTCGCCATTGCGAGGAATACCGCCTGCGCGCTCGACGGCACCTGGACCTGCGTTGTAGGCAGCGAGGGCCAGATGAACTACCCCGAACTTGTCGAGCATCTGGCGTAGATATTTGGCCGCACCGAAAATGTTCGCCATCGGATCGAAGCGATTTGAAACGCCAAGGTCCCGCGCGGTCCCCGGCATCAGCTGACCCAGACCGGCGGCGCCAGCCTTGCTGATCGCCAAAGGATTATACCGCGATTCCGTCCAGACAAGAGCGTCGAGAAGGCCGCTTGGTAGCGAGTATTGAGCCTCAGCAGCGTAAACATGAGGAAGGTAGCTTGCCCGACGGAATCCCGATGGCGCGCTGCCTTGGGGCTTTGGATATCGATAGGGCAGATAGGTTCGACCCGTATCGGTAGCCGGCGGCTCGGACGAGACCGTTGGAGGCTTTCTCCAAATGCCATGTTCGACGAGAAGGAAGCCATCAGTCCCTTCTGCAACGCGGAAGCCGTCGGTCGTCAACTCCGAGGCAACGGTCATCTGAGGGGGCTCCATCTCCTGCGCGTGAGCGGGGAGGACGGACCCAAGTCCTGTCGTTGCCCCTGCAACTACTGCCCATTTCAGTCTCATTCCCGAATCCTTTGGTGTCGAATCGGGAAAGAACATATATAGAACATCCGATGTAGGTAAATTTCGTGAGGGCAGGGGTGAAGGTCGTGTCGGCGCCAGCGTAGGCAGCGCTGGCGGCCAGTGCTGCGACCGCAAGCGGTACCGCGAATGTCATGGCCCGCCCGAACTTCGAGGGGTTCTGATCAATGGCGCCGGAACGCCGGGAGAGGGTGAGAGACTGCATATGGAGCTCCATCTGGCGGGGGTGAACCCAGCGTTTTTTTCGTTCGCTGTGTGTTCCACATGCATCTAGGAAATCGATGTAGGAAAGTCGGATTGCCGCTGGGGCTGAAGTGGCGGACGGATATGGACGCATCAATTGGCCGGCGTCGGCGATAATACGCAGAAACAGCGGCTTATCTGGTAATCAACGTCGACGAATTCCGACAAAAGTGGGGGTGATTGTCGGCGACTCGGGCCTAGGGGATGATTCGCCTAGAAACGAGATGTTCCGTAAATGTTCTTTTCGTTTTCCTACATCAACCGCGCGCGATATGGCTACGACTCAGTTCCTCATCGTTGGAGTTTTTGTCGATGCATCAGCCCGCGCCATTCCGAGGCGAAGCCAACACCAGCCTCGCGCACATTCTTGCCCATGCAATCGAGTCGTCTGACAAGCCCAAGCACCAGATCGCTCGAGAAGTCGGGATCCACCGCGAGACCCTGCTTCGTGTCATGCGCGGCGATCGGCCGATCGGCCTTGATGAAGCCGCGCGCGTTCTCGATGTCTGCGGCGCCTTTCCCCGCGCCAGCATGATCCTGGCCTTGGCTGGTCAGGAGGATCTCGCCTGCGAATGGATGCGCAGCGAAATGGGGGAGTTTCTTGAGGACTTCTTCACGGCCTTGCCAGGTCAGCTCGAACGAACGCTTGGGCGACGCGTCGAAGATTTGCGACCCCGGTGGGCGAACGGCACTTCACAGCTCGTCGCCCGCATGCTTGCCAAGCACATCGATGATTTTGCCAACCGCGACATTTCGATGTCGCTGCCGCGCTGATCCAATTCACCTCGGAGGGGACCGAGAAATTGACCCAACAGGAACGATCATGAATGCACAGCCCCAGCCTACCGAGGACGGCGCAAACGCTGACCAGGCTTCGCTACTAAGCCCCCCGCCAGCTCGGCTCTTGCGGCTGCCCGAAGTCATCGACCGCGTCGGCCTGCGTCGTTCGGCCATCTATCAGCGGATGAGCGAAGGGCGCTTTCCCAAATCCCGCTCGCTCGGTTCCAAATGTGCGGTGTGGGTTGAGGCGGAAATCGACGCGTGGATCGCAGCTGTTGCCCGTTCTCCAGATTAAGAGCGGAGCCATAGGCGAGGTGCGGCCCGGCACAAGTGGGCGGGGCGCAGAGCCGCCACGAGGGGGCGCGGCGCCACATGCCGAATTGCTCACCTGCAGTAAAGCGGTCGTGACGGGTTGTCGCGGCCGGGCAGCTGGCAGGTTGTGGACAGCAGGTCCAAAAATTGCCAGGACAACGTGGTTGGGCTCGTAGACGCGGGCGACACTTCGCAGGCGCTCATTGCTCCGAACGCTGCTGTCACCCTTCACTGTGATCGGGACGAACCTCGCGTCCGGTTTGCATAGAGGAGGTGCGGATCGCTCGGCGCGTGCGGCCATGCTTGTCAGGTCCCTGAAGAGCTTTTCGAAATTCGTCCCTTTTTTCGTGGATGGAAGCAATAGCTCGCCCCATAGGAATGCCGATATTGACCAGGAGGGCTTCTGACAGTTGGAGGCTTGCCTCGATCGCCTCAGGCACGGCGTCGGTGACGTCCAGATCATAGAGCCGGGCCGCGTGCTTGGCATCGCGGGCGCGTGCAACTATGACCAGATCGGGCTGTTCGGCACGCGCAGCCGTGACCACCGACTCCACCACGGGCGGGCTGGCCATCGTCACGACGAGAGTTTGGGCCGAAGCGATACCGAGACGACGCAACAGCTACCGACTGGCAGCGTCACCGTAGAGGATCGGTGTGCCCTTCCGCAGCTCACGCGCGACGAGAGTCGAATCATTATCCAAGGCGACTTGCGATGCCCATAGCTCTTGCCCACTCGGCCATCGACGATCTGGGTGCGCTTCTCGGTTTTGCCATAGGCATAGGCACCGGCGTAGAACGGGTTCTTGAGGACGCTAATGACGTTGCGATAACGGATCGGAACCCAATCGAAGGAGACCATCATCTTGCCGTCCGACGGGCGCGGAAAAAGCATACCTTCGGCGGTCAGCGCGATCAGCTGTCAATGGGCACCGAAGTTTCCGCAGATGTGGGCGCTTAAAATTCCCTATGCTGGCGGTTCAGGACGGTCGGTGATCAGCCGTATTCGGGATCAGGATTTCCTTTCTTTGTCGGCCGGCCACG
>NZ_JANZXA010000012.1 GCF_025153475.1 Novosphingobium mangrovisedimenti
CAATAACGCCATGTCGATCACTCCAATGTCCCCCGACGCAACAGCCAGGGGAAAGGTCAGAACATGGGTCACTTCTCAGCGGAAATTTATGCCTCTCCCGGGTCAACTCTCAGCGGAAATCAACATGCGAGGCATTCTCCCTGTTCGTTCGAGCTGGATAAATGGGTGATTGATGACATCTCCTGTTGGATATTCTAAACAATCGGCATGGACAGGATCGATCTGTTCCGGGTCTTTTGCCGGGTTGTGGAGTGTGCGAGTTTCACGCGCGCCGCGGACCAGCTCGGCCTTCCGCGATCATCGGTTTCGCTCGCGGTGCAGGATCTTGAGGCCCGTCTCGGAGTGCGCCTGCTCCACCGCACCACGCGCAAGGTCGCACCCACCCAGGACGGGCAGCTGTTCTACGAAAAAAGCCTCGCCGTTATCGGGCAAGTCGAAGATGTTGAAGACTTGTTCCGGCAAGGTGACCGGGGCCTTGCCGGGCGTATCCATGTGGACATGCCCGGCCGCATCGGTCGCCTGATCGTCGCGCCGGCGTTGCCCGAATTCCTTGACCGCTATCCGGGTGTGGATGTCATTCTCGGTGTGACCGACCGGGCCTCCAATCTGGTCGAGGACGCGATAGACTGTGTCCTGCGCGTGGGGCCGCTTGCCGATTCATCGCTTGTCGCTCGACATCTGGGCGATATCGCATTCATCAACGTCGCCAGTCCTGCTTATCTGGAACGACACGGCATTCCCCAGACTCCATCGGATTTCGACCAGCATCATATGGTCCTGTTCGCATCGCCAACCACGGGGCGGGTCGAACCATTCGAATGGTGTGAGGGAAGCAAGATCCGCACGATCCGGGTGGGAGGCAGGGTGACAGTCAATAACGCCGAAGCCATGATCGCCGCCTGCATCGCCGGGCTCGGCATCATCCAGGTTCCGGCGTATGATGTGCGTGATGAAGTGCGGTCGGGCCGTCTGGTGGAAGTGCTTCCCGGCTATCCCGCCGAACCGATGTCCGCGAACCTGCTGTTTCCCCGCCGACGTGAGCGCACTCGCCGTGTGTTGGCATTTGCCGACTGGCTCGAAAACCTGCTGGCACAAAGCATCTGGTAGTGCGCGCCGTTATGTTTGGAGGACCTGAACGAACGGCTGCTCTTGGTAAGCCTTATCCATTTCGCGAATGGCAGCAATGTTGGCGGCAATGGCCCAGCGCGAGATGATTCCCGGCCGGCGTCGCCTTGCAGCTGGCTGCGTAGCGCCGATCCTGCGTGCATTGTCTCGTCTCAAATTGTCGCAAGCGCGAACTGGACGCTTGCAGCGCGCGCCGAATGTCTCGATAGCTCGGACAACTGTCCAAGAAAGCGTGCCAAGTGAAACCCGATCAAAATCCGAAACGACCGCTTGCGCGGCGCTGGCGCCTGACGGCGAACTTGCTCGCGGTCGTATCGCTCGCTGCCTGTTCGGGCGAGCCGTCGTCGGACGCTTCCCAGCGTCAGGCCAAGCAAGTCGGCTATATTGTTGCAAACACGACCAATGTCCCGCTTTCCGTGTCGCTCAGCGGGCGAACCGTAGCCTTCGAAACCTCCGAAGTTCGCCCGCAGGTCTCCGGCGTGATCCGCAAGCGCTATTTCACCGAGGGCAGCTATGTGCGCGCGGGCCAGCCGCTGTTCCAGATCGACCCGAGCCTCTACCAGGCGGCGGTCAACCAGGCCGCAGCCAACCTGGCCAGCGCCAAGGCCTCGGCCGACGCTGCGATTGCGAAGGCCGACCGCTTCAAGCCGCTTGCCGACATGGAAGCCGTCGCCAAGCAGGATTACACCGACGCCCTGTCCAGCGCCCGGGTCGCGAAGGCCTCGGTCGCGCAGAACGCCGCCGCGCTCGACACCGCGCGGATCAACCTGCGCTTCACCAACGTCCCGGCCCCGATCAGCGGACGCATCGGCCGCTCGCTGGCCACTGTCGGCGCACTCGCCAGCGCCAGCCAGACCGATCCCCTGGCCCTGATCCAGCGCACCGATCCCATCTACGTGGACATGCAGCAATCCGCGGCGGACCTGGTCGCGCTGCGCCGCAAGCTCGCGGCCGGCGGCGTCAAGCCCGGCAGCACGCAAGTCCATCTGCAACTGGATGACGGTTCGCAATACGGCTTTACGGGCACCGTCGAGTTTTCCGAAGTGACCGTCAGCGAGGATACCGGAACGGTCACCCTGCGGGCCCGCTTCCCCAACCCTGACGGCCTACTTCTTCCCGGCCTGTTCGTCACCGCGGTGTTCGACCAGGCATCGCATCCTTCCGCCTTCCTCGTTCCGCAAAACGCGATCCAGCACGATTTCGACGGCACCGCCTACGTCATGGTCGTGGGCGACGACGGCAAGGCCGCGCGCCGGAAGGTCGTTACCGACCGCACCTACGAGACCAGTTCGGTGGTCACCTCGGGCCTGAACAAGGGCGACAAGATCATCGTGCAGGGGCTGAACGGCCTCAAGCAGGGGGCCGCGATTCGCCCCGTCGCGGCATCGAGCCCACAGCCGGTCGGACCGCCTGAACAAGGCAGCGCAGCCGGCGCCGGCAAGGACGGCTGACTCCGACATGTCGCGCATATTCATCGATCGCCCCATCTTCGCATGGGTGCTGGCCATCATCGTCATGTTGGGCGGCATCGGTGCCCTGTTCTATCTGCCCAAGGAGCAGTATCCGGACATCGCGCCGACGCAGGTCAACATTCGCGCCACGTATCCCGGCGCGTCGGCCGAAACGATCGAGAACAGCGTAACCCAGATCATCGAGCAGCAGCTGACCGGCATCGACGGCCTGCTCTACTTCAGTTCGCAATCGAGCAATCGCGGGCAGGCCACGATCAGTGCGGTCTTCGCCAAGGGCACCGACCCCGACATCGCCCAGGTGCAGGTGCAGAACAAGGTGCAGTCGGCGCTCTCCCGCCTGCCCCAGTCGGTGCAGGACCAGGGCGTGCGCGTCACCAAGTCCAACCCCGACCAGCTCCTGCTCGTCGCGGTCTACGACGAGACCGATACGCGTTCGAACCAGGACGTGTCCGATTATCTGACCTCGAATGTCCAGGACCCGCTCTCGCGCGTGGAGGGCGTTGGCGAGGTGCGCGTTTTCGGCGCGCCGCACGCCATGCGCATCTGGCTCGATCCCAACAAGCTTGCCTCGGTCGCACTGATGCCGAGCGACGTCATCTCGGCGATCCGGGCCCAGAACACCGAAGTCGCCGCCGGCGAACTCGGCGGGCTGCCCGCCGTCGAAGACCAGGCGATCGACGCCATCGTTACCGCCGGTTCGCGGCTGCAGACCGTCGATCAGTTCCGGAATATCGTCGTCAAGACCAACCCGGACGGATCGACCGTCACCGTGGGCGATGTCGCCCGCGTGGAGATCGGCGCGGAGAACTACAGCACCGTCTCGCGCTTCAGCGGACACCCCGGCTCGGGCATTTCGGTCTCGCTCTCGCCGGGGGCCGATGCGCTGGCAACCGCAGAGGCGGTCAAGGCCAAGATGGAGGAACTCGCCACGACCATGCCCGACGGGCTGGCCTATGCCTATGGCAATGATTCGACGAGTTTCATCAAGCTCTCCATCTCCGAAGTCGAAAAGTCGCTGTTCGAGGCGATCGTTCTCGTCGTGATCGTGATGTTCGTGTTCCTGCAAAGCTGGCGGGCCACGCTGATCCCGGCGATCGCGGTGCCGATCGTGCTGCTGGGCACTTTCGCGATCTTCTACGTCGTGGGCTTTTCGATCAACACGATGACTCTGTTCGGACTGGTGCTCGCCATCGGCCTGCTGGTGGACGACGCGATCGTCGTGGTCGAGAACGTCGAGCGCCTTCTCACCGAAAATCCGGGAATGTCCGCGCGCGAGGCGACCATCAAGTCGATGGAGGAAATCCAGGTCGCGCTGATCGCCATCGCCCTCGTGCTGTCCGCGGTATTCCTGCCGATGGCCTTCTTCGGCGGGTCGACCGGCGTGATCTATCGCCAGTTCTCGCTGACGATCATCTCGGCCATGGTGCTTTCGGTGCTCGTCGCCCTGATCCTGAGCCCGGCGCTCACGGCGACGCTGCTCAAGCCCAAGATGAGCGCCGAGGACCGCGTCCCCACGCTGATCGAGCGCCGCTTGCCCTGGCTGGCACACGGCTGGGAGAAGTTCCACACCGGCTTCAACAGCGGGTTCGAGCGCGTCACCGCCGCCTATGGCCGGCAGGTGGAACGGGTGGTGGCGCACAAGTGGCGCTGGCTGGGCCTGTTCGCGATCACCTGCGTCGCAACGCTGATGCTGTTCGAAAGGCTGCCCACCGGCTTCCTGCCAAACGAAGACCAGGGCAATGTCATGGTCCAATGGCGCCTGCCCGCCGGCAGCCCGCGTTCGCGCACCGAGGAAGTCCAGCGCACGATCGAAAATTACATCATGTCCTCGGAAAAGAACAATGTCTGGGGCATGTTCACGATCGCCGGCGGCGGCTTCGGGGCCAGTGGGCAGAACACCGGCCAGGCCTTCCTGAAACTGACCGACTGGGAGCAACGCAAGGACCCGCACGACAGCGCCGAGGCGATTGCGCAGCGCGCATCGGTTGCCTTTCGCAGCCTGCGCGATGCCCAGGTCTTCGCGCTGGTTCCCGGCGCCATCCGCGGCCTTGGCACCTCGTCGGGCTTCACGCTCGAACTGCAGAACCGTAGCGGCATGAGCCGCGCCCAGTTCGCCGAAGCGAGGGACAAGCTGCTGGCCGAAGCGATGCAGAACAGCCAGCTCGCCAACGTGCGCCTGAGCGATCTTCCCGATGTCTCGACACTGAAAATCGACACCAACACGCGCGCGCTCACCACGTATGGCCTGAGCGCCAGCAACGTGAACGCAACGCTGGCGACCGCCTGGGGCGGCACCTACGTCAACGACTTCATCGACAAGGGCCGCGTCAAGCGGGTCTACGTGCAGGGCGATGCGCAGTTCCGTTCGCGTCCGGAAGACCTGTCGCGCTGGTTCGTGCGCGGTTCCAACGGTCAGATGTCGCCCTTCTCGGCGTTCTCGACTATCGGTTGGTCCACCGCCCCCAGCTCGAGTTCGCGCTTCAACGGGCTGCAGGCCTACGAGTTCTCGGGCACGCCGGCACCGGGCGTCAGTTCGGGCACGGCCATGAACGTGATGGAAGAACTGGCCGCGAAAATCCCCGGCGCGAGCGTCGCCTGGGCGGGATCGTCGTATCAGGAGCGGCTGTCCTCGGGGCAGGCGCCGCTCCTCTATGCGCTCTCGCTGCTTGTCGTGTTCCTGTGCCTTGCCGCGCTCTATGAAAGCTGGTCGATCCCCGTTGCCGTAATCCTGATCATTCCGCTCGGCCTGCTCGGCTCGATCGCCTTCGTCACCTTGCGCGGCCTCGAAAACGACGTCTACCTGCAGATCGGCCTGCTCACCACGATGGGCCTCGCGGCGAAGAACGCCATCCTCATGATCGAGTTCGCGGAACAGGCGGAACGGCAAGGCAAGCGCGTGATCGACGCCGCGCTGGAAGCCGCGCGCATTCGCCTGCGCCCGATCCTGATGACCAGCTTTGCCTTCATCTTCGGCGTGCTGCCACTCGCGGCCGCGACCGGCGCAGGCGCCAACAGCCGTGTCGCCATCGGCACTGCCGTGATCGGCGGCATGCTGACGGCCACTATCCTGGCCATCTTCTATATCCCGCTGTTCTTCGTCCTCGTGCGCCGCAGCGTGCGCGACGGTCTGGCAGCGGCCAGAGAGCAGATGCGCCGGCGGGGCCTGACTTCGGGAGAGAGCGCATGAAGGCCGGCACGACCGTGAAACTGGCGGTGGGACTGGCGAGCGCCGTGGCGCTGGGCGCCTGTTCGCTGGCGCCGAAATACGTTGCGCCCGCCTTGCCAGCGCCGGCATCCTGGCCGATCGGCGATGCCTATCTGGCGCAGAGCGAGGCAGACCTGCCGCTGGTTTCCTACAAGGAGATCTTCCGCGATCCCCGGTTGCAAGCCCTGGTCGAACAGGCGCTGGCCAACAACCGGGACTTGCGCGTCGCCGCCGCCGATGTCGCCGCCGCCCGCGCCCAGATCCGGGTGGTGCGCGCCAACCAGTTCCCCGCGCTCGACGTCGACGGCTCTGCGACATACACCGACCTTGGCGGCGGGACATCGGACGACGGCTGGTCCTATTCGGCCAGAGGCGGCGTTTCGAGCTTCGAGCTGGATCTGTTCGGCAAGCTCGCCAATGCCACTGCGGCACAGCGCGACACCGCACTGGCAACGGAAGCCTCGGCCCGCACCGTACGGCTTGGCCTGGTCTCGGACCTTGCGCTGGCATGGGCCACCTATGCGGCGGACAAGGATCTGCTGGCTATCGCCCGGTCGACCGTCGGCAATGCCGAGGACAGCGTCCGGCTGACGGCGGCACGCCTCAAGGGCGGCGTGGCGCCGCGCACGGACCTGCGCCAGGCCGAGCAGGTGCTGGAAAACGCCAAGGGCGATGTCGCCACGCAGACGACAGCTCTCGCCCAGGACATCAATGCCATCCGCCTGCTGGTCGGCGCCGACTTCGACGAAGCGCTGCTTCCCGGCGGCATCGACGAAGTGAACGAGGGCCTTGCCGTGCTGCCCGCCGGCACGAGTTCGCAAGTCCTGTTGCGCCGCCCGGACGTCGTTTCGGCCGAGTACGACCTGCGTGCCGCCAACGCGGACATCGGCGTGGCCCGCGCGGAACTGTTCCCTTCGATCTCGCTGACCGGCCTGCTGGGCTTTGCCAGCGATTCCCTGTCCTCGCTGTTCGACAAGGGCGCCTTTTCCGCCACGGCCGGCGGTGACGCCAGCTGGTCAATCTTCAACGCCGGCGGCAAGGCGGCCAGTGTGAAGGTCGCCAAGGCCCGGCGCGACGCCGCGCTGGCAGGCTATGAAAAGGCCATCCAGACCGCCTTCAGCGAAGTCGCGGACGCTCTGGCCGACCAGGGCACCCTGTCAGAGCGCCTGCGCGCGGCACGCGCCTATACCGCCGCCGCGCAGGACACCGCGCAACTGACCGAGGCGACTTACAAGCAGGGCATCGCCAGCTCGCTCGACAATCTGGATGCGCAGCGCAGCCTCTACACCGCCCGCCGGGCCGAAGTGCGCGTGCGCCTGCAGGCGGCCGCCAACCGGATCACGCTCTATCGCGTGCTCGGCGGTGACCAGGCAACGACGCCGGGCGGCTAGACAGAGCCGCGCCGGCAGCCGCGGGCCTCACGTCCCGTCGGTATTGACGCTGGCAATGCCCGGACGTTCGGCGCCCATGCCGGAAAAGCCGATGCAGTAACCGCCATCGACCGGCAGGACGACGCCGGTCACATAGGCGGCCTCGTCGCTGGCAAGGTACAACGCGGCATTGGCGATGTCCCGGGCCAGCCCCCAGCGCCCCATCGGAATGCCGGCCAGCACCGGGTATTCGGCGGGCGGCTCGGCATGGGTCTGCGAGGCTTCGACGAGCCCTGTCCACATCGTACCCGGAGCAATCGCGTTCACGCGGATGTTCTTGTCCGAATAGTCGAGCGCGGCGGTCTTGGTGAGCTGGTTCACGCCAGCCTTGGCCGCGCCATAGACACTGTGATGCTTCCAGCCGACCACGCCAGATGCACTGGTCGTGTTGACGATCGCGCCGCCCCCGGACTTGAGCATCGAGATGATGCCGTACTTCATGCCCAGGAACGCCCCCTTGATGTTGGTGGCGTGGACCTTGTCCCACGTCTCGCTCGTCTGCGTGTGCAGCGGCGCCATCGGCCCGCCGAAGCCGGCGTTGTTGCACAGCACGTCGAGCCGGCCGAAGGTGTTTTCGGCAACGGCGATCATCGCCTGCACGTCGGCCTCGCTGGAAACGTCGCAGTGCACGCCGACGGCATCGGCACCGAGCGAGGCGGCAACCTCGTCCTGCATTCCCGAAATGTCGGCGAGCACCAGCTTTGCACCTTCGGCATGGAACAGCTGCGCCATCGCCCTGCCCATGCCCGAACCCGCGCCGGTGATGACGCAGACCTTGTCCTGAAGCCTTCCGGCCATTGCATTTCTCCCGTTTCTGTTTCCCTCGGGCCGATCAGGCGCTCGTGTCGATCGTCGGCCGGATCGAGATTTCCGAAATGTTGGTCCGGCGCGGCATCGCCAGAATGAAGACGATGGCCTCGCCGATGTCGCGCGGCTTCACGGCGCCCTCCTTGCTGACGTGGGCCTGGATCGCCTTGCGCCAGTTGGGGTCGGTGATGTTGTCGCCCACTTCGGTTTCGGTCGCACCGGGCATCAGCGTGGTGACGCGGATGTTCCGGTCGCCCAGTTCCTGACGCATGCCGTCGGTCATGAAATTGACCGCATGCTTGCTTGCCGAATAGGCGCTGGTCATCGGTCCGCCCTTGCGGCCCGCGAGCGAGGAGATGGTGATGATGTCGCCGCCGCCCTGCTCCAGCATGTGCGGCACGGCGGCGGCGCAGGTGTAGACGGTGCCCATCAGGTTGATGTCGATCACCTTGCGGTAGATCGCGGTATCGCAGTTCTCGATCCCGCCGGCTTCCATGATCCCTGCCGAATTTATCAGGATGTCGATGCGGCCGAATGCCTTGATCGTTTCCTCGACCGCCCCTCGCGCGTCGTCTTCGACCGTCATGTCCCCCGGGATGGCGAGCGCCTTACCCCCCGTGGCCTCGATCTTCCCGACCAGCCCGGCCAGCCGGTCGGCACGGCGCGCGGTCATGGCGACGGTGGCACCGGCCTCGGCAAGGCACAGCGCGGCGCCCTCGCCGATCCCCGATGAAGCGCCGGTGACGAGCGCGACTTTTCCTGCAAGCGGCTTGGACATTTCAGGCATCTCCCGACTGATTGCTTCGGAGCCTGTGCCCCGGATCGTATCCATTGGCTGGCAAGGGCACGGGCCTGTGTCAACAAATTTTGCTGAACACCTGTTCTAATCGCCCTCGCGAGCGCTGCAGGATGTATCCAAATTTTAGGCGATCACCAGCACCGACCGATGGATGAACCGCACCAGATCGGCCTGTCCGCGCGCGCCGGTCTTGGCGTAGATGCGCTTGGAATAGGTCCGCGCCGATTCCACTGTCAGCCCCAGCTCCGGCGCCGCTTCGCTGATCGACATGCCCCGACTCAGCGCCAGCGCCAGCCGCGCCTCGCTGGGCGCCAGATCGAAGAGCTGCGCCAGTTGCTCGCAGCGGTCGGCGGAGGACCAGTTGTCGGCATGGAGGTAGCAGACGATGGCAGGCGCCGCCTGCGTCGATACCGGGGTCATGTCGAGGCGCGGGCTGGACGGGACGAACAGCAGGTCGAGCCAGGGCTCGCGACTCAGCACCAGGGCCCGCGGCCGCGCCTGTGGATTGCCGGCAAGTTCGCGGATGGCATCGAGCAACTGCCGGCGCAGCTGGGGATCGCGGGCAGTGAGGCGCCCGTCCTTGCTCCGCGAAAGGTGGCCCGCACCTGCCAGCATCTGCGCCCCGTGCGCATCGGCGTCCAGCAAGCGCCCCTCGCCGTCCAACGTCAGCCAGCCGAAGTTCATGCGCCGCACCGCCTCGCGCGCGACTGCCGCGGTCATACGCTCGCGCTCGAGCGCCACGAAACCGGCCAGCGCGGCGCGCATGTGCGGGGCAAGGTCTTCGAGCAGGACATCTATGTCGGGCGCGAAGTCGCCTGCCCTCCGCGTCACCGTGATCCAGCCGCTGACGCCGCCGCGTTCGGTGAAACGGATCATGCGCAAGTGGTTCATCCCCGCCGGCACGAGCAGTTCCGCCAGGTAGGTCTCGTGATCGGGATCGTCGGACTGGAGCAGTTCGCCCAATCGGTATGTCCGCCCCTCGCTCATGTCGTGGTGCGGCATGGGGTCCATGCGATTGAGGTTCTCCCTGTGATGGCGTGCGACGTCGGGAGGGAACGGCTGCCCCGAATAGAGATGTATCACCCGCGCCTGCGGAGTTCCGAAAGGCAAGGGACGGAACACCAGACTGGCATAGTCGCCCCCGACCCGCTCGCGCAGGGCGTCCAGGAAGGCCCGCCAGGGCGGATCTTCCAGAAGTCCCTCGATCAGCGGCGCAAGCAGTGCGTCCGCATCCTCTCCAGTCAGCATATGCATCCCCAAATGGGAATTTTCTTCTCCCGGCCCCTAGCCCACAAATCGGGCTCGGACAACGCGGCATACAGGAACCATCACCCCAGCGTTCCCATCCGCGACCGGGAGAGGACAACACGTGATGAAAGTGCAACCCGCCGCATTCCTGCGCACCACCCTGCCACTCGGCATCGACATGGCTGCGGAATACGATTCGGGCCGCTACCACTCGATCTGGCTGCCCGATCACATGGTCAGCTTCTGGCCCGATTCGATCTGGACACCGGAGTTCACCGATCTGGCCAAGGCCTCGCCCAGTCCGCACCGCCACCTCGACGGTATGGCGGTCAGCGCCGCGGCGGCCGTACTGACCAAGAACACCCCGCTCGCCACTACGGTGGTCGACACCGTGCGTCGGCATCCCTCGATGCTGGCGCAAAGCGCGCTGACGATCAGCCACTTGTCCAAGGGACGCTTCATCCTCGGCCTCGGCTCGGGCGAACTGGAAAACACAGTCCCCTACGGCTTCGATTTCTCCAAGCCGGTGAGCCGGTTCGAGGAAGCGATCAAGGTCATCAAGCTGCTGTGGCATTCGGACGGCCCGGTCGATTTCGAGGGCAATTTCTTCCACCTCGAACATGCGCGAATGGATACCGAGCTCTACGATGGCAAGGCCCCGCCGATCTGGACCGGCGCGGCCGGCCCGCGCATGCTCGGCATTACCGGGCGGGAGGCCGACGGCTGGTGGCCGGCGGGCGCGTGGACACCGGAGGACTATGCCGCCAAGCTCAAGACGATCCTCGACGCGGGCGATGCCGCCGGGCGCGACATGAGCCACTTCACCCCCGCCCTCACCCAGATCTGTCTGATCGGCGAACCGGACGAGGTCGACGAAATGCTGCAGGCACCGATGGTCAAGTCGATCATCCTGATGCTGACCGCGAAGGACCTCGCCCAGTTCGGCTACGAGCATCCGATGGGCCCCGACTGGCGCGGTATCATGGACTTCGACCCGGTGAAGCTCAGCCGGGAGGCCATGATAAAGTTCTGCAACGAGATGAACCCGCAGGCGATCCGGGACATCATGCCGGTCGGCACGCCGAAGGAAGTGGCGCTCAAGATCAAAGGCTTCGCCGATGCCGGGATGCGCGTCTACAAACTGATGGAGTACGGGGGCATGGGCGGCATGAAGTTCTCGGCGACCTCCGCCGCCAAGGTTCGCGAGACCGAGGACGAAATCCAGAAACTGGTGGAGGCCTGAGATGGCGACCACCAGCGCTCTCGACGCGCAGCAACTGCTGCAGCATGCAATGGACGAGACCGGTCTATCCGACTGGGCCGACGAGGGCTTTCCCGAGCGCTTCGCGCTGGCTGTACGGCATATCAACGACATTCCGATGGACGAGGCCGGGCGCGAAGCGGCTGCCGAGAACATCCATTGGCTGCTGACCGATCGGCTTCGCTTCTTCCAGGACCGCCAGGACTATCCGCTCGCGGACGAAGTGATCGACCGCCCGATGTTCGCCACCGGCGAGCCGCGTTCGGGCACCACGCTGATGCATGCGCTGATGTCGGTCGATCCCGACGCCCGCGCGCTGCGCTTCTGGGAAGTCATGCACCCTTCGCCGCCGCCGGGTACCGTTGCCGGCGAGGACCCGCGCAAGGCGCTTGCCGACGACGAGTGGCGCGAGATCAACGCCAAGATGTGGAAGTGGCTGCACTGCCATCCCTACAATGACATGCTGGGAAACGGCCTGCCCGAGGACGAGCGCACCTGGGCCTTCGACTTCCGGGTGATGACGCCCACCGCCTGGTGGCGCGTGCCGATGCAGAACCTCTCGTTCGGCCTGCCCACCGATCCGACCGCGCAGTACCGCATCCACAAGGCCATGCTGCAGGCCTTCCAGTACAGGCGCGAACCGAAATACTGGGTGCTCAAGGGCTTTCACACCACGCGCCTCAAGGAATTCTTCGAGGCCTATCCCGATGCCACGCTGGTATGGCTGCACCGCGATCCGGTGATGGTGGCCGCCAGTTCGACGATGATGATGAGCGACATCATGGAAGGGATCGTCGGCAAGATCGACCTCGTGAAGGAAGCGAAGATGCACCTCGAGCGGGTGCGCTGGTCGATCGGCAACACGATGAGCAATCCCATGGTGAACGACCCGCGCATCCACCATGTGCTCTACCGCGATTTCGTGACCGACCCGATCGCGACGATCCGCGGCTACTACGAGTTCGCCGGACGCCCCTTCGGTGAGCGACAGGAAGCGGCGATGCGCGACTACCTGGCGAGCAACATGGGCGACCGGCACGGCAAGTTCCACTACTCGACCCAGGTGCTGGTCGACGCGGGATACGACATTGATGCGCTGAACGAAGAGTTCACGCCATTCCGCGAACGCTTCGGCGTGCCGATCGAGGTACGAAAGTGAAATCCTCTCCGGCACGGAGAGGGGGACCATGCGCAGCATGGTGGAGGGGACTCTCGACCAGGCGTAGCGGTGGCGGAGAATCCCCTCCACCATCCGCTTTGCGCATGGTCCCCCTCCCCGTGCCGGGGCGGATCTGATGCACCCGCGCGTAAACCTTCATCAGGTTGCCTTCATGGCCGAGACCACGGCCGCGTTCATCGATTTTTGCTGCAGTATAGAAGTGCAGCATTGCATGCTTGTCACCCCCAAGCTGGAGCAAGCCGGAGAGCTTGAGGCCGCACGTAAAGCGCTTGCCGAAACCGGCGTGAAAGTCGGCTGCGTCAACCACCCCTTCGCCATGCAGCCCAACCTGGAAAGCGACAGCGGCGGCGCCGCATCGGGCCTCATGCGCGCCATCGACATGGCCGCAGAACTGGGCGCGCCTTCGATCTATCTGGTAACCGGCGGACGCGGCTGCCTGTCATGGCAAGAGGCCGCAAACCGCTTTGCCGAGCTGATCGCGCCCTGCCGCGATGCTGCGCAGCAAAAGGGTGTGGCGCTGCTGGTAGAAAATGCCTCCGCGCTCAATGTCGACATTCATATGGCGCATACCCTGCCCGATGCGACACGCCTTGCCCGGATCGCCGGGATCGGCGTCTGCATCGACATCCAGCCCTGCTGGATGGAAGCAGCGCTGAAAGAGAACATGGCCGAGGCCATACCGCTGACCGGCCTTGTTCAGGTGAGCGACTATGTGCTCGGCGACCGCACCGCCCCGAACCGCGCGGTGCCCGGCGATGGCGCCGTGCCGCTGGAGCGGATCATCGGCGACCTGCTCGATCTCGGCTATTCCGGGCTGTTCGATCTCGAACTGGTGGGCCCGCGCATTGCCGAGGAAGGTGCGAGGCCGGCCAGCACCCGCGCGGCCGACTATCTCTCCAATCTGCTCGAGAAACTGGGAGCCTGATCATGGCCTATGGCGACGCCCCTTCCGACAAGGACCTCAAGGCGGCGTGGGACCGCTTCTGCGACGACCTCAAGCATGCCGGTACGCAGGCCTTCAAGGATGCCAACCCGGCCAATGCGCTCCAGCGCGCGGACGCCTTCCGGTTCCTGACCCAGAACCTCGGCCAGGCCTTCGATCTCGCGCTCGAAACCAAGGATCCGGCCTTTCCGCAGATCCACTACTTCACCACGCCGACGATGAAACTGGGCGGCGACGTGGCCGACTTCACCTATCGACAGGCGTGGATCTCGGGCGAGCACACCTATCGCCTGACCGGCAAGCGCGGCACCGCGCGCTGGCTCAACGTAACCGTGCAAGGGCCTCGCCCGGAGACGATCCCCGGAACCGACTGGCCCAGCCTGCATGAACCCTTCGGCGACATTCCCGAGTGCAACATCCTGGGTTCGCAGCTCGAAACCGATGCAGAGGGCAGGTTCGAACTCTTCATCGGCGGCGAGGAACGCAGCGGAAACTGGCTCCCCACCACGGCAGGCAGCCGCAAGCTGTTCATCCGCGAAGCCTTCGACTCCTGGGGCGAGCAGCCGACCACGCTCACTATCGAGCGCCTGGGCATGGCCGAGCCGCGCCCGATGCCCCCTCCCGACCGCATGATCGAGGCGATGGAATGGGCCGGCCGCTTCGTCTCCGGTTTCATGGAGCAATGGCCCGAGCATTCGTGGCAGACATCGCGCGGCGTGTGCGATCCCCACCAGCTCAACGCCTTCCCCGCCGACAAGTCCGCCAACGACGCCTCGGACGCCAAGCGCGGACGCATGGCCGCGCACATGATCTGGCGCCTGCGGCCAGACGAAGCGCTGATCGTCGAAATGGACATGCACGAGGGCTTCTGGATCTTCGGCATGGGCGGCGCCTTCATGGGATCGATGGATTTCCTCCACCGCCCGGTGAGCTACACGCCCGCACGCACGAAAGTGGATGCCGACGGCGTCGTGCGCCTCGTGATCGCGCATGACGATCCCGGCGTGCACAACTGGCTCGATACGCAAGGGTTCAGCGACGGCAATCTCACCTACCGCAACCTGCTGACCCAGAGCCCGGCGGCATTCCGCACCAGACTGGTGAAACGCGCGGACCTGATGACGTATCTGCCCGCCGATACCGCCACGGTCACGCCCGGGCAGCGCGCGGCGATGCTGCTGGAACGCTATCGGGCGATCAAGCCGCGTTTCGGCATCTGATGCTCATTCCCCGTGCATCGTCGCCAGCGGCTCGGCCGTGCGCGACGCCTTGCGCATCAGCAAGGCCAGCGGCGCGGCGAGCACCGCAAGGATCAGGATCGCGCGGTAGGAATTGACGTAGGCGACCATCGCCGCCTGCCGGCCGATCTCCCCCATCATCGCCTGAACGCCGGGCACGTTCATCACGTCGAAGTCCGGCATGCCCCAGGCGATCACGGGATTGTCGGGCCGCACGCGTTCGACAAGATGCGACTGCACTTGCGCCTGATCGCGGATCGTCGCCGACTGGATCAGCGAGATGCCCGCCGCCCCCGAGAGATTGCGCACCAGCGTGAAGATCGTCGAACCCTCGTTACGGTATTCGCGAGGCAGCGTGGAAAAGACGATCATCGTCAGCGGCAGGAACAGCAGCCCCGATCCGCAGCCCTGCAGGAAGGTGACGAAGCCCATGCGTGCCTGGCTGACTTCCAGCGACATCGAGGAAAGCAGCGTCAGGCTGCCAACCAACAGTGTCATCCCCGTAAAGATCAGGTAGCGTGCATCGATCACCGAAACGAGACGGCCAACCACCATGATCGTCAGCAGGTTGCCGATCGCGCGCGGGGTCGAGATCAAGCCGGTCAGCAGCACCGGATAGCCCAGCAACTGCTGCATCATGCTGGTCATGATGGGGATGACGCCGGTCAGGAAGATGCCGGTCACAGCCGAAAGCACTGTGCCGAGCAGGAAGTTGCGGTCCGTGAAGATCACTGGCTTGATGAACGGATCGCGCGCGGTGAGCATGTGGACCACCGATATATAGGCAAACAGGCCCGCAATCGTCGCCTCGATGCAGATCTCGATGGAATCGAACCAGTCGACCATCTGCCCACGATCGAGCATGAGCTGGAACGCCGCCAGCGTGATCGAGACGAAGGCGAACCCGCGCGCATCGAAGGGACTGGCGCGGCTCGAATGCAGGTCGCGCGCGAAGATCATCAGCCCAAAGAACGCCATCACACCCACCGGCGCATTGATCAGGAAGATCGCGCGCCACGAAACGTACTCGGTAAGCCAGCCGCCAAGGATCGGCCCCATCATCGGCCCCAGCAGTGTACCCATGCCGAAGGCGGCAATCGCCGGGCCCTGTTTTTCGGGCGGGTTGATGTCGAGCAGCAGCACCTGGCTGAGCGGCACCAGACTGGCACCGGAAAAGCCCTGCACCAGTCGCGCAAACACCAGGAATTCCAGCGTCGGCGCCAGACCGCAAGCAATGGAGCTGAGGGTGAAGCCCACCACCGACAGCGCCATGACGCGCACGCGCCCGAACCTGTCGGCCAGCCAGCCTGCCAGCGGCGTGGCGATGGCGCCTGCCAGCAGGTAGGAGGTGAGCACCCAGGCAATCTGGTCCTGCGAGGCGCCCAGCGTGCTCTGCATGTGCGGCAGCGCGATCACCGCGATGGTGCCGTCGAGCGTGACCATCAGCACCGCGAGAATCGTCGCGCCCGTGATCAGCAACCGGCGCGACGGATCGGGATAACTCGCGCTGTCCATGGGCCTCTGCTGGTTTCCTAAGCGTGCTTAGTAAGCCTTGCACGCGGGCCGAAACCGGGCAAGCGCACCGGTGGCAGCATCGCGCCGCCGATGGCCGGTCATCGCGAGAGGATCAGCGCCCCCGCCACTCCGGCTTGCGCTTTTCGGCAAAGGCGCGCGGGCCTTCCTGCGCATCCTCGGAATGATAGGTCCGCTCGTGCGCGGCGCGGGCTGCCTGCAAGGCGGCGGAACGGCCCATCTCGGTAGAGAGCATCACCGTCTCGCGCGCGGCCTTCACCGACAGCGGCGCGCCGTCGAGCACGTCCTTCGCCAGTTCAATCGCGGCATCGAGCGCACCGCCCGGTTCGGTCAGGCGATTGACGAGGCCGATCTCGTAAGCGCGTTCGGCCGTGATCGGCTTGCCCGTCAGCACGATCTCCATGAAGATACGCTGCGGGATCATGTGGATCAGCGGCGCCGCCCACGGGCTGCCACGGCCCACCTTCACCTCGGTAATTGCGAACCTGGCGTTGGTGCTGGCGACGCACAGGTCGCAGGCCTGCGCGATCATCCAGCCGCCGGCCATGGCGTGGCCGTTTACTGCCGCGATGGTGGGCTTGCTCAGCTCGATGCTGTCGTAGGGCAGCGGGAACATGTCGCGCGGGGGCACCGTCATCCCCGTCTCGACCATTTCCTTGAGGTCGCCGCCGGCACAGAAAGCCTTGTCGCCGCTGCCGGTCAGGATGGCGATGCGCATCGCATCGTCCGCCTCGAACCGGACCCATGCCTCGCGCAGCCCTTCGCGTACTTCGCGGCTGAGGCAATTGCGCTGATCGGGGCGATTGATGGTCAGGACGGCAATGCCGTCTTTGCGGGCATCGTATAGGACGGCATCGGACATGATCAAAACCCTCGCTTGGCGATTTCGTGGGCAGTGCGGTCGAGTTCCTCGCGGAAATCGGGATGGGCAATGGCAACCAGACGCCGCGCGCGCTCGGCCAGCGACTGGCCCTTGAGTTCCGCAGCGCCAAATTCGGTGACGACCACGTCGACCTCGGTGCGCGCGGACGTGACGGGGCCGCCCAGCTTCGGCACGATCTTGGAAAGCGTGCCGCCCTTCGCGGTCGCGCCCAGCACCATCAGCGAGGCGCCGCCCGGCGAACGGGCGCCGGCGCGCACGAAGTCGACCTGCCCCCCGGTCCCGCCGACATAGGAATTGCCCACCTGCTCGGCATTGACCTGCCCGGTCAGGTCGACCTCGACCGCCGAATTGATCGTGACGAGGCGCGAGAGCCGGCCCAGCACGCCCGCATCGTGGGTGTAGCTCGTCGGCGTCATGCGGATCGCCGGATTGTTGTGCGCCCAGTCGTAGAGCCGCTTGGTACCGATCAGCGCGCCGTTGATCGAAACGCCGGTGTCGATTTCCTTGCGGGCATTGGTGAGCACGCCCGCCTCGGCCAGTTCGACAAGACCGTCACCCAGCATGCCCGAGTGCACGCCCAGATCCTTGCGGTCGTGCAGCAGGCGCAGGATCGCATCGGGCACCGCGCCAACGCCGGTCTGGATCACCGAGCCGTCGCCGATGTATTCGGCGCAGAACTTCGCAATCGCCTCGTCGGTGGGGCCGATCTTGGCGGGCGCGACTTCGACCGGCGTGCGGCTGACCCTCACCGCAACGTCGATGACGCTGCCGGGGATCAGCTCGCCCTGCACATAAGGCACCTGCTCGTTGACTTCGGCGATCACCATGCGCGCCTTGTCCACCGCCGCACGCACGTAGTCGGAAATGAGGCCGCAGGAGTGATTGCCCTCGGCATCCGCCGGGCTGACCTGGATCATTGCCACATCGCAGGGCATCACGCCCCATTCGATCAGCGGCGCGACCTGGCTGACGTGAACAGGGATTACATCGAGCAGGTTGGCCTTGGTCATCGAACGTAGCGCGCCGATCGCGCCCATGCTGGACAGGCGGAACGCGCTCGCGGTTTCCGGCGTGAACAGGCCCGAGAAGCTGGTGGCGATGAAAGCGCCGAGATCGCCAATGGCCGCCCCTTGCGCGATCAGCGCTTCCACCAGCGTGGTGGGTTCGCCGCAGGCCTGACCGAAGACGATCTTGTCGCCCGCCTTCAGGTACTTGGAAAGGTCCAGCACTTCGGGGGTAACGGTGTCGGTCATGTATGGGTACCTCTCGTTCCCCACTCCGCTCATCCCGAGCTTGTCCACGCGCAGCGCCAGCGTCCTTCGACAGGCTCAGGACGAGCGGGCGTGGATCGGCATCACAGCTTGCCTGCCTGCCGCAGCAGCCGTTCCGCGCGTGCGAGGTAAGGCCGGTCGAGCATGCCGCCCTTCCAGCCGATCGCGCCCACGCCCGGGTTGGCGGCGAAGATATCGACGACTTCCTGCGCCTCGGCGATTTCCTCTTCGGTGGGGGTGAAGGCGGCGTTGATCACCGGCACCTGCGCCGGGTGGATCGCCATCATCCCGCGATAGCCGTCACGGCGCACCTTTTCGGCGCGAGCCTTGAGCGCATCGAGGTCGCGGAAATCTGCACTGATCGTCTCGATCGCGGTCACCCCCGCAGTCGCCGCGCCCATCACGCAGAAGCTGCGCGCGAGTTCATACGTGAAGGAATAGGACCCGTCCGGATCGCGGTTGGACGAGGCCCCGATCGAATCCGCCAGATCCTCCGCGCCCCAAGTCAGCGCGACCACGCGCGGGCAGTCCTTGTAGTCGCCCCAGTGGAACATGGCCTCGGCGGTTTCGGTCATCAGCACGATCAGCGGCGTGGAACCCTGTTCGATGCCATTGGCGACCTCGAAGGCCTCCAGATACTTGTCGAGCGTTTCCACGTCCTGCCGGCCATAGACCTTGGGCAGCATGATTCCGCCCGGCTGCGCGGGCATCACCGCCGCCAGATCGAGCAGCGTATAGGGTCCGTCGAGCGGGTTGATGCGCACCCACAGGCGGTGGCGCTGCTCGGGGTTGGCCTTGATGAAATCGTGCACCATCGGGCGCGCGTTGGCCTTGTTGTCGATGGCGACCGCGTCTTCGAGATCGATCAGGACGATGTCGGCCCCGCCCTCCATCGCCTTGGTCATCTTCTTTTCGCTGTCGCCCGGCGCGAAGAGCCAGGAGCGGGCGGAGATGGGTTCGTGCTGTATGGGCATCCTCTTCCTTTCACGTCATCCCGGCGCAGGCTGGGATCGCGGACAGTCAGGCCGCGCATTGCCGAGAGCGATCCCGGCCTTCGCCGGGATGACGGCTTGGTTCAATACGACTTCGGCAGTTCCAGAACCCGCTCGGCTATGTAGTTCATGATCTGGTGCGGGCTGACCGGGGCAATGCGCGGGATCATCACTTCGCGCAAGTAGCGCTCGACGTGATATTCCTGCGCATAGCCCATGCCGCCCATCGACATGACTGCGGTCTGGCACGCCTCGTAGCCGGCTTCCGCGGCGAGGAACTTGGCGGAGTTCGCCTCGGCGCCGCAATCCTCGCCCTTGTCGAACAGCGTGGCCGCCTTGAAGACCATGAGGCTCGCCGCCTCGACCTGCATCCACGCCTTGGCGAGCGGGTGCTGGATGCCCTGGTTCTGGCCGATGGGACGGCCGAACACGACGCGTTCACGGGCATAGCGCGAGGCCTTCCGGATGGCGACGCGGCCCAGCCCGGTAGCCTCGGCGCCCAGCAGCACGCGCTCGGGATTGAGGCCCTGCAGCAGGATCTTGAAGCCCTGCCCTTCCTCACCGATGCGGTCTTCCTCGGGGATGAACAGGTCAGTGATGAACAGCATGTTCGAGCCTACCGCGTGACGGCCCATCTTCGGGATCAGCTGATGCTCGATGTGGTCGCGATCGAGCTTGGTATAGAACAGCGTCAGACCTTCGGTCTTGCGCTTCACCTGATCGAGCGGCGTGGTGCGGGCGATCAGCAGCATCTTGTCCGCGACGTGCGCGTTGGTGATCCAGATCTTCTCGCCATTGACCTTGTAGCCGCCCTCGACCTTGTCGGCGCGGGTCTTGAGGCTGGTGGTGTCGAGGCCGGTGTTGGGCTCGGTCACCGCGAAGCACATCTTCTCCTCGCCCGAGAGGATAGGCGGGATCATGCGCTGCTGCTGCTCCTCGGTGCCGAACAGGTACACCGGCTCAAGCCCGAACACGGGGCCGTGGATCGCCGAAGCCGCCGTCATGCCGCCGCCCGATTCGGCGACCGCCTGCATCATCACCGCGGCTTCGGTAATGCCGAGACCCGCACCACCGACCGATTCGGGCATGGCGACGCCCAGCCATCCGGCCTCGGCCATCGACATGTGAAACTCGAAGGGAAATTCGCCACTGCGATCCTTTTCCAGCCAGTACTCGTCAGTGAACTGCGAACAGTGCTTGAGAACCGCTTCGCGGATATTCTGCTGGTCTTCGGTGAAAGAGAAATCCACGAAACTCGACCTTTCCTGAGCACATCCACCGCGCAGGCGCGCGGGCCTTCCCAAATCTCGCCGTCGATGCGGGCGCGACGGGAATTAGCAGCGCAAAGCCCCCCGCACAACCATATTTGTTCCGATATTGGTTCAATGAACGAAAATGCGCATAGACCTGTGATCGCGGCTGCGCTATCAGGCGCACTGAACAGCGGAGAGCAAGATGGCCGGAGAGGCACAGACGAAAGGGCACAGCGGACCACTCGCGGGGATTCGCGTGGTCGATCTCACCAGCGTCGTGTTCGGCCCCTATGCCACCCAGATCATGGCCGACATGGGCGCCGAAGTGTTCAAGGTGGAGCCGCCGGCTGGCGACAACACCCGCTGGATCACCGAGGGCCCGGTGGCCGGCATGGGTGGCATCTATGTCAATGTGAACCGCGGCAAGCGCGGCCTCATGCTCGACCTGCGCCAGGGCGAGGACAAGGACACGCTGCGCCAGCTGATCGCCACGGCGGACGTCTTCATCCATTCTATGCGCGGCAGCGCGATCAGGAAGCTGGGCTTCGACTACGATTCGGTCCGCGCGATTCGCCCGGACATCGTCTATACCAATTGCTACGGCTACTCGCGGCGCGGGCCCGAGGGCGACAAGCCCGCCTATGACGACACCATCCAGGCCGAATGCGGCATTCCCTATGTGCAGGGCCTGATGAACGGCGAGCCCGGCTATGTCGCCACGATCATGGCCGACAAGGTCGCGGGCCTCCACGCACTCTATGCCACGATGATGGCGCTGTTCCACCGCGAGCGCACCGGGGAAGGCCAGGAGGTGGAAGTCACCATGTTCGAGGCGATGAGCTCGTTCATGCTCGTGGAACACGCCAATGGCGCGATGTTCTCGCCGCCGACCACGCCCGCGTTCTATCACCGCGCGGTCGAGAAGAACCGCCGCCCCTACAAGACCAGGGACGGCTACGTCGCCGCGCTCGTCTACAACGACAAGCATTGGAATGCCTTCATCGAGGCGATCCAGCCCGAGTGGGCCATTGGCAAACGGGGCGAGGAGTTCTCCACCCTCGAAAAGCGCGCCAGGCAGATCGGCCGCGTCTACGGCCTGCTGGGCAAAACCTTTCTCACCCGCACCACGCAGGAATGGCTGGAGACGCTGCAGGCACTGCACATCCCCTGTGCCCCGCTGCGCTCCACCGGCGAACTGTTCGAGAATGAACACCTCAACGCCATCGGCTTCTTCGAGGAGGTCGAAACCGCGCAGGGCCCGGTGCGCTTTCCGGGCGTGCCCACGTGGTTCTCCGCCACGCCCGGCCATGTTCACGGCCCCGCGCCGATGCTGGGCGAGGACAACCAGGCCGTGCTGGAGGAACTCGCGGGAAACGCCGAGGCGATTGCTGCGCAGGCCGATGTCAGCAAGTGAACAGCACTGTTGATTTGAACTGGAAAGACCTTAGTCATTCACGCAAAGCGCGTATCACGATCGCACCTTGGGAGAGTGACTGAAATCCACCCGCACGGTCCGGCTTAGCCAGCGAGCGGCCCCGCTCCGAAGCCCGCAACGACAGTGACGCGAAAACAACCGGATCGAGATCGAAGAAAGGCAACCCAATGTACGCAGACGATTCCCAGGCGGAACCCGCCAAGACCGCGCCCAAGGGCGTGCCGGTCTACAAGCGCATCCTCGACCTGTTCGAGGCCGAGGGCATCAAGACCCTTTTCGGCATTCCCGATCCGAACTTCGTCCACCTCTTCCTCGAGGCGGAAAGGCGCGGCTGGACCGTCGTCTCGCCGCACCATGAGGCCGCCGCCGGCTTCATGGCCGAAGCGGCCACCCGCATCACCGGCAAGCCCGCGCTCGCCATCGGTACGCTCGGCCCGGGCATGGCGAACATGATGCCCGCGATCCAGTGCTGCAAGGTCGAGAACTCGCCGGTGATCTTCATGGGCGGCCAGCGCGCCCGCATCACCGAGCGCCGCGTGCGCCGCGGCCGCATCCAGTTCGTGCGCCAGGAGCCGATGATCGAGGATTCGGTCAAGTACTCCAGCTCGATCGAATATGCCGACCAGACCGACGAGATCATCCGCGAGGCGATCCGCGTCGCGATGTCCGGCACCCCCGGCCCCTGCTATATCGAATATCCGCACCACACGGTGCTCGAGGAACTGGACGTTCCCGAAGCGCTGCCGCCGCACCGCTATCGCCTGACCATGCAGGGCGCTGACGGTGATCGTCTTGCCGAAGCGGTCGAACTGATCGCCAATGCCAAGAACCCGATCATCCTCGCCGGCCACGCGGTCTACACCAGCAAGGCCGGCGCCGCGGTGAAGGACCTCGCGCTGAAGATCGGCGCGCCGGTGATCCAGACCTCGGGCGGCACGGCCTTCATCGAAGGTCTCGAAGACCGCACCTTCCCCTATGGCTTTTCCGAAGTCTCGGTCGACGCCGTGGTCGAAAGCGACCTGTGCATCGCGCTGGGCACCGAGCTGGGCGAGCCGAGCCACTACGGCCGCTGGCGCCACTGGGTGGACAACGAAGCCAACCGCAAGTGGATTTACGTCCAGCAGGATCCGACCGCGATCGGCGTCAATCGCCAGATCGACTGCCCGCTAGTGGGTGATCTGCGCGCCGTGGTGCCGCAGCTCGTCCGCGCTCTGGAAGGCAAGACCCTGGCGGGCCACCCGCGCCTTGAGGAATTCATCAAGGGCGACGCGCAGCAGATCAAGGATCTGGACGAGGAATCGCAGACCCGCGACGACGGCACCGGCAACGTTCCGATGAACACCGCCCGCTTCATCGTGGAAGCCACCAAGGCCTTCCCGAAGGACGGCATCATGATCCGCGACGGCGGCGCCACCGTGATCTATACTTGGACCTACAACCAGGCGAAGCCGCACGACGTGATCTGGAACCAGAACTACGGCCACATCGGCACTGGCCTGCCCTATGCGACCGGCGCCATGCTCGCCGATCAGGCCGCCACCGGCAAGGTCCGCCCGGGCATGCTCGTGACCTCGGACTCCTCGTTCCTGTTCCACATCGGCGAACTGGAAGTGGCGGTGCGCAAGAACCTGCCGCTGGTCTGCGTCGTCGGCGTCGACTTCCAGTGGGGTCTCGAAGTGGGCATCTACCGCTCCACCTTCGGTCCCGGCACCAACGAGGCCGGCGTGCACTGGTCGGACACGGTCCGCTTCGACAAGATCGCGGAAGGCTTCGGCTGCTACGGTGAATTCGTCACCGATGCCGCCGACATCGCCGGTGCCATCGAGCGCGGCTATGCCAGCGGCAAGCCGGCGGTCATCCACGTCAAGATCGACCCGGTCGCCAACGCGGAAGACAAGCCCCAGTACAGCGAATTCCGCACCTGGTACGCCGAAGGCACGCAGTAATGTAAGGATCCTCCCCCATCAGGGGGAGGGGGACCACCCGATAGGGTGGTGGAGGGGCACGGGCGTTCAACGCGACCTCTTGCGAACCGGATGTGCCCCTCCACCGTGCTGCGCATGGTCCCCCTCCCCGTTTCGGGGAGGAATGGGAGACTATCATGCGCAACTACACTCAGTTCTACATCGACGGTCAGTGGGTCGATCCGATCACCCCGCGCACCGCCGAAGTCATCAACCCGGCGACCGAGGAAGTCTCCGGCCAGATCTCGCTGGGCTCGCCCGCCGATGTCGACAAGGCCGTGGCCGCCGCCCGCAAGGCCTTCGCCACCTATTCGCAGACCTCGGCGAAGGAACGGCTCGACCTGCTCGAAACGATCCAGGCCGAGTACGCCAAGCGCGAAAGCGAGCTGGGCGAAGCGATCATGGAAGAGATGGGCGCGCCGCGTCCGCTCGCCTGCGGCTTCCACACGATGCTCGGCAGTGGCCACCTTGCTACCGCGATCGAGGTGCTCAAGACCTTCAAGTTCGAGGAAGAGCGCGGCGTCACCCTGATCCGCAAGGAGCCGATCGGCGTGTGCGGCCTGATCACACCGTGGAACTGGCCGATGAACCAGACCTGCGTGAAGATCTTCCCGGCGCTCGCCACCGGCTGCACGATGATCCTCAAGCCACCGCAACTCGCCCCCTACTCGGCCCAGATCCTGGCCGAGATCCTGCACGACAGCGGCGTGCCCGCAGGCGTGTTCAACATGGTGCAGGGCAAGGGCAGCGAGATCGGCACCGCCATGTCGACGCATCAGGACATCGACATGATCTCCTTCACCGGCTCCGAGCCGGTCGGCGTGCAGATCCAGAAGGACGCGGCCGACACCGTCAAGCGCGTCGGCCTCGAGCTGGGCGGCAAGAGCCCGTGGATCGTGCTCGACGATGCCTCGCTGGCTGCCCATGTCGCCGGTGCGACGGCGGGCATGATGGGCAACTCCGGCCAGACCTGCTCGGCCGGCTCGCGCCTGCTGGTGCCCAATTCGCGCATGGACGAAGTGAAGAAGGTCGCCGCGGAGGCTGCCAACGGCGTGACCGTGGGCGATCCCAACGGCAACTTCGCGATGGGCCCGGTCGTCTCCAAGAGACAGTACAACATCATCCAGCAGTACATCGAGAAGGGCCTTGAAGAAGGCGCCGAACTGATCGCGGGCGGCGCCGGCCGTCCCGAAGGGCTCGACAAGGGCTGGTACGTGAAGCCGACCGTATTCGTGGGCACCAACCAGATGGTCATTGCCCGCGAGGAAATCTTCGGCCCCGTGCTCGTCATCATCGGCTACGACGACCTCGACCATGCTGTCGAAATCGCCAACGATTCCGCCTTCGGCCTGGGCGGCTACGTCTCGGGCGAGGACCTCGACACCTGCCGCGCGCTTTCGCGCAAGATGCGCACCGGCGCGATCTGGGTAAACGGCGGATTCGATTTCCACGCGCCGTTCGGCGGCTACAAGCGCTCGGGCAACGGGCGCGAGTGGGGCGACTATGGCTTCGAGGAATATCTGGAAACCAAGGCCGTGATCGGCTGGAACCCGGCCTGACGCACCCTCGGCATTTTCCGCATCTCACGAACGGCCCGCCTGCCACACGGCGTCCGGGCCGTTTTCGTATCCGCACGATCGGATGTTAACCGGCCCTCTCGGCGAAGTAGCGCGCCATCGCCTCCACCGCCTTGTCAGTAAGGTCGATGAAGGCGCGGCGGCGGTCGCTGTCGTCGCAGACACGCACGAACAGGCCCGCCTCTACCATCTGCCCGATCCAGCGCAGCGCCGTCGTCGGCGGAACGCCCGAGGCGATACACAGCGAGGTGACCGAAACCCGCTTGTGCTCCACCCGCGCAGCGGTGAGATCCAGCAGCATGTCCCAGGCCGGATCGGCGAACAGCCCGCCATCGAAGAACCGCGCGCGCTGCTGGCGCTGCCGGATGATCCCGCGCACCAGCCTGGCATCGGGAAGCGACGGCCGCGCCACGTGGCTCCTGCCGTTCTGCAAGCCCCCGACTTCATCGGCCAGACGCCCGGACGAGGACCGTGCGAAACGGAACCCGCCGCTTCCGGTATCCTTCACGAGCGCTCCGCCTGGAGAGAGGCATTCGATCCGCCCCGCGATCTGCCCCACCTGCTCGGACAGGCGCAGCAGCATCAGCCGATCGTCCTCCGAAAGGTCCCGCAACCGGGCCGGACCGAAAGTGGCCAGCACCTGCCCCAGCGCGATCACCCGTTCGGCACGGTTGGGCGCGACCAGCAGCACCGGCTCCGACTGGTCCATGCAGGAAAACACATCATCGAGCGCTTCGACACTGGTCGAAACGATCAGCCGCGCTTCGCATCGGGCGGCACGCAGGTCGAGCCTTGCCAGTGCCGCCAGCGCTTCGGCGTCGACTTGCGGGCAGTCGACCAGAACGACATCCCCCAGCGGTTGCACCTCGCCGCCTTGCAGCAGGTCCGACAGTGCCCCGGCCGCCGTGACGACCAGTCCCGCCGCCTGCGCATCATCCCGCATCGTCGCACGCAAGTGCGGCCGGTCGGCAAAGATCGAGAGCGCCACGGGCAGGCCGCCCGCAACGATGCCGCGTTCCGGCGCACCGGACGCATAAGGAAAATCAGGCTGAAGGAAATCCGTGTCGCGCATCTGTTCCGACTCCGTGTTCCGCATATGGAACAAGAGTAGAACATAAACAGATCAGGTCAAGAATAACGATGGCCCAACCGGTTAAATCACTGCAAGCCTCAATCCCGCCAGCCCGCCAGTTCACGGCGCACCAGCGCCTCCAGCATCGCCATGCCCGGCGCCGCGTCGTTGAGGCAGGCCAGCGTGGCATAGTGCTCGCCTCCCGCGGCCTGAAACACCTCGCGCCCGCGAATCGCCAGTTCCTCCAGCGTCTCCACGCAATCGGCGGCAAACCCCGGAGCGACGACCGCAATGCCGCGGGTCCCTGCCTTCGCCTCGCTTTCCAGCACTGTCTCGGTCGCCGGCTCCAGCCACTTCGCGCGGCCGAAACGCGACTGGAAGCTGGTCTCGATCCGCATGCCCGGCAGGCGCTGCGCCAGCCGCTCGCCCAGCAGGCGCGAGGTCTTGCGGCACTGACAGTGGTATGGATCGCCTAGATGCAGCGTGCGCTCGGGCATGCCGTGGTAGGACAGCAGCAACACCTCGGGCACGAAGTCCAGCGCCTCCACCTGCCGCACGATGTCCTGCTCGAGCGCGGCGATATGGGCCGGATCGTCGTAATAGGGCGGCAGCGTGCGCAGCGCCGGCTGCCAGCGCATGGCGCGCAGGGCATCGCCCACGCTGTCCATCACCGAAGCCGTCGTCGCCCCCGAATACTGCGGATAGAGCGGCGCGACGAGAATGCGGTCGCAGCCGGTCGCGGCCATGGCCTGCAGCTTCGTGGCGATCGGGGGATTGCCGTAGCGCATCGCCCAGTCGACCCGCACATCTGCGCCCAACCGTGCCTGCAACGCCCTGGCCTGGGCAGCGGTGATTGCGGCGAGCGGGGAGCCATGCTGCGTCCAGACCTGCGCATAGGCATGGGCGGACTTTGCCGGACGGGTGCGCAGGATGATCCCGTGCAGGATCGGCTTCCAGGCAATCCGGGGGATCTCGACCACGCGCGGGTCCGAGAGGAACTCGGCAAGGTAGCGGCGCACCGCCGCCGGGGTCGGCGCATCGGGCGTACCGAGGTTGACGAGCAGCACGCCGACCCCGCCGGTCGACACGGAAGGATGGTCTGGCGGCAGCGTCACAATTCCTCCCCGAACAGCGGCAGGTGGCGGGACCGGAGCCCGGTCGCGGAAAACAGCGCGTTGGCGACTGCCGGAGCGACGGCGGCAACGCCCAGTTCGCCGGGGTCTGCGGGCTCCTCGGTGCTCTCGATGAATTCGACTTCGATCGTCGGGCAATCGGCCAGTACCGGCAGGCCCAGTCCAAGCAGGCGGTCGCTGTCGGGCCGGCCGTGCTCGTAGCGGACCGAACAGCCCAGCGCGAGGCCGAGCCCGAAGACAAGCCCCCCTTCGACCTGCTGCCGGGCAATGTCGAAATTGACGATGCGGCCGATGTCGGCAACCGCGCTCAGCCTGTCGACCCGCACGCCGTTCTCGTCGCGGCGGGCGCTGGCGACCACGGCGATGCGTCCTTCGCCGATGACGTGGCAGGCGATGCCCTGCCCGCTGTTGTCGCCCCCGCCGTCCCACTGCGCCAGCGCCGCGACGCGCTGCAGGCATTCGGCGAGGCGCGGGTTCTTGCCCAGCATCGCCATGCGGTAGGACAGCGGCTCGCGACCGGCCTTGTGCGCCAGTTCGTCGACGAAGCACTCGTTGAAGAAGGCGGTGTAGCCATGGGCATTCCCGCGCAGGCGCGCGGTGGGAAGAGCGATCCTGGCAGGCACGTGATCGACCGCGACGCTGGGGATCTCGTAAGGCGGGACCGCGCCTTCGAGCGCGAGCGGGTCCTGCTTGCCGGCCACCGCCTCGATCGCCTCGACCGGCGTGTCGCCGTCGAACAGGCGGCGACCGAACTCGCGCACGGTCGCCGGCATGGCCACGCGCGCGCGCCAGCCGGCGATACCGCCCTCGGTATCGGACCGCGCGGCCATGACGGCCACGACCGGCGTGCGCGGCAGGCTCGCGCGCATCTCCTCGCGCCGCGACCAGGTAAGCTGCACCGGACGGCCGGTTTCCTTCGTCAGGATCGCCGCTTCCACCGCATGGCCGAATTCGAGCCGCCGGTCGAAGCTGCCGCCCAGCGGCATGGGATAGAGCACGACGTCGGCCGGATCGATCCCGATCACACGCGCCGCCGCCTCGCAAGTGGCCGTGGGTGCCTGCGTCCCGACCCAGAGCTCAAGCCGCCCGTCCGCCAGCCGCGCGGTGACACTGGCCGTTTCGATCGTCGCATGGATCGCCGGGACCACTTCGTAGCGCAATTGCAGCGGCAGTCCGCCCTCGACCACGGCCATGTCGCCCGACGCGTGGATGCGGTGCGGCTGTCCGGCACGCATCGCAGCGTCCAGAGCATTGTCGACATCCGTGCTTTCAAGCGCAGTGGCGACCCTGAAGCGCGGCACCATGCGGGCAAGCGCGGTATCGGCGGTCCACCAGTCGCGCGCGACGGCGGCGACCCAGCCTTCGCCTTTCACCACGCGCAGAAAGCCCTTCATGTTCTTTGCCGCATCCTCCTTGATGGAGGACAGCGAGGCGCTGGCGCCCAGCGGTGCGTGACGGATTGCGGCATGGACCATGTCCGGTAGGCGCACGTCCCCCGCGAAGGTCCACGACCCGTCGACCTTGGACGGCAGGTCGAGCCGGGGGTAGCGCAGCGACGCCCCCGGCGGGAATTCGCCGGGGCTCTCGGCCATGGCATCGACCCGCAGCGGCGGCGTGGAAGGCGGCGCGTAGGCGGCGGCTTCCTCCACCAGGGCGCCGAAGGGCAGGCGCTTGTCCGCGTGCACGACGAAGCCGGCCTTGGCCTCGCATTCCTCCCAGGCAACGTTCCAGCGCGCCGCGGCGGCCTGCATCAGCATCGCGCGGGCGGATGCGGCGGCGGCACGTGCAGGGCCTTCGTACGCGGCGAGCGACGTGCCGTCGGCCGTGGCGTTGAAGCGGTGGTCCTGCGCCCAGCGGCGGGTGAGCATATCGTCGGGCTCGTCGCCCAGCGAAGGGGCCAGCGGCAGCCACAGCGGCGCCCAGCGCGCGGCAAGCGCAAGATTGGCGTAGAGCGCGCTCAGCGGCACCGGCTCGACGCCCACCTGCCGCCAGTCCGCACCCAGTTCGTGCGCGACGACCTGCGGGATGAGCGTCGTCACTCCCTGCCCCATCTCCACCTGTGGCACCGCGACCGAGATCACGCCGTCCTTGCCGATCTTGATCCAGGCATCGAAGGCGAATTCGCCCGGCCCCGGTGCGAGCGGCAGGGGGAAATGCCGCGGCCGCAGGAAATAGCCGAGAACCAGGCCGCCCCCGGCCAGCGCCCCGATCAGGATACCGCGGCGGGTAACGGCCATCAGTGCGCGTCCAGCCAGCCCATGACCTTGCCCGCCAGATCGGCAAATGCCCGCGCCTGCGGGCCCTCGCCGGCGGCAGTGGGCGTGCCGGCGTCGCTCTCGCGGCGGATCGCGATGTCGAGCGGAATGCGGCCGAGGAAATCCGTTCCCATGCTGCGCGCAGCCGCTTCCGCCCCGCCGGCTCCGAACGGATCGCTCACTTCGCCGCAGTGCGGGCAGGCATAGCCGGCCATGTTCTCGACCACGCCGATGACGGGCACCCCGCCCTTTTCGAACAGTTCGACGGCACGCGTCGCGTCGATCAGCGCGAGGTCCTGCGGGGTGGAAACGATCACCGCGCCGGCCGGCTTGAATTTCTGCAGCATGGTAAGCTGGATGTCGCCCGTGCCCGGCGGCAGGTCGACGACGAGAATCTCGGCCTCGTCCCAGTGCCCTTCGAGCAGCTGCGTGAGCGCCCCCGAAGCCATCGGCCCGCGCCAGGCGATCGCCTGCCCCGGTTGCGACAAGTGCGCCATCGAGAGCACCGGCACGCCCCACTGGCTGGCCACCGGCACCAGCCGGTTGTCATGGGCAACCGGGCGCTGACCCTCGGTACCCATCAGCCGCGCCTGGGACGGGCCGTAGATATCGGCATCGACCAGCCCCACCTTGCGGCCGCCCCGCGACAGGGCAACGGCAAGGTTCGCCGCGACGGTGGACTTGCCCACGCCGCCCTTGCCCGATCCGACCGCGACGATCTTCTGGACGGCCTTGTCGGCCATCATCGCCACGCGCACCTCGGCAACGCCGGGCGCACCCTCCAGGGCGGACTTGACCGAGGCCTCAAGCCCGTCGCGCGCGGGGGCGGAAAGCCCGGTGGCGTCCAGAACGAGCGTTGCCCGCCCATCGGCCAGCCGCAGCGATTGCAGCCGGGCAACGGCCTGGTCGGGAAGGAGGGATTTCAGTCGGTCGGCAGCGTCACTCGTCATGCGATCTCCAGGTCCGCGCCAAGTCCGCCCCGGCTTCGCGCGGTGCGCGGCTCTGCCGCTCAGGTGGCCCAGTCGCGGAAAAAGGGCAAGAGAGGCCCTGTTTTTTACGGCGTAGGTTCCTATAGATAACGCCATGAAAGCAATCGGTGACGCAATGGCGACCCTGGGCACGGATGTCCGCAGACGCGCGGGACTGGCAATGGCCGGCCGCAACAGCCCCTGGGGCGGCAAGGGTGGTGGAGAGGCCGGCAACGGCAACGACGACAAGGGAAGCGACGCGCCCGACGACAAGGGGAGCGGCGACAAGGGCGATTCGGATTCGAAAGGCCCCCGCAATCCCTGGCTGCCCAGCGGCGACACACCGCCACGCCGTTCGGCCAGTATCGAGGATATTTTCCGCAGCCGCGATCCGCGCCGTCCCGGCGGGGGCGGACCGCGCGGCCCCGGTGGCGGCTTTCCCCAGATGCCGCGCCGGCCGGATGGCAAGTCGTGGCTGCCGCTCGGCATAGGCCTTGCGGTCGCGGTCCTGCTCGGGCTGTCGATGTTCCACATGATCGGCCCCAAGGAGCAGGGCATCGTCACCATGTTCGGCAAGTATGCCCGCCCGATCGATTCCGGCATCAGCATGACGCTGCCCTGGCCGATCGAACAAGTCGACGTGGAGGACGTGCGCTCGTTCCGCGTCGACATGATTCCGGACAACGACAACGAAAAGCTGATGCTGACGAGCGACAAGAACCTCGTCGACCTCAGCTATCTGGTGCGCTGGAACATCAAGAACCTGAAGGACTACAAGTTCCGCCTCGCCGATCCCGGTGAGACCGTACGCGAAGTGGCCGAAGCCGCGATGCGCGCCTCGATCGCGCAGATTTCGCTCAACGACGCGATTTCCGGCGCCGGCCGCGCCCAGGTGGAACAGGACGTGCGCGAGCGCATGCAGCGCATCCTCGACTACTACAAGTCGGGCGTCGCAGTGCAGGGCGTGGAGATCAAGAAGGCCGACCCGCCAGCCAAGACCAAGGCCGCCTTCGAGCAGGTCACCGTCGCCCAGCAGGAAGCCGAGCGCGACCGCTCCGAGGCCCGCGCGTGGGCCCAGCAGAAGCTCGCCGAAGCGCAGGGCAACGCCTCGCAGTTCGACAAGGTCTACGAGCAGTACAGGCTCGCCCCCGAGGTGACGAAGCGTCGCATGTACTACGAAACCATGGAAGGCGTCCTGCGCGACAACGACACCGTCGTCGCCGAAGCCGATGGCGTGACGTCCTACCTGCCCCTTCCCGAAGTGAAGCGGCGCGAGGACTCCCTTTCCTCCACCACCGTGACCGCGAAGGGAGGCCAGTGATGCCGGACCTGTGGCAGAAATACAAAGCCGCCTGGATCGCGCTCGGGGTCATCCTTGTCGGCGCGATGATGAGCGTGATCGTCGTTCCCGAGGACGAGCAGGCCGTGGTCATCCGGGGCGGTAAGCCGGTGCGCGTGTACAACGCCTTCGATCCCAAGGCCGATTTCGGGCAGACCGATGCCGGCGTCCACTGGCGCATCCCCGGCTATGAACGCGTGCAGCGGATCGACAAGCGCCTGCTGTCGGTCGACATGCAGTCGCAGCAGGTTCTCTCGACCGACCAGCAGCGGCTGAACGTCGATGCCTATGCCCGCTACCGCATCATCGACCCGATCAAGATGGTCCAGGCCGCCGGCACCACGGATCGGGTGACCATGCAGCTCGAACCGATCCTGTCCTCGGTCGTGCGCCAGGAACTGGGCAAGCGTACTTTCTCCTCGCTGCTCACCGCCGAACGCGGCGAGGCAATGGCGAACATCCGCGACCTGCTCGACCGCGAAGCGCACGAATACGGCGCCCAGGTCGTCGACGTGCGAATCAAGCGCGCCGACCTGCCCGAAGGAGCGCTTGCCAGCGCCTTCACCCGCATGGAAGCCGCGCGCCAGGAGGAAGCCAAGACGATCACCGCGAAGGGCCAGCGCGACGCGCAGATCATTCGCGCCGACGCCGAGGCACAGGCTGCCAAAATCTATGCCGATGCCTATGGCAAGGATCCCGGCTTCTACGATTTCTACCGCGCGATGCAGAGCTACCGCGTCTCGTTCGCCAAGGACCAGGGTGCCAAGACCTTCCTGCTTTCACCCGACAATGCCTATCTGAAGCACTTCAGGCAGCCGTAGTCGGCCGGGAAGGACCGAAAAAGGAGGCCAATGCCGCCGCCATTCAATCCCGGTTAAGCCTGCAGGGCTTCAATCGGGCCGAGGTCGGATGGATGGCGCCGCAACGCCGCCACAATGGAGGAATCAAAGGACGTGAAGCCCGTGCGATACGCTTATGGATTGACGACGGCGCTCCTTCTCGGGGGCGCGACCCTTTCACTGGCGACCGGCTATCCGGCCGGGGCGCAGGTCGCCCAGAACGAGGCGAGCCAGATATCGAAGGTGGTGCCCCGATCCGGGGCACCGGCCAGCTTCGCTGACCTGACCGCGCAGCTCGCGCCGGCCGTGGTCAACATCTCGACCCGACAGCGAATTCAGGTGCAGAGCGCCAACCCCTTCGCCGGCACGCCGTTCGAAGGCCTGTTCGGCGGCGGCAACGTCGGCCCGCAGACGCGTGAGGCGCAGTCGCTGGGCTCCGGCTTCATCATTTCCGCCGATGGCTACATCGTGACCAACAATCACGTGATCACCGCCGACGGCAAGGGCGAGGTCGAATCGATCACGATCACCATGCCCGACGGCGACGAATACCCCGCGAAGCTGATCGGCAAGGATGCCGCCTCCGACCTCGCGGTGCTCAAGATCGACGCCAAGAAGCCGCTGCCGTTCGTGAAGTTCGGCGATTCGCGCGATGCCCGCGTGGGCGACTGGATCGTTGCCATCGGCAACCCGTTCGGCCTCGGCGGAACGGTGACGGCCGGCATCATCTCGGCAGTCTATCGCAGCACGAATTCGGGCGCGGGCGCCTACGACCGTTACCTGCAGACCGACGCGGCGATCAACCGGGGCAACTCGGGCGGCCCGATGTTCGACATGAACGGGCAGGTCATCGGCATCAACAACGCGATCTTCTCGCCCACCGGCGGCAGCGTCGGCATCGGCTTCGCGATTCCCGCCGAAACGGCCGCCCCCATCGTCCAGAAGCTCATCAAGGGCGAGGCGATCGAGCGCGGTTACCTGGGCGTGCGCATCCAGCAGCTCAACGACGATCTCGCCGATTCGCTGGGCCTCGAGCACAACAAGGGTGAGTTCATCCAGGCTGTCGAGCCGGACGGTGCCGCCGCCAAGGCCGGTATCAAGGCCGGCGACGTCATCACCAAGGTGAACGGCAAGGAAGTCTCCAAGGACCAGACGCTGTCCTATCTGGTGGCCAACACCGAGCCGGGCAGCCGTATCCCGATCGAACTGATCCGGGGCGGCCGGAAGATGACCTTGACCGCCACTGTCGCCAAGCGCCCGAGCGAGAAGGAACTCGCCCAGTCGTTCAGCCCCGACAGCGATCAGAACGACAACCCGTTCAACAATCCGCCCGCGCAGCAGGAACAGGGTTATATCGAGAAGGCGCTCGGCGTCTCGGTCACCCCCATGACCCCCCAGATCGCGCGCCAGCTCGGCGCGTCGGACGGCAGCAAGGGCGTGGTCGTCGTGGCCGTGGATCCCAGCTCGGATGCCGGCCAGAAGGGCCTCGCGCGCGGGTTTATCGTGCTGTCCGCCAACGGACACGACGTGAACTCGGAAGCCGACCTCGAAACCGCGATCAAGGCCGCCAAGGCGGATGGGCGCTCGGCGGTGCTGCTGCGCGTGCAGCCGCGCGGCCAGTCGCCGGTCTTCGTGCCGATCCGCCTGCGCTGACGCAGGCGGGACATCCGCAAGACAAAAGACGCCCGCCGGTTCATCCCGGCGGGCGTTTTCGTTTGGGCGGGGCAATCTGGGCCGCTTCGCTGTCCCTCGAACAAGATTCCCGCGCAGTGCGGGATGGAACTCAATAAGCCCCCGCGGGCGTCCGTGTCGGTGTAGGGGACGGTGCGATCCCCTGCCCCGGACGCAAGCCCGGGTCGGCGGCGGCACCTTTCTTGCCCGTGGCCTGATCGAGGAAATCGTCGCTCGCGGCAGGCGGTGCTGCCGGCGGGCCATAGTCGGGCACCTGTGGCGTGCCGGGGCCCGGACCGGGTCCGACCGTGCCGTCCTCGTAGCGCGGCAGGTCACCGGCGGGGCGCGTTCCGTCGCCCGGCGGCACGAGGTTTCCGTTCTCGTCGACGTAGTAGTAGTCGTCCGGATCGCCCTGGAGATACTCGTCGTCGGGTTCCAGCTGCCATTCGGGCAATTGCAGCTTGGTATCGAACTCCTCGACCGGACGCTTGGCGACCGCAACCTTCATGTAGTCCGCAAAGGCCCGCGCCGGCGCATGGCCGCCCGAGAGCCCGCCAACCCGCTTGGCATCGTCGCGGCCCATCCACACGCCGGTGGTGACGCCGCTCGAGAAGCCGAGGAACCAGCCGTCCTTGTTGGAACTGGTGGTGCCGGTCTTGCCCGCGACCGGCCGCCCGATCTGCGCGGCGCGGCCGGTGCCGGTGGCGACGGCGGTCTGCAGCAAGTCGGTGATCCCGGCGGCCACGTAGTGCGGCACCAGCACCTGCCCGCGCACCGATTTGTGCTGGTAGAGCACCTCGCCGTCGCTGGCAGTCACCTTGGTGATGCCATAGGGCTCGACCGAGGTCCCGCCGGCCGAGACCGCGGCAAAGGCGCGCGTCATGTCGATCACGCGCACTTCCGAGGTGCCCAGAACCATCGCCGGCTGGGTGTTGATCGGCGTGGTGATGCCGAAGCGGCGCGCCATGCTGGCAACCGTGCCGAAGCCCACTTCGTTGCCGAGCTGCGCGGCGATCGTGTTCTTCGAATAGGCAAAGGCGGTGCGCACATCGATCTCGCCGGCGTAGTTGCGGCCTGAATTGTGCGGGCTCCAGCCGTCGATCGTCACCGGCTCGTCGACGACGCGGTCGCTGGGCGTATAGCCCGCCTCGAGCGCCGCCATGTAGACGAACAACTTCCAGGCCGAGCCGGGCTGACGCACAGCGTCGGTCGCACGGTTGTAGTTGGAGGTGACGTAATCGGTACCGCCGACCATCGCCAGCACCGCACCGTCGTTGTCGAGGCTGACGAGCGCGCCCTGCGCGCCGTCGGGCACGTTGGCGTCGATCGCCCTGGTCGCCGCGGCCTGCATCTTGGGATCGAGCGTGGTCCACACCTCGATCGGCCCGTTGGTTTCCGGCAGCAGCAGGTCGAGCTGCGGCAGGGCCCAGTCGGTGAAGTAGCGGACCGAGTTCTGGCCCTTCTCCTTGGCGATGTTGACGTCGGACAGATCGATGGTGCCCGCCTCGGCCGGGGTGATCGCGCCGTTCTTCGCCATCAGGCCGAGCACGACCTTGCCACGTTCGACCGACGCCTCGGCATCGGCGGTCGGCGAATAGTGCGACGGCGCCTTGACGAGACCGGCGATGATCGCGGCTTCCGCGGTCGAGAGTTCGGTGGCGGGATGGCCGAAGAACTTGCGGCTCGCCGCGTCGATCCCGTAGGCACCGCCGCCGAAATAGACCTTGTTGAGATAGAGCTCGAGGATCTGGTCCTTGGTGAACTTGCGCTCGAGCGCCAGCGCGATCACCGCTTCGCGCGCCTTGCGGACATAGCTGCGGCTGTTGTTGAGGAAGATGTTGCGCGCAAGCTGCTGGGTGATCGTGGAAGTGGCCGATATCCTGCGGTCGCCGCTCACCGCCGTATAGACCGCACGCAGCAGTCCCAGCGGATCGACGCCGAAGTGCGAATAGAAGCGCCGGTCCTCCACCGCGACCATGGCCTTCTTCATGATCGCGGGGATCTGGTCGGCGGGCAGCCACTTGCCATAGCTCGGCCCGAGCGAGACGAGCTCGGACCCGTCGCGCGCGCGCACGACGATCATCTGCCCGTTCTGGCTGCTCTTGAGCGCGCTGTAATCGGGCAATTCACGCTCGGTGAAGAAGATCGCCACGCCAAGGAAGATCGCGCCCAGCAGTGCCAGTGCAAATCCCCATAGCACCGTCCCGCGCAGGAGACGGCGCCAGAACGGTTTCTTCGCAGGCTTTCGGGAAGGACCGCTGGACTTGCGGTTCCGGCCGGAATTCTTGGCCATCTTCTAGGTACAAACCCCTTTAGCAGACAGAACTGTCCGATCGTTCGTGTACACCTTGCATGGGGATTTGTAACCCGAGGTTAACGGTCTTCGTCGGGCCTCCTGCGACGTCTGCCGAAGAAGCCCGGCAGACCGGGCCGCCGGTTCATTCGCCGGGCTTGAAATCCATCGATGCGCTGTTGATGCAATAGCGCAGGCCGCCCGGCCCCGGACCATCGGGGAACACATGGCCGAGATGCCCGTCGCACCTGGCGCAGGTCACTTCGGTGCGCACCATGCCGTGCGACACGTCGCGGTGCTCGTCCACCGCGTCCGCGCCGACGGGCGCGGTGTAGCTCGGCCATCCCGAGCCCGAATTGTACTTGGTTTCCGACGAGAACAGGGGCGCACCGCAGCCGGCGCAATAGTACACGCCCTCGGCCTTGTTCTTCTCGTACTTGCCGGTGAAGGCCCGCTCGGTTCCGGCCTCGCGCAGCACGTGGTACTGCTCGGGCGAAAGCCTCTCGCGCCACTCCGTTTCGGTGAGATTGAGCTTTTCGGTCATCGTCTCGCTTCTCCTTGGGGCCGAATATGGCGCGTCGCCACGGGCTTTTCCAGTGCGATGGATATCCTTCAAACGTCGCCGTTCCGTGATAGGTTCGCCCCCGCGCAGCGGCAAGGAGAGCGGAATGGAGCAACCCCACGAAAGGGTCCCGATGGGCCAGGGCCCCGGGCTGATCTGGGGCATAGACTTCGCGCCCGGCCAAAGGCGCGAAGTGGTGAACTGCGACAGCGCGCACACCGGCTTCATACGCTGGCTGCACCTCAATCTGGCCGACCACGGGACGCAGCTGTGGATCGAGACCACGACCGAGCTGACCCCGCCCGCGCGCGACATCCTGCTCTCGCAGGACAAGCACCAACGCGCGCTGGTGGACGGCGAAACGGTCGCCTGCGTGCTGCACGATTTCGAGCGCGATTTCGACGTGCGCGACACCGGCCGCATCGGCGCGCTGCGCGTGGTGCTGACACCCCGCCTGATCATCTCGGCCCGCCATCATCCGATCGGATCGGCCGACATCGCCCGCAGGCGGCTGCGCGACAGCGAGGTCGTCACCTCCCCGGCGCGCGGGCTGGAACTGATCGTCGGCGCCATTCTCGAGAACTTCGGACGCATCAACGGCAGCCTCTCGTCCGAAGTGCAGGCCGCCGAGGACGCGCTGGTCGAGGAACGGCAAGTGCCGAGCGGGCACCGGCTGATGGACATCCGCCGCCGCCTCGCCCAGCTCCACCGCATGCTGGAAGGCATGCAGAGCGTGTTCCGCCGCCTCGAACTCGACGAGGACCTGCCCGCCGACATCCTGCCCATGGTCGAAAAGCTCTCGCAGCGCGTGCAGGGCGCCGATGCCGACATCCAGAGCGTGCTGAGCCAGCTGCGCGCCGTGCGCGACGAGATCAACGACCAGTCCAACCTGCGGATGAACCAGAACCTCTACATCCTCTCGGTGATGACCGCACTGCTGCTGCCGACGACGCTGGTGACCGGCATCTTCGGCATGAACACCGGCGACCTGCCGATGACCGGCCGCGACGGCACGCTGGGCGCCACGGTGGTCGCGGCCGGGGCGGCGCTGGCGACGTACCTGTTCCTGCGGGCCCGCGGGTTCTTCCGGTAGCACCCCCCGTTTAACCGTTCGGCAAGGCCTCGTGCTTACCTTCCCGGAAACCAAACGGGCAGGGTACGCATCAGCATGCATGGGCGCTTGCAGCGCATAGGGACGGAACTGGACGGCTGGACGTCGCCCTTCACGGCGCCGGTGCCCGAACACTTGCGCGCGCAGACCCTGATTCTGCAGGCCGAGCGCCTGCGCGCATTCCTGCCCATGCTCTGCCTGCTGATTGCCGCCAATGCCCTTGCCATGGCGCTCGCGGTCCTGGGCGACCTGCCCTGGTGGCAGCAACTCGCGCCGCCCGCGATCATCATCGGCACTTGCCTTGCCGTGCTCTATATCCGGCGCGGCCATGGCCCCGTTACCGCGCCCGGGCAGGCCGCGCGCCTGCTCCACCGCACCCTGCCGGTCGCCGCCACGCTGGGCGCCGTGGCCGGTATCTGGTGCGTCAACGCCTTCACCGAGACCGAACAATACTACTGCATGGTCGCCCCGGTGTTCATCGGCATTGCCGCGCTGATGTCTTCGACCTGCCTGATCAGCGCGCCGCGTGCGGCCATCGCCGCAATGGCCACCACGGTCACGCCGATCGTCATCAAGATGATGCTCTATGACAACCTGGGCGTCAGGGCGATGGCGGCGATGATGGTGCTGGTCACGATGATGCAGGCCGGCGTGGTCCTCGCCAAGTTCCGGGAAACGGTGCGCATGCTTGGCTATCAGCACGAGCTGGACCGGATCGCTGTCACCGACCCGATGACCGGCCTGCAGAACCGCCTGGCGTTCGACCGGGAACTGGAAGCCCGCCTGTCGGCGGAAGACCGCGTTGTCCTGGCCCTTGCCGATCTGGACGGCTTCAAGCAGGTCAACGACCGCTACGGCCACCTTGCAGGAGACGAGATCCTGCGCACGATTGCCCGGCGCCTCCAGGTGGTCGCCCCCTCTGCCCTCTCCATCGCCCGCCTCGGCGGCGACGAGTTCGCGCTGCTGTTCGCAACCTCGCCTTCGGGCGGGATTCCCGTGGCTTGCGATCCCGAGGCGTTCCGGGCCGCGATCACGCAGCCTGTGCCCTTTCACGGGCACCAGCTCACCGTCGGCTGCAGCTTCGGCATCGCGGCAAACCCGGCCGACGGGCGCACGCCGGACGAACTGGTGCACAGCGCGGACAACCGCCTCTACAGCGACAAGAACACCCGCAAAGCGGCCTGAAGCCGCGGTTCAGACAGAACCGATCAGGCAACCGGCTCCACGATCAGCACCACGCCATCGTGCCCGGCCACGCGCAGCCGCGTGCCCACCGGCGCGTCGGCGCCCTTGGCCAGCCATTCGCTGTCGCCGAGCTTGACCCGGCCGGACCCGCCCTCGATCGCCTGTGTCACCATCACCGTCTCGCCCACGACGCGGGCGCCCCGGTCGTTCATCTTGGGATCGGCACTCACCACCGGATGGCTGGCAATGTAGCGGCGCCCCATGAACACTGCGAGGATCGAGAGCACCGCGAACATCACGATCTGCAGCGGCACCCCGATCGGCACGATCCAGGCGACCAGCCCCGTCACCAGCGCAGCACCCGCCATCCAGATCAGGAAAACGCCGGGAATGGCCATCTCGGCGACGGCCAGAACCAGCCCGAGTGCGAGCCAGGTGTAGTGAAACTCGAACTCGCCGAACAAGTCCATCAGCGCGCTCCGCCCATGCCCGAAGGCGGTACGCTGGGCCGGGGCGACGCCGGACGGCCGCTGGTCCCGCCATCACCGCCCAGCGCTTCCTTCGCCAGCTCGCCGATGCCGCCAAGCGTGCCGATCAGCTGCGTCGCCTCGACCGGGAACAGGATGGTCTTGGCATTGGGCGACGTCGCGAAGGCCTGCACCGCCTCGGTATATTTCTGGGCGACGAAGTAGTTGATCGCCTGGCTGCCGGATTCGGCAATGGCGCTCGACACCATCTGCGTCGCCTTGGCTTCCGCCTCGGCCGCGCGCTCGCGCGCCTCGGCATCGCGGAAGGCGGCTTCGCGGCGGCCTTCGGCCTCGAGGATCGCTGACTGCTTCTCGCCCTCTGCGCGCAGGATGTTGGAAGCCCGGTCGCCCTCGGCCTCGAGGATCTCGGCGCGCTTGAGGCGCTCGGCCTTCATCTGCCGTGCCATCGCCTCGGAAATGTCGACCGGCGGGCGGATGTCCTTGATCTCGACGCGGGTAATCTTGACGCCCCAGGGCGATGTCGCGTGGTCGACCACCGACAGCAGCCGCGCATTGATCTCGTCACGCTTGGACAGCGTCTCGTCGAGGTCCATCGAACCCATGACGGTACGCAGGTTCGTCGTCGTCAGCGCCATGATGGCGGCATAGAGGTTGTGCACCTCGTAGGCCGCCTTGCCCGCATCCAGCACCTGGAAGAACACGACCGCATCGACGCCGACCATGGCGTTGTCCTTGGTGATGATCTCCTGCCCCGGAATGTCGAGCACCTGTTCCATCATGTTGACCTTGTGGCCAACCCGGTCGACGAACGGGATGATGAGGTGCAGCCCCGGTTCGGCCGAGAGCGTGAACTTGCCCAGCCGCTCGATGGTATAGACATAGCCCTGCCGGACCACGCGCACGCCCATCATCAGGAACACCACGACGACGACGATCAGCGCGAATAACGTACTTCCGATACCAGCCATGGCCTGTGAGCCCTCCCGCCTGTTGCGCACACGATCCTAGCGCCGCCGGTAGGGGCGGCAAGCAAAACCGGCGGAAATCCGCCCGCTGTTCAAAGACCGGAAAACAGCGCCAGCATCCGCTGCCACGCCTTGTCGGCGGCATTGGGATCGTAGGCGGGCGAATCCACCACGCACCAGCCGTGGTCGGCAGGATAGACCTCGATCTCGGCCGGGCGCCCGGCGGCATCGGCGGCCTTGCGCAGCTCGGTCTTCTGTTCGGGCTGCCGTTCATCGTCGTTGCGGGCGATGGCGAAGAGGAAACCCGCCTGCGTCCTGGCAAGCAGCCTGTGCGGACTGTCCGGCGCATCGGTCACCATGCCCGCGCCATGGAACGATGCCGCCGCCTTGACCCGCGAAGGAACCGCCGCCGCGGACCGCACGGTGAACGGACCGCCCATGCAATAGCCATTGCTACCGATGCCGCGCGCGATGTCGACTTCTTCCTGCTGGTCGAGGAAGGCCACGAAGGCCTTGGCATCGCTCGTCACCGCATCCGGCGTCAGCGCCTCACGCAAGGGCGCGATCTTCGCCTGCCCTTCCGGCGTGCGCCATTCGGAGAAGCTGTCGAGCACCGGGGCCGGACTGCCGCGATAGTACTGGTTGACGGCCAGCACGGCATAGCCCTCCGCGGCAAGGTTGCGCGCCATGATCTTGAAGGCATCGCGCAGGCCCGCGATGTCCGGCCACAAGATCACGCCCGGATGCGTTCCCTTGGCGGGATGGACGAAGAAAGCGTCGCATATGCCGTCGGCCGTGGTGATCGAGACCATCTTCTCGCTCACGTCGCTGCCGCCGTCCGCCTTGACCGTGCCACTGCAGCCGACCAGCGCCATTCCGGCGGCACCCAACGCCGCGAACTGGCGACGATTGAGACCGCGCCGCGCAAGATGGGCTTCCTCTGCGCCAGCTGTAAATTCGTCACACATTCCGCGAGCTCCGGTCTTGCCTCTGGTTACGTCCAGGCTAGCCTGGGAAGACCGCTCAGGCGAGGACGAAGTTGCACGAACTGACTCAGGAGGCACCGACCGTGAAAAACCTCGACGACATCGCCTGCTGGCAGCGCATCGACGCGCGGCTGACCACGTCGGGACGCCTCGCCCCGGCCGATCCGGCACGGCTCGCGGACCTGGGCGTAAGGCATGTCATCAATCTGGCGCTGGCGGATTCGCCGGGCGCGCTCGCCGACGAGCCGGCGCTGATGGCTGCCGCCGGACTGGCCTATACCCATGTGCCGGTGCCTTTCGATGCCCCGGACGAAGAGCACTTCGCCATTTTCGCACAGGCCCTCGCGGATACGGGAGACGAGCCGGTCCACGTCCATTGCATCATGAACTGGAGAGTCTCCGCCTTCGTCTGCCGCTGGAACCGTTCGCGCGGCATGGATGCGCAGGAAGCGCTCGCGTTGATGCGCGTGCAGTGGGACCCGGCGACGAGCACACACAAGGACGCGGCCGCCTGGCAACGCTTCGTGAACCGGTCCTGAGCGCCCGGCCTTCGCCGGGACGACATTTCTGCCGGCGATGGACAACGCAAACGGCATCCGACACTCTCCCCGAAAAGCCATGGGGAGGATGGGCATGGATTTTACCGGCGAGCACGTGATCGTGACCGGGGCGTCGAGCGGGATAGGCCTCGCCACCGCGCGCCGCATCGCCGGACTGGGTGGCACGGTTACGATGATTGCCCGGCGTGCCGCGGTGCTGGAAGCCGAAGCCGCGAAGATCGGCCCCGCCGCCCGCTGGATCACCGCCGATGTCGGAGACAAGGCACAGGTCATCGCCGCCATGGACGAGGCGGCAGAACGCTCTGGCCCGATCGACGGGCTGTTCCTCAATGCCGGGATCGAGGGCATGTTCGCGCTCACACCGGACTATACCGACGAAGCATTCGAGGCGGTCATGCGGGTCAACGTGACGTCGCTGTTCTGGACGCTGCGCCATGTCCTCCCGGCGATGACCGCGCGCGGCAAGGGCGCGATCGTGGTGACCGGCAGCCTCGCAGCGGAAACCGGGATGGTCGGCAATATCGGCTACCTCGCCAGCAAGCATGCCGCGCTTGGCATCGCCCGCTGCATCGCCATGGAAGCCGCACCGCACGGCGTGCGCTGCAACGTCATCAATCCCGGCTTCATCGACACCCCGATCCTCGAAGGCGTGCCCGAAGAGTTCAAGGCGCAGATGGCGGGACGCGTACCGCAAAAGCGCATCGGCACGCCCGATGAGGCGGCCAACGTCGCCGCCTTCCTGCTCTCGAACGATGCCAGCCACGTGACGGCGCAGAGCCTTGCCGTCGACGGCGGCCTGCTCGGCACGCTGATAATCGAACAATGAACGGCCGCAAGCGAAGGAGACACGCCGTGGACAGGACGACGATCCGGGGCGGGAGAACCTGACCGATGGCGTCCTTCGTCCTCATCCATGGCGCCTTCCATACCGGCGCCTGTTTCGATCTTGTCGCGGCGCAACTGCGCGCACGAGGCCATGCGGTCCTTGCGCCGACGTTGCCCGGCATGGGCGGCGACGAGGCCGCCCTGCGCGCCGCCTCCCTCGAAGGCTGGGCACGCTTCGCGCTCAATGCGTGCCACGCCCTGTGTAGCGAATCCGGCGGACCGGTCGTCCTCGCCGGTCACAGCCGCGGCGGCTCGGTCATCAGCCTCGCAGCCGAAATCGATCCCGCCGCGGCAGACCACCTCGCCTACATCTGCGCCGTGCTGACGCCGGCGGGCGAGGATCGCGCGAAACTGCCCGGCCTGATGCCAAGCCAGCCGGGAATGCAGGCGGCCAGCGCCATGGTGGAGAACGGCGCCGGGATCGTCATGGACGGCGCAGCGGCGCTGCCGTACTTCGCCCAGCTATGTCCCGAAGACCTGCGCGAAGACGCGATCAGCCACCTGGTCGCCGAACCGCTTGGCCCGCTCTCGACCCCAGCCGAAGTGACGGCTCAACGCTGGGGCTCCGTCCCGCGCACCTACATCGAATGCCTGCAGGACCGCACGATGCCGATCGAAAACCAGCGCGGCATGCTGGCGCTGTCCCCCGGAACACGGGTGGTCACGCTCGATAGCGATCACAGCCCGTTCTATTGCGTGCCCGGGCCGCTGGCAGACGCGCTCGAGGCGCTTGCCGGCTGAGCCGAAGACATCAGTCGGCTGCGACGATGCGGTTGCGGCCCTGTTCCTTGGCCGCGTAAAGCGCCACGTCGGCGGCCTTGAGCGCATCCCGGGCGGAAGGGTAGGCGAAAACGTCTGCGACACCGCCCGAAAACGTGATCTTCCCGATGGGCTCGTCAGTCCGGCGATTGACGAAATTGCGCTCGCCAAAGGCCTCACGCACTTCGTCGAGCCGCTGCAGCGCCTCGGTCTTGCCATCGCCGCGAAACAGCATGACGAATTCCTCGCCGCCGTGGCGGGCGACATGGCAATTGTCGTCGGTGATCTTGGCCAGCGCCTTGGCGACTGCCTGAAGCACCCTGTCGCCGGTGTCGTGGCCGTGCGTGTCGTTGATGCGCTTGAAGTTGTCGACATCGCACAGTGCCACGCTGAGCGGCTCCAGGTTCTTCTGGGCATCGCGGAGATGGTGTTCGAGCAAGCCTTCGAAGGCCCTTCGGTTGGGCAGCCCCGTCAGGTGATCGTGATCGGCATCCCGGCGCGCCTTGGCCAGGCTGCTGCGCAGCTTCGCAGCCTCGCGCTCGCTGCGGTGCATTTCCTGCTCGAGGTGCTGGGTACGCTCCAGCATGGCCCGCGCCAGCGTGGTGAGCGTCTGGATCTGCTCCTGCTCCTCCGCCTCGCCGGCCTTCTCGACGTGAACCTGCATCTCGCTGTTATATTGCGCGGCGGTGTCGCGGGCGCTGCGGCTGGTGGCCGCGAAGCTTTCAAGCGAACGTTCCAGCTTGTCGGCGATGCGTCCGATCGAGTCTTCGCCGCCGCGGGACTGCTCATCCAGCCACGCCTGCGTCACCGGCAGCCCGGCGGCGCGGCGATCGGTGACCTTCTTGGCGAGCGCGATGTTGCTGCCCGAACAGATACCCAGGACAACCGCGAGGTTCGCTTCGGAAATTTCCAGCTCATGGTCGATCAGGAAGGCCACGATGTCATCCAGCAGCTGCCGGCGCGCGAGGTCCCGGACGCCGGCTGCCCGCGCCATCCCCTGCGCCGCTCCGTCGCCCTTATCGTCCCGCGTTGCCCTGCCACCGGAAAACAAGCTTTTGAACACCAACGAACTGCCCTCCGCGATATCAGTGCGCCATTATCATGCAATCGCGCGCGGACAATCCGTTAACTATCGTAACTGCCGAGAAACCGGCGATTTCGAGCACCCTGTTTCACGAAAAGCTCAGTCTGCCACGAAATTGAGTTCAAGATTCACGGCATTGGGATCTGTGACCATGATCTGACGAACACCCAGATGCTGCAAGTCGTTCACACGGTATTCGAGCCCCATCTCCTCGAGCTTGCCGATCATTTCATCGAAACCTGCGCATTTGAACGCGACGTGATGGACCGCATTGGTGGAAGCACCCGGCGCGTATCCCTCGTAGCGGTCCATCTGGGGATCCTTCCAGACGAGATGAATGATCGCGTTGCCATGCGCATCGCGCATCCAGGCACCCTTGAACCCCAACGAAATGGCCGGATTCTCCGTCTGGGTAAGCCCCATCAACCGGGCATAGAACTGCGCGGTCCTGTCGAGGTCATCGGTTAGGATGTTGATGTGGTCGATGCCGCTTACGTGCATTTCGCTCTCCCGTGTCTGCACGCCGAGTGTCCTCCAACACCGGGCACGGAGCAAGCGCGAGAGCGATACCTCAGCTGCGGAACACCACCGTGCGACCACCGTTGAGCAGGACCCGGTCCTCGAGATGGAGGCGCACCGCCTCGGCCAGCACGCGGCGCTCGATGTCGCGGCCCTTGCGCACCATGTCCTCGGCGGTGTCCGCGTGCGTGACCGCCTCGACGTCCTGGTGGATGATCGGTCCCTCGTCGAGATCGGCGGTGACATAGTGCGCGGTCGCACCGATCATCTTCACCCCGCGCGCGTGCGCCTGGTGATAGGGCTTGGCCCCCTTGAAGCCGGGCAGGAACGAGTGGTGGATGTTGATGCAGCGTCCCGAGAGAAAGGACGCCATGTCGTCCGAGAGAATCTGCATGTAGCGGGCAAGCACCACGAGTTCGGCGCGCGACTCGTCGACCAGCTTGCGCACGTGCGCTTCCTGCTCGGCCTTGGTTTCCTTCGTCACCGGCATATGGTGGAAGGGAATGTCGCCGATCATCAGCGTGCTGATCGCCTCGCGCGGATGATTGGAGACGATTCCGACGACTTCCATCGCGATTTCGCCGATGCGCTGACGATAGAGCAGGTCGGCCAGGCAATGGTCGAACTTGCTCACCATCAGCAGCACGCGGCGCGGCCGATCGCGGCGCAGCATCGACCAGGCCATGCCATATTCATGCGCGATAGGACCGAAGCCCTCGCGGATCTCCTCGCGATCGGCCTCGCCGGGATCGAAGGCGACCCGCATGAAGAACTTGTCTTCAGCAAGATCGTTGAACTGCTGCGCCTCGATGATGTTGCCACCCATCTGCGCCAGATAGCCGGTAACGCGGGCAACGATGCCGGGGCGGTCGGCACACGACAGGGCGAGGATCAGGGGTCCGGACATCGCGCCTTCCTTCAGGCCGCAGCGCGGTTGGACAGCGCTGCTTCGCTCTCTGCCATGAGCGAGGCGAGGATCTCGGCCACCGGCTCTTCCCTGGTCACCATACCGACCGACTGGCCGGCCATGACCGAACCGCTTTCGACATCGCCTTCGATCACCGCGCGGCGCAGCGCGCCGGCCCAGAAGTGCTCGATCTGAAGCTGGGCCTCGCCCATATCGACCTCACCCGCGTCGAGCTTCTTGGCCACCTCTATCTGCTTGGCCGTGAACTCCTCGGTACCCTTGTTCTTGAGGGCTCGCACCGGGATCACGGGAAGACGCGGGTCGACCTGCACCGAAGCGACGGCATCGCGGGCCGAGGCGCGGAAGAACATCTTCTTGAAATCGGGGTGGGCGATGGATTCGCTCGCGCAGGCAAAGCGCGTGCCCAGCTGTACGCCTGCGGCGCCCATTTCGAGGTAACCCGCCATCGCTTCGCCCCGGCCGATGCCGCCAGCCACGAAAACGAGATTGTCTGCGGCCAGACTGGGCAGGATTTCCTGCGCCAGCACCGAAGTCGAGACCGGACCGATGTGGCCGCCCGCTTCCATGCCCTCGATGACCAGTGCGTCCGCGCCGGAGCGCAGCAACTTCTTGCCGAGCGCCAGCGTGGGGGCAAAGCAGATCACCCTGGCCCCGTTTGCCTTGATCGCCTCGACGCTGCCCTTGGGCGGAATGCCGCCCGCGAGCACGACATGACCGACGCCGTGCTTCTTGCACACTTCGATCAGGTCGAAGAGCTGCGGATGCATGGTGATCAGGTTGACGCCGAAGGGCTTGTCGGTCAGCGTCTTCGTTGCCGCGATTTCGGCATCGAGCAGTTCCGGGGTCATCGCCCCGCAGGCAATCACGCCGAAGCCGCCGGCATTGCTGATCGCCGAAACGAGATTCCGTTCCGACACCCAGGACATCGCGCCGCAAAGAATTGCGTATTCGCTGCCGAGGAACTCGCATCCCCGCGCCATCAGCGCCGAGGTCTTGGTATGGACGGCCATCGATGCTCCCATAGCCGGTTAATCGAAAGGCAGCGCCATAGGACGACGGGCCGTGGCACACAAGCGATGAGCGTGTGAACCATAGATCGTAACCCACGGTTCAGGCGCTTGCAGGAATTTCACGTGCGATTAAGAGCCTGCAAGGGCAGATGAGCCGCTCACAATAACACAAGAGGTCTTCGTTCTAATGCTTTCCAGCTACCTGGGCCGCCTTCGCCAGCCATCCAACATGCTGCTGGCGGCTCTGCTGACGGCAGGACTCGTGGCGATCGCGGGGCTCGCGGTCAGCCGCTTTGTCATTTCCAATGCCGTTGCCACCAGCCTGCCCAAGGAAACGGCATCGCTCGACAACATCAATCCGTCCAGCTTCTCGCCCGAGACGCGCAAGTCCCTGCTCAACCTGGAAGTGAACGCGGGCATCCTGGCCGCGCGCCTCGATGAGGGGACGACGAACATGGCCCTCGCGCTCGACAAATCCGCAGCGCTGATCGCCGATACCTCGCAGATCGGCCCCGACGCTCCGGCCCCGCTCCGTACGCTTCTGTCGGACACGGCCAAAGCCGTGCGCACCAAGGTGAATGCCGGAAAGACCGAGGAAGCCGCACGCGACCTGCGTGCGCTGCAGACCATGCTGCAAGGCCTGCGGATGCAGTAAGGCCGCCCGGGCCCGATCAGAACCCGCGATTTCCCGACGAGAGGCCCGTGCCTGTCCCGGGAACAGGGCTCATCCGTATTCAGACAGTCTTGATCTTGCCGCAGGGCAATGCGAACGTCCCGGACGATGGACGTTCAGGAGATCTACGCAGCAAAGCTGATGTCCGCCGACGCGGCGGCACGGATGGTCGCTTCCGACAGCCATGTGGCGATGGGCATGGCGGTCGCCGAACCGCCCGCCCTGCTCGCAGCCCTCGCGAACCGCGTCGAGGCGGGCGATCTTGCCGACATGCGGCTGTGGTACTTCCACTCGATGGCGCATGCCGCGCAGAGCGTCCTGCGGCGTGACCTGCTCGGCCGGGTGCGCCCGCATTGCATGTTCCTGAGCAGCGTCGAGCGTGCGTTGATCAAGGCCGATCCCACGGTCTACGAGCACCTGATCGATTTCGTCCCCACCGCCTTCAGCGCCTCGCCGCAGCTCCTGCGCGAGGAAATCGCGCTCGACACTTGCGTGACCATGGTCTCGCCGATGGGCAAGCACGGCTATTTCACCTTCGGCACCGCCAACGACTACACCTCGGTGGCCGCGCGGGCGGCCCGACGCCTGATCGTCGAAGTCAATCCGCTGATGCCGCGCGTGTTCGGGGAATCACCGCTCCACGTCTCGGAAGTCGACGCGATCGTCGAGCACCGCTCGCCGCTGATCGAGGTGAACGAACGTGCCGGCGCGGTCGAGGACGAAATGATCGCCGAGACCATCGCGGGCATGATCGATGACGGTGCCTGCCTGCAGATGGGCATCGGCAACCTGCCCGCCGAAGTGTGCCGCCGCCTGACCAATCGCAAGGATCTGGGCATCCATACCGAACTGCTGACCCCGGCGCTTGCCGCGCTGATGCGCTGCGGCGCCGTCACCAACCGGTGCAAGACCACTTTCCCGGGGCGCAGCGTGTTCACCTTCGCGATGGGCGACACCGCCTTCTACGACTGGCTCGACGACAACCAGGCGGTCTATTCGCTGCCCGTCGACGTGGTGAACGATCCGCGCCACATTGCCAAGAACGACAATGTGGTCTCGGTCAATGCCACGCTGCAGGTCGACCTCTCTGGGGCCTGCAATTCCGAACACATGCTCGGCCGCCAGTATTCCGGGTCAGGCGGCCAGCTCGATTTCGTACGCGGCGCCAATGCTTCCAGCGGCGGGATCTCGATCATCGCGTGCCGCTCCACCGCCAGGGACGGCGCCGTCAGCCGCATCGTCCCCAAGCTGGAAGGCCCGGTGACGACGCCGCGCAACGACGTGCACTGGATCGTCACCGAACACGGCGCGGCGAACCTGCGCGGCAAGTCCCTGCGCGAAAGGGCCGAAGCAATGATCGGGCTCGCACACCCGAAGTTCCGCGACGAACTGGCCCGCGCGCTCTAGGCACTCAGAGCCGCGTGGCTCCGAGGCGCTCCATCCAGTGGGCGTGACGGTCCTTCAATTCGCGTTCGAACGCCAGTTCCAGTTTCTCCGGATCGAGTATCTCGAGCACTTCGAATACCAGCCCCTCCTCGCCATGCGCATTCCACGCCGCCTGCAACTTGCGGTGCGGGTTCGCGCCCTGCCGGAGCGTGAAGAAGATACGGTTGCGGATGGCCGGAAGATCCTGCGCGCGCCCCACCCATACTTCGCCGCTCGCCACACAGCGCAGCGCGAAAACGCCCGGCTCGGTCTTGCGTTCGCGGTAGGCGGCCAACGCCGCCTTGCGGTCTTTCCTGTCCATTGATCCTGTCATCCTGCGATTCGTCATTTTTACCCGGATAAATTGACTCGTGCCACAAATCAATTTATCCGGGTAAAAATGATTGCCAGAGACAAGACATGACAGACCTGTGCACGGCCTTCCTCGATGGCAAGCGCATCGCCCGCGGCACGCGCCGCGAACTCGTCGCCACCCTGCGCGGACACCAGGCGGGCGTTCTGGTGTTCGACGACGAGACCGGAAAGGTCGTCGATCTCGACTGGCGCGAGAGCGAGGCTCCTGCTGCCGCGCCCGCCCGCAAGCGCGGGCGGCCGAAACTCGGCGTCACCGCACGCGAGGTCACGTTGCTGCCGCGTCACTGGGACTGGCTGAACCGGCAACCGGGCGGCGCCTCGCAGGCGCTGCGCAGGCTCGTCGATGCCGCGCGCAAGGCCGAAGACGGTCGCGCATCGCGCCGCGTCGCACAGGAACGCGCCTACCGCTTCATGTCGGCCATGGCCGGGGACTTTCCCGGCTTCGAGCAGGCATCGCGGCTGCTTTTCGCGGACGATCCCGAAGGCCTCGCCCAGACCATCGCCCCATGGCCCGCCGACGTGCGCGAATACGTCATGGCGCTCTTGCACAGTTCCGAAGGAGATACACCGTGACCACGCGACAGAAGCTGCTGGCCGATTTCATCGAGCGGGTCTGGAACAGGGGCGAAAGCGCGGCCGTGCCCGAATTCCTCGCCCCCCTGTACACGATCCGGCACGATCCGGGCGATCCCTGGGAAGGCCGCACCCTCGACCAGGCCGGCTTCGTCGAACGGCTCGAAACCTCGCGCACGCCCTTCCCCGACCAGCGTTTCGCGATCGTGCACATGAGTGAGAGCGGGGACTCCGTGATCATCGCCTGGACCTGGGCGGCCACGCACCATGCGGCCATCGCCGGCTTTCCGGCGAGCGGTCAGCCCATCGCGATGTCGGGAGCGAGCGTCTATTCATTCGACGAGGACGACCGGCTGACCGGCCACTGGCAGGTCTCGGACCGACTCGGCGTGTTCCAGCAATTGCAGGCCAATGCGGCGGCGCCGGCAAGCGTCTGACACGTGGCAACTCTCGGAAGCCCCTAGGCCGGTTATTACCGGACGCTAACCGTGCCCGTGCAAAGCCGCGTAACGGCGGCTCCTTTCGGCAGCCCCTACAGTCGAAAGGAGCCACGTTGACCCGCTTCCGCACGATCCATCAGGCAAGGTCCATCGACGCCGCCACGCCGGCCTCCTGCTCCGTCATGCTCGTGGAGGACTCCGCGGCCATGGCGCTCATGCTCAAGTCGCGCATCGAGGCGGAGACCGCCTGCGAAGTGGAATGGTTCAAGACCTACGCCGAAGCCTCGCAGGCGCTTGCGCAGGACCGCCCCGGCCTGGCGGTGACTGGCATGAACCTGCCCGATGCGCCGGACGGCGAAATCATCGACCTGCTGGAGGAAGAAGGGGTCCCGACGATCCTGTTCACCGCCACGCTCAACCGCAAGGTGCGCGAACGTGCCTGCGCCGCGCATATCGTCGACTACTTCATCAAGGACGCGCAGGACACGGTCGATCACATCATTCACACGATCCAGCGGATCACCGACGCCACCGTCGCCTCGATCCTGATCGTGGACGACAGCGAGAGCGCGCGGCTTGCCCTGGCCGACATCCTCAGCCTGCAAAACTACCGAATCCACCAGGCCGGATGCGGCGAGGAAGCGCTCGCGGCGCTCAGGGCGCACGACGACATCCAGCTCGTCGTCACCGATTTCCACATGCCCGACATGGACGGCCAGGAACTGACCCGCCGTATCCGCGCCGCCTATCCACCCGAACAGGTCCGCATCATCGGCATCTCCGCCAGTTCGGACCCGTTCCTCTCGGCCGCGCTCATCAAGGCGGGCGCATCGGACTTCGTCTATCGCCCCTATATCGCCGAAGAAGTGAAGTGCCGGATCTCGAGCAACATCGAGACGCTGAGCCACATGCGACGGCTGCGGTTCCTCGCCGAGCGGGACTTCCTGACCGGCATGTACAACCGCCGGGCCTTCTTCGAGAAGGCGCAGAGCCAGCTCGCCCGGCTGCGCAAGCAGGGCGGCAGCGCATCGCTCGCCATCCTTGACATCGACCACTTCAAGAAAGTGAACGACGGCTACGGCCACGACGTCGGCGATCAGGTGATCCAGATGGTGGCCAAGGCGGTGCAGGCCGTGCTGGCGCGCCACAAGTGCCTGTCGGCCCGCCTCGGCGGCGAGGAATTCGTGCTCCTGCTGGCCGACATGACCAGCGACGAGGCCGTCGCCGTCTGCGAAGAGGTCCGCCGCACCATCGAAGAAGCCGTGGTGCCGCACAACGCGGTGAAACTGCGGGTTACCGCCTCGATCGGTATCGCGCTGATCCAGCCGGACGAAGCGCTCGACAACAATCTCAACGCCGCCGACCAGATGCTCTACATGGCCAAGGAACAGGGCCGCAACCGCATCTGCACCGACGCCGTCTTCTATCGCACGGCGTCGTAGGACGTCCTCCCCGCGCGGGGAGGACGTTCGCCAGGCTTACGTTACGCGGCGGCGTCGAGCCCGTAGGCGGTGTGCAGCACGCGCACGGCCAGTTCGGTCTCGTCGGCATCGATCAGCACCGAAACCTTGATCTCGCTGGTGGAGATGGCGAGGATATTGATCCCGCGGTCCGCCAGCGTCTTGAACATGGTGCTGGCAACACCCGCGTGGCTGCGCATGCCCACGCCCACGACGCTGATCTTGGCGACATTGGCATCGGAAATCATGCGGAAGTAGCCGATCGCTTCCTTGCGCTCCTCCAGCATCGCCAACGCACGGGCCAGATCGGCCTGCGGCACCGTGAAGGTGACGTCGGTCTCGCCCTTGTCCTTGGCGACATTCTGGATAATCATGTCGACGTTGATGTTCGCTTCGGCCAGCGGCGCGAAGATCGAGGCGACCGCGCCCGGACGGTCGGGCACGCGGGTAAGGGTAACCTTCGCCTCGTTCTTGTCGGCGGCGATACCGGTGATCAGCTGGCGTTCCATGTCGCTTCCTTCGAGTTCTTCGTCGCTGACGATCATCGTTCCGGGCAGGGTGTCGGCGGCCGGCGCGGTCTCGTCGATGAACGAAGAGAGCACCTGCACGCGCACGCCTTCCTTCATGGCGAGCGAGACCGAGCGGGTCTGCAGCACCTTCGAGCCGACCGAGGCCAGCTCGAGCATTTCCTCGTACGTGACGAGCGGCAGCTTGCGCGCCTTGGCCACGATGCGCGGATCGGTGGTGTAGACGCCGTCGACGTCGGTGTAGATGTCGCAGCGCTCCGCCTTCACGGCAGCGGCGACCGCCACGGCCGAGGTATCCGAGCCGCCGCGGCCCAGCGTCGTTACCCGGCCTTCCGGCGCGAGCCCCTGGAAGCCGGGGATCACCGCGATCTCGCCCGCGGCCATCGAGGCCAGCAGCGCTTCGGAATCGATGTCTTCGATACGGGCCTTGGCATGGGCATTGTCCGTCTTGATCGGGAGCTGCCAGCCCAGCCACGAGCGGGCCTTGCAGCCCATCGCCTGCAGGGTCAGCGCGAGTAGGCCGGACGTGACCTGTTCGCCCGCGGCCACGACCACGTCGTATTCGGCAGGATCGTAAAGGGCATTCGCCTCCCGGCAGAAGTTCACGAGGCGGTCGGTCTCGCCGGCCATGGCCGAAACCACCACGGCGACTTCGTGCCCGGCTTCCTGCTGGCGTTTGACGATACCCGCCACGCGCCGGATGCGCTCGGTCCCGGCCATCGAGGTGCCGCCGAATTTCATCACGATACGTGCCAAGGTGCCAATGCTCCCGGTGTCGATTGCTGCGCGTGCTCAAAGACGCGTGTGGATAAGAGTCGGGCGCGCTGTTAGGGGGGACTCATGGACAATGCAACTGCGACGATCGATCCGAAGGAGGCGGCACATTTCGGCGCGCTGGCGGCCGACTGGTGGGACCCGAAGGGTTCCTCGGCCATGCTGCACAAGCTCAACCCGGTACGCCTGGCCTTCATCCGCGATTCAATCGATGCCCATTTCGCAACGGATTCAGGCACGCTGCGGCGCCCCCTTTCCGGCAAGCGCGCGCTCGATGCCGGCTGCGGTGCCGGCCTGCTGTGCGAGCCGCTCGCCCGGCTGGGCGCCCAAGTGACCGGCGTCGACGCCGCGCCCGAGAACATCGCCGCCGCACGCGCCCATGCCGATGCCATGGGCCTTGCCATCGACTATCGGCAGGGCGAACTGGGCGCCATGGACCTTTCCGGGTTCGATCTCGTCTGTTCGCTCGAAGTGATCGAACACGTGACCGACAAGGCCGCCTTCCTCGCAAGCCTTGCCGCGGCGCTGTCACCCGAAGGCCTGATGATCCTATCGTGCCCCAACCGCACGCCGCAATCGCGCCTGCTGCTTGTGGAGGCGGCCGAACGGCTCGGGCAGGTGCCGCGCGGCACGCATGACTGGAAGCAGTTCGTCACCCCCGCCGAACTCGCCGAGCTGGCCGAAGCGGCCGGGCTGTCGCTCGGCGAGCCGAAGGGCATCAGCTGGTCGCCCGCGCAGGGTCTGCACCTCTCGGACGATCTCTCGCTCAACTATATCGTGACGGCACAAAGAGCGTAAAGCCCGCATACCGATGGACACCGCAATCGAAATAGCCATGGCGGTGGCGGGCCTTGCCGTTGCTGCGCTGCTCTTCTGGCCGCGCGTCGCGCGTGCCAAGCTATGGCGCGCCACGGTCACGCCGCTGGCCTCGATCATCGGCAGCGGATTCCTGATCCTGGGCCCCATTCTCACCGATGCCTTCGGCTCCTGGGCGATCCTCGCGATGGGCGCGCTTTGCCTGGTGGGCTACCTGTTCGGCGCGGCGATCCGCTACAACATCGAGCGCCTCGACGAGCCCGACCTCGACACTGCCCTGGCTGATCGTCTCGAAGTCATTTCGAGCTGGGCACTGGCCTTCGCCTACGTGATTTCTGTCGCCTACTACCTCAACCTGTTCGGCGCCTTTGCCGCACGCATCTTCGGCGCGCCCTCCGAACTGCTAGGCCGCCTGATCACCACCGGCGCCTATCTGCTCATCCTCGGCGCGGGCCTGACCAAAGGCTTCTCGCTGCTGGAGCGGATGGAACAGCTCACGGTCTCGATCAAGCTGATCGTCATCGCCGCCCTGATCGCCGCGCTGACCATCCATGCCGGGGCCGAGTGGGAAGACCACAATCTTGCCGAAAGCGGCATGGTATTGGGGATGACCGGGTCGATCCAGCTCCTGTTCGGACTGATCGTCACGGTCCAGGGGTTCGAGACCTCGCGCTATCTCGGCAGGTACTATTCCGCCACCGAACGGCAGGAATCGATGCGCATCTCGCAATGGATCGCAACCGGCATCTATCTCGTCTACGTCGTGCTCCTCACGGTCAGTTTCGAGAGCGGCACCTTCGCGCTGGACGAAACGGCGATCATCGACCTGATGCGCACTGTCTCGGTGGTCCTCGGCCCGCTGCTGATCCTCGCCGCCCTGAGCGCGCAGTTCAGCGCGGCCGTGGCCGACACCAATGGCTCGGGCGGCCTGTTCTGCGAACTCACCGGCGGGCGCATGGGCCCGAAGATGACGTATGTCGGCCTCGTCGGCGCGGGCCTTGCCCTCACCTGGCTGGCCGACGTGTTCGAGATCGTCAGCCTCGCCAGCCGCGCCTTCGCCTTCTACTACGCGCTGCAGAGCGCACTGGCCGGGATCCGCGCATGGTACGGCGGCGCTCCGGGCGGACGTTTCCAGCGCTGCTTCGGATTCGCCTTCCTGACCGTGCTCGGCCTTGCCGCCGCGCTGTTCGGCGCGCCGGTGGAGGGATAGTCGGCGCCCAGTACCCGTAGCAGTACCCGCATGGGAACTATCGCGCCTCACCGCTTCGCGTGACACTCCTCGCAAAACCGGCCGGAACAGGCCGAAACGGGAGAGAAGGCATGGACAAGCTGCGCGTCATCCAGTGGACCACGGGCAAAGTCGGCAAGCTGAGCATGCGCGGCGTGCTCGATGATCCCCATCTCGATCTCGTCGGGGTCTATGCCTATTCGGACGACAAGTGCGGCACCGATGCCGGCACGCTGTGCGGCCGGCCGGAAACCGTGACGGGGATCAAGGCCACCCACGATGTCGACGCACTGCTCGCGCTGGGTGCGGACAGCGTGCTCTACACCCCGTTCGAAGCCGATCTCGATCATATCGTGACACTGCTCGAAGCGGGTCTCGACGTGGTCAGCACCAACTTGCTGATGAACCTCGGCGGGGTTCGCGGCGACGTGCGCGAAAGGCTCGAGGCGGCCTGCGCGACAGGCAACAGCTCGTTCTACGTCACCGGGATCAACCCGGGCTGGATCAACGCCGTGCTGGTCTCCCTGACCGCGCCCACGCGCAACGTCACGTCCATTTCGCTCACCGAATCGGCGGACTGCTCGGTCTACGAATCGGTCGAGACCTGGGGGTTCCTGGGCATGGGCGAGCCGGGCGGCGCCACGCCCGCGCTGGTGGAACGCGCGCATACCTGGTTGATCATGTTCAAGGACGTGGTCCAGCGTATCGGCGAGGCCATCGGCGTCACCTTCGACGACATCGAATTCTTCTGCGAATACGCCACCGCCGCCGAGAAGGTGGACCTGGGCTGGTTCTGCATGGAAAAGGGCACCAACGCCGCGCTGCGCGGTGGCTGGAACGGCAAGGTGGGCGGAAGGACCGTCACCAACCTTACCGTGATATGGTACCTGACGAAGACGCTCGCCGAGGGGTGGGACCTCGACGACGATCAGTACCACCTCGTCATCGACGGCGAACCGCATATCGACATGCGCATGCGCTTCACCCCGCCAAAGCATTGGGGCAACCACGAGTGGGACACGATGACGGCCATGCCCGCGGTCAATGCGCTGCACCAGATCAGGGCCGCGCGGCCCGGCGTGCTGGGCCTTCTCGACGTCGGCCTGCCGCATGCCCCGGTCGGCGACTGGATCAGGGCGCGCGGCTGAAGCCGACGCTTCAGGCCGGGGCGCCGAGCAGGTCCGCGATCGCCGCCCGCGCCTGCGCCTCGCGTTCTTCCCAGTGCCCGGAAACAGGGACGAAGGGCACGCCCGCCCGCACCAACATCTCCTCGGCCAGCGCGGCAAAGCGGGCGCGTTCCGCGTCTCCGCCGAAAAGCCGGGTGCCATCCGCAAGCCAAGGCACGTCGGGCGCGAAGAGCAGGTAGAGGTCTGCCTTGGGATATTCGAGCAGCGACGGCGGCACTTCGCCAAACAGCATCTGTGCCCAGGCCGCCGTCATCAGCTGGTCGGTATCGAGCACCAGTAGCGGCGGTGCGCCCGCCATGGCCCTGCGGTTCTCTTCCGCCTGCCCTTCGGCGATCGCCAGCAGGTCCGCCATGGTCAGGTCGGTACCGCGCTCCTCGCAATACGTGCGCCCGTACTCGGGCACCCAAGGATAGCCGAGCTTGCCCGCCAGCACCGACTTGCCAGTACATTCCGCCCCGTGCAGGCATACCGACTTCATGCGATCTGGACGGTGCCCTTCGGCCCGGACTTCGCGGAATGGACCCATTCCTTGAGGCCCAGCAGCGACATCACCAGCATGCCGCCGTAGAGCCCGGCCGTCGGGTGCAGGCCGCGGTTGATGTAAAGCCCGATCGCGGCCACGTCGATCACGATCCACAACACCCAGTTCTCGATCCGGCGGAACGCCAGCAGGATCTGGGCCGAAACGCTCGCACCGGTAATCGCGGCATCGGCATAAGGCATCGCGGCATCGGTGAAGCGGTGCATGACCCATCCGAGATTGAGGCTGATCGCGGCAGTCGCCAGCAACCACACGGCGCGGCTCATGTTGTCGAGCCAGCGCACCGGAACCCGGTCCGGATGGTCCGGGTCCTCGCCGCCGGTCTTGTACCACAGCCACCAGCCCCAGGCCTGCGCGAGAATGAAGAACACCTGCAGCATGGCCTCGCCGTAGAGGCGCTTTTCCCAGAACACGAAGATGTAGAGCGCCACCATCATGATCCCGAAAGGGAAGTTCCAGATGCTGCGCCAGATGAGCAGGGCGATGTTGACGACACCGAACCCGGCCGCCACCCATTCGAGCGTGGTCAGGACCTCGGGCGTCATTTGAGAGCAGCCGTCCAGTCGGCTTCCTTGAAACCGACGAGAATACCCCCCGGATACTCCACCACCGGCCGCTTGATCGTGCTGGGACTGGCTTCCATGATCTTCACCGCCTTGGCCGCGTCGAGATCGACCTTATCGTCTTCGGGCAGCTTGCGGAAGGTCGTGCCCGCGCGGTTGAGCACCTTTTCCCAGCCGGCAGCGGCCACCCAGCGCTCCAGTTTCGCCGGATCGGCACCTTCCTTCTTGTAATCGTGGAAGGTGTAATCGAGCCCCTGCGCCTCAAGCCACTTGCGAGCCTTCTTGACGGTGTCGCAGTTGGGAATTCCGTAAAACGCGATTGTCACTCAAGACCCCCTTGAAAATCGGCGTACTTCGGGCTCATCGCACGAATAGTTCGCGTAGCTGTCGTAATATTCGGCCCTGCCGAGGGCCTGTACGGCGGCATGTTCGGCATGGCGCTGCCAGGCGCTCGCATGCTCCCTGCTCTCCCATTCCGAGATCGTCACCGTCTCGCCATCCTCGGCCGTGAAGCTCTTGTAGGAGACAAAACCCGGCTGCGTGCGCGCAAGATCGCCCATGCGCGCGGCGTCGGCGCGATAGGCGGCCACGTCCATGTCTGCGCTTTTGCGACTGCGGAACACGTTCATATACATGCGGCCTTCTTTGCCCGCAGGCACGCATTTCGACAAGTACGGTATGAACGGAGCACCGTTTCTTGTGCGATTGATGTCTGTGCGATGTTCGCGACGGCCTCGCCGGACAGCACGGCGCTGGACAAACGGCGCATCCCGCGACAAAGCGCGAGGCATGAGCGTCAACAGCTTCGGCCGTCTTTTCCGTTTCACCACCTGGGGCGAAAGCCACGGGCCGGCGATCGGCGCCGTCGTCGACGGGTGCCCCCCGGGCCTCGCCATCGACGAGAGCGCGATCCAGCCGTTCCTCGATGCGCGCCGTCCGGGCCAGTCGAAATTCACCACCCAGCGGCAGGAACCCGATCAGGTTCGTATCCTTTCGGGCGTGTTCGAGGGCCAAGACGGCGTAAGACGCACCACCGGCACCCCGATCAGCCTGATGATCGAAAACGTCGACCAGCGTTCCAAGGACTATTCGGACGTCGCCAAGGCCTATCGCCCCGGCCATGCCGACTATGCCTACGACGCCAAGTACGGTTTCCGCGACTATCGCGGCGGCGGGCGCAGCTCCGCGCGCGAGACGGCCAGCCGCGTGGCGGCAGGCGGCGTGGCGCGGCTGGTGGTGCCCGAAGTGACGATTCTCGCCTATGTCTCCGAGATCGGCGGCGATGCGATCAACATGGCGAACTTCGATGCGGCCGAGATCGGCAACAACCCGTTCTTCTGCCCCGACCCCGAAGCCGCGAAGCGCTGGGAAACGATCGTCGACAAGGCCCGCAAGGCCGGCTCCTCGGTCGGCGCGGTGGTCGAATGCGTGGCGACGGGCGTGCCCGCCGGCTGGGGCGCCCCGCTCTACGGCAAGCTCGATGCAGACCTTGCCGCCGCGATGATGGGCATCAACGCGGTCAAGGGCGTCGAGATCGGCGACGGCTTCGCCGCCGCGCGCCTGACCGGCGAGCAGAATGCCGATCCGATGCGGCCCGGCACCAATGGCCCCGCGTTCGACGCCAACCATGCGGGCGGCATCGCGGGCGGTATCTCGACCGGCCAGCCCGTGGTGGTGCGCGTGGCCTTCAAGCCGACCAGCTCGATCCTTACCCCGCAGCCGACGGTCACGCGAGAGGGTGAGGCAACCGAGCTGTTCACCAAGGGCCGCCACGACCCCTGCGTCGGCATTCGCGGCGTGCCGGTGGTCGAGGCGATGATGGCGCTGGTGCTGGCCGATCACAAGCTGCTCCACCGGGGGCAGTGCGGGTAAGCAGATCCTCCCCGGCACGGGGAGGGGGACCACCCGAAGGGTGGTGGAGGGGCACGTGCCGCAAAGCGTACCCCCTCTTAGTCCCGGTAAACCGCCTGTGCCCCTCCACCATGCTGCGCATGGTCCCCCTCCCCCTGTGGGGGAGGATTAATCCATCACGCTGGGCTTGCTCGACCGCTCGATCATGCCCGTCGTGCGCACGCCGTCCCAGGTGTAGAACGCATGGGCTTGCTGCACGATCGGCCAGTCCTTGGGCCAGTCCGGCGGCAGCACGTGCCCGCCGCGTGAGCGGGTATTGGTGAAAGTCACGCCGTCGATCGCGATGCGCTTGCCTTCCAGCGTTTCAAACACCAGCGGCACCGCCTCCCCGCCCGTCACCAGCTTCCTGAGCCACGGCAGTTGCACCGGGCGCGCGCCGACGCGGCGGCCGTCGCTGTCGATCACCCAGGCTTCCTCGTAGGTCGGCTCGCCATCGTCGCGCGGGGGATAGGCATTGAGGCCGAAGCCGCGCCCGTCGGGGAAGATCGCCGACATCCAGCAGTGCCCGGTGAACCCGGCGAAAGCGCGAAAGCCGGTGCGGCGGATGCGCAGGCCATTGGCCTTGAAGGCATGCGCCTTGCCATCGACCGTCAGCGTGCCGGTGCAGCGGAAGAGCTGTTCGTAGCGCGGGCTCATGAAATCGCCCTGCTTGCCGCCCATCGCGGCGGCGGCCTCGGGCGTCATCGTGCCCGGCTGCCAGGGCACGGCGGCCATTTCCATGTCGATGTCGAACGACACGTCGACCCACTTCTTCTCCTTGAAGTCGGGGTTTTCGAGGATTTCCTGCGCGCTGGTTTCGGCCACGGGGCCTTCGAAACGCACGGTCCAGCGGCGGAACGGCTCTATGCATTCGAACCACATCGGTCCGGTCGCGCGCACCGTGGGCTTGCCGCCGGGACCGATCGCGCTCTGCGTCTCGCCGTCGCCGCGGCGCGAATAGAGACGCCCGTCGGCAAAGGCGATGTCGAGCCACATCTCGTGCCGGCCCCACTGTTCCGCCACGGCCTCGACCCCCACGCGCATGGCGAAAAGGCCGTTCTCTTCCTCGATCCAGACGTTCACGGCATCGCGCACGCCGTCCTCCGGGCGCGCATCGAGCACGTATTCGCGTTCCACCGGGATACCGCCGGACAGGTCCGCCAGAGTATCGGTCGCCATAGCTCTCCCTCCATTCTTGTTGGAGGCAAGCTGTCACGACGCAGGCGAGAGGTCACGCCCCCGGGCAAGCGCAGGGGCGATATCGGGCCTCAAGCGTAGGGCGGCTTGTCGAGGCCCTTGGGGCTGAGCGTGAAGATCTCGCAACCGTCCTCGGTAATGCCGATCGAGTGCTCGAACTGTGCCGAGAGCGACTTGTCGCGGGTCACGGCGGTCCAGCCGTCGCTGAGCAGCTTTACCGGCGGCTTGCCGAGGTTGATCATCGGCTCGATGGTGAAGAACATGCCGGGCTTGATCAGCGGCCCTGTGCCGGGACGGCCGGCGTGGACCACTTCGGGCGCATCGTGGAACAGGCGGCCAAGGCCATGGCCGCAGAATTCGCGCACCACGCCGTAGCGGTTGGACTCGGCATAGGCCTGGATGGCCGCGCCAATGTCGCCGATGCGGTTGCCGGGCTTGGCCTGCTCGATGCCGATCATCAGGCACTCATAAGTCACTTCGACCAGCCGCCGCGCCTTCAGCGAGGGCTCGCCCGCGAAGTACATGCGGCTGGAATCGCCGTGCCAGCCATCGAGCAGCGGGGTCACGTCGATATTGAGGATATCGCCTTCCTTCAGCGTCTTTTCCGAAGGGATGCCGTGACACACGACGTGGTTGATCGAGATGCAGCAGGAATGCGCATAACCGCGATAGCCCAGCGTGGCCGGAACCGCGCCGCCATCCAGCGTGAGTTCGCGCACCTTGTCGTCGATCGCGGCGGTGGTGACGCCCGGCTGCACCATCGGCGCAATCTCGTCGAGGATTTCGGCCGCGAGCCGCCCTGCCTTGCGCATGCCCTCGAAGGCTTCGGGGCCATGCAGCTTGATCGTGCCGTCGCGCAGGACGGTTTCGCTTCCGGGTTCTACAATCTGGTATTCGCTCATCGCGGCTACATAGCGATTTCGCGTGGGAATTGCGAGATCATTGACCGACAGAAAAGCCGGTACGGTACTGCGGCTTGAGCGTGGCCATGACCGCGCCCGTCACCGGCAGGGTCACTTCGTAGGTACCTTCGGCATAGGGACCGGCCTCGTAGGGCCCGACGAGGATGCCGATGCGATCGAAGGTCTTGCGGTTCGACGAGCCGAGAATCAGCGTCTGCGCCACCGGGTCGATGCATTCGCTGAACATCTGCCCGCTGTCACGCTGCACCGGCTCGCCGCGCCGTTTTTCCCGCTGCTTGTCGAGGGCATCGCAGAAGGGTTCGCGAATCGCATTGCGCAAGGCATCGGTGCTGGTGAACAGGTCGCGCGGCTTGCGCACCGCTTCGCCCCGCCTGTCCCACAACAGCGAATTGAAGGCACTCATCCCGTGCGCGCCGCCGGTATAGGTGTAGATCTTCGCCGACAGCGAGAGCCAGCCCGGCAGGTCGGTGACGACTTCCCATTTCGCACCGTAGCTGTGCTGATGATAGGGAAAGCCGTCCTTCTGCGCGGCGTTGCGATCATCGCGCGCGGAAGATTCGAGCCGCTCGCGCGCGGCGTGAAGCTGGGCATCGAGCAGGTCCCTGAAACCGGGAATCGCACCCGCGGCATCGGGATAGGAATAGCTGAATTCATACAGCTCGTTCGATACGTCGACCGAGCGGCCCGTCGCTGCGGGCACTTCGGGCGGCGCCTCGCTCGGCGCCGCACTCGCCTCGGCGGTCGCTCCGCCGGGAAGCATCGCCTCGTCGTCGGGCACGCTGGCGACGGCGCTGGCGCTGCCATCGGGCGCAGAATCGCCCCGCCCACCCTGGCAACCGCTTGCGAGTAACAGGACCACCAGCGACCATCGGCCGTATCGCATCATTTTTCCTCTCGCGCTTGAGCTCACGGGGAGGCTAGAGAAACAGCCCATGAGCGACAAGAACGCATTGATCCAGCCCGATCGCGGCCAGACGGCCATCTCCATCCATCTCGTCGACAAGGACGGGCTGGAAGCCTTCCTGAAGGAGCGCACGCCCGCCCAGCGCGCCGCGCTCGCCGCGCACAAGTTCGAGGCAGACGGCTACGACTATGCCATCATGCCCGATGGCGAGGACTGGGCCATCGCCGCCGGCGTCGCCAATACCGCCGATCTTTCGAGCTGGTGCCTGGCCAAGCTAGCCCGCAACCTGCCCGCCGGCACCTACCGGCGCGCCGGCGGCGAGCCGGGGCCGGCGATGTTCGGCTGGATCACCGGCCAGTACCGTTTCGAACGCTACCTTTCCGAACCCGACGAGGAAGGCCCGCGCGTGCTGCTGACCGGAGAACCCGCCTCGATCGACGCGATCACCGCAGAGGCGGAAGCGGTGATGCTGGTGCGCGACCTCGTCAACACCCCGGCCGAGGACATGGGCCCCGCCCAACTGGAGGCCGAGGCGGAAAACCTGCACAAGGCCTTCCGCGCCGAGATCAGGGTGACCCGCGGCGACATGCTCGAACGCGAATTTCCCATGGTCTACGCCGTCGGCCGGGCCGCCGCCCGCAGTCATGCACCGCGCATGATCGAGCTGGAATGGGGCGATCCCAAGCATCCGAAGATCGCCATTGTCGGCAAGGGCGTCTGCTTCGATTCGGGCGGGCTCGACATCAAGCCGAGCTCGGGCATGCTGCTGATGAAGAAGGACATGGGCGGCGCCGCGCACGCACTCGCGCTCGCCCGCCTCATCATGCAGGCCCAGCTGCCGGTGCGGCTGCACATGCTGGTTCCGGCCGTCGAGAACGCGGTTGCCGGCAACAGCTTCCGTCCGGGCGACGTGCTGAAGAGCCGCGCGGGCATCTCGGTCGAGATCGGCAATACCGATGCCGAGGGCCGGCTGGTGCTGGGCGATGCGCTCGCCCGCGCCGGGGAGAACGAGCCCGAACTCATCATCGACTTCGCCACGCTGACCGGCGCCGCGCGCGTTGCCGTCGGTCCGGACCTGCCGGCGCTGTTCGCCCGCGAGGACGCGACTGCGGACGCCCTGCTCTCCGCCGGCAAGGCCAGCGACGACCCGTGCTGGCGCCTGCCCCTGCACGAAGGTTACCGCGAATACCTCAAGTCCGAGGTGGCAGACATCAACAATGCCGGCTCCAGCGGCTTTGCCGGGGCGAGCACGGCGGCGCTGTTCCTCGACAAGTTCGTGCCCAAGGGAACCGACTGGGCCCACCTCGACACCTTCGCCTGGCGGCCCGCGGACAAGCCCGGCCGGCCCAAGGGCGGAGCCGCGCTGGGCCTGCGCGCGGCCTGGCACATGCTGAAACAGCGCTATGGCTGATCTTGCGAAGAGGCCATGACCCGGCTAAGCGCGCCCATCTTTGCATTTGGAGACGCACCCAAGTTGGTACCTGAGGATTCCTACACTCGCCCCCCCCGGATCGAAGGGCTGCTAGCCATGACCGGGCCGAGCGTGACCGCGGATCCCGGCTGCCTTCCGGTGCGCGGCGACCTAGCGCACATCAAGCTCGCCGGGCGCTACTTCGTGCCGCACTACGCCGCGCCCATGCCGCATGCAATCAAGCCCGGCGCCGTGCTGCGCACCGTGGCTAGCGACAGCGACGAAGCGATCATGGACCTGCCCGAAGGCGAGACCTTCAACGTGCTCGACATTGCCGGTGCCTGGACCTGGGGCCAGCTCGGCGAGGACGGGCCCGTCGGCTACGTCGCGCTCGACCAGCTCACGGCCAGCGCCTGATGAGCGCCACGGTCTTCATCGACGGTGCCGCCGGCACCACCGGCCTGGAAATCGCCGACCGGCTGGGCGGGCGCAGCGAATTCGAACTGGTCGTGCTCGACGACGCGCGGCGCAAGGACGATGCCGCCCGCGCCGAAGCGCTCAACGATGCGGATTTCGTGATCCTGTGCCTGCCCGACGATGCCGCCCGGGCCGCCGTAGGCATGATCCGCAACGCGCGCACGCGCGTGATCGACGCATCCTCGGCGCACCGCGTCGCACAAGGGTGGACCTACGGCTTTCCCGAAGTGATCGGGCGCGAGGCCGTCGCCTCGGCACGCCTCGTCAGCAATCCCGGCTGCTATCCCACCGGCTTCATCGGCCTTGTCGCGCCGCTGGTACGCGCCGGGCTGCTGCCGGCCGACTGGCCCTATGTCTGCCATGCCGTCTCGGGCTATTCGGGCGGCGGCAAGGCGCTGATCGCCCGTTTCGAGGAAGACCGCGACATCGCCTTTCGCGCCTATGGCCTGGCGATGGGCCACAAGCACGTGCCCGAGATGCAGACGCATGTCGGCCTTGCACATGCCCCGCTCTTCGCCCCCGCAGTCGTGCCCGCCCATCGCGGCATGCTGGCCGAAGTACCGCTGCACCTTTCGGCGATGAACGGCGCTGGCTCGCCCGACGAACTGCGTGCCGCGCTGGCGGAGTTCTATGCAGGCAGTCCGATCGTGAAGGTCGAGTCCGACACGCCCGACGAACTGCTGCTGCGTGCCTCGATGACCCCGGTCGACACCCTGACCCTGCGCGTTCTGAGCGCCAAGGACGGCAGCCAGGCCCGCCTCGTCGCGATGCTCGACAATCTGGGCAAGGGCGCGAGCGGTGCTGCAGTGCAGAATCTCAATCTCATGGCCGGGCTCGACGAGACCGCTGGCCTGCGTCTCTGACGGGTCCGTTCCCGCTTTAGCAAAGCCTTACCCGTTCCCGCCCGAACGGGGCCGCCGCACCATGCGGCGGGCCCGTCAGGTGTTTTCGCGAAGTGCCCGCGTTTGTAGCACACAAGGCCCAATGACCCCGTGCTGCACAATTTTCAGGCAGCCACTGCCCGAATCTTGAACAGAACTTGCCGCAGCGTCCTTCATGCCATCACTCATGCGGTTCACCTTACATGGTGAATCATGCGATTCCGGTCTTTTCGCGACTGCACACATGCCCTACCACTAGCACAATCGCATTGGCACGATTCTTGATGGGAGTCGCGCGCGGGGCATCTGGTTCCCGGACCGGAAACCTCAAAGAAAAGTCCGGGAACAAGTGCAGGGGTCTAGGCAGGCGTGAAAAAGATCGAAGCCATCATCAAGCCTTTCAAGCTCGACGAAGTGAAGGAAGCGCTCCACGAAGTGGGCGTGTCGGGCATCACGGTTACCGAAGCCAAGGGGTTCGGTCGCCAGAAGGGCCACACCGAACTCTATCGCGGTGCGGAATATGTCGTGGACTTCCTGCCCAAGGTGAAACTCGAAGTCGTCGTGTCCGACAGTCTGGCCGAGCGCGTGGTGGAAGCCATTGCCGATGCCGCGCAGACCGGCCGGATCGGCGACGGCAAGATTTTTGTCATGCAGGTCGAAACCGCCGTGCGCATCCGCACCGGCGAACGCGACGACGACGCACTCTGAGGTTTCCGGCGACAGCCGGAACCACCATCCGTCTGGCCCGGCCAGACATCTAGATCAGGTCCGGTTTCGGCCGGATCGGGGATAAGCCGGAATGGGGGCCGGCAGCGTTCCCGGAATGCCATCCACCCCTATCCTCTCCCGGGAACGGCAGAGCAAAAACGGAGTACCAAACACATGGCTAGTGCAAAGGACGTCCTCAAGCAGATCAAGGACGAGGAGATCGAGTGGGTCGATCTTCGCTTCACCGACCCCAAGGGCAAGTGGCAGCACCTGACGATGTGCGCTGGCGTCATCGGCGAAGACGAACTCGAAGACGGCCTCATGTTCGACGGTTCCTCGATCGAGGGCTGGAAGACCATCAACGAGTCGGACATGATCCTCAAGCCCGACCTCGACGCGGTCTATGTCGATCCGTTCTCGGCCACCCCGATGATGATCCTGTTCTGCGACATCGTCGAACCCTCGACCGGTGAACTCTACGCCCGCGACCCGCGTTCGACCGCCAAGCGCGCCGAAGCGTTCGTCAAGTCGGCCGGTTTCGGCGACACCGTGTTCGTCGGCCCGGAAGCCGAATTCTTCATGTTCGACGACGTGAAGTTCTATGACGGCTACGACGGCAACGGCTTCAAGCTCGACGACATCGAACTGCCGGGCAACTCGGACAAGACCTACGACACCGGCAACCTTGCCCACCGTCCGCGCGCCAAGGGCGGCTACTTCCCGGTCGCGCCGGTCGACAGCTGCGTCGACATCCGTGGCGAGATGGTCTCGACCATGCTCGAAATGGGCCTGCCCTGCGACAAGCACCACCACGAAGTGGCGGCTGCCCAGCACGAGCTCGGCCTGACCTTCGGCACGCTGACCACCACCGCCGACCGCATGCAGATCTACAAGTATGTCGTCATGATGGTCGCGCAGGCCTACGGCAAGTCGGCCACGTTCATGCCGAAGCCGATCATGAAGGACAACGGCTCGGGCATGCACACGCATATCTCGATCTGGAACGACGGTGACAACACCTTCGCCGGCAACGGCTACGCCGGCCTGTCGGACACCTGCCTCTACTTCATCGGCGGCGTCATCAAGCACGCCAAGGCCCTCAACGCCTTCACCAACCCGACCACCAACAGCTACAAGCGCCTGGTGCCGGGTTACGAAGCTCCGGTTCTGCTCGCCTACTCGGCCCGCAACCGTTCGGCTTCGTGCCGCATCCCCTACGGTGCCGGCACCAAGGCAAAGCGCGTGGAATTCCGCTTCCCCGACGCGATGGCCAACCCCTACCTGTGCTACTCCGCGCTGCTCATGGCCGGCCTCGACGGGATCAAGAACAAGATCCACCCGGGCGAAGCCATGGACAAGAACCTCTACGATCTGCCGCCGGCCGAACTCGCCGAAGTGCCGACCGTCTGCGGTTCGCTGCGCGAAGCTCTGGAATCGCTGACTGCCGACCATGCCTTCCTGCTCGAAGGCAGCGTGTTCACCGAAGACCAGATCGAAGCCTACCTCGAACTGAAGTGGCCCGAAGTGCTGCGTTGGGAAACCACGCCGTCGGCCGTCGAGTTCGACATGTACTACAGCGCCTGATCCTTCGATCGGGCGGCGAACCAGTTCGCCGAGTGGGGCGTCCGGAGCAATCCGGGCGCCCTTTTCGTTACATCTGGCGACAGTGTTCCAGGGAACGTTTGCCCGCATCCCGCGTTGCGCATTCCACGAAAGGAGATGCGTTCATGCGTTCCATCCGCGTTACGCTTGCGGGCACGGCGGCCAGCCTCGTACTGATCGCGGCGCCGGCCGCCGCACAGCCCGGGTCTGGCGACCACGAACAGCGCGCTGCCGGAAAAGTCGCGGAAAAGCCGGCGCACAAGGCCCAGAAACCGGGCAAGACCGGGGAACAGGGCAAGGCCGCGATGCCCGAAAAGGGGAACGCCCGAACGCACACCGCAACGCCTCCGCGCCCGGCAATGGTATCCCCCGTGAATCCCGGAAACCAGCCGCAACGCGACACCGACCGCACCAACCGACAGCCGGAGGCCACGCCCGGGCGCACGCCGCGTCCCGATGTAAAGCGCGTGTCCTATACCGGCCCCAAGGGCACGAAAGTCGTGGTCCCGACCAACGACCGGGTGCACGTCATCACCCGCAAGCGCGCCATCGACTGGGCCCAGATCGACCGGCGCGCCAGCTTTCAGGGCTGCCCGCTCGGTCTGGCGAAGAAATACACCGGCTGCACGCCGCCCGGCCTCGACCAGCCGCCTGCCCGCGCCTGGATGCAGCCCTCCTGGTACTGGCCCAACTACAACCGCGACTATCGCTTCCGCTATGCCGACGGATACATGCTGCGGCTGGGCTCGGGCACCACGGTGCTGAGCTACGTCCCGCTGCTCGGCGGCGCGCTGGCGGTTGGGCAGATCTGGCCCACGCCCTACCAGAGCGTGGACATGCCCGGCTACTACGACCGCTATTACGATCTCGGTTCGGCGAACGCCTATCGCTACTACGGCGACACCATCTACCGCGTCGATCCAGACACCGCCGCGATCCAGTCGGTCGTCGCGCTGCTGACCGGCAACGACATCGTCATCGGCCAGCCCATGCCGCCCGGCTACGAGGTCTACAACGTGCCCTACGGCTATCGCGATCAATACTACGATACGTCGGATGCCATGTACCGCTACAGCGACGGCTACATCTATCAACTCGATCCGGCGACGCGCCTCGTGCAGGCAGCGATCGAACTGCTGGGCTGACACAAAGGGGGGAGAGGACGACAATGCACAACCGCCATCTGGGATTCGCCCTGCTGGCTGCCTCCGGCTTGGCCCTTGCCGCGTGCTCGGGCGACACCGCGCCGTCCGCCACGGCCTCGGCCGATGTCGAGACGGCCGTGGTGACGACCGAACCCGCCGCGCCTTCGGTCGATCAGGCGCTTGAGGACACGGATGGCCTGCAAACCATTGCCGAAGCACTCAAGGTGACGGGCATAGCCGGCGCGTTCAAGGGCAACGGCAGCTACACGCTGCTTGCCCCCGAAGACGATGCCTTCGCCACGCTGGGCGATGCCGGCAAGGACCTGATCGACTCCAGCGACCACGCGGCGCTCGCCGCGCTGATCCGCAACCACATGCTTCCCGGCTACGTCACCCCGCAGGACCTCGGCGCCGCGATCGATGCCAGCGGCAACGGACAAGTGACCCTGACGACCCTCGGCGGCAGCACGCTCGTCTTTGCCCGTTCGAACGATACGATCACCGTCACCGCGCCCGACGGATCGCAGGCCGATCTCGACGGCGATCCGATCACCGGCGGATCGAGCCTCGCGGTTCCGATCACCGGCGTGCTCAGGAAGATCGACTGAACAAACCGTTTTCCTACAGCCCCGCTTTCGGTTTACTTGAATCGCCTTTCCCGCCAGCGACGGAGAAGGCCGATGCTCGACCGCAAGCCGATTTTCGATGAAGTGCGCCACCTGCTGGGGCGCGGGTTCGATCCCCACGAAGTCACCGCACTCGATTGCGCGATCGACCGGGCACTGGGCATGCCTGCGCACGCCGCGACCGGGCACCGGCTGGGTGCGGCGGGCAAAGCCCTGATCCGCAAATGGGAAGGCTGCGGCAAGCGCCGCGCCGACGGCCGCTTCGAGGCCTATCCCGACCCCGGCAGCGCCGACGGCGATCCATGGACCATCGGCTGGGGTTCGACCGGGCCCGACATCGCCCGGGGCGTGATCTGGACGCAGGCGCAGTGCGATGCCCGCTTCGACCGGGATGTCGCGGCCTATGCCGAAGAGGTCGCCGGGGCGCTGGGGCCCGCGCCCACCACGCAGAACCAGTTCGATGCGCTGGTTTCGTTCCACTACAACACCGGCGCGATCGGCACCGCAACTCTGACGAAGCTGCACCGGCAGGGCAGCTTCGCCGAAGCGCGCGGGGAATTCGGCAGGTGGATCTACAACGACCGCAAGCCGATGCGCGGCCTCAAGGCCCGCCGCGCGGAAGAAGCCGACCTCTACGGCCGGGCCTGACTAGAGCCGCGGCAGCGTGACGCCCTTCTGGCCCATGTACTTGCCCGCGCGGTCGGCATAGCTCGTCTCGCAAGGCTCGTTGCCCTGCAGGAACAGGAACTGGCACGCGCCCTCGTTGGCGTAGATCCGGGCAGGAAGCGGCGTGGTGTTGGAAAATTCCAGCGTCACGTGCCCTTCCCAGCCCGGTTCGAGCGGGGTGACGTTCACGATGATGCCGCAGCGCGCATAGGTGCTCTTGCCCAGGCAGATCACCAGCACGTCCTTGGGGACGCGGAAATATTCCACCGTGCGCGCCAGCGCGAAGGAATTGGGCGGGATCACGCAAACGTCGGTCTCGCGATCGACAAAGGAATTGGCCGCGAAGTCCTTGGGATCGACGATGGCCGAATCGACGTTGGTGAAGATCTTGAACTCCGGCGCGACGCGCGCGTCGTAGCCATAGGAGGACAGGCCATAGGAAATACACCCGTCGCGGCGCTGGGCCTCCACGAAGGGTTCGATCATCCCATTGTCCAGCGCCTGCTGCCGGATCCATTTATCGCTGAGAATCGCCATGCCCTGCGTGATTGCCGAAGGCCGCCGCCGCGACAAGGGACCGGCGGGAATTGTCCACCAGTCCCGGACAGCCGCGCCTCAGGCCGATCGGCGCGCTGGTCGGCCCGGGGGCCGTCAATCGGAAGACGCGGCGCAGGTCTCGCCAGGCGGGCACGGCGGACGGCCGCCCGGCGGCGGACCGAAGCCGCCCTGGCCACCCCCCGGTCCGCCTGAACCGCGCGCCTTGCCGGAGCGGTCGTCCGGGCGCATTTCGTCCATGGTGAGGAAACCGTCCTGGTTCTTGTCCGCCGCGTCGAAACGTTTGCCTTCGTAGGCTAGCAATTCGTCGAGCGAGACGCCCCCATCGTAATTGGCATTCGCCTTGGCGATCACGGTTCCGCTCAGTGGCTCGATCAGGCTGGCCAGCATGAGGGCTTCCATGTCCTTGCCGGTTTCGGGCTTGATGACATCGGCGATCTGCCCGTCGCGCGCGCCGAAGCCGCCGCCTTCACTGGAAGCGGCAGAGCCCATCTGCTTCTGCCAGGCCCCGAATTCGGCGCGCGAGAGAGCGCCGTTGCGGTCCGTATCGACCGCCTCGAACCGCTGCGCAATAACCGAGTCCCGCCGCGCCTCGATCACGGCGTGCAGTTCGTCGAGCGTGACAGTGCCATCGCGGTTGGCGTCCGCCTCGCGGAACATGCCGGCCACCAGCTTGTCGAAATCCTTGCGCTTCGCCGGCTTGGGCGCACGCGACGCCTTCCCACCGCCGGGGCCGCCGCCCGGACCATCGCCGCCAGGACCGCCGCCCATACCACCGCCCATGCCGCCACCATCGCCCATGCCGCCGGGCATACCCTGGGCCATCACGGCAGGAGAAGACAGCAGCACCGAGGCCGCAACGAACAGGGAGATCATGCGCATGGCGGCTTTCTGCCTGCGCAATTTAGCCGGAACATTGCAGAGGGCCGAAAAAGTGTCGCAACTTGTCGCGCGGCCGCGGCACGCTTTATTTCAAGGTTAACATTAGCCTGATAAGCCGCCCGGCATGACCCAGCCCGCCCGCATTCTCGTGATCTTCGGCACACGCCCCGAAGCCATCAAGCTGTTCCCCGTCGTCCACGCGCTCAAGGCCGATCCGCGCTTCGAATGCGTGGTCTGCGTGTCCGCGCAGCACCGGCAGATGCTCGATCAGGTGCTGGAGATCGCCGGGATCGTTCCCGACCACGATCTCGACGTCATGCGGCCGGACCAGACGCTCGATGCCCTCACCGCGAACCTGCTCACCGGGCTCGGCAGGGTGATGGACGAAGTGCAGCCGGACCGCGTCATCGTGCAGGGCGATACCGCCACGGCCATGTCCGGCGCGCTCGCCGCCTATTACCGCAAGGTGCCGGTCGATCACGTCGAGGCGGGGCTGCGCAGCTACAATATCTATCATCCCTGGCCCGAGGAGGTGAACCGCAAGATCATCGGCGCCATGGCCAGCCTGCACTTCGCGCCCACCGCCACTTCGGCCGCCGCACTGATCAACGAGAATGTGGACCCCACCCGCGTCCACGTCACCGGCAATACCGTGATCGACGCACTGCACTGGGTCTCGGCAAAGATCGAGGCGCAGCCCGCGCTCGCCGCCGGCCTTGCCGAGCTGGAAGCGAAGTTCGCCGGCAAGCGGATCATCGGCGTCACCAGCCACCGCCGCGAGAACTTCGGCGAGGGCATGGAACAGATCGCGCAGGCCATCCGCCGGATCGCCGGGCGGCCCGACACGGCGGTGATCTTCCCCGTCCACCTCAACCCCAACGTGCGCAAGGTGATGAACGAGCGCCTTTCCGGTCTCGACAACGTCGCGCTGATCGAGCCGCTCGACTATCCGCACTTCGCGCGCCTGCTGAACATCGCCGAGATCATGCTGACCGACAGCGGCGGCGTGCAGGAGGAAGCCCCCGCGCTGGGCAAGCCCGTGCTCGTCATGCGCGAGACCACCGAGCGCCCCGAAGGCGTGGAGGCCGGCACGGCCAAACTCGTCGGCACATCGGCCGACACGATCGTTACCGAAATATCAACTTTGCTCGACGATACCACGGCCTACGAAGCCATGGCGCGCGCCCACAATCCTTTCGGAGACGGGCAGTCCGCGCGCCGAATCGTGGAGCTGCTCGCACATGAAATCGGACAACAAGCCTGACGTCTGCGTCGTAGGGCTGGGCTATATCGGACTTCCCACCGCCGCCGTGATCGCGCGCGCCGGATGCAGGGTGCTCGGTCTCGACGTCTCGCAGAAGGTCGTCGACACGATCAATCGCGGCGAGATCCACATTGAGGAAGTCGACCTCGACGGCCTGGTCCAGGGCGTCGTCTCGCGCGGGCTGCTGTCGGCCGCCACCGAAGTGGCGCCTGCCGATGTCTTCGTGATCGCGGTGCCCACGCCCTTCGACAAGGACCACGCGCCCGACATTTCCTATGTGCTCGCCGCTGGCAGGACCATCGCGCCCGTGCTCAAGAACGGCGACGTGGTGATTCTCGAATCGACCTCCCCCGTCGGCACCACCGAGCAACTGCGCGACATGATCGCGGAGATGCGCCCGGACCTGAAGGTGCCGGGCCTCACCGGGGAAATCCCCGACGTCTCGATCGCCTATTGCCCCGAGCGCGTGCTGCCGGGCCGCATCCTCGAAGAGCTGACCAACAACGACCGCTCGATCGGTGGCGTGACCCCGCGCTGCGCCCGCAAGGCGCTCGCCTTCTACAAGCGCTTCGTGCGTGGCGAATGCGTCACCACCGACGCCCGATCGGCCGAGATGACCAAGCTGGTCGAGAACGCCTACCGCGACGTCAACATCGCCTTCGCCAACGAACTGTCCATCGTCTCCGACAAGATGGGGCTGGACGTGTGGGAAGTGATTCGCCTCGCCAACCGCCACCCGCGCGTGAACATCCTCTCGCCCGGCCCCGGCGTGGGCGGCCATTGCATCGCGGTGGACCCCTGGTTCATCGTCCACGGCGCGCCTGAGGAAACCCCGCTGATCCGCACCGCGCGCAGCGTGAACGATGGCAAGATGCACCATGTGATCGCCAAGGCCGAAGCGCTGGTAGAAGCGCATCCCGACGCGAAAGTCGCCTGCCTCGGCCTCGCCTTCAAGGCCAACATCGACGACTTCCGCGAGAGCCCAGCACGCTTCGTCGCCAGCCGCCTTGCCCGCAAGTTCGGCGAGCGCATCCACATCGTCGAGCCCTATGCCGCCGAGCTGCCGATCGAGTTCACCGATACCGGCGCCAGCCAGATCGACATCGACGACGCGCTGGAGACCTGCGAGATCATGATCGTGCTGGTCGACCACGACGTATTCCGCGTCGTGCCGCTCGCCGAGCGCGCGGACAAGCTCGTCTACGACACGCGCGGCATCTGGCCCGACCAGCCCCGCGTCGTGCGCGAGGAGGAAGCCCGCCTCAAGCTGGTGGGCTGATCTCCGGGGTGATGCGCATGTGCCGGCGCAAGGCCGCATGGCGCACTTCCGCACCGCCCTGCACTTCCACCGCCATGGCAACGTGCGGATAGGCCAGCACCAGCGCCAGCAGTAGCCGCTCGGCCGGGTCCAGCGCATCGAGCGGCTTGCCGTCGAGCCGCTCCAGCGCGGGCCTGACCAGCGACTTCATGGCGGCATGGAAAGCCTGGCGCTCCGCATCGCCGACGGCATCGCGCAGTGCGGCCCGCGCAGCCATGTCGGGAGCACTCCACAAGCCGGCGAAGGGCTCCAGCGCGGCAAAGCCATCCGGCAGGACGCTCATGCCGCCACCTCCGCGAGCGCCGCCGTCTTCCCCCGGGCGCGTACCCGCTTCTCCACTTCGAGATAAAGGTGCCGCAGCAGCACCTCGTGGTCCTGGAAATGGACCTCGTCGATGGCCGCGAGCCCCTGCTGGCTGGCTTCGACCGCCTCGCGATCCTCCGAAAGCACGTCGCGAATCGCCACGGCCGCGAATTCCCGGCTGAACGCGGCCCAGGCATCCGCCGGCGGCGCGGTCCAGTACATACGCACCTGCCCGCGCGTGCGGTCCGGCCCGAGCGGGTACATCGTGTGCGTGTAGTTCTGGTAGGGCGGCAGGCCCACGACATGGAAGCAGGGGAACAGCTTGAAGTCGGTCTTGGGAAAATCGAGCCCTTCCCTGCACGCCAGTTCCCCGACCCTGGCATAGCCCAGCCTGAGGCTGTCCGGAATCGGCGGCGGATCGGGGTTCTTCCAGAGGCGCTGGCCACGGTGCGGCCCCAGAAAGCCGTAGTGCGTGGGATAGCCGAACGGGTTTTCCGGCCCCAGCGCCTGCTCTCCGGTTCGCGGGTGGATGAAGCGCAAGTGGTAGTTTTCCTGGAAGTTGTCGAAGTTCGTCTTCCAGTTGGCCCCGATCTCATAAGTCCATTCGGTGAAGCAGGTGGCCCGCGCCACCGGCAGGCGCTCCATCGCCGCGGCAATCGGGCCGAAGAATTCGCGCGCCGACTGCGCCGGTTGCGGATCGAAGTTCACGAAGACCATCCCCGCCACGACTTCGGTCGCCACCGGCTTGAGCGCGCAGGCTTCGCGCGCGACGTGGAAGCGCTCGAAATCGGGCGCGGAAAGCAGCGTGCCGTCGCTGCCATAGGTCCACATGTGATAGCGGCAGCTCAGCTTGCTGCGCTTGCCGCTCATCTCGTCGACCAGCCGCGAACCGCGATGCCGACAGGCATTATGGAAAGCGCGCACCTGTCCGTCGCGCCCGCGCATGACCAGCAGCGAGGCGCCCGCGAATTCGATCTCGCGGCGCACGAAGCTGCCCGGTTCGGGCACTTCGCAGACATGGCCGATGTGGATCCAGCTCCTGAGGAACACCGCCTCGCGTTCGCGTTCCCACCAGGCCGGATCGTGATAGGGCGCTGCGGGGAGCGGCCCCCGACCGAAGCGCGCGGCGGCTTCGTCGACGCTCAGCATTTCCAGGATCGGTTCGTCGGTCATCGCTCTTCCCATCGGGCTCGTCGCGACCCGTGCCCGCGATCGTATCGGAGTTCCGCGCATGAGCCAAGCGCTTGCTTGGTTTTGACGATCGAACGCAGTTCCCCGCTGGAAATACCTGAAGAGCCCTGCTAGATCGCCGGCTCATGATGAACCCGCCCGAAACCGTCTACACCGATTCCCACCGCGTCTGCTGCGACGGGGCCACCGACATCCGCGCCGGCGCCGCACTCGGCCATCCGCGCGTCTGGCTCGAGATCGACGAGAAGGGCTATGTCGAATGCGGCTACTGCGATCGCCGCTTCGTGCTCAAGGGCGGCCCGGCCGACCAGCAGGCGGCCTGACTTTTCCTTTCGCGACGAGGGAATGCCTCCTATATCGGGAGGCATGACCGCACCCGATCCCCGTTCGCTCCTCTATCGCCAACTCACCCCGGAAGATGCGCAGGCGCTCGCCGCCGAGACGCTCGGGAGCTGTGAGGACGGCGAACTCTACATGCAATTCGTGGCGAGCGAGGCCTTCGGGTTCGACGACGGCCGCCTGAAAACCGCCGACTATTCTCGCGACGCCGGCTTCGGCCTGCGCGGCGTTTCCGGCGAGATGACCGGCTTTGCCCATGCCAACGAGATTTCCGCGTCGGCCATCCGCCGCGCCGGCGAAACGCTGCAACTGCTCGATCCGGCCAAGGGCCCGATGGCCCCGCCGCCTCCCCGGAGCAACCGCCACCTCTACACCGATGCCTCGCCGCTCGATCTCGTCGGCTTCGGCGAGAAGGTGAAGCTGCTCGAGACCATCGATGCCGCAGCCCGCGCCCGCGACCCGCGTGTCGCACAAGTGAGCGCATCGCTTTCCGGCACGTGGTCGGTCGTCGAGATCGTGCGCGCCGACGGGTTCGTTGCCACCGACGTGCGCCCGCTGGTGCGGCTCAGCCTCTCGATCGTCGCCGAAAGCAACGGACGGCGCGAAACCGGCGCGTTCGGCGTGGGCGGACGCTGGCTCTACGACGACCTGTTCAAGCCCGAAACCTGGAACGAGGCGATCGACGCCGCGCTGAACCAGGCGCTGGTGAATCTCGAAAGCGTCGATGCCCCCGCCGGCGAAATGCCCGTCCTGCTCGCCCCGGGCTGGCCCGGCGTGATCCTGCACGAAGCCGTCGGCCACGGCCTCGAAGGCGACTTCAACCGCAAGGGCACTTCGGCCTTTGCCGGCCGCGTGGGCGAACGGGTCGGCGCACCGGGCGTCACCATCGTCGACGACGGTTCGATCGAGGCACGCCGCGGCTCGCTCTCCATCGACGATGAGGGCACACCCACGCAGGAAACCGTGCTGATCGAGGACGGCATTCTCAAAGGCTACATGCAGGACCGCCTGAACGCGCGCCTGATGGGCATGGAACCGACCGGCAACGGAAGACGCGAAAGCTATGCCCACGCGCCGATGCCGCGCATGACCAACACCTTCATGAAGCCCGGGAACGACGATCCGGACGAACTGCTCAGCCGCATCGGCAACGGCATCTTCGCCAAGAGCTTCGGCGGCGGCCAGGTCGACATCGTCTCGGGCAAGTTCGTGTTCTCGTGCACCGAGGCCTACAAGGTGGAAAACGGCAAGCTCGGCGCGCCGATCAAGGGCGCGACCATCATCGGTGACGGTCCCTCGGTGCTGACCAAGGTCAAGGGCATCGGCAACGATCTCGAACTCGATCGCGGCATCGGCGTATGCGGCAAGGGTGGCCAGAGCGTCCCGGCGGGCGTCGGCCAGCCGACGCTGCTGGTCGAGGGACTGACGGTGGGCGGAACGGCCTGACCCCGGTCAGCTTCGGTTCAGCAGCGCCGCGTTACGCGCGGCGGCAAGGTGGGGATTTGTGTTAGGAGACATGACCATGAAAAAGTCTGTAGGCACCATCGCCCCGGCCCTGATCGCGGCAGCCGCCCTTCTTGCGGCGCCCGCCGTCCAGGCCAAGCCCAAGCTCACCGGCGAAGAGCAGCTCGCAAAGATGCTGGAGGGCCGCGAAGCCGGCAAGCCGGTGAACTGCATCCCGCTGTCGCAGGCGACCGATACCACGGTGATCGAGAAGACCGCGATCGTCTATCGCATCGGCTCCACGCTCTACGTCAATCGCCCCACCAACGCCGACCTGCTCGATGACGACGACATCCTCGTGACGCGGCTCTACGGCTCGCAGCTGTGCAGTGTCGATACGGTGCAACTGCACGACCGCAGCGGAAGCCATATGTGGAGCGGCTTCGTCGGCCTGCGCGAATTCGTCCCCTACAAGAAGGTCAAGAAAGAGTCCGGCAACTGACGCCGTGCCCGTCTCTTTCGGCGGGAAGGCGGACGCCCTGACGCGCGCCGCCTTCTCGTCCGAAGACCCCGCGAACACGCAAAATTGCAATTCGCGCTCCCACGCCTAGACTGCTGGCCATGGCAGCCAATCGCGGATACAACTCGACAAGTGCCGGCACGCGCCTGCGGCTGATCGAAGCCGCCTCCGAAATCCTCGACGAGGAAGGCTATCCCGCCTTCACTGCCCGGCGCATCGCCGGCAGGGCCGAACTCAAGCCGCAGCTGGTCCATTACTATTTCCGGTCGATGGAAGAGCTGGTCGTCACGGTGTTCCGGCGCTCTTCGGCCAGCTATTTCCGCCTGCACGACGAGGCGCTCTCGAGCGCCCGCCCGCTCCATGCGCTCTGGGACCTCAACTGCAACATTCCCGAGGCGCGGCGGATGCTGGAATACGTCGCGCTGGGCAAGATCTATCCCGCCCTGCGCGACGAGATGCGCGCCAGCGGCGAGAGCTTCCGCGCGCTCCAGATCGAGGTCATCGAAAAGGTCTGCGCGCAGAACGGCATCGCAACACCGCCGATGCCCGCCGCTGTCCTGGCGACGATGATGTCCGCCCTGGCTCGCAGCATCGTCATCGAGAGCAATGTCGCGATGACCACCGCGCACCGCGAGATCCGCGACTACATCGGGGCGACGCTGGATTTGTACGAGCCCGGCTAAGTGTCATTGCCGCTGCAGGATCGCCGCCCGGCGATGCCTCTCGCCCATGGACTTGACAGGTGTACAGTCCCCTCTAAGGATGCGCCGCGGATTCATTGTGTACATTGACAAGGGCCCGGGAGACGATCCCGCATCGCGTCGGTCCCGGTACACATGAAAGCGACCCGGGCACCCAAGATCCGGGAAGCATAGGGGAGAGAACTGATGGCTTACCGTATCGACGGCTTGCGCCTGCGCGCGCTCCTGGGCACCGCCGCAATCGGCGCCCTAGCCATGACCAGCCCGGCCATGGCGCAGAACACCACGAAACCGGCACCCGAAAAACCGCAGCAAAGCGCCGGTCTCGACGAAATCGTCGTCACCGCGCAGCGTCGCGCCGAGAACCTGCAGGAAGTCCCGATTGCCATCGCCGCGGTCAGCTCGGACACCCTGAGCAAGGCCGGCGTCAACGAGACCAACACGCTCAGCCAGGTCGTGCCCGCCGTGAACTTCCAACGCTCCGGCGCCAGCGGCCTGTTCTTCGTGCGCGGCGTGGGCACCACCAACGCCTCGGTCGGAGACGAGGGCTCGAACGCCTTCTACGTCGACGGTGTCTACATTCCCGACCTGTCAGGCACGGTCACCCAGTTCAACAACATCGAGCGCATCGAGGTACTCAAGGGACCGCAAGGCACGCTGTTCGGGCGCAACGCCTTCGGCGGCCTGATCCACATCATCACCAAGGAGCCGGGCGACTTCCTGGAAGCGCAGGGCGAAGCGGGCTACGCCAACTACCAGACGGTGCATGGCAAGCTCTACGTCGGCGGACCGATCACGAGCAACGTGAGCATGGATCTCGCGCTCACCGGCTACAACCAGAACAAGGGCTGGGGCCGCAACGTCACCGTGGGCCGCGACATCAAGAAAATGAAGTACTGGGGCGCGCGCTCCAAGCTCGTCTGGCGCGCGAGCGACGCCGTCAAGGTGACCGTGGCCGGCGACTACTACGACATGGACGACAACACCGCCATCGGCTGGTCGATCGACGAGGATTTCCCGAGCCGCGGCTTTACCGGCCCGGTCTATTCGATCGGATCGATGGACACCGCGGCAAACGACTATTCGCTTACCAAGCTCAAGACCTGGGGCGTGAGCGGAACCGTCGAGGCAGACCTGGGCGCCGTCTCGCTCACCAGCATCAGCTCGGTGAGCGACAGCAAGAACGTCAGCGACTTCGACGTCGACGGCGGACCGCTGCCCTGGCTGCGCATCGCCTTCACCTCCGGCTCGCGCGCCTACCAGCAGGAACTGCGGCTCACCTCCAACGACACAGATCCGCTGTCCTGGCAGCTGGGTGGCTTCTACCTGCGCTCGGAAGTCTACAACAAGTCGACCTTCTCCGGCCTCGGGCTATCGCCGCTCTCGGGCCTCTACATCGACGCCTCGCTCGATACCGATTCCTACGCGGCCTTCGGCGAAGTCAGCTACAAACTGACGCGGACCACCACCCTGACCGGCGGCGTGCGCTACACCAAGGACATCCGCAAGCTGGGCGGCGGCCAGTCGCCGATCGTGGGCACCACGATGCTCCCGGAAATTCCGACGACTGGCAAGATCTCCTACGGCAAGTTCACCTGGCGCGCCGCGATCCGGCAGGAGCTGACCGACGACCTGAGCGTTTATGCCTCGTACAACCGGGGCTTCAAGGCGGGCACCTATTCGCTGCAGAGCCCTGCCAACGCGCCGGTCCAGCCGCAGTACATCAACGCCTATGAAATCGGCGTGAAGTCGGAACTGCTGGACCGCCGCCTGCGCCTCAACGCCTCGGTCTACCACTACGACATCTCGAACTACCAGATCCGCTCGGCGGCGCTGAGCAATCTGGGTTCGGCCGTTCTGCTCAATGCCGCATCGGTGAAGGTCGACGGTCTCGATGTCGAGTTCGAAGCGGCGCCGGTCGAGAACCTGCGCATCTTCGGTGGCTTCACCTGGCTCGATTCGCGCTTCGACAACTTCGGCGCTCCCGGATCGAGCTATCAGGCCCCCTTCATCTATCCGCTGCCGGCGGTCTGCGATGCGCCCGGCACTTCGGAACCCGGCACGACCACGGGCACGCCCACCGGCGGCTTCCTGACCTGCCTGGGCGACGCATCCGGCTTCCAGACCCCGGGCGCACCGGACTTCACTGGAAGTCTCGGCATGAGCCTGACCGTCCCGGTCCGCGAAAGCGGCGAACTGCGCTTCAACCTGCTCGGCAGCTACAACAGCGGCTTCCCTTTCGAATCCGACGGCACGCTGCGCCAGAAGAAGTACGGGCTGCTCAATGGCTCGGTGGCCTACTGGCTCAACGAGAACTGGGGCGTCGAACTCTGGGGCAAGAACGTCACCAACACCAAATATTTCCAGCAGAAGATCTCCACCGGCCTTGGCGCGACGACCGCCCGTGCGGCGCCCGCGACTTACGGTGTGACTGTGAAGTTCACCTATTGAGCCAACCCTGGCTTACAACCTCGTGCGCCCGGGCCTCGCGGTCCGGGCGCAATTTTTCGAAGGTTGCGCAGCCCCTAGAGCCCCAGTTGCCCGCGGATGGCACCGGCGGGAAACTCGTGGGTGTGGAGGTTGATGTAGTAGCCGGTGAAATCGGACTTCATGCCCTCGTCCAGCCAGTCGGGTGCGGCGACACAGCCCTTGAAGCCGCCCTCGGGGCTCGCGGTCAGCGGGATCGTCGGCGGCCCGTCCTCACCCACGGCGCCGCGATGGATATGCGCGCCGACGACGGGATCGAGACCCTGGATATCGTGAACGTCGTAGCACAGCGTGCCCCGGTCCGCGCTGACGGTGACATCGGCGCTTGCCGAGCCGTCGGGATCGCCCGGCTTCACTTCCTGCGCGCCGGTCAGCGTGGCATGGTAGGTCCTGGCGGCCTCCCCGGCATGGGCACCCGAAACAGGCAGCGCCCATGACCCGGCAAGCACCACGACAGCGGCCAGTCGGCTGGTAAAGCGTCGCATCTTTTCTCTCCCGGTTGTGCACACACATGGCGGGCAATCCGGTAGCGTTGCCCGGTATTACCGGGCTCTGGAGCTTACTCCCACTCGGTTGTTTCGACAACCTTGACATATTGATTTGGTCCGAGGTTACACATTGTGTGCCATTGCTTCAGCCTCGAAAATACCGTCAATCGGCCGCGTTACATGTCCGGTTGTATTTCGCAGCTCGCGAGGCGGACGCCCTCCCCGTCGGGGCCTCATTTGCTCAAAGTCAGGATTCGATCTCGAGGCCATTCGTGCCGCTGTGCGCCATTGGCCTGGCGAAGTCGACCGCAGGCGACGCCAATTCATCGTTGATCGCGATCACATCAATCGACGTTGGCTCGCGCCACTCATGTACGGATAAACCGCCAGCGATCGGTCTCACTCTCGCTCGCATCGAAGCGATATCCATCGGTGTCGAAACCACGCATCGCCTCGACGTCCGTGATATGGTTTTCGCATAGCCAGCGCGCCATCATGCCTCGTGCTCGCTTGGCATTGAAGCTCACGAAACGCGGGCCGTCCGGACCGGGTTCGCGAAACTCCACATCGATAACCCGCACGTCTGCAAGCTTGCCTTTGACGGCTGCGAAGTATTCCTGGCTGGCGAGATTGAGCACGATGCCGGATCCTTCGTCGGCAACCTGCGCATGCAGTAGCTCGGCAATACGCTCGCCCCACCAGTCGGTCAGGCTTTTGCGGCGCGGCGCCCAGCGCGTCCCCATTTCGAGCCGGTAGGGCCGGATCGCGTCCAACGGGCGCAGCAGGCCATACAGCCCGGACAATATCCGCACGTGGGCCTGCGCGAAAACGATGCCAGCTTCGTGCAGCGTATGCGCTTCGAAGCCCGTGTAGACATCGCCGGCAAACGCGAAGAGCGCTGGCCGCTCGGGCAGCCTCGCAAAGTCGCGAAACCGTTCTGCATTGAGCTTAGCCAACCGCGGCGAGATATGCATCAGGTCGCTCAATCGCTTTTGCGACAGGTTGGCCGCCGATTTGGCGAGGCTGCTTGCTTCCTCGGCGAAATGCGGTTCTGTGGCGGTCAGCAGCGGCAGCGCGCGCTCAAAATCGAGCGTCTTGGCGGGGGAGAGCAAGGCAATCATGCACCGTCCGTAGCGGGGGCATGTCCTTGCGTCAAAACGCCGACAAAGCGGTCGCTCAGCGCCGAGGCGCAACTCCTTATAAGCAGACCTTTGTTCAGTATTCACTTTGATCCGAGTCATGCTCCGCATTTCATGCAGCGGCTTGGAGCAGCCATTGCGAGAATCTTGAAGCGGCGTCGGAGACCGGCTTCGAAGACAGGCGCGTCAACCAATAGCTGCCGCGGTCCACTGTAATGTCGAAAGGCGTGATGAGTTGGCCGGCGGAGCGCTCACGTTCGAACATCGGCAGTGGCAACAAGGCAATGCCCATGCCGCGCGCGGCGGCGAGGGCCATAAGATGCGATGCATCAAATATGGGCCCGTTTGCTATCAGTCCCCTCACGCCCGCGGCCTCGAACCAAGTGGACCAGTCCTGCAGCCGGTACGAGCGCAGAAGCGGGAAGCGCGCAAGATCGGTTACATTCACAATTTGGCCTGCCATCGCCGGGCAGCAGGCCGGGGTCATCGGTGCAGGCATCAGTCGCTCAGCTGTTACGCCATGCCACGACCCGTCTCCAAAGCGGATCGCCACGTCCAGGCTTTCCGTCCACAGGTCGACGGCGTTGTTGTTCGTCAGCATACGAACGTCGATTCCTGGGTGAAGTGCCTGGAATTCAGGAAGCCGCTCCATCAGAAAGCCAAGCGCGAACGTGCCGACGACACCGATGGTCAGAACTTCCCGTACACCACCAGTGCTGATGACGGAGAGTGCTTCGGCGACCCGCCCCAGCGCTGCGGAAACCACCGGAGCAAGAAGCGCGCCCTCATCACTGAGAACAAGCCCGCGCGTGGTGCGGCGGAACAGCGCTTTGCCGACATGGGCTTCCAGCATCTTCACCTGCTGGCTTACGGCAGCCTGCGTTACGCATAGTTCATCTGCCGCGCGGGTGAAATTGAGATGCCTTGCTGCAGCTTCGAACGCCCTCAACGTATTGAGCGACAGTGTCCTGATATCCATCACTGATCCTAGAATAGCTAGGGACAAACCTCAGAAACCATCGTTTGCCCGCTCGGTCAACAAGCGCTCACAACAGTCTTGAAGGACGCAATTATCGGAGCTGATTCAATGTTTGACAGGCGGGACGTGCTGACGGGAGCCATGGCGGTTCTAATTTCCGGCTGCATAAGAAGTGGCCCAGAGCCCTTTGGAAAAACCGGGGCTGATGCCCTTCGCCAGATCGAGGCACGCGCCCGCGGCAGACTGGGCGCTTATGTCTTCGATCCGGCGCGCAACCAAGGCTTCGGCTGGCGCGAGCGCGAGCGCTTTGCCCACTGCAGTTCGTTCAAGCTGTCGCTTGCAGCCATGGTGCTGGCAAAGGCGGAGCGCGGCGAGATCATTCCGGAAGAGGTTTTGCACTGGAGCCAAGCAGACTTGCTGTCGCACAGTCCGGTAACCTCCGAAAACGTGGCTGGCGGCCTCTCCGTCAAGGATCTTGCGCATGCTACGGTAGTAACCAGCGACAATACGGCCGCGAACGTCCTGCTTCAAAGATTCGGCGGCCCCGGGGAACTTACCCGCTTTTGGCGCTCGCTTGGCGATACCGTGAGCCGGCTCGACCGCTACGAGCCCGGACTTAACGTTGTTCCGGCAGGCTCAACGCTCGACACCACTACGCCAATAGCGATGGCGGTCACGGTCGCAAAGCTGTTGACGGGCGAACACCTCTCGCTGGAAGGAAGCGCCACGCTGAAGCAGTGGATGGTGGAGGCGAAGACCGGTCGCGACCGTATCCGCGCCGGATTTCCACCGCAATGGGTGGCGGGGGACAAGACGGGAACCGGAATTGGTTCCAATCGACATACCTACGTCGATCTGGCCTTCGGCGGTCCACCGGAAGGGCCGGTCTTTGTAGTTGCGGCCTATTTCGAGCCCGAACATCTGGTCGAGCCGATGGATCCGGTATCGCTCGCAGTCCTGGCTGATGTTGGCCGCGTTGCCGCATCGATGACTCAGAGTGAATGCGACACGGGATCGGCCTGTACCGAGCGATCTGATATCACGCTCGCGCAGCTATCAGTCGGTAGCCTCCCGAAGGACTTGGCCGCAATTGGTATGGGCAGACCTTCGCATGCCATCTGACGGAAGATTGAAGATGGTTCGGCAATGTCCGCAACATGTTGGAAATAGTAGACGTTCGTAGACACGCCTAAGTCCATCTCCAATTCGTGTGCCAGTGCGACCAAGCATCGGGAGAATAAGGTCATGATGGCAGCGACCGAGCATCCGCTTTGCGACGCTTCCCAAATGACCAACGAAGATGCCAAAACGAAGGACAGGATAAGACCTGTCCCAAAATCTCACGCATCAGGCGCATTCCTCGTCAAAAGCGGGAACTAAGATGCCCTCTGCAAAGCGGGCAGAATGATGTTGGCTAACTCGCAGATGTATTGCTGACCTAAAACTATCACATCGCGCGACTAGCACGCGCGCCGTGTCCAAGACCATGAGTTCTCCCACCCTCCCGATTGCCCCGGTCGGTCACGAACGGGACGGGCGTCACGACTGGTCGGGCGTGATGGAAGCCATTCGCCGATATGCGTTGGCTCGCCGCAAGCAGGACGATATCGCTGAGGATATTGCGCAGGAAACAGTGTTGCGCTGCATCGAATACTGCCGGTCTCATGACGTCGCCAGTCTTTACGCTCTGGCCTACAGAATCGCGGCCAACCTCATTGCCGATCACCACCGGGCCGCCAGGGGACAGACCGGAGAGCTCGAAGAAAGCATCGAATGCGACGCGCCCCTGCCAGACCAGATCGTGGCCGACCGTCTGGAAATCGAACGCCTCTCCGGTGCGTTGAGTGGAATGCCGGCGCTGCGCCGCGAGGTTTTTCTGCGGCGGCGCCTGCACGGTGAAAGTTATGCAACAATCACCAAAGATTTGAATATGTCTTCCAAGGCCGTTGAAAAGCACATAGGTCGGGCGCTCGAAACGCTGACAAAAGCAATGAAGCGATCTTCAGGCAGCAAGAGAGACGGCTCTTGAAGGACCGGCAAATCACCGAAGAAGCGACATATTGGCTGGAGCAGATGAACTCGCCGGTCGTCGATGTGTCCGTTGCCAGGGGCTTCGACAAGTGGATGGACGCGGATGCCCGTCACCGGGACGTCTTTTCGGACTTGCAGGGATTGTGGGATTCTCCACTGCTGACCGGAGCCGCGCGCCTTTCCAACAGCGCTCCCCAGCCTGAAGCGGAGGAGATGGCTGGCGGCAGGAAGAAGGTCATGGCGAGCATGGCGTTCGGCCTGATGGTGGCCGCCATCGCGTTGTTGGTGCTTGCCTTGCCCGGCCCGCTGTTCATGACGGACATCTATCGCACGGACAGGGGCGCCGGCGATCACATCACTCTGGCGGACGGGTCTCGGGCCACTCTCAGCGGTGATGCCGAGCTGGAGGTGCGCATCCTGCCGTGGAAGCGCACGGCCGTGCTTCGGCGCGGGGAAGTGTTTTTGGACATCGCGCACGAGCGGTTCCGCGGATTCACGGTTGAAAGCGGCTCGGCCGAAATCAAGGTTCTGGGCACTGCCTTCAACGTCGATCGGCAGGGAGAGCAGGACACCGTGGTGCAGGTCTACCGCGGCGTGGTCGGGCTGGAAGGGCCGACGGGGGAATACATGGTCCTGCGCAAGGGGCAGGCGGCCAAGGCGACGGCGCATCATCTCGTCTGGCAATCGGACTTCATGAACAGGTCCGGACCGGACTGGATTGCCGGATGGTTCGAAATGTCCAACGAGCCGCTCGGCCTGCTGGTGGAGAAGCTCGATCGCTATTCCGAACATCAGATCCGGATCGATGACGAGACGCTGGCACGGCGCAGGGTTTCCGGCCGATTCCACATTTCCCGGCCCGCCTCGGTGCTCTCCGCCCTCAAGTACGCCTACGGTGTGACGGTGGTGGACAAGGGGGACGTCATCACCCTTCAGTGATGGCGTGTACAAATTGTGTTTCATAAAACTGACGCAAATTTGTAATTGAAATATAATAAAAAACTTTGTCGGGTTTTTCTGTTCCGGCCCGTCTAACGCCCAAACTTCACGAGGATGGGCGTAATGCATTTTTCAGGAAAATATCCTTCTTTGCTTTTGTTTTCGGCTGCGGGGATTGCCGTTGTTGCACCTGCCGAGGTGCAGGCTGGTACGAACAGCTACTTTGAATTTGCAATTCCGGCACAGGATCTTGGGGCTGCCCTGTCCACATTCTCCCGCCAGACGGGTTTGCAGATCGCGGCTTCCGGTGCGCTGCTGCAGGGCAGGCACAGCACGGCTGTCCGCGGCCGGCTCACGGCGCGCACCGCTATCGCCCGGCTTGTTTCGGGAAGCGGGATCGAGGCGCAGATCGTCGGCGAAACGGTCATTCTGCGCAAGGCGGCAAAAAAGGCGCCCGCAAAACGCGACACGGCCGCGCGTGAACCGGCGGCAATTGCCGTCGCCGATGAAGAGCCGATCCGGGCCGAGGACATCGTCGTTTCAGGCTACCGGGCGAGCCTGCTGAAGGCCGAACAGCTCAAGAAGAAGGCGATCGGCACGCGCGAGACCATTCTGGCGGAAGACATCGCCGAATTTCCAGAGCAGAACCTCGCCGACGCCCTGCAACGCATCCCCGGCATTACCATCACCCGCGAAGGCGGCGAGGGGCGCCAGATCCAGATGCGCGGCCTCGGGCCCGAATTCACGCAAGTGACACTCAACGGCATGGAAGCGCTCGGCACCACGTCCTCGGCCATGGACTCGCGCGGTTCCGTCAGCCGGACGCGTGCTTTCGACTACAATATCTTCGCCTCCGAACTGTTCTCGCGCGTCGACGTACACAAGACCTACTCAGCCGATCTTGACGAGGGCGGACTGGCTGGCACGATTGCCCTGCGCACGCCGCGCCCGTTCGACTATTCAAGCGACAAGGCCGTGATCAGTGCCCAGCTTCAGCATAACGAAAACGCCGACGACACCTTGGGAAAGCGCTTCGCGGGCCTGTTCAGCAAGCGTCTTGGCGACTTCGGCATCCTGGCCTCCTTCGCCTATAGCCGCCGCGACGTGTCCGAGACCGGTTACGATACCGTCCGCTGGCGGCAGGTGGATGCTCAGGGGGGCGATATTTCCGCGCTTCCTTCGGATGTTCAGGATCTGATCAACGACAAGCAGCTCTGGTTCGCGCGCGGCGCGCGTCCGATCATCTTCAACAGCGATACTGAACGCCTCGGCGGCACCCTGGCGCTGCAATGGCAGGCCAGCGACAACCTGCGTTTCGGCATCGATGCGCTTTACGGCGAACTCAACGCCAAGCGCAGCGAATATCACATCCAGCTCAACACGGGATCATCGACCGGCCTTGGCTGCTATACGCTCCACGGTGTGGAAACCTGCACGAAGATCACCGATCTCCAGTACGCCGGTGCCAATCAGGTCACCTATCTCGCGCTCGAAGACACGAAAGTGGCGAGCGAAAGCCGCATCGAGACGGCACGATCGAAAATCTCGCAGGTCGTCTTCCATGGCGACTGGCAGGTCGACGACCGCCTGAATTTCAAGGCGCTGGCCGGGCACGAAGGCACCGAGTTCAAGGATAACAGTGCCAAGGTCTACATGGTTGTGCCGAATGTCGATGCGACACTCGATTTCCGCAACGGCTTTACGGGCTACAACACCTACTCATCCAATGTCCTTGACCCCGGTTCTCACTATTATGCCGACATCGACCTCTGGCAGCCGGAAATCAAAAACGATTTCGATGTCGCCAAGTTCGATGCCAGCTACGATCTGGACAGCCATCACAACCTGAGCGCGGGCGTTTCATACAAGAAGTACAGGAACGAATACTGGGTCGCGGAAAACGAGAATATCAACAAGACCGGCTTCAATGACGGCACTATCGACGACACTGTCGACCCGAACCTGACCTTCGTCACATGCGCGACCGGCAGTTGCTGGCTGGCCACCGACATCCAGGGCGTGCTGGACAAATACGGCATCCAGCGCGAACTGGATCAGATCTCCGAGGACAAGCGCACCATCGTCATCGAGCAGACGAAAGCCGCCTATCTGCAATATACCTTTCGCGACATAGGGCTTCCGCTCGGTTCGCTGCGCGGCAACCTTGGCCTGCGCTATTACGATACGAAGATCACGTCCAAGGGCATCGCCAATGATGTGCCGGTGTCGATCGACAAGTATTACGACGGCTTCCTGCCCACGCTCAATCTGGCGTGGGACGTGACCGACGCGTTCGTCATGCGCGCCAGCGCCTCGAAGAACATCACGCGCGTCGCGCTGGGGGCGCTGGGCGTGAGCGGGCGCATCAACAACAACCCGACAGTCCTGACGATTTCGGCGGGCAACCCCGATCTGCGGCCGATGAAATCGACGAACCTCGACCTGTCGGGCGAGTACTATTTCAAGGAGGGCGGCTACATCTCCGTCAGCCTGTTCTACAAGCGCGTCACCGACATGATCGGATCGGAAACGTTCGACATCCGCTATGGCGACAGCGGATACCCCCTGTCATGGCTCGACGGTGCGCTGGACGAGTATGGCAACCCGCAGACGGCCGATACGATCTACAGCTATCTCGGCCAGGTCAATCTGAGCAAGAGCACGATCAAGGGCTTCGAAGTCGGGTTCAAGCATGACTTCGATTTCCTGCCGGGCCCGCTCGAAAACCTGGGGCTGATCGCCAACTACACCTATGCTGACGGCCAAACGCTATATCCCGACGTCCAGGGGACCGGCATCAGCGAATACAAGAGCTTCCCCGGGCTGTCGGAGCACACGGCCAATGTCACGCTCTACTACGAGACGGACCGCTGGGGCGCGCGTGTTTCCGGTGCCTATCGCAGCGATTGGATCCTTAGCGTGCAGGCCGGCAATACCGACGAGGACGAGCGCGGCTTTCACGGTTCGACGTTCATCGACTTCAGCAGCCACTACAACGTGAACAAGAGGCTGAAGCTGGCGTTCGACATCCTCAACGTGACCGATGAGCCGATCGAGCAATATTCGGACACCGACGACCGCCTCTATGGCACCACGACGTCGGGCCGGACTTTCACGCTCAAGGCAACCTACAGCTTCTAACCCCCCGGCAGCCCGCGCATGGCTCTTGTCGTGCGCGGGCTGTTTCCTGCTTTCCTATCAAGAAGGGATGCGATCGCATGCGGGCTGCCTTGACCCTTGCCGCCGCTATAAAGATGCTCGCCGGGCCGTTGGTGGCTGCCCTGTTCGGCACGGGCCTGACGGGGCCGGCATGGGCAGGCGAAGCCGGCGCTGCGCTGAGCGTCATGACCTACAATATCCGGATAGATGCTCCGGCGGACGATCCGCCGTGGCCGGTCCGGCGCGGGCCGCTGATCCACCAGATCGCCTTTTTCCGGCCCGACATCGTCGGCGTTCAGGAAGCCAAGACGCCAACGCTGGCCGAACTCGTATCCGGGCTCGATGGCTATGAACACTATGGCCTTGGCCGCGATGACGGCATGCAGGCCGGCGAATACGCAGCGATTCTCTACCGCGCAGAGCGTTTCGAGCGCGTAGCGGCGCAGACCAAGTGGTGCGCGCCCGACCCCGATGTTCCGGCCAAGGGCTGGGATGCCACGCACAAGCGCGTCATTTCCCGCGTCGTGCTCAGGGACCGCGTGAGCGGCCACTATCTCGATGTGCGCAACACCCATTTCGACAACCGCGGCGAAATTGCACGGCGCAATTGCGCCCGCTTGATGGGAAGCCTGCCCGTGGCCGAGATCGCCGGGCAAAAGGCCATGCTCATCGTCATGGGCGATTTCAACTTCGGTCCCGAAAGTGTTGCCTACCAACTGTTGATGACGGGCAATGCCCTCGGGCTGCGCGATACCCGTCTGGTCAGCCCGCTGGTGTTCGGACCCGAGGGAACCGCCAACGGCTTCAATCTGACCCGTCCCGACGCGCCCCGGATCGACTATGTCCTTGCCGGGCCGGGGCCTGCGGTGGAGCGCTACGGCGTCCTCAACAACTCCATCGGCGGCAAGCCCATCTCCGATCACTTTCCCGTTCTGGTGCAGATGACCCTGCCGCCCCGGAACCGGGACTAGCCCAGGGCACAGCGCCTTTCGGCGCCCATTGCCGCCATGTCTCCGCCCGCCCGCCGGGCCCGCCAAGAACGAGGAGTACCTTCATGCACCGCCGGACCTTTCTGACCACCTCGGCCTCGCTGGCCGCTTCCGGCACCATGCTTCTGGGAAATCCGGCCGCGGCCCTTGCCGGCGATGCCGCGCCTTCCGCGGGCAAGGACGCGCTGCGTTTTCGGCCGGACGGCACGTTCAAGATCCTGGTGATCAGCGACCTGCACTATATCCCCGAACCGGATCAGGCCGGGATCGCGCTCACCCGCAAGCTGATCGACATCGAAAAGCCCGATCTCGTGATCGCGACCGGCGACAACATATCCGGCGACCGCTGCGATACGCCTGCCGATGTCGAGGCGGCCGTTCGCAATGTCGGTATCGCGATGGAAAGTCGGAAAGTGCCCTGGGCCGTGGTGCTCGGCAATCACGATCAGGAACACGTCGCCCGCACGGGCGTCACGCGAGAGCAGGTCTTCAACTATTACGAGCGCTATCCCTTCAACCGCAACGGCGGCTGGCAGCGCGGCATTTCCGGGGCCGGAAACAAGGATCTGCTGATCTGGGACGCGCAGGGCAAGGCGCCCGTCAACGCGCTCTGGCTGATCGATTCGGGAGAAAGCTATCCCGACAAGTCGATCCGCTATGACTGGATCCATACCGACCAGATCGCCTGGTACTGGAAGACCTCGAAACTGCTGGAGCAGCGCTATGGGCACAAGGTGCCCGGCCTCATGTTCTTCCACATACCGCTGCCCGAATTCCGCGAAATGGTGATGTCCCGCAAGGTGATCGGGGAGCGTCACGAGACGGAATCGCCCTCGGGCATCAACAGCGGCATGTTCGCCGCCGTGCTGGATCGCGGCGATGTGAAGGGCATCTTCTGCGGCCACGATCACGTGAACAACTACCTCGGAAAATTCCACGGCGTCACCCTTGGACAAGCCGGGGTCGTGGGATTCTACGGCTATCCCCATACGCCCCCCGAAGACGTGACCAACGACCGTGCACGCGGTGCGCGCGTGATCCAGCTCGATCAGGCCAATCCCGACCGGTTCAAGAGCTGGATGCGCTTCCGCGACGGAACGACGAACTGGGAAAGCTGGTCGGACGCCTACGTCGAAACGCAAATCAAGTAGGCACCGCTGCAGGCATTTGAGGCGAGAATCCGCCTCGCCCCGGACTTTCACGAACAGGAATGACAGGACATCTCATGAGCATGGACGTTATCTCACGCCGCAAGGTCCTAGCGGCCATGGCCGCCGGCCCTTTGCTCCTCGGCGCGCGCGGCGCCATCGCCACTGCGGCAAAACAACCTGCCAAGCCCTATCTCATCGCGCATCGCGGCGGTGTCGTCAGCCCCGAGCATCCCGAAAACTCGATGGGCGCGCTCAAGGAGGCCATCCGGCGCGGCTATACCCACGTCGAAGTCGACCTGCGCTGCACCAGGGATGGCCACGTGGTGTGCCTCCACGACCGCAATCTCATGCGCACCACCGGCCTCGACCTCATGGTCGACGAGGTCAGTTTGCAGGAACTCCATCGCCATGTCCGTCCCGATATCGTGCCGACATTCGATGTCTTCGCGCGCACAAGTGCAGCCGGCAAGCTCGGGCTGATGGTCGACATCAAGGAAGTGCCCGCACCGCTCCTGCCGGCGTTCTCAAAGGGGATCGAGACATCGCTTGAACGGCATGGCCTGCTCGCAGGTGCCTTGCTGATCGGCCATGGCCCGGCGATGGCGCGCATTCATGGCCCCGTGCGCACCAAATGGCGCAAGCCCTTCGCGCAGTTCGAAAGCGAAATCCTGGCAAAGGGCGGCGATCCGGCGCACTACTTCGCATTCGATCATCCGCACGATTTTACCCCGGAAGACATCGCCGGATTCCGGCGACACGGCGTGGATGTGATCGTGACCGTCAACCTGCTCCATTACCCGACGACAGATCCGATAATACAAGGACAGCGCGATCTGGCCTATGCCGCGTCGCTAGGCGTTGACGGGTATCAAATCGATGCGGATTACGAGACTTATGTTCAGAGTATAATGGCATCTGCTTTATAAGAGGCCGCCACACCCAGCATGCATTCTTTCGGTCAAGTTCCCTGCCCCAACCAGGTCACTCGCTGTTGCCGGGAAGCAGGTGAACGAAGAACCCGTTTCGGTGGTACGCCCCCACGAGGCAGGTAACGATCCTTTGCCGCCATTCTCAGGTCAATTTTCGCGCCCCAACAGCGGACCGGCCGTTTTGCCCTTCTGAATGAGCAAGACTGGCCAGTGACAGACAACCTTCCGCACATTACCAACCGGAGCCACCACCACCGCCGCCGCCGCCGCCGGACGACCCGCCTCCTGACGACCCGCCACTCCCGCTGCTCGGCGACGTGGCGGCCGACGACACGGTGCTGACAAACGACGAGCCCATGTCCTTGGCAAATCCGCTGGGATCGTCCCATATGTTTCCGTGCCCCGAATACCAGCTGGCCGTCTGCGCGGTCGCGCCCGTGGCCGCGGCGGCAGCCAGCACACCTGCGAACCGGTCGGCCCAGCGGTTTTCCACGTCGAGTGCGATGGCATAGGGCAGATAGCGCTCGAACAGCTCGGGCGTCTTTTCGGGCGGATGCATAGCATCCAGCCGCGCCTCTTCGGTAATGGACAGGTACTGTTTGAAACCGGCGATGCGGTCCATCATCCGGCGCCCTTCGGCCGTCGGTGCCGCCATCCACGAAAAGGCGCCGATCGCGGCCGGCAACAGCAGCAGAGGCACGAAGATCACGAAGGCCCCGGCCGACAGCGCCGCGGCTATCGTGGCAAATGTCGCGCCAATGGCGGCAATGGCCAGCGTGGCCACCCCCGCCCAGACGAAGCACCCTCGGTTTTTCTGCGGTGTCGAGCGATGCAGCCCCCATGCTCCGGCGACCAGTATCGCCGCGAGAAAGGGCAGGCCGACCCTCTCATCCCCAGCAACCGAAGTGTCGGCGAACAGCGCGACCACGGCCACAGCCAGCATCGCCAGCGGTATCAGCAGCATCCCGATCGCGGCCCATCCGCTGTTCTTGCGGAACATCGATCCTTCGTAGGCTTCACCCAGTCCCGTATCGAGTTCGGTCCGGGCGGCCCGTATCGTCTTGTGGTTTTCCTGCTTGAGTTCGATTTCGCTGCCCTCGGTAAAGAGCTTGTCGAGCATTGCCTGCTCGGGAGCGGCCACTGGCTTTGCGGCTTCGCCATCCGTGGCTTCGGTGCGGGTCAGGGTGGTGGTCGCCTTGCTCAGCCAGCCGCCCTTTTCCTGCGTCACATGAAGCCTGTGGCACACGCCCAGGTAGACCAACGCAGCCGAAAAGGCGCGGTTGTCGAAACCCATCCTGCTGATGTAGCGCACCGCGGCAGGCGTCAGGCCATCCGGCGGGGAAAAGGCCGGCACGATGGTGCCCGGTTGCGGGCCCCGGCCCACCGTCCACCAGGTGCGAACATAAAAACCGGCAAGGCCGAGCGATGCGAGCACGGCCGCCGCCAGCGCGCCCCAGTCCTCGAGCCACCACGACGCACGGCGCGCAGCGCCGGGGGCCTGCAGCACGCCCTTGGGAAAGGCCACGGCAACGGTGAGCCCTTCTTCCCGACCAAGCGGTGCGGTGGTCCGGAAGACGATGAAGCCGGGACGTTCCTCGATCACTGCCGCATCGTGACCTGTCGCGCCCTGAGGGCCGGTGTAGACCGCACGATTGCCGAACGTGGTTTCAGCAGGCAACGTGATCCGTGCCTCGGCCATGTCGATGGGAAAGGTCCAGCCGGTGCCGGTGACGTTCCAGTAGAGCTCGTCCTCCTTGTCGCCATAGAGAATCTGGCGGGTCGTGCGATAGCGGATGACGAAGGTATGCTCGCCCGGAGGCAGGTCGACGTCGGCCGATCCGATCCGGATGCGCACCCCGTTCGACAGGCCCATCTGCTCCCACGGTTCATCCTGCCCGTCGCGCTGCACCGAGACCACCGAAAACCCGACGCTGGTGCGCTGGCCTGCGCCATTGTTGTAGGTCGTGGGAAAGTCGCGCTGGATGCCGTGATTGATCTCCTGATGCAGCGAGACCAGCCGGATCGTTTCAATCACATCGAGATCGCCGTCAGGCTGGACCGACACCGCACTGACGAAGCTGAGAATGCGCTCCTGTCCCCGGGACAGATCCCATGCGCGCACCATGGCATCCGGGTCCTGCGGCCATGCCGCCGCAGGCACGAACAGCATCAGTGCGCAAAGCAGGCCCTGCAGGATGCGCATCACCTTCACGAAAAGTCAGCCTTCGGCGCGATGCGGATGCTGTCGTCCGCGTCGGCATAGGATTCGAGTTTCTCGAAGCCGAACGGCCGCGCCACCAGAACGTCCGGAAAGGATTCGACCTGCGTGTTCAGGTCCCGCACCGTGGCGTTGTAATAGCGCCGAGCACCGGCCAGTTCGTCCTCGATCTGGGCGAGTTCGGACTGGAACTGCCGGAAATTCGCGTCCGCCTTGAGGTCTGGATAGGCCTCCGCAACCGCCATGAGCCGCCCCAGCATCCCGCCAAAAGCGCTGTCCGCCTGCGCGGTTTCCCCGACCGTCTTCGTGTGCAGCGCATCGCTGCGGTGTGCGGTCACGCTCTCGAGCAGTTCGCGTTCGTGCGAGGCATAGCCCTTAACCGCGGAAACGAGGTTCGGCACCAGATCGGCGCGGCGGCGCAGCTGCACCGTGATCCCGCTCCACGCCTCGCGCGCCAGTGCCCGCAATTTCACCAGCCGGTTATAAATCACCACGAGATAGAGCAGTATCAAAACTGCCACGCCAGGAATGATCCACATGATCACGGTTCCCCTTGAAATGTTGGAGCGCTTGATAGCGGGCAGTATCGGCGGAATTTTTGAAGATTGAAAATCGAATTGCAATAAAACTCCGGCGTAAACGCCGAAGCCTGATACGGCATTGTTTTAAATGCGTGGCTTGAACCGGGATGACGAGGTCTCAAGCAATCATGCCCGCTGGGCCGTGCTAGTCTGGATCATCGCATCGTCTGCGCCTTGCGAAAGTCTGCAGACCATCCATTCCCGGTTTCGTCCCGACAGGCTGGCGGACCGCGGATCATCCCGGGCAGCCAGCTGCACACGCGAAGACAAGGCGGGCGGACCTGCAACTTCAAACCCCATCGACAGGTAAAATGCCGCGTCCCAGGGAAACGTCAGATCCGTCTGCAACCACACCTCACCGATGCGGCGCGAGCGGGCATCGGCAAGGCAGCGTTCCAGCAACGCCCGCCCTATGCCGCGCCGCTGGAATGCCCGGCGCACGGACAACTCGATGATGGTCAACGCCCCCGCCCCGCCAGGCCGGGCCGCGAGAAACCCGACCCGCTTGCGCTGGCGCCATTCCGCGACGAGGTAGGCGCTCTCGCCCATCCATCGCGCATGCGTGGCCTGATCGATCACCGGCCTGCCTACCAGCGCTTCGGAACCGGCAACGTCCTCGAAAAGCAAGGCGGCGGAACGTTCGATGGCCGGCAGGATCGCCGCATCGGCCAGATTTGCCGCGCGAATGGTAAGCGCATCTCGAATCATGTTGGCGACAGCCCGGCAGAAGAGAAAAAAGAGGAGCGGTGCCGAGGGGGTGGGAATGAGACCGGCACCGCTCCGGAAAGCCCGCTTGTCAGCAGCCGGACGGAGCGGACAAGTAGGACCCGGCTGCGCCGGACTGCGGTGAGGTGCCCGTTTTCTGACGCGCGGGCTTGGTACCGGCGCGTTCAGGCTTGCTGCTGGCGCGCTCGGGCTTGTGATCGGCTCGGGCCGGCTTGCTGTCGGCGCGGGAGGGTTTGCCGCCTGACGTCGTCGCAAGGGTGCCCGAGGACGCACGGGGCAGCTTGCCGGCAATGCCGATCCCGCCGACAGCCCCCTTGGAAGGGCTGCATCCGTTCCCGCCAACCGGTGCCGACCCGATCGGCGGAACCCCGCCGTTGAAGCCGATGCCGGTGGAGGACGAGCAGGCAGCAAGCCCACAGGCTGCCAGTGCGGCAGGAAGCATGCGCAGGGCGCCATTCAGTATGGTCATTGCAAATATCCTCTTCGATGTCTGGAAATTCAGGGGTCAGAACGCGAAGCTGGCGCGGAAGCGGAAGCCATGGCTCTGCATGTCGCTGGAATAGCGGCCGACGTATTCGGCGATGAGCGCCGAGGAGCTGCCGAACAGCACGCGCAGCCCCGCATCGACATCGACGATGGTACGGTCCAATTCGCTGCGGGTTATGAAGCCATCGCCCAGGCCCTGGGCAGCGGCGAAGCGGCCGGTCAGCGCGAAGTCGTTGTCGAACAGCACCGTGGCGCCAACGCGGGCATATGGCTGGAACTGCGCGCCGTTGCCGCCCGCAAAGTTGCCGCCGATCTCTAGAGAGGGACGCGCGGCGAGGTGCCATCCACTGATGCGGTCGATGGCATAGTCGGTGGCATTGCCGCCGTCTTCCACCAACGCGCCGGAATGGAGGTGCGTGGCAACGAGGCTCACGGCGGGCTTGACGTAGAGCTGCCCCAGATCCGCCGTGTAGGATGCGCTCAGTTCACCCGAGAAAGCGCGTAGCTTCTGGTCACCGTCCGACTGTGCGGCAAATTCCCCGAAGGCAATCCGACGCGACACGTCGTAGCGGGTGAAGCCGGCGGTGAGCATACCGCCCAGCGCGAAGCCGCCCTTGCGGTAGGTCAGGCTCGCGCCTGCCTGGAAGCGGTGGCCCTGCGCACGCGACGCGATGTCGTTCTTGATCAGGGTGTCGTCGTAGCCCAGCCCAAGGCCCAGCGTCAGGGTATCGCTCAGCGGCGTGAAATAGGCCGCCTGAACCTTGAGCCGCCCATCCTCGAAACCGATGCGCCCTGCGCCGCCATCGCGATCGAGCATGTCGCCGCCCAGAACGAGCTTCGCGCAGCTCTTGCCGTCCGCCAGCATCCTGCCATCACGGCTCGAGCAACCACCCAGTTCGCTGGAGAAGTCCTGCGCTGCCAGCAGCGACGTCTGCAGCGTATTGAGGTAGATTTCCGGCACCAGCTGGTTGATCGCATCGCCGTAATCATCGAGGGTATCGACGCCCAGAAGGCCATCGGTCAGATCACCGAGCGGCTCGGAATCGGCATCGAACACGTCGTTGATCTCGTCGCCGATTTCCTGCTGATTGGGATCGAGGTTTGCCCCGGGCGGCGAAAAGTCGACCGTCGAAGTCAGATAGAGTTCGTGATCGTTGCGGAAATCCAGTCCCAGCGAAACCAGCGGGCTGAGTTCCATCGTGTTGGAAAGCGTCAGCCCTTCATCGGAAACGGTGCCCACGGCCGAGACGATCAGGTATTCCTGATTCGATGCAACCGGCTTGGACAGAACCACATCCACCGTGCCGGCCAGACTGGCATCGCCCGACAACGCGATACGGTCGGCGACGCCGCCATCGACCTCGACCAGCATCGAGCCGGTTTCGCTCTGGACGAAGTTACCATTGATCTCTGTGAGCAGGATTTGCTCCTGGCCGCCCGAGGAGAAAACCCCGGAATTGGTCATGGTGCCGCCACCCATGTTCACCATGCCGGCGCTCTCGAACAGCGCGCCCGCCATGTTCGTCACGGTCATCCCGTCGGTATCGAACACGATGCCCGCGAAGTGGTTTGCGTTGGTGAAGCTGTCAGCGCCGTCGCCACCAATCAGCGTGCCGGTGAAAGCACCGTTGTTGACCATGCTGTCATCGCCATCGGCCATCCAGACCTCACCGGCCAGAGTGCCTGCGTTGACGAAGCTGTCACCGGCCACGCTGTTCGACAGTGCCACCGCCGGGCCGTTGAGGCCGTCGCCGGTGATCGTGCCGTTGTTGGTGAGCGTCAGCGTCTGGCCGGACGAAAGGTTGAAGAAGTCGACCGCAACGCCATTCGACGCGCGCACGTCGGCAGATTCGGCAATCGTCACGTCGATCGTGCCTGCACCGTCGCCGATGAAGGAGATACCGCGCGTGGTACCCTCGATCGCACCGCGGAACATGGCCGTCACGTCGCTGTCGACACTGTTGACGTGGACCGCCTGGCCGGTGCTGGCGGTGGCATTGTTGACGTCGAGCACCAGCGCTTCATGCGTTTCGACACCCACGCCATATTCGGCGCCGCTAGCCGTTCCGTTGACGGTGAGCGAGGTTCCGGTGCCATTGCCCGTGATCAGCAGGGCGCCATAACCCGTTTGCGAAATGGCATCGTTGAGCGTGACCTGCTTGGCCCCCGAACCGCCGAGTTCGGCGCCGAACGCGACCGAGTCCCCGCTGGAGAGCGTACCGTTGGCAGTGATGGTCGCGTTGAAGGCGTCGAGCCCCTGCAGCACGGAGATACCGCCGAGTTCACCCGAAACATCGTTCACATCGACCGCGAGGCTCCCGGCACCGAAATACTCGACGCGCATACCGCCCACGCCGCCAGTGATCGCACCCTGGCTGGACAGGCTGAAATCCCCGGAGCCATGCACATTGACGAGCGCGCCGACCTGGCCGGCCGTGACGTCGCCCTCGAGTACGAGGCTCTGCGCGGTATCGCCCGCGCTGGTGAAGAACAGGCCATAGGTGCCGGCGACCACATCGCCGTGCACCGTCGCGTTCAACGTGCCGAGGGTCGCAATATCGAGCCCGGTGTCGCTGCTCTCGACGCCGCCGAGTTCGACGCTCGCCTCGGCGGCACGCAGGAACACACCCATGTCGGTGTCGCTGATGTCGCCATCGATGGCCACTACCGCGCTTGAATCGACCGCCTGGACGTGGACGCCGGTGTAATGCCCGCTGATGTCGCCCCCGACATGGACCGAGGTTTCGCCCGTCCCGAAGTTCAACGCCGTTACCGCCCCGAATGCAAGATTGCTGCCCGTGACATTGCCCGCAACGTCGATCGCGACATCGCCATCGCCGCCAGCTGCGACGTCGCCAACGAGGTTCGCTGCAGCCGCAATCTTCACACTGCCTTTGCCCTGGGCAAGGATGCTGACGCCTCCGGACACGATACCCTGCGCGTTTACCGAAACGGGGCCGGTGCCGGTGCTGAAGGCATAAATGCCATTGCCTCCCGCCGTAATGTCGGCGGCCGCAGCAATCGTCATCTCGCCCTGGCCTCCAAGATAGGCATTGATGCCGTCGTCGCCGCTGGAGATCGCACCCGTTGCGTCGATGGCGACGTTTCCGTCACCGATCTTCTGGACGAGAACCCCGCTCAGACCTGCATTGATGGCGCCACTCGTGGCGATCGCGACATCACCGGTAGCCGGCGTGCCGTCTTCCCCCTGGAACAGCCTGACACCGACCTGTTCCGCATCGATGGGGCCGCTGGCGGCAACCGAGATGTCACCGTTGCCGAAGTGGGTGACGCTGATGCCGTTCCAGTCCGCATCGAATGCGCCTTCCGCAGCGATATCGATCGTGCCGTCGCCTTCATGGTAAGCGACGATACCGCTCGCACCCGAGGTCAGATCGCCATGGCTCAGGATGGTGATGTCACCCTGCGAGCCCTTGCCCTGCTGACCCACAATGGCTGAAACGGTCGAGACAACGGCGTCGGTCTCGACCGCGACATTACCGAAGTCGCCCTCGTTGATACCGGCCACGGCAGCGGCTGCATCGGCAACCACGGTCCCTTCGGTGGTCACACGGACATCGCCGTTGCCATCCGAATAGCCAAGAACGCCGAACACGGTGGGCACAGTGACCGCAACATCCTGCGTGGTGAGCGTGACGTCGCCGTCCATCGCATAGGCCCAGACTTCACCTGTAAGCGAACCACTGAACGCGGTGACGTTATCGACATCGAGCAAGGCATTGGTGCGCACATTGCCCGTCACGTCGTTTAAGATTGCGGTCAGTTGCCCATTCCCATGGCCAAGTGCGATCGCAACATCGCCCTCGATCGAACCGGTCGAGATGAAATCGACGTCACCAACACCTTGGTGAATGATCCTGACCGCAGCATCACCTGCCGAAACGATGTCCCCGCTGCTGGAGATGTTGATGTTGCCATTGCCCGTCTTCTCAACATGCAGGCCGTGTTCGCCGCCATAGACGTTGTTGAAAGAGGCGGTCACGCTGCTGTCGCTCTCATCGACGATATGTACGCCGTCGACGGTGCCGGCGGCGGTGCCGGTCACATTGAGGACGCTCGATCCCGCGCCAGCCGTCGTGTTGATGGCAAGGCCGGTGCCGGTCACGCCGGTGAGGTTGTGCCCGGAGAACGAAAGGCCGCCGCTACCCGCGCTAAAGATGCGCACGCCGTCAGTCTGACCGGTAAAGTCGCCCTGCCCGGTCACGAAGATGTTGCCCGAAGCGCCGGTCGAGATCAGGGCACCGATCCCGCGCAGCGAGGTCACGCTCGATCCTGCCGCCACCTGCAGCGCCTGCTGGTCGTTGCCGGTCATGATGACGGCATCGCCAGCCGCGACAACCACGGAGGTCGGAGTGTCCGCCGTACCGACCCTGACGATGGCACTGTCCGCCGTGGTGTAGATCTGGCCGACCGTATCGGGCGCGGGCACCACGCAATCGACTTCGATCGGATCGACACCGCTCGTACTGCATTCGGGCGGCACGGCAGCGGCCGCAGGCGAGGACAGCGCCGCCCAGCCGCAGGCGGCTGCGGCGGTGGAAACGAGCAGGCGGCTTCGCGCGCCGCGGCGTGAACGGGTTACGGAATCCTTGGACATGACATTCTCCAGCAAACTGCCGCCGGAATGCCGGCTGGCCTTGGCCTGTCTGCTGGAGCCTGGACGTATCGCGGCTGTGTCCCGCCACGTCTCAATTGTGGCCTATGTGTCTGGAACTAAGCGCTTGTATCAAATGTATCGGGCGTCCGCCTCAGCCATAGATATAGCCCAGACCGCGCACGGTCCGGATCACCTCGGGCTTCTTCGGATTGCGCTCGATCTTCTGGCGCAGGCGGGAAATGCGCAGGTCGATCGAACGATCGAACGGATCCCAGCTGCGATCGTGTGCCTGTTCAAGCAACTGATCACGGTTGAGCACGCGCCCCCGGTTCGCGGCGAATACCTTGAGGAGCGCGAATTCCATCGCCGTTATCGCGACCTCGTTGCCCTCGCCATCGAATAGCCGCGCCGAGACCAGGTCGAGCGCATTGTCACCGAACACCACCCGCTGCTGCGGCGGCGCTTCGCCGTTCGGGGCCTGAGGCAACCTGCGGCGCAGAACCGACTTCGCCCGCGCTTCCACTTCGCGCAGGTCGAACGGCTTGCCCAGATAATCGTCCGCCCCCAGTTCGAGGCCGAGCACCCGGTCGATCGTCTCGCTGGCGGCGGTCAGCATGATAACGGGAATATCGTGCTTCATGCGCAAGGTGCGCAACGCCGTCAGCCCGTCCATGCCGGGCATGTTGATGTCGAGGATCGCAAGGTCGGCAGGCGCCCGCTCGACCGCGCGCAACAGTTCGTCCGCATCGGCGCAGCCCTTGGTCCTGAAGCCGCGCGTGGACAGATAGTCGCACAGCAGATCGCGGATATCACGCTCATCGTCGCACACGAGCACAAACGGCTCAGCCGAAGTCATATCCCTGCACTCCTACCCCACGGCCTCGGCCGGATACGTTCGACCAGATCGAGCAGTTCCTCGATCACGACCGGCTTCTCGATAAAATGCTGTTTGCCGTCTTCCAGGAAGTCGCGCACGCGCGCGCTCAGGCTGTCCCCCGTGATGAAGCCGATACGGCCGGCCAGTTCGGGGCGCTGCGCCAGCAGTTCGCGCTGCAGCAAATCGCCGGTCATCTCCGGCATCTTCATGTCCGAAAGCACGATGGCGAACGGCTCGCGGGCCGCCGCTTCGATGGCGGCGTTCGGGCTATAGGCGCAGAACACCTCGTGACCGCGCGCCATCAGCACTTCGGCGATCAGGTCCGCCACATCCGCCTCGTCATCGACGACGAGAACCCGCAGGCGTCCATCCGCCTTCACGCCTTCCAGGGCTTCCGCGGCCTCGACATCGTCGAGCGTGGGTAGACCGATCACGAATTCGCTGCCTTGCCCGGGCTTCGAACGGACGTCCAGCGTGCCGGCATGGCTAGTCACGATACGGTGGCAGAAGGCGAGGCCGAACCCGGTTCCGCTGCCGACATCCTTGGTCGTGAAGAACGGTTCGAAGATGCGGTTGCGCGTTTCATCGTCCATGCCGATGCCGTTGTCGCGGATCGCAACCTCGACCCTGCCGTTCGCATGGGTAGCCCGGATGGCCAGCCGCGCTTCCTGCCCCATGCCCTTCATCGCGTGCTCGGCATTGACGATGAGATTGCTGAAGACCTGAACCATCTGGTCCTTGTCCGCTTGCACCAGCGGCAGATCGGGCGCGCAGCCGACGGCGAGGTGCCCGCCCGTCGTGCGCAGCCCGTAGGCCGCGACATCGACGGCCGTCTCGATTACGTCAGCCAGATCGACCGGCTCCATCTTGGCCGGCCGCTGGCGCGCCATGGCCAGGAAGGTCTTGATGATCTTGGCGCTGCGCTCCGCCGCCTGCGTCACGCGCCTGATGCGGTCCTGCTGCCGGGGATCGGTCAGCTCGGCCGAGAGAAGCTGTGAATAACCCACCACGATAGAGAGCGGATTGTTCAGTTCGTGGGCCACGCCCGCCAGCAGCTCGCCCAACGCCGAAAGCTTCTCGTTCTGGTGCGCGATCTGCGCCTGGCGTTCGAGCTCTTCCGCCGCGCGGTGGCGCTCGGTCACGTCGAGCACGGTGATGAGATAGCCGCCCTGCGCCGTCCTGTGGCCGGAAAATTCGACGATCCTTCCCGTATCGAGCCGGATCTCCACGTTCTTGGCAAGGTTCCTGAGCTGGACGTAGCTGCGCTGGGCGAATTCCTCCGCGGTCAGCCCCTCGGGCAGGGACATGGTCGCATTCGCAGCCGCGATGGCGGAAATTTCAAGCCCCGGCTGTCCAGACTCGGGCCGGAAATCGGGGTCCTTGAACACGAGTTCGCAGTAGCGCTCGTTGCACAGGACGAAATTGAAATCCTTGTCCCACAGCGAGAACCCCTCCTCGAGCGCGCCCGACGCATCGCGCAGCGTAGCCAGTGCGCGCTGTTCCGAATCCCTCTTGTCGGTAATGTCGAGCAGAGTGACGAGGAGACCGTTCGAGGCCGTGCGGTTGTAACTGCACAGGACCGTGGTGCCATCGCTGAAATTGTATTCGACCCTTTCGCCATTCTCGATCTTGCGCAGAATTCCGGCGATCGCCTGATCTATGTCGACACCCGGTTCGAGAAGGAATCGCCCGGTCTCCATCACCTTGCGCAGGAATTCGACGCCGTCTTCACCCTTGCGCGGATGCAGCCCGCAATCGCCGCAATACATGCGGTCGTATTGCTCGTTCCACACCTGCAGCGTCAGCGTCTCGTCGTAGAAGGCAAAGCCCTGCTCGAGCGCATCAACCGCCGCGCGCAACGTGGTGATCGCCTGCCGCTCGCTCTTGCGAATGTCGGTAATGTCTCGCAGCGTCAGGATATGGCCGCCCGAGCTGCGGGGCTTCGTCGATGCCAGAAAAATGCGCCCCAGCTTGCCCTCGATCTCGAACGTCGCACCGGCCGGTGTCAGCAGGCCCGCAACCATCGCTTCGGTCATCTGGGCCTTGTCCATGCCAGCGCCGACCAGCAGCGTACCGGTTTCGACGACACCGCGCACGATCTCGCGCGCGGTCTGCCCCAGCGGCGGCGGAGACGTGGGATCGTACGTCAGCAGCGCAACGAACTGGCTGTTGCACTGGATCAGGCGCTGGTCATCATCGAAGATCGCGAAAGCATCGGCGGCCACATCCAGGACTTCGCCAAGGTCGGTCACTTCGCCCATGCGCGAGGGTTCAAGCAGCACCAGCTGGGTGTTTCCACTCGCCAGCGGATAATTGAACGGCACGACGACGCGGCCGTCGTGCGTGACGATGGGATTGAGGCGCCAGTCGCCCTCGCGCAATGCGTTTGCAATGGCGCTGGAGGAGCGGCCGCCGGTTTCGAGCGCCATGTCGCCACTCATGACTACGGGACCATCACTCTCTTCGCCAAGCGCGAACAGCAGGTCCTCGATCGGATCGCCGGCCTCGAGCCCGTGACTATCGGGCAGAAACGAAATGAAATTCCGGTTGAGGCCCAACAGATTCAACCCGCGGTCGAACATGGCCATCGGCAGTACGTGGCTCTCGACCAGATCACTGACCGCCGCCTGCAGGTCCGGATAATTGAAAGTATTCGCCGTGGCGCCTGATGTATCTGCCATCTCGTACCCGATTGCCTTTGGCATGCAGCACTAGCCCGGCGATGTATCAGTTGTTCGTTCGCAATTGTATCAATTGTATCGCTGCTGCCATTCGAATTCGGGCTTCGCATACGGCGGGAAGGATGAACCGGTGACAGCCCACCCTTCCCATTTCAGCTGCTCCCCCATGACTTCGGTGGCTGGGATGCATGCGGGGGAACAACAAGGTGCTCGGTATCTGTTACTTCGGGCGCGGCATGGCCCGGGCGGCCTCGCGTGCCGGCTGAACGGCAGGAACGAGCAGCCCGATCTTCTCGCCATCGCCGCGCTTCTTGATCTTGGTGCCGCGCACGGTCGGGTGTTCGACAGCACCGCCAGCCGGCGTGACGATGTCCTGAGGTGTGTCGCGCTTGGCCTTGGGATCCTTCGGGGTGGCACGCGGGCTTTCGCCGGGAATGTCCGGGATTTTCAGGTGGCCGGTAAACGCCGCCGACACCTGACTCGCGGTCCCGAGAGCGAAACCTGCCAAAATCAATGCAGTAATTGCCTTTTTCATTGCGTATTCCTTTCCTTGAAAGCGGTTTCATTCCGCATCGTTGTGTTGTCGTGAAACTGCGAAGTGCGGCAATTGGGTGCGGTGTATCGAGTGTATCACTCGTACCTAAGGGGCCGCGTCCGGAGAGGGGGGAAATCAGGGCACCCACCAAGGCTTGGTCCCCGCAGGCACATAGTCTTGCCCCGAGTTCTCTCGATGAGCGCGCAGATAATCCCTGTTCGTATTCATGAGACGAGAGGCAGGTGTGGGAGAAACCGGGACTTGCAGCGCGGCATCGACCGGGCTCGCATGCGCTCCTGTGGAGCCGTGCGCGGGCGATTCGACTTCTGTGAACACATTGTATTCACGATCTCGACAGGCGTGCTTTCGGGGCGATTTCATCATTCCCGGAAGATCATGCCCGAACGTATCGGTAAGATTTCAGAGCATGCCGGGCGATGTATCAATCGTATCTAACGTCGCGATGAAGTTCCGTTATTCATAATAATTTTAATTTTCTGAGGATTTTTAAAAAATTTAGATTGAATTTTGTTTAATACTAATGAATTATTTGAATTTTAATTGAACACCCTACTACTAATCATTGGATTCAGGGATGTTCCGGCAAAACTTGGCCGCCCTTTGTGGGAGTTGGCATGGCTCGGGGCGATCTGACGGACGAAGAATGGGAAGTGATCGCAGGGCTGCTGTCATCTGAGCGCAACCGTAAATCCCGTCCTCTCCATGATAATCGGCGCTTCCTCGATGGCATGCTACATATGCTGCGGGTCGGCGGCCCTTGGCGGGACATGCACGAACGCGATGGCCTTTGGAACGCTGTCTATGTGCGGTTTCGGCGCTGGGCCGAACAGGGCGTGTGGGATGCGATCCTGGCAACATTGATGGAGTTGGGGCTGACCGACGACTGGCAGCACATGATCGACAGCACCACAGTTCGCGGCCATGTCTCGGCAGTGGGTGGAAAAGGGGGGCGTGCACAGGCTTTTGGTCGATCACGCGGCGGCTTTACGTGCAAGGTTCACGCCCGCTGTGACGATCAAGGACGCCCTCTCGGCTTCATCCCGACACGCAGTGAAGTCTCCGACTATGGCGTGGTTGGCGCTATGATAAAACCGCGCTTTCGTTCGCCAGCTTTCTAAACCTTGCCACCATCCGCAAATGGTTGCCTCACTCTATCAACGCAGCCTAGCGTATCGCCGCCCCCTCTGGAGGGCTCAGAATCACTCCCACTCGATTGTCTCCATACTTACAGTGCATTGATTTTTATGAGAAATCAACCACATGTCGGTGCCGCTATATTCTCGGCTGCAATATGGCTTGCGAGGCAGGCGCCTTCCCCATCGGCTCCTCCTGTCCTCATAATTTGGATCCAAGGAGATCAAAAATCGAGGGGCTATTCACGATCCGGTTGCGGAGGTTTTCCAACGCCTCAGAGTGAGTGCGCATTCGCTGCGTGCGCCCTCTGGTTATCGGAACAGCAAGTGTGAATTCTCGGCTCGATTATTCAGTCGGCAGCCCATTCCACGGCTTCCGAAGATTGCGGAGTACGCGCGTTACCGCGAGGTAAGAACGCATCCCATCCGTGACGTTCACTTCACCCTTCCATACCACTTCAATGCCTTCGTTACAGTTGACACCGGGCATGCGAATTCAGCAAATTCAGGCGGGATGACGGCGACGGGGCCGCGGGGAAAATGTTGAAGCTAGCCCCGATAGATGCCTGCCGGCACACCGGCCGCGCCGCTCTCCACCTCGAACAAGGCACCGTCGAAGCCGGACTCTGGCAACCCTATGGCGGCCGAGGTGACGAACATGCGATCCAGTCCCTCGCCCGCGAATGTGATGTTGGTGATGCGCCGTGCGGGTAAGCTGATGGCGCGATCCAGCACGCCGTCCGGATCGAAACGGCTGATGCGTCCGCCGTCCCAGTGTGCGACCCAGAGGCAGCCCTCGCGATCGGCGGTCATGCCGTCGGGATAGCCATCGTCCTCGCCGAACCGGATGAAAGCATGCTTCCCTTCGATCCCGGTATCCGTGATCGCAAAGCGGTAGATCGTCCGCCTTGCCGTGTCCGAATGATACAACCAACGCCCGCAGGCCGAAAAGGCGGGACCGTTGGGCACCATGTAATCGCGGTCCATCACTTGCCAGGTGCCGTCCGGATCGAGCCGGTAGAGCGAACCGCGCGCTTGTTCCTCGGCCATGTCCATGGTGCCGCACCAGATCGCGCCGTGCCGGTCCGCCTTGCCGTCGTTCATGCGGTTTCCGGGAAAATGCGGCTCCAGGGCAGCGATGTGGCTGACGGCGCAGCGATCGGCGGAAATCCGTCCGATGCCGCTCTGGAAACCGCCGATCAGATCGCCGGCCTCGTTTTCCACGACCCAGCCGAGCGGCTCGGGCATGTCCCAGCGCTCGATGCTGCCGTCGGCCAGCGACAGCCGGTTGAGAGCGGGCGCCAGGATGTCGACCCAATAGACCGCGTTGTCGCGCGCGCTCCACAAGGTGCCTTCCCCCAGCGTGTCGCGCACGTCGCGTTCGATCTTGCGCCATTCGGCCATGACGCCCTCTCCCTTCCGTGCCCTGTCAGGCTCTGCGCCCTGTCGGGCTCAGTGCCCTGTCCGGCTCAGTGATTGTCGCGCGGCAGGCCCATGGTCTGGGCGATCCGCTGGTACTTCTCCGCGCCTTCGAGGATCGCGCCCGTGTCCATCTGACCGACCACCGAGCGCTGGATTTCCTGCCACGGCGTCTGCGAGGCAGGATAGGCGTAACCGCCCTTCGCTTCCAGCGCGGCCCGGCGCGCGGCCAGTTCCTCATCGGAAACGAGCACATTCACCGTGCCCTTCTTCAGGTCCATGCGCACCCGGTCACCGGTCTCGAGCAGCGCAAGCCCACCCATCGCCGCCGCTTCCGGACTGGCGTTGAGGATCGAGGGGCTGCCCGAAGTGCCCGACTGGCGGCCATCGCCGATGCACGGCAGCGCCGTAACGCCCTCTGTGATGAGATAGGCCGGCGGGCGCATATTCACGACCTCGGCCGCGCCCGGATAGCCGATGGGGCCAGCACCGCGCATGAACATCAGCGTCTCGGGCGTAATGCCCAGCGACGGGTCGTCGATACGGTGGTGGTAGTCCTCGGGGCCATCGAACACGACGGCCGGGCCCTCGAAGGCCTCCGGATCATCAGGGTTCGAGAGATAGCGCTGGCGGAACTCGTCCGAGATCACACTGGTCTTCATGATCGCCGCGTCGAACAGGTTGCCCGACAGCACGAGGAAGCCCGCTTCTTCCACCAGAGGCTGGTCGAACGGCTTGATCACGCGCCCGTCCTCGATCGTGGCATCGCGGCAGTTGTCGCCCATGGTCTTGCCGTTGACGGTCATCGCACCCTCAACGATCAGACCCTGCTTGATGAGCTGGGCGACCACAGCGGGCACGCCGCCCGCACGGTAGTAATCCTCGCCGAGGTATTCGCCGGCAGGCTGCAGGTTCACCAGCAGCGGGATCTTGTGGCCGTAGGTCTCCCAGTCCTTGAGCGGCAGTTCGACACCGATATGGCGCGCGATGGCGGCAAGGTGGATCGGCGCATTGGTCGAACCGCCGATCGCGGCATTGACCACGATGGCGTTGTGGAAGGCATCGAGCGTCAGGATGTCCGACGGCTTCAGGTCCTCGTGCACCATGTCCACGATGCGCTTGCCGGTGTGGTAGGCGCATTCCTGGCGGTCACGGTAGGGCGCGGGAATCGCCGCCGAGCCGGGCAGCATCATGCCCAGCGCCTCGGCGAGCGAGTTCATCGTCGTCGCCGTGCCCATGGTGTTGCAGTAGCCGGTCGAGGGCGCGGACGATGCCACGAGCTTGACGAAACCGTCGGCGTCAAGCTCGCCCTTGGCCATCATCTCGCGGCCCTTCCACACGATCGTGCCCGAACCGGTGCGCTCGCCCTTGTGCCAGCCATTGAGCATCGGACCGACCGACAGCGCGATTGCCGGGATGTTCACGGTCGCGGCCGCCATGATCATGGCAGGCGTGGTCTTGTCGCAGCCGGTGGTCAGCACCACACCGTCGAGCGGATAGCCGTAGAGCGCCTCGACAAGGCCGAGGTACGACAGGTTGCGATCAAGCCCGGCGGTCGGACGCTTACCGGTTTCCTGAATCGGATGGACCGGGAATTCGATGGCAATGCCGCCCGCCTCGCGAATGCCCTCGCGGATGCGTTCGGCCAGCACGAGATGATGACGGTTGCAGGGCGAAAGGTCGCTGCCCGACTGGGCAATGCCGATGATCGGCTTGCCCGAACGCAATTCCTCGAGACTGAGACCGAAGTTGAGATACCGCTCCAGATAGAGCGAGGTCATGTCGATGTTGTCGGGATTGTCGAACCAGGCGCGCGAGCGCAGCTTGGGCTTTTGCGTATCAGTCATATCAGTGGTCGTCTCGATCAACGGTCAACGGACACGCGGTAGATCATGACATGCCGGTAGGGCTTGCCCGGATCGACGCGCGCCGAGACGAAATTGGAATGATTGGGAGAATCCGGGAATTTCTGGGGTTCGAGCGCAATGCCGTCGCCCATGCGGTAAAGGTGGCCCTGCTTGCCGATGTAGGTTCCGTCGAGGAAGTTGCCGGAATAGACCTGCAGGCCGGGCTCGGTGGTGAGCACTTCGAGTACGCGGCCCGAGGCAGGATCCTCCAGAGGGGCGGCAAGTTCGGGTTTTTTGGTCACGCCCTTGTCGAGCGCGAAGTTGTGATCGAAGCCCCGGCCATAGACGATCTGCTGGTCGGTGCCGTCACGCAGCCCGTCTTCCAGCGACTTGCCCTTGCGGAAATCGAACACCGTGCCCTCGACGGACCGCAGTTCGCCGGTCGGGATAAGCGTGGCGTCAATCGGCGTGTAATGGCTGGCCGGGATCGTCAGCACGTTCTGCATGGCGCCCTGCGGCGCACCCTCGCCCGCCATGTTGAAGATGGCGTGGTTGGTCATGTTGATGACCGTCGGCTTGTCGGTCGCCGCATCGAACGTGATGCACAGCGAGCCGGCCTCATCGAGCGTATAGGTCACCTTGGCCTTCACGGTGCCCGGATAGCCGGCATCCCCATCGGAGCTGACCAGCGAGAAGACGACGCTGGCGACCGGGCCTGACTTGATCGAATCGATCTTCCAGTTCCGGACGTCCCAGCCCTTGCCGCCGCCATGCAGCGAGTTGCCGCCGTCGTTCTGCGGAAGCTGGTAGCTCTTGCCGTCGAGCATGAATTTGCCCCCGGCGATACGGTTGGCATAGCGGCCGATAGTGGCGCCCCAGTAGTTCGGGCGCGCCTCGTACTCCGCCAGCTTGTCGTAGCCGAGGGTGATGTCGGCCAGCTTGCCGTCGCGATCGGGAGCCATGAACTTTTCGAGCGTGGCACCGAAAGTCAGGATCGTGGCGGAAACGCCGTTATCCGCCTTGAGCGTTACCGCCGTCACGTCGCTGCCATCGGAGAGCTTGCCTGCCGGGGCCTGAGTCGCTTCGGCAGCCAGAGCCTGCGCGCTCAGCGTGGCGCACAGCGCCAGAGCCGCGGTACCGGCCATGATCCTGGAGAGATTCCTCATTCCCAAAGTGCTCCCAATCGTGCTTGGAATTGTCCTGCCCCATTGACGGGCTGCCGCACCGCATATAGTCCGACAAATAGAAAGAGCGCAAGCAGCTTCGCAATCGACGCCGATCGCGCCCTGATCGAGAGGATAGACATGCCATCAGTGGTCTCTTCAGCAGGCACGCCCGCCGCAGCTCCCCACGACGAGGGAGTCCGCTACGGCCCGGCCCTGACGCTGCTTGCGAGCCTTTTTTTCATGTGGGGCTTCATCACCGTCATCAACAACACGCTGCTGCCGCACCTGCGCAGCGTGTTCGAACTGACCTATTTTCAGGCAGCCCTGATCGAATCGGTCTGGTTCATCGCCTATTTCTTCGCCTCGATTCCCTCGGCGCTGCTGATCGAGCGGATCGGTTACAAGAAATCGCTCGTCACCGGCCTCCTGATCATGGCGACGGGCGCACTGGGCATGATGCTGGCCGCCAGCATTCCTTCCTACGGCGTGACGCTGGTGATGCTCTTCGTGATCGCTTCGGGCATCACCCTGCTGCAGGTGGCGGCCAACCCCTACGTGGCGGTTGTCGGCAAGCCTGAAACCGCCTCTTCGCGGCTCAATCTGGTGCAGGCGATGAACTCGGCCGGTACGATGCTCGCCCCGGCTTTCGGCGCTTACCTGATCCTCGGCCGCTCCAAGAGCGGCACGGCAGCGGCGGGCACAGTCCTGACCGAGGCAGAACGCCTTGCCGACGCCCACGCGGTGATCCTGCCCTACGGACTTGTCGCGGTGGTCCTCGTGGTGCTCGCGGTGGTCATCGCCCGCTTCCCGCTGCCGGTGATGACCAGCGGCAGGAACGGCGAAAGGCGGAAGTCCCGGCTGCTCAATCCTGAACTGCTCAAGCACCGCAACCTGGTCTTCGGCGTGCCCGCCATCTTCATCTACCTGATCGCGGAAATCGGCGTTGCCAACCTCTTCATCAACTTCGTCAGCCGCCCCGACATCGGCAACATGACGCACGAAATGGCAGGCAACTATCTCTCGTTCCTGTGGGGCGGAATGATGGTTGGCCGCTTTGCCGGCTCGGCAATCATGCAGCGCTTCGATGCCGCCAAAGTCCTGGCCCTGTTTTCGATCGGCGCCTTCGTAGTGATGATGATCACCGTCTTCGCGCACGGCCCGGTGGCCATGTGGTCACTGATCCTGGTGGGCCTGTTTCACTCGATCATGTTCCCGACCATCTTCACGCTCGGCATCAAGGGCCTCGGCCCGCTCACCGAAGAGGCCTCGGGCCTGCTGGTCATGGCCATTGCCGGTGGCGCACTGGTCGCGGTGCAGGGCTGGATGGCGGACACCTACGGCCTGCAGACTTCGTTCCTGCTGACGGCCGCCTGTGAACTCTACGTGCTGTTCTACGCGCTCTGGGGCAGCAGGCCGACGCATGTAGAACCCGATCTGGTCGCCGTCGAACCAGATTGACTCCTAAGCAAATCCCTCAAACTGAAATGGCCCCGGCAGCGATGCCGGGGCCTTTTTTTCCGTGTATGCCCAGAGCCTCTAGCCTTCGCCCTGCGGCTCCATCGCGCTGCGGGTATCCTCCAGCGCAAGGTCGACCAGCACATTCATCGCCTCGGCCGCGGCATCGGCATCGCCTACCGCGATGGCATCGTAAACGCGCGCATGATCGGGAATCGGATTGCGCGGCAGCGCGCGGGAACGCTGCTTGAACTGGGTCGTCCAGTTCACCGCCGCGCCGATGCTGGCGCTCAGCACCATCAGCGCGTCGTTGCGCGTGGCGTGAAGAATCGCATTGTGGAAATCGCGGTCCGCCGCCCGCCCTGCTTCTGTCGTCAACGTATGCTGGCGCATCGCGGCGAGCGCATCCTTCATGATCTTGAGGTCCGCCTTGTCCCGCCGCTGCGCGGCAAGGCGGGCCGCCGCCGGTTCGACGATGGCGCGCAATTCGAAGAGGCTGCGCACGAATTCGACGTCGGGCTCTCCGGCAAAGGCCCAGCCCAGCACCTCGGGATCGAGCAGGTTCCAGCGGTCGCGCGGCAGCACGCGCGTGCCCGCCTTGGGACGGCTCGCCACCAGCCCCTTCGCAGTAAGCACCTGAATTGCTTCACGATAAGCGCTTCGCGAAACCTTCAGTTCTTCGGCAAAAGCCACTTCGCCGGAGAGAATATCACCCGGCGCATATTTGCCTGACAAGATGTCCGTACCCAGCTTGTGCGCGATCGCACCATGCAGGCGGCGCCCCGGACCACGGGGTTCCTTGACGGCCTTTGCCCCTTCCACTTCCTTGGTAATGCCAGCTTCTGTCACGATTTCCGCCACCTCCGCAAATAAGCCTACCAGCCCTGACACCGGGAAGGAACGACAAACATTGCGTTTATCCTCATCACGGAATATGTCGGAGTAAATAGGGAGATCCCAGATGACCGAATTCCGTTCCGTGGCTGCCGAAACCGGTGAACCGCAAGGCGCCCCTTTCGATGTCCACGGCCCCGCGGATGTCGCGGCGGCCTGCGCCGAAGCCGATGCCGCGTTCGACATTTACCGCTCCACCAGCCGTGAGGATCGCGCCGCGTTCCTCGAGCGAATCGCCGACGAGATCATGGCGATCGGCGACGCGCTGATCGACGCCTACCTCTCCGAAAGCGGCTTGCCCCGCATGCGCGCCGAAGGCGAGCGCGGCCGCACCTGCAGCCAGCTTCGCCTGTTCGCGGATGTCGTCCGCAAGGGCCAGTGGCAGCAGCTTCGCATCGATCCCGCCCTGCCCGACCGCCAGCCCCCGCGCCCCGACCTGCGCCTGCGCATGATCCCGGTCGGCCCGGTCGCCGTGTTCGGTGCCTCGAACTTCCCGCTCGCCTTCTCGACCGCAGGCGGCGACACCGCGTCGGCGCTCGCCGCCGGCTGCCCGGTCGTGGTCAAGGGCCACCCGGCCCATCCGATCACCGGAGCACTCGTGGCGCAGGCCATCAGCAAGGCGGTGGCCGACAGCGGCCTTCCCAAGGGCGTGTTCCAACACCTCACCGGCCCGTCGAACGAACTCGGCGCCGCGCTGGTGCAGGACCCGCGTATCATGGCGGTGGGCTTCACCGGCTCGCGCGCGGGCGGCCTGGCGCTGGCCAGGCTCGCGCAGCAGCGCGACGTGCCGATCCCGGTCTATGCCGAAATGTCGAGCGTCAACCCGGTCCTGCTGCTTCCCGAAGCCCTGAAGGCACGCGGCCAGGCGCTTGGCACCGCGTTCGTCGGTTCGCTCACCATGGGGGCAGGCCAGTTCTGCACCAATCCGGGCCTCGTGCTCGCGATCCAAGGCGAAGGCCTCGACGCCTTCATCGCCGCAGCCACCGGCGGCGTGTCCGCCGCCAAGCCGCAGACCATGCTCACCACCGGCATTGCCGCCGCTTATGCCAAGGGCGTCGAAGCCCTGGCCGAAACAACGGGCGTAGAGACGCTGGCCAAGGGCGAGGACGGCAGTCACACTTGCGGCGGCGCGTTCCTGTTCCAGACCACTGCCGAAAAGTTCCTCGCCGACAAGGCCATCGGCCACGAGGTCTTCGGAGCCTCTTCGGTGATCGTGCGCTGCAAGGACGAGGCCGAACTCAAGGCCGTGCTCGAAGGCCTCGAAGGCCAGCTCACCGCCACCCTGCACATGGACGAAGCGGACGAAGCCGTAGCTTCCCGCCTGCTGCCCGTGCTGGAACGCAAGGTCGGCCGCATCCTTGCCAATGGCTGGCCAACGGGCGTCGAAGTCTGCCACGCCATGGTCCACGGCGGCCCGTTCCCGGCCACCTCGGATACGCGCACGACCTCGGTCGGCAGCCTTGCCATCGACCGCTTCCTGCGGCCGGTCAGCTACCAGAACCTCGCCCAGCCGGTGCTGCCGTCCGAACTGCGTGACGACGCTTATGGCGACGGTGCTCCGCGCCTGATCGACGGCAAGCTCACGCTGTCCTGATACTTTAGACAATGCCGCGGCGCGCTTCCCAGAACCGGCGCGTCGCGGCCGGGAGAAACCCATGACCTATCTTCGCCTGCTTCAGCATCGCGCGCCCGACGGCTCGCGCTCGGTCATCCTCGCTGAAGGGGATGCTGCCCACATTCTCGAAGGTGTCACCACTGTCCGCGAACTCGCCCTGCGCGCCATCGCCGCTGGCGAGACGCTGGCGCAAGCGGCCAAGGCCTGTCCGGCCGGTCCCGCCATCGACATAGCCGCCGAATTTGCGGCCGGCCGCCTGCTCGCGCCGATCGATCACGACGATCCCGCGCACCTGCTGATGGCGGGAACCGGCCTCACCCACCTTGGCTCGGCCGAAGGGCGCGACAAGATGCACAAGGCCGCCACGTCGGGCGAGCATCTGACGGACTCGATGCGCATATTCCTGGAAGGCCTGGAAGGCGGCAAGCCCGCTCCCGGCGAAACCGGCCAGCAACCGGAATGGTTTTACAAGGGCGACGGCTCGCAGCTTGTCGGCCCGACCGATCCCTTCACCATGCCCTCCTTCGCTCAGGATGGCGGCGAAGAGCCTGAAGTGGCCGGTATCTACATTATCGGCGAGGACGGGACGCCTTACCGCCTCGGCCTCGCGATCGCCAACGAGTTCAGCGATCACGTCACCGAGCGCCACAATTACCTGTGGCTCGCTCACTCCAAGCTGCGCCAGGCCTCGCTGGGCGCCGAACTGCTGATCGGCCAGCCCCCCGAAAACATCGAGGGCACCAGCCGCATCCTGCGCGACGGCAAGGTGATCTGGGAAAAGCCGTTCCTCTCTGGTGAAGCCAACATGTCGCACACGCTGGCCAATCTTGAGAACCATCACTTCAAGTACGACCTGTTCCGCCGTCCCGGCGACGTTCATGTCCACTTCTTCGGCACCGCCACGCTGTCGTTTTCCGATGGGATCGCCACCCGGGAAGGCGATGTGTTCGAGATCTCGGCTTCTCCCTTTACCTTGCCGGTCGCCAATCCGCTGGCCCGCGCCGAAGCGCGTCCGGTCGCGGTGAAGGCACTCTGACTCGAAGGCCTCTGATACATGGACCCTATCCGCATTGCCGTTGTCGGCGTCGGCAAGATCGCCCGCGACCAGCACCTGCCCGCGATTGCCGGCACGCCCGCCTTCAGCCTGGCGGCGACCGTCAGCCCGCACGACCCCGGAGCGGAAGGTATTCCGCACCTTTCCAGTCTCGAGGAACTGCTCGAAAAGGGGCCGGCCATCGATGCAGTCGCGCTCTGCACGCCGCCCCAGGTCCGCTATGGCCTTGCCGTTCAGGCGCTCAAGCGCGGCATTCACGTCTTCCTGGAAAAGCCCCCCGGCGCCACTTTGTCCGAAGTGGTCGCCCTGCGCGACCGCGCGGACAAGGTGGGCGTTACCCTGTTCGCCTCATGGCATTCGCGCTTCGCGGCGGGCGTGGCGCCTGCGCGTGCCTGGCTTGCCGAGCGCAGGATCGAAAACGTCTCGATCGTCTGGCGCGAGGACGTGCGCGTCTGGCATCCGGGACAGGCATGGATTTGGGAGCCGGGCGGCCTTGGCGTATTCGATCCCGGCATCAACGCCCTTTCGATCCTGACGCATATCCTGCCGCGCCCCGTCTTCCTCAAGTCGGCAACGCTGAGCATTCCCGAGAACCGCGCGGCTCCCATCGCCGCCGATCTCAGCATGTGCGACACCGGCGGAGCCGAAATCCACATGGACCTCGACTGGCGCCAGACCGGCCCGCAAAGCTGGGACATCATCGTCGAAACCGACGCCGGCACGCTCAAACTCTCGCAGGGCGGCGCGGTGCTGACGACGCCCACCGGCACCGAGCACAACGAGGATCTGGAATATCCCGGCCTCTACTCGCGCTTCGCCAACCTGATCCGGGGCGGGCGCAGCGATGTCGACATGGATCCGTTTCGCCTCGTCGCCGACGCCTTCCTGCGCGGCCGCCGCGAGACGGTTGAAGCCTTTAACGACTGATTCCTCCGGGAGGGGAAACCATGATCAAAACTCTGCAATACACTGCCGTTGCCGCGCTGCTCGGCGCCACGGCGCTGGCCGGTATTGGTGCCACTGCCGCGCATGCCGATACCAACGGCCAGCCGACCACTGCCGAAATCCACGCCGATACGCCCGGCCCCGTCTATGACAAGCGGATCTTCACCCAGTTCGCCGAGCATCTGGGCAACGGCATCTACGGCGGCCTGTGGGTCGGCCAGGACAGCCCGATCCCGAACACCAACGGCTTTCGCAACGACGTGGTGTCTGCCCTGCGCGCGCTTTCGGTCCCGGTGATCCGCTGGCCCGGCGGCTGCTTTGCCGACGAATACCACTGGCGCGAGGGAATCGGCCCGCAGAACCAGCGCCCGGTCAAGGTGAATACCCATTGGGGCGGCGTGACCGAGCCCAACACCGTGGGCACACACGAATACTTCGAACTGCTGCGGCAGGTCGGCGCCGAAGCCTATATCTCGGGCAATGTCGGCGACGGTTCTCCGCGCGAGATGGCCGAATGGGTCGAATACATGACCGCCCCGGCCGGAACCCTGGCCGACGAACGCGCGAAGAATGGTCACAAGGAGCCCTGGAAGGTTCCCGCTTTCGGTATCGGTAACGAGCTGTGGGGCTGCGGCGGCAACATGCGCCCCGAATATGCCGCCGACGTCACCCGCCGCTATGCCACGTTCGTCAAGGCACCGGCCGGCACGCGCATCCTCAAGATCGCCAGCGGCGCCAATGTCGACGACTACAACTGGACCGAGACCATGATGAAGGTCGCCGGTCCGTTGCTCGATGGTCTCTCGCTCCATTATTACACGCTGCCCGAAGGCGGCTGGCCGCCCAAGGCCGATCCCGTCAATTTCGACGAGACCGCCTGGGCCGACACGCTCCACGAGACCTGGCGGATGGACGAACTCATCACCAAGCACTCCGCGATCATGGACAAGTACGATCCGGACAAGCGGGTCTTCCTTGCGGTCGATGAGTGGGGGGCATGGTATGCTCAGGATCCGGGCACGCACCCGGGCTTCCTGCGCCAGCAGAACACCCTGCGCGACGCGCTGATCGCCGCCATCAACCTCGACATCTTCGCCAGGCACGCCGACCGCGTGAAGATGACCGCCATCGCCCAGATGGTGAACGTCCTTCAGGCCATGATCCTGACCGACGGCAGCGAGATGGTGCTGACGCCCACCTACTACGTCTTCGACATGTACAAGCCCTGGCAGGATGCCACGGTGCTACCCATCGACATCGCGACACCGACCTACACCAAGGGCAAGTTCACGGTTCCGGCCGTGAGCGGTTCGGCGGTGATGGCCAAGAACGGCAAGATCCACGTCGGCCTGTCCAATGCCGACCCGGAAAAGCCCAACACCGTGACCATCAGCCTCGACGGCGTGAAGGCATCCGGCGTGACGGGCACGATCCTGACGGCACCGGCGATCAATTCCCACAACACCTTCGACAAGCCCGGCGTGGTCAAGCCCGCCGCCTTCTCCGGCGCGCGCGTCAAGGGCGGCAAGCTGGTCGTCACCCTGCCCGCCAAGTCGATCGTGACGCTCGAACTGCGATGAGCGGGCGTATCGTCCACGGCAGAGGGAAGCGGCCAGCCTTGCCGGGCCGCTCCCTGTGGCTCGGCGCCTTTCTGGCGGCCGCTGCCCCTGCGGCAGCGGCCGGCACGCAAGCCGAAACGGTGGAAACCGGCACGCTCAATTCCCGGCTTTCGGGCGACCTCACGGCGCATGACCCGGTCATCACCCGCGAGGGCGACACCTATTACGTGTTCAGCACTGTCGGGCACTACATCGGCATCAAGACCTCGAAAGACCTGCAGCATTGGACCGATGCCGGTTCGGTCTTCGCCGAGATCCCGGCATGGGCGAGGAAGGCCATTCCCGGCACCGAAGGCATCTGGGCGCCGGACATCTCCTATGTGAACGGCGAATACCGGCTCTACTACTCGGTCTCCACGTTCGGCTCGAACCGGTCCGCGATCGGCCTTGCCACCAATGCGACGCTCGATCCCAAAGCTAAGAACTACCGCTGGAAGGATCAGGGACTCGTCATCATGTCGACCCGCGACGACGACTTCAACGCGATCGACCCCAATTTCGTGTCTGATGCGCAAGGGCGGCAGTGGCTGGTCCTCGGCAGCTTCTGGACCGGGATCAAGCTGTTCCCGCTCGATACCGCAACTGGCAAACCCAAGCCCGGCACCGAACCTTATTCCATCGCCCGCCGCCTCGTGCCCGCGGGGGCGCCCGATCCGATCGAGGCCCCGTTCATCTTTCGGCACGATGGCTGGTACTACCTGCTCACCTCCTTCGACTACTGCTGCAAGGGCGTGAACAGCACCTACTACACGGTCGTCTCGCGCTCGCGGAAGATCACCGGCCCCTATCTCGGCAGGGACGGCAGCGAGGCCATGATGGGCGGCGGCACGGTCTTCCTGCGAGCCGACCTGCAGGAGCAGCAAAGCTTCCGCGGTCCCGGCCATGCGGGGGTCTTCACCGACACGGACGGGACGACCTACGTCGCCTACCATGCCTATGACAAACAGGCGGACGGCAGGCCGACATTACGCATCGCGCCGATCCGCTGGAGCGCGGACGGCTGGCCCATCGCAGAATACTGATCCACCTGCTGACACCCCGGCTCCCCCGGGCCGGGGTGTCCTTTTTTTGAAGGGCGGTACGAACCGCCCACCCGGAGAGGACGAGATGCAATTCACCCTATCGCGACGCGCTTTTGCTGCCGGAGCAGCCATGGTGCCGATCGCCTGCACGCAGGCAGGCAAGACCATGATGGCGAGCACGCCCGCGCCCGGCGCGCCTTCCGCTTCGGGCATCGTCAACCCGCTGATGAAACAGCGGGCCGACGCGCAGGTCTTCCGCCACGACGACGGCTATTACTACATGACCGGATCTGTGCCGGAATATGACCGGCTGGTCCTGCGCCGTTCGCTCACTTTGGCCGGGCTCACCGATGCCGAAGAACGCGTGCTCTGGCGCCACGAGGCCAGCGGGCCGATGTCCGGCTTCATCTGGGCCCCGGAACTGCACCTCGTCGACGGGCGCTGGGTGATGTACTTCGCCGCTGGCCCCAGCGGCGGCGGTGAGGACGTGTTCCGCATCCGCACTTATGCCGTCGTCTGCGACGGGCCGGACCCGATGCGCGGCAACTGGTCCGTGCTGGGTCAGTTCCAGGCGCCGTGGGACAGCTTCAACCTCGATTCCACCATGTTCATGCACCGGGGCACGCGCTATTTCGCCTGGGCCCAGCGTGAACCGGGGATCGAGACCAATTCGAACCTCTACATCGCCCCCATGGCATCGGCGCTCACGCTGGCGGCCAAGCCCGCGCGCCTGACAGTGCCGACGCTCGACTGGGAAGTCCGCGGTTTCAAGGTCAACGAGGCGCCTGCAGTGCTGGAGAAGAACGGCAAGCTGTTCATCAGCTACTCGGCCAGCGCCACCGATGCGCGCTATTGCCTCGGCCTGCTGACCGCAGATGCCGGTGCCGACATCATGGACCCGCACAACTGGACCAAGTCGCCCAAGCCGGTGTTCACCACCTGCGAGGCAACCTCTGTCTATGGCCCCGGCCACAACAGCTTCACCGTCGACGAGCAAGGCCGCGACATGCTGGTCTATCATGGCCGCGACTACGCGCAGATAGAGGGGGACCCGCTGTTCAACCCGGACCGCCACACCCGCGTGCAGCGGCTCTATTTCGATGCGAACGGCAATCCCGATTTCGGCGTGCCGGTGGGCAACGGCCCCCTGCCCGACCGGTTTCAGGCCGCCGGCAGCCCGGACACCTGGCTCGCCCATGAAGACATGCGTCTTTTGGCAGGCGCTGCCCCTTTGCCGCAGACACAGTTCCGCACGCTTCCGGCCGAAGGCGATACCGTGCAGCTATCCCCCATCCTTCTGCGCGGCCAATGCCTGAATGCAACGCCCGGCGGCGCTGTCGCGCTGACCTCAGCCAGCGGCGCTTCCGCCGCGAGCCTGTTCAGGCGAATCCCGGGGCGAACAAAGGACCAGGTGCGCTTCGAATCGGTCGCCTATCCCGGCAAGGCCATCGCGCCGGGCAGCAACGGGATACAACTCGCCCCCGCCACCGATGCGGCAACCCTGTGGCGGGTATCCTGACTGCCAACAACTCAGACAAAAAATGCCGAAAAACGCACTTCTGCGGCGCGAACGCCACACCAATGTAGGGTTTCTTGCCTGACGTGCGTTTTTCCCTTGCGCTAAATAACTCCGACAAATAACAGGGCGCCAAGGTTTGACGAGGCATGGTACCGGCCAGCCTCATTGGGAGGGTAGATCATGGCATTCAAGCCAATCACATTCTGTACAACATCCGTTCTCGCACTCACCCTGGCGGGCGCTGCCCATGCGCAGGACGCAGCAAACAGCGGCGTTTCCGACACCGACGCGCAGGAGATCATCGTCACCGGCGTCAAGGCGTCGATCATCGGCGCCTTGAACGTGCGCAAGGAATCGACCCAGATCGTCGACTCGATCGTGGCCGAGGACGTAGGCAAATTGCCCGACAACAACGTCGTCGAAGCGCTCCAGCGCGTCACCGGCGTGCAAGTCACCGACCGCGCCGGCGGCGAAGCGGCCACCATCACCATCCGCGGCCTCGCCGATCCGCTGACCACGCTCAACGGCCGCAACGTCTTCACCGCCGCGAACCAGTCGTTCTCGCTGCAGGACATCTCCGCCAACCTCGTCAAGCAGATCGACATCTACAAGACGCGCGCGGCGGACCAGATCGAGACCGGCCTTGCCGGCCAGATCGACGTCAAGACCCGCCGCCCGTTCGATTTCGACGGCTTTGCCATCTCGGGTCTCGCGCGCGGCATCTACAACGAACAGGCGGACAGCTATAACCCCAATGTCGCCCTGCTTGTCAGCGACCGCTGGGAAACCGGCATCGGCGACATCGGCCTCCTCGCCAACGTCAGCTGGAGCAAGACCAAGTACCGCAACATGTCGACCACGGCGGGTGCCATGGTGCCGTTCCTGACCGACGGCAATTTGCTGCAGGTTCTACCGACGCAAAACTGCCCGACCCTCCCGGCAGATTTTGTTCCCTATGAACGCTTGCAGCCGACAGATTGCCGCGTCGCTTCGCCGTCCAATCCCAAAGGGACGATCTGGCAGCCCGGAACCGACTATGGCCTTGCGACCGGTGCAGGGTCGACGCTGGCAGTAGGCGACCAGACAGTCCCTTATTACCTTTCCCGCGACGCGGTCTTCTCATCCGACCTCTACGGCGAACGCGAACGTCCTTCAGCCAACATCGCGCTGCAGTGGGCGCCGAACTCCAGCTCGGTCTATACCGCCGAAGTGTTCTACGCGGGTTTCCGCGGGCACACCTTCAACTCGCTGCAGTTCAGCTTCGTCGACTGGTGGGGCAATCCGGGGCCGATCGAACTCTATGACGGCACCAATATCGTCAAGTCGCGCACGGTGGACGACGTCTACGGCTTCAACAGCGGCGACTATGGGACCAACCGCACCGACAGCTACGTCTATGCGCTGAACGGGCAGTGGGAACTGGGCGAACGCGGCAAGATCATCGGCGACGTCGCCTATCAGACGAGCACCAACAAGACCTCCTTCCTGGCGATGCGCACCGACCGCGTGGCCAGCCAGATCACCGCCGATTTCAACGCCGGCGGCGGTATTCCTTCCTACCACTTTGCCGACGACTCCCTGCTCACCGACCCGAGCGTGTGGAACGTCGCGCAATTCTACGACAACGCCAACAAGAACAAGGGCAGCGCCATCACGGCCTCTCTCGACGGCTACTACACCTGGGACGAAGGCTTCATCCGCCGCGTCAAGGCGGGCCTGCGCTATGACGACCGCAAGGCGTCGAGCTACGTGCGTGCGCAGGACGGCTATCTCGGCGCCTCACTCTCCACCCTGCCTTCGGAAGCCCTGTTCACCAATTCGGACTTCATGAAGGGCATCGCCGACGTGCCGCACAGCTGGGTCCTCCCGAGCGGCAGCTGGCTTTATGACAACGCCGACTATGTGCGCGAGCTCTATGGCCTGTCCACCTCGGACGCCCTGTCGCTGACCAAGACGTTCGACATTGATGAAGTCACGATGTCCGCTTATGTTATGGCCGATGCCGAAGTCTCGATCTTCGGCCGCCCGCTGCAGCTCGAAGGCGGTGTGCGCTACGTGGCAGTGACCACGGACTCGAACTTCTTCGACCGCTACAACGGCGGCGCCCAGACGCGTTCGGGCAGCCAGTCGCAGAAGTTCCTGCCCAGCTTCACCGCGAAGTACGAGATCACGCCCACCCTGCGCCTGCGCTTCAACTATGGCGAGACTCTGCGCCGCCCGAACTTTAGCGACATCAACCCGAACTATTCGCTGACGGGCGATCTCACCAATGTCGGCTATGGCAGCGGTTCGGCGGGCACGGCCGACCTGAAGCCGACGCACTCGAAGAACTACGACCTTGCGCTGGAATGGTATTTCGAACGCAACAGCGCGATCTACGTGACCGGCTTCCGGCGCGAGATCCAGGGGCTAGTGGTGCCGCTGACGGTGATGGAATACATCCCCAACAACGGGATCGTCGCCGGGGCTACGGACTACTTCGCCATCACTCGCCCGGTGAACGCCTCGAACGGCGTGCTCAAGGGCGTGGAAGTCGGGTTGACCTACTTCCCGAACTACCTGCCCAGCATCCTGAACGGCCTCGGCTTCCAGGGCAGCCTGACCGTGCTGGACTCGAAGCAGAACATTCCGATGACGGACTCGGCCGGCAACATCACCGGCGAGACGACCTCGCAGTTCTTCAACGTCTCGAAGTTCTCGTACAACGCAACTCTGGCCTATGACCGGGGCCCGTTCAACGCCCGCGTTTCCTACGTCTGGCGTAAGGGCTTCCTGCACAACAACGAAGCGCGCCTGTTCGCCAACCCGATCGGCGTCTGGTTCAAGCCGGAGGAAAGCCTCGACGTCCAGCTCACCTGGAATGTGACCGACCGCATCGGCCTGACCTTCGACGCGACCAACCTGACCAAGTCGAAGCAGCAGAACTACTACAAGTTCGGCGACGTGGGCAACGCACAGCAGTTCAACCTCGGCACGCTGCAGCTGGCTCGCACCTTTGCCGTCGGCGCACGCTTCACCTTCGATTGACGACATGACCGGCCGGAACGCCACTGCCATTCGCGCGTTCCGGCCGGCACAAAGCGGCTGCTTCCCGGGCTCCTCTCCCAACACAATCCGGGAAGCGGCCGCTTTTCCATTTCTTCCGCAAGGATAATCCGGAGGAGGGCATCAATGCTCGTGACATTCCGCCCGATGCTCGCCGCTGCGGCGGTTCTCGCGACGGTCGCCAGCCCTTCCGTTTCCGCTCCTGCGACGCCAGTCCATGCCCCGACCACGCGCCCGATGCTGGACCATGCCGCGATTGCCCGCGCGCATTTCGGCAACGACGCCCCCTGGTACGAGCATCGCATCCCTTTCTTCGAAAGCGCCGATCCCAGGATCGATGCCGTCTATTACTACCGCTGGTCGATCTTCCGCGCACATCAGCGCGATCTGGGGGTGCGCGGCTACATCACCACCGAATTTGCCGACGACGTATCCTGGCAGCGCGAGCCCTATGCCAGCCTCAACGATGCCAGCGGATTCCATATCGCCGAGGGCCGCTGGCTGAACGACCGCCGTTTCACCGACGACTACATCAATTTCATGTACGAAGGCGGCAACGACCGCCACTTCACCGACTACATGGCGGACTCCGTTTGGGGCCGTTACCTCGTCGATGGAGACCGCGCTGCCGCAACGCGCCATCTGGCCGTGATGCGGCACATCTACGGGTTATGGGACGATCACTACGATTTCGCCAAAGGCCTCTATTTCATCGAGCCCCTGCTCGACGCGACCGAATACACCGTATCTTCGATCGATGCCTCGGGCGGCGAAGACGGCTTCCGGGGCGGCGATGCTTTCCGCCCGACCATCAACAGTTACATGGCCGCCAATGCGCGCGCGATCTCGCGGATCGCCGGGCTGGCCGGAGACACGGCGCTCGCGCACTCGTTCGCGGTCCGTGCCGATGGCCTGCGGGCCCGCCTGCTGGCGGACCTGTGGAATCCGGCGCTCGATCATTTCACCGACCGCTACAAGGCCGGCAACGAGCACGTGAAATACTGGCAGCCGATCCGGGCGCGCGAACTGGCGGGCTACCTGCCCTGGACGTTCGATCTCGTGCCCGACGATCCGCGTTATGCCGCAGCATGGGCGCACCTGCTCGATCCGGCGTCGCTGGCCGGAGAAGCCGGGATGCGCACGGTCGAGAAGACCTATCCCTACTACATGCGCCAGTACCGTTATCTGGGCACCGCGCGCGAATGCCAATGGAACGGCCCGGTCTGGCCCTACCAGACGACGCAGGTCCTGACCGCCATCGCCAACCTGCTCGACCACTACGGCAACACCGGCCCCGTCACGCGCAGCGCCTATATGCGCCTGCTGCGGCAGTACACCGCCCTGCACTATCAGGGGGACCGGCTGGATCTGGAGGAAGACTACGATCCGGCCACCGGCAAGCCGATCGTCGGGCTGGACCGCAGCCACCACTATTTCCATTCGGGCTATATCGACCTGATCCTGTCGGGCCTTGTGGGCATCCGCCCGCGCGCGGACGACGTTCTCGAAGTCAATCCGCTGCTTCCCGCTTCCGGCGATCCCCAGGCGCTCGCGTGGTTCCGTGCCGAGGACATTCCCTATCACGGCCACAAGATCGCCGTGACGTGGGATGCCGATGGCAAGCACTATGGCCGGGGAACGGGTCTCTCGATCGAAATCGATGGCAGGGAAGTGATCCGCCGCGCCAGCCTCGGCCGCCTCACCGTGCCAGTCACGCGGATGCCCAATCCGCCGATTGCCCGCACGATAAACCACGCAGTCCAGCTCGTGCGCGGCCAGTTCCCCATGGCCAGTGCATCGACCAATCCGGACCAGGAAATGCTGCACGATGCGATCGACGGCAGGCTCTGGTTCTTTCCAGAACACCCGAACGGCTGGACGTCCGCGGCTTCGAACGATCCGCAGTGGTTCGAGGTGAACTTCGGCAAGCTGGTCAACGCCGACACCGCCGAACTCGCCTTTTTCGACGACGGCCACGGCATTTCCGCACCTGTCTCAGTGACCATTGAAGGCTGGAGCACCCATCATTGGAGCGTGCTCGCCGAGGCCACGCCGCTGGCCAACGGGATAACACGCCTGACCTGGCCAAAACGCGCTGTCTCGCGCCTCAAGGTCCGCATGGAGCCTGCTCAGGGGAAGCCCCTGCGCCTCATCGAATTCAGAGCCACGTCCAGGCCCAGGGCCCAGTGATTGGTTCGGGCGAATTGAGTGGGACCTCGATCAGCCGGAAACCGGCCCCGACCAATACTTCGCCTACGGCTTCCACTTCATCCGGCAGAACAATGCCCTGCCAAAGCAAGGCCACGACAGCAAATCTGATGTATTGTAGTCAAACCAAGCGCCCCCAAAGCAGAGAACCCAGCGCAGGAATGGCGATTCCCCACCATTCCGGGGTTGATAAATACACACAATCGGGTGACCCGGAGCCGCCCATTTTCAGGCGCGCACGGCACCGATAGGCGCTCTAAATCGTAGTGATGAACAGGTATATCCGTCCGGTGCCGCAGCCGTTGGGTATGCACTGCTACGGATTTCCTTAGCCATTGTGGCCCTGGACGCAGCATCGCGTGTATCCGGCCCCTCCAAGGCAGGCCTATGGCTTCTGGCCGTAGCCGCCAGCACCGGAGCGTGTACGTTTCTCGCGACACCTGCGCTCATTCCTGGATGCACTGCAACTGCGTTTTTCTCGCCGCATAAGATCCCTGTGAGCTTCGTCCTTCTGGAAGGTCTTGCCCTCTGGCTCACGGGGCCGGGGGGCCTATCCGCTAGACGGGCTCCGGTTCGTAAGGCGCAGAATCAAGCTGCGGGACAAATCGCCCCAATGAAAGCGTCGTGTGCTTCCCCCTGGGCAGCGTTCACGTCGCCAGCAGCACAGTTTACCACCAAACAGACGGTCGAGGGCGAGTCTAAGTCGACACTATCGTGGTGCGCGTTGGCGACGAGGTCGCCGCAGAACAGCGCAACTGGACGAATGGCAGCTACGCCAATTTGCCTTTCGAAAGGAGCCGTCCGGAAAGTCGGGGGAAGCGAACGTTCCCGACCTGCAGATGCCCCAGCCCCTGCTGCTTGTCAGCCGGTTTCGCTTCGCAAGGAAGCGATTCTGAGAGACTGGATCGGCGGCGGCGTCATACGGCGCATTGCATACCGTCTTAGCCAGTCCTCCGAGCCGATTCAGATCGCCTTTCTCGGCAGACCAGCGTCAGTTGGAGGCTCGCAGTGGCGACCCCAGGCACGAAATGAGCACGCTGCTGGTCCTCCCCAGAGATCACATATTGCGCAAAAGCCGGGCACTCGTCTGTCGAATGATCGAGCAACCGGGAGGAGAGCAACTTCAGGCTACGGCGTTGCCCGTTGGACAGCTCGGACATGTCCTCGCTCAATTCGTTGAGCGGGGCCGATCCGAAAAGTGAAGCGTTTGCCCAGAAGGCAAGTCCCGCCGCATTCGTGCGGAGTTCGCGGCCGCGGCCAGACAGGCGGACAAGTCGACCGACCCGTCCACCTGCCGACTTCGTCACCTCTTCGGCGGGCTCAAATGTTCGGCCGCGTTGTTGCCCGCGGCCAGATCGTACATGTAGTTGCAGTCGATGTAGGTCCCGGTCGGCTTGTTGTCATCGCCGATCCGACTGAAGCCACCTTCGAACACGACATAGTAGATCACGCCTTCCGGACCGGCCACGCGCTCGCTGGCGACGCCACCCTGATCCAGGTAGAAATCATTGTGACGCAGTTCATGGCCATCGAATGAAAAGCTGCCTTCCCGAATGTAGGTCTGAACCTGGCCATGATTGAAATGCGCGGGAATCACAGCGTTCGGCCCGGCCTTGATGAAAGCCGTCCAGCCCCCTGTTTGCCTGTCGATGTGATTCAATCGGAAGGACAAGCCCTCCAAAGGCCCATCAGTCCAAGGCAACTCAAGCGGGCGGATAATGGCCGACCCATCGGCGAAAAGGCTCGCCCCCTTGAACTTCGTTTCCCACTTTTGTGCTTCTTTCAGCATTGCGATCATCCCGCTCCAAACTGTTCTTGTGTCACTGGCTCTCCCGGCGCCCGACGGCACCGCCGCTCGGACACCGAGATAGCTTCAGTCCTGCTTCTGTAATTTCCCGGCCACCTCTGGCGCAGCGGCTCAGCCTTCGAAGAACATCTCGCGCACCGGCGGCGGCGATTCCAAGTGACCTGCGGCGTTGTTCGCCTTGGCCGCCTTGTACATCCATTCGACATCGACATAGTCGCCGACCGGATTGCCTTCGGCATCGGTCCCGGAAATACCGCCGTAGAAGATGTTAAAGCTTTCCTGCCCGTCCGGGCCGATCGTGGGCTCGTGCGCCACGCTGCCGCACTCGATGTTGATTTCCTCTGCGTTCACGCGGTCATGAACGTAGGAATGCCCGCCGCTGGTAACGTACACGTGCACGTCACCGAAATGGTAATGATTGTCCGTTTGCGTGTTCGGATCGATCTTCATCATCACGGTCCACATTCCCGAGCGACGGTTGATCGCCAACAGCTTGAAATAGGTGCCGTCCAGCGCCCACGGGGTCCAGGGAATACTATCCGGACGCACAATCATGGAACCGTCCGAAAGCCTCTCGGTCGTCACGTTCCTGATGCTCGTTTCACTCGCCATACCAAACTCCTTCCCAATGGCCACATCCCGGCGGCCGTTGCATTCCGCCGCCTGTTGCATGCCTGTCGTTATTATGGCTCCATGTTATGCACTGGCCTAATATGAATTCAACCAGAGGTTCGCATGAAGCAGGTTCAATCAAATGTGCACGCAGGCTTGGTACCCACAACAATCGTTATTATTACGTATATTATGCGTATAGTATACTTTTAATGCATATCTAATATGCGTCAACTGCAATGGGTTGTTTTTCGGCTAATTGCTCTTCAGGAAAGCCGGATTGAAGCCGCAGAACCGAATTGACGACAAAGGGATTTGCTCCACGAGACGATCCCCACCTTCCAAGCCCATCCCGAGTCTCCTTCAGGCCATGTGCATTGCAGATACAATGAATATCAGATATGCAAATATTCGCAAGCATTAAGCGCCACGTCAGCGGTCGTTGCTGCGTGAAAACAAATTGGAGAGAGCATTGCCGCACGAAATCGAAAAACAACCCGTCCTGACACTCCCCAGGTGCGAAGACGCCGACTTTTCTTCGGCCATGGGAACGTCGAGCTTCCAGAATCTGGCACTGCGGGGCGACATGATGAAGGAAGGCTGCACGTTCCTGTCGCGCATGGCTCCGGGTGCCATTGCCCCCTGGCACTGGCACACGCACACAGAAGAGTTGGTGGTCCTGAAGGGCACGATCGTCGCACACCTTGAAGGACAGGATCCCGTACGCGTGGAAGCGGGTGGATATTCGCAATTGCCGGGCAAGCACATCCATCGCTTCCGCTGCACAGACGAAGGAGAATGCCTCGTCTTCGTGGTGGATGAAGGCCCTTTCGACCTGCATTGGGTCGATACGAAAGGCAATGAGATTTCCGAGGAGGAAGCCAATAGGCGGGCCCTGGAAGAAGGAACCGAAGGCTGGTGACACAAGCCAATGGATCATAACGCGGAGCTTTGAGCGCAGTAGCGCTTAGATGGCCGCATCAAAAAGGGAGCGAAGATCATGCCGACCTTTGCTCCCTTTCCTGTTGGCACCGCGGGCCAATCGACCGTACGACTACTTTCCCGAAGGAAGTGCATAGGCGATCAGGTAATCGCCCGCCTTTGTGCCCAGTAACGAATGGCCGCCGGCAGCAATCACGACGAACTGCCGTCCAGACTTCGAAGACACATAAGTCATCGGGGTCGCCTGGCCGCCTGCCGGCAGCCTCTTTTCCCAGAGCTTCTTGCCAGTCGAAGTGTCGAATGCGCGGATATAGTCGTCCATCGAGGCGCCAATGAAGGTAAGACCGCTTCCGGTAACGATGGATCCGCCGGCACTGAAGACACCAGTCGGCAGGGATAGCCCCAAGGGGGCCGCATCTTGCGTTGTCCCGAATGACCGGCGCCACAAGATCTTGCCCTTGCGCAGGTCGATTGCCGCCAGTTCACCCCATGGCGGCGCGTTGCATGGCAGACCAAAGCGCGAGGTCCAGGGCGTCGACGTGGCCGCATAGGGCGTCCCCGCCTGGGCGTAGACCCATCCCTTGGGCGCCGGTTTGGTCGGAGCCTTTTCCGGCTTCTGGTTGAAGACCGTGATGCCTTCGGCTACGGCCTCCTCGCGGGGGATAAGGCCTGTCAGGTAGGGAATGTAGTTGGCGTTGACCACCAGGACCTGGCGCCGGGGATCGAAAGAGCCACCGCCCCAGTTGAACACACCGAAGATGTCGGGATAGCCAATGGACCCATCAAGGCTTGGTGGAGTGAACTGGCCATAATAGCGGCGCTGCTTGAAGGTGATGCGGCACAGCATCTGGTCCAGGAACGTAGCCCCCCACATGTCGCGCTCGCGCAGATGAGGTGGAGAAAAGGAAGCGAAGTCCTTGGGATAGGGCTGCGTCGGAGAAAGTCGCTCGCCGGGAGCGGCCCCCGATTGCGGAACCGGACGCTCGACAATCGGAACCAGCGACTTGCCAGTCACACGGTCAAGCATCCAGATTTCGCCCCGCTTCGACGTGGAAACCAACGCCTTCTTGATTCCGTCTGCAGTCCTGATGTCGGCCAGAATGGGCTGCGCGGCCACGTCCATGTCCCACAGATCGTGATGCATCATCTTGAAGTTCCAGCGGACATTGCCAGTGTCCACCTCAAGCGCGACAATGCCGCTGCCATAGAGGTCGTTCTCCGGGGGCCGAAGCCCGCCATAGTAGTCCGGCGCGGGATTGCCCATCGGAAGGTACACCAGCCCCAGTTCCGGATCGGCGCTGAACACACCCCATGCATTGGGAGTTGCCGGAGCGTAATGTTCACCGGGCTTCAGCGGACCGCGGCTTGTGGGGGAGTTTCCTTCCCACGCCCATTTGAGTTCGCCAGTCTTCGCATCATACGCTCGCACCACGCCGGACGGCGCGTGGACTGACTGGTTGTCGTAGACGAAACTTCCGACAACTGCCGTACCGCCCAAGACCAGGGGAGGCGAAGTCACATAGGCATGGCCGGGGGTAGACCAGTCCATGCCTGCGTTCAGGTCGACCGAACCGGCATTGCCGAAGTCGGCACAAGGTTTGCCACTGGCCATATCGAGTGCGATCAACCGGTTGTCGATTGTCCCGGTCAGGATCCGCTGATCGCAAAAGGCCGTGCCACCGGTGCCGTGGTAGTACGAGACCCCGCGGCAGGTATTGGTCGGAGCCGCGCTGCCATCAACATGGGGATCGAAACGCCAGACTTGCTTGCCCGTTTCAGCATCGACGCTGATAACTTCGTTTACCGCCGTACACAGGTAAAGGTTATCGCCAACCTTGAGCGGCGTCGCTTCAAAGGAACGCCCGTTGTGGCCGGTCCGAAAGGTCCAGGCCACCTCGAGATCGGCGACATTGGCCGGCGTGATCTGGCCCGCGCCCGAGAAACGATCTCCGGCAAGCGTGTTGCCGTAGTTCAGCCACTGATCGGCAGGCTGATCCGGCGCGGCGGCGATCGACTGTATCGTGGAACCGCTCGGCCTGAACGCTCCCGCGAAATAGGTGCTCACGACAAGTACGACGGCGGCCAGTGCCAGTAACGGCCCCATGATTGCCGCAAGCAACCTCGCCCTGCCTCGGAAAATGGACCAGCCCCTTGCTTCATGCCCCCAAGGCAAGATGAACCAGAGCGCCAAGCCGGCCGGCATCATGATCCGTGCGAGGAGCCCCCCAGGGCGACAAGCCTACTTCGCCCAGAGCCCACAGCATCGTCGCGACAACTAGGGCGAAATAGAGCCATGCCGCCCTGTTGTCCCGGCGCGCGATAAGGAAAGCGACAACCAGGAAACCAACCCCGGCGAGAAGGTAGTAGAGCGAGCCCCCCAAAGTAACGAGGTAGCTTCCGCCAGAAACAAGAAACATGCCGATGATCGCGAAAAGGACCACGCCGATCCAGTTCAATTTCGACACCAGAGAACTGTCTTCCATTAGGCCCTCCAAAGAATCATCATAAGTGTTGATCGGGCGCGGACATTCACCGTCGATGGGTGGTCCGCCGCCGACCCGTCAAAGCCGGACGACGGTCCGCCCTTCCGTCTTGCCAGCAAGGTTGAGAGCCAATGCCTCCGGCAGGTCTTCGAATGCGGCAAAGCTACCGATCCGCGGGGAAAGCAGGCCTTTGGCCCACAGGGCGCCCAGCGCTTCATGCGCCTCCTGTACCGCCTCAGGTCGCCGATCGCGGTAATCCGTCCATTGCATTCCACTAACGGCGATATTCTTCACCAGCAGATAGTTGGCCTTGATGTTCGGTATCTCTCCAGCGGCGAACCCGACCACGACCAACCGGCCACACCAGGCCATGGCGCGCATGGCTGCCCCCAGGAAGGCACCTCCGACAGGATCGATCACAACATCCGCACCATGGCCATCCGTTGCCGCCATGACCTGTTCGCGCAGGCTGTTGGCGAGATCGTCACCGGACAGATCGATCACCGCATCGGCACCAGCTTCGTGCACGATCCTGGCCGCGCGCTCAGAACGCACGCCTGCGAGCACTTTCGCCCCCATCGCCTTTGCAATCTGAAGCGCCGCATATCCGACATCCCCATTTGCCCCGCCAACAAGAACGACGTCATCAGGCGTGAAGCTCGCTCGCTCCGAAAGTGCAATGTATGCCGTCTGATAGGCCAGCCCCATACCGGACGCGATCTCGAAGCTCATGCCATCGTCAAGTTTGAAAAGCGCTTCCGGCCGCGCGACCGCTTGTTCGGCAAATGCACCGATCCCCGGCTGGGCGATCACACGATCACCGGGAAGAAATTCAGTCACGCTAGAGCCGACGGATCTGACTATCCCGCTGAATTCCATACCTGGCACGAAGGGGCACGAAGGCAGCTTCTGGTACTTGCCAGCGATCAGGAGATTATCGGGAAAGTTGAGACCGATAGCCTTCACCTCGACCACTACATCGCGATCGCCGGTTTCTGGCGCCGGTCGTTCCTCAAGCGCCAGCGAATGCGGCGGACCGAACGCGTTCACAATGTAGGATTTCATGTCAGCGCGCCCACGCGGCGCCCCGAAATCGGCCTGCCCCACCTGCCCATCCACGTGCGAAGGCGGCTGCACGGCAAGTGCCGACCCGAAAATTTGGCTGCTTGCATCCTCTACCCCATCGATCTTGGCTCTTGCGCCAACTGATTACAAATGCATAACGGATATGCAATAAAGGTCAATAAGCAAGAGCCGGGCAGAGCCCGTGCAAGTGACCGCCGCAACGCGAAAGACAGGGCAGAGGCAGAATGGCTGACCAGTATGACGTGATCGTAGTTGGCGCTGGCGCAGCGGGCCTCACCGCAGCATGCGTCGCAGCGGTACGCGGCTGTTCGGTGCTGCTGCTGGAACAGGCAGCCCAGATCGGGGGAACCAGCGCGATTTCCGGCGGGATGGTCTGGATGCCTGCCAATGACAAGATGAAAACGATCGGGCTTGACGATGATCTGGAGAAAGCCCGGCAATACTTGTATCCCCTGACGGGGGACGCTTCGAACGAACGTCTAGACGCGTTCCTCGAACGCAGCAGCGAAGCGCTGACCTTCCTTGAACGACACACGTCAGTTCGCCTGCGCCCGGTCAGGTCTTACCCGGACTATTATCCCTTTCTCGCAGGAGCCCAGCCCGGAGGGCGTGTACTGGAACCCGTGCCCTTCGACGCAACCAAGCTGGGCGAAGCCTTTGCATGGCTGCGCCCGCCCCTGCCCGAATTCATGCTGCTTGGCGGAATGATGGTCAGTCGCGAGGACATTGCCCATTTCCGCCGGTTCGGTCGCTCGTTGGGTTCGTCATGGCGCGTACTCGGGCTTGTGGCCAGCTACCTCAAGCAGCGCATCGCCGCGCCGCGCGGAACGACACTCTACCTGGGCAATGCATTGATCGCACGCCTCTTGAAGTCGGCGCGCGACGTCGGCGTCGACATGCGCCTGGGAGCAAGCGTCAATTCGCTGCTGCTCGAACAGGGGCGCGTGATCGGAGTGCAGGCTAACGTCGATGGCAAGGTGGTCGAATTCCACGGCAAGGGCGGCGTCGTTCTGGCAACGGGCGGCCTGTCTCAGGACGCTGGCTTTCGCGCGCATTACGTGCCGGAAACCATCGGAGCCTGCACGGCGACCGTACCGCGCAACGGTGCAGCCTGCGGAGCGCGCCTTGCCACCACGGTTGATGCGCGCATGAGCGATCCAGCCGAGGGCAGTGGTTTCTGGGTGCCGATATCCAGTTTCACGTATCGCGACGGCAGCCCCGGCTATTTCCCGCACACGGTGACGGACAGGGGCAAACCGGGAATGATCGCCGTGGCTGCGGACGGCAAGCGCTTCGTCAACGAAGCGCTATCCTACCATGAATTCGGCCTGGCCCAGATTGCAAGAGGGCGTGCAGCCATCCCGGCCCACCTCATCTGCGACAGCGCCTTCCTCTGGAAATACGGCATAGGCCGCATCCGTCCATTCACGATGGCGCTCAAGCCCTTCATCGCAAGCGGTTACTTGCGCACGGCCCAGACAATCGAGGAACTGGCGGCGCACATCGGCGTACCGCCGGCTGTTCTGAATGGAACCGTTGCACGATTCAACAAAGATGCGGCGCACGGGCAGGACCACGAGTTCGAACGAGGCGCAGACATATATCAGCGCCACCTTGGCGACGGCGAGGTACAGCCGAATCCATGCGTTGCACCTGTCGCCAAGCCGCCGTTTTACAGCGTTGCCGTACGGCCGGGCGACCTTGGCATGTCAGCCGGCATCGTGACGAGCCCGACGACCGAAGTCCTTTCAAGCTCGGGAGAAAGCGTACCGGGGCTCTATGCATGCGGAAACGACATGCAGTCAGTGATGAACGGGGCATATCCGGGTCCGGGCATCACCCTGGGGCCTGCCCTGACATTCGGGTACGTCGCCGCGACCAGGATCGCTGACGGCTTGCAGTCCTGAAGCATGCCACCAGGCAGAAACCGCGCACTTTATTCCAGCGGCCATGTGCCGCGCATTTCGTGAGGCAGTTCAAGTGAATGAGATCGTCATAGTGACGGGTGCAAGCCGCGGCATAGGGGCTGCCATTGCCTATCAGCTGGCAAGCTCCGGCTATACCGTCGGGTGCATTTCGCGCTCGGGTTCATTGCCGCAAGTAGAGGCACCGGAACCTGAAGTCATGGCAAGGTGCGCCGCTCTCAGCGCAGACGTGACCGACGAGGGCGCGCTGCGCAAAGCGATCGCCGATCTGGCCGCGTCCGGGGCAAGGCTCGTGGGACTGGTCAACAACGCCGGCTTTCATACGGAATGCCCATCCGCTGAATTATCTCTGGCCGAATGGCGCGCGGTGATGGCAGGCAACGCGGAATCCGTGATTGTGGGATGCCAGGCAGCCTTCCCGTTTCTGCGGGATTCAGGCGGTCTGATCGTGAATATCGGATCCTTCTTCGATAAGCTCGGGGTGAAACAGAACCTTGCGTACTGTGCATCGAAAGCCGCGGTCGGCTCGATAAGTCGCGTTCTGGCGGTAGAATGGGCGCGTCATGGTATTGCCGTTGTCAACATCGCCCCCGGCTACATCCTGACGGACCTGAACCGCGACGATTGGGAAAAGCCGGGTGGGATGCTGCGGCCTTATCTGGAAAAGCGCATCCCGGGCCGCAAGCCCGGTTCGCCGCGGGATATCGCAGCGCTCACCGCCAATCTGTTTTCCACGTCCGGCACATTCCTGTCGGGCGAGACCATCTATGTCGACGGGGCGCAGGCCCTGGTTGCCTGACGGCACCGCACTCCCCCGAATGCATGAAGGGCGCGGCAAGACGCCGCGCCCTTCAATCCCCCAACCGGCCAGCTGGCTCAGTAGCGGTAGCTGATCGTCGCTCCGTAGGTGGCCGGCATGCCGGGATACCGGGTCAGGGTTTCGTAGCTCGCGACGACGTTCGTCCAGTAGTACTTGTTGGTGATGTTCTTGCCCCAGATCTGGAACCGCCACGTATCATCGCTGCTGTGGATACCGGCGCGCAAATCAATCAGGGCATAGTTGGGAATTTCGTACGTCGGTTCGCTGAAGCCGACAACCGAATTGGCCTTCGACCTGTATTTCAGCGAGCCTCCCAGGAAGGCATCGACCCGATCGCTGACCGGAAAATCATAGTCGGCGGACACCGAGGCCTGATATTTGGGCGAGAACGGCACGAGCGCCCCGGCGAAATCATCCTCGACACCGCCCGCGTTTATCCCGACGTATTCCTTAACCTTGGAATCAAGGTAGATGAAGGCACCGTTGATGCTCAGGCCCCGGACCGGCCATAGGCTGAGTTCCAGTTCAACGCCCTCGGATCGCGACTTCGGGATGTTCACCAGCGCATCGACGATACCGAACACGGGATCGATGATCTTGGTTCGAAGCTGCTTGTTCTTGTAGTCGTAATAGAACGCCGCCGCGCTCAGCTGCGCCTTCTTGTCGAACAGCGTCAGTTTCGTGCCGATCTCGAAGGCCATGACCGATTCCTGCACGACCGGCAGGTATTCTGACTGCACTGCAGCGGACACGGCGGGGTAGCTGCCTGCCTTGTACCCCTTGGCCACGTTGGCATAGATCAGCGTCCCCTGCTGGGGCTTGAAATCAAGACCGGCTCGCCACGAGACATTGTCTTCCTTCAACGTATCGCTGAACGGCCCGCCCAGATAATCTGCCGGATCGCCGTCGCTCGTGATGTTGTCGAGCACGAAGCAGGCCCCAGGCTCATACGGGCCCAGCCCCGGATTGAAGATGCTTGAAAGCGAATTGAAAAAGTCACCGGTAGGGTAGGCACCATCGACACCCTGATCATAGTAGCAAGTGTAGTATTTTCGCCTTGCATTAGTGTATCGTATTCCTGCCTTTGCAGTAAGGTGATCCGCGATATCATATTCAGCGTCACCAAATGCCGCAATCGTACGCATAGATTGCTGCGTGGTGTACTCTCCGGTCAGGATGCCGAAGAATTCGTTCGACGAATTGTCACTGAAATCCAGCTCGCTGATCTCGTCCGCAGTACTGCGATCGTAATTGCCGCCAATCGTGAAGCGGAAAAGCCCCGAGGTATCGTTGGAAATCCGGAGTTCCTGCGAAAACGAGGTAACATTTCCGCGCTGGTTGTAGACATCCAGAATGCGCGGCGCCACGCCGTCGCCACCCTGGGTCTGGCGCAACTTGAAGTCCAAGTATGAGGTGAGGCTGGTCAACGTCAAGCCTCCGCCCAACTCGATATCCCCGCGCAGGGACGCCTGGTAGAACCGGTTGTTGGAATAGGGCTTGTGGCTGGGCGTATAATCCGCCGCCCGCGCATCCTCTGGCGAAACAGGATAGTCGCTCAGGCTTGCTGGGAGGTTGTCGGGGTCCACCTGGGGTTGAAAGCCGAAAACCTGGGGCACAATCGGATCGGACCGGTCATTCCAGGCATTGAGTGCCAATTCGAACTTAACAGTGTCCGTTGGTTCGAAATCGAACAGAGCGCGCCCCGTGTAGACTTCGCGAGAACCGTTGGTCAGATCGTTGGCATAGTAGCCCCTCTGCCAGTCATCCCCCTTGATGATGCGCCCCGCCACACGCGCCTTGAGCGTATCGCTAAGTGGTCCGGAAAGATATGCGTTGGCCTCGAAGGTGGAAAACCGACCATAGGTCAGATCACCTCCGGCAGTGAAGCTGCTGGTCGGCTTGGCGGCAACGAAGTTGATCGCACCCCCGGTAGAGTTCTGTCCGAACAGCGTGCCCTGCGGCCCCTTGAGAACTTCCACGCGCTCAACATCGAAATTGGCTTGTCCGGTCAGGATCGAAAATGGCAGTGAAACCTGATCCACATAGACACTGACCGTAGGTGAAGCACCGATGGTGACATCATAAAAGCCTACGCCGCGCAAGGTGAAGACCGGTGCGTTGCTTGCGCTGGTCGTGAAGGAAAGGCCCGGTACGGTTGTGGCGATATCCTCGAGGGAGGATATCTGCTGGTTCTTCAAGGCCTCGCCACTGAGCGCGGTAATTGCCATGCCGACATCGTTTATTGACTGTTCGCGCTTTTGCGCGGTCACGATGATGGCATTGCCATAGCCTTCGTCATCACCTGCCGCCTGCGCGAACGCAGGTGTAGCGGCAAGAATGGCCATCAAACTGGTCGTGACCTGCAGACCAACGAACTTCGATCCTGTACGCCTGAACATTGACAAACCTCCTCCCCCCACCGACCAGCGCCCAAGTCGCCTGGCCTGCTCCCATCACTCTTGCCTTCAAATCATCCCAATTCCACAGGTGCCCGGCATGATCGCCTGGCGCGCAGCGTCGGGGCAGAGCCATGTCCGCAACTCTCGCAACCTGTGGCGTTCTGCAAGGCAGGCGACTTAGCCTGCAAAGCTTGCTTCTCGCTCAACCAGCCCTAACGCCCTGCCCTGGCACGAACATTCAGAATTGATACCGTGCCTCCAGCATCCATGTACGAGGGCTACCGGGCACGGCACTGTTGGACTGAAACAGTTCGCCCAGCGCAACGCCGCCAACCCAGTATTCCTTCTTGGTCACATTCTTGACGATCGCAGCCACACTGAATCCGGTGTCGTTGTCCGCGATCTGAGCGCGCAAGTTGACCAGAGCGTATCCGGGAAGAACGGCCCCCGGATTGAGATTGGCGGTCGACACGAAATAGACTTTGGACTGCGCGTAGACATCGCCACGAACGGATAGGTCGAAGCGGGACGAGAGCGGCACCGAAACATTGGCGAATGCCGCCCCGGACCACTTGGCAACGTCCGGATACGTTCCGAATTCAACCGGTGTACCGCCGGCCACCGAAACCAGGTTGTCGGTAAAGTCCGCATCGGTGAAGTTGAGCTGACCACCTACCGTCAGCCAGTGAGTCAGATCGACATGGGCGTCCAACTCGGCTCCGCGCACACGCGCCTTGGGCACGTTGACTGTCACTGCCGCCGGACTGATCCCGACAAGGGTATAGGCCACACGCTGCGCATCGCGAATCCAGCTTTGATACAGGGCTATATTGATGTGATACGGCATCGCGCCGCGCCCCTGATGCTTCAGCCCCAGTTCCAGGTCGGTCAGCGATTCCGTTCCATAAATGGTGCCGCCCTCTTCGGTGGAAATCGGGAACGGCTTGACCAGGCCATTCAGGCCGCCGAGGCGGTAGCTCCTGCGCTGGGCCAGGTAAATCAGCGTGTCCGGGGTGGCCTGGTATTGCAAACCCAGCGTCCAGCTCACCGAATCGAAGCTCTTGTTCTGCTTGAAATCGAAACCCGGCTCAGGCGCGAGAACATTGAAATCGCGAGGCTGATGACGAAGCCTGGATTCCTGATTCGTGTAACGCAGCCCAGCAGTGAAGCTGAGACCTTCGACCCCCAGCGCATCCCCCAGGTCATAAGTCCCCTGTCCGAAGACCGCGTAAGTCGTGTTTCGCTTGATGTATTCCGAAACCTGAATGACCCGGGTTCCCGGAAAGTCGAACAGGTCGCTGGTCGTCAGGTTGTAGATCTTGTCTTTCGAGAAAAACGCGCCAAGCACGTAGTCGAGATTTCCGGCAGCCGCCGTCCCCTGCAATTGCAGCTCGGACGAGAAACTCTTGAGTTTGTCACGGCGGCCCAGTGGCTCGCCATCCGCAGTTTTCGGGTAGAAACCGTTGCTGTCGATGCCGAACGGAGTACCGTCGATATCACTGAACGTGGTCGAGTTGCTATCGATATATCCCAGGACCAGCTTGATCTTGGTGGCGGGACCGACATCGACCGACGTCGCATTGGAGATCAACAGCGCCTTGCTGTCGTACGAGTTCAGGCCGTCGATATCCACCTTGTAGGGGCCACGCTGACGCTGGAGTTCCAGGAAAGCCGGCAGTCCACCGTCCGGAAGATGCGGCGTGGCCGCAGCATAGGCTGCCCCCGCTTCAGGACCGAGCAGGTAGTCGTCAGGTGAAGACACGTCCGTGAAACCGATGCCTGGCACCAGGCCTGTAGGCAGGATGCTGTACAGCACGCCCGTGGTGGAAGACCCGCCGCTCTTCAAATAGTCGGCAACGAAAGTGTTCTCGACCCCCGGCGCGGGTCGCGCCAATATCGTTAGGCGCCCGCCGGTCCGATCGACCACGCCGATTGTGCAATTGCGATCGGAACGCAGGTCATCCCGAGAAGGATCCTGAGGCAGCCCGAACAACGGATAAGGCTGGCGGCAGGACGGGTTCAGGTTCTCCTGGAAACCATCGCGGTACTGGTGGACGCCGGCCAGGCGTACGATGAAGTTGCCATCGGCCAAAGGCACGTTGATGGCGCCTTCGGCATGGATCGCGCGAAAGTTGCCGCCTCGGCCAAGCAGGTAGCCGCCAAAGGTCTCGGCAGGACGAGCCGTCGTGAACAGCACGGCACCGCCTGTCGCGTTCCTGCCGAACAAGGTGCCTTGCGGCCCTTTCAGCACCTGGATCGATTCAAGATCATAGAAGGCCGAGGCACCTGCGATGCCTGTGGAGAGCGGCACTTCGTTGAAATAGGGCAGAACGCCGGGAACGGTGTTGCTGAAAGCATCCAGCGACTGACCACGGATCACGTAGTTGAGCTGGTTGGAGTTCTGCGAGGAACGAACCGTGAGCCCCGGCGAACTGATCTGCAGGTCGTCCTCGGACGAAATGGCCCGCTCCTTCAGGGCTTCCGACGTCAGGGCCGCAACCGAAACCGGAGTGCGTTGAAGGCTTTCCGCACGGCGGCGCGCAGTAACGATGATGTCGCCCGCAGCAATACCGCCTTCGGCGGATACGGCATCCGTTTCCATTCCGGCGTTACCGGCAACTTGCGCGTAAACCGACGCAGGCGCCAGAGCCGCCAAGGCCACCGACGCCGAAAAGATACCCTTCAAGATTGCCATCTTGTACCCCTCTCCCAGATCTTTCATGCATTAAATGCATTTCGTTTATGCATTTAATGCATGACTCGCCCAGCGGTGTCAATACACTTATTGCATTCCTAATATGCAAAATATCTTCAGATCACAGTTCCCCGCATCCGTTCACATACGAGACGAAGTCTTCAGAACTTCCGAGTGTGGAGGGAACCGAGCCCCGTCAGCGCCGCTCACCAAGCCGAGGTGCAGGGTTCAACGCATCATCCGACTGGAACACGCGCGCGATTGGCAAAGGAAGTGCGGGCAACGTCACGCCGTCAACGACGACTTTCCTGCCGAAGGTCTTCCGCACTGCCTGGTGATCCCCGCTGACAGCCTCGGGCAGATCGCAGACCAGCGAGCAGCAAACGTCGGATAGGCCGAAAGCCTTCATCCAGTCCGCGGCACTACGCTGCGCCATGATCTCTGCGACCGCCGACCGGACCTGTTCGGGATTTTCATCACACGAATCGCGCAAGGCATCGGGCAAACCGATGATCCGGCAGAATTCGACCCAGAACCTTTCCTCCATGGGCGCTGCGGCAATGTGACGGGCGTCTGACGTTCGGTAGTATTGATAGCGCGGGCTTCCACCATTGGTCAGGCCCAGATTGGGGGCCGTCCAGTGACCGGAATAAAACCCCTCGCCCAGATCGGCATAAGCGAACATCGGCAAGGCGTCGCACATGGCCACATCAATGTAGCAACCTTTGCCCGTTTGCTGGCGCTTCAACAGCGCCAGCAGCACATTGATGACTGCAGGCATACTGCCACAGGCGATGTCCGCAATCAGCGCAGGAGGCAAGATCGGGTCGCCTTGCGCATCCACTGAGCGCTGCGCGAGCCCACTTTCCGCAAAGAAGTTCAGATCGTGCCCGGCTATCGAGGCACGCGGCCCTGTCTGGCCCCACCCCGTCACCGAACAATAGATCATACGGGGATTGATCCGGCTGACCGTTTCATAGTCCAGCCCGAACTTCGCCATCACGCCGGGCCGGAACTGCTCAACCAGAATATCCGCGCGTTCAAGCCAGGGGCGCAATGCCTTTTGATCATCGGCATTCTTCAGGTCCAATACCAGGCTCTCCTTGCCCCGGTTGAGCATGTGGAAATTGGTACTGTCAGCGCCCAGCCTGGGTTCGTAATGGCGCATATCATCGCCCCGCCCGGGCCGCTCGATCTTGATGACACGGGCGCCAGCCTCGCACAGCATCAGGCTCGCAAGCGGGCCGGGCAGCAGCATGCCGAAGTCGAGGACCAACAGGCCGCTTAGCGGAGACATGCCTGATCCGTGCGGTTCATGGACACGATCGAAAGAGCTTCGCTGATCGCCAACTCAGATCGGGTCCCAGGCGAACACGTCTGACGAGACCTCGAGATCGTGAAACGAAGGCCGGAATGCAGGCAGCATATGTTCCGCCACGGTTGCCGGGCTCCATCCCCCATCCCGGTGGATGGAACGCACGGGCCTTTGCGGAGCAAAAAGGAATATCTCGTCCTTGCGCACGCAGAAGACCTGCGCGTTCACGTCCTTCGCAGCATCGGAAACGAGGAACACGGCCAGCGGCGCGATCTTCGCCGCCGACATCGACTGGAAGCGCTTGACCCGGATCTTGTCCTCTTCGGTCTCGCTGGCCATCGTGGCCGCAAGCCTGCTCCAGGCAAAAGGCGAAATGCAGTTGGAACGCACATTGTAACGCTTCATGTCGAGCGCGATCGACGTCGACATGCCGATCACGCCAGCCTTCGCCGCAGCGTAGCTCGATTGCCCGATATTGCCGATCATTGCCGAGGTCGACGTGAAATGAACGTAGGCTCCCGAACCCTGCTCTCGAAAACGGGTCGCTGCTGCGCGAGATACATAGAAGTATCCGTTTAGATGGACGTTGATGATGTCATCCCAGTCCGCGCGGTCGAGGTTGTAGAACATGCGATCGCGCAGGAAGCCTGCATTGTTGATGACCCCGTCTATCCGACCGAATGCTTCCACGGCATCGTCGATGATGGACTGCGCACCTTCCGGATCTCCAATATTGGCTGCATTGGCCACGGCCTGCCCGCCGTTAGCCATGATTTCGGCGACGGTCGCTTCGGCGGCTGATGCGTCAGGCTGCCGCCCATCGGGAGCGACACCCAAATCGTTGACCACGACGCGCGCGCCTTCGCTTGCGGCCATCAAGGCCATTTCCCGTCCAATCCCCCGGGCGGCGCCCGTTATCGCGATAACCTTTCCCGCCAACATCCCACGATCCGACAAAGCACCCCTCCAACAACCATCTATCAAATGAAATTCTTCGACATTTCACATGCGAAGTGAGCCGCAAGGGGGGCTCACTTTTGGCGAATCCGTGCCTCATCCATGGGCGGTGGCGGCAATCGCGTTGCGCAAGTGCGGACGCGCCCAGGTGAACAAGCCGATGGCCGTCAACGACGATGCCGCTGAAATGCACGCAACGGCCAGCCCCACCGCATTCTCGGAATGGAAGACACTATCGGCCACGATGGCCGTTAGCACCGGGGAAAGGCCAGCGCCCAATACCGTTGCGCACAGGGTATAGAGCGCGGTGATCGTGCCGCGCGCGCGTGGCAAGGTTATCGAGACCATGCCGCTCGCGGCAGCTCCGAACGGAAAGTTGGAAAAGAACCCGACTATCCACAAGGCAAGTGCAGCCAGCGCCGAATTGCGCGAAACCATCGCAACGATTGTACCAAGCCCCAACCCCATCGCTGCGACAATGCCCACGAGGAAGGCGGCCTCGCCCTTCCCCCTCGCCTGCAAATGGTCGTTCATCCAGCCCCCTGCCCAGAGGCCAAATGGCCCCAGCAGGACGATCGGCAGGCCCACCTGCAGGCCGGCCTGGGCCAGGCTCATGCCGTGACTGCGCACGAAGTGCTGCACGCCAAAGATCTGAATCGTCTGCAGCGACATCGCGGACAGGCCGAAGCCCAGGAGCAGGGCCGAATAGACCTGCCAGCGGCACAGGAACGACCGTACAACGGCAATGAAGCGCATCGGTTCAAGGTCCGCCCTGGAACCGCTCCGGGCGGGCTCGCTCATGGCCCCCAATGCCAGTGAGAGGAATACTCCCGGCGCCCCTACCACGAGAAACGTCACCTGCCAGGGCTTGACCTGGCCGATCAGCGGTAAATCATAGAACGGTTGGCCAGCAATCGCCGCGTACAACGCGCTGCCGAACACCAGGGCGATACCGGTACCGACGGTGGCCCCCATGATAAGGACAGAGTATGCCCGCCCCAGCTGAGCCCTGGAAAAACGATCGGCCAAAATGGAATAGGCGCAGGGTAGCAGCGCAGCCTCTCCCATCGCCACCAAGATCCTGGCCGCGCAAAGACTCCAGAAACTGGAAGCCAGCATGGAGAACATGGTCGCCACGCTCCACAGCATGATCGCGGCCCGAAGGATCGACAATCGCCGAAAGTGATCGGCCAACCGCCCCGCAGCCAGCGTCGCGATCGCATAAGGGCCTGCAAAGATCAGGCCGAACAGCATGCTGAACCGGGTGTCTGAAAGCCCAAGATCGGACCTGATCGGCTTGATCAGCAAACCCAGGACAACCCTGTCCAGAAACGAAAGAACGACAGCGAGCGTCAACAGGACAAGCAGTGCGATCGTCCCCGGTGATGGCCGGCTGTCGCGAACGGTTTGCGCGGCAAGGTGTCCCTCTGAAGCTGGCGCGAGGCGGCCAAAGCGCTGCATGTTCATGGTTTCAGACACCTCGCAGGGCGCAGCAGACGTGTTTGGGACGTCGGCCGTGCCGGATACCGGCGATACCAGACGGCCGACCCAGTCCCTTGCTTAGTAGCGGAAGCCAAGCTCGATACCGAACTCGCGCGGCTCGCCGCCATACATGACGTACATTCGCTGCTCCTCCGGCGTACCTGCGCCCACCACGAAGCGCGTCCCCTGATCGCCGAAGTACTCCCTTGTCAGGTTCTTGCCGAACAGAGTGACGGAGTAGTGGTCAGTCTCATACCGGATGTTCGCGCTGAACATGTTGATCGCAGGCTGCTTGAACTCGTTCAGCGTATCGAAGTATTGCGAGCTTTGATAGTAATACTTACCCCCCACCGTCACGCGGGCTCCGTTTGCCAATTCATGCCTGTAGCTTGCCTGGATCGTGCTGGTCCATTCGGAGACACGATTGAAACGCAGGCTCGAATCGAAACCCTCGAATTCGTCAAAGCGTGGCTGGACATAGGCCAGGTTCGCGTCCAGTTCGAAGCCGGCAAAGGGGCGAAAACCACTTTCGATTTCGAAACCCTTGATCGTGGCGCTGCCGGCATTGGCAAAGGTCTGGATGCCATTGACCGAGATAGTCCGCTGGATGTCGTCGTACTTCTCCCGGAACGCTGCGATGTTCAGGCGCGCCTTCCCTTCGAGAAACGTTGTCTTCAATCCGGCTTCCAGCGCCTTGACCGTTTCCGGAAGTGCCGGCCCCAGCGTCGCGAGGTTCGTCGCGCGCCCATTGAAGACACCGCTGCGATACCCCTTGGTGTAACTGGCGTAGATCAAAGTCTGCGGCGTCACCTGGTATTCAATCGAGAAGCGCGGCGTGTATTCGTCGAGCGAAAGCTTCTGCCGAGGCAGGTATTCCGTCGGGCAACCGACGAAATCCACGGTTGCGCACGTGCCGCGCGGGATCATGTCGATCCGCTTCTTGTCCTTGGTGTAGCGTCCTCCATGAGACAGGGTAAGACCATCAAGCGGATTGATATCGAAGTTGTAGAACAGGGCCTTGGAGCTGCCGTCCTGTTCGAAATACCCGCGCTGGGAGATGACGGTCGGGTTGTCCAACCCCGCCACATAAAGACTCAGTGTACGCAGTTCCGCCTGATTGATCGACAGCTTGCTGTAGAAGCCGCCAACGACGAAATTCACGAAATCCGAGAAATCGGACGCGAAGCGCACTTCCTGGCTGAACTGCTTGCTCGTCGTCTCGTTTCCTTCCGGGAATCCGAAAAGCTGGAACGGCGTACCATCGCCGTCGAAGGACCCTGCATAGTTTACCTTTCGGTAGCCTGTGATCGACGTGACCTTGCCGACGCCGTCGAAGTTCCAATCGACCTCGCCGACCATCTTCCAGGCCTCCATGTCGATCGATCCATGATCATTCAGATTGATTTCAAACTTGCCGGTCGGGGGAGTGTACCCGAACAGATCCTGCAAATTCGTGGGAACGGTTACGTCATAACCCAGTTCAGGCGAGGCAACGCGACCACCGCTACCGGCTTCGCCGGTTTGCTTCGAGTATTCACCGATCAGCGAAATGCTGAGATCGGGGGTGGGGGTGAACACGATCGCGGGCCGGACTGAAAAGACTTCCGCCTTGGCGACATGTCCGGTCGGGCTGGTGTCGATGCCGCTCGGATTTTGAGGAGCCGGCACGAAAGTCCCGCCGTTGTCATCGTCGAAGATGCCAGCTTCCCGACGGTAATAGGTGGAGATCTTCGCCTTCAGCACGTCCTTGGCTACCGGCCCTGCGACCAAGCCGGAAAACTCGAACTTGTTCTGTGAGCTGTAGACCGCGTGCGCCTCTGCCTCGAAGTAGTCCTTGGGACGCCGTGTGCGCATCGAAATCACACCGGCCGTTGCGTTGCGCCCCTGCAGGACACCCTGCGGACCGCGCAACACTTCGACCGCTTCAAGATCGAACGTATCGATGATGTTGCCGAGCAGGAATTCGTGCACCATTCCGTCAACGACGACCGCGACCTGCGGCTCGATGTTGATGACCGTGCCATCCAGACCCTTGCCGCGGATCCAGAAGTTGGCGAAGCCTGCAAAGCTGGCCTCGTTGAGATGGACGCCAGGGACCGCGTGGCCCACGTCCTTGAGCGAATTGAGTTGCTCGTCGCGCAGCGAAACCGTGTCCATCGCAGTGATGGAAAGAGGCACTTTTTGCACACTGTCGCCCCGCGCACTTTTCGTGGCAGTAACGACAATCTCGCTGAATCCACCCACGGATGCCTTGTCCGCAGCCTGTGCGCCATCGGCATTATCTTCCGCGAATGCAGGCGTGGACAGCAAAAGACCCGCCAATGCCAGACAAGAAGATTTCATAATCTCCCTCCTCTTCTCCAATTTACCCCTCCTTTATTGTCGGGGCTTTTATATTTTTTTATTTTATCTATGCACGCAGGTCAGGTTGGAGCGTATGCAAGGCACTCCACCCGACACTGTTCTTGACTTATTCTGAAAGTCCGGCCCGGACGTAGGCATCGATCGTGCCCGCACATCCGATGTGATCATCCACGCCAAGCTGCGTGTATCGCGCCACTGTATCCAGCAGCGACGGACCAGACCGCCCACAGGCGCACTGGTCGGACATGTCCAGCGTCGCCTGGTCACCGGTAATGAGACCGCCCCAACGCCCCTCGTACAAGAGGTCGAGAAAGCCCACGCGGCCGGTCAGCTTTCCGTCGACCTCGTCTTCCTTGCCCAGAAGGCGCTCACCAGCCTGGTCCAAAAGGAGCAGGATCAGACCGGGCGGAACATGGTAGCGCCCGGCTTCGCAGCGCGGCATCAGCTGGGCCATCTCGGTCATTCCATAGACCCCGAGCTTGGCGATTTTCGGGCCGTAGAATGCATAGACCTGGTCACGATAATCGTCTGGAAGCGCAAGCCCCTTCACGCCGCCCGCCGCCATCAGCACGGTATCGGGATGAAAGTCTCCGGGCTCGATCCCGCGCTCCCTGGCCCGATCCCGCACCATAAGCTGCTGCGCCCATCCGCTGTAGATCAGCAGCGGCTCGTGACGGCGGTCGAGAAGTTCGTCGATCAGGGCGGCCAGTTCCTGGCGCGATGCCCGGCCCTTCGCCTTTTGCTCCGCCTCGAATTCGGCAATTTCATCCGGCGTTGCCACGCCCTCGGCCAAGCGCTGCTGCATTGCTGCGCTTTTGCTGACTTCCGAGATCAGCAATGGGCGCTCGTCCAGAGCGCGCGTCTCGCCTTCGGCGCCCCAGTTCTGCTCATTGGTGATGGCCAACTCGACAGCACTGTTGCGCCCCCGCATGGGTCCGAACCAGAAGATCGTTCGCCCCGGCCCCGGCTCAAGAAACGGCCACGCCTGGGTGTGCTTGATATGACGGGTCTTGAGAGCGCGATCGCCCATCGTGTGGACCAGAAATGACACCTTCCCGCTCGACCCGCTGGTCGTCAGGACGGCGTGACCGGCCTGCCAGAGACGCTCGACGAACTCGTCCACGTCCGCCACGCCCTCGACATCCACGTTCGACAGATCGGACACTGCGAGCGACTGCATCCACTTGAGCAATTGGGTCCAGCGCCCCTTGTCGAACAGGCTTTTCGGATAGGACTTGTAGACCGTATGCGCGAAAAGCAGCGGGACGAGATCCGAGAACGTCTCGATCCGATCGATACCGGCTTCCTGAGCCCTCTTTTTCAGAAGCGGGATCTGCTCGATGCGTTCGGCAAACAGTTCCTGCGCCGCCTCCAGCCGCAGCGGATCGAGCACGGCCGCCGGGACGCTGAACGCCTTGTCCGGCTCAAGGCTCATGTCGATCAGTTGCCTTCGCTTCGAAGGGAGGTTGCTCGCCATGGCCCTTTCATCCGCGATCGAATTCACGCATTCGCCAGCCGTCATCTCCACCCTCCCTGTATATTATCTGATATTTACATATCTCCAATTGAACTATCTGTCATGTATTTTTTGTATGTTTTGGTTTGTGCAATTTTTACACAATTTATTAGATGGTTACGCGGTCAATGCGCCAGGACTCGGGCCAGAAACATGCTTAAACACCGATCCAATCGGCTTCGGAATACGTCTGACTTGCCAGCGCTGGTTGTCAGCCGTCTAGAGTTGGAATAGTGACGAGGTTCGCTAGGACTTTGGAACCCCGACCGATGGACAACCTGATCCCGAAACTCATCGATTCGCGTCGCCTGTGGCTCTTTTACAATGTAGCCCACACCGGCAGTTTCAGCCGCACCGAAGCCCTGATCGCGGTACCCCAGCCTGCGATCAGCAGACATATCGGCAAGTTGGAAGACGACCTGAATGTGAGGCTGCTCGAACGTCATGGCCGCGGGGTAACACTAACGCCGATGGGCGAGGTGCTGTTCGAGCATGCAGGGGCAATCCTCGGTGAGATGGCATCAGCGGTCGACGCGATCGAACTTGCCAAGCGCCAGCCGGCCGGTCGGGTCAGCATTTGTGCTTCTTCGATCGTTATGTCCCGCTTCATGCCCGAGATCATGCATCGGTTCATGCAGAAGTTTCCCGAAGTCGAACTTACCGCCATCCAAGCCGTATCCGGCCAGATCTACGACCAGCTCGTCAGCGGAAAGGTCGACGTGGCCATCGTCATCAGCAAGCCGAACACGCATCGCTTCGAGGCTATCCAACTGCTTGAAGAACCCATGGTCCTGATCGCGCACAAGTCGCATCCCGTGGCGCAGATGAAGGTGATCAAGCAATCCACCCTGGCCGACCTCAAGATGGTCTTGCCGGCATCCCCGAACGGGATGAGAGGCCTGATCGATGCCTACTTCGAGAAGCTGAATCTGTCGATCACCGCCCACCTGCAAGCAGACAGCGTGCCGTTGACCGTCAAGATCGTGGGTGAAGGGCAGTTCGTCACCATCATGCCCATCTCGACCTTCGAACACGAATTCGACACCAAGAACATGGTCGGTATACCGCTAAGCCCCAGCTTCACCCGCACGCTCTATGCGGCCTACGCAAAGCCGAAAGACGGAAGTCACTCGTCCCACGCGCAGGCCCTGATCGAAGAAGTGATCACCGTGTTCCGGGGCGCAGGCCGCGGCAAGCGCAAGCCTGCTCACGCAAAGGCCGGCGCTGCCTGAAGGAGTGACAGCGCCGCCCAATTCCTTGCCTAACGGCGAGCGGCCACCACTTGCGCCCTTCGCGCGGGTGCAAAGTCCGGGTCCGCAAGCTGCTGGTAGAGCGCCGCACTGACATCGTGATGCGCGGCCAGACCGGTGCGCTTCAGCAGAGCCAAGGGGCCTTCCGGGTATCCCAGGCCCAGCATCAGTGTTCGATCCATATCCGCAGCCGATGCCAGACCATCGTCCAGCCTGCGCAGTACTGCGTTGAGATAGGGGCGGATCAGGCGGTCAACGATACGCCCTGCAAAATCCTCGCAAACCGCCACGGTCAGCCCGGCATTCTCGAAACAAGCTCGCGCGGCTTCAACAGCCGCAGGGTCTGTCCACGGCATCTTCACCAGCTCCACCAAGCGGGTCGGTTGCGCATCGCCCATGCGGAACCGGGCGAAACCCACCGTGCGGACGTTGTCCTCGCTCTCCTCCAGCCCGAGATGCTCGGCCAGGCATTCGCTTCCCAGTTCCACCGCCACGAAATCGCGGGACGCCGACGGGAAGGCCGCCAGTTGGCCGCCCGCTTCGGAACCGACTAGGACAACGCCATTGCCCTCGCCGAAAGCAAGGTCTTCTCCGATCGCGAAAGAACGGCTTTCATCCGCCCTGATTACCGTCACCGCCATGTCACGCTCCAAACATCTTCGTGTCGCCATATTCATGGAAGCCCCGGCCACTCTTCTTGCCGAGGCGGTTGGCCGCAATCATCCGCTTGACGATAGCGGGACAAGCGGCGCGCTTTTCGTGCGTCAGGTCATGCATGGCCTCGCTCAGCAGGCGCTGCGTATCCATGCCAACAAGATCGAGCAGTTCCAGCGGCCCCATCGGATACCCCATGGCCACCTTAATTGCCTTGTCGATCTCGGCTGGTTCGGCCACACCTTGCTCCACAAGCCGGATCGCATCGTTGTTGAACGGGATGAGGAAGTAATTAAGAATAAAGCCCGGTGTATCCTTGGTTTCGACTGCCGTCTGGCCAAGCTTGGCACAGAATTTCCAGGCCTTTTCCCACGTCTGGTCTGACGTATTCATGCCCCTGGACATCTCGACCAGTTTCATGAGCTGAGCCGGCAGGCAGAAATGCATGCCCACAAACCGATCGGCACGACCGGAACCTCCGGCGATTTCCGTGATGGAGATCGTCGACGTATTCGAGGCGAATATCGTATCGGGACCGCATATGGCATCCAGCTTCGCAAACAGCTCATGCTTGGCGCCCAATTCCTCGAAAATGGCCTCTATCACATAATCGCAATCAGCCAGATCACGCACATCGGTCGTACCACTCCACGATGCCATGATCTCGTCCAACCGTTCGGGCGCAAGCTTTCCGCGCGCGACGGATTTTCGCAGGAAGCTTTCAGTCTGCGCCCGCGCACCGTCCAGTGCGTCCTGGCGACTGTCCAGCACGATCGTCTCGAACCCTGCCCGGGCTGCAACGATGGCGATACCTGCCCCCATCGTGCCGCACCCGGCCACACCTACCTTGCCGATGGCCATAGTATTCATTTCCTCAAGAAGCTTCGGCCCACCAACTGGCGGTGGATCTGATTTGTGCCTTCCCAGATCTGGGTGATCTTGGCATCGCGCATGAGCCGCTCGACCCGGTAGTCGCGCGTGTAGCCGTATCCGCCGAGCAACTGGACAGCGTCCGTCGCGATTTGCATGGCAAGATCGCTGGCCCGCATCTTGGCCATCGACGCCTCGATGCCAAAGTCGGTCTGCCCCCCGTCGACCATGGCCGCGACCCGCCACAGCCATGTTTCGCACATGGCAAGATCCACGGCCAGGTCCGCGACCATGAACTGGATTCCCTGGAACTCGATGATCGCTCGCCCCGACTGGCGCCGCTCGTTGATATATGCGGTCGCTTCCTCGAATGCTGCACGGGCAATGCCGAGCGCATGCGCAGCAATACTGGGCCGCGATCGATTGAGCGATCCGAAGAGGATCGGCAATCCGTCGCCAGGATCCCCGATCAGATTGGATCGCGGCACCCGGACCTCGTCGAAACTGATTGCCGCAGTGCTGGAAGCCCTGGTGCCCATCTTGTCCTCCAGGCGCAGGACCTCCAGGCCCTTAGCGCCCTTCTCGACAACCACCACCGAGATCGCCTTCCTGGGATCATCAATCAGCGACCACTTCCCGAACAGGAGGTAGAGATCGGCGACATCTCCGTTGGTGATGAAGGTCTTTGATCCCGTGATGACGATCTCATCTCCATCGGGGACGAAACGCGTGGTCATGCCCGTCGCGTCCGACCCGGCCGACGGTTCGGTGATTGCCAGCGCAGCCAGCCCTCCTTCCGCCATTACCGGCAGGAACCGGCGCTTTTGCGCGTCGCTCGCGTATTCCACGACCGGCTTGATGGCATGGAAATTGGTGGCCCAGACGATAGCGGTTGACGCGCAGGCCTTGGCAATCTCGCGCACGCACGCAAGATAGCAACGAAAGCTCAAGGGATATCCGCCGTACTCTTCGGGCAGGAACATCGTGTTAAGGCCGAGCGCGTTAATCGCCTCGATGTTCGACCACGGGAACGTTCCGGTCCTGTCGAAGTCCTCGGCACGCTCCGCGATATCGCGGCAGATGCCTTTTACGGCATCCAGAACCTGCTGCTCTTCCGTGGAAAGCGAGCCCTCAAATTCGGCGTCCAGCCGCTGAAGAACGTCGCTCATCGGTCGGCAAAGCGCGCAGGGCGCTTCTCCGAGAAGGCGCGCATACCTTCATCCGCGTCCGCGGTCTCGAAGCCCAATGTTGCCAGGTCCGTTTCAAGAGCCAGGCCATGCTCGAGAGACATCTGCAGCCCGCGATGGATGGCCATGCGTGCACTGTGCGCGGCCAGCAAGCTGTAGCCCGTAAACTCGGCAGCGAACGCCTTGGCCGCGGCCAGGCCCGGATTTTCCACGATCCTGTTGACGAGGCCGATCCGCAAGGCTTCACTTGCATCGACCGTGCGCCCGGTCAGTATCAGCTCGGCTGCGCGTGCTTCCCCGACAAGGCGCGGCAGACGTTGCGTTCCGCCGTATCCCGGTATCAACCCAAGCTTGATTTCCGGAAGTCCGAACTTTGCCTCGGGCAAGGCAAGCCGAAACGTGCAAGCTAGTGCCAGCTCGGTGCCTCCACCGAAGCTGAACCCGTTCACCAGAGCGATCGAGGCGATGCGCAAGTCATCAAGTTTCGCGAATGCCTGTCGGCCCAGCGTCAGGCCGCGCCGGGCGTCTTCCTGACTGCGTCCCATCAATTCCTTGATGTCCGCGCCAGCGCAGAAGGCCCGATCACCAGCGCCTGTCACGATCAACGCACGGGCGTCGGAACGATCGACCGCGTCAATTGCCTCGCCAATCTGGTGCAGCAGCTGGAAAGACAGCGCGTTGAGCGCATCGGGCCGGTTGATGGTGATGACCGCGAGGCCATCGGCGAAATCCAGATCTATGCTCATGACGAAGTGATTTCCCGTTTCGCGTTCCATCTGACCGGAACCGGATCGATGACACCCGCGCGCAGCATGGAAACCAGCTCGCGCTTCAGGACCTTGCCGGTCGGCCCAAGCGGGAAGGACGGAACGACGGCAAAGTACTCGGGCATGTCGTACCGCGAGAGGCCACTTGCATTGAGGTGCTCCAGCGCAATGTCGCCGGACAGCGGCTGACCATCAATGGTCGTCACCAGCAGGCATACCTTTTCGCCCAGACGCTCATCGTCGACTGGAACCGCCGCAGCCCTTTCGATCGCGGCGTGATGCATGGCAAGATCCTCGATCCCGGCCGGATGGATGTTGTGGCCGCCACGGATAATCATGTCCTTCTGGCGACCGACGACCTGCAGGTTGCCCTGTGAATCCAGCCGTCCCAAGTCACCTGACAGGAACCAGCCGCTCGCGTTGATCGAAGCCTGCGTCACGTTCTGGTTGGCAAAATAGCCCAGCATGCGCATCGCGCCCTTGCCCGCGATCTCGCCGACTTCGCCGTGAGGCACCTCGACGTCCGGATTCTGCGGGTCGAAAAGCTTCACGGCATAGGCATTGCAAGGCTTGCCGCAGGTCGAAGTGATGATGTTCGCAGCATCGCAGGGCATCGTATAGTTGTGCGAACCATTTTCAGTCATGCCGTAGATGTTCTGCGGCTTCACACCCAACGCCAGCAGATGCTCTGCCGTTTCCGTCGGGATGGGGGCACCGGCCATGTAAAAGGTCTTCACATTCCCGAGCGCCTGCCTGCCAGTACGCTTGAGTGCCGAAAGGATATCCATCGCATGGGTCGGGACGCCCATCACATAGGTCGCCCCGGATTGCTCTATCCGATCGATCGGCTCGATCCCCGCTGCCGTATCGTGCAGGACAAGCTCCATGCCGCCGATGAGCACCTGGTTCAGCGCCACGATGCCGATATGGTGGCTGAGCTGGCTGAAAGTCAGCAGCACCGTTTCGTGGTCGTGCCCCCAGTCCTCCACCATTGCTCGCGCATTGGCGAGCAGCGTGTTGGCAGAGTGCATCACACCCTTGGCAGCGCCTGTCGTCCCCGACGTGAAGGCAAGGTAGACAACCTTGTCGGGATCATCGACCGGCTCGGCTGACGATGCGAAGCTCGCGTCGGGAAAGGGCCGCACGCCGTCGGGCAGGGGCTGATCTCCGGCGCGATCCTGCAGCGCAAAGACCGCCTTGATGGAGGGAAGCGCACGAACCTGCGTGAACACGTCCGTGACCTTGCCATCAGCGCCATGACCGATTTGCCCGAAGAACGCCGAACAGCTGACATGTTCGAGCAGTCGCACCACTTCGGCTACCGTGTAGGTGTGATGCAGCGAAGTGTTGAACACGTAATTGTTGCGCGAACAGGCGAGGAAAACCGCCACGGCCTCGACCCGGTTGCTCATCCAGACCGACACTCGATCCCCCTCCCGAAGCCCTGCGGCCTGAAGCGCAGCGGAAACCTGCTCCACGCGCTCGTGCAACTCGGCCCAGGAAAGCCGCTGGTAGGGATCGCTCACGGCAATTGCCGAGCCTCGCTCGCGGGCATGATCCGACGCGAGGCTGTAAAGCGTATCGCGACGCCACAGGCCGGCCTCGTAGTATCCGCGCGCCTCCGCCGGATCGTGCAGGGTGAGGAGCCTTGACATCAGTGCCCGAAGTGCTCGCTGTCGGGCTTGCGCCGCTCGGCAAAGGAGGAGGACAGTTCCTTTGCTTCCTTGGTGCGCAGGTAGCCCGGTAGAAGCAGATCGTGCGAAATTCGCGAGAGCCCTCCGACACCGCCGTGCCGCGCATTGAATGCCGACTTGATGGCAGCAAGCGCAAAGGCACCGCGGTCTGCAATTTCCAGCGCGTACGTCCTGGTTTCAGCAGCCAGGTCCGCATCGGGCACGACCAGATTGATCAGCCCGATGTCCTGCGCCTCACGCGCGCTCATTTTTGGATTGCGGAACCAGATGTCCTTGGCCCGCTTCTTGCCGACAAGGTCTTCCAGGTACCACGTGCCGTAACCGGCATCGAAACTGCCCATCATCGGGCCAACCTGGCGGAACACCGCGCTTTCCTTTGCGATCGTCACATCGCAGACCATCTGCAACACGTTGCCGCCGCCCACCGCAAATCCATTGACGCAGGCGATCACCGGCTTCTGCAGGCGATCGATGCTCTCGTACATCTCGAGGGTAGGCAGCACGCCAGCATAGAGGTTGGTGTCTTCCATCCCCTCCTTGCGTCCGCCGATGCAAAAGAACCGATCACCGGCACCGGTCAGCACGATCACGCGCGTGCGCGTTTCCCGGCGGATCTCGTTGATGCAATCCCTGATCTCATGGCACATCGTTTCGGTGAACATGTTGCCGTCGTCAGGACGATTGAGCGTGATGGTGCCGACCGGTCCATCTTCGGAATAGGTGATTTCAGTATAGCTCATGTCCAGAATCCGATTGAAAGTTGATATGTTCGTGCCGCGTGTCCGGCGGCGTCCTTTCAAGGCTTGCCAAGGACCTCGCGGGTATGTTCGCCGAGCCGTGGTGGCGGCCGAGTGGCCCCTTCGCTGTGACCGTCGAATGCAATACCCAGTCCCACTTGCGGGAAACGCGTGCCGTCCCGATCGAACGAATAGAGAAAACCCTGCTCGATCAGGTCGGCATCCTCGCCGACCTGATCGAGCCGATTAATCGGCCCGGACGGAATCCGGGTTTCCGCAAACAGCGCCAACCAGTGCGCGCTTGGTTTCGTGCGCAAAATGTCCGCAATCCGGGCAACGATTTCCGGTCGGTGCTCTCTCCGCATCGCGTTGGTTGCGAAACGCGGATCGGATCCAGTCTCCGGATCACCAAGCGCGTGCCAGAACCGCTTCCAGATCGCATCGTTGCCCAACCCCAGCGTGATGGGATCGTCTGCCGTGTCGAAGGCCTGGTAGACAGCGATAACGCTGTCGCGCCCGCCCGACCGGGTCCATGCGTCGCCCGATCCCAGATGCGGCATCAGGCGCGGGGCCATGAAGCGGGTCATGCTGGAAACCAGCGAAACATCCACCGCCGCGCCTTGTCCCGTGCGGGTTCGACGAAAAAGGGCCGCAATCGCGGCAAGCGCCGCATCTTCGCCGGCCAGAAGATCGGCCGCCGGCGTGCCGACCTTCTGAGGCGGACCGTCCAGTTCACCCGTCATGTCCATCACGCTCGAGATGCCTTCGGCAATCAAGTCATAGCAGGGCATGTCGGCCCGTGCGCCGGACATGCCGAAGCCCGTGATCGATACGTGCACCAGATCCGGCCGAACGGCCGAAAGCGTGGCATGGTCGATTCTCAGCTTGCGCTGAATTCGCAAGGTCGTGTTGACAAGAACCACGTCGGCACCAGCAACAAGCCCCAGCAGGGTTTCGTGCCCTTCATCCGAAGCGATATCGAAAGCAACGCTGCGCTTGTTGCGGTTCACGCTCAGGAACCAGAGCGATTCACCGTCCAGAAACGGCGGCCCCCAACTGCGGCAGTCATCCCCCCTGCCCGGCGTCTCTACCTTGATCACGTCCGCCCCCAGATCGCCGAGCATCTGCCCCGCATAGGGGCCGGCGACTGACGAGGTGAGATCGATCACCCTGATGCCATCCAGTAGGTCGAGCGAACTGGTAGTCTTTTCCGGTAGCCGATCTGCAGGAATCATTGGACCTCTCCGTCCGGAATCGAGCGCTGGCGAACGCGATGAGCCTGCTTCATCACACGACATTCCTGCGTCGCTCGATGGCGGCCCTGAACAGCGCGAGCGAGCGATAGAGACCGTGGGTCATCTTGCTGTAGGGAATGAACAGGAACAGGCTGCTCACGGCTCCAAGATGGACCGCGAGCAGGATACCCATCGCCGGAGTTTCGCGCAGCGCAAGCAAAGCCAGCCCCGTCGTTGAAACCAGCATGAGCAACGCAAGCAGCGCGAAATCGCCCCCCATGACACGGCGCGAGGCGGGCTCCGGATCGCCAACTACCTTCAGCCAAGCGAGCCCAGCCGGACCAATCACCAAGCCCAGTCCGCCCCAGAAGCCCAATTGCACAGGAAAGGAAAGGAACGGGTACGGCGCGATCAACCCGAAAGCATGATCGTAGATCGTGGCGACCGAAGTGGCCGCGAAACACAGCATGAAGCCGTAAAACGTTAGGTGGTGAAAGCCGCGACGCAGATTGGAGTATCGCTCGTTCAAGTCGTTGCAGCCGCCACCGCCACCTCCGAGATTGCGCAAGGTGAGTACGTCCGAGACGGCCTCGACCGCCGGGGCAGGCATGCGCACCGAACCTCCACCCGTATCGCGCCAGAACCGCACGCCGCCCACAGCAAGCGCCACCAGCGAGAATGCGAACACCCCGCCCGCTACCGTGACCATCGCGTCCCACGAGATGACGCGGTAAAACGCCCCCGGACTGCCATCGGCGGCATAGAGCACGCCCGGGTCCGCAAAATGCGCGACCAGCGCCAGCACTGTCGCGATCGCGATCGCGGTTGCAATGGAAAGCACCGTGCCATTCCTGCGAAAGGCCACGGCGAAGGCATCGGGCCAGGCATAGGCCTCGTAACTTGCGGCGCGTACGTCCGAGAACAATCTCGGGACATTGATGCCGAACTCGTGCGGCGGCGCATATTGGCAGGAATAGTAACAACCACGGCAATTGTGACAGAGATTTGCTAGGTAATTCAAATCGCCCTTGGTGAACTCGCGACGCGTGGTCATTGCCGGGAAGACGGCACAGAAGCCCTCGCAATACCGGCAGGCATTGCAGATTTCCATTGCACGCCTGGCATCGGCGTAGAGGGTTTCGGCCTCCCTCTTCGAACAGGACTTGCCGCACTCTCCCGTGCCGCAAGTCCGTTCCGCAATGGTCGATGACGCCTGCAATTTCAGCCTCTCCGCAACTCTTATTCAAAACGCATATCTGCTATGCAGTCAGTATTCAACCGCAAAAATTTTACCCGCGCCCGTCTCGCCGAGATCCAACGCGGAAGCGCTTGCAAGCAACCGCTACATTATATATTGCCATATCAGTTATGCATTATTTTGAAGAGGAGAGCATGATGAGTGAAGCAATCGCCAAAGAGCCGGTCAGGGCCGCCGACCCGGCGGCGGAAAAGGCATCTCTCAAGGAATTCTTCGTCGTGTCGGCGGATTGTCACGTCAACGAACCCAACGACGTCTGGGCCGCGCGTGTCGACAAGCAGTTCCAGGAACGCCTGCCCCGCATCAAAGTCGACGAGAAGGGCCGGAAATGGTTCGTGGCCGAAGGTATCAGGCCATCGCGCATCCGCGAAGCGCCCAGAGACGAATCGGTTTCCGTGAACGAGTTCGTGGAGAAGAGCGAGCGCCCGCATCTGGACAGAACGCGCGGTGCCATGTTCCAGAACCAGGGCGGCATCAACGAAGACCGCTATCGTGACATGGACTATGACGGTATCGACTGCGAAATCGTTTTCCCGAACAAGGGCCTTGTGAACTGGCATTCGCCCGACCCGGCCCTGAACACGGCGATGTGCCACGCCTGGAATGTCTGGGCCTACGAGACATTCGGTGGGCACAGCCGCAGCTTTCCAGCCGCATGCGTTGCCCCGGCAGATGTCGAAGCCGCCGTGGCCGAGATCGAATGGGCGGCCAAGCACGGCTTCAAGTCGATCATGCTTCCCCCTCTCATGAAGGAGGGCAAGGGTTACAACCTGCCCGAATTCGACCCGATCTGGGCGGCCGCATGCGATGCCAACATGCCTATCCTTTTCCATGCCGGCACGGGCAAGGATCCGCGCAGCGCGACGGGCAATGGCGGGGCGCTGATCAACTATGTCGTCCATGCCATGAACACGGTCGTGCAGCCCACAGTCGAGCTATGCGTATCTGGTGTTTTCGACCGCTTCCCCAAGCTCAAGTTCGCGACCATCGAGGCCGGCGCCGGCTGGGTTCCCTATACCCTGCACGCGATGGACTTCGGCAACTACGCGCACGCGTTCTGGGTAATGCCCAAGCTCAAGTACAAGCCCAGCGAGTATTACCACATGCACGGCCATTCGAGCTTCGAAACCGATCCGATCGGTGTTGAACTGCGCCACCGCATGGGAGTGGACAACCTGCTGTGGGGCAACGACTATCCTCATATCGAGGGATGCTGGCCGCATTCGGAAGAACAGCTCAAGGTCTGGGGCAAGGGCCTGACCAAGCAGGAAATCGCCAAGATCATTGGGCTGAATTCCGCTCGGCTGTTCAACATTGATGTGCCCAAGCAGTTCGCCATCGCATGACTGCCGCGCCGATCCCGTGCACGCGGCATGACCGGGTCGGCACCGACGACCCTCTTCTGCGGCGAGTGCTGGCAGGCGCCGGCACTCGCCACGGGTGCGAGCTGACGCCGCTCCTGCTGGCTCTCTACATGCACGAAGGACAGCTGCTGGCGACCTGGAAATGCCGCAAGGACCTGAAATCCGGATCAGCGGCTCTGGATGCGGCGTGGCATGCCGAGGAAGGCGAAGGCACGATCTTGCATCTCGTTCCCTCGGATGCGGAATACGACTACCAGGAAGAAGTTATGGAAAACCCGTTCCAGGATTGAGCACCAAAGCGGCGCGTACCCGCCCCGGACGAGCAAGGCAGGCCCTTCCGGGGCATTTTTCCTATCGCAGCAGTGCAGCCTCCCGCGCAGCCCCATTCCCTGCAGCTCGGCCGAACACCGTACCGATGGCCATGCCGAAACCGGCCAGATAGCCCTTTCCAAGCACGGACCCGGCCATGATTTCTCCGGCGCCGAACAGGTTCCGCATCGCCGTGCCACCTTCCCGGTAGACCCGCGCGTCAGCATCGACTTTGACCCCAAGGTAGGTGAAAGTGATGCCAGGGCGCAGTGGATAACCGATGAACGGCGGCTCGACGATCGGACGCGCCCAGTTTGACTTGTCGGGGGTCAAGCCGGAAGTACGGCAGCCGTCCAAACGCTGATTGTCGAACGTTCCCGGCTGCACGGCTGCATTGTAGCTTGCAACGACCTGCTCCAGCTTGTCACCATCAAGGCCGAGTTTCCCGGCGAGCTCACGCACACTGGGGGCCTCGATCGCGGGGAAAACCGAGGGCATGAACAGCTTGCGGGCCTTCGCATCGATAATGGCATAGGCGATCTGACCCGGCTGCTGCGCGACCAGCCTTCCCCATATCGCGTAGCGCTTGGGCCAGACATCTTCGCCTTCATCGTAGAAGCGATCACCATTGGCGTTGACCACGATCGAGAAAGGAACGCAATCGAGCCGCGTTACGATCCCTCCGTCAAACTTCGGCGCTCGCCCGTCAATCGCAACCGCGTGGCACTGAGTCGGGTCGCCTATGGAGGCAATGCCTTGATCAAGCAGATTGCGCAGCACCTTGCCCCGTGCGTAGGGCGTGCCGCGGATCAGGAAGTTCTCGGCAATGTCCCCCCAACCCTCCTTAAGCCACTCCCGGTTCGCCTGAAAGCCGCCCGAGGCGACGACGACAGCCCGTGCTCGCACGAATTCGGGAAATCCACGACTGGTCATTTCCACTAAGGCGATGCGATCATCCTCGACGTGAAGAACCTCGACCTCGCTTTCGTACAGAATGTCGATACCCAACGCCTCGGCGGCAAGATAATAGGCGTTGACCAGCGACTTCCCGCCGCCAAGGAAGAAGGCATTTGTTCGCGCCAGGGAAAGCGTACCGGAAAGCGATGGCTGGAAACGCACGCCGTGCGCCTGCATGAAATCCAGGGCATCGACGGTCCCCCGGATGGTCCTGCGGGCCAGATCCTCGTCCGTTTCCCCACCGGTAACGCGCAGCTGTCAACGGCGGTCGGATTCCAGGCCAGCATGGCGGAGTAAAAGCAGGCCATTGAGGATGAGCTCGGATGATATGCAAAGGGCCCCGATCGGGGCCCTTTGCATATTTGCCGTTTTGCGTCGGGT
>NZ_JANZXA010000013.1 GCF_025153475.1 Novosphingobium mangrovisedimenti
CGAAGGTCCATCGAATAGGCTCGAACCATGCCATGCTGGCCTCCTTGCCCAGCAGGCATCATGAATCACATGCAACCGCGATTGGGAAGCACATACCGAGTCAATGCAATGTCATCTCGCTCTAGCATCCTTCCAAATCCCGGAGCGGCTGTGCGTGCGCGACTGGTCGAGCACGGGCCCGATCGATCCGGGCTATCTCGCGCAGTCCGGTTTCATCGAGGGCAGGCGCGGCGCGGCCGACTATCCTGGGGCCGGCTCGGCCTGACACCGCAGGACGCGCCGCAGGCGGGCGGGTTCAGCCCGGCACCCGCTCGAACAGATTGAGCACCACGCCCTTGTCGTCTTCCGGCTCGTGCCTGTCATAGCGGACGAAGCCCAGCGCAGCCGCCAGCCGTTCGGAGGCCGTATTGCCTTCCTCGATCATGCAGGCAACGCGGCGGTCTCCATGCACGGCATCGAACCAGGGGAACACCGCGCGCATGGCCTCGCCGGCGACACCCTTGCCCCACCAGTCCTGCCGCACGACCCAGCCGGCCTCGGGCACATCGTCCATGCCCTTGCCGAACCCGCGCAGGGAGTGAAACACCCCGCAAGTGCCGATGATCCCGCTTTCGCCCGGACGGCGAACGGCGAAGTTGCCGTAGCCGTGCAGCGCCCAGCTTCCGGCATTGCGCAGCAAACGATCGAATTGCGAAAGCGCCGTCGGTCGCGCCGGGCCCAGAAAGCGGGTCATGTCCTCGCCCTCGAGCAGCCGGACGAGGTCGTCCAGATCGCTGGCGGCGGGCTTCCATAGCTCGAAGCGTTCGGTCGTCAGAACAGGGCGTGCAGTCATAGTAGCAGGCGATCTACGGTATGGATCGCCACGCCGACAAGCCCGCCCACGACCGTGCCGTTGATACGGATGAACTGCAGGTCCCGGCCGACGGCGCCTTCGATACGGTCGGAGACGGTCTTCGCATCCCAGCGCTTCACGGTTTCCGAAACGAGGCGCACGATTTCCGAGCCATAGCGCGAGGCCACGCCCACCAGCGTGCGGCGGGCAAAGCGGTTCACGAGCACTTGCAGCCGCGCGTCCTCGCCAAGCGTTCGGCCGAACTGGCTGATCGAGTTGCCCAGGCTGCCCGCCAGCGCCTTGTCCGGGTTGCGCGCGGCGCGCAGCAAGGCTTCGCGGGCGCGTTCCCACATCGAATCGATCCAGACCGCCATCGCCGGATTTTCCAGCAGCTCGATCTTGATCCGCTCAACCTTCACCCGCATTGCCGGATCGCTGCGCAGGTCGGCGGCCAGCTTCGTCAGCGCCTCGTCGATCTTGCCGCGCAGGGGATGATCGGGCTGCACGATGACTTCGGCGAGGAGGCGATAGGTCCCGTCAAGCACCCCGTTCGCGAGGCGCTCGTCGAGCCCGGTCCAGCGCATGATCGTGTTGGCGCGCTGGTGGATCATCGCACGGATCATCGGCTCGTTGGCTTCGACGACCTCACCGATCTTGCGCAGCAGGCTCTCCAGCACCGGCAGGTGGCGCTTGCCGGCAATGGCGTTGTCCAGCATCTGGCCCAGCAATGGCGCGAGGTCGACCTTCTCGAGCTGGCGCCGCAGGCCCGCCTTGACCATGCCGCCCATGTGGTCGGGATCGAGCGATTCCAGGATGTCGGCAAGCAGGCCCGCCGCGCCGTCACGCAGCCGCGACTGTTCCTCGCGCCGCGGATCGGCCAGGAACCCGCCGAGGCCGGCCGCGAGATTGAAGCCGTGCAGACGCCGCGCGACGACCTGCGGGGTCAGGAAATTGTCGCGCAGGAACGCGGCCATCGAATCGGCGATACGATCCTTGTTGACCGGGATGATCGCCGTATGCGGGATCGGCAGGCCGAGCGGGCGACGGAACAGCGCGGTTACCGCGAACCAGTCGGCCAGCCCGCCGACCATGGCCGCCTCGGTGAAGGCGATCGCGTAGCCGAGCGGCACGTCCCATTCGGGATAGATCGTGGCGAGCCGCCGGAACGTCAGGAACGCCGCAGCCATGACCAGCAGCAGGCCAGTCGCGAACAGCCGCATGCGTCCCGCCCGGTTCCGCATCCGATCCGACATCAAGCCTTGCGATATCGCGGCCCCGTTGCGCCGGGCTGGCTGCAATGTTCCCCGTCCGGGGCTATTCCGCCGGAACCGCATCGCCACCGTGCTGGCCGCGATGCGCTTCTTCGGCGTGATGGGGCTCGAAAGTGAGCAGCGCCTTGCGCAGGCGCGGCCCGATGCGCTTTTCGAAGCCATCGGCAAGGCTGAAGGCGGCAGGCACGATCACCAGCGTCAGCAAGGTCGAAAGCAGCAGTCCGCCGATCACGGTAAGGCCCATCGGCGCGCGGAACGCCCCGTCACCGGACAGCGAGAGCGCGGTGGGCACCATTCCGGCAGTCATCGCCACCGTCGTCATGACGATCGGCTGCGCACGCTTGTGGCCCGCGTCCATGATCGCCTGGAGCTTGTCCACGCCCTTGCCCATTTCCTCGATCGCGAAGTCGATCAGCAGGATCGAGTTCTTGGCGACGATGCCCAGCAGCATGAGGATGCCGATATAGACCGGCATCGAGATCGGCTGCCCAACCACGGTCAGCGCCAGCAGGCCACCCAGCGGCGCCAGCAGCAGCGAGGCCATGTTCACCAGCGGCGAGACGAAGCGCTTGTAGAGCAGCACCAGCACCGCGAAGACGAGGAAGATGCCGCTGATCACCGCGATGATGAAGTTCTGGATCATCTCGGCTTGCCACTTGTCCTCGCCGACGGGGGCGTTGGAGACGCCCGCAGGCAGGTTCTTCATGATCGGCAGGTTCTGGATCTGCTCCATGATCGGGCCCTTGACCTGGCCTTCGCCGAGGTCGGCGCCCACGAAGATGCGCCGCGCCTGGTTGTAGCGCTGGATCTGCGTCGGCCCGGCGCCGAAGCGGATTTCCGCGACGCGCTTGAGCGGCACCGAACCGCCGGTCGCGGTCGCGACGGGCAGGTTCTCGATCGTCGAGAAATCGCGGCGCGAGGAGCGGCCCAGAATGACGCGGATCGGCACCTGGCGGTCGCTCAGCGAGAACTTGGCGGCATTCTGGTCGATCTCGCCCATCGTCGCGATGCGGATCGTCTGGCTCAGCGCCGCGGTCGTGACGCCCAGTTGCGCCGCGAGGTCGAGGCGCGGGACGATGACGAGTTCGGGCCGCTGCAGGTCGGCGGCAATGCGCGGCGCGACCACTCCGGGGATGGAACGCATCTGCTCGACGAGCGTCTGCGCGGTCTTGTTGAGCAGGTCGCTGTCGCTGCCCGAAAGCATGACCGAGATGTCACGACCGCTGCCGAAACCGCCCGATTGCGACGCGAAGTTTACGCGGGCGTCGGGAATTTCCTGGAGCTGCGGCGCGAGACGGCGCTCGAATTCGATGCTGGTCGCCTTGCGTTCGCTGGCCGGCTTGAGCGGGATGTAGAGCGTGCCCGAACCTTCGCGGCTGGCCTGCAGCACACGCTCCACTTCGGGTTGCGCCTCGATGAGACGGGTGACGCGCGTGGCGACCGCATCGGTCTGCTCGATCGTCGTGCCCGGCGCCATCTCTATGCTGACCCGGCTGAAATCCTCGTTGGTCTTGGGCTGGAACTGCTGGGGAAGCCCGGCAAGCAGCGCGAAAGTCACGACCAGCGCATAGATGCCCGCACAGAATGCGTAGAAACGGTGGTCGTGCATGCGCGCGGTGATACGATCGGCGAAATAGCGGTACCAGTCACCGAACCGGCCCATCGCGACAAGCCCCATCTTGGACAGCTTGCCGAGCGCGAAGACCGCAACCGGAATGCCGAGCGGCGCCGCGACCGCCGCCAGCACGAATGCCGCCTTGTCGAGACCAAGGCCCTTCAGCCCTGCTTCCACGACCGAGAAAATGCCGCCGGCAAGCGCCATCCCCGCACCGAGGATCGCCACCATCAGCACGGTCGCCACGATGTAGTACCACCAATGCCCGGGAGCCTTCACGAGCGCGGCCTTGCGACGATGCGCCTCGCTGCTGTCGAGCGTCCAGGCCAGGACCTTCATGTAGAGATCCATGGCCTTGCCGCCGCCGTGCTCGGCATGACCATGCGCCTTGAGGAAATAGGCCGCAACCATCGGCGTGATCAGGCGCGCCACGGCAAGGCTCATGAGCACCGCGACCACGACCGTCAGGCCGAAAGCCTTGAAGAACTGGCCGGGAATGCCCGGCATCAGGCCCACCGGCAGGAACACCGCGACGATCGAGAAAGTGGTCGCGACAACGGCAAGGCCGATCTCGTCCGCCGCGTCGATCGAGGCCTGGTAGGCGCTCTTGCCCATGCGCATGTGGCGCACGATGTTCTCGATCTCCACGATCGCGTCGTCAACCAGCACGCCCGCCACCAGGCTGAGCGCCAGCAGCGACAGGAAGTTCAGCGTGAAGCCGAGCATGTCCATGAACCAGAACGTCGGGATCGCCGAAAGCGGGATCGCGATCGCGGAAATGAACGTGGCCCGCCAGTCGCGCAGGAACAGGTAGACGATCACGATCGCCAGCACCGCGCCTTCCACCAGCGCTTCCATCGAGCTGGTGTACTGGCCCTTGGTGTAGTCGACCGGCGCGAACAGCCGCGTGATGTGGATGTTCGGGTTGTCTTTCTCGATCTTCTTCAGCTTTTCCATCGCCCCGTCGTAGACGGTGACGTCGGACGCCCCGAGCGCCCGCTTGAAGCTGAAGGTGACGACCTGGCGCCCCTGCAGTTTCGCGATGCGGTTCTGCTCGGAATAGCCGTCATAGACCCGGGCGATGTCGGACAGCTTGATCTGGCGTCCGTTGCCGAGGTTGATCCGCGTCTGCGACAGGTCGTAGGCGGACTCGGCGTTGCCCAGCACGCGCACCGACTGGCGCGAACCGGCAATCTCGGCCTGGCCGCCCGCAGCGTCGGTGTTGACGAGGCGCAGCGCATTGTTGACGTCACGCGCGGTCACGCCGAGCGCGTTCATGCGTTCCGGATCGATCACGACCCGGATCTCGCGGTCGACGCCGCCGTTGCGGTCCACTTCGGCGAGGCCTTCGACCGACAGCAGCGCCTTCGAGATGGTATCGTCGACGAACCAGCTGAGCTGCTCCATCGTCATGTCGTCGGCGCTGACGGCGAAATAGGCGAGCTCGTTACCCCCCGCCTCGATCTTCGTCACCTGCGGTTCGAGAATGCCGTCGGGCAGGTCGCTGCGGATCTGGTCGACCGCGTTCTTGACCTGATTGGTGGCGACATCGGCGTTGGTACCGACCGAAAAGAAGACCGTCGTGATCGAACTGCCCTCGGACGCGGTCGACTGGATCTCCTCGACGCCGGGGACCGAGCGTGCCGCGCTTTCGATCTTCTGGGTAACCTGCGTCTCGATCTCGGTCGGTGCCGCGCCCGGCTGGGTCACGCGCACCAGCACGCCGGGGAACTCGATGTCCGGCATGTTGTTCACGTCCATCCGGTTGAACGAGACCAGGCCGGCGATCATCACGCCGATGAAGAAGACGATCGGAATGATCGGATTACGGATCGACCATGCGGAGATGTTGCGCAGGCTCATGTGCGCCTCACTTGCCGACGGTGACGAGTTTGGGCTTCACCTTGTCGCCATCGTTGAGGAAGCCGCCGGCACGCAGGACCACCTTTTCCGACCCGGTCAGGCCCGAAGGCACGGCAATGCCCTGCGCCGTGACCAGACTCGTGGTGACCGGCCGGCGATGGACGATGCCCTTGTCGTCGACGACATAGACGAACGAGCCCTTGGCATCGTTCTGGATCGCCGCTTCCGGCAGCATCGGCGCCACCACGGTCCCGCGGCTGATCTTGACGCTGGCGAAGCCGCCCGGGCGCAAGGCCTTGTCGTAACTGAGCGCAATTCGGGCGGTGCCCTGGCGGGAATTGGGATCGATGACCGGCGAGATCTGCCAGACCTGCCCGGTGAAGCTCTTGCCCGAACCGACCGGCGTGACCTCTGCCGGAACGCCCACCGAAATCGCGGCGAGATCGTCCTCGCTCAGGTCCGCCAGCAGTTCCATCTGTCCGCCCTTGGCAATGGAGAACAACACGCCGCTGCCCCCGCCGACGACCTGTCCAGGTTCGACATTGCGTTCGAGGACGAGACCCTCGGCCGGCGCGACGATATTGAGCCGCGCGGCCTGGGCCTGCAACTGACCCAGCGTCGCCTGCGCCACCTTGACGCGCGCCACGGCGGCATCGCGCGTGGCCGTCAGACGGTCGACATCGGCGGTCGAGATGAAGCCACGGTCCACCAGCTTGAGCGCGCGGTCGAGATTGGCCTGCGCCAGCCGCGCATCGGCCTGCGCCACGCTGACCTGCGCGGCCTGACTAGCCTGCTGCTGGGTCTGCACCGACCGGTCGACGATCGCCAGAACCTGGCCCTGCGAAACCCAGTCACCGGGCTCGACGAGAACCGAGCGAACCTCGCCGCCCTCGCCGACCGATCCGACCGGCATCTCGCGGCGGGCCGCCAGGGTGCCGGTCGCGTTGATTTCACCGGCGATGGAAGTCTTGCCCGGCACCGCGACGGTGACGACCGGGATCTGCGCACTCGCATCGCCAGCCGCATCGTCGCTGCCGCCGCGATGCAGCAGGAACCAGATGCCCACCATCAGCACGACAGCGACGAGCGCGACAATCCAGATCCGGCGCCGGGAGGCGCGGTCCTGATCGAGATCACCTGTCAGGGGATTGCCGACCACTTCGGCCATCTCGTTCTCCCTGACTTCTATCTTGGCATCGTAGTTCATCGAGTCACCGCAGCGGCCTTTGTCACCCTGCGGGCGGCGTGGCCTCGTTCGCCGCGGGCAGCTCAGGTCACACAAGCGACATGGACAGCTCACACGGCAGAAATTCACTACCGCCCGCCATATACGGGCCGCCTGCAAGTGGCAACGTGCGCTCGGTTTGGAGCGAACCTGTATCGACGAACGACATGATTGCCCCAATCGGCACCCAAACCCACGGTTTATTACCTAAGAACGCAAAAAAGCGGCAGCGAACCCCTGTCCGCTGCCGCTTTTCATATCGATCTCGTCTTAAATCGCGCGGTTCAGTATTTCTGCTGACGCTCGTAAAGATCGCGATAGTGTTGAATTCGGGTCACACGCAGGCCCTGCATGCCCGAACGATCGACCGCACGCTGCCACGACGCGAATTCCTCCAGCGTCAGCGAATAGCGCTCACAGACTTCGTCGATCGTCAGCAGGCCACCATTGACCGCGGCCACGACCTCGGCCTTGCGTCGCACGACCCAGCGGGTCGTGTCCGGCGGCGGGAGCGTATCCAGGGTCAGCGGCTCACCGAGCGGGCCAATCACCTGGGCTGGACGGATTTTCTGGTTCTCGATCATCTTTACCCTCGTCTGCCGGTGCTGCTGGGGCCGGCGACAGCAGAGATTTTTGCCTCTCTAGGCTTGAAATAGGCTGAAGCAGTTGGGTTAACGCTCCTTGAAACATCTTCATAAGTAGTTAGCGCCGAGGCCGCGCAGCCATCGAAGCTGCCGCGAATCCGCAGCCGCAAGGGCTTGGTGTCCTGGGAAAGCACGGTGCGGATTTCGTATGCGGCAAAGAGCCGCGCACGAAGATCCTGCCAGTCGAGCGGCAACTGGTAGTCCGTGAACGCGTCACCCGCACGACCCTGCGGATGACCTGTCATGCAGGTTTTTTGGTCATGAGCAATGTTCATGCCGCCGCTTATAAGCCCGACTTGGTCAAGGGACGGTAAAGGCCTTCGTCACATTTCATTGACAAAAGTTAATCCGACCCGGCCCACCTCCCGATCCCCCGCAGCAACGCTCGGAGGTAGGAAATCCGCGCCGCTCGCTGTATGGGGCGGCGGATGAGCCCCCTGCCCAACCTGCTTGCCGGCCTCGATCCGGTTAAATTATGGCAATTGCCCGAGCCGCTTTCCGCCCGGCGCATCGTCGTCGCCATGTCCGGCGGCGTCGACAGCTCCGTGGTCGCGGCCCTTGCCGCCGCGAGCGGTGCCGAAGTGATCGGCGTGACCCTGCAGCTTTACGACTATGGCACCGCCACCGGGCGCAAAGGCGCCTGCTGCGCCGGCGACGACATCCGCGACGCGCGCGCCGTGGCCGACCGGCTCGGAATCGCCCACTATGTCTTCGATCACGAGAGCAGCTTCCGCGAGGAAGTGGTCGAACGCTTCGCCGACGACTACATGCGCGGCCGCACGCCGATCCCCTGCATCCGCTGCAACATGGGACCCAAGTTCACCGACCTGCTCGCCATGGCCCGCGAGCTGGGCGCGGATTGCCTGGCGACCGGCCATTACGTGCGCCGCGAGATCGGCCCGGCCGGGCCGGAACTGCACCGCGCCGCCGATCCGGCACGCGACCAGAGCTATTTCCTCTACGGCACGACCGAGGAACAGCTTGATTTCCTGCGCTTCCCGCTCGGTGGCCTGCCCAAGACCGAAACCCGGCGCCTTGCCGAGGCCGCCGGCCTGCGCGTCGCCGACAAGCCCGACAGCCAGGACATCTGCTTCGTGCCCGACGGCGACTACGCCAAGGTCGTGCGCTCGGTCCGCCCCGAAGGCGACGCGCCGGGCGAGATCGTCCATGCCACGAGCGGCGAAGTGCTCGGTACCCACCGCGGCGTGATCCACTACACCGTCGGCCAGCGCCGGGGGCTCGAGATCGGCGGACAGGCCGAACCGCTCTATGTCACCGGCATCGATGCCGAGACGCGCCGCGTCATCGTCGGCCCGCGCCGCTTGCTGGCGACCGCGGCGGCCCGAATCGTCGAAACCAACCGCATCGGCCCGCTGCCGGACACGCCGCTGACCGCCAAGGTCCGCTCGCTGGCCAAGCCGGTTCCGATCATGCTCGATGGCCCGCTCGGCGACGGCGCCGAAACGACGATCCGCTTCGCGAACCCCGAATATGGCGTCGCTCCCGGACAGGCCGCCGTGATCTATGCCAACGATCGGGTACTCGGCGGCGGATGGATCGAGGGGACCACGCCCTGGACCGATACCGACGTGGAGCAGACAAGCACATGAAGACGATCGGGCTGATCGGCGGGATGAGCTGGGAAAGCTCGGCCGAATACTATCGCATCGTCAATCAGGCGGTACGCTCGCAGCGGGGAGCCGGAGCCTCGGCAAAGTGCCTCTTGTGGTCCTTCGACTTCTCGGAGATCGCCGCGCTTCAGCACGCAGGGGACTGGACCGCCCTGACCGAACGCATGATCGATGCCGCACGGCGGCTCGAAACGGGCGGTGCGGACATGCTGCTGATCTGCACCAACACCATGCACCGCATGGCCGAGGAAGTGCAGGCCGCCGTTTCGGTGCCCCTGCTCCACATCGCCGACGCGGCAGGCGCGGCGATCGAGGCGCAGGGACTGACCAGGGTCGGCCTGCTGGGCACCGCCTTCACCATGGAGCAGCCTTTCTATCGCGAACGCCTGCGCGAGCGGTTCGGGCTGGATGTCGTGGTTCCCGACGAAGCGGACCGCGCCGTTGTCCACCGGGTAATCTACGAAGAACTCGTCAATGGCGTAATCGAGCCGGCCTCGCGACAGGCCTACCGCGAAATCATCGCGCACCTGGCCGGACAAGGCGCGCAAGGCGTGATCCTGGGCTGCACCGAGATCGCCCTGCTGGTGTCCGATGCGGATTCCTCCGTCCCGCTGTTCGATACGACCCGGCTCCACGCCGAAGCCGCCGTCGCCGCCGCGCTGGCCGACTGAACCCCGACGCGACGGGCCACCGCCCGCGCATGGGTCAGTCGTCCCAGGGCTCCAGCAGGCAGCCGTTCCTTTCATCGAAGGTCGCCTTCTGGTGCGCCAACAGCGGGATGCCCGCGGTGATCGTCTTCGTCTCCTCGTCCTCGGACAGTGAAGCGAGCCCGGCGACACGCCCCAGCCCCGCGACATCGAGATCGCCCTCGCAGCTCTTGAGCGGGCGCTGCGAGACGTAGCGGCACACGCAGCCTACCCGCGCACCGTAGGCCGAGCCGACCAGCGCCCTTTCGCGAAGATCCTTCCACGACCATGCCAGTGCCGCGACGGCGAGAACCAGCACCAGCAGCACCAGATTGCGCAGCCAGCGGGTGGGTTGGCGCGTCGGGTAGGATGCGGCGCTTTTGTCCCCCGTACGCCATTTCCCGGGTGTTGCCATTCGTCCGCGCCTCGCACATCACACCGCGCATCATGCCGGTGCGCCGCCTTCCCCATATCCTCGCCCTGCTTGCGCTGCCAGCCCTGTGCGGCTGTGGACAGGATGCGCCGGTGGGACCGCCCCCGCCCAGCAGCGCCTCGCTGGCCGCGATCAGCGACGACGGCGGCGCTCCGCACGAGCCGCTCGCCCGCGCGATCGACGCGCTGTTCGACAGCGAGAGCGTGGGCAGGACCGAAGCGCTGATCGTCATGAAGCGCGGATCGGTGATCGCCGAGCGCTATGGCGAAGGGATCAAGGCCGATACGCGCCTGCCCGGCTGGAGCATGGGCCAGTGCGTGACCGCGCTGATGATTGGCCAGCTGGTGAGCGACGGACGCCTGCGCCTCAACGAATCGGCCCCGGTGCCCGACTGGCAGCGCCCCGGCGACCCGCGCGGGGTCATCACGCTAAGGCAGTTGCTGCAGATGCGCTCGGGCCTGCGCCACGTCGAAAGCACGGCGACCGGCGGCGATGCAGAGGAACACGAATCCGACCGCATGCGCATGCTGTTCCTCGACGGACGCGACGACATGGCCGCCTATGCCGAAGCGCAGCCGCTCGAGGCGCCGGCGGGGCAGGTCTTCGAAAACTCCTCGGCGACCTCGATCATCCTGTCCGACCTTGCCGCCCGGGTGCTCTCGCCCGATCACGATCCCGGCCGGCGCCAGCGCGCGGTGGGCGGATACCTCAAGAACCGCGTGCTGCTGCCGATCGGCATGGATTCTACGGTGATCGGCTATGACCGCGCGGGCACGATGATCGGCGCCGGCATGATCCACGCCGACGCGCGCGACTGGGCCAAGCTGGGCGAGTTCCTTCGCCATCGCGGCTCGGTGAAAGGCGCGCAGATCCTGCCGCGGCGCTGGGTCCAGTTCATGCTGGCGCCCAGCCCGCGCAACGAGGGATACGGCGCCGGCGTGTGGCTCAACACGGCCCCGCCGGGCAACGGCGCCCGCCTCTTTCCCGGCACCGCGCCCGCCAGCCTGTTCGCCTGCATCGGCGAATACGGGCAATACGTGATCGGCTCGCCCGACCAGCTCCTGACCGTGGTGCGCCTCGGCGAGAGCAATGCCGCGCAGGAGCGCGTGCTGCACGACCGGCTGGGCGCGCTGATCGCACTGTTCCCGGGCGGGAAGGTCTGAGCGCGGCCGGGCCGGACTAGTCCACGTTCACCCTGATCGGCGGCAGCACGTCCTTGCCCGCATCGCCCACTTCGTTGACCAGCCCTTCCGGATCGGGATGGATCAGGATCTCGACGTCGGGAAACTCGGCATGCAGCCTCATCTCGATTTCATCCATCACGCGGTGCGCCTGGCGCACGGTCAGCTTGGGGTCCACCCAGATGTGGAACTGGACGAAGTCCTTGTTGCCCGAGGTGCGCGTGCGCAGGTCGTGGACGCCGGTAATGTCCGGGTAGCGGGCGAGAACGTCGAGGAAGCGCTGCTTCTTTTCCTCCGGCCATTCGTGATCCATGAGCTGGTCGATCACCTGCTCCGATGCGTTCCAGGCACCCCAGCCAAGCCATGCCGCGATGCCCAGGCCGAACAGCGGATCGGCACCTTTCAGGCCCGCGTACTGATCGAGCGCAAGCGCCGCGATCACCGCGAGGTTGAGCAGCAGGTCCGACTGGTAGTGCACGTTGTCGGTGGTGATCGCGAGGCTGCCGGTCTTGCGGATCACGCGGCGCTGCCAGGCCAGCAGCGCGAAGGTCACCACGATCGCGGCCACCGAGACGCCGATGCCGCTGGCAGCCTCTTCCACGCGCGCACCGGAAAGGAACTGCTCGATGGCGCGACTGGCGATGCCCAGCGCCGAGATCGAGATGAGCACGATCTGGAACAGCGCGGCGATCGCCTCCGCCTTGCCGTGGCCAAAGCGGTGCTTGTCGTCCGCCGGCTGCGCGGCGATCCACACGCCGAGCAGCGTGGCAAGACTGGCGACGAGGTCGAGCACGGTATCGGCAAGGCTGCCGAGCATCGCCGTCGAGCCGGTCGACCATGCCGCCCAGCCCTTGAGCCCCAGCAGCAGCAAGGCCGCGCTGACACTGGCAATGGCAGCGCTGCGGTTGAGATTGGCGTGATGGCTCACGGATAGAGCAACGTACTGGACCAGCCGCCGTCGCCATCGCGCACGAAACGCCGGCGTTCATGCAGACGGTGGGCCCGGTCGTGCCAGAACTCCATCGCCGAGGGCACGACGCGGTAGCCGCCCCAGTGCGCCGGACGCTCGACCTCGCGCCCTTCGAAGCGGTCGCGCACGGTCTCGTAGCGGGCAAGGAAGGTTTCGCGGCTGTCGAGCGGTGCCGACTGGTCCGATGCCACCGCGCCCAGCTGCGAATCGCGGGCACGCGAGTGGAAGTAGGCGTCCGCTTCCTCCGCCGTCACCGGCTGGAGGCCGCCCTCGATGCGAATCTGGCGGCGCAGGCTCTTCCAGTGGAACAGCAGCGCGACGTTGGGATTCGCCGCGATCTCGCCGCCCTTGCGGCTATGGCCATTGGTGTAGAACACGAAACCGTCGGGCCCGTAGCCCTTGAGCAGGACCATGCGCACCGAGGGATGGCCGTCGGGCGTCGCCGTGGCAAGCGCCATGGCGTTCGAATCGTTGGGCTCGGTGGTCCGGGCCTCGTCGTACCAGAGCTTGAACAGATCGATGGGATCGCCGTGCGGGACGACCTCGCGCGCGAGTTCAGTTTCCATGGCGACATCCTGATGCGGTTGACACGGTTGACACTGTCCTGGGAAAGTTGGGGGAGAGAGCCCCGCTTCTCGCCCGAAACGGCGCACGGCGCCTTGATCGGGGACAATTCTCTCGCACGACGCTCGGCATATAGGGGACGATAGCCGCCCCGCGCCGCGTAGGAAAGCGCGGTGGCATACATAACTTGCCGTAACCGCTCCGGACACCTAGCTAAGCGTCATCATGGCAGCAGATCCTTATTCCACCCTGGGTGTATCGCGCGGCGCAAGCGAGAAGGAGATCAAATCCGCCTATCGCAAGCTGGCGAAGGAACTCCATCCCGATACCAACAAGGACAATCCCAAGGCCGCGGAGCGCTTTTCCGAAGTGACGCAGGCCTACGACCTCCTGTCCGACAAGACCAAGCGCGCCCAGTTCGACCGCGGCGAGATCGATGCCGACGGCAATCCGACAATGCCCTTCGGCGCCGGTGGCGGCAGCTATGGCGGCGGCTTCGGCGGAGGCGGCGGCCAGCGCGGGTTCTCGGGCGGCTTCGGCGGCAACGAGGGAATCGACCTCGAAGACCTGTTCGGCGGCATCTTCGGCGGCGCCGGGGCGCGCGGCCATGGCGGTATGGGCGGCGGCATGGGAGGAATGGGCGGCGGCCCGCGCGGCCGTGCGGCCCCGCGCGGCGCCAATGTGAACTACCGCCTGTCCGTGCCGCTGACCGACGCGGCCGAGCGCAAGGACCAGCGCATCACGCTTTCGGACGGCAAGACCATAGACCTCAAGTTGCCCGCCGGCGTCGAGGACGGCACCCAGATGCGCCTCGGCGGCAAGGGCGAACAGGGCCCCGGCGGCGCGGGCGACGCGCTGATCACCATCCAGATCCAGCCGCACGCCTTCTTCGAGCAGGACGGCGACGACCTGCGGCTTGACCTGCCGATCACGCTCGACGAGGCGTTGAGCGGCGCCAAGGTCAAGGCACCGACCGCGTCGGGCGCAGTCATGCTGACGGTTCCGGCCGGCTCCAGTTCGGGCAAGGTCCTGCGCCTCAAGGGCAAGGGCATGAGCCGCAAGGACGGTTCGCGCGGGGACCAGCTGATCCGGCTGGAAATCGTCCTGCCCGAACACGACGAGGACCTCGCCAAGCGCCTCGAAGGCTGGAAGGACGCAAGGGACGTGCGCGGCAAGCTGGGGGGCTGAAGCAAACCGCCTCGCAGCGGCGCTGGCCGAACAATGCCCCGATGCGACCAATCCACACCCCAAATTGCACCGCCCGGTGGCATTGCCTATGACCGCCCGGTGCAGATCAATCCGCCGATAGAGCCAGCCGGCCCGCCCGATCTCACGCCCGAAGGGCGTCGTCGCGCGGCCCTGCGGGAAGAGGCCGCCAGGAAAAAGGCCCCGTCCGAAGGCAAGGGGCTGCGCCAGCGGATCAGGCGGCGCGCCGGACCCGGCTCGCGCGTGTTCACGGTGATGGCGCGGGTACTCAACGGTGCCTGGCAGGACGGGTTCATCCATGCGGGCAATCTTGCCTACATGACGCTGCTGGCGCTGTTCCCCTTCTTCATCGCGGTGGCCGCGATCTTTTCCGCGATCGGCGAGAAGGCACGGCTGGGCGCGTCGATCGATGCCGTGCTGCGGGCCATGCCGCCGCGCGTGGCCGAAGTGCTGGGGCCGGTCGCGCATGACGTCGTGGCGGCGCGGCACGGCTGGCTGCTGTGGATCGGCGGCCTGTTCGGCCTGTGGACGGCCACCAGCCTGATCGAGACGATCCGCGACATCCTCCACCGTGCCTATGGCACCGACAAGGGCGCGCGCTACTGGCGCTACCGGCTGTTCTCCACCGGGCTGATCTTCGGTGCGGTGATCCTCCTGCTGATCTCGCTGTCTTCACAGGTCCTGATCTCGGCCATGCAGACGATCGTCTTCGCCCTGTTCCCCCAGCTCGATACGCTTGCCGAACAGATCGCCGTGTCCGGCATGGTCAGCGCGGGCGCCCTGTTCGGCTCGATCTACCTGCTGTTCTACCTGCTCACGCCCGCCGCCTACCAGAAACGCATCTACCCGAAGTGGCCGGGCGCGGCGCTCGTCACGGGCTGGTGGCTGCTGGTCGCGTTTGCGCTGCCCAAGGTCCTGCGTAACTTTTTTGTCTACGATCTCACTTATGGAAGCCTTGCCGGCGTGATGATCGCGCTTTTCTTTTTCTGGCTGGTAGGCTTAGGGATGGTGGTAGGCGCCGAACTCAACGCAGCACTCGCTGAATCGCCCGAAGAGAAGGACATGTTCGGACGCTCGGCGACGACGACGACGTCGGATGATAACGAAGCACGGGAAGAACAAGAATGACCGGTTTGATGCAGGGAAAACGCGGCCTGATCATGGGCCTTGCCAATGACAAGTCGCTGGCCTGGGGTATCGCCAAGAAGCTGCACGAACAGGGGGCCGAAATGGCCTTTTCCTATCAGGGCGAAGCGCTGGAAAAGCGCGTGCGCCCGCTGGCCGAAAGCCTTGGCAGCGATTTCCTGATCGATTGCGACGTCTCCTCGATGGACGCGCTCGATACGGCCTTTGCCACGCTGGCCGAACGCTGGCCGACGATCGACTTCCTCGTCCACGCCATCGGCTATTCGGACAAGACCCAGCTGCGCGGGAAGTACTACGACACCACGCTCGACAACTTCCTGATGACGATGAACATCTCGGCCTACAGCCTGGTCGCGGTCACCAAGCGGGCAATGCCGATGATGACGAACGGCGGCTCGATCCTGACGCTGACCTATTACGGCGCGGAAAAGGTCGTGCCGCACTACAACGTGATGGGCGTGGCCAAGGCGGCGCTGGAATCCTCGGTGAAGTATCTCGCCAACGACTGCGGCCCGGACGGCGTGCGCGTCAATGCGATTTCCGCCGGCCCGATCAAGACGCTGGCCGCCAGCGGCATCGGCGACTTCCGCTATATCCTCAAGTGGAACGAGCTGAATTCGCCCCTGCGCCGCAACTCCACCATCGAGGACGTGGGCGGAGCCGGGCTCTACCTGCTTTCGGATCTGTCCTCGGGCGTGACCGGCGAGACCCACCATGTCGATTCGGGCTACCATACCGTGGGCATGAAGCAGGAAGACGCGCCGGACATCGCGCTGGGATAAAACCCGGGCAGCAATTCAACGAAAAAGGCCGGAAGCGAACTTCCGGCCTTTTTTCATGGTATCGGGCCCAGGCGCCTATGCCGCCCAAGCAGGTCAGGACTCAGTTCTGGCCCGGGTTCGGTTCGGTCACCGGCGTCTCGACCGTCGCGTTGCCGCTTGCGTCCTCGGCCGCGTCCTGTTCAGCCTGCTGGCGCTTCTGCTGCTCGAAATAGGCCTTTTCCGCCTCGTCGACGCGCTTCTGCTGGGCCGCGGCACTGGCATCGATCGTCGAAAGGCGCTTTTCACGCTCGGCCGCGATCAATTCGCTGAACTTGACGTCCGAGGCGTTCTTCTTCTCGGCATAAGCGCGGTCGATCAGCTGCTGGGTGCAGCCCAGCGATCCGCCCGCACCGACCGGCGAGCAGCTCAGCGTACCGAAGGCGCCGACCGTCTCGTAGGCTTCGACCTTGTTGGTCCAGGCATCGGACTTGGGCGAATCGACACCGCGCAACGGCTTGGGAATGCGATAGCGTTCTTCTTCCGGCTTGCGCGCACAGACGGTAATTTCGCCCTCGGCCGAAGTCGGGCAGGGATCGTCGCCATAGACGATGAGCTGGTTGACCTTTTCGCCATCCGGGCTCTGGGGTTCGTCCTGCGCGAGGGCAGGCGCGGCCGCCAGGGTCAGGCCCAGCGCGGTGGCGGCAATGGCAGTCAGGAGGCGTGGCATCGCAAGTGCTCCAATCGATCGAAAACTGTCTTCAGGGCGTCTATAGGAGCGCCCGCCGTTGAACGATAGCTTAAGCGCGAGCGAAAGCCTTGCGCGAGAACAACAATCCCTGCCGCGGGCTAGATCCGCTCCGACAGCTTGATCGCGGCCCGGCAACCCAGGCGAATCGCGTTGAACAGCAGCGGATAGGCCGGGGCCCGCTCCGCGCCCGCCGCCAGCGCGGCATCGCGGTGCTCGCGCTCGTCATCGCGAAATTCGCGAATGGCGGCGCCCAGCTCGGGATCATCGTCGCCCAGCTCCTCGAGCTGTTCGGTGTAGTGACGGTCGATTTCGGTCTCGATCGCCGCGGTGCAGGCCATGGCCGCTTCGGGACCGAGCAACGCGGTCGCCGCGCCCAGCGCGTAGCCGGCAACGGACCACAAGGGCTGCAGCGCGGTGGGACGCACCCCGCGCTCGGCGATCATCGCATCGAAGCGGGCGCGGTGATCTTCCTCCTGCGCGGCCATGCCGGCCACTTCGGTCGCATGCGGCGCGCGCGTGCCCATCACCGCCAGTTGTCCGGCGTAGATGCGGGTCGCGCCATATTCCCCGGCCTGATCGACGCGCAACATGCGCTCGCTTCGTGATGACGTCATGACTTCGCCTTTCTGCTGCTCGCCAGCAACACGAACGCCAGCAATGCCCCGCCCGTCGAAAAAAGAAAGTTCCACCCTGCCAGGGAAATCCCGAAGAGGCTCCAGGGAACGACATCGCAGCGCACCACCGGGGCGTTCATGATCGCCTCCAACGGATCGCCGCCCGCCGCGAAGGGACTGGCCGTGCACGCCGTCACGCCCTTCCACCAGCCATATTCGACCCCGGCGTGGAAAGCTCCGATCAGGCCCGACGTCAGCACCCCCAGCGCCGCGACCGCCACCAGCGGACGCACCGGCCGCCAGAAGAAGGCCAGCGCCGCGAAGACCAGCGCGAACATGTGCGGATAGCGCTGCCACCAGCACATTTCGCAAGGCGCCAGCCCGAAGACGTATTGTGCAATGTAGGCCCCGCCCAGCGACGCGACGGGGATCGCCAGAACGAGCCAGCGGGCGACGCGCACGGGAGCAGCGACGGGAACGGTCATAACATTGCTTCCCCTGCGTCCGCCGTCAGTTCTGCTTCTTGGCGTCGGCCGCGGCCAGCGCGGGCTTGCCGGCCGTACGCTCCAGCGTGTTGATCGCATAGTGGAGCTGGAAGTCCTTGATACCTTCCTTTTCCAGTTCGGCGGCCGAGATCTTGAAGCGCGGATCCTGCATCTTGTCGGTCTCCAGCTCCTTGTCGTCGAGCGCGGCCTCGTTGATCAGGTGGCCGCGCAGGTCCGATTCGCGCACCGCGCGCTCGGCCCGGGCGCGGGCATCGGGATCGGAGAGCTGAGGCACCTTGATGTCCGGCACGATGCCGCCTTCCTGCACCGAATGGCCCGAAGGCGTGTAGTAGCGCGCCGTGGTCAGCTTCACCGCGCTGTCCTTGTCGAGCTGGATGAACGACTGGACCGAGCCCTTGCCGAAGGTGCGCTGGCCCATGATCACCGCGCGGCGCTGGTCCTGCAGCGCACCGGCGACGATCTCGGAAGCCGAGGCCGAGCCCGCATCGACCAGCACGACCACCGGCAGGCCCTTGGCGGCATCGCCCTTGAACATGGTCTCCGCACGGTAGAACTGGTTCTCGCTGGCGAGACGGCCGCGCTGCGAGACGATGTCGCCGTGATCGAGGAACAGGTCGGAAAGCGCCACTGCCTCGTCGAGCGAACCGCCGGGGTTGGAGCGCAGGTCGAGTACGAGGCCGACCAGCTTGCCGCCGCCCTTGAGCGCCGCCTGCTTCTTGAGGTCGGTGATCGCCTTGTTCACGTCGTTGCCGACATTGCGCGAGAACTCGTTGACGCTGATCACGCCGACCTTGTCCTTGAGCTCCCAGGTCACCGGCTGGAGTTCGATCACACCGCGCGTAACAGTGACGTCGAAGGGCTCGTCGCGGCCGGGGCGGTAGATCGTCAGCTTGATCGAGGTGCCCGCGGGCCCGCGCATCTTCTCCACCGCCTCGTCGAGATCGCGCTCGTAATAGAGCACGCCGTCAAGGTGGGTGATGTAGTCGCCCGCCTTGACCCCGGCCTTCTCCGCCGGGCTGCCCTTGAACGGCGAGATCACCTTGACCGCGCCGTCATCCTCCACGACCGAGAGGCCGAGACCGGAGTACTTGCCGTCGATCATCGTCTCGAGCCGCTGCAGCGAGGGGCCGTCGAGATAGTTGGAGTGCGGATCGAGGCTGGCGAGCATGCCGTCGATGGCGCCCTTCATCAGCTTGTCGTCGTCGACCGGATCAACGTAGTTCTGCTTCACCAGCTGGTAGATGGTGAAAAGCTTGTCGAACTCGTGGTTGGCGCGGCTGTCGACCGCCGCCAGCCCGGACGTCGCGGCGGGGATCGCGGCGATGGCGGAAACCAGCAGCGTGGCACGCATCAGGGGTGCGAATTTCATCGGGCAGTATGCCTCTTGCTCATTACGTCCGGCAATGGGCCGCACGTGGTTTTCACGTCCTATCCTACCGGTCCTTTACGGCAAACGCCAGCGGCGCGCGGTGCCGGAGGGCGGCGGGACGACGGCATGCATCATAGCGAACGGATATATTGCAGGGGATTAACGGGTTCGCCGTCGCGGCGCAGTTCGACCATCACCTGCGGCTCGCCGGGCCCGGTCATGCCGATCGGGGATCCCGCCACGACCTTGTCGCCCACCGCGACGTCGAGCCGCACCAGCCCGGTAACCAGCGAGGTCCAGCCGCCGTCGTGCTCAACGATGACGATGCGCCCATAACCGCGATAAGGGCCCGCGAAGGCCACGCGCCCCGGCGCGGGGGCCACGACCTGCGCATTGGCGCGCGTTACCAGCACCAACCCACCCGAACGCGCCTGCCCGGGCGCGTCCTCGCCAAAGCCGACGAGCACCCGGCCGGTCACCGGCAGCATGTAGCTGGCCAGCCCCTCGGGCGGCGGCGTGAACTGCGATGCCGCGACGACCTGTGCGTCCTCGGGACGCGGCGGACGCATGATCGGCCCCGGCAGCGCCGCAAGGTCGCGGCGCAACGCGCCCTGCTTGCCCATCTCCTCGACCAGATCGCCGAGATCGCGGACCTTTTCTGCCAGCGCCAACGCCCGCTCGCTCTCGCGTGCGGCAATGCCCGAGGCCTTGCGGCTCGCCAGCCGCTGGCGCGATTCGATGGCGGCAAGTTGCTTGCGGCGCTCACGCATCTGCCCCTCGGTGCTGCGCAATTCCGACGCGGCCGCCTGCGCGCTCCTTTCAAGGGCGCGGCCGCGTTCGATCTCGGCGCGCAGATCGGTCGTACGCTGCTGGACTTCGGGCAGAAGCGTATCGAGCAGAGCCCGCATATAAACCGCATCGCGCACCGAGCCGGGCCGCAGCAAAGCCAACACCGGCGGACGGCGCGACAGGCGCTGCAGCGATCCGGTCAGGCGGGCGAGCGGTTGCTGCTGGCGCGCAAGATCGGCCCGCAGCGCCGCGCGCTGCGAGGAGATCAGGTCGATCTTCGCCTGCTGCGCCGCCAACGCCGCCTCGGTTTCCTGGATGCGCGCCGCCACGGCCGCGGCCTCGCGCGCAGTCCGGTCCGCCTTCTCCGTCACCGCGCGTGCGCGCGCCTCGAGCTTTTCAGCCCGCTTGCGCGCGGCCTCGCCCTCGCGCCGGGCGGCCAGCATATCCTCCTGCGCCCTGGTGGCGTCCGCCGCGGGATCGAGCACCGCCAGTGCCCCCTGCTGCGTCAGCGCCTGCATCGCGAACACGGCGGCAACGCCGGCCGCAGCGATCAGGGAAAGGCGCAGGACTGGTTTCACGGTTGTTTACCTAGGACAGCGGGAGTCCCGCGGGAAGAGGGAACACGGCAAGACATGGGCAATGCCCTCTTCGCCAACCCGTTCAGCCCGACCGATGGTAGGGATGCCCCGCCAGGATCGCCGTCGCGCGCCAGAGCTGCTCGGCCAGCATCGCGCGGGCGAGCAGGTGCGGCCAGGTCATCTTGCCGAAGCAGAGCAGGTGATCGGCGGCCTTGCGGGCCTCGTCGCCATGGCCGTCCGCCGCGCCGATCAGGAAGCGGCATTCACGCACGCCATCGTCGCGCCAGCGGCCCAGCAGCGCCGCGAATTCCTCCGAGGTCATGGCCTTGCCGCGTTCATCGAGCAGGACCTCGCGCACCGGCGTCTGCGTCGGGGGCGGCACCTTGCCGCCCACGTCGGGCAGTTCGCTGTGCTTGAAGGGCCAGGTGATCCGCCTGGCATAGCGGTCGAGCAGCTCGGCCTCGGGCGAGCGGGCGATCTTTCCGCGGGCGATGATGTGCAGCAGCATGGCGCAACAATAGGGATAAGACGCGAGGGATGAAACACGCGTAGCGCCACGGCGCCTTTGCGCGGACTTCCTCTCGCTGTGCCCGGTCGCTCGTGCGCCGGGCTGTTCTTTCAATCGGGCGCGGCGATCAGGCCGCGCCGGACGGTCCGTCGAAGCCCCACATCCTTTCCAGGTTGTAGAAGCTGCGCACTTCCGGTCGGAAGAGATGGACGATCACGCCGCCGGCATCGACCAGCACCCAGTCGGCCGCGGGCAGACCCTCGATACGGGGATTGCCGAAGCCGCCCTGTTTGAGACGTTCGCCGAGTTTCTGCGCCATGGCGGCAACTTGCCGGGTCGAACGGCCCGACGCGATCACCATGAAGTCCGCGATGCTGGATTTGCCTTCGAGGTCGATGGTCACGAGGTCCTGCGCCTGATCGTCGTCGAGGGACTGCAGGACAAGGGCCAAGAGCGGATCGTCGCTATCGACCATCGCCGGGGGCGTGTTGCCGGTCGCAACCGGCTGTAGGTGTGCCTGTGGCATCTAGGGTGTTTCTGCTCCTTTCAGGGATCGTCCACGCAAGATGGGGATCATCCTGCCATGTTCAATCGTATGCTGGGTAAGCCGGATGCACAGGCAAAGGGCCACGGGGCCGTTCACGCTGCCGTTCCGGGGATGAGGCGGTGCGTGACAGCGTCCCGGCTATGCTGGGTACGCGCATTTCGCGTCCCGGATGTCCGGGCCCAGTCCGGATCGGTTTGGCGTATCGCCGTGGCCGACCGCGTATCGGGGTCGAATCGCAATGTCACAAGCGCGGGTGCGCTCCACCTTTCCGGACCGCGAAGACTGGACCGAGGCTTCCGGAACCGCCTCAACCAGGCCATCGCGGGGCTCGCGAAGGCAGGGGCATCATACCCCGGACGGGCGACCACCGCAATCGGCATGAGTTTCGCCATGGCGCGCCAGTCCTTCCACTTGTGGAACTGCGCGAGGTTGTCCGCCCCCATCAGCCAGACGAACCGCCGCTTCGGGTATCGCCGCAAGAGGGCGCGCAGGGTGTCGACGGTATAGCGCGTGCCCAGCTCACGCTCGATCGCGGTCACGCGGATACGCGCACACCGCGCCTGCGCGCGGGCCGATTCCACGCGCGTCGCCAGCGGGGCCATTCCGGCCGAAGACTTGAGCGGATTGCCCGGCGAGACCAGCCACCACACTTCATCGAGCCCCAGCGCCTCCATCGCGAACAGGCTGATGCGCCGGTGCCCGCCATGCGCGGGGTTGAAGCTGCCGCCGAGCAGCCCGGTAACCGGGCCGCCGCGCCGCTGCGTGGCCATGGCACTCAGGGCCGCGTCTGTCCGCTGCCGCGCACCTGCCACTTGTAGGTGGTCAGCCCTTCGAGCGCGACCGGACCGCGCGCGTGGAGCCGCCCGGTGGCAATGCCGATCTCCGCCCCGAGGCCGAACTCGCCACCGTCGGCGAACTGGCTGGAGGCATTGACCATGACGATGGCGCTGTCGACTTCGTTGAGGAAGCGCTCGGCGGCGGCATCGTCGCCGGTCACGATGGCATCGGTATGGTGCGAGGAATGCGCCGCGATGTGATCGAGCGCGGCATCGAGACCGTCGACAACGGCCACCGACAGCACGGCATCGAGGTACTCGGTGTCCCAGTCCTCACCACTGGCGGGCAGGATGCGCGGATCGAGCGCCTGCGCGCGGGCATCGCCGCGCAGCTCGCAGCCCGCATCGAGCAGGCCGGCAACCACCGTTTCGGCCTCGGGGAACTGCGTGTCGAGCAGCAGCGTCTCCATCGCCCCGCAAATGCCGGTGCGGCGCATCTTGGCATTGAGCGCGACCTGCCGCGCCATCTCCGGATCGGCCGCGGCGTGGATATAGGTGTGGCAGATGCCGTCGAGGTGGGCGAGCACCGGCACCCGCGCATCGGCCTGGACGCGCGCGACAAGGCTTTTCCCGCCGCGCGGAACGATCATGTCGATCAGGCCCGCCGCGGTCAGCATGGCGCCGACGACCGCACGGTCCTGCGTCGGCACGAGCTGGATCGCCGCGGCGGGAATGCCGACGCTTTCGAGGCCCGTCGCGAACGCGGCCTGGATCGCACGATTCGAATGGAGCGCCTCGCTGCCGCCGCGCAGCAGCACGGCATTTCCCGAACGCAGGCACAGCGCCGCGGCATCGGCCGTGACGTTGGGGCGGCTTTCATAAATGATGCCGATCAGGCCGATGGGAATGCGCACGCGGCTGAGGCGCAGGCCATTAGGGCGTTCGACTTCGTCGATCACCTGGCCGACCGGATCGGGCAGGCTCGCGACCTGTTCCACGGCATCGGCAATGCCGGCGAGGCGGTCGGAGTCGAGCCGCAGGCGATCGAGCATGGAGCCCGTCAGCCCCTTCGCCTCACCCGCCGCGACGTCGCGCGCATTGGCTTCGAGAATCGCCGGCTCCGCGGTGCGCAAGGCGGCGGCGGCGGCGCGCAGGGCCTCGGCCTTCTGCGCTTCGCTCAGCCGCGCGAGCACGCGCTGCGCCGCGCGGCCATCGCGGGCCAGGCGCGCAACCAGATCTTCGGGCGATTCGCCAGCGGCCACATCGGCCACCTTGTCGGCAACGGGGGTAGTCTGCACGGTCATCAGCGCCGCCTAGCACCGAAGCGCGGAATTGTCACCGATTCCGCCATTCCTGCCCCGCTGTTGTTGAACGGCAACACCCTGACGGGAAAGCAACCGGAAGGCTCGACCTGAACCGGTTTTCAATTGACACGATTCGCCTACGGAGCGGAAAATTCACGCAAGATTAATTTCCTGACATGCTGCGGCTGCACAGTTCATCGTGCGCAGGCTTCAACTCGCCCCAATTCAGCAAAGGTTTGCGATAGTCCGATTCGCCTTTGCCGGCCCGCGCTGCTAGCCAGCTTGCCGGGACTGAGACAGTAGAATTCCAGCGGGGTCGTTTTGAAATTGATGTCAGCCGGGGCGCTCCTCTCGCGCCTCAGGACCGCATTTCCCGATCGCGAGTTCATCATGCGATCGCAGGGGCAGGTCCGGTTTATCCGCATTTCCTCGCGCGTGCAGATGGCTGCGGCCGGCGCCGCGACCGCATTGGCCGCCGTCTGGCTCGGCACGATGAGCGCGGCCGCCATCGCCCGCATCTCCGCCAGCAGCGAACATGCCGCCCTGCTCGATCGCGAAGCCGCGATCGCCACCTCCGAAAGCCGCGTCGCGAAGTATCGCAGCTCCATCCGCGAAACCACCTCCGACCTCGCCCGGCGCCAGCAGTTCATCGAACAGATGGTGGAAGCGCACATCGGTGACCTGCCCAGCGACAAGCAGGCCGGCGAGACCGTTTCGGACAGCAGCAACGAAGCCGCCGAAACCGTCAAGAAAGTCAGCGCCGTCGTTCCCGAAGCCCGCGGCCTTGCCGAAATCGAGGCCCAGCAGATCGCCTTCGTCGAGCGCCTGACCCGCTATGCCGACCGCCGGTCACAGGCCGCCAGCACCGCGATCCGCAAGCTCGGTCTCAATCCCAACGCCATCATCGCCGGCTCGAACGGCGCCGAGGGCGGCCCGCTGATGAAGCTCGCCACGGCCGCCGACGGCTCGCTCGACCCGCGCTTCCAGCGCATGGGCGCCAGCCTCGCCCGGATGGACGCGCTGGAGAACGGCTTGGCCTCGATCCCGCAGGTCAGTCCGGCCCACGTGGCGTATGTTTCGTCGAGCTACGGCTATCGCTCCGACCCCTTCACCCACTCCGCGGCCTTCCATGCCGGGCTCGACTTCCCCGGGCCGCGCGGATCGCCGATCTACGCCGCCGCCAAAGGCAAGGTCAGCTTCGTCGGCCGCCGCCAGGGCTATGGCAACTGCATCGAGATCCGCCACGGCAACGGCCTGATGACCCGCTACGCCCACCTTTCACGCTTCAAGGCGCATGTCGGGCAGAAAGTGGACGCAGGCACCGTGATCGCGGCCATGGGCAGCACCGGCCGCTCGACCGGCCCGCACCTGCACTTCGAAGTCCGCATCAACGGTCGCCCGGTCAATCCGCGCCCCTTCCTCGAGACCGCACGCAATGTTCAGCAAAAGGCCGGCTAACATGGCCAAGACTCCCGCCAGCACCCGCCCCAACGCAGCCTCCACGTTCTCCATGCTCGGGGCCGACACTGTCATTACCGGCAACATCGAAGCGAGCGCGGACCTCCACGTCGACGGCCGCATCGACGGCGACATCGCCTGCAATGCGCTGGTCCAGGGCGAAGACAGCCGGATCACCGGCAGCATCCGGGCCGAAACGGTGCGCGTCGCCGGGTCGGTCAGCGGCACGATCGCCGCGCGCGACGTGGTGATCCTCAAGACCGCGCGCATCGAGGGCGACGTCTCCTATGACACGCTGACCATCGAACAGGGCGCCCGTCTGGACGGCCGGCTCAGCCCCCATGGCGGCCAGATGCCGCCGGCGATCACGCAGTCGGCGAAGCCCGCCGAAGCGGAACTGGTGCTCACGCCGACGAAGTAACGCGCGGCACTCGCAACATTACGCCTCGGAACTTTACGGAGTGCGGCGGGTGCCCTCGCGCCGGTAATAACGTCCTCAGACGGCTTGGCAGAATTGACCCCCCGCCTTCACAGTCGTCGCCATTACCCGGACGAAACCGGAATACGCTCCCGCCACAGTCCCGGCGGGAGCGCCTTTTTTCCCCTCGCCGGCCTTTCCGGCGGCGGGTTCAGACCGTGAAGCTTTCCCCGCATCCGCAACTGCCCTTGGCGTTGGGATTGTCGAACACGAAGCCCGCGGTGAAATCGTCTTCCTTCCAGTCCATCGTGCTGCCCACGAGATAGAGCACCGAGGCACCGTCGATGTAGAACGTGCCGCCGGGCGTCTCGATCTTCTCGTCGAAGGCCACTTCCTCGGTCACGTAGTCGACCGAGTAGGCAAGGCCGGAACAGCCCCGGCGCGGCGTCGAGAGCTTGACGCCGATCGCCCCTTGGGGCGCCTCGCTCATCAGCCTGGCGATGCGCGCTTCGGCGGCGGGAGTCAGCACAACGGCTGCGGGACGCTGGCGGGTTGTGGTAGTCATAGCTTCTTTTCCCAGAACTGCGCTGTCCCCTTCTCCGGGTCGAGCGCATAGTTTCCGTAACCGAGCGAGGCATAGAGCGCCTTGGCCGGTTCATTCCCGCCCAGCACCTCGAGCGTGATCTTGCAGGCCCCGCGCGCCCGTGCTTCCTGCTCGACGGCGCGCATCAGCGCCCGTCCGACGCCGCGCCCGCGCGCGGTCGGCTTCACGGCAACATCGTGGATATTGATCAGCGGGCGCGCCGCGAACGTCGAAAAGCCGGTGAAACAGTTGGCCAGCCCCACCGGTTCGTCGCCATCGAAAGCCAGCAGCGAAAAGGCCCCGGGGACGGCATCGAGCGCCGGCACGAGCCTCTGGCGCACCGCGTCCTCCAGCGGCTGCCCGCCCCCCATCGGATCGCGCGCATAGGCATCGAGCAGCGCAACGAGGGCCTCGCCGTCGGGCTCGAAGCCATAGTCGGCCAGCCGCACGCTCACGGCCGGGGCTGCGGCCGGCATATCCGCGTCGGGGGCAAATGTCTGGGTCACAGCATTCCCAGTTCGAGCTTCGCCTCGTCGGACATCTTGGCCATGTCCCACGGCGGATCCCAGACGAGATTGACCTCGCAGTCGCGCACGCCGGGCACCGCCGCGACGCGCAGTTCGACTTCGCCGGGCATCGATTCGGCGACGGGGCAATGCGGCGTGGTCAGCGTCATCGTCACCGCGACCGATGCCTCGGGCGTAACGTCGACGCCGTAGATCAGCCCGAGATCATAGATGTTGACCGGGATTTCCGGGTCGAAGATCTCCTTGAGCGCGCTGATCACGCCCTCGTAGACCGCCCCGCCCGGCTCGCCGGGGTTGTCCCCCTGCGGCGTCTCGGACAGGAAGCCTTCAAGGTAGTCGCGCTTGCGGCTCAGCTTCTCGGCCGCCGTTTCGGCCGGAAGCGCGGCATCGTCGACCCGTGCACGCGGGGGCGGTGCACTCGATTCGACTTCCTCGATCTGGAACTTGCGCGGCTCGTCGCGGTTCTGCTCAGTCATTGGCCGAATATTCTCCTCGTGCGCTCGATCCCTTTCAGGAGCGCCTCGATATCGCTTTCATCGCTGTAGAGGCCGAAGCTGGCCCGCGCGGTGGCCGGCACGCCGAGATGGTCCATCAACGGCTGTGCGCAGTGGTGGCCGGCGCGAATCGCCACGCCTTCCTCGTCCAATATGGTGCCGAGGTCGTGCGGGTGAACCCCGTCGAGCGCGAAACTGACGATGCCTGCCGTTTCCTCCGGACCGAACAGGGTCACGTCGTTACGCATGCGCAGGGCCTCGCGCAGCTTGGCACCCAGTTCGCGCTCGTGCTGCTCGGCGCGGTCGAGACCGATAGCGGCCAGCCAGTCGATCGCCGCGGCCATGCCGATCACTTCGACGATCATCGGAGTCCCGGCCTCGAAGCGCTGCGGCGGCGGGGCATAAGTGGTCTTCTCGAAGGTCACGCGGTCGATCATCGCGCCGCCGCCGTGCCAGGGCGGCATCGATTCGAGAATTTCCGCGCGTGCCCAGAGTGCGCCGACACCGGTCGGCCCATAGAGCTTGTGCGCCGAGAAGACATAGAAGTCGCAGTCGAGCGCCGCCATGTCGAGCGCGAGGCGCGGGACGGCCTGACAGCCATCGACCAGCAGCTTCGCCCCCACCCCATGCGCCAGATCGGCGGCCCTTCGCACGTCGAGCATAGAGCCCAGCACGTTGGAAACATGGGCCAGCGAGACCAGCTTGTGCGCCGGAGTGAGCATGGACTCGGCCGCGTCGAGATCGATCCGCCCGTCCGCCGTCAGCGGGCAGACATCGATTTCGACGCCGGTACGCTCGCGCAGGAGCTGCCAGGGCACGATGTTCGCGTGATGCTCCAGCGTGGAGAGCAGGATGCGGTCGCCCGCCTTGAGATTCTGCACGCCCCAGGTCTGCGCCACCAGGTTGATCGCCTCGGTCGCGCCGCGGGTGAAGACCACTTCCTCTTCGCTGCCGCAGATGAAAGCCGCCGTGCGTCGCCGCGCGGCCTCGAAGGCCAGCGTCATTTCGGCGGAGCGGGCATAGACCCCGCGATGCACCGTCGCATAATCGCGGCCCAGCGCATTCACCGTGGCATCGATCACCGCCTGCGGCTTTTGCGCGGTGGCGGCGGTATCGAGATAGTGCCAGCCGCCGCCGAGACCGGGGAACTGATCCTTGAGAGTGATGGTCGCGGTGCTCACAGGCCCGTCTCCACCAGCTGCCCCAACCGGGACAGCGCCGCTTCGCTCAGCGCTTCCTCGCCCGGCGCACCGGTGAAGGCTTCGGCAATGAAGGCCTGCAGCATCAGCCGCTTGGCCTGCGGCGGGGTGAGCCCGCGCGACATCAGGTAGAACAGGCCCTGCGCATCGAGCTCGCCCACCGCGCAGCCATGTGCCGCCTTGACGTCATCGGCGAAAATTTCGAGTTCGGGCCGGGCATTGGCCGTCGCCGTGCGGTCGAGCAGCATGGCGCGCACCGACTGTTCGGCATCGGTGCCGTCGGCCCCACGTGCCACGGCGATGCGGCCGAGATAGGTCCCGGTCGAATGGCCCGCGAGCACCGTGCGCACGACCTGCGCCGAGGTCGCATCGGGTCCGGCATGGTTCACATCGGTGACGATTTCGAGCGTTTCGGAGCCTGTCGCCAGTTGCGCGGCACCCAGCGTGAAGTCCGCGCCCTCGGCCAGCGTCACATCGATGGCGATGCGGCCATAGACGGGCCCGGCGGTGAGGACGCGCAGATCGAGCTTCGCGCCCTTGCCGAGCGTGATCACAAGGTGCCGCGCGACGGCACCCTCGCCCGTTTCGACGATCTGGCGCGCGTCCTCGCAGCCGTCGGCAATGACGATCTGCTCGCGCTGCACCGGCCAGAGCGTGGCCAGCGCCTCGATGTCCGAGTAGCGGAAATCCTCGTCCTTGCGGGTGGGAAGAGCCAGATCGACGCTCACGCGGCCACCGCCTCGTAGCCTTCTTCCTCGAGCTGCAGCGCCAGCTCGGGGCCACCCGACTTGACGATGCGCCCGCCCGCCAGGACGTGCACGAAGTCCGGCTTCACGTAGTCGAGCAGCCGCTGGTAGTGCGTGATCAGCAGCACCGCCTTGTCGGGCGCGCGCATGATCGAATTGATGCCCTCGCCGCAGATGCGCAGCGCGTCGATGTCGAGACCCGAATCGGTCTCGTCGAGGATCGCCAGCTTGGGATCGAGGATGCCCATCTGCACCATCTCGGCGCGCTTCTTCTCGCCGCCCGAGAAGCCGACGTTCACCGGACGCTTGAGCATCTCCATGTCCATCTTGAGCAGGCCGGCCTTTTCCTTGGCCAGCTTGAGGAACTCGCCGCCAGAATAGGGTTCCTCGCCGCGCCCCTTGCGCTGGGCATTGGCCGCCTCGCGCAGGAACTGGACGAAGGAGACGCCCGGAATCTCGACCGGGTACTGGAAGCCGAGGAACAGGCCGAGCGCGGCGCGTTCGTGCGGTTCCAGCTCAAGCAGGTCCTGCCCCATGAACTCGACCGTGCCGCCGGTCACCTCGTAGCCGGGACGGCCGCCCAGCACATAGCCGGTGGTGGACTTACCCGCACCGTTGGGCCCCATGATCGCGTGGACCTCGCCCGGATTGATCTCGAGCGAGAGGCCCTTGAGGATGGGCTTGTCGGCCACGGAGGCCTGGAGGTTATCGATCTTGAGCATGGTCATCCTTCGGCGCCCTCCTCGGCATCGGCGAACGTGGGGGCGGGTGTGTTGGCAGCCTGGGCACGACGCGCGGCGCGCTTGTCGAACGGCTGGTTCACTTCGGCATTGATCGCCTTCACGACCGCATCGGTATCGCCCAGCACGTCAGCTTCGCTGAAACGCAGCACGCGGATGCCGACATCGGTCAGCTTCTTGTCCTGCAAGGCATCGACCTCGGGATTGGCCCCTTCGGGCGAAAGCGAAACCACGATCCAGCGCGAGGGACAGGCAAAATCGACGATCGTGGAGCCGACCACGGACTGCCGCATGAACCGGACACCGCCCAGCCGCGAGCCCGACAGTTCGGCCCACAGCGCCTTCTGCGCATCGGTCGGATGCCGGCGCATCTCACGCGCACGTTCCTTGAGCGTTTCGAGACGGGCACCGGTCACATTGAAGCTGGCGCGGGCATCGCCCTTGGGCGTGGCGGCCTTGCTGACACCCAAGGTCTTGCGGGCGGCGGTCATCGGGAAAGTCCTTCTATATCGTCTTCAAGCCCCTCCCCTTCAGGGGCGGGGTTGGGGTGGGGCGCTCGTCGATCAGGCAAGCTATCGAAAACGTCGAGCAGATGCCGTCCATTGATGGTCCTTGCCCAGTCATTGAGGTTCGTGGGCCGGTCCATCACCCCACGCTCCCCTCGAGGCTGATCCCCAGCAGCTTCTGGGCCTCGACGGCGAATTCCATCGGCAATTGCTGCAGCACTTCCTTGGCAAAGCCGTTGACGATCAGCGCCACGGCCTGCTCGGTGTCGAGCCCACGCTGCATGGCGTAAAAAAGCTGGTCGTCGCTGATCTTGCTGGTGGTCGCCTCGTGCTCGATCTGCGCCGAGGGGTTCTTCACCTCGATATAGGGCACGGTGTGCGCGCCGCATTCCTTGCCCAGCAGCAGCGAATCGCACTGGGTGAAGTTGCGCACGTTCTCCGCACCCGAAGCCACGCGCACGAGACCGCGATAGGTGTTGTTCGACTTGCCCGCCGAAATGCCCTTGGAGATGATCGTCGAGCGGCTGCCCCGCCCGTTGTGGATCATCTTGGTGCCGGTATCGGCCTGCTGGTAATTGTTGGTGACGGCGACCGAGTAGAACTCGCCCACCGAATCCTCGCCATTGAGCACGCAGCTCGGATACTTCCAGGTGATGGCGGAACCGGTTTCGACCTGGGTCCACGAGATCTTGGACCGCGCGCCCTGACAAAGGCCGCGCTTGGTCACGAAGTTGTAGATGCCGCCCTTGCCTTCCTCGTTGCCGGGGTACCAGTTCTGCACCGTCGAGTACTTGATCTCCGCATCTTCCATCGCGACCAGTTCGACCACGGCGGCGTGGAGCTGGTTCTCGTCGCGCTGCGGGGCAGTGCAGCCTTCGAGGTAGGAGACGTAGGCGCCCTTGTCGGCGATGATCAGGGTGCGTTCGAACTGGCCGGTATTCTCGGCATTGATGCGGAAATAGGTGCTTAATTCCATCGGGCAGCGCACGCCCTCGGGCACGTAGACGAAGGTGCCGTCCGAAAAGACCGCGCAATTGAGCGCCGCGAAGTAGTTGTCATGCTGCGGCACGACCTTGCCCAGCCACTTCTTCACCAGCTCGGGATATTCGCGGATCGCCTCGGAGATCGAGCGGAAGATCACACCCGCCTGCTCCAGCTCCTTACGGAAGGTGGTGGCGACCGAGACCGAATCGAACACCGCGTCCACCGCGATCTTCTTCGCGGCCTTGGGATTGCCCGCACCCTTCACGTTGGCGAGCAGTTCCTGCTCGGCGAGCGGAATGCCGAGCTTGTCGTAGACGGCCTTGATCTCGGGATCGAGCTCATCGAGCGAATCGAGCTTCGGCTTCTTCTTGGGCGCGGCCCAGTAGTAGGCCTCCTGATAGTCGATCGGCGGCACCGAGAGCTTGGCCCAGTCGGGCGGCGTCATCTCAAGCCAGCGGCGATAGGCCTTCAGGCGCCATTCGAGCATCCATTCCGGCTCTTCCTTCTTGGCCGAAATGAAGCGGACGGTGTCCTCGGACAGGCCCTTGGGGCCGAATTCCTGCTCGATGTCGGAAGACCAGCCGTGCTCGTAGTCGGCCACGCGCGCGGCGGCTTCGCGGGCAGCAGCGTCGCGCGTTTCAGGGACGGTTTCTTCGGTCATTCAACTTCCTCGGCAAGCTGGGTGAGCGCCACTTGCGCGAGAGCCCCGCGCAAGGCAGCATTCACCATCGGCCAGTGTCCACGCACGTTGCAGCCTGCTTCCAGTGTGCAATCGCTCTTGTTCTCGCCCAGACAGGCCGTGAGCGCGATCGGCCCTTCCACGGCCTCCACGATATCGGCCAGCGTGATCGCAGCCGGCGGGCGCGCCAGCTTGAGGCCGCCGCCGACGCCGCGCGAAGACCGCATCAGGCCAGCTGCCGTCAGCTTGCTCACCAGCTTCTGCACGGTCGGCACCGGCAGCCCGGTTTCCTCCGCAAGCTGGCTGGCGGAAACCCGCACACCCCCGCAATGCCGCGCGGCGGCGGCCATGATGACGACGGCATAATCGGCCATGCTGGACAGGCGCATAAGGCTGTTTTCCGGACCCGGACTCTAAATCGGATTGATTCCTTCCGATTTCATCTAGTCGAGCGCGCCGCACGTTTCAATGGGTGATTCGAGGAGACTTCACCGCCCCTGATCGCCCCGAAAACCAAGAAAAAAGGCGGCCCCCGACCGAAGTCGGAGACCGCCATCAAGGTAATAAGGAACTCGTGCGCATCCCGCTACGAGCCCTTCGGGTCGCGCTTGCCGTGTATGCGTCGCCCCGGGGGATTTATTGTAGAATTGCGACATGCAGCGTCCGTAGCAGTACGAAACACCTTTCCAAGGGCACGCCCGTGAGGAAATCATGCCGCACAGAAGCATTTGAGCCGCACTTCAGTAGCGTTTATGCGCTGTCACCGTGATTTATTCCCTGCTCAGACCCGCCCTGTTCCGAATCGACGCCGAAAAGGCCCATGGCCTGGCGCTTGCCGCGCTCAAGCTGGGCATCCCCGCGCGCGCGCCGGCATCGCCCGCCTGCCTCGCGACTCGGGTCGCCGGCATCGATTTCCCCAACCCGGTCGGCATGGCTGCGGGTTTCGACAAGGACGGCGAGGTGCCCGACGCGCTGCTGGCAGTCGGTTTCGGATTTGCCGAAGTGGGCTCGATCACCCCGCTGCCGCAGGCAGGCAACCCGAAACCGCGCCTGTTCCGACTGGAAGAGGATCGCGCGGTGATCAACCGCATGGGCTTCAACAACGGCGGTGCGCAGGCCGCCGTCGACCGGCTCGAAGGGCGCACTGGACGACCGGGCCCTTCGGCGAAGCTCAGGACAGGCGTGGTCGGCATCAATATCGGCGCCAACAAGGATTCAGCAGACCGCGTGGCCGACTATGCGATCATGGCACGCCTCATGGCCCCACTCGCCAGCTATCTCGCGGTCAACATTTCCAGCCCCAACACCCCTGGACTGCGCGCGCTGCAGGACGAATCGGCACTGACCGGCCTGCTCGACGCCGTCATCGAAGCCCGCGATTCCGCCTGCAAGGACGCGCAGCGCCCGCCGGTCTTCCTCAAGGTCGCACCCGACCTCGAACCGGCGGACATCGACGCCATTGCCCGAATCGCGATCGAGAAGAAGCTGGGCGCGCTGATCGTTTCCAACACCACGATCTCGCGCCCCGCCCTGCTCTCGCCGCTCGCAGGCGAAACCGGCGGCCTCTCCGGCGCGCCGCTGCGCGACCTCGCCCAGCAACGCATGCGCGATTTCCGCAAGGCCACCGGGGGTGCGCTACCGCTCGTCGGCGTCGGCGGTATCGCCACCGCCGAGGACGCCTGGGCGCGCATCCGGGCGGGCGCCAGCCTCGTCCAGCTCTACAGCGCCATGGTCTATGAAGGTCCGGGCATTGCCCGCACGATCTGCAAGGGGCTGGTCGGCCTGATGAAGCGCGACGGGTTCGCCTCGATCGCCGAGGCCGTCGGGACCGAATAGCGCGTCCCTGCGCTGTTGCCGGAGGGCGCCGGTGCGCCTAGACCTGTCTGGGCAACGGAGGGATGTAGAGCGCGGCCATGGATCTTGCGGATTTCGACCGGAGCCCGAACCTCGTATCGCTGTTTCTCGCCCGTGCCGACACGCTGGGCGATGCGCCCATGCTGTGGGCCAAGCGCGATGGCCGATGGGTCTCGCTGAGCTGGGCCGAGGCAACGCGGCGCGTGTGCCTGATGGCCGATTCTCTGCGCCGGCTGGGCCTGCAGGCCGGCGACCGGGTCATGATCGTTTCGGAAAACCGGCCCGAATGGTGTCTCGCCGACCTGGCGATCATGGCGGCCGGTTGCGTGACAGTGCCTGCCTACACCACCAATACCACGCGCGATCACCTTCATATCCTTGAAAATTCCGGTGCGCGCGCAGCCATCGTTTCGACCGCAAAGCTCAGCCAGCCACTGCTGCCGGCTATCGTCCAGACCGACACGTGCCGCCATGTCATCGGGATGGAGCCACTCTCGTCGACGCAGCACGGGCTGTTCGAAGTGCATGCCTGGGACGCGTTGATCGCCGGCGACCCGCTGCAGGCCCGCGCCGACGTCGAGGCGCGGCTGGTCGGTATCGGCCGCGACGACCTGGCCTGCCTCATCTACACCAGCGGCACCGGCGGCGCCCCGCGCGGCGTGCGGCAGCACCACGGCATGGTCCTGCGCAACATCGCCGGCGCCGCGGAAGTCATCGCCGACGATTTCGGCTGGGAAGAGCACGAGACGTTCCTTTCCTTCCTCCCGCTCAGCCATGCCTACGAGCACACCGGCGGCCAGTTCTTCCCGATCGGCCTGGGCGCGCAGATCTACTATGCCGAGGGCCTCGACAAGCTGGCGGGGAACATCGAGGAAGTGCGCCCGACGATCATGATCGTCGTCCCGCGCCTGTTCGAAGTGCTGCGCACGCGGATCATGAAGCAGATCCAGAAGCAGGGCGCCCTGCCCTCGCGCCTGATGGACCTGGCGCTGGGCGTCGCCGCGCGCAAGTGCGCCGGGCACCGCCGCCTGATCGACTACCCCTGCGACTTCCTGCTCGAACACACGTTGCGGCCCAAGGTGCGCGCGCGATTCGGCGGGCGGATGAAGGCCCTCGTTTCGGGCGGGGCGCCGCTCAACCCCGAGGTCGGTACGTTCTTCGAGGCGATGGGCCTCACGCTCCTGCAGGGCTATGGCCAGACGGAGGCCGGCCCCGTCATCAGCTGCAACCGGCCAAGCGCGGGAATCGCGATGGAAACGGTCGGCCCCCCGCTGCGCGGCGTCGAAGTGCGCATCGCCGAGGACGGCGAGATCCTGACGCGCGGCGAACACGTCATGCATGGCTACTGGCGCAACGCGGCGGCAACAGCCCAGGCGCTCCAGACCGAGCCCGATGCCCCCCCGGGGACCGCGCCCTGGCTCCATACCGGCGATATCGGCCACTTCGACGACAAGGGCCGCATCTGCATTACCGACCGCAAGAAAGACATGATCGTCAACGACAAGGGCGACAATATCTCGCCGCAGAAGGTCGAATCGATGCTCACCCTGCAGCCGGAGATTGCGCAGGCCATGGTCGCGGGCGACCGCCGGCCCTACATCGTCAGCCTCATCGTCCCCGATGCCGACTGGGCCCTGCAATGGGCGCGCGACAATGGCGAGACATTCGATTTCACCGCGCTGCAATCGCTCCCGGCATTCCGCTCGGCAGTCCATGGCGCCATCGACCGGGTCAACACGCACCTTTCGGTGATCGAGAAAATCCGCCAGTTCACGTTCGCCGACGAGCCCTTTTCGATCGAGAACGAGGAAATGACCCCCAGCCTCAAGATCCGCCGCCATAAGCTCAAGGAACGCTACGGCGAACGGATGGATGCACTGTACAAGCGCTGACGCCTGCAAGGCGGCCCCGGACGCGGCCGCCCGGACCCGTCATTTATCATTTTATCTCAGTTAGATGGCGCCGCCTGTCAGGCGCTGGCAAATCAGGTCGAGCTGATCCAGCGTAGAGTAGCGTATCGTCACCGAACCCGACTTGGGATCGGCATCGGCACTGATCTTCACCGGCAGGCCGAGGAATTCCTCGAGATGGCTCTGTACGGCGGCAATGTCGGCGTCATCGGACGCATTGCGGGCCGTGCGGGCACGACGCGGCGGTGCCTCCCCGCGCGCCTTCTTGCGCACCTGCTTCTCGACTTCACGCACGGACATCTGCTTGGCGATCGCCGCCTCGGCAATCTCCTCTGCATCCTCGCAACCGATCAGGGCACGGGCATGGCCCATCGACAGGTCGCCCTTCTCGACGAGGTGGATGACGCCTTCGGGCAAGGCCAGCAGACGCTGGAAGTTGGCGACGTGGCTGCGGCTCTTGTCGACCATCCGGGCGATTTCGGCCTGCGTCATGCCTTCGAGTTCGGCGAGCCGGTTGTAGGCACGCGCTTCCTCGATCGGATTGAGGTCCTCGCGCTGCAGGTTCTCGATCAGCGCCAGCGCCATGACATCGCGCTCGGACAAGTCGCGCACCAGCGCCGGAATGTCGTGCAGGCGCGCCTTCTGCGCGGCACGCCAGCGACGTTCGCCGGCGACGAGCTGGTAACGGCCATTGTCCATGGGCCGCACGATGATCGGCTGGATCACCCCGCGCTGCGCGATCGAGGCCGCCAGTTCCTCCAGTGCCGCCTCGTCGAAGATGCGACGCGGCTGATCGGGGTGCGGCGTGATGTCGGCGATCGCCAGCGTCGTAAGCCCGCCTGCGCGCGATGGCGCGGCGTTGCCGCCCTCGCCGGTCGATGCCACCGGCTCCTCGCGACGCGATTCGCCCAGCAGCGCACCAAGGCCGCGCCCGAGCCCCTTGGGCTTCTGGCGCGATACGCCGGGCATCGGAGCATTCATGCGGACAACCGATTCTTCGCTCATGCCGCTTTCCTCTTCTCGGGCAGTCGGGTGATCAGTTCGCGCGCGAGCGCCATGTAGGCGCGACTGCCGGCGCAGGCGTGATCGTAGATCAGCGCGGGCACGCCATGGCTCGGCGCTTCGGACAGGCGCACATTGCGCGGGATGGTGGTTTCGAAGACGAGCTGGCCGAGACACGAGCGCACGTCATCGGAAACCTGGTCGGTCAGGCGGTTGCGGCGATCGAACATGGTCAGCGCGATGCCGATGATGCCGAGATCGGGGTTGAAGCGCTGCTGCACGCGGTCGACCGTCTGGAGAAGCTGGCTGAGCCCCTCGAGCGCGAAGAATTCGCACTGCAATGGCACCAGCAAGGTATCGGCGGCGGTGAGGGCATTGAGCGTCAGCAGCCCGAGCGACGGCGGGCAGTCGATCAGGCAGACGTCATACCCCATATCGCCGCGCAGGGCGTCCTGCAGGCGATGGGCGCGATCATCGGAATTGACCAGCTCCACCTCGGCGCCGGAAAGGTCCACCGTCGCGGCCAGCAGGTCCAGCCCCGGAATCTTGGTGGGCATCACGCATTCATCCACCGGTACCCGATCGACCAGCACGTCGTAGGATGATGCCCCGCGTTCGGATGCCGGCACGCCGATCCCGGTCGAGGCATTGCCTTGCGGATCGAGGTCGATCAGCAGCGTCTTCCAGCCGGTCGCCGCCAGTGCGGTCGATATGTTGATCGCTGTCGTCGTCTTTCCGACGCCGCCTTTCTGGTTGGCGATGGCAATGCGGATCACTTGGCCTTGTCCTTCCTGCCGGCAAGTTTGCCGACAATAATGCCTGCCTGCGGGTCCGTAAGGGACTGTTCCACGTGGAACACGTGCCGCCATTTGCGAAGGTCATCCAATTCTTGCTGTGCAGACCGCCCTTTGGGCAACAGCCAGACGGTGTCACTTGTGGAAAATCGTGCAGATAAGGTGAGCAAACGCTCCAAAGGCGCAAAAGCGCGCGCGGATATGACCGCGACCTGACGAGATTCGACCATTTCAAGACGTTGTCCGATCACGCGGGCCTTATCCAGCCCCATGGCGATTCGCGCCCGGTCGAGCCACTCGATTCGGCGCTTGCGCGATTCGACCATGAGCACCTCGCACTCCGGCCGCAGCGTGGCGATCACCAGGCCGGGAAACCCCGCCCCGGTGCCGAGGTCGAGCCAGGGACTCGATGTTTCACGTGGAACATGCGGCAGAAGCTGCGCGCTGTCGACGATGTGCCGCAACCAGACCTGATCAAGGCTTGCCGCCGAGACAAGGTTCTGGCGCTGGTTCTCTTCCGCCAGCATCGCGCAGAGCAGCTCCAGCCGTTCCAGCGCAGACGCATCGCATTCAGGCAAGGACCTGAGCCAGGCCTTCGCCTCTTCCTCGGTTTCGATCACGCGGCCTCCCGTCGGGCATGAACCAGCAGTGCGGCAAGGGCGGCCGGAGTGATCCCCGGGATACGCCCCGCAGCGGCCAGCGTGGCGGGCCGTGCGCGCGTCAGCCGCTCAACCATCTCACGCGACAGGCCGGGGATGCGCTCGTAGGGGAAGTGATCGCCCAGCGGCAGTGCCTCGCTCGCCCGCAAGTCGCGCAGCTCGCGCTCTTGGCGTTCAAGGTAGGGGGCGTAGGCGGCATCTTCCGCCATCTCCTCGACCAGCCCCGGATCGGCCAGCACATCGGGCTCGATCCAGGGCGCCAGTCCTTCGAGGTCGACACCGCCGAACCGAAGCCATTCGCGGATGGGCAGGCGGCCGACATCGGCACGAACCGGCAGCCCTGCGCCCGCCATCTCCCCCGAGGGCACCGCAACGTCGAATGCACGGTCAAGCTTCGCCCTTGCCTCCTCGCGGCTTGCGAACCAGTCCCGCCGTGCAGGACCCGCAGCCCCCGCCGCGATAGCGAGCGGGGTGAGCCGTGTAGTCGCATTGTTGGCGCGCAGGCGCAGGCGGTACTCGGCACGGGCCGTGAGCATGCGGTAGGGCTCACTGACGCCGTGCAGCGTCAGATCATCGATCATCACCGCCATGTAGCTGTTGGCGCGATCGAGCAGCGGCGCCTCGCGGCCCAGCACCTCGGCCGCCGCATGCATGCCGGCCACCAGCCCTTGCGCCGCGGCCTCCTCGTAACCGGTCGTGCCGTTGATCTGGCCCGCGCAGTAGAGGCCGGGAATGTCGCGCAGTTCGAGGCTGGTGCGCAACGCGCGCGGATCGATGTGATCGTATTCGACAGCATAGCCGGGCACGACCATCTCCACCGTCTCCAGCCCCTCCATCGTACGCAGCATTTCGAGCTGGACTTCGGCGGGCAGCGAGGTGCTGATCCCGTTGGGATAGACGAGGTGCGTGCCCAGCCCTTCGGGTTCGAGGAATATCTGGTGTCCGTCGCGGTCCGCGAAGCGGTGGATCTTGTCCTCGATCGAAGGGCAATAGCGCGGACCCTGCGCACCGATCGCGCCCGAGAACAAGGGTGAGCGATGGAGGTTGTCACGGATCACGTCATGGCTGCGCGGGTTGGTGCGGGTGATCGCGCAGAACACCTGCGGGTTCGTCCGACGCATGCCCATCGCCGACATCGTCCAGGTTTCGGTATCGGAAGGCTGTTCGCCCAAACGGGCCCAGTCGATCGAGCGCCCGTCGAGGCGGGGCGGCGTCCCGGTCTTGAGGCGGGCCATCGGCAGGCTGGCCTCGCGCATCTGCGCGGCAAGCTTCTGGGCCGAGGCTTCGCCGATGCGCCCCCCGACGATCCGCTCCTCACCCCGGAACAGGGTGCCGCCGAGAAAGGTGCCCGTGCACAGCACAACCGCCCGCGCGTCGAGACGGGTGCCGTCGGCCAGATCGACGCCGACCGCCCTGCCCCCTTCGAGGACGAGCACAGCAGCCTCTCCGGCAACCAGCGTCAGGTCACCCTGCTCGCCGAGCAACCGGTGGATCGCCGCCTTGAACAGCCTGCGGTCCGCCTGCACGCGCGGTCCCTGCACCGCGCTGCCCTTCGAGCGGTTGAGCATGCGGTAGTGGATCGCGGCTGCATCGGCAGCACGACCGATCAGGCCATCGAAGGCATCCACTTCGCGCACGAGGTGGCCCTTGCCAAGACCGCCGATCGCGGGGTTGCAGCTCATGGCACCGACCGCATCGAGATCGAAGCTCACGAGCGCGACGCGCGCGCCCATGCGGGCGGCCACGGCTGCCGCCTCGCAGCCGGCATGGCCGCCGCCGATCACGATCACATCGAATGCATGCATGGCGCGCCCTTACTCCAGCGCGGGATTCGCGTCAAAGCAACTCCGCACGTTCCACGTGAAACACATCACTTGCCGATGCAGAACCGGCCGAACAGCGCATCGAGCATGTCCTCGGTCGTCGCGCGCCCGACCAGCGCGTCAAAGGCCACCCGCGCCACGCGCAGCGCTTCCGCCACCAGCAAGGGGTCGCTCTCCCGCCGGGCATCGCGCAAGGCCCTTTCCGCCTGCCCCAGCAAGGCGTGCTGGCGCTGGTTGAGCGCCGCGTCGCCGGGACGCGGCATCGCCCTTGCCGCCGTCTCGACAAGATCGCGACGCAAGTCGTCGAGACCCGCCCCGGTCACGGCCGAGACACGGTGGCGCGGCGCGGCCTTGTCGGCAGAGCCTGCCCGGTCGCACTGTGGCTCGATCTCCCACGCCCCTTCGGGCCCCACCCCTTCAGGTCCCAGCCAGAGCACGAGGTCGGCCCGCTCAAGCGCCGCACGGGCGCGGGCAATGCCGATGACCTCGATCTCGTCACCGGATTCGTCGCGCAGGCCCGCCGTATCGGCGAAGACGAAAGGCATGCCGCGGATGGCCACCGCGCGGGTAAGGACGTCACGCGTGGTTCCGGCGAGCGGCGCGGTGATAGCCGCCTCGTCTTCGACCAGCGCATTGAACAGCGTGCTCTTGCCGGCGTTGGGCGGCCCCGCCAGCACGACGCGAAAGCCCTCCCGCAAGGTCTCCGCACGCGGGCGCGCAAGCCATTCGGACAAGTCCCCGGCAAGCGCGTCGAGCCGCACGGAAAAGTCCGCCGGCAGTTCCACGACATCGTCCTCGTCCGCGAAATCGAGCACCGCCTCGACCGCCGCCGAGGCCATCAGCACCCGCTCGCGCCAGTCCTCAACCTGCTTCGAGAAGGCACCGCCCGCCATGGCGATCGCGGCACGGCGCTGCAATTCGGTCTCCGCGGAAAGCAGGTCCGCCAGGCCTTCCGCCTCGGCGAGATCGATCCGCCCATGGGCAAAGGCCCGCCGCGTGAACTCCCCGGGCTCGGCGCGGCGCAAGCCCGGCAGCGCCGACAGCGCGCGCTCCACCGCCGCCACGACCGCCCTGCCCCCGTGCAGGTGCAGCTCGGCAAGGTCCTCGCCGGTGGCGGTATTCGGTCCGGGGAACCACAGCACGAGCGCCTGGTCGAGCACTGTTCCACGTGGAACACGCAAGGTGCGATAGCTGGCGACGCGCGGTCCGGGCAGGCTACCCGCAAGCGCCGCGAGCGCCGCACCGGCTTGTCGCCCGCTCACCCTGACCACCGCAATGGCGGCAGGAGGCGACCCGCTGGAAAGCGCGAAGATCGTATCCGTCATGATCGTGACCTGGACTGCTACCCCCACGAGGGGAGCCTTCCGCGAATCCCTTAGTCCCCGTCTTTCCTGGGCTTGCCGGACGCTGCGCCAGCGCCGCTCATCGCCATGGCCACACCGCTTTCGAGGAACTTCTGGAACATCTTCAACCCGAACTCGCCCATTGGCGCGACCTGCTTGGTCAGTTCCTGGAGCTGGTCGAAATTGCCCGCGCCCTGCATCGCCTTTGTCAGGGCGTCGACGTAGACTTCGTTGGCCTTGGTGACATCGGGCAGACCGAGAAAGCGCCGGGCTTCCTCTGGCGAGCATTCGACCTCGACATTGACCTTCATCCCGGCCTCCTGCTGGATTTCTTTGACATAGCTGACACATGCACTTCACAAAGTCCATTGCAAGAGCTTAGGCCGTGAACCTAACACCGCACGCGAAGGTGCCACCTCTGGCGAACAGGAGAGACCCCATGTCCACCAACACCCAAATCCCGACTCTCGACGGCGACGGCACGATCCCCGCCTATGTGGTGAAGCCCGAAGGCACCCCGCGCGGCGCGATCATCGTCCAGCAGGAGATCTTCGGCGTGGACGCCGGCATCCGCAAGAAGGCGGACGGCTGGGCAGCCAAGGGTTATCTCGCCGTGGCCCCCGACAGCTTCTGGCGCCAGAAGCCCGGCGTCGAATTCGATGCGGACAAGCCGGAGGAATTCCAGCAGGCCATCGAATTCATGATGAAGCACGATTTCGATCTCGGCATCCGCGATCTGGAAGCCGTGATCCACTGGATCCGCCGCGAAGCGGGCGTGCCCAAGGTCGGGCTCGTCGGTTACTGCATGGGCGGCAAGATCGCCTACATGGTCGCGGCCCGCACCGACATCGATGCCTCGGTCGGCTACTACGGCGTGGCGATCGACCAGATGCTGAACGAAAAGCACGCGATCGCGCGTCCGCTGATGCTGCATGTTCCGACCGCCGACGGCTTTGTGCCGGCCGAAGCGCAGAAGGCCATGCACGAAGGTCTGGACGACCATCCGCGCGTGACGCTCTACGACTACGAAGGGCTAGACCACGGCTTTGCCGCCGAAATCGGCTCGCGTCGCGATGAAGCCGGTGCCGCGCTGGCCGACAGCCGTACCGAAGCCTTCTTCGCCGAACACGTCGGATAAAGCGAGCAGCTATGGCACCGCGCTATGCCATGCCACTGGCGGTCGTTGCGATCACGGCCGCCTGCTGGTTCATCGTGCCCCTGCGCTGGGCGCTGGTCCTGCTCGTTCCGATCCTGCTGCTGACGCTGTGGGATTTCGTGCAGGGCCGCCACGCCCTGCGCCGCAATTACCCGCTGATCGCGCGCGTGCGCTGGCTGTTCGAGGACCTGCGCCCCTACCTGCGCGCCTATATCGTCGAAAGCGACCGCGAAGGGCGCCCCTTCACGATAGACGAGCGCGCGCTCGTCTATGCCCGTTCCAAGGGCGAAATCTCGACTCATCCCATGGGCACCGAGCTGGACGTCTATTCGGAGGAATACGAATGGCTCGGCCATTCGATCACGCCGAACGACGAAGCGCCGGAGACCTGGCATGTCCGCGTCGGCGGCGATCAATGCACAAGGCCCTATGACAGCGCCCTGCTCAACATTTCGGCGATGAGCTTCGGATCGCTTTCGGCGAACGCGATCGAGGCGCTGAACAAGGGCGCAGCGCTCGGCGGCTTCGCGCACGACACCGGCGAAGGCTCGATCAGCCGCTATCACCGCAAGCACGGCGGCGACCTGATCTGGGAACTGGGTAGCGGCTATTTCGGCTGCCGCCGCAAGGACGGCGGCTTCGACGCTGACCTTTTCGCCGAACAGGCGCAGGACGATCAGGTCAAGATGGTCGAGATCAAGCTGAGCCAGGGGGCCAAGCCCGGCCACGGCGGCATGCTGCCCGGCGCGAAGGTCACGCCCGAGATCGCAGAGGCGCGCAAGATCGAGGTCGGCGAGGGTTGCGTCTCGCCCCCTGCCCACTCGACCTTCTCCACCCCGATCGAACTGCTCGAATGGATCGTGCAGCTGCGCGAGCTTTCGGGCGGCAAGCCCGCCGGCTTCAAGCTCTGCGTCGGCCAGCCGCATGAAGTCATGGCCATCGTCAAGGCCATGCTCGAAACCGGAATCACGCCGGATTTCATCGTCGTCGACGGTGCCGAAGGCGGCACCGGCGCAGCGCCGCAGGAACTGACCGACAATGTCGGCATGCCCCTGCGCGAAGGCCTGATCCTGATGCGCAACGCACTTGTCGGCGCGAACCTGAAGGACCGCGTCCGGATCGGCGCTTCGGGCAAGATCCACTCGGGCGCGGGCATGGCTCGCGCCTTCGCGCTGGGCGCCGACTGGTGCAATGCCGCGCGCGCCTTCATGTTCTCGCTGGGCTGCGTCCAGTCGATGAAGTGCCACACCGGCGAATGCCCGAGCGGCGTGGCAACACAGGTACCCTGGCGCCAGATAGGCCTGGTGGTGGACGACAAGGCCGAACGCGTCGCCCGGTTCCAGAAGGAAACGCTCAAGTCGCTGCGCGAGATCGTCGTCGCCATGGGCTACGACAGCCCCTGGGATCTCACCCAGCACGACATGTACCAGCGCATCGACAGCGCCAAGGCCGGCCCGCTCGACGAAGTCTACAACTTCCTCCGGCCTGGACAGCTGCTCGCGGATCCCGCCTCGACGCGATATGCCCGTGCCTGGGAGGTCGCCCGGGCCGATACCTTCCGCCGCGTAAACTGAAAGAGCCGACTATGACGACCAGGGGATACCGGATGATCGTCAGGGCCCACGGCGGCCCCGAAGTGATCGAGCGCGAAGCGTGGGACGTGCCTTCGCCCGGCCCCGGCGAGATCCTGATCGAGACCGAAGCCGTCGGCCTCAATTTCATCGACACGTACTATCGCAAGGGGCTCTATCCCGATGCGTTGCCGATCCAGCTCGGTGCCGAAAGCGTCGGGCGGATCATGGCACTGGGCGATGGCGTGAGCGGGTTTTCGGTAGGGGAGCGGGTCGGCACGACGCAGAACGGCGGCGCCTATTCCACGCACCGCCTGATCCCGGCGGCGCAGGCCATCCGCATTCCTGACGGCATCGCTTCCGAAACCGCGGCTGCGATCATGCTCAAGGGGCTGACCGCCTGTTATCTGGCCGAGGATACTTTTGCCGCCGAGGCGGGACACATCGCGCTGGTCCACGCTGCCGCGGGCGGCGTGGGCTCGCTGCTGGTGCCCTGGCTGGTCGACAAAGGCGTGACGGTGATCGCCCATAGCGGTTCGCCCGAAAAGGCCGCTCAGGTGCCTTGCCCGCATTCGCTGTCCTGCGCCTTCGATGAGCTGCCCGGTGCCGTTGCGGAGATAACCGGCGGCGCAATGTGCCATGTCGCCTACGACGGCGTGGGCGCGGCCTCGTGGTCGGCCTCGCTCGCCTCGCTGCGCCGGCGCGGGATGATGGTGAGCTTCGGCAATGCCTCGGGCGCGGTGCCGCCGATCTCGTTGCTCGACCTGATGCGCGGCGGCTCGCTCTACGCCACCCGCCCTACCCTCGCCGACTACATCGCCACGCCCGAAATGCTGGCCACAAACGCGAGCAAGCTGTTCGACCGCATCGCCAGCGGCGTGCTCGATCCCCACATCGGGCAGACCTTCAGGCTGGAAGAGGCTGCACAGGCACATCGCGCGCTGGAAAGCCGGGCCACCACCGGCTCGACCGTGCTGATCCCCTGATCGCTTTCCTACACGGCGCGGGCCTGTCATGATCGACAGGCTCCTTCGCATTGTCGGCCCAAACGCGAAACGCGCCGGATCTTCACCGGCGCGTTTCACATATCATACTGAATAATTGCGATTTTATCACGACTTCGCCATGCGCTGTATGGACGAACTTCGTGAAGTTCTCAGGCGGCTTCCTTCTCGATGAACTCGGGATAGAAGCTCGGCTCACGGTCCGACCAGCCCGGCGCGGTCGCGGCGGCTTCGCTGATCGAATGGAGCAGCGTCTTGCGCCGGTCGGGGCGGATCTGCGGCAAGGCCGCGGCCCCGCAGAAGGCGCCCGGCAGCCAGGGGCGGACCCAGGCGCCCAACAGGCGTTCATAGAGAAAACGGAAAGCCGAGAAGCTGCCCAGCTTCTCCTGCGCAAGGTCGAACGCAGCCATACGCACCATCTTGCCCATGAAAGCCTCGACATCGTCGAAACCGATGTCGTCCGGACGCATGGTGCGAAGCGCCTTGAGATCCTGATAGGCGACGTACTGTTTGCGGATCGAGGCAACTTCGACCTCGTCGCGTGCCCAGAGCTTGAATGCGTCCTGGCGGCCAAGGCCGACATCGAGGCTGCGACGGATGTAACGCTGCTCGCAGGACGTGAAGCTGGCGAATTCGCGCAGTTCGCTGATCGTCAGAGTTGCCGTGCCCACATAGGCCATGATCGTGATCCCCGTCTCCGTGATCCCTGTGATTCGCAAGGGATGCCCCCCTTCACGCTTCGCAGTTAACCATTCGACCGGTTACGAACTCATTAACTATGCAATGGTTTGTCCGCCACGTCGCCCAAGGACGCGCGCAAGCTGGTCAGCTAATTGTTGTAAAGCAGGCCTTTTCCTTCCGGACGCACGACATTGCGCCGCGATCAGATCAGGCCGGCAAGCGGGCTGGAAGGATCGGCATAGCGGCGCGTGCCCATGCGCCCGGCGAGATAGGCGTCGCGCCCGGCCTCTACCGCGAGCTTCATGGCACGGGCCATGCGGAGCGGGTCCTTGGCCTCGGCAATCGCGGTGTTCATCAGCACGCCATCGCAGCCCAGCTCCATCGCCACGGCCGCGTCCGACGCGGTGCCCACGCCCGCATCGACGAGCACGGGAACATTGGCGCCCTCCACGATCAGGCGCACCGTCACCTTGTTCTGGATGCCCAGACCGGAACCGATCGGCGCGCCCAACGGCATGATCGCCACCGCGCCGGCTTCCTCTAGCTGCTTGGCCGCGATCGGATCGTCCACGCAATAGACCATCGGCGCAAAGCCTTCTCCGGCCAGCACTTCGCAGGCCTTCAGCGTCTCGCGCATGTCTGGATAGAGCGTGCGCGCCTCGCCCAGCACTTCCAGCTTCACGAGATCCCAGCCTCCCGCCTCGCGCGCCAGCCGCAACGTGCGGATCGCTTCCTCGGCCGTGAAGCAACCGGCGGTGTTAGGCAGGTAGGTGATCTTCTTCGGATCGATGAAGTCCGTCAGCATCGGTGCCTTGGGGTCCGAAATGTTGACCCGGCGCACCGCCACGGTGACGATCTCCGCGCCCGAAGCCTCGACGGCGGCCGCATTCTGCGCGAAGTCCTTGTACTTGCCAGTGCCCACGATCAGGCGCGACGTGAAGGTGCGCCCGGCAACGGTCCAGGTATCGGCGGTCTTCTCGGCAACGGTATCGGTCAAGGTTCGCATCCTTTCGGGATCGCGGAAAGTTCAGAAAAGCGCGGCCGGCAGGCTTACCCGCCGCCCACGAAGTGCACGATCTCCAGCACGTCGCCATCGGCCAGTCGCACATCGGCCAGCATCGAGCGCGGCGCTATCTCGGCATTGTGCTCGACGGCAACCTTTTTTGGATCGAGTCCGAGGCTGGCAACGAGATCGGCGATCGACGCACCTACGCCGATCCGGCGCGGTTCGCCATTTACGGTCAGCAGAAGTTCGCCAGAGGTTTCAAGAGCCATGCTATGCGCAGATAGCGCTCAGCAGGCGGTGTGCAAGTTCCGAATGTGCGCATAGGCGACCAGCGACACGCCGATGACCGTCAGCACGGCCTCGGGAAGGCCATGGCCCACCATGATCGCGGCCGCCATCAGCGACAGGCCCAGCCCGCCGAGCAGCAACGGCATGACCCGCCCATGGCGCAGGACGCCGAAACCCAGCGAGACGAGACCCACGACAAGCGCCAATGCCAGCCCGACCCGGTGAATCGCAGGCGAAAGCAACACTTCGCCGCCAAGCCCTAGGGCTCCGACAAGGACCACGCCCAGCACGCAATGCACCGCGCACAAGCCACTCAAGAGAATTCCGGCACGGTCCAGTCGGTTTCGAATCGCGAAAAAGGCACTACGCATGCCGGTGCAGATATGTGATGTTGTAACATCATTCAAGGCCTGTCCCGTCTTTCGACATTTGTACCATGCCGCAGGCTGCCCCCCTTGCGCAAACCGCTGTGAAATCGCAGGGAACAGGGCCATGAGAGACGCACAATCATGAGAGTCCCCGACGGTCGCCCCCTCATCGGTACATCCGATGACATTGCCCCCATGGTGCGCTGGCTGCTGTTCGTCGCCGCGCTCGTGGTTCTGATCGTCGCCGTGGGCGGCATCACGCGGCTCACCGAGTCCGGATTGTCCATCACCCAATGGAAGCCGATCACCGGCGCGATTCCGCCGCTCTCCGAGGCGCAGTGGCAGGCAGAGTTCGCCGGTTACAAGAAGATCCCGCAGTACCTCGACGTCAACGGGCCGGCCGGCATGACGCTCGCCCAGTACAAGTTTATCTATTTCTGGGAATGGACCCACCGCCTGCTCGCGCGCCTGATCGGTATCGCTTTCGCGCTGCCGCTCGCCTGGTTCTGGTACAAGCGCACGATTCCCCTCGGGTACAAGGGGCGGTTCCTGGCGCTGCTCGCGCTCGGCGGCCTGCAAGGCGCGATCGGCTGGTGGATGGTATCTTCGGGCCTTACGCCCGAAGCCGCCGACCGGGTCAGCCACTACCGCCTCGCCGCGCATCTCCTGGTGGCGCTCACGACACTGGGCGGCCTTGTCTGGACCGCGCTCGATCTCAAGGGGCTGCGGCGCGGGGAGCCTGCCGCGCGCATAACCGGCTTCGGCATCATGGCGGTCGCGGTGCTGGTATTCCAGCTCTACATGGGTGCCACGGTGGCCGGCCTGCGCGCAGGCTATGTTGCCGGCGCGGGCTGGTTCAGCATGGACGCATGGCCGCTGATGCAGGGCCGGTTCTTTCCGGAGGGCATCGACTGGTCGGGCGGCGCCTTCCATGCCTTGTCCAACGATCCGTACCTCACCCATTTCGTTCACCGCTGGTGGGCCTGGGTCGTGGTCGCGGTGCTGATCGCGATGGGGCGCAGGCTGCGCGCCAAGCGCCAAAGGCTCGCCTCCGTCGCCATTCACAGCGCGTTCGGCACCCAGGTCATCCTCGGCATCTGCACCATCTGGTCGGGCGTAACCCTGTGGCTCGCGGTCGCGCACCAGCTCTGCGGCGCGCTCCTTGTCGCCGCGACCGTGTGGGGCGCACACGCCCTGGCGCGCCGCGACCCGGTGAACATCCTGAGCGCGCCGTGACCACGGCCGCTCTGGTCTGGTGCCCCTTCCCCGACGAAGACACCGCGATCGCGGCGATCCACGCCCTTCTCGATGAAAGACTGATCGCCTGCGGCAATGTCCTGCCCGGCATGACCTCCGTTTTCATATGGAACGGCACCAGGGACACGACCCGCGAGACCGGCGCCTTGCTGAAGACAAACGCCGACCTGCTCGATCGCGCCGTCCTTCGCCTCGCCGAACTGCACCCCTACGAGGAACCGGCAGTGCTCGGCTGGCGTTGCGATACGGGGGCTCCCGGGACCCTCGCATGGCTCGCGAATATCGTCTCCAATCCGTAGTGGTATTATTTTACCTCTACGAAACCCCGCAGCCTGCTTGACTTGACGCCGCATTTCGACGATTTGGCCGCCTTCCCGCGCATCGGGAGATTCGCATATCGCGATTCCTTCGAAGCGCGCACGAAACAAGGATAGACCAGCCATGAAGGCGCTCACGAAGGTCACCCGGTCGATCAAGCCGGCCGAGGTGGAAAAGAAGTGGCATCTGATCGATGCCGAAGGTCTGGTGGTTGGCCGTCTCGCGGTCATCGTCGCCGACCTGCTGCGCGGCAAGCACAAGCCGAGCTTCACCCCGCACGTCGATTGCGGCGACCACGTCGTCGTCATCAACGCCGAAAAGGTCAAGTTCACCGGCAACAAGCTGAAGCAGCAGACCTACTACAAGCACACCGGCTATGCCGGCGGCATCAAGGAAGTGACCGCGGACAAGGTTCTCGCCGGCCGCTTCCCCGAGCGTGTCCTCGAAAAGGCCGTTGAGCGCATGATCCCCCGTGGTCCGCTCGGCCGCGCGCAGATGCGCGCCCTGCACGTCTACGCCGGCACCGAGCACCCGCACGGTGGCACCCAGCCCGAAGCGCTCGACGTCGCTTCCATGAACCGCAAGAACAAGGTGGGCGCGTAATGTCCGATACCGATACCGTCCAGAGCCTGTCCGACCTCAAGGACCTCGGCACCGAAGTCGCAGCCGACACGGCTGAAACCTTCACCCCCGTCGTCTCGAACGCCCCGCTGCGCGAGCAGGAGCTCGACGCTCAGGGTCGCGCCTACGCCACTGGTCGCCGCAAGGACGCCGTGGCCCGCGTGTGGCTCAAGCCCGGCACCGGCAAGATCACCGTCAACGGCCGCGACCAGGAAGTGTACTTCGCACGTCCGACGCTGCGCCTCGTGATCGCCCAGCCGTTCCAGATCGCCGATCGTGATGGCCAGTACGACGTTGTCGCCACCGTCAAGGGCGGCGGCCTCTCGGGCCAGGCAGGCGCCGTCAAGCACGGCATCTCGCAGGCCCTTGCCAAGTACGAGCCCACCCTGCGCGCCACTGTCAAGGCCGCCGGCTTCCTCACCCGCGACAGCCGCGTGGTCGAGCGCAAGAAGTACGGCCGCGCCAAGGCACGCCGCAGCTTCCAGTTCTCGAAGCGCTAAGCGTTTCGCGAGCTACGGCTTACGAAAGGGGTCGCGGGAAACCGCGGCCCTTTTTCGTTGTCTGCGGGAAATACGGCGATGTCAGAACGACGTGGCCAGGCGCAGGGCGATTTCCGCCCGATGCACCAGCGGTGCCCCCGAAGCTAAGGCCTTCGCCCCGGACATTGCCTCGATGCTCATCATCGGCCAGCCTTCTTCAGGGGGCATCTGCAGGGCCACACGTGCCCCTCTCGCCGCCGCCGGCTCGCCGTTGGCCATCCGCACGACATCCTGTTCGAGCGAACGACCGCCCCATCCGCCCTGAGCAAACCAACCGCCCCTGATCTGCCATCCACTGGCATGTTCCAGCACGGCTTCGATGCCCACATTGCCTGCGTGGGTCTTTCGCCAGGATACGGGAGATTCGCGATCGCGCCGGCTCGTGGTCCCGGCAAAGGCACGCAGGGTGAAGACAGTATCCGGCCCCAGACTGTGCCAGCCTTCGATCTTCACCTCACGCACATGCATTTTCATGCGCGTCGCACCGATCGGCTCGGTACTTTCGCGTCGTGATCGCAGCGACAGCGCCTCCAGACCCCAACCGGCATCACCGTTGTCCGTCGCCAGATCTTTCGACTTCGCTCGCTCGACCGTCGTCCGGTCCGTCGCCGACCACTCCAGCGTCGCAGGCATGAACTGCACGGCATTGGCGCCAAGCGCCTTTATGCTCTCGCCATGCGCTGCAAGCGGTGCCGCCTGCAGGACAAGGCCACCCATAATCAGGCATCGACGCATTGTTCCGCCCTCCGCAACAACGCCGGATCTTCCACCCGGGGATATTGAACAGACGCCGCCAGCTGCCTGTCCCCTCACCTTGGCAGGAGTCCGCTCCCCACCGTCTCGCAAAGGTGAGGTGGTCGAATCGGGCGAAGTTCAAGAGCATTTCCTCCGGTGTCCGCACCGCACCCGAGCAGCGGCATCGCCACATTCACTTAACGGAACAACGATTGCGTCGGGCAGGTCGTGGCAGTCTAAGATCCATTAAAACCATATATTTTCGGATCTTAGAACAAATCTGCAAGATCAGATATCACACTTTGATCAGTACCTTCCAAAGACATTGTACATCACTTTGCATGATACCTTGCATAACATAATAGCTGTCTATACACAGGGGACATCCACAGGAGTTGATTCGATGTCCGAAATCGAAATCCAGTTGAAGAAAGGGGTGCTTGGCCTGTGCGTGCTAGCCCTGCTGTCACGCGGTGACAGCTACGCCTACGAGATTGCCAGCCGCATGGCTGACGCGGTCGATATGGGCGAAGGCACGATCTACCCGCTCATGCGCCGCATGCAGTCCGAAGGCCTGGTCACGACATATCTCGAGGAATCGCCCTCGGGCCCGCCCCGCAAGTACTACCGCATCACCCAAACCGGCCGCGCGCGGCTGGCCGCCCAGGTCGAGGAATGGCGCGGCTTCACCGCCGCCGTCGACGGCCTGCTCGACGGCACCCTCGCCGCCTCCGCCGACAGCGCAGATCAGGAAGGGGAACCCAGCCATGACGCGTAACGAATTCATCAGGCGCCTGAAAGGCGGCCTCAAGGGCATGCCCCAGGCCGATATCGACGAGATCGTCGCCGACTACGAAGAGCACTTCGAAGCCGGCATGGCCGAAGGCCGCAGCGAGGAAGAAGTCGCTGCCGCCCTGGGCAACCCTGCCCGCCTCGCCCGCGAACTGCGCTTCGAGGCCGGCTTCCGCAACTGGGAAAGCGACCGTTCGCCATCCTCTGCCTGGGCCGCCATCCTGGCGTTCATGGGGCTGGCCACGATCGATATCCTGATCCTCTTGCCGATAGTCCTGCCGATCATCGGCGTGGTGTTCGGCCTCTTCGTGGCCGTCGTCGCCTGCTTCGTTGCCGGCGGCTTCATCCTGATCGCCGGGCCGTTCAGCGGCTTTCCCGGCGGCTGGCTGGTCGCGGTCCTGGCCGGACTGGGCACGATGAGCGCTTCGGTCGCGGCCGGCGCGCTGCTGACGCTGGTCAGCATCTGGATCATCAACGCCCTCATGTGGTTCGGCCGCCTGCACTACCGCGTGATCGAACCTGCCATCCATTCCGAAGACTGACGGGACGAAAGAAAGGAAACCGAGATGTTCAGGAAACTGCTCATCGTATTCGCCAGCGGCGTGATCCTGTCGATCGTCGCATTCAGCGCGGCATGGCTCGTCGGCGGAGATACGCTCAAGAAGGAATTCACCGAAGGCCATGGCTGGTCATGGACCATCGGCGACGACGAAGATCAGGGGCCGCGCAAGACCCGCACCTTTGCGGTCGCATCCGGCACCCGGCTGGCCATGGAAGTCCCGGTAGAGCTAAGCTTCACCCGGGGCGACAAGGCCGAGATGGTCGTGACGGGTCCCACCAAGATCGTCGACCGGCTGGTCTGGAAGGACGGCCGCCTGTCGGTCCCCGGCCGTGTCAATATGCATCACGGCCTCAAGGTCAGGATCACGGCCCCCGAAATCACCGGCCTGGATCTGGATGCACCTGGCGACGTGACGCTCACGGGTCTCCAGCAGGACCAGTTCACGCTGAAATCGGAAGGCGCGGTGAGCCTCGATGCCGACGGCAAGGTCCGCAAGGTCTTCATCACCAGCGAAGGTGCCGGCGACATCGACCTCGAACGGCTGGCTGTCGAAGACGCCACTGTGCGCATGGATGGCGTGGGCGATGTCACCATCGGTGCCACGGGCCTTGTCGATATCGAAATCAACGGTGCGGGCCATGTGACGCTGGTGCGCAAGCCGGAAACGCTGCGCAGCCGCATCAACGGTGTCGGCTCGGTCGACCACGACTACTGAAAACAGGTTCAGGGAGGAGAGCCGCCGGCGTTCAGTACCCCCCTGCCCCGGCGGTCCCGAAAGGAAGGCCGCGCCGTCACCCCTGGACGGCGCGGCCTTTTCATTTCCGCGCCTTGCGGCTCAATGCACCGGCGGATCGACCGGAGGCACGGCGCCCACGGGAGAGACGGGTTCGCCCGTCCCACGCGGCGGCATGGCGTTTTCGGGCACGTCCGGGATCTGCATCTCCGGCGTCGGTACCTGGTCCAGATTGCGGGCCTCGACGCGAAGAACGTCGCCGTCGATGACGATCTCGTTGAAACTCGGCGGGGTCGACCGAATACGGCGCGACAGCGTGCCCGCCCCTATCATCCTGAGCGGACCGGCCGCCGTATCGGCGGTCAGATCGAACGGATCATGGATGTGGCCCGAAAGCACGGCCATGACCTGGCGGCCCGCAAGCGCTTCCATCGCCTTCGTTCCATTGATCGTCAGCAATTTGCCATCGCGCTCGCGGCGTTCGGTAAGCGGGTGGTGCGCGGCGACAAGGATGCGCGTATCCTTCGGATGGGCATCGATCGCCGCCAGGCAATCGGCCAGCGCCCTGTCGGTCACCCAACCGTTGGACCATGGGAAACGCTGCCATTGCGCGCGCGTCGCCGTCTGGAGCGGGACGATCGCAAGGCGTTCCAGATCGATCTCAGCATCGACCATCCGCTTGATAGCCCTGAACCGCCGGAACGGCGCGAAGAACCGCTCGAACAGGTTGAAGTAGGGCATGTCGTGATTGCCGATTTCAACCGTTACCGGCACGTCGAGCCCAGTGATCCATTCGCAGGCAGCCCGAAACTCGCCGTGCCGCGCCCGCATTGTCAGGTCGCCTGTAATGGCAACCGCATCGGGACGCTCGCGCGCGATACAGGCCTCCGCCCAATCGAGCGCGCGCCGGTCTTCAAGCCCGAAATGGATGTCGCTCAGGTGAAAAAGCCTGATCGGGCTGCGGCGCCCTGAAGAAACCTTACCGTGCATCGCCTGTCGCCATGTGCGCCGTGTTCGTCACCGCGCCGCCATAGCCGTCCTGGCCTCGCCAGTCGACCACCCCTCTGCCTGTCCGTCGCGACCACATCGCATCACACCCTGCCGCTGGCGATCAGCCAGGCCGAAAGTCCGTTGAGCACGCTGTAGAAGGCATAGACCCAGGCCCAGCCGACGGACCCCGCCGCCGCCATGATCATCGCGCCGAGCAGCATCGCGAACTCGACAATCAGGCTCAGCCGGCCGCCGAGCGGCTGGAACAGCCATGGGACCTGGGCGAGCATGGGGTGATGGCTTTCGAGCACGGCCTTGTGGGCGGCGAAATTGAACACGCCCAGGCAGAAAACGATGACGAGAGCCGACATTGCCGTCCTTGTACCGTGCGGCCGTCCGCCTGACCAGCACCTGGCGCCATTTCCCGGCACCCACGCCCGAATCGGTTTCCCAGCGGCGGCACGCGCGCAACATCATGTCACGCCGCTCGTCGACTACAGATGTCGTTCGTCCGTCCTTCTCGCGCTTTGTCGAACCTCGAAGCCCGCAATCGAACCTCGCGTGAATGGCGGCGGGATCGGGCGCACAACACACTCATCGGGCCGGTCAGCCCCCCCCTTGGACCGGCCCGCCAGAGGAGGAAATCACGATGTTCAAGAAAGCCACCCTTGCCGCCGCCCTGGCCGGCCTTGCCCTGACCGCCACCCCCGTGCTCGCCGAAACCACGACGAAAGTGCGCGTCGAGATCAACGACCTCGACCTGACCACCCCCGAAGGCCAGCGCACGCTCGAGCTGCGCCTCGACACCGCCGCGCGCGAAGCCTGCGGCTACGACCAGCGCACCACCGGTTCGCGCCTGCCGACCGCAACTGCCCGGGCCTGCTACAAGCAGGCACATGCCAAGGCGCAGGACATCATGGCGACCGCCATTGCCCGCGCCTCCGACGACGCCCGCCTGGGCGGCTGAGACCCCGCGAAAACGACGGACCGGCGCCCCCCTTCAAGGCCGGTTCCGTCCTCGGATTACCCGAGGTCCCATAATAATAAGACCCGGAAAAACCTGGTGGGCCCTAGCGGCCCGCCATTTTTTTTACCGCCGGCAAATACGTGCGGCCGATCCGCAAGGCATCGCCGTCGGCCGTCTCCACCGACCATACGCCCAGCCCTTCATGCCGCAGACCGGACACGTGATCGCGGCGCACTATGCAGCTGCGGTGAATGCGGATGAACTGCTCGGGATCGAGCCGTTCTTCCAGACTGGTGATCGTCTGGAGCAACAGGAAGCTCTGTCCGTTCACATGGAGCCGGACATAATCGCGCTCGGCGTCGATGCGCCGGACGTCGTTGGCAGGCACGCGCACGAGTTCGGAGCGATGCGGCACCCAGAACTCCTCGAGCCACTGGCTGGTCTGTTCGGTCCGCTGGCCGCGGCGTGAAACGACCCGGCTGACGGCCCGTTCGAGGCGGTCCGGCGCGACAGGCTTGAGAACATAGTCCACCGCATCGAGATCGAACGCCTCTACGGCGAATTCGTCATGCGCGGTCACGAAGATCACCGCCGGCGGATTATCCTTGCCCGAAAGCTGGCGTGCGACGGCAAGGCCATCGGTCTCAGGCATCGTCATGTCGAGCAGGATCAGGTCGGGCGCAAGCGCATCGACCAGCCGCAAGGCCGCCTGGCCGTCGCTGGCCGTACCGATCACGGACACACCATCGATCCGGGCGCAAATGACCTGCATGCGTTCGACCGCGAGCGGCTCGTCATCGACGATGAGCGCACGAAGGGCAACACCGCCCTGCGGCGATCCGGCCTGCGTTTCAGCCATGGCCACGCTCCAGCGGCATACGAAGCTCCGTTTGGAAACCACCTTCCGGCCGCGGGCCGAAGGTCAGGGTACCAGCCTCGCCATAGCGGGCCCGCAGGCGATCCCGGACATTGGCGAGGCCGATGCCGCAGCCTTCGGCCTTGCCGCGCTCCCCGCCCGGCCCGTCATCGCTGACCGTAATCACAAGCTGCCCGCCTTCGCGCCGCGCACGAATGCCCACGGTCACGGGCCGCTGCGTCGCGGCCACCGCGTACTTCACCGAATTCTCTACGAGAGGCTGCAGGATCATGCCCGGCACCATCGCATCGATAGCGGCAGGGTCAATATCGATTCGCGTCACCAGTCGATTGGGAAACCGCACCGCCTCGATCGCGAAATAGAGCTTCTGCAGTTCGATTTCGTCCACCAGCCGAAGGTCGTTTGTCGGATCTCCGGAAAGGGTCCGCCGATAGAACGTCGACAGCGTCTGGATCATCTCCTCGGCATCTTCCTGGCGACCGGTCATGACCAGCGCGGAAAGCGAGTTGAGCGTGTTGAACAGGAAGTGAGGATTGACCTGATAGCGCAGGCTGCGCAGTTCCGCGGCTTCCGCTGCGCGTCGGTATTCGCCCTCGCGCCGCTCGGCCGCGCGGGCCTCTTCCGCCTTGGCGAGCGCGAAATAGAGCGCGGCCCATGCAAGCACGAGGAAGTAGCGGCCAAAGGCATTGTCGGCGATGGTCGCCCAGCGGGCATAGCTCTGGCCGAACATCGAACCGGTATGAATCGTGATCGCCGAGCCGCCGCCGTCCTGCTCCGGCGTGCCCGGCGGCACGTCGGTCGCATCGGGGTCCGGCGGTCGGGGCACGTTCGGCAGGTCGACGAGAATATTGCCGGCCTCGTCCCGCGAAATGCGCACCTTGCCGGTCCTGATCGCCTCGGCATCGCCTTCGTCACCATAGGCCTGCGTCACCGCGATGTCGGCGAAGATCACATCGTTGATGACGCTCAGCAGCAGCGAAAGCGGCAGGGCGCCGACCAGAACCACGGCCAGGCGCACCGGGCCCGACTTGCGGTCGAGCATCTGCAGCAAAGGCCACACCGCTGCCATGACCAGCATCGACAGGATGCAGATCGTCAGTCGGCGCGAGATGATCGGCCACGCGAAATCGAAGCCCATGAAGGCCCCGCGCAGCGTTGCGACCATGAAATAGCAGGCCCACAGCGCCGCAAGCGACAACAGGACAAGACGCGCCGGGACGCGCGGATTGTTGACTACATCCGTCATGACCGCCCCGGATACCGCGAAAACCGCGCCGCGCGCCAGTTCGCCGGTCGGCGCGCGTGCACTGTTCGTCGAACGCGCGCCAGCACCGATCTCAGCCGGCGAGCAACCCTTCCTTCGCGATCTTTTCCTGCCAGACCAGCGGCGCCAGCTGGTGGACGTTCTTGCCCTCGGAATCGACCGCGACGGTCACCGGCATGTCCTCCACGGTGAATTCGTAGATCGCTTCCATGCCGAGGTCCTCGAAGCCGACGACCTTGGCTTCCTTGATCGCGCGCGCCACGAGATAGGCCGCGCCGCCAACGGCCATGAGGTAGGCCGACTTGTGCTTGGCGATGGACTCGGTGGCGGCCGGGCCGCGCTCTGCCTTGCCGACGCAGGCCAGCAGGCCCTGCTCCAGCATCATGTCCATGAACTTGTCCATGCGCGTCGCGGTGGTCGGGCCCGCCGGGCCGACGACTTCGTCGCGCACCGGATCGACCGGGCCGACGTAGTAGATCACGCGGCCCTTGAACTCGACCGGCAGTTCCTCGCCCTTGGCGAGCATGTCCTGGATGCGCTTGTGCGCGGCATCGCGCCCGGTGAGCATCTTGCCGTTGAGCAGCAGGCGGTCGCCCTGCTTCCAGCTCTTCACGTCCTCTGCCGTCAGCGTGTCGAGATCGACGCGGATCGCCTCCTTGCTGGGCTTCCATTCGACCTTGGGCCAGTCGTTGAGGTTCGGCTTTTCAAGATAGCGCGGCCCCGAGCCGTCGAGCGTAAAGTGCGCATGGCGGGTGGCGGCACAGTTGGGGATCATCGCCACCGGCTTGTTCGCGGCGTGGCACGGCCAGTCGAGGATCTTGACGTCGAGGATGGTGGAAAGACCGCCCAGCCCCTGCGCCCCGATGCCCATGGCATTGACCTTGTCGAAGATCTCGATGCGCAGCGCCTCGATGTCGTTCTGCGGGCCGCGCGCCTTGAGCTGGCCCATGTCGATCGGGTCCATCAGGCTCTGCTTGGCGAGCTTGACGCAGTGTTCGGCCGTGCCGCCGATGCCGATGCCCAGCATGCCCGGCGGGCACCAGCCGGCACCCATCTGAGGTAGCATCTCGAGCACCCAGTCGACGATCGAATCGCTGGGATTCATCATCTTGAACTTGGACTTGGCTTCCGAGCCGCCGCCCTTGGCCGCCACGTCGATGGAAACCTTGCTGCCCGGCACCATCGAGACCGAAAGCACCGAAGGCGTATTGTCCTTGGTGTTGCGGCGAGTGAAAGCCGGGTCGGCCAGCACCGAGGCGCGCAGCTTGTTTTCCTTGTTGCCGTAAGCGCGACGCACGCCTTCATCGACCACTTCCTGCAGCGAGCGGTCGGATTCGAGACGGCAGTTCTGGCCCCACTCGATGAAGACGTTGACGATGCCGGTATCCTGGCAGATCGGCCGGTGCCCCTCGGCGCACATGCGGCTGTTGGTCAGGATCTGCGCGATCGCGTCCTTGGCAGCCGGGCCCTGCTCCGCCTCGTAGGCCTCGCCAAGAGCGCGGATGTAGTCCATCGGATGATAGTAGCTGATGTACTGCAGGGCGTCGGCGACACTCTCGATCAGGTCGTCTTCGCGGATGGTCACCATTTCGGCCATGTACAATGCGCTCCCGGTTAAGCGGATAACGTGAATTTCGCGGGCTCCCATAAGCCGGGCGCGGTCCATCGTCAAAGTGCTTGCATTGATCGACGAAGGTATCGTCAAAGCCCTTGGCCTTGATGGCGCCTTGGCCTAGAAGGCCCGCATAAATGCTGTCCTTGCGGAATATCGATGCGCTCGGGCGTGTTACCCGCGAATGCATGAGGGAATTGCACCAGATGACCTTGACCGAGGAACGGTCCGCACCCGAAGCCGAAATGGCTCCCATTGCCCATTCCGGCGCCCGCCACGCCATGATCGTCAGCCAGCTGCGCACCAGCGGCGTCAACGAGCCCTGGGTCCTGGCGGCCATGGCCGGCGTGGCCCGTGAGGACTTCGTTCCCGAAGCCATGCGCGATGCCGCCTATATCGACCGGGCCATTCCGCTTGGGAACGGCCGCTTCCTCGCCGCCCCGCTCGTGCACGGCAAGATCCTGTCCGAGGCCGCTCCGACGGCAACCGACAAGGCCCTGCTGGTCGGCGATGCGGATGGATACCTGGCGGCCCTGCTGCGTCCACTGGTCGGTTCGCTCGAAACCGTCGATCCCGCAGCCGTCTCCGGCATGACGGGCGAAGGCGGGTATTCGCTGATCGTCGTCGACGGCGCCATCGAGACGCTTCCCGAAACGCTCGGCGCGCAGATGGCCGAAGGTGGCCGTATCGTCACCGGTCTCATGGTCCGCGGCGTCAGCCGTCTTGCCACCGGCTGCAAGACCGCCGGCGCGGTCTCGCTGCTCCCGCTGGCCGAACTGGGCATTCCCGCGCTTCCCGAATTCGCTGCTCCCAAGCGCTGGAGCTTCTGATCGTGTCCCGGTTCGGGTCTCGGGCCGGGCTACTGGCCAGTACCGTCCTGTTCGCCGCAGCAGCAGCATCGCCGGTATCGGCCGATACGTTGCGCGATGCGCTGGTCATGGCCTACCAGACCAATCCCTCGCTCCAAGCGGCGCGCGCGCAGCAGCGCGGCGTGGACGAGAACGTGCCGATCGCTCGCGCATCCGGCCTGCCCAGCGCCAATGCCGATGCCACCTACACCGAGTTCCTGAAGCGCAGCCCGAATTCGTTCACGAGCCCCGAACGTGCGCTGTCCGCCGGCGTGAACCTGGGCGTGCCGATCTACTCCGGCGGCGCCGTCAAGAACCGGGTCAAGGCCGCGAAGTATCGGGTGAAGGCCGGTCAGGCCGACCTGCGCGGCAGTGAAAGCGACATCTTTTCGGCCGTCGTCGCCGCCTACATGGACGTGATCCAGAACGAGGCGATCGTCGGGCTGAACCGCAAGAACGTGGCCGTGCTGGAGGTCAACCTCCAGGCCACCAGCGACCGCTTCGAGATCGGCGACGTCACCCGCACGGACGTCGCACAGTCGCAGTCGCGCCTTGCCGTCGCGCAAAGCGATGCGCGCGCCGCCGAAGCCAACCTCGCAACCGCGCGCGAGACCTACATCCGGCTCGTCGGCAAGGCCCCCGAGGCGCTCGACGCGCCGCCGCCGCTGCCCAACCTGCCCGCGACCCCCGAGGAAGCGGTCACCACCGCGCTCGAAAGCAATCCCACCCTGATCGCCGCCCGCGAACAGACCAAGGCGGCGGAAAAGGACATCGACGTGGCCGGCGCCAGCCGCCTGCCGCGCCTCAGCCTCTTCGCCTCGGGCGCCTACAACGACTATTTCAACACCCTGGGTGGCCCCAGCTCGGCAGCCTTCTCGCAAACCGAGAAGACCGCGCAGGCCGGTGCCCAGATCTCGATCCCGATCTTCCAGGGCGGACTGCCCGCCGCGCAGCGCCGTCAGGCCCAGGCGCAGGCTTCGGCCGCGCTGGAAAACGAGATCGCAGCCGAACGCGGCGTCATCGCGCAGGTCCGATCGGCCTACAGTTCCTGGCTGGCGGCAAACGACGTGATCCGCTCGTCGAAAGTCGCCGTCGAAGCGGCCGCGCTCAGCCTCGAAGGCGTGCGGGCGGAAAACTCGGTGGGTAACCGCACGATCCTCGACATCCTCAATGCCGAGCAGGAATCGCTCAACGCGCAAGTCCGGCTGGTAACGGCGCGGCGCAATGCCTACGTGGCGGGCTTCAACCTGCTGGCCGCGATGGGCAAGGCCGAGGCGGACAACCTCAACCTCGACAACGACATCCTCTACGACCCGCAGGCCAACTACAAGCGGGTACACGGCAAGATCTTCGACTGGGACGACGATCCGGCTCCCGTCGCACAGTCGACTCGCACCGTTGACACGCCGGTGCAGGATGGGGAAATTCCGGAACAGTAGGCAACCGTCCCGATTCGGGACTGGTTAAGATTTGTGTCCTATGAAGGGCGCAACAGGGGGACAATCGGAATGCGGCAGAATGGCGAACCTTCGGTTGAAGAGATTCTCCAGTCTATCAAGCACGTTATCGCACGCGATAATCGCGTTGGCGCGCGCGTGGAGCGCCAGCGCCGCGCGACTGTAGGCGTCGACACGCTCGAAGATGTGCTGTCCGTCGACGAGGAAGTCGAGCCCGAGGAAGACGTGCTGGAACTGCAGGAAACGGCCCAGGTCGACGTCGAATCCGAACCGGAAGACGATGAACCCGCGCTGGTCCGTCCGCATGCGCGCGATTCGATGCGTGAATCGCTGGCCGCGCTTGCCATGCTGTCCGAGCCGGGCGTGCCGCCCCGAATCGTCCGGTCGGGAGAAACCTCGCTGGAGGACCTGACCCGCGAACTGCTGCGACCGGCCCTTGCGGAATGGCTCGACAAGAACCTGCCGCCACTGGTGGAGCGCATGGTCGCGGCCGAAATCTCACGGATCGTCGGCAAGAAGGGCTGATCCGGCGGATTTCCGCTCTGGACCCGCAAGCCCGCGCTCCCTACTTCGCAAGGCATGGCCAAACCCGACCCCGCGCTGCTCGATCCGGCGCGCTATCCCTTCACGTGCACGACGGAACCGCGTTTCGGCGACCTCGACGTGAACATGCACATCAACAACGTCGCCATGGCTTGCCTGCTCGAGGATGCCCGCGTGCGCTTTCACCGTGCCTGCGGCTATCGCGACCTGCTGGTCGGAAAGGCGTCGATGGTTGCCAGCGTGGCGATCGAATACATCGGCGAGGCGTCCTATCCCGAATGCGTACAGATCGCCTGCGCCATGGAACACATCGGCCGCACCAGTCACCGCCTCGTGCAGGTCGTAACGCAGGGCGGCAAGCCACTCGTCTTTGCCCGCACCGTGCTCGTTACTGTCGACCCCGAGGGGCCTTCGCCCCTGCCTGACACCTTCGCGGCATCGACCACCGCGTGGATGCTTCGGCCATGACTGCCTCGGCGAAGGAAATCGAGCAGGCCCGCGAAGCGCTGGCGAAGGCCGGCGGCGATGGCATCCAGCGCCATATCTTCATCTGCGCCGAACCGCAGAAAGGCGAATGCTGCACGCCCGAAAAGGGGCAGGCAGCCTGGAAATACCTGAAAAAGCGCCTCAAGCAGCTCGGCCTGGATGGGCCGAAAACGGAAACGGGCGGCGGCATTGCCCGAAGCAAGGCGGATTGCCTGCGCATCTGCGCCGCCGGACCGATCGCGGTCGTGTGGCCGGATGGCGTCTGGTACCACTCGTGCACTGAGGAGGCTCTGGAGAAGATCATCCAGCAGCACCTGATCGGCGGACAGCCGGTCGAGGAATACCGGCTCAGGCCTGCGGGCGACTGAACGGAGGGGCCTCGGCCCGCTGATTCCGGCCTAGGAGATCTTGCTGTCGTCGTCGAGCGGATCGACGATGCATTCGTCGTGCCCTGTCCCGCTCGAGAGGAACACCAGCCCCATCAGCGCCGACGTCAGCAGCATCGTGAAACCGATGCCCAGCGCAGTCGCGATGTAGAAGTGGATCGAGACCATCCCGTTGGAACGGTAGAGAATGAAAATCGCCGCCGCGACAAGACCGACGGTCAGCACCATCATCCAGCGCATGATGCGCAGATAGCGGGCCCAGGCGTGCGTCGCCTTCTCGGGGTCATCCAGGGGGGAAGGAGGAATCATCGCCCCCCATGTGAGGGCTGCGGGGCCCGCCCGCAAGGGCATCGTGACCATTCTCCGATTCCATCGGACGAAGTGGCGGAGTCCCGGCGTCTGTGGTATTCTCTCCCGGCCCGTCGAAAACGGCGGGCCCAAGCCAAAACAGGGAGAGTTCGACGATGACCATTGGGCGCCTCATCGAAGGCCGCGACGCGGTCCTTACCTGTGACGTCACCACCACTGTGCGCGAGGCCGTGAGCATTCTCGCGGGACGCCGCATCGGCGCATTGCCGGTCCTGGAAAACGAATCCATTGCAGGCATGTTTTCCGAACGCGACGTGATCTACCGCCTGCACGAGTCAGGGCCGGACATACTCGAAAGGCCCGTCTCCGCGATCATGACCGCGCCGGCCGTGACCGTCGAACCGGAAACCTCGGTGATGACCGCACTCGCACTCATGACCCGGCGACGCATCCGCCATCTTCCCGTCGTGGAAGGCGGACGCATGATCGGCCTCGTTTCGATCGGCGATCTGGTGAAGCACCGGATCGATGCCGTCGAATCCGAAGCCGCAGCGATGCGCGATTACATCCAGATGGCGTAACGCCGTCTGCCATACCCTGGTCTGTAGCCCGCCTCTGCCTTGCCGCGCGGGGCAGGGGGGCTTACATCCGGTGCATGGACCAGCAAAACCTCACACTCAGCCCCTCGGCTGCCGCGCGTGTCGCGGCTATTGCCGAAAAGCAGGGCAAGCCTGCGATACTGCGCCTCTCCGTGGAGGGCGGCGGGTGCTCGGGTTTCCAGTACAAGTTCGGTCTCGCCGACGCGCCGGATTCGGACGATGCAGTGACTGAAACGGACGGTGTCCGGCTGGTGGTCGATCCCGTCAGCCTGGATCTCGTCAACGGTTGCATTGTCGATTTCGTCGAATCGCTCGGCGGGGCGGCCTTCCGGGTCGAGAATCCCAACGCCGAAGCCGGCTGCGGCTGTGGGTCGAGCTTCTCGGTGTGAAAAAGGTCGCATCGTTCAACATCAACGGGGTCAAGGCACGCCTGCCCCGTCTGCTCGAATGGCTGGAAGAAACGCGTCCCTCGGTTGCCTGCCTGCAGGAAATCAAGTCGCAGGATGAAGGCTTCCCGATCGCCGAGTTCGAGAAGCTGGGCTACAAGGGCATCTGGCACGGACAGAAGGGTTTTAACGGCGTTGCCATCCTTGCCGATGGCGAAACGCCCGTCGAAGTGCAGCGTGGTCTGGACGGAGAGCCCGAGGACGATCACTCGCGCTATCTGGAAGCCGATGTCTTCGGCCTGCGCGTATCCTGCATCTACCTGCCGAACGGAAACCCGGTGCCCGGGCCCAAGTTCGACTACAAGCTGCGCTGGATGGAGCGGCTGCGCAAACGCATGGCCGCCATCAAGGCCGAGGAAGTGCCGGCCATCGTCACCGGCGACTTCAACGTGATCCCGACCGACCGCGATGTCTGGTCACCCCAGGCCATGGCCGCGGACGCCCTGATGCAGCCGGAATCGCGCGACGCCTACTTCCGCCTACTCGGCGACGGTTGGACCGACGCACTGGCCACGCACAATCCACGCGGCGGCATCTGGACCTACTGGGACTATCAGGCCGGTGCCTGGCAACGCGACCACGGCTTTCGCATCGACCATGCGCTGCTGTCGCCCGAACTCGCGGACAGGCTCGTGGCCTGCGGCGTCGACAAGGCGCACCGCGGCCGGGAAAAGGCCAGCGATCACGCGCCGATCTGGGTGCAGCTGAAAGACTGAAACGAAGAAGGGATCGCCCCGCGATCCCTTCCCGCATCAGCGATAGAAGATGTGGTTGTCGACCCGGCCGACCCTGGTCAGTCGCCAGTTCGGCGACACGCGGGCGGCATGGAAGAACAGCGCGCCCTGTGCTGGGCTCGCCCACATGCCGTCCCGGGCAATGCGGGCGATGGCAACGGCACGATGCCAACCGCGCGAATTCTTGCGGATCGACGGCATGGCGCCGCCGCGCACGAAGGAAAACTGCGAACGCTGGTACACAACGCCGCAATAGCTGTCGGGAAACCGATCGGACGCGGCACGGTTCACGATCACGCGGGCTACGGCCAGCTGGCCCTCGAGCGTTTCCCCGCGCGCCTCGAAATAGACCGCTCCGGCAAGGCAACGCATCTGTTCGCCCAGCGTCTCCGGCAGGGCCTGCTCCGATACCAGCTGCGCGAGTGAACGCGTTTCCGAAAGGCCCTCGGCCGATCCTGCATCGGCGGCATTGTCCGCTGCGCCCTGCCCCTCTTCAGCGGCAAGCGGCTGGACAACCGGCTCGGAAACGAATTTCACGGGGGATTCTTGTATGGCCTTGATCGGATTCATTTCCGAAGCGGCCGCGCCCGAACCCTGGACGCTCAACAAAGCGGTCGAAACCGTTGCGGCGAGCGCAATCGCGCTAGCCCACTGCACTTTGGTTCGCATTATGCCTGTATCAAATGCGGTGAACCGGTCCGACACAGGCCGCAGCGTGACAGCCTCTTCAAGGCTTCCAGATCACGTTCGAACCTGCCGACGATTCCCCGTCTGCGTGCTAGCCAGGAAACCGAAATGCCTCCCTTGCCGCCTACGCGTTCTTGGACGCGCCCTTAGCTTGCGAATCTTGCACGTCAACCGAAATTCTTAAGATTGGCCGATAAAACGTTCACCATTCGCGACGTCCAGTTCGACAATCCACAAATCCGGGTCCTGATTGCCGCGGCGCTCCAGGTATTCTGAAAATTCACTTTTATTTTCAGGATCTTGCTTCTTCGAACACGACCAATCGCGGGTGCCGTCGAGCTGCGGCATGCGCTCGTAAGCCCGTGCATTCGCTCCATTTTCCGCGATTACGACCATGATCGTACCGGCGTCGCGTTCACCTTTGCTCAGGACCGCCGCAAAGCCACCAGCGGCTTCCACGCTGCGAATCAGTCCGGAAACTTCGAGGTGGGCAGGCAAGCGCGCATCCATCGTTCAGGATCCCTCGGATCGCCCCGAGTAGCCGGCAAGGCTGGACAACCCGATGCGCGAACGCATGAACGTACCGGTTCCGCGACCAACCTCCTCGCCATCCTCGTCAAGCAGCCACGATTCGGCGACCAGCACCCTGCGGCGCCCGCTGATCCAGCGGCCTTCGGCAACGATCCGACCGCCCTTGATCGGCTTGCTGAAGTGGAGGTTGAACGACGTCGTCAGCAGGAACCGGTCGGTAACCAGCGTATTGGCGGCATAGAACGCCGCGTCGTCGAGCATCTTGAAGTAGATCGTGCCGTGCGCGGCGCCGGCGGCATGGAAGCAGTCCGGCTCTACCAGGAACGAGATGCGCGACCGCCCCTCACCCAGGATTTCAAGTGCAGAGCGGAACTTGTGGTTGATCGGCGCGGAGGCGTAGAGCCTCTCCAGCGCACGCCAGTGCAGGTCGGCGCCGGAGACTTCTCCCGCTGCACCAGGCGTCAGGTCAGGCGGCATCGCGGTCGATGACGTTGCTGAGCAGGCTGTAGAGCACTTCCGGCCCCGGTGCCGACAGCAACGCTTCGTGCATCCGCTCATCCCGCATCATGCGCGAGATGGCCGCCAGAGCGTGCAAATGCGTCGCCCCGGCCCCTTCGGGGGAAAGCAGGCCGAAAACGAGATCGACGGGCATGCCATCGGCCGAATCGAATTCCACCGGCGATTCAAGACGCAGGAAAGCGGCCACAGGCCGGCCGAGCCCCGGCATGCGCGCATGCGGAATCGCGATGCGGCGTCCGAAGCCCGTGCTTCCCAGCTCTTCGCGCTCGACGATGCGTTCCAGAACCACGCCGCGGTCCAGATCGTAGACTTCGGCGAACAGGGCCGCGAGCCGCTCAAGAATGATGTCCTTGCTGTCCGCATCCGCCGTGGTCACGGCTTCAGGCAGCAGTGTGAAAAGACCAGTCATTTCGATTCTGATTCTAGGCTTCGATCGGTTTCCAAATGATGCATACCCCCAACCCCCGGAAAAACCGGGGGTTTCTATCCTCTCCTCCGATCAGGATTGGGCTGCGCCGCGGGCGGCGTCAGTGCGGTTCGACCCAGCCGATCGACCCGTCGCCGCGGCGGTAAACCATATTATGGCGCCCGGTGCCAGCATTTTTGAAGAAAAGCGCCGTGGTATTGCGCAGATCGAGCATCATAACAGCATCCGAAACGGTTGCTTCGGGCACGTCCACGCGGGTTTCGGCGATGACGACGGGCGCATCGGCCTCGAGCTCTTCGTCCTCGTCCGTGACCGGCCGTTCCTCGAAAATGGTATAGGCCGCGTCTTCCACCGCAAGCGCGTGGGCGGCCTGCTCGTGGCGGTCCTTGAGCCGGCGCTTGTAGCGGCGCAGCTGCTTGTCGATCTTTTCCGCCGCCTGGTCGAGCGCCAGGTGGGCGTCCTGCGCCATACCGGTAGCCTTGAGCACAAGGTTCTGCATGACATGCATGATGATGTCGCATCGGAAGGCCCCGGCCGGCGCTCGCCCGAATGTCACATGCGAGGACAGCGCCTGGTTGAAATACTTCCCGATGATCGCCGACAGTCGCTCGTTAGCGTGGACTTGCAGGGCCTCGCCAGTATCGACCTGGTGACCGGAGACGCGAATATCCATGAGCGAATTCTCCTTGTACTAGTGTTCAGGCACCCCAGAGCGGGGTATCGACCGACTTGAGAAACTCCGCATGCGCGGCGCGTTCCTCTTCGGTAGCCGCGTGTGGACGCGGTTGACGATAGATACGGTCCTTTCGAGCGAGGACCTTGATCTCCGTCACGATTTCAGTGGTTTGTGCACCAAGTTCAAGACCGATCTGACGGCCGCCGCGCAGCTCGACATAGACTTGCGCGAGCAGTTCGGCGTCGAGCAGGGCGCCGTGCTTCGTTCGGTGGCTGCGGTCGATGCCGTAACGGGTGCACAGGGCATCGAGCGAAAGCTTCGCGCCGGGATGGCGCACCTTGGCCAGCGCAACCGTATCGACCATGCGGTCGCGGCTCACTTCCGGCAGCGAGCAAAGCGCCAGTTCGGCGTTGATGAAGTTGAAGTCGAACCCGGCGTTGTGCGCCACCATCGGGCTGTCCTCGATGAAGTCGAGGAAGTCCTGCGCGCTGTCCGAGAACAGCGGCTTGTCGGCCAGGAACGCATCGGACAGGCCGTGCACCGCCTCGGCTTCGGCGGGCATCGAACGCTCGGGGTTGAAATAGGCGTGGTAGGTGCGGCCGGTCAGAACCCGGTTGACCATCTCGATGCAACCGATTTCCACCATCCGGTCCCCGTTTTTCGGGTCGAAACCGGTCGTTTCGGTATCGAAAATGATCTCTCGCATCACTTCACATATCTGCCTGCAGGGGCCGGTGTGCAAGGGCCAGATGCGATTATTCTTCCCGCTTCAACGCCTCGACGATCCCGGCCACCTGTTCGCGCGTTTCGGCAAGCGAGGTGCCGGTATCGATGACGAAGTCCGCACGCGCGCGCTTTTCCGCGTCGGGCACCTGAAGTGCCAGAATCTTCTCGAATTTTTCGACCGTCATGCCGGGCCGCGCCAAAACCCGCTCGCGCTGGGCCTGCGCGGGAGCGGAAACCACGGCAACGGCATCGAGCCCGGCGTGGCCGCCCTTTTCATAAAGAAGCGGAATGTCGAAGACGATCAGGGGAGCCTCTGCGTGGTCGCGCAGGAACGCCTGACGCATCCCGGCGACGGCGGGATGGACGATTCGCTCGAGTCGCGCCAGCGCTTCGGGATTACCGAAAACGGCGGCGCCCAGCTGTTGGCGGTCGACACCGTCTGCCCCGGTTGTGCCGGGAAATTCCCGCTCGATCGCATCGAGCAATGCGCCGCCCGGCCCCTGCAGCTCGTGTACCGCGGCATCGGCATCGAACACCGGCACGCCGAGATCGCGCAACATGCCGGCCACTGTCGACTTGCCCATGCCGATCGAGCCGGTGAGCCCCAGAATCTTGCAGCGGGTCATGACAGGATCAGCGCCCGCAAGGCCTCGTCGTGTTCGCGCGGTGGCCGTTCGCCGAAAAAGCGCGCGAAGGCGATGTCGGCCTGGCCGATCAGCATCGACAACCCGTCGACCGTCGCAAATCCCGCAGCGCGCGCCGCCTGCAGGAATGCGGTATCGAGCGGGCTGGTGACGATGTCATAGACAACGCTGCCCGGCGGCGCGTGGCTGAAATCGAACGCCAGCGGTGGCTGTCCGGTCATTCCCAGCGGGCTGGCATTGACGATCAGGTCCAGACAGCCCTCGCGGTCATCGAACGCGAATTCGGTGGGATCGCCGAAGTGCAAGATATTGACAGCATGGTGGTCGGTCCCCGGCGCCAGCTCGTCGAGCATAGCGCGCGCCTTGCCGGGATCGCGGCCGGCCAGCACAATGACGAAGTTTTCCCGCGCCAGCGCGGCCACGATCGCCCGCGCCGCGCCGCCCGTGCCCAGCACGCGCGCCATGCGGAACAGGTGAGCCTTGTCCAGCTCCGCGCGCAACGGTTCGAGAAAGCCCGGCGCGTCAGTGTTGTAGCCGGTCAGCGTTCCGTCGGCCTCGCGCACCACGGTATTGACCGCACCGATGCTCGCGGCCAGCGGATCGAGGCGGTCGAGCAGGGGAACGATCGCCAGCTTGTGGGGCATGGTGACGTTGCAGCCGCGCCAATCCGGGTCCGGACGGCGCGCATCGAGATAGTCGCCGAGACCTTCCAGTTTCACGAGGCAATGGTCGTAGCGCCCCGAAAGCCCCAGCTTCTCCAGCCAGAATCCGTGGATCGCCGGCGACTTCGATTGCGCGATCGGATCGCCGATCACTTCGGCATAAGGCACGCTCACTGCTGCAACACTCCCATCTTGCGCAGAGCCGCCTGCACCATCAGCAGCGGCATACCGAGAATGGTGAAATAGTCCCCTTCGATCTTCTCGAACAACTGCACGCCGCGCGCCTCGATGCGGAACACGCCCACGCAGCCTGCAACCGCAGGCCATTCGGCATCGAGATAGGCTTCGATAAAAGCGTCGGAAAGCGATGCGACGTGAAGGCTGGCCATCGCATGGTCGGCCCAGAGCAGGTTACCGTCGCGCACCAGCGCCGCGGCGCTGTGCAGTTCCATCACCTTGCCCGAAAAAAAGCGCAGGTGCTCGGCGGCCTGTTCACGCGAGGCCGGCTTGTCGAAGCGGCGCCCCCCGCACGAGACCAGGGAATCGCTACCCAGCACCACTTCATGCGGTGCGAAAACCGCCAGTGCCTTGGCCTTCGCCAGTTCGAGCGCGATCCGTGACGGCTCGGCGCCGTCCAGTTCCATTTCGATGGCACGCTCGTCGACATGGGCCGGTTGCGCACGGAAGGGAATGTCGGCCGCCTCCAGCATGGCGCGGCGCGAAGCGCTTTGGGATGCAAGAACAATCATCGGGTATTTTTCCGGAATGGAGCAGGTCAGATCGGCTTGGGGCCGACCTGGCCCTGGGTACCGGCAGCCTTGCGCTCGTTGTGCAGGTTGATGATGGCCGCCGCCGTCTCTTCGATCGATCTGCGGGTCACGTCGATTACTGCCCAGGAATTGTCCGCGAACATGCGCCTTGCATATTTGACCTCGCTTTCGACCTTCTCGCTCTGGACATAGTCGGTATCGGGCGACTGGCTGAGCGAAAGCAGACGGTTACGGCGAACCTGGATCAGCCGCTCCGGCGCGGTCGTCAGGCCCACGACCATCGGCCGCTTGAGACCGAACAGGGCAGGGGGCGGCGGACTTTCCACAACGATGGGAATATTCGCGACCTTGTAGCCGCGATTGGCCAGATAGATGCTCGTCGGCGTCTTGCTCGTGCGCGAGACGCCGGCAAGGACGATATCGGCCTCCTCCCAGTCTTCCCAGGCAATGCCGTCATCGTGGGCGATCGTGTACTGGATCGCATCGACGCGGGCGAAATAGGCATCATCGAGCCGGTGCTGACGTCCGGGCCTTCCCTTTGCCTCCTGGCCAAGCTGCGCCTCGAGCGCATCGGTCACCCCGTCGAGCACGGCAATCGCCGGCAGGCCCAGCGCCTGGCAGCGCTCTTCCAGCCGCCCGCGCGTTTCCTCGTTGACCAGCGTGAAGAAAACGAGACCGGGATTGGACGCGATCTCCCCCATGATCCGGTCGAGATGCTGCTGGGAACGGACCATCGGCCAGAAGTGACGCAACACGTCGGTATCGTCGAACTGCGCCAGCGCGGCCTTGGCAATCATTTCCAGCGTTTCGCCCGTGGAGTCCGAAAGAAGATGCAGATGGAATCGCGCCATTTGGTGCCTTTTCCGGATGATCGGGCCGCTTGTGGATATCTCCCGGCATAAACCACGGGAGCGTTCCGGTGACAACTCGCAGGTGAGATTTCATGCCCGTTGCCGGGATTCCACTGGCGGGTTTGTGGACAGCCCCTGTGCTTGATCCACACCCTGTGGACAAGGCGAACAAGCTTTTCTTGACTGCGGCGGTCCGCAGAGTCGGTTGGCGCACTTCACCCTGTTCATCGCGGGACAAATCGGGCAAGGCGCGCTCGTCCCCGATATCCACAGGACCAACAGACTCCATCAATCCTTTATAAAAATTCTAATATTTTTTTTTGAGTGGACCCGAAACGCGATGCCCGGCCTCCTTCTGAACACGCTCCTTGGCGAAAATACGAACAAGCGCCCGATCTGGCTCATGCGACAGGCAGGACGCTACCTGCCGGAGTATCGGGCATTGCGGGCAGAGAAAGGCGGCTTCCTCGCGCTCGTCTACGATACCGACGCCGCGGCCGAGATCACCTTGCAGCCGATCCGCCGTTTCGGTTTCGACGGGGCGATCCTGTTCTCCGACATCCTGATCGTGCCCTATGCGATGGGGCAGGACTTGCAGTTCCTCGCAGGGGAGGGGCCGAAGTTGTCCCCGAGGCTGGTCGACCACGCCCTCGAAGCGCTCGTTCCCGTGCCGGAACGGCTCTCCCCGATCTACGAAACCGTCCGGAAAGTACGTGCCGCGCTGCCTGTGGACAAAACAATGCTCGGTTTCGCCGGATCGCCCTGGACCGTCGCGACCTACATGGTGGCGGGCGAGGGCAGCCGCGACCAGCATGAGACACGCGCCATGGCCTATCGCGACCCCGCGGCGTTCCAGGCGATCATCGACGGCGTGATTTCGGTGACTGTGGATTATCTCTCCGGCCAGATCGAAGCCGGTGCGGAAGCCGTGCAGCTTTTCGATTCCTGGGCTGGCAGCCTGGCGCCTGCCCAGTTCGAAAAGTGGGTCGTTGCTCCCAATGCCGCGATCGTTTCGGCCATGAAGGCGCGCCATCCCGGAGTGCCTGTCATCGGCTTTCCCAAGGGTTCTGGTGAAAAGCTGGCGGCCTATGCCCGCGAGACGGGCGTCGATGCGGTCGGTGTAGATGAAACCGTCGATCCGCTCTGGGCCGCGCAGGCATTGCCGGAAGGGCTTCCCGTGCAGGGCAACCTCGATCCGCTTCTGCTGCTTTCGGGTGGAGAAGAACTGGACCGGCAGGCACGCCATGTGCTTGATGCATTCGCCGGGCGCCCCCACGTGTTCAATCTCGGCCACGGGATCGGCCAGCATACTCCGATCGCCAACGTGGAACGGTTGCTCGCGGCGGTGCGCGCCTGGGAACGCTGATACGGAACGCATAAACAGGGGCTGACGGGCGCCGGGGGGCAGGCGCTAACAAGGTGACCTCATGGAGCAGATCTTGCAGACCACCTATCTCTGGCTGAAGGCCGGGCACATCATCTTCGTGATTTTCTGGATGGCCGGGCTGTTCATGCTACCGCGTTATTTCGTCTATCATCAGGAGGCCGAACCCGGTTCCGCCGAGGAAGCACGGTGGATCGACCGCGAGAGGAAGTTGCGCAAGATCATCCTCACGCCCTCGTTGATCATGGTCTGGGTGTTCGGTGTGGCCCTGGCGAGCGCCATGCATTTCTGGAGCGATCCCTGGCTTCATGCCAAGCTGCTGTTCGTGGTCGGTTTGACCGGCTACCACGGTTGGCTGGTGGGCTATTCCAAGAAGCTGGCGAAGGGCGAACGTGTGCTGACCGGCAAGAAGCTCCGTCTGCTCAACGAGATTCCCGGGCTTGCCGCGGCGGTCATCGTTGTGCTCGTCGTCGTCAAGCCGTTCTGAGGAGTTCCTAGCGATGCTTGCAGGTCTTGTTGCCGCTGCCGCGCTCACCGCAATGGAGCCGGCCATCGAGAACGACCTGCGGTGTATCGGCATATTCGCTCTTGCCGCGTCCCGGCACGAGGAGATGTCGCAGAGCGAGCAGGCCGGGGTGACCGGTGCGTTGATGTACTACGTCGGCCGCATCGAGGGACGCCGGCCGGACTTCCGGCTCGAGGACAGCCTTGCCGATCTGTTGCGTTCCCCGGCCTATCTCGAAGGCCTTGCCGACGATGCGCGGCGCTGCGGTGCGGAAATGAAAGCCAAGGGCCAGCAACTCTCCGACCTCGGCAAGGCCATGAAGCAGACAGGCAAGGAATCGCCGGCCGAGGGCGATTAGTCCGATCCGGCGCAGCGAATGGTCGCTTCAGCAGATGATGCGTTGACCACTGCCGCGCCAGCGCTTATCTGAGGCGTTGTTCCGGTATGGGGCGGCGAAGCCCTTTCGCATGCCCGGATCCGCTTTCCCCAAGCCCATCGATCCACCCGGCCGACACCATCTTTTTCCATTCGGAAACCAACACGATGCATCTCAAAGAACTCAAAACGAAAAACGCGGCCGAACTGGTCGAAATGGCAGAGGAAATGGGCGTCGAAGGCGCCTCCACCATGCGCCGGCAGGATCTCATGTTCGGGATCCTCAAGGAAGTGGCCGAGGACGGTGAGGAAATCATCGGCCAGGGCACGATCGAGGTTCTGCCCGACGGCTTCGGCTTCCTGCGCAGCCCGGAAGCGAACTACCTCGCCGGTCCGGACGATATCTACGTTTCGCCCAACCAGGTCCGCAAGTGGGGCCTGCGCACCGGCGATACGGTCGAAGGCGAAATCCGCGCGCCCAGGGATGGCGAGCGCTATTTCGCCATCACCAAGCTGATGAGCGTCAATTTCGACGATCCCGACGTGGTGCGCCACCGCGTCAATTTCGACAACCTGACGCCGCTCTATCCCGACGAGCGCCTGAAGCTCGACAGCCTCGATCCCACGGTCAAGGACAAGTCGGCGCGCGTGATCGATCTCATCTCGCCGCAGGGCAAGGGCCAGCGCGCGCTGATCGTCGCGCCGCCACGTACCGGTAAGACGGTCCTGCTGCAGAACATCGCCAAGGCCATCACGGACAATCATCCTGAAGTTTTCCTCCTCGTCCTGCTTGTCGACGAGCGTCCGGAGGAAGTCACCGACATGCAGCGCTCGGTGAAGGGCGAGGTCATCTCCTCCACCTTCGACGAACCCGCGCAGCGCCACGTCCAGGTCGCCGAAATGGTGATCGAGAAGGCGAAGCGCCTCGTCGAGCACAAGCGCGACGTCGTCATCCTGCTGGACTCGATCACGCGTCTGGGCCGTGCCTACAACACCGTGGTGCCGAGCTCGGGTAAGGTCCTGACCGGTGGTGTCGACGCCAACGCCCTGCAGCGTCCGAAACGTTTCTTCGGCGCTGCGCGCAACATCGAGGAAGGCGGTTCGCTCTCGATCATCGCCACCGCGCTGATCGATACCGGCAGCCGCATGGACGAAGTCATCTTCGAGGAATTCAAGGGCACCGGTAACTCGGAAATCGTGCTCGACCGCAAGGTGGCGGACAAGCGCATCTTCCCGGCTCTCGACGTCGGCAAGTCGGGTACCCGCAAGGAAGAGCTGCTGGTTCCGAAGGATCAGCTTTCCAAGATGTGGGTCCTTCGCCGTATCCTCATGCAGATGGGCACGGTCGATGCCATGGAGTTCCTGCTCGACAAGATGAAGGACTCCAAGACCAACGAAGATTTCTTCGCGACGATGAATCAGTAAGCAGGGGGCTGCGTCTTGATTACCCTTGGAATGCTAGCGGTCGCTGCCTCTCTGGGTGGTCCGGCGGAAATTCTGCAACATATCGCCGCTGATTTTTCGAACATAACCGAACCGGCGGCCCTCGCGGCCTTCGGTCAGGTCCTGATGATCGACCTTCTGCTCGCCGGCGACAATGCCATTGTCGTCGGTGCGCTGGCGGCGGGCCTGCCCGCGGCGGATCGCAAGAAGGTGATCCTGATCGGTATCGGTGCCGCGCTGGTCCTGCGTATCGCCTTTGCCCTGACGGTTACCTGGCTGCTGGGCATAGTCGGCCTGATTTTCGCGGGCGGTCTTCTGCTCCTGTGGGTCGCCTGGAAGTTCTGGCGTGAACTTCATCACGGTGGCGAGAGCGCGGGCTCGCCGGAAATCGAGGGCGACGAGGAAAGCGGGCTTCGCGCCGCCAAGAGCTTTGCCGGGGCTGCCTGGGCAGTGGCGGTCGCCGACGTTTCGATGAGCCTCGACAATGTGCTGGCCGTTGCCGGTGCGGCGCGCGAGCATCCGGGCATCCTGATCGTCGGTCTGTTGCTGTCCGTGATCCTGATGGGCGTCGCGGCGAATTTCATCGCCCGTTACATCGAGCGCTATCGCTGGATTGCCTACATCGGCCTTGCCGTGATCCTCTATGTCGCGGTCAAGATGATCGTTGATGGCTGGATGGATCCGCACCTGGGCGTTTCGACGCTGTTTTGAGCAGGGCCGGAGAGCGTCGCTCTCCGGCTTGCCTCATTTCGTGTTTGTTCGCTTGTCCGGAACGATTTTCACGCGCTTGTCGGGCACGATCTTGGTCCGCTTGGGAATGTAGCGCTTCCTGGGAACGGGGCGGACAGGCACGTCCTCGTAGACGTATTCGACGGTTTCCTTGCACTGCGGTTCGGGCTGCATGACGGGCACCATCATCATGGGAACGGCCATCACCGGCCGGGCCATGCAGCAACCCTGCGCTTGATAGCCGTAGGCCGGATAATAGCCGTGGGGATAGGGATAGCCGTAACCGTAGCTATAGCCGCTGCCGTACCCGGGATACGCGTTCCCGTGCGCATAGTTGGCATAATAGGCATCGAGGTAGGCTTCGCATTCGTCGCGGTTGCGTCTTGCGTCTTCGGCCTTGTCGATTGCTGCACCGGCCATTGCGCCCGCTGCAGCACCGGCAATCGTTCCCATCATCCGGTGATGTCTTCCGGCGATGCGATTGCCGGCAACGCCTCCGATCACGCCGCCGATCAGCGCTCCACCGTTGCCGGAATCGCGCGCAGACAGACGATGCCGACAATCCGCAAGCCAGGCTTCTCGCACTGCAACGGGATCGTACTCACCGTATTGGTCGTGATAGTCCAGCCTTGGCGCCCCCGTATCGGGTAGCGGCGGTTCATCCCGGGGTGGTTCGGACTGGGCAAGGGTCGGGCTGGCGATGAGAGCAAGCGCTGCAGCTGCCGCGGAGAAACGAAGACGCATCGGGGGTACCCTTTCGCGAAAGCCGGATGGTTAGTCCGGTAAGTTAACGCGAAATTTAGCATCATGATCCGCGCAAGACCAAGCGTTTCGCCCATGTCGTTCACTCCGTGTCCCGAATCGGAGCAATTTTGGTCCGTATGCGACGAAGGCGTGTCCGGACAGACCGGGTGTCAGATGGAGAGCGAGGCCACTTGCGCAACGAGCCGCATGCCCGAGGCATCCTCCTCGTCGAAACGTCCTGGGGTGGGGCTGTCGAGATCGATCACGGCGATCACCCGGTTGCCGCTCATCACTGGTACGACCAGTTCGGCCCGGCTCTCGGCATCGCAGGCGATGTGGCCGGGAAAGGCATGGACATCCGGCACGACTTGCGTCGATCCCAGCGCTGCGGCCGTCCCGCATACGCCGGTGCCGATGGGAATGCGAATGCACGCCGGCTTGCCGATGAAGGGCCCGAGCACCAGCTCGTCACCGTTCGGGCCGGGAAGCACCCGGTAGAATCCTGCCCAGTTGAGGTCCGGCACGAACTGCCAGATTGCCGCCGCGATGTTCGCCATGTTGGCGACCGGATCGGGCTCGCCTTCCACCAGGGCATTCGCCGCGCGCGCCAGCGCGCTGTAGAGTTCGGGCTTGTCGAGATCGTGCTGGGGGGCAAAGTCGTACATGGGCAGCGCGTTAGCGCAACTCCCGGTTGTCGCATAGGCTGCATGGGCCTATCTCGTGGCCATGCGCTCGATCCTCATCAAGGCCGCCCTGGCTCTGCTCACCATTATCCTGATCGTGATCGGGGTCATTGCCTGGGCCCAGTATTCGAACACCTCCGACCTGCCGAGCGATGCCACGGCGGGCAAGGATCCGGAACTGGTAGAGCCCGATCCGCAGACCATTCCGAGCGTCAGGCTGGTCAAGCCGGTCGGCTGGGCCGAGGGTGAGGCGCCCAAGGGTGCGGATGGCCTGGCGGTGAATCGCTTCGCCGAAGGGCTCGATCATCCGCGCACCATGCTCACGTTGCCCAATGGCGATGTTCTCGTAGCCGAGACCAATGCGCCTGCCGGCAACAAGCCAGAGGGTATCACGGGCATGGTGATGCGCTGGGCCATGGACAAGGTCGGCGCGGGCGAACCCTCTCCGGACAAGATCGTGTTGCTGCGCGACGCCGATGGTGACGGGAAGGCTGAGCAGAAAGTCGATTTCCGCACGGCCGACATGCACTCGCCATCGGGCATGGCTTACGGCAACGGCAAGCTCTACATTGCCAATCACGATGCCATTCTCGAATTCCCGTTCGAACCGGGCCAGACCATGCTCGAAGCGCCGGCAAAGAAGCTGATGGACCTCTGGCCCGGCGGCAATCACTGGATGCGCAATCTGCTGCTGAGCGAGGATGGCAAGCATCTCTATGTCGCGGTCGGTTCGGCCACCAACATCGCCGACAACGGCATGGAGGAAGAAGCCGGGCGCGCCGCGATCTGGGAGATCGATACCGACACCGGCAAGCGCCGTCAGTTCGCGGCCGGCATGCGCAATCCCAACGGCATGGACTGGAACCCTTCGACGGGCGAACTCTGGGCGACGGTGCAGGAGCGTGACATGCTCGGTCCGGACCTCGTGCCCGACTACTTCACGAACGTGCCGGTGGGTGCGCAGTACGGCTGGCCCTGGGTCTACTGGAAGACGACTTTCGATGACCGTGTCGAATGGCCGATGCAGACGTACATGATCGAATATACGCGCAAGCCCGAATACGCGATGGGTGCGCATACCGCTGTGCTCGGGATGGTTTTCAACAAGGGTGGAAACCGCATGGGCAAGGCCTTCGACAATGGTGCCTTCATCGCCCGCCACGGTTCGTGGAACCGCCGTCCGCCGGTCGGTTACGACGTGGTGTTCGTGCCCTTCGACGCCAATGGCAATCCCAAGGACGTGAAGCCACAACCGGTCCTCACAGGGTTCCTGATGGACGGGGGCAAGACGCATGGCCGTCCGACCTGGGTAGCCTGGGACAAGACCGGCGCGCTTCTGGTCAGCGATGATACTGCCGGCATCATCTGGCGGGTCATGAAGCCGGGGGCTGACCCTTCGCCGCAGGTCAAGCCGGTCGAGACCGAGCACCTGAAGCCGCTCGAGGAAATCAAGGACCCGACCCTTCCGGGCGCCAGCGAAGAACTCGAAGCGGGTTTTCGCGCCGAGAAGGACAAGTTGCTGCCCTGAACGGGTGCTAGATGGCCTTGCCTGCGCGCCCGGCCAGTTCGTTGACGTATTGCCACGCGACACGCCCCGAGCGGGCGCCCCGACGGCGCGACCATTCCAGCGCGTCGCCGGATTCCCATTCCAGGCCGAATTCCTGCGCGTAACCGCCGATGATCGAGAGGTAGGCGTCCTGATCGCAATTGTGGAAGCCGATGGAGAGTCCGAAGCGGTCAGCAAGGGCCAGACGGTCGTCGACCACGTCGCGCGGATTGATCGGATCGTCCTGTTCGGACATCGAGCGCGCAACGATGGCCCGCCGGTTTGAGGTAACGGCAAGGCGTACGTTGGCCGGTCGCGCTTCTACGCCGCCTTCGAGCCAGGACCGCAGCAGGCGCGGACCTGCGCCATCGTTTTCCTCGAATCCCAGGTCGTCGATGAAGACGAGGAAGCGGCGGTCGATCCTGCCGAGTGTCGCGAACAGTGCGGTAACACCTGAAAGCGCTTCCTGCGCGACCTGAACAAGGGCGATCCCACCCGGATGGGCGTCCTGCGCCGCCCGGATCGCAGCCCGCAATACCGCCGACTTACCCATGCCGCGCGAGCCCCAGAGCAGCATGTCGTGCGCGGCGTGGCCGGCAGCGAGGCGTTCGACATTGGTGACGACGCGTTCCTTCTGGGCGTCGATTCCGCGCAGCAGGTCCAGCGCCGGGGCATCGAGGTGTTCGACAGCACGCGCCGAGCTGCCGGTCCAGACATAGGCAGGATGCGCCAGCCAGTCGCAGACCGGGCCCGATGGCGGCGCAAGACGCTCCAGCGCGTCGGCAATGCGGGAGAGGAGGACACCGTGATCGTGCTGGGGAGAGGTCATTCGCGCGCTTTTCCTTGGCATTCGTCGCGCGCGGCTATAGCGGCGGGTCATGGAACACGCCAGCCGACCCGTCATTCTGCCTGCCGGCGCGGAAGGAATTGCCGAGGCCGCGCGTATCTTGCGTGAGGGCGGGCTGGTGGCCGTGCCGACCGAGACCGTCTATGGCCTCGCCGCCCGTGCCGACCGCGATGCGTCGGTGGCTGGGATCTACCGGGCCAAGGGCCGTCCCAGCTTCAACCCGCTGATTGTTCACGTGGCGGACCTTGCCTCGGCGCGGTGGCTTGCCGAATTCGATGATCGGGCGGTGAAGCTTGCCGAAACATTCTGGCCGGGTGCCCTGACCATGGTCCTGCCGCTGCGCGAGGGGGCGCCGATTGCCGATGCCGTCACGGCGGGTCTTCCGACTGTTGCGCTGCGTTGTCCGGCACACCCCGTCATGCGCGCGGTCATTGCCGGGGCCGGCCTGCCGCTGGCGGCGCCGTCCGCCAATCGCAGTGGTGGCGTGAGCCCGACGACGGCGGCGCATGTGCAGTCTTCACTGGGCGACCGCATCGACGCGGTCGTCGACGGCGGCGCGTGCGAAGCGGGTCTCGAATCGACGATCGTGGCCTTGCGCGGGGATGGGCGTTGGCAGGTTCTCCGGCCCGGTCCGATCTCCGAAGCGCGGATCGCGGCGGTACTGGGCACGCCGAGTGAAGCAGTGACGTCACAGGCGGTCGAGGCACCGGGCCAGCTTGCAAGCCACTATGCTCCGGGAAAGCCGGTACGCCTGAACGCCCGGAAGGCAGAGGCGGACGAGTTCCACATCGGCTTCGGCGATGTGGCAGGCGATGTCACGTTATCGGACACGGGCGATCTGGCTGAAGCGGCCGCACGGCTCTATGCACTGCTGCACCACGCGGCCGCAGCGCCGCAACCCCGTATCGCCGTTGCGCCGATTCCCGGGGAAGGCATCGGAGCCGCCATCAACGACCGTTTGCGCAGGGCCGCGGCCTGACGGGACTCAGTAGCTCGTCTGGTAATGCTGCATGTCGGCGTAGTCGTTGCGTGCCTTCAGGCAGGCCTCGTCGTCGCCTTCGTCGCATTCGCGCAAGTGTTTCTGGTAGCGACGGTCCAGCTTCGCGAGCTTCTCTTCACGCTCGCGTATCTCGCGCCCGCGTTTCTCGTCGGCTTCGGACTGGCTTGTCGTCGCCAGGTCGACGGCCTTGCCGGTGACGCGCACCGGGGCGGTGACGACCTTGGTGGCAGTGCCGATGCAGCCGGAGAGGAGCGGGAACAGGCCGAGCGCCAGGGCGGGGAAAAGGCGGATCGAGATCATGCGCCGTTGATCTCATGATCGGGCCGATGTGGCAATGAACGATCGTCCATACGAAGAAGGCCGCCTCCTTGCGGAAGCGGCCTTCTTGGCTTGCGAAATCGCCTATTCAGGCGCTTTCGGCGGTTTCGTAGTACTTGGGTGCGTGCTCGTTGAGGATCGCGAGGATCTTCTGGAGCGCTGCCGGTTCGTCGGTCTTTTCCATGGCCGCGAGTTCGCGGGCCAGACGCGACGAAGCCGCCTCGAAGATCTGCCGTTCGGAGTAGCTCTGCTCCGGCTGGTCATCCGCCCGGAACAGGTCGCGCGTCACTTCGGCGATCGACACGAGGTCGCCCGAGTTGATCTTGGCTTCATATTCCTGGGCGCGGCGCGACCACATGGTGCGCTTGACCTTGGGCTTGCCCTTGAGGGTATCGAGTGCTTCGCGCAGGGTCTTGTCCGAAGACAGCTTGCGCATGCCGATCGATTCTACCTTGTTGACCGGAACACGGAGCGTCATACGCTCCTTTTCGAAACGCAGAACATACAGTTCGAGCTGCATCCCGGCAATTTCCTGCTTCTGCAACTCGATAACACGGCCTACACCGTGCTTCGGGTAAACGACATAATCTCCAACATCGAAGGCATCGGCCTTGGTTGCCATGTATCGTCCTTTCACCTGCAAGGTTCTGCCAGTCACGTGCCGAGAGATGTCCAGGCGGTGCGACAAGGAGGCACAAGACGCCTCCGCCACCCGGTCAGATTACTCTCCCAACCGTCTGCTTTCGAACCTTGCCTCGCAATGAAAACGCCTGCCAAACGAGCAGAAGGCTCGGGCAGTTGAAGGATTATATAGCACCGATGTGACAAAATTACCAGAGGTGAGCGAACGTTTCCGTTCCGCTCCCCTCACGGCATGCCGAAACGAGACATTTCGGCCTTCGATAGCGGTCGTCAAGCGACCGATTTGCGCCCTGGAACCGAACCGCGGAGCGGCCGTTGCCGCCCCGTATGCCGGATCAGTCGCCTTCGCCGGGCTCGGGCGAGAAGTACTTTTCGAACTTGCCTTCCTGATCCTTGAAGTCGTCGGCATCGGCCGGCGAATCCTTCTTGGAGGTAAGGTTGGGCCATTCGGCCGAGTACTTGGCGTTGAGTTCCAGCCACTGCTCGAGGCCGTTTTCGGTATCGGGCAGGATCGCTTCGGCCGGACATTCCGGTTCGCACACGCCGCAATCGATGCACTCGCTCGGGTTGATCACGAGCATGTTCTCGCCTTCGTAGAAGCAGTCCACGGGGCAGACTTCGACGCAATCCATGTACTTGCACCGGATGCATGCGTCGGTGACGACATAGGTCATTGCTGCGAATTCCTTCTCTCAGGCATCATTACGATTGGCTGCTGCTATGAGATCAACCGGCCTGCCGTCAAGCACTCTGTAACAGGCTTGCGCTTCCACTGCCGGTCCGCGCCGGGAGGGCAGGGCAAGGACCTCGATCACGCGCACGCTCGCCCCGAAAGGTACTGTCAGCACGTCACCGGTGGTGATTTTCTGGTGGGCCCGGTCGATCCGGCGCCCGTTGAGCCGCATGTGGCCTTCTTCAGCCATCGCCTGGGCGACGGGGCGGGTCTTGGCCAGCCGCAGGTACCACAGCAGCTTGTCCACCCGCATTACCGCACCATGTCGGCCAGTGCGGCGAAGGCGCTGTCCTTGCGGACCGCGGCGGGCCGTTCCTGCTGCGTCTGGCGGCGCGGCGGGCGCCAGCGCCAGCGCACCGGGGCGGGCGGGCCATGGGCACCCTCGGCCAGCGGTCGCGGCATGATCGGCTGGAAGCCTCCGAGACGCAGCAGGCGCGAATAGCTCGATGTCGTCAGTCCCATCGATACTGCACGTGCAGGATCGAGCTTGAAGTCGCGGGCCTTGCCTGTACCGCGCGCCTCGTGTGCCTCGCGAAGCAGCTTTTCGGCCATGTCGAGCCGCACCAGTTGCTTGCCCAGGTTGCGGTAGCCGGGCACGTGGCCGTGCTGCGTTGCCGGCAATGCGGGCGGCATATCGGTTTCAGGTGCGCTGGAAGCCGTTTTCTTGCCGGCGATCCGTGCAAGCTGGCGCCACAGATCCATCGGGCGGGGGCGCAGCATGGCGGGCACGAACACGTCGAGCGTGCCGACCCGCACGCCGAGCCGCGCCAGCATCGTGCGACGCTGCTTGTCGAGCCGGTCTACCCCGGATTGTTCGCGTGACGTCATGCCGCCATGTTCGACGAGCGTGATGAGCAGGGCGCGCAGGTCCGGCCCGGCATCCTCGGCGCGGCTGGCTTCGTCCAGCTTGGCAAGGGGGGAGAGCGGTTCGAGTGCCTGTTCAAGCCAGGTTTCCAGCGCTGCGACGAGCGCCTTGCGCGAAGGGCCGGGAATGGCGTCGAGCGTGCGCTCCGGCACCAGAACCGGCGCAAGGATCGAGCGTCCCTCGGAAAGCGTCGCAATAGGCTCTGCGTCCCACATGAGGGTGCCGGCATCCAGCGAGATCTCGGCCGAACCGGCATGGATCGCGTCTGCCAGCGCGTCTGCCCGGGTTTCGAGCAGCGAGGCCAGGTGCTTTTCCGCCGCGGACAGCAAGAGCTTGCGATCCGACAGCCGTGCGCCGGGATCGACCTTGAAGGCGAAGCCGCGCAAGCTGCCGATGTGCTCGCCCTCGACCAGGACTTCCTCGTCCTCGAGCCGAACCGAAAGCAGTCCGGAATCGGGTCCAAGTTTCTTCATAAGTACGGCGGTCCTGCGATTGATGAAGCGTTCGGTGAGCTTGCCGTGAAGTGCATCGGAAAGTCGAGCCTCTACTGCCCGGGCGCGGGCGGCCATTTCGTCGCGGGCGAGCACCCAGTCCGGCCGCTGCGCGATGTAGGCCCACGAACGGATGGCGGCGATGCGGCCCTGCAGCGTGTGAATGTCGCCGCCGGTACGGTCGAGCTGGGCGATCTGCGCGGCCACGAAGTCGGCCCCCAGTTCACCCGTGCGCAGATCCTGCCACAGCCGGGCGACGAAGCGTGAATGGGTCTCTACGCCCTGCTGGCGGAAATCGGGCAGGCGGCACACCTCCCAGAAGCGCTCTACCTGTGCGGAGCCGCGTACGGTACCGGCCACCGCAGGGTCTTCGGCAAGGCGCTTGAGCACTGACAGGTCGATGGCCTTGGGGGCGGGAGCCAGTTCCGGGCGCAGGGGAGGAGACTCAAGCGCGTTGATGAGCGTCTCGATGCTGTCGAAACGCGGTTCCGGCTCGCGCCAGAACAGTTTCGTCAGCGGGGGGAAGCGATGTTCCTCGATCGCATAGATTTCTTCCGGCTCGAACTCGGAATCGTGCGCCCCCGATCCGCTGAGCGTGCCGAAGGTCCCGTCTTTCTGGTGTCGTCCCGCGCGTCCGGCGATCTGCGCCATTTCCGCCGTGGTCAGGCGGCGCTGCCGCTGCCCGTCGAATTTCGAAAGCCCGGCAAAGGCGACATGCTCAACGTCGAGGTTGAGCCCCATCCCGATCGCGTCGGTGGCGACGAGGTAGTCGACCTCGCCCGACTGGTAGAGCGCGACCTGCGCGTTGCGCGTCTGCGGGCTGAGTGCGCCCATGACGACGGCCGCGCCGCCGCGAAACCGCCGCAGCATCTCGGCGATGGCGTAGACCTGCTCGGCCGAGAAGGCGACGATGGCACTGCGCGGGGGAACGCGGCTGATCTTCTTGGCCCCGGCGTGGGTCAGCGTGGAAAAGCGCGGCCGTGTGACGATCTCGACCGCCGGCACCAGGGCCTTGACCATGGGTTCGAGCGTCGAGGACCCGAGGATCATCGTTTCCTCCCGGCCGCGTGCGTGGAGCAGGCGGTCGGTGAAAACATGGCCGCGCTCGCGATCCGCGGCCAGTTGCGCTTCGTCGATGGCGACGAAGGCCATCGAACGGTCCATGATGGGCATGGCCTCCGCCGTGCACAGCAGGTAGCGCGCGTTCGGGGGGTCGATACGCTCCTCGCCGGTGATCAGGGCGACGTTCTTCTCGCCCTTGATGTGGCAGACGCGATCGTAGACTTCGCGGGCCAGCAATCGCAGCGGAAAGCCGATCATGCCGCTGGAATGCGCGCAGAGGCGTTCGATGGCGAGGTGCGTCTTGCCGGTATTCGTCGGCCCGAGCACCGCCTTCACCCCGCCAGGGGCATCGTGTCGCGACGAAACATGCGGCGCCATAACCATTACGCTTGCAAATGTGGCATTGCCGTCCGCCGCTCGCAAGTGTCGACTCACCGAAAACAACCCCTGAAATCCACAGTCTTAGGGGGGGATTAACCTTGAGTGCCTAAGGGTTTTGCGCGAGGTCAGGGCCTAAGCTCTTGGTCTCAGGGGTTTGATTGACGGGTTGCAACGTCGCTTAGAGACGGGGAACGGGGCGTTTTGTTCAAGGCGCTGGATCAAGACTGCGAAGACATCGGCGAGAATGCGGCCAATGCCGCAGTCCTCACCCATGCGCAGGCGCTGGAAGAACCCGGCGCTCCGTGGTTGCGGCCCGTGCACGACGAATCCGAGGCTCCGGCAAGCCCGGGCCTTGCCGAGCGTTTTGCCAATCGCTGCCGCAAGCTCGAGGCTTGGTGTCACCATGTCGATCTGGCGCCCGACCTTGCCAATGACATCGGCAGCCGCAAATGGCTGCGTGGCCTTGCAACGCTGGTAGGGCTGAGTGCGGTGGCTGTGGCCATGTGGCCCGATTTCTCCGTAGTCGAAGCTGCCACGGCCGTGCCGGCTGAAAGCCGCGAACGCGATGAGTTCCGGAGCCAGACGATCGCCCCGCTGGCACTTGGCGCGGACAGCGGCCGCCACATGGGCGCCAGCCCGCTGGTACGCCCTCTGGCCAAAGTGCCCGAACGGCCGACTATCCAGCTGGTTTCGACGCTGGGTCAGGGCGACAGTTTCACGCGCATGCTCAAGCGGGCCGGGCTCGGTGGAAGCGACATCTCCCGCGTGTCCGATCTGGTCGAGAGTGCCGTTCCGATGGATGAAATTGCATCGGGAACACAGTTCGACATCACCCTGGGCCAGCGACCCGCATCGAACGCACCACGTGCGCTCGATTCCATCGATTTCCGCGCCCGCTTCGATCTCGATCTTTCGATAGAACGCGATGACGGCGGCAATCTCGCCGTTGTTCGCCATCCCATCGCCGTCGACGAGACCCCGCTGCGCATCCGTGGCACCATCGGGTCCAGTCTCTACCGCTCGGCACGCAATGCCGGTGCGCCGGTCGCCGCGATCCAGGCCTACCTGCGCGCGGTCGACAAGTATGTCAGGCTCGATCATGATCTCGGCGCGTCCGACGAGTACGACATGATCGTGGCATACAAGCGCTCGGCCAGGGGCGAACGGCAGGTCGGCGACCTGCTCTATGCCGGTATCGAGCGCGACGGCAAACCGCGTCTGCAATTGCTGCGCTGGGGCGACAGTGGCGACATGTTCTCGGTCTCCTCGATCGACAAACCGCGGGCGGTCCCGATCGGTCAGCCGGTCGCTGGCCGCATAACCTCGCGCTATGGCATGCGTCGCCATCCGATCCTCGGTTACACGCGTATGCATGCCGGTATCGATTTCGGAGCGCGCTACGGTTCTCCGATCTACGCAGTGGCGGATGGCACGGTGACATACGCCGGGCGCCATGGTGGCCACGGCAACTATGTTCGCCTCCAGCACGCCGGGGGTCTTGGCACGGGATACGGGCACATGAGCCGCATCGCCGTTTCGTCCGGCGCGCATGTGCGCGCGGGGCAGGTGATCGGCTACGTCGGCTCGACCGGCCTTTCGACCGGCCCGCACCTGCATTTCGAGGCCTATCGTGGCGGCCATACGATCAATCCCGCGAACATCCAGGTTTTCGCTCGCCCGCAGATTGCCGGCAAGGATCGCGATGCCTTCAAGGCTCGCCTTACCTCGCTGCTGACGGTTGAACCGGGCGCGGCCTTGGGGTCTATAGCGCCGGTGGCAAGCGAACAGGCGGAGGCCGAGCGGGAGATCGACCGGCTCGCCCCGAAGAAGATCGGATAGTCCGCGGCGGTTTCGGTCGATTGGTGCATGCGCACCCGGTAAGTCCCGGAACAAGGGCACGCGCGTTACTTGCAATTGAAACCTACCGGCTTTTCCGGCAATCACGCGCCCATGTCCGGAAGCTATCCCCATACCCGCCTGCGCCGCGTGCGCGCCACGGCCTGGAGCCGTGCCATGCACCGCGAAACGATCCTCACGCCTGCCGATCTGATCTGGCCGCTGTTCGTGACCGAAGGGGAGGGCGTCGAACAGCCGATCGCCTCGCTCCCGGGCGTCTCGCGCTGGTCGGTGGACCAGATCGTGGTGCGCGCGAAGGAGGCGGTGGACCTTGGCATTCCATGCCTTGCTCTGTTTCCGCATACCCAGCCCGAACGCCGCAGCGACGACGGTAAGGAAGCCCTCAATCCCGATAACCTGATGTGCCGCGCAATCCGCGCGATCCGCGATGCGCTGGGCGATTCGGTCGGCCTGCTCACGGACGTCGCGCTCGATCCTTACACCAGCCACGGGCAGGACGGGCTGATCGACGATGCCGGCTACGTTCTCAATGATCAGACGGTGGAGGTCCTCGTCGGGCAGTCGCTCAACCAGGCAGCGGCCGGTGCCGACATCATTGCCCCGTCCGACATGATGGACGGTCGCATCGGCGCGATCCGCGACGCGCTGGAGGATGATGGGCACATCAATGTCCAGATCATGAGCTATGCCGCCAAGTATGCCTCGGCCTTCTACGGCCCGTTCCGTGACGCGGTCGGATCGCGCGGGTTGCTAAAGGGCGACAAGAAGACCTACCAGATGGACCCGGCCAACACCGAGGAAGCGCTGCGCGAGGTGGAGCTGGATCTGGCCGAAGGTGCGGACAGCGTGATGGTCAAGCCCGGCCTGCCCTATCTCGACATCGTGCGCCGCGTGAAGGAGACCTTCGAAGTTCCCGTCTTCGCCTATCAGGTGTCCGGCGAATACGCGATGATCGAGGCTGCGGTTGCCGCAGGTGCGGGCGATCGCGACGCGCTGGTTCTCGAAACCCTGCTGGCTTTCAAGCGCGCGGGATGCTCGGGCGTGCTGACGTACCATGCGGCCCATGCCGCGCGCCTGCTGAATGGGTGAGCTGAAGAAACCTTTCCGTCTCGAAACCGAGCGGCTCGTCCTGCGTGACTGGGCGCCCGGCGATATCGACCGCTTTGTGGAAGGCACCAATACGCCGGCCGTCATGCGCTGGCTCGGCGGCCTTCTCGACACGGCGAAGATCGACATGCTGGAGAGCCGGTTGATGGCCTTCCAGGTCGAATACGGGCACACGTTCTGGATCGTCGAGCGTAAACAGGACGGCGAGATACTGGGGTTCTGCGGCCTAAAGCGCGTCGATGCGCCGAATTCGACGATCGCCGGCGAATTCGAGATCGGCTGGCGCCTGCGGGAGGATGCCTGGGGTAAGGGCTATGCGAAGGAAGCGGCCACCGCATCGCTTACGGCCGGTTTCGAGCGCTTCGGTGCGCGGACCATCTACGCCATCACGGTGATCGGCAATACGGCGAGTTGGGGCTTGATGAAACGGCTGGGCATGGCTCGGCGCGAGGATCTCGACTATCCCGACAGCCGCTTCGAGCTGCCGCTTCGGGATACCATTGTCTACTCGATCGAACGCGACATTTGGCTGCGAAGGTGTTCACCAGATCGTGCCTGAATTCCGGCTGGTAACCGAGCGTCTGGTCTTGCGCTCCTGGCGCGGGGAGGATGTTGCGCCTTTTTCCCGCATTTGCGCAGACCCCGTGGTCATGGCGACACTTGGTCCCGTGCTGGATCTGGAACGAACGCGTGCGTTGGTGGACCGTGAATGCGGCTATGAGGCGCAGTGGGGCCACACTTTCTGGGTGGTTGAACGGCGCGAAGACCATCGCTTGATCGGGAAGTGCGGTATTGTGCGGGGTCGGATCGACCCTATTCTGGACAAAGTGGAGATGGGGTGGCGTCTGGCCTCCGACTGCTGGGGCCATGGCTATGCGACCGAGGCGGCACGGGCCTGTGTCGACTGGGCTTTCGGCCATCTCGATGACGATGCCGTCTGGGCAGTCACGGCTGCCGCCAACCGGGGGAGCCGCGCGGTGATGGATCGCATCGGGATGCAGCACTTGCCCCGTCTGGATTTCGATCATCCCGCGCTGGCCGAGGACGATCCCTTGCGGCCGCATGTCACCTATCGGCTCACGCGGCTTGCCTGAGGGGCTGTCCCTGGCGCATGGAGATCCGTACTCGAGCCTGAGAGGACTTATGACCGAGCGTACCGACATCACCCTGGCCGCCATCAACGGCAAGGCGCCGCGCATCCATTCCAGCGCCTTTATCGCGCCGGGCTGCCGTATCATCGGCAATGTCGAGATCGGGCCCGATGCCAGCGTTTGGTACAATTGTGTGATCCGGGCGGACGTGCACCGCATCGTCATCGGCGCGCGCACCAATATCCAGGATGGCACCGTCGTCCATTGCGACAGCCCCAAGCCGAGCAACCCGGACGGTTTCCCGACGATCATCGGCGATGACGTGCTGATCGGGCACATGGCGATGGTCCATGGTTGTACGCTGGAAGACCGTGCTTTCGTTGGTCTCGGCGCGATCGTCATGGACGGCAGCTACATCGAATCCGACGGCATGCTGGCGGCCGGTGCCATGCTGACCGGCAAGCGCATCGGTGCCCGTCAGCTCTGGATGGGCCGTCCAGCCAAGTACCTGCGCGATCTCGACGAGGCCGCTGTCGAGGGTAACCAGGCCGGTGTGAAGGGCTATGTCATCAATGGCCGCATGCACGCCGAGGCGCTTGGTCTGAAAGACTGATGGCGCGACCGAAAGCGACGTTGCCCGACGCCGATGCCGTCCGCGCGCTGGTCGATGGCGAGGGGCGGCTGGCTGTGCGGGTGACGCCCGGAGCCAGAATCGAGGCGCTGGAAATCGCCGAGGGCAGGCTCGTTGCCAAGGTCCGTGCCAAGCCGCAGGATGGCAAGGCCAATGACGCCGTAAGGGCTCTGCTCGCCAGCGCACTCGACCTTGCGCCTTCGCGGCTGGAGCTGTTGCGCGGCGCAACTTCGCGCGAGAAGCAGTTCAGGGTGGACGTCTAGGCGCTGCGGTCAGCGCTCCGGGGTTTCCCATTCGGGCGCCTTGAGCTTGCTGTCGCGCAACCGGAGTGCAAGGCCCAGCGCCACGCCGACGCCGATCGCAACCGTCAGGTCTGCCAGTACGGTTAGCACGAGAGTGAGCAGCAGCAGTGCGCGGTCCTCCAGCGGGGCCGACCAGTAGTGCGGCCACTTGTGCGGTTCGCTCATGTTCCAGGCCGTGATGATGAGCAGCGCGGCCAGCGCGGGCATGGCCAGATATCCGGCGAGCGGGGCGGCGACCATCAGCACGATCAGGATCGTTGCCGCATGAACTATACCGGCGATCGGCGTGCGTCCGCCGGCGCGCACGTTGGTGGCAGTGCGTGCGATCGCGCCGGTCGCTGGCAAGCCGCCGAACAGCGAGGACGCGATGCTGGCCCAGCCCTGTGCCAGGACTTCGGCGTTGGGGCGGTGCTTGGCGCCTTCGAGCATCCTGTCGGCGACCATGGCCGAAAGCAGGGATTCGATGGCGGCAAGGAAGGCGATCACCATGGCCGACGGCAGCAGCTCGGTGACGCGGGCGAGCGTGATGTGGGGCAGGGCGGGAACCGGCAGGTGGTTCGGCAGTTCGCCGTAGCGGGAAAAGATCGTGTCGACCGACTGGTGCGTCAGCGCCAGGACCAGCGATACGCCGCCCAGCACGAAGATCGGTCCCGGGATGCGGGGAAACAGACGGCGCATGATGACGAGCAGCGCCAGCGTCGATGCGCCGGCCGCCGTGGTGGCCCAGTCGATCGTGCCGCGCGCGGCCCACAGGGCCTGGATCTTGCCGATGAACTCGGCCGGCACGTGTTCCGCCTGCAGCCCGAAGAAGTCCTTGAGCTGGCCGCTGGCGATGATCACGGCGATGCCGATGGTGAAGCCGTTGACGACGGCTTCGGGCACGAAGGTGATCAGGTTGCCCACGCGCAGCAGCCCGGCGATCAGCAGGATCATGCCAGCCATCAGCGTGGCGAGAACCAGCCCGTCGTAGCCGTGCTGGGCGATGACGCCATAGACCACGACGATGAACGCGCCGGTCGGCCCGCCGATCTGCACCCGGCTGCCGCCGAGGAGCGAGATCACGAATCCGGCGACGATGGCGGTGAACAGACCCGCCGCCGGGTCGGCGCCAGAGGCGATGGCGATGGCGATGCTCAGCGGAATCGCCACCATGGCAACCGTGATGCCGGCGAAGAGGTCGGCAGCGAACAGCCGTCCCGTATAGGTCGGCAGAGTCGTCAGCAATTTGGGCTTCATGGAGTCAGATTACGCGCCCGCATGCATTTTATGCAAGCGCGATCCACCTTGTGTCATGACTTTGTGTCATGATTTTCCCATGCCGTTTGCCAGATCGGCGAGCACGTCGCCCATCGCCTTGGCCATGTCTGCTGGCTGGGGATCGACGTCCGCGATGGCGCGTTGCATGGCTTCGGCCCATTGCGCGCCCAGTGCCTTGCTGATGGTGAAGGGCTTGTGGATGCTCATCATGCAGCGGCCCGGATTGGCTTCGAACCAGTCGCGCGGGCCGCCGGCCCATCCGGCCAGGAACTTCGGCAGCGATTCGCGCATCGGGGTCAGGTCCTCGGCATGGATGGCGCGCAGTTCGGCATAGGCCGGGTCCTGTTCCATGAGGTCGTAGAAGCGATTGCAGATTGCCTCGAACACCGGTGCGCCGCCCAGACGGTAGAAGGGCGTGTTGGGCGTTTCGGCGGCGGGCTTGGCTTCGATTTCGACGGTCACGGGCTGATCTCTCCGGGTAACAAGGGGGCTTATGCTGCCTTCCTAGCGCAAGCGTTTCACGTGGAACCTTGATCGGGGTCAAACGGTCCCCGGTTCGGTTGGCGTGAATTTGGAACTTCACCCACTCGCGCCATGACGAGTCTGCTAAATTCGTGGTGAAGCAAGGACTTGCGGCGCCCGGAATTTCACACCCGATGCAGGCGCGACCGGGGCCTGGATGAACGGTTCAAGGAGCAGGGCAGACGGATGCCGCGCGCAGTGTGACGGCCGACGGGCATGTAGGAAAGCGGGCCATGCGCGGCAGGCGCAAAAAGAGGGCGGGAACCCCGTGAGTTCCCGCCCTCCCTTTTTCCGTTCGATCGGCCCAGGCTTCAGTCGTCGGTGTTTTCCTCGGGCAGGGTGCCGTTCTTCTTCGCCGCCGGCTTGCGAGCCGGCGCCTTGCGCTTCTTGGCCTTGCTCACCTTCGGCGGGGCAGGCGTCAGCTCGAAGCTGAGCGCGTCGTCCTTGACCGAGACGTGGACCTCGCCGCCAAGGGCCAGCTTGCCGAAGAGCAGTTCCTCGGCAAGCGGCTGCTTGACCTTCTCCTGGATCACGCGGCCCATCGGGCGCGCGCCGAAGAGGCGGTCGTAGCCGCGATGGCCCAGCCATTCGCGGGCGTCGGAGTCGAACTGGATGTGGACGTTCTGGTCGGCCAGCTGCAGCTCCAGCTGGAGGATGAACTTGTCCACCACCCGGCTGATCGTGTCCTTGCCGAGATAGGCGAAGGGCACGATGGCATCGAGGCGGTTGCGGAACTCGGGGGTGAAGAGCTGCTTCACCGCTTCCTCGCCCGCGTCGGCCTTCGACACATCGCCGAAGCCGATGCCGCTCTTGGCCATGTCCGAAGCGCCCGCATTGGTGGTCATGATCAGGACCACGTTGCGGAAATCGACGGTCTTGCCGTGGTGATCGGTCAGCTTGCCGTTGTCCATCACCTGCAGGAGGATGTTGAACAGGTCCGGGTGGGCCTTTTCGATCTCGTCGAGCAGCAGGACGCAGTGCGGCTGCTGGTCGATGGCATCGGTGAGCAACCCGCCCTGATCGAACCCGACATAGCCCGGAGGCGCACCGATCAGGCGGCTGACCGAATGGCGCTCCATGTATTCGGACATGTCGAAGCGCTGCATCGGAATGCCCATGATCGAAGCAAGCTGCTTGGCGACTTCGGTCTTGCCGACGCCGGTCGGGCCCGAGAACAGGAACGAGCCGATCGGCTTGTCAGGATCGCGAAGCCCTGCGCGGCTCAGCTTCATCGCGGTCGAAAGCACCTCGATCGCCTTGTCCTGGCCGAAGACTAAGCGCTTCAGGTCACGCTCGAGGTTCTCAAGTGCCTTCTTGTCGTCCTTGCTGACCGACTTGGGCGGGATGCGGGCCATCGTCGCGATCACCTGCTCGATCTCGCGCGCGCTGATCGTCTTCTTGCGGCGGCTGGGCGGTACCAGCATCTGCATGGCGCCGACTTCATCGATCACGTCGATTGCCTTGTCGGGCAGCTTGCGGTCGTTGATGTAGCGGGCCGAAAGCTCGACCGCGGTCTTGATCGCATCGGGGGTGTAGCGCACGCCGTGGTGCTCCTCGAAGGCCGAACGCAGGCCCTTGAGGATCTTGATCGTGTCTTCCACCGAAGGCTCGTTCACGTCGATCTTCTGGAACCGGCGCAGCAGCGCGCGGTCCTTTTCGAAGTGATTGCGGAATTCCTTGTAGGTGGTCGAGCCGATGCAGCGGATCGTGCCGCCCGACAGCGCTGGCTTGAGCAGGTTCGAGGCGTCCATCGCCCCGCCGCTGGTCGCGCCGGCGCCGATCACGGTGTGGATCTCGTCGATGAACAGGATCGCGTGCGGCATCTTCTCCAGTTCGGAGACGACCTGCTTGAGGCGTTCCTCGAAATCGCCGCGATAGCGCGTGCCCGCCAGCAGCGAGCCCATGTCGAGCGAGTAGATCACCGCTTCGGAGAGCACCTCGGGCACTTCGCCCTCGACGATCTTGCGCGCGAGGCCCTCGGCGATGGCGGTCTTGCCCACGCCCGGATCGCCCACGTAGAGCGGGTTGTTCTTGGAGCGGCGGCACAGGATCTGGATCGTGCGGTCCACTTCGGGGCCGCGGCCGATCAGTGGGTCGACCTTGCCCAGAAGCGCCTTCTCATTGAGGTTGACGCAGAACTGGTCGAGCGCGGAGTCCTTCTTGCTCGCGGACTTGGACTCGGTCTTGTCGTCCGGGGTCGGGGTCTGTTCCTCGCTGCCCTTGGGATTGCGGTCCTCGATGCGCTTGCCGCCCTTGCCGATGCCGTGGCTGATGTAGCTCACCGCATCCAGACGGCTCATGTCCTGCTGCTGCAGGAAATAGACCGCGTAGGAATCGCGTTCGGAGAACAGCGCGACCAGCACGTTGGCGCCGGTGACGGTGTCCTTGCCCGAGGACTGCACGTGCAGGATGGCGCGCTGGATCACGCGCTGGAAGCCGGCGGTCGGGGCGGGATCGCCCTTTTCCTCGGTCTTGAGCGACTGGTATTCCTGATCGAGATACTGGCGCACGACATCGCCAAGGTCGCCGAGATCCACGCCGCATGCCTGCATGACCTGCGCTGCGTCCGGATCGTCGATCAGCGCGAGCAGCAAGTGCTCGAGCGTCGCGTATTCGTGGCTGCGCTCGGACGCGTGAGACAGAGCCGAATGCAGGGTCTTTTCTAGGCTTTGGGCGAAACTTGGCATTAGTCAGGACACTTTCATTGGGAGGGAGGACTCTCCTTGAGGGAGGTTGTGGGCGAGTATGCTTTACGATTGATATAGGTACGTCCGGGGCACTTGCGAGATGCCTGCGTGGCAAGCCCCGGAGGCAGCAAGGCGAACCTTGCCCGAATCACGTTGACCTTGGCCTGAACAGGGCGTCTGCCGCTGCCATGTGCGCGGCGGACTTCTTGCGATGTTCCTTGATACGGACGATTTCGTCTTCGAGCAGCGCTACGCGTGCGTCGAGTTCATCCAGAGAATAGCGCTCCAGGCTTTCGCTGGCGAGAAGGCTGGCGGCACCAAGACCATCCCGTGTGGGATCACTCTCGGGCGACCGCCGCCGCGGTCGATCGTCGTCGTCCATTGCAGTGCAGCATCGGACTGTAAATTGTCGCTGTCAATGGGCCGAAAGTAGTTCCCCTCAGGTAGTTCCCTGTGGCAACAGGCGCGACATGTTAGCTAATCTTCCCGAGACCATGACCGCAGTCGGGTTCGAGACACCCGGCGAACCCCAGGTACTTCAAGGCGTTACGCTTCCGGTCCCGAAGCCCGGTCGGGGGGAGGTGCTGATCCGGGTTGCCTTTGCCGGGGTGAATCGTCCCGATGTGGTCCAGCGTCAGGGAAAATATCCCCCGCCACCGGGCGCCTCGCCGATTCCCGGTCTGGAAGTTTCGGGAACGATCGCGGCGCTCGGCGAAGGGGTGGGCGATCTGGCCGTCGGTCAGGCCGTCTGCGCGCTGGTTTCGGGCGGCGGCTATGCGCAGTACTGCCTTGCGAAAGCCGGGCACTGCCTACCCGTGCCCGATAGCCTGCCGCTCGACGAGGCCGCAGCCTTGCCCGAGACGCTCTTCACCGTGTGGCACAACGTTTTCGAACGCGGCTATGCCCGGGAAGGCGAGACGCTGCTCGTCCACGGCGGAACCAGCGGCATCGGCACCATGGCGATCATGCTGGGCCGGCATTTCGGCCTGAACGTGATCGTGACCTGCGGTTCGCCCGAAAAGTGCGCACAGGCGCTGGAAATCGGCGCGACCCACGCGGTCGACTACAAGGCCACCGATTTCGTCGAGGAAGTGGCGAAACTCACCGATGGCAAGGGCGTGGACCTCGTGCTGGACATGGTGGCGGGAAGCTATGTCGCGCGCAATCTCAAGTGTCTGGCGATGGATGGGCGCCATGTCACCATCGCCGTGCAGGGGGGCGCCAGGGCCGAGATCAACATGGCCGTGGTGATGAGCCGGCGCTACACGCTCACCGGCTCCACGCTGCGACCGCGCTCGGACGGCTTCAAGGCGCTACTCGCGCAGGAGATCCTCGCGAACGTCTGGCCGCTGGTCGAAGCCGGCGCGCTGCGCCCCATCATGGACCGGCGTTTCCCGCTGGCCGAGGCCGCGTCCGCGCATGTCCGGATGGAGGCGGGCGAACACATCGGCAAGATCGTGCTGGAGGCCTGAGCACGCGCGTGCAAAGAATGCGCGTATGGACGACCTGACTCTTCACGAAGACCCGCGCAGCGGCAACTGCTACAAGATCCGCCTGACCGCGGCCCTGCTTGGCAAGCCGCTGGCATGCAAGCAGTACGACATCATGCAGGGCGAGACGCGCACGCCCGAATTCCTGCGGGACGTTAATGCCAACGGGCGGATTCCCGTGCTGCAGATCGGCGACAGGTTCCTCCCCGAAAGCAACGCGGCCTGCTGGTATCTGGCGGAGGGATCGCCGCTGATTCCCGGCGAGGCGTTCGACCGTGCCGACATGCTGCGCTGGATGTTCTTCGAGCAGTACAACCACGAACCCAACATCGCGACGCTGCGGTTCTGGCTGCAGTTCGTGGGCGAAGCCAACCTCAGCCCGTTCCAGGAAAGCCAGATCATGGCCAAGCGGGCAGGGGGCGAAGATGCGCTCGCGGTGATGGACGAGCATCTTGCCGGGCGCGACTGGTTCGTCGGGGATAGCGTGACGCTCGCCGACATCGCGCTCTATGCCTATACCCACGTATGCGAGGCGGGCGGGTTCCGGTTGCAGGATTATCCGGCGATCTGCCGGTGGCTGATCCGGGTTTCCGGCCTTCCCGGCTATGTCCGCATGAGCTGAGGCGGGTCGGGCGTCGGGCGGGCGCTCAGCATAATTCAAGGCTTTTACTTGCCGAATCCCCAAACTTTGCCTAAATCGGGCGCGAACGGCCGCTCCGCGAAGGGGCGGCCCTTATTGTTTCCGCCGGAGATAGAGACATGAGCCAGCCCACTCCGCTGATGCCGCACGCGACCGCTTCATGGCTGGTCGACAACACTGCCCTGAGCTTCGAGCAGATCGCCGAGTTCTGTGGCCTGCACATGCTCGAGGTTCAGGCCATGGCCGACGATCTCGCGTCCAGCAAGTACACCGGCCGCGATCCCGTTCGCGCCGGCGAGCTGACCATGGACGAGATCGAGAAGGGCCAGCAGAACCCCGACTACAAGCTCAAGATGCACAAGGTGCCGGTGACCGTCAGCCGCACCAAGGGTCCGCGCTACACCCCGGTGTCCAAGCGCCAGGACAAGCCCGACGGCATTGCCTGGATCCTGCGCAACCACCCCGAGGTTTCGGACGCGCAGATCGGCAAGCTGATCGGCACCACGCGCAACACCATCGCCGCGATCCGCGACCGTTCGCACTGGAACATCGCCAACATCACGCCGAAGGACCCGGTCACGCTGGGCCTGTGCTCGCAGCGCGAGCTGGATGCCATCGTCGCCAAGGCCGCCAAGAAGGCAGGCATCGAGGACGAGATTCAGGGTGACGAGCGTCTGGTCGACGACAAGCAGGCGCTGATCGAGGAACTGCGCGCCGAGCGCGAGGCCGCCGCCAAGGCCGCGAGCGAAGCCGCGCAGGAAGCCGAAGCCGCAGCCTGGCTCGAAGCCAAGCGCGCTGCCGAGGCCGCGGAGGGCAACGGCGAGTAATCCCGTTCCCGCCCCGGCCGTCGGGCCGGGGCCGCGCTGTCGGCTGGGCTGACAGTCGAATGCAATGTTCTTGCCGGGCTCCGGACTTGGGCGCACACTTTGCCCATGGAGGAGAGGATCGGCCTTGAGGCATGGCGTGAGCGCTATGCCCACCCGGGCGAATGGGAGCAGGAATTCCCGCCCCTGACGATGACCGGGATGTTCGCCACCAGCGTTGCGCGCTATGGCGACCGCGCGCTTGTCGATTTTTTCGGCCGCACCTTCACGTATCGCCAGTTCTATTTCGAGGCGTCGCGCTTTGCGGCCGGGTTGCAGTCGCTCGGGATTTCCAGGGGAGACCGGATCGGGCTCTACCTGCCCAACGTGCCGACATACCTTTCCGCCTATTTCGGCGCATTGATGGCCGGAGCGACGCTGGTCAATTTCTCGCCGCTCTACACGGCCGCCGAACTGGAGGCGCAAGTCGCCGATTCGGGCACGAGGCTGCTGGTCACGCTCGACGTTCCGTCATTGTTGCCGACCGCAGAACGGGTTTTGCACGAATCGGCGCTCGAATGGCTGGTGGTCGCGCGTCTCGCCCCGCAATTGCCGTTCTGGCGGGGATGGGCCCTGCGCCTGTTCGGAGGCAGCCGGACCGTCCCGATACCGGACGCGGCAAACGTCTTCGAATGGTCGGAGCTGCTGCCGGAGCGCGATCCCGAGCCCGTGGCGATCGACCCGCTGACCGACCTGGCCTTGCTGCAATATACCGGCGGCACGACCGGCACCCCCAAGGGAGCGATGCTCAGCCACCAGAATCTCACCGCCAATGCGCGCCAGATCGAGGAGATCGACCCGCATGCCCACGTGCGCGACGTGATCATGGGCGTGCTGCCGTTCTTTCACGTTTTCGCCAATGCCTGCGTGCTCAACCGGACGGTCCTCGACGGCGGGACGATAGCCATGCTGCCGCGCTTCCACGCCGGCCAGACCCTGGCGACGCTCCAGCGCGTCCGGGCGACGGCGATGCCGGGCGTGCCCACGATGTACCGGGCCCTGCTTGGCGATCCGAAGATGTACCGGACCGATTTTTCCAGCCTGTTCACCTGCATTTCGGGCGGCGCGCCTCTGCCAGCCCCGGTAAAGATGCAGTTCGAGCGGGCGAGCGGCGCCAAGCTGGTGGAAGGATACGGGCTGACCGAAGCCGCCGGTGTCGTCTCGACCAATCCGTTCGACGGGCCGGAGAGGCCGGGAACGATCGGCCATCCGCTGCCCGGGACCGATCTGCGCCTGCTCGACAAGGACGATCCATCGCGCGACGCCGCTCCGGACGAGCCGGGGGAACTGGCCGTTTCGGGGCCACAGGTCATGCTGGGCTACTGGAACCGCCCGGAGGAGGGCGCGCGGATCTTCGTCGAGCGCGAGGGCCGGCGCTGGCTGCGCACCGGCGACATCGCGACGATCGACGAGGACGGCTATGTCCGGATCGTCGATCGCAGCAAGGACATGATCGCGGTCGGCGGCTTCAAGGTCTTTCCCAGCCAGGTCGAGGAACGCCTGCTGGACCATCCTGCGGTGAAGGAGGCCGTGGTGATCGGCGTGCCCGACGCCTACCATGGTGAAATGCCGCGCGCCTTCGTGGTTGTCGACCCCGCTCGCCCCGTGGAGGGCGAGCAGATCGCCTACTGGCTCAACATGCGCGTCGGCAAGCACGAGCGGGTCGACAGCGTGGTGCTGCGGACTTCATTGCCCCGGACGATGGTGGGCAAGCCCGATCGCAAGGCGCTCCGGGCCGAAGTGTCCGGCGGTTAGGAAGGCAGTCGCGAGCGGCGGGGCGATCAGCCCGCGAAACCCTCTTCGGCCAGGAACGCGAGAAGGGCCTCGTCATATTCGTCGACCATGCCGTTGGCCTCGATCCTGTCGTCGAGCCAGGTCTTCTCGTCGCGGGTAACCTCGCGCGCGGATGCGACCAGCGTCTCGATACGGACCTCGACCTGCTTGCGGCCGAACACCGCGCCCACGCGGTTCGGGCTGCCGACGCTGCGCACGACCCTGGTCATGAAGGCGCCGACCGACGAAGTGTGGTCGTTCATAAAGCTTTCGAGCTGTGCGGCCCGATCACGCGACAGCGGCGTGTGGGCGGTGAAGCCCTGCAGGTAGTTGCCCACGCCCTGCACGAACAGGCGCTTCCATTCGGGCGCGTTGTCGCCGCCCAGGGTCTCGTCCTTGATGCGGAACAGTAGTTCGGCCTCGCGCCGGCTCACGCCCGCCGGCCGCTCGCTGCCCGATGCGAAGAGGATGCGGCGCATGATGCGCGCTTCGGCTTCGGTGACGTTGCCCTTTTCGAGCTGTCCGCCACAACGCGTCGGCCCGACGCCGGAGACGATGGCCTCCTCGACCTGACGCAGGGCATAGGCCCGCAGCGTTTCTGGCACGTTCAGCGCCTTTTCGAAGATGCGCACGAGCAGTTCGAGTTCGGTCATCGCGTGGAGGCGGCCGTCATGCTCGATACGGGCGATCAGCCATTCGGCATTGTCATCGGTGATGTAGCCGCGCGGTTCGAGCTGGTTGACCACGTATTCGCCGATGGCCTCGACGAAGAAGTCCGCCCACTCGGTGCCCGGATGGTCCAGCTTATGATTGATCGCGAAGATGATCTCCGCCTGATCCGGGTCGATCTGCCCGTTGGCCCAACCGGCACGGCGTAGGGCGAGAACGTCGTCCGCGCAGATCGTGCCGTCGGCGAGAGCCTGCTCGGCGATATTGCTGAAGTGCATGGTCATCGTGTCACGCTTTCCCCAAAGGATCTTCGGAAAGCGGCATCGCAGAATAAGTCTAATTCGGGGTTAAACGCGCGCTCACTTCCGCCGCAGCGCCAGGACGCAGGCGGTGCGGTCGACGTCCTGTCCGTCCGAGGCCCGGCGCGCGTCGACATATGTCGCCAGCGGCTCGTGCGAACGCGACGTGGGGTAGAGATAGACGTCGAGCACGCACGGGGTGCCGGTAAACTGCAGCTTGCGGGCGTCCCCTTCCCAGACGTCGAGCCGCGGGTTGCCGAACTGGCGGACGAGCTGCTTCTGCGTCGCCCCGATCACGCCTTCCACGCCGGGGATCGACTGGAACTGCGGATCGCGCGCTATGCTCCGCGTCGGCTGGCGTACCTCGGGCACGCCCCTTGCCGGTCGGGGCGTGCTGGTCACGCTGCCCGCGCCGCAGGCCGCGAGAAGCAGCGCCAGCGAACAGGCGGCCAGGGGCGCGCGAATGCGGTGCAGGATGTTGCCGGGATCGGGCTCGTTCATGGTCGGCCCTCGCATTGCGCGCCGCTGCTCGCCTGTCAACGGGGGCATGTCGGGCGAATGCTTGCGAAGCGGCAGGCTGCACGCTAGGCGCGGTTCAACGACTTTCCCGCCATTTCAAGGATACCATCGCTTCATGACGCAACCGAGCCTGGACGTCATCGCCATCGGCAATGCCATCATCGACGTTATCGCCAATTGTGAAGATGCCAGGATCGAGGAGCTGGGGCTCGCGCGCGGCGGCATGATGCTGATCGATGCCGATCAGGCGCGCACGCTTTACGATGCGATGGGCCCGGCGCGGGAGATTTCGGGTGGATCGGCCGCCAATACGCTGGCCGGACTGGCGATGCTGGGGGCCAGGTGCGGGTTCATCGGGCAGGTCGCGCAGGACCAGCTCGGCGATGTCTTCACGCATGACATTCGCGCGGCGGGCATCGAGTTCTCGGTTCCCGCCCGCCCCGGCAACCCGCCGACGGCGCGCTGCCTGATCTTCGTCACGCCCGACGGCCAGCGCACGATGAACACGTTCCTCGGCGCCTCGCACTACCTGCCGGCCGAGGCCCTGGACGAATCGCTGATCGCCGATGCCGCCGTGCTCTATCTCGAAGGCTACCTGTGGGATCCGGAAGAGCCGCGCGCGGCCATGCGCAAGGCGATCGCGGCGGCGCGCAAGGCCGGTCGCAAGATCGCCTTCACGCCGTCCGAGACGTTCGTGATCGACCGCCACCGCGCCGATTTCCTCGACCTGATCGAGACCGGCCAGATCGACGTGCTGTTCTGCAACGAACACGAGATGGCCGCGCTGACCGGCAAGGAGGATTTCGAGGACGGGCTTGCCATGCTCGCGCCGAAGGTTCCGGTGCTGGTCGTCACGCGCAGCGCGGACGGTGCGGTCGCCATCGCCGATGGAGAGCGCGTTGCGGTTGCCGCCGAGCCGATCGAGAAGGTCGTCGATACCACCGGTGCCGGCGACCTGTTTGCCGCCGGCTTCCTCTTCGGGCACGTTCGTGGCATGAAGGTGGCGGATTGCCTGCGGCTTGGCGCGATCTGTGCCAGCGAGATCATCTCGCATTACGGCGCCCGCGCGGAACAGGACCTCAAGGCATTCGTGGCCGAACGCATGGCTTGAAACAGGGTGGCCTGAACGCGAGGGAGACAAGAGGTAACCTGTCCGGCACTGATCGACTTCGAAGCGAGCTGCCTGCCCGAATACGGGCAGTCCTATCCCATTGAAGTCGCGATTGCCCGTATGGATGGCCGGGACCGGGCCTGGCTGATTCGTCCCGCCGAGGCATGGCGTTACTGGGACTGGTCCGAAGAGGCCGAGAAGCTCCATGGCATCAGCCGCGAGCAGCTCGATCGCGAGGGCCTGCCGCTGGCGCAGGTGATTTCGGAAATGGCGGACTTCGCGGCCGACTGTTCCGTCTTTGCCGATGCCGATCTCGACGAATACTGGCTGGAGGTGCTGTGCCAGGCTGCGGGCAGGGGCCTTCCGTTCCACGTGCGGTACCTTGGCGAGTTCATGAAGAAGCGCGGCTATACCCGTCCGCAGGTGGTTGCCGCGCTGGACGAGGCCAAGCGGCGCCTGCCCAAGGAACATCTCGCCCGCGAAGATGCCAAGCGGCTGGCGCTGGTGGTCAAGCTGCTGCTCGACGAGCCGCCTCAGGGGCTGAGTACCTAGGGCTGTGGACGGGCGGCGGCCCGCGCCTGCCTATGGCCCCGCCTGTACGACCTGCAGCTTGGCCATGCATTCCGCCTTGCGCTGGTCGCGTGTGCCCGACAGTTCGCGCGCCATCCGGGCGGGCAGGGCGCAATCGCTTGCCGGACGGATGGGGTGCTTGGCGCGGCAGCCCGATTCGGTGCTGAACAGATCGTCGGCACAGTCCTCGAATGCGGCCTGATCTGCATCGTGCAGGCTCTGGCAGCTTTGCGACCAGCGCTGCTTGTACGAAACCTCGGCGAAGTTGACGCATTCATCGTAGGCGGCCTGCGCGGCCTCTATCCGCTTGGCCTGTTCCTGCACGCGCCGGGCCTGTTCCGCCATGGCCTGGTTCTGGGCCTCGGCGGCGGCCTTCCTGTCGAGCAGTTCCATCCGCTGGCGGCGCATGTCCTGGGCAGGCAGGAAGATGCCGTAGTAGAAGCCCACACCGCCCCCGGCCACGAGCGCGGCAAGGGCCAGCGCGATCTTCAGGATCGCATTCGCGTGCTTATGCATTGCCTGCTTCGCGCGCTACCTCGCGCCAGCCGATGTCGCGCCGGCAGAAGCCGGAGGGAAAGTCGATGGCGTCGACGGCCGCATAGGCCCGCGCCTGTGCCTGCGTGACCGAGGTGCCGCGCGCCGTCACGTTGAGCACGCGCCCGCCACTGGCGACGATCCGACCATCCTTTTCGGCGGTGCCGGCATGGAAGACCTTGGCACCTGTCGCTTCGGCGGCCTCGAGTCCGGCGATGGCGCCGCCCTTCTCGGGCGTGCCGGGATAGCCCTTCGCCGCCATGACCACGGTCAGCGCGGTATCGTCCGAAAAGTGCGGCGGTTCGATCGCGCCGAGGCGGTTTTCGGCGCAGGCGTGGAGCAGTTCGACCAGATCCGATTCGAGCCGCAGCAGCATCACCTGGCATTCGGGATCGCCGAAACGGCAGTTGTATTCGATCAGCTTGGGCCCTTCGCGGGTCAGCATCAGGCCGAGGAACAGCACGCCGGAATAGGGCATGCCTTCGTCCGCGAGCGTCTTGACGGTCGGCGCGATGATGCGCGTCATCACTTCGCCCTTGAGGTCCGCGGTCAGCACCGGGGCCGGGCTGTAGGCGCCCATGCCGCCGGTATTGGGGCCGGTATCGCCGTCGCCCACGCGCTTGTGGTCCTGCGCCGAGGCGAAGGGGACGATGGTGGAGCCGTCGGTCAGCGCGAAGAAGCTCGCTTCCTCGCCTTCGAGGAACTCCTCGATCACCGCTTCCGCGCCGGCTTCCCCGAAACGACCGGCGAAGATCTCGCGCACCGCGTCCTGCGCCTCGGCCATGGTCATGGCGACGGTCACGCCCTTGCCCGCGGCAAGGCCATCGGCCTTGATCACCACCGGCGCGCCGAACTTCTCGAGCGCGGCCATGCCCTCGGTCTCGCTGGATACGCGCAGGTAGCCGCCGGTCGGGATGTTGGCGCGGGCGCACAGGTCCTTGGTGAAGCCCTTGGAGCCTTCGAGCTGCGCTGCCGCCTTGTTCGGGCCGAACACGGCAAAGCCCTGGGCGCGCAGGGAATCGGCGAGGCCGTCGACCAGCGGCGCTTCGGGGCCGATGACGATGAGGCCGATCACGTTCTGCTCGCAGAAGGCGATGACGGCCGGGTGATCCGTGGCATCGAGGGCGATGCACGTGGCGTGCTCTGCAATCCCCGGATTTCCGGGCGCGGCCCAGAGCTTGTCGCAAAGCGGGGATTGCGCCAGCTTCCAGGCCAGCGCATGTTCGCGGCCGCCCGAGCCCAGAAGAAGGATGTTCATTGCCCGTGCCTTTCCACGATGACGAATACGATAATGGTCGTTCGGGGGGGCTGGTAGCGAAGCAAGGCGCCGGGGACAACGCTGCCCCGCTCTCGATCAGCGAGATTTCCGCTCTGCTCAAGCGCACGGTGGAGGACCGCTTCGGCTACGTGCGGCTGCGCGGGGAGCTTTCGGGCGTGAAGCGCGCGGCCTCGGGCCACCTCTATTGCGCGCTCAAGGACGACAAGGCGGTGATCGACGGCGTGATGTGGCGCGGCGGCGCCCAGCGCCTCGCGTTCCGCCCCGAGGATGGCATCGAAGTCATCGCCAGCGGCAAGCTGACGACCTATCCGGGCCGCTCCAAGTACCAGATCGTTATCGAATCGATGGAGATCGCGGGCGAGGGCGCCTTGCTCGCGCTGCTCGAAAAGCTGCGCGCGCGCCTTGCGGAGGAAGGGCTCTTCGCTCCCGAACGCAAGCGTGTCCTGCCGTTCCTGCCGGGCGTGATCGGCGTCGTGACGTCACCCACGGGCGCGGTGATCCGCGACATCCTCCACCGCCTTGCCGACCGTTTCCCAAGCCATGTGCTGGTCTGGCCGGTGCTGGTTCAGGGCGAAGGGGCCGCGCAGCAGGTGGCTGATGCCGTGCGCGGCTTCTCGGGAATTGCGCCGGGCGGTCCGGTGCCGCGCCCCGATCTCGTCATCGTTGCCCGCGGTGGCGGTTCGATCGAGGACTTGTGGAGTTTCAACGAGGAAGCGGTCGTGCGCGCGGTGGCGGAATCCACGATCCCGGTGATCTCGGCGGTCGGACATGAGACCGACACGACCCTGTGCGATTACGCGGCCGACCGCCGTGCGCCGACGCCGACTGCCGCGGCCGAGATCGCCGTGCCGGTGCGCGCCGAGCTCATGGCACAGCTCGACGAACTGGCGCTGCGCAAGCGCCGCTGCGCGCTGCGGCCGGTCGCGCTGGGGCGCGAGCGGCTGGAAGCGCGGGTCCAGCGCCTGCCCAGGCCCGATGCGATTCTGGCCGCCAGGGTGCAGAAGCTCGACGAACTGTCCGAAAGGCTGCGGCGCGGCCTGCAGGATCAGGAGCGCGGCAAGCGCGAGCGGCTCGGCAGCACGGCGGCCAAGCTCTCGTTGCCGCTGCTTCGCCACCGTGTGCAGTCCAGCCAGGAGCGGCTGCGGCATGCCGGGCTTGCGCCGGTTCTGCTGAGCCGTCGTATGACGCTGGCCCGCGACGGCCTTGCGCCGGTCGCCCGCGTTCTGCCGCAGCTCGATCCGCGCCTGCCACTCCAGCGCGGCTATGCGCTTGTCACCGACGCCACGGGACAGGCCCTGACGAGCCGGGATCGTGCCGCGCGGGAATCCGCGCTGGTTCTGGAATTTCGCGATGGGAAGCTGCCGGTCACGGTTGGTTCAGGCGAATCGGTGTCTGTTGAAGCGGCTCCCGCCCCATCGCCCCGTCCGCGCCGGCCGACACGGCCGCAAGCCGACGAGCCGCGACAGGGCGATTTGTTCTGACCGCCAGGCTTTGCTAGGAAATGTCCATGCTCATGTCCTCCGCCGATCGCCCCGCCACTCTCAGCTATGGCCCCAACGGTTTCCGGGTGCTCACGCCCGGCCAGTACGTCGCGTGCGCCGTGACCGGGGAGAAGATTCCGCTGGAGGAACTGCGCTACTGGAGTGCCGAGAGGCAGGAAGCCTATGCTTCCGCCGAGATCGCGACCCGGCGCCTGCTCGAGCAGGCATGAGTCGGCGCGGACTTTCGACCTTATCACTGGCGGCAGGCGGGATCGCGGCGATCTGCGCGGTCCTTGTCGCAGCCGGTGGGTCCTTCATGCCCGGCAGTTCGGCCGATGCGGCGACGCCCGGCCCGGCAGCGGCGCGTGTGGCGTTTTCCGGCGAACTGACGCAGGGCGGCTGGGTTCGTGGCACGGTTCCCGCCGGCACCAGGGCGCTTTCGCTCGATGGACAGCCGGTGCCGGTTGCCGCAGACGGGTCCTGGTTCGCCGCCTTCGACCGTGATGCCGGCACCAGGGCCATGCTTGCGATCACCGCGGCGGACGGCTCCGTGGCGCAGGCGCAGATCAGCGTGACGCCGCGCGCGTGGAAGATCGAGCACGTCAACATCGCGCGCCGCACGGGTGGCCCGACCGAAGCCTTCATGAAATTGCGTCGCCCCGAACTGGCGCAGATCCAGGCCGCGCGTGCCAGGCAAACCGATGCGCAGGGCTGGCGCGAGCACTTCATCTGGCCGGTCAAGGGACGTATCTCGGGGCGTTTCGGCTCGCAGCGCGTGTATCGCGGAGAGCCGGGCAGCTATCACTCGGGGATCGACATCACGACGGGCCAGAGCGGCACGCCCTTCGTCGCGCCTGCCGACGGGGTTGTCACGCTGGTGGCCGGCAAGCCGTTCACGCTGGAGGGCAACCTGCTGATGATCGACCACGGCATGGGGCTCAACAGCGCTTTCCTGCATTGTTCGCAGATCCTCGTGAAAGAGGGCGAACATGTGAAGCAGGGCCAGGTGATCGGAAAGATCGGCATGAGCGGCCGCGCTACGGGGCCGCATCTGCACTGGTCGATCAAGTGGGAAAATGCCCGGCTCGATCCGTTGCTGTTCACCGGGCCGATGGACTGACATGCCGCAAGCCCTTGCGGCGGCGAAGAAACGGTCTAATCACGCATTGTGCGCCGCAACATAGCTCTTGTTCTGCTGTTCCTGCTGCTCGGCCTGACATGGGTGCGTTCGGCGAAAATCCCGCGTGAACCCCAGCTTGCGGTGCAGTATGTGCCGCTGGCGGTCGCAAAGGGCGCGGACCCGGCCCATCATCTGGGAGCCTTCAAGCTGGACGGGGTCTGGCAGATGGCCAGCCCCTCCCGGATATTCGGAAGCTATTCCGCGCTTCTTCCCATGCCCGACCGCAGCCTGCTGGCCCTCAGCGACAGCGGTACGTACCTGCGCTTCATGCCGCCGGACGCGGCCGCCCGGCAGTTCGAGGCCGGCAACCTCCTGAAGGATCGCTCGTGGAGCAAGGCCGGGCGCGATGTCGAATCGGCAACGCGTGATCCGCGCACCGGGGAGATCTGGCTGGGGCTGGAAGGGTCCAACTCGGTCATTCACCTTAAGCCGGATCTGGACCTGATCCGCCAGGTTCGCCCCAACACGATTTCCGGTTGGGGGAGCAATACGGGACCCGAGGCGATGACCCGGCTTTCCGATGGCCGCTTCGTGCTCCTGCGCGAGGCGTTTGCGGGCTGGTTCGAGCGGCGGCGTCACGATGCCGTCGTTTTCGAAGGTGATCCCACGACCGGCCCCAGGTCCTGGCATTTCGTCTTCGATGGGCCCGCCGGCTTCAGCCCGACCGACATGGCGCAATTGCCCGACGGGCGCCTGCTGATCCTCATGCGGCGGCTGATCTGGCCCATGCCGCAGCGCTTTGCCGGCCGCATCGCCATCGGCGACCCGGCGGACATCCGGCCCGGCAAGGCATGGAAAGTGCGCGAAGTGGCGCGAATCGCTTCGAGCCTGCCGGTCGACAACTTCGAGGGCCTCGCCGTCGTGCCGGCCGGCGAGAACCGCCTGACCGTCTGGATCATCTCCGACGACAATTTCGCGCGGCTGCAGCGCACGATTCTCTGGAAGCTTTCGGTCGATCCGCGCCAGCTTCCCTGAAGCGGCGCGGAAATCACCCGGACACGCGAAAAGGCGCGCGAGTCTTTTCCCGCACGCCTTATCCGGGCTGGCCTGTCAGGCTCTCCCTGCGGAGAGCCGGAAAATCAGGCGGCCTGCTTCTTGAGCTCGCGCTTCACCTTGAGGGCGCGCGGCGAAAGCTTCGTGTCCGAGGTCTTGAGCAGCCAGTTGTCGAGGCCGCCGTTGTGCTCGACCGAGCGCAGGCCCTGGGTCGAGACGCGGAACTTGAAGCTGCGGTCCAGCTTCTCCGACATCAGCGTGACGTTCTGGAGGTTGGGAAGGAAGACGCGCTTGGTCTTGTTGTTGGCGTGGCTGACGTTGCAGCCGACCTGGCGACCCTTGCCGGTCAGTTCGCAGATGCGGGACATGTCTACTCTCGCTAGAAAAAATCTGTGGCCGTAAAGACGGGAAGGCGCGCCCTTACCGATTCACCCGGGCAAGGTCAAGTTGCATGGCGGAATTCAGCGCGCTAGCGCGGTTCCATGACTCGCTGGCCGCTTCCCGAATACATGCAGATGGCGCTCGCGCAAGCACGCGAGGCCGCCGATTCGGGCGAAGTGCCGATCGGCGCCGTGGTGGTAAAGGACGGCGCGGTGATCGGCACCGGCCGCAATGGCCCCCGGGCGCATCACGATCCCACCAGCCACGCCGAGATCGAGGCGATTCGCGCCGCAGCGCGGGCGCTGGGCAACGAACGGCTGGAAGGCTGCGAACTCTGGGTGACGCTGGAACCCTGCGCGATGTGTGCCGGTGCGATCGTCCATGCGCGAATCGCCCGGCTCTATTACGGCGCGTCCGATCCCAAGGGCGGCGCTGTCGAGCACGGCGCGCGGGTGTTCGAACATGACCAGTGCCTGCACCGGCCGGAAGTCTATTCGGGCATCGGAGAGGCCGAATCGGCTGAGATGCTGCGCCGGTTCTTTCAGGACAGGCGCTGATTCGGGGCCTTGCGTGGACAAGTTCAGATGCAGGTTGCCCTGGCAGTGATCCGCGTTTCTCCGGCAAGAGCCGCCGACATTGCGGACGTTCGTTGCAATGCCAGGCTTGAATTTCGATAGGGGTACTTATCCAAGCCGATAAGGGGTTGGGTCTCCCCGCTCGGCAATGAGCTGTTTGCGGGCTTCCGAAAGGCAGAGGCTATACTCTGTCGAAACTTCCTCTCTGGCCCTGCCGGTACTTGCAGCAACCAGATCGAGAATGGCATTTTCTGACAATTCTGCGATCTTGCGGGTCACAACTTTCTCGTCGAGCCTATAGAATCGCGCCAGAAGTCTGGTGGCTCGGGCGCGTTGCCGAAACTCGAAGTCCATGAGCCGAGCTGACTCGAACTCCTCCTTCTTTCGCATTGCCTTGCCAAGGTCCCATACCATAGGGACCGATATGCCGTTCGTCCCTCCGATACTCAAGAACTGTCAGCTTTCCCCGACCTTTCGGCCATGCAGACTGCCCCTCTGGCGTGACAAAAGCGGACTGCCATTCAGCTTGAATTCGTCCACGCACTACAGCCCGCGCCAGATTTTCAGCGGTGCCGAATCGGCCGGTCCGAACTGCCACTTGCTGCAGGCCTTCGGCATGAAGTCCTTGCCGTAGCAGAGCCGTATTTCGCGTAGCCAGCCGGCGCGGCTCACATCGAGGCCGACATATTCGCGCTTCCAGTCCGGATTGCGCGCCACGAACGCCTTGCGCAAATCGCCTGCCGTCAGGTCCTTGTGGCGCGAGAGGCGGTCGGCATCGGGCCAGCGAATCGAGCGCCAGAGGATGGCGCTGACCTTGAAGTAGGTCGCGGGCCGCTTCGTCATGCAACTGCCGTGCTTGGCCCATTCGTGCGCCAGAAGGCCGGGCGATGGTGTCATGCACAAGTTGCGCCGCACAACTTCTGGCGTGGGTAGCGGTCGTGTTGCGCACCATTGCGGGGCGGGGCCGCGCGCGGCTTCGGGCCAGAGGCCGTGGAGAATGAAGCCGAAGCGCCCATTGCGCCGCGAACACTGCATCGAGGTGGTGTCACCGCTCATCTTGCAGTAGTCGGGCGACCAGCTTGCCGCGAGCGTGTAGCCGGCGACCGGAAGCTTGCGAACCGGTCCGTCGGGCGCGACGGGGCGGATCGGTGCGACGGTGTGCGGCAGGGTACACTGGTAGGCCTGCGCCAAAGCGGGGACAGGGGCCAGCGTTGCGGCAAGCGCTATGAGGACATTGCGGCGCATCTCAGCGGAAGATCTCGGCTTCGTCGGGCTCCATCGTGCCGCGATTGCACAGCCAGTGGGCAGCGTCGCGCCGGAACAGGATCGCAACGGCGGCGATCTGCACAAGCGATGCGACAACGGTCGTAGCCAGATAGAAGGAGCCGAGCCGCAGGTAGCTGTCGTATTCGAGAAACTGGTTCAGCAGGCCGAGCGCGGTCAGGCCGAGTAGCAGCCAGCGGGCGATGTTGCTGGCCCTGCGCGCGATCGCGACCCAGAAACACAGGTTGTACCCGATCACCCACATGACGGCGAGAAGCGGGCTGGCGGCGGACCGGCCCTGGCTCAGGGCATCGGCCCGCAATTCGCCGTAGTAGATCAGCAGCAGCCCCACGGATATGACGGTCGCACCGAAGATCAGGTACCCGAACATCCGGATCGAGGGCGGCCTTTGCCGTTTCACAGCGGCGTGAAGTCCAGACCGATGTCGGCAGCGGGGGCACTCTGGGTCAGGCGGCCCACGGAAACGTAAGTGACGCCGGTCGCGGCGATGGCCCCGATCGTTTCGAGATTGACGCCGCCCGAGGCTTCCGTGGGCACGCGGCCGGCGACGAGGGCGACGGCCTCGCGCAGCATGTCGGGCCCCATGTTGTCGAGCAGCAGGTGATGCGCGCCCGCCGCGATGGCGGGTTCGATCTGGTCGAGGCGGTCGACCTCGCAGATGATCTGCGCGACGCCGGCAGCCTTTGCCCGCGCGACGGCCGGACCGACGCCGCCCGCCACGAGGACGTGGTTGTCCTTGATCATCGCCGCGTCCCACAGGCCCATGCGGTGGTTCTGCGCGCCGCCCATGCGGGTGCCGTACTTCTCGAGGTGGCGCAGGCCCGGAATGGTCTTGCGCGTATCGAGCAGCGTTCCATGGCCCTTCATGGCATCGACGTATTGGCGCGTCATCGTGGCGATGCCCGAGAGGTGCTGCACGGTGTTGAGCGCGCTGCGCTCCGCCGTCAGCATCGCGCGGGCATTGCCGCTCAGCCGCATGAGATCCGTGCCGGACTGAACCTGCGCGCCTTCCTCGATGAGGATCTCGATTTCCATGGCCGGATCGAGCTTGCGGAAGAAGGCCGCGGCGATCGGCAGGCCGGCAACGGTGATCGCATCGCGCGAATCCATCACGCCGGAAAACTTCGCATCGGCATCGATCACGCTTTCGGACGTGACGTCATGACCGCCGCCCGGCAGTCCGACGCCGAGGTCTTCGGCCAGGGTGGCATCCACGAAAGCGGCGAGGTCGAAGCCCGGAATGGAAAAGTCGCTCATGGCTGCGTCTCTTGCGCGTTCGGGCGCGAATGTCGAGTTCGGGAGATTGTCGCGAAAGAAAAAAGGGGCCCCGCAGCGGTGCTGCCGGACCCCTTCCCTTGTTCGTCTTGTTCCTGCGTTCAGCCCGCGATCCCGGCCGCTGCCAGAACGGCGCTGGTCAGCACGTCGGGGGCAATCGCGGTCATCGGCACGATCTGGACGGGCTTTTCCATGCCCAGCAGCATCGGACCGATGTTGGTGGCGCCGCCGATTTCGCGCAGCAGCTTGGCCGAGATGTTGGCCGACTGCAGGCCCGGCATGATCAGGACGTTCGCCGGAGCCGAGAGGCGGCAGAACGGATAGAGCGCCATGACCTTGGGGTTGAGCGCGGCATCGGGCGCCATGTCGCCGTCGTATTCGAAGTTCGGGTTCTGCTCGTCGAGGATGTGGACGGCGCCGCGGATGGTCTCGAGCCACCGGCCCGGAGGGTTGCCGAAGGTCGAGTAGCTCAGGAACGCGACGCGCGGTTCGTGGCCCAGCTTGCGGGCGACGGCGGCGGTCTCGGTCGCGATCACCGCGAGTTCCTCGGCATTGGGGCGCTCGTTGATGGTGGTGTCGGCGAGGAACACCGTGTGCGTCTTGCCCACCAGCATGTGGATGCCGAAAGGCAGCTTGTCTTCGGCGGGGTCGAGCACGCGGCGCACTTCCTTCATCGACTGCGCGAAGGGGCGGGTCATGCCGGTGATCATGGCATCGCCCACGCCCAGCTTGAGGAGGCCCGACGCGAAGACGTTGCGGTCGGTATTGCACATGCGCTGCACGTCGCGCTCCAGGAAGCCGCGGCGCTTGAGGCGCTCGTAGAGCATCGCGACCATCGGCGCCATGTGTTCGGAAACCGCCGCGTTCTCGATGTGGTAGCTTTCCGGATCGGCCACGCCGAGTTCGGCCATCTTTTCGAGAACGGCCTGCGTGCGGCCGACCAGGATCGGTTCGCCGTAGCCGAAATCGCGGAACTGGATCGCGGCGCGCAGGACGACTTCGTGGTCGGCCTCGGCGAAGATCACGCGCTTGGGGTTCGCCTTGACCTGCGCGTAGACATTGCTCAGCACCGAAGTGGTCGGGTTGAGACGGCCCTTGAGTTGGTGGCGATAGGCGTCGAAGTCCTCGATCGGCTTCTGCGCCACGCCCGATTCCATCGCCGCCCTGGCGACGGCGGAGGGCACGACTTCCATCAGGCGCGGGTCGAACGGCGCCGGGATGATGTAGTCGCGGCCGAACTGCTGCGTTTCGCCGTAGGCTGCGGCGACTTCCTCGGGCACCTGCTGGCGGGCGAGTTCGGCAATGGCATGGGCCGCGGCGATCTTCATTTCCTCGTTGATCGCCGTCGCGCGCACGTCGAGCGCGCCGCGGAAGATGAAGGGGAAGCCGAGCACGTTGTTGACCTGGTTCGGATAGTCCGAGCGGCCCGTGGCGACGATGGCGTCGGGGCGTACCGCCTTCACGTCGGGCGGGGTGATCTCGGGGTCGGGGTTGGCCATGGCGAAGATGATCGGCTCATCGGCCATGTCCTTGACCATGTCCTGCGTCACCGCGCCTGCGACCGAGAGGCCGAGGAACATGTCGGCGCCCTGCAGGGCTTCCTTCAGCGTGCGCTTGTCGGTGGTGACGGCATGGGCCGACTTGAACTGGTCGACGTTTTCGCGGCCCCGGTAGATCACGCCCTTGGAATCGCAGACGATGACGTTGTCGTTGTGCACGCCCAGCGATTTGATCAGCGCCGTACAGGCCAGCGCCGAGGCGCCGGCGCCGTTCACCACGACCTTCAGCTTGTCGAGATCGCGACCGGTCAGGTGGCAGGCATTGATCAGTCCGGCGGCGGCGATGATCGCGGTGCCGTGCTGGTCGTCGTGCATCACCGGGATGTTCATCCGCTCGCGCAGGGTCTGCTCGATGATGAAGCACTCGGGTGCCTTGATGTCTTCGAGGTTGATGCCGCCGAAGCTGGGTTCCATCAGCGCGATCGCCTCGATCAGCGCCTCGCTGTCCTCGCTGGCCATCTCGATATCGATCGAATCGACGTCGGCGAAGCGCTTGAACAGGACGGACTTGCCTTCCATCACCGGCTTGGAGGCCAGCGCGCCGAGATTGCCCATGCCCAGGATCGCGGTGCCGTTCGAGATCACCGCGACGAGGTTGCCCTTGGCGGTATAGTCGTAGGCCTTGGAGGGATCGTCGGCGATCGCCTGCACCGGCACTGCGACGCCCGGCGAGTAGGCGAGGGACAGATCGCGCTGCGTCGCCATCGGCTTGCTGGCGATGATCTCGATCTTACCCGGCCGGATCGTCTCGTGGTAAAACAGCGCTTCGCGCTCGGTGAATTGGACCTTGCTTTTTTCGGACAAGCGATATCTCCCCGGATGCAATTGCGCCACTAACGGATGTTCGTGCGACGCGATAGGGGAAAGGCGTTACGGGGGCGCTTCACAAAGGCGGAAAGGGGACGCTAACGCTGGCGCGCATGAGTTCCGGCGCAACCCCGATGATGGCCCAGTATCTCGCCCTGCGTGAGGAAGCAGGCGATTGCCTGCTGTTCTACCGCATGGGCGACTTCTTCGAACTGTTCTTCGACGATGCGAAGAAGGCCGCCGCGATTCTCGATATCGCCCTCACGACGCGCGGTGAGCACAACGGTGCGCCAATTCCGATGTGCGGCGTGCCGGTGCATTCGGCCGAGAGCTATCTGGCGCGGCTGATCAAGGGCGGCTGCCGCGTCGCCATTGCCGAGCAGACCGAAACGCCCGCCGAAGCCAAGGAGCGCGCCAGAAAGGAAGGAAGGGCCTCGAAGGCGCTGGTGGCGCGCGACATCGTGCGCTTCGTCACCGCCGGCACGCTGACCGAGGAAGCGCTGCTGGAGCCGCGCCGTGCCAACGTGCTGGCAGCGGCCTGCGCGGTGCGCGGACTGGTAGGCCTGGCCGCCTGCGACATTTCGACCGGGCGCATGGAGCTGGAAGAATGCGCGCCGGACCGACTGGGCGCGGCGCTGGCCCGGCTGGGCGCGAGCGAACTGGTCGTGCCCGATGGCTGGGAACTGGCGCCCGACGGTTCGATTGCCCGATCCGGACACGAATTCTCCTCCGAAGGCGGGGAGGAGCGGCTGAAGGTGATCCACGGCGTCGCCACGCTCGATGGTTTCGGCACGTTCACGCGGCCGATGCTGGCGGCGGCGGGCGGGCTTATCGCTTATCTCGACCATGTCGGGCGCGGCGCCCTGCCGCTGCTGCTTCCGCCCGAGGCGCGCCGGGGCGAGGCGACGCTGGCCATGGACGAGGCCACCCGCGCCAGCCTCGAAATCCTCGAATCCGCGCAGGGCGGGCGCAGGGGCAGCCTGATCGACGCGATCGACCGCTGCGTGACCGGCGCGGGCGCGCGCCAGCTTGCCGAGGACCTGTCCGCGCCGCTGACCGACCGCAGTGCGATTGCCGAGCGGCTGGAACTCGTCGAATGGCTCCATGACGACGCCCTGCTGCGCGAGGACCTGCGCGCCGCGCTGCGTTCGCTGCCCGACGTCGGCCGGGCGCTGGGTCGCGTGGTCGCGGGTCGGGGCAGTCCGCGCGATCTCGGCCAGCTGCGCGACGGCCTTTCCGGCGCGCGCGTGGTGGCGGACAGGCTGGCGCGGCGCGACGATCTGCCGGTGCTGTTCGAAACGCTGCTGCCCGATCTCGGCGGCCACGGCGCGCTGGTCGATCATTTCGAGCGTGCGCTGGTGCCGGCTCCGCCGACCGAGCGCGGGCAGGGCGGCTACATCGCCGAGGGCCATGACGCCGCGCTGGACGAGCTGCGCCGGATTTCGGGCAATGCCCGCCGCGCCATTGCCGCGCTGGAGGCGAAATACCGCGAGGAAACAGGCGTCGCCGCGCTCAAGATCAAGCACAACAATGTGCTGGGCTATTTCATCGAAGTGCCCTCGCGCCATGCCGACAAGCTGATGGAAGCGGACAGCGGGTTTTCGCATCGCCAGACCATGGCCGGGGCCATGCGCTTCAACGCGCTGGCGCTGCACGAGGAAGCCAGCCGCATCACCGAGGCGGGCGCCCATGCGCTCGCGGCCGAGGAAGCCCATTTCGAGGGGCTGGTGGCCGAAGCCGTGGCCGCACGCCGCGAGATCGCCCGTACCGCCGCCGCGCTTGCTCGCATCGACGTCGCCGCGGGGCAGGCGGAGCGTGCGGCGGAGGGGGGCTGGACGATGCCGCACGTGGTAGAGGGGCTTTCGCTCGACATCGAGGGCGGTCGCCACCCGGTGGTCGAAGCCGCGCTCATGGCGCAGGGCGAGCGTTTCGTCGCCAACGATTGCCGGCTGGGCACGCACGACCGGCTCTGGCTGATCGGCGGCCCCAACATGGGCGGTAAATCGACCTTCCTGCGGCAGAACGCGCTGATCGTGCTGCTGGCACAGGCAGGCGGTTTCGTTCCAGCGAAGGCGGCGCGGATCGGCATGGTGGATCGCCTGTTCAGCCGCGTCGGCGCGTCGGACAACCTTGCGCGCGGACGCTCGACATTCATGGTCGAGATGGTCGAGACCGCCGCAATTCTCGCGCAGGCGAGCGAGCAGAGCTTTGTCATCCTTGATGAAGTCGGGCGCGGCACCTCGACCTACGATGGCCTCGCGCTGGCCTGGGCGGTGGCTGAGGCGGTCCACGAGACCAACCGCTGCCGCTGCCTGTTCGCCACGCACTACCACGAGCTGGCGCGGCTGGCGGAGACTTGCGAGGCGCTGTCGCTCCACCATGTTCGCGCGCGTGAATGGAAGGGTGATCTCGTCCTCTTGCACGAACTGGCCGAAGGGCCCGCGGACCGCAGCTATGGCCTTGCCGTCGCCCGCCTTGCTGGCGTGCCACCCAAGGTCATCAGCCGGGCCAAGTCGGTGCTCGAAAAGCTGGAAAAGGGCCGGGCCGAAACCGGCGGACTGGCGGCCGGGCTGGGCGACCTGCCGCTCTTCGCCGCCGCACAGGACGCCCGCGAGGAACAGTGCGATACCTTGCGCGACAAGCTGCGCGAGATGGACGTCGATGCCCTCACCCCGCGCGATGCCCTCGAAGTGCTCTATGACCTCAAGCGCGAGGCGGGTACCGAACCTTAACCCTGGCGCGCTAGAAGGGCGTCATGATGTTCGGGCCGAAGATCACCACTGTCTTCAAGAGTCGCTGGAACGCGCTGTTCTGGGCGGGCGGGGTGCTGCTCACGGCCTACTGCTCGGTACCGTCGCCGGACCAGACCGCGCAGCAGCAGGCGGCCAAGGTTGCCGCCGCCCATGGCGAGCACAAGAATCCCTGGGCCAAGGATACGAACGCGAACTAGGCGGGCCTAGCTGTCGTCGTCCTTGAAATCGGGATCGGCAACGCCGGCGCGGCCGTACTTGTTTTCCAGATCGTCCATCGTCTCCTCGCCGCGATAGGCGGACATGTCGATGGTGCCGCTGGTGTCCATCTGGTTGAAATGATCGACCAGATCCTGCGTGTCTGCCGGATTCAGGCTGTTGGAGAGTTTCTCGCTTTCCTCAAGGCTGAGCACGGAGGTCGATCTGGACAGGGCTTCCTCGGCCACCGACTGGGCCTGCGTTTCGGAATCCTGCTGTTCGGCATTGGTGGTTTCGGGGGCGAGGTCGTCCTTGCGCTGCGTCATCGCGGGTCTCCTTCGGCCGGATAACTATCCGGCGCGGCCCTGCGTTCCATCAAGACGAGCCGTTCCAGCAAAAAACGCCCCCGGCCTGAAAAGGACGAGGGCGCTTCGTAGCCTTACCTATTATCGTCATTGCGAGTGAAGCGAAGCAATCCAGGGCGGCTCCACACGGCTCTGGATTGCCGCGACCCTGCGGGCCTCGCAATGACGAAGGTACTTTCTGAGGTGATCGCGTTTTACTGGCTCGGGACCGGCTTCTCGCCCGAGTAGTCGTAGAAGCCCTTGCCGGTCTTGCGGCCGTACCAGCCGGCCTCGACGTACTTCTGCAGCAGCGGGGCGGGGCGGTACTTGGGATCGCCGGTGGTCGCCTGGAACACCTTCATGATCTCGTAGAGCGTATCGAGGCCCACGAAGTCGGCCAGCGTCAGCGGGCCCATCGGGTGATTGGCGCCCAGGCGCATGCCCGCGTCGATGTCCTCGACCGAGGCCAGGCCTTCGCCCAGCACGAAGATCGCCTCGTTCAGCAGAGGGCACAGGATGCGGTTGACGACGAAGCCCGGCGCGTCGCCGGCGAGGACGACGGTCTTGCCCAGCTTTTCACCGAAGGCCTTCACGCGGCTGGTCGTGTCCGGCGAGGTGGCAAGGCCGGGGATCACTTCGACGAGGCCCATCACCGGCACCGGGTTGAAGAAGTGCATGCCGCAGAAGCGCGTCGGATCGGGCGACTGGGCGGCCATGCGGGTGATCGGGATCGAGCTGGTGTTGGACACCATGATCGCGCCGTCCTTGAGCACCTTGCCGGCGGCCTCGAAGATCTTGGCCTTGATGTCCTCGCGCTCGGTCGCGGCCTCGATGACGAGATCGCAGCCGGACAGTGCCGAATAGTCGCCGGCCGGCGTGATGCGCGCCAGCAGTGCGTCCGCGTCGGCCTGGGTCATCTTTTCCTTGGCGACGAGCCTGGACAGGCCCTTGGCGATGCCGGCCTTGCCCTTCTCGGCGTTTTCGAGGCTGATGTCCGTGAGGATCACGTCCATGCCCTTGCTGGCTACGGTCTGGGCAATGCCCGAACCCATGATGCCCGCACCGATGATACCGACTGTCTGCACGCTACACTCCCTCTCGATGAAACGAATTCGCGCGCTGCCTAGCGCTTCGCGCTTGCCGAGGGAACCTAGCGATTTTGGCCTGGCACCCAAAGCACATCGTCTGCACCGTCATCATTCAGTGCGCGGGCGAGGACGAAGAGATAGTCGCTGAGCCGGTTGATGTAGGCGAGCGCGGCCGGGTTGACCGGCTCGGTTGCCGCAAGCGCGGTGGCGCGGCGTTCGGCGGCGCGGGCCGATGCGCGGGCGACATGGACGCGCGCGGCTGCCTCGCTGCCGCCGGGCAGGATGAAGCTCCTGAGCGGCTGGAGGTGCGCGTTGACCGCGTCGATTGCCGTTTCGAGCCACGCGACCTGCGCGTTCACGACACGCAGCGTCATCTCGCCGGGTGTGAAATCCTCGCCCGGAGTCGCAAGGTCGGCGCCGAGATCGAACAGGTCGTTCTGGATACGCGTGAGCGTGGCCGCGTGCGGCGAGCCTTCCATCGCGCACACGGCAAGGCCGATCGCGCTGTTGGCTTCATCTACCGCGCCGATCGCGTCCATGCGCGCGGCGTGCTTGGGCAGGCGCGATCCGTCGACGAGGCCGGTGGTGCCGTCGTCGCCGGTGCGTGTGTAGATCTTGTTCAGTCGGACCAAGGCGTCACTCGCTCAAGAATGCGTTGCAGGCGCATTTCGCGGCACCGCTCCACGGTCGCTCCGGAAAATCAACGCGTCATCGCGAGAAGCAGCGCGCATACCAGTACGGCGGCCGCCTGATACTTGATGCGGTTGAACATCATCTTGTTCTGCAGCACCTGGTTGGGCGAGGGCCCTACCGCGTCGGGATCGCGGTGAAGGTCTTCCTTGGTGCTGTTGAGGAACGCGGCAATGCCGCGCACCAGACTGATGACGACCATGATCATCAAGCCAATGATGACGGGGATCAGAATATAGCTCATGGATTCCTATTTAGGCTCTAAGGCGTCCAATTGCCAGACAGCGAAATGTCCCCGGGGAAACGGTGGGCGCGCAAGGCTTCCGCCAGAGCCCACCCATCCTCGCCCGCGCGCCGCCGGTCGCCCAGCGATGGCGAACCGCGCCGCTTGGCGAGCTTTCGCCCGTCGGGCTCTATCAGCAGGCCGTGGTGGTGCCAGGCCGGCACCGGCAGACCCAGCAGCGCCTGCAGCAGCCGGTGCACGTGGCTGGCGGGAAACAGGTCCATGCCCCGCGTGACAAGCGTGATCCCGTCCGCCGCGTCGTCGAGGGTGGCGGCAAGGTGATAACTCGCCGGCAGGTCCTTTCTCAGCAGGACGACATCCCCGAAAATCTGCGGTGTCGCCACTTGCGGCCCGGCGATTTCGTCGACCCATTCGAGCGGACCGGCAAGGTCCATGGCGCGGGTGACGTCAAGCCGCCAGGCGGCGCCTTCGGGGTTGACGTCATGATGTCGGCAGGTGCCGGGATAGATCGGCCCGTCCGGGCCCGCCTCGGTCGCGGCTGCGGTGATTTCGGCGCGGGTGCAGCGGCAGGGATAGAGCAGGCCCATGGCTTTGAGACGCTCGCCCGCCTCCGTGTAGCGGGCAAGGCGTGCGGACTGGAATGCGACCGCGCCGTCCCATTCGAGGCCGAGCCAGCGCAGGTCGAGGAGAAATTCCTCAACGAATTCGGCGCGGCTGCGCTCGCCGTCGATGTCTTCGATCCGCAGGTGGAATTGCCCGCCGCGTTCGCGCGCCAGGTCGTGGGCGACCAGCGCGGCAAAGGCATGGCCGAGGTGCAGCGGGCCGTTGGGGCTTGGGGCGAAGCGCGTCACGATCATGATATGGCGAGCCTTACCGCCCGCCGCCGTCGCTGCAAGGATTGTGGCCGCCGCTGGGACTGTGGCCGCCTCAAGGACTGTGGCCGCCTCAAGGACTGTGGCCGCCTCAAGGACTGTGGATTGTCAGGGGACCGCAACAAAGGCGGCTTGACGACGAGTCGCGCAAATGCTGCATATGAACACATGTACTGCCATCAAACCGCAATGGCGGCCTGCGACAGGAGGCCATGCTCAAGTCGGAGCTGATAGAGCGCGCGGCCCGGTTCCGCAGCGCGGAGGGGGACCCCTCCCGAAGTCTTTCCGACTGTCCTGCCCTGGTGCTGAATGCGGACTACACGCCGCTTTCCTACTATCCGCTGAGCCTGTGGCCCTGGCAGACCGCGATCAAGGCGGTCGTGCTCGAACGGGTGGACATCGTTTCCACGTATGGCCGGGCCGTGCACAGCCCCAGCTGGACGATGCAGATCCCCTCGGTGATCGCGCTGCGCCAGTACGTGAAGCCCAACGAGTTTCCGGCCTTCACCCGCTTCAACGTGTTCCTGCGCGACCGGTTTTCGTGCCAGTACTGCGGCAGCCCGCACAACCTCACCTTCGACCACGTGATCCCGCGCCGTCTGGGCGGTAAGACGAGCTGGGAAAATATCCTCACCGCCTGCGCGCCGTGCAACCTCAGGAAAGGCGGTCGCACGCCCAAGCAGGCGAACATGCCTCCGCTGGTCCAGCCGATCCGGCCGACGAGCTGGCACTTGCAGGAACGCGGGAAGGGCTTTCCGCCCAACTATCTCCACGAAACCTGGCGCGACTGGCTCTACTGGGACATCGAGCTGGAGGAATAGCGCTGTCAGTGCAGCGTCTCCGTTGAGGTTTCCTGGGCTCCGGTATCCACCGCGCTCGTCACTGCCACGTCCATCGTCACGTTGCCGACGGTGCGCATGATGTCGGGCAGCATTTCCACCGCGACCAGAATGCCCAGCGGCCAGAGCGGCACACCCATGGCTGCGGCGATCGGCCCGGTGGAGGCGATGAAGCTGACGGTTCCGGGCAGCGATACGGTGCCGAAGGTCGTGACGAAGGCGACCAGCACACCCGCCGCGATGGCCATGGGGGTCAGTTCGTGCCCGGCCAGCTGCGCGGCGTAGATGGCGACGCCCACGTTCATCGCCGGTCCGGTCGCGCGGAACAGCGTGACGGCCAGCGGCAGGACGAACTCGCTCGTCGTGGTCTCGACATCCAGCTTGCGGCACGAGGCCAGCATCGCGGGCAGGCTCGCCAGCGAGCTTTGCGTCGAGATCGCGACCACCTGGGCCGGCAGTATGGCCCGCGCGAAAGCGCCCAGGCCCTTGCGCCCGACCGTCATGGCGAGCGGGTAGGCGCCGAGCAGGAACAGCGCGCCCAGCGATGCGACCAGCACGATGTAGTGCGCCAGCGCGCCGATCGCCGCCGCGCCGCTAGAGGCAGCCAGCGTCAGGCCCAGCGCGAAGACGCCGAGTGGCGCGACGGCCAGAACCCAGCCGATCACCACGATCATGGCGCCGGCAAGACCTTCAAATAACAGAGAAAGTTGGCGGCGTGGTTCCTCGGCGAGACGCGTGGCGGCGGTCGCGAACAGGGCGACGAAGACGATGACCGGCAGCATGGCGTCGTCGGCCGCGGCGGTGAAGACATTGGTGGGCAGCAGCGAGCCGAGGAAGTCGCCGAGGCCGGGAAGGGCACTGCCGGGCGCGGCGGTGCCTTGCGGCATGGCAATCTCCGGCGCGGGAAACAGCGCCAGGAGCACCGGCATCAACAGGCCGCCGACCACAGCGCTGGCTGCCAGTACGCCGACGATCAGGCCCAGCGTGCGCCGCGCCATAGCACCCGCATGAGCCGCCGCGGCGGTCTCGATGATGCCGGTGAACAGGAGGCCGATCACCAGCGGCAGGATCGTCATTTTCAGCGCCTTGAGCCAGAAGGCGCCCAGCGGTTCGGCGATCGCAAGCAGCGGAGGCAATACCGCCGTGTCCCCGAGCGCGAGGCCCAGGATCAGACCGGCGATCAGGCCGCCCAGCGTCAGCATGCCCGGTACGCGGATTTCGGGCATTCGCCCGGCGCTGCTGGTTTGATTCATGCCGCCCCTGAATTTCGTTGCAGGGCGTGACATTAGCAAGCCGGCGCGACATAGCAATTTGTCAGCACTTCCGGGATAGTGGGCCCCATCATGAGCAAACAGTTCTTCGGTACCGACGGCATTCGCGGCCGCACCAACCAGGGCGCGATGACCGCCGCCACCGCCATGAAGGTCGGCCAGGCGGCCGGCACCCGCTTCCTGCGCGGCACCCACCGGCACCGCGTGGTGATCGGCAAGGATACGCGCTTGTCGGGCTACATGCTGGAAAACGCAATGGTCGCGGGCTTTACCAGCGTGGGCATGGACGTGGTGCTGCTCGGCCCGATGCCGACCCCGGCAGTCGCCCTGCTGACGCGCGAGTTGCGCGCGGACGTGGGCGTGATGATCTCGGCCAGCCACAACCCCTACGAGGACAACGGCATCAAGCTGTTCGGTCCCGACGGCTTCAAGCTGTCCGACGAGGATGAGCTGGCCATCGAGAAGATGCTCGGCGAGGATCTCGCACTGGCCGCCAGCGAGGATATAGGCCGGGCGCGGCGCATCGAAGATGCGCGCGGGCGCTATATCCACGCGGTCAAGGGCTCGCTGCCCAGCACGGTGCGGCTCGACGGTCTCAAGATCGCGGTCGATTGCGCCAATGGCGCGGCTTATCAGGTCGCGCCGTCGGCCTTCTGGGAACTGGGCGCCGAGATCGTCGCGGTGGGCGTCTCGCCCAACGGCAAGAACATCAACAAGGCCTGCGGCTCTACCCATCCGGGCCTGCTGCAGGAGACGGTGGTGTCCTCGGGCGCCGACATCGGCATTGCGCTCGATGGCGATGCCGACCGGCTTATCGTCGTCGACGAGAAGGGCCAGACCGTGGACGGCGACCAGATCATGGCGCTGATCGGCAGCCAGCTTGCCGCGCGCGGGGACCTGCGCGGTGGCGGCGTGGTGGCGACGGTCATGTCGAACCTCGGGCTCGAGCGGTTCCTGCAGGGGCAGGGGCTGACGCTCGAACGCACCAAGGTGGGCGACCGCCACGTGCTCGAACGCATGAAGACCGGCGGTTTCAATGTCGGCGGCGAACAGTCGGGGCACATGATCCTGCTCGATCATGCGACGACCGGGGACGGTACCGTGGCGGCGCTGCAGGTGCTGGCCGCGCTGGTCCAGTCGGGCAAGCGCGCGAGCGAGCTGCTGCACCTCTTCGATCCGGTCCCGCAACTGCTGCGCAACGTGCGCTTTTCGGGCGGCAAGCCGCTCGAAGCGGCGAGCGTTCAGGCGGCGATAGCAGATGCCGAGGCTTCGCTCGATGGCAAGGGACGGCTGGTGATCCGCCCTTCGGGCACCGAACCGGTGATCCGCGTGATGGCCGAAGGCGACGATGCCGGCGAAGTGGAGGCGGCCGTCGCCTCGATCTGCGCGGCGATCGAGGAGGCGGCGGTATAATGGCTCTCGAAATGCGCCCCGATTGCGAACGCTGCGGCACGGACCTGCCCGCCGAGGCCCCCGGCGCCTTCGTCTGCAGTTTCGAGTGCACGTTCTGCGCCGAATGCGCGGAGGATCTGGACGACCGCTGCCCCAATTGCGGCGGCGAACTGGTCGATCGGCCGACACGGGCGAAGAAGCACCACGCCGCGCATCCGCCTTCGACCGTGCGGCACTACAAGGGGTGAGGTTGCGCCAGTCGCGCTTCGACAAGCTCGGCACGAGCGGTTAGGGGACTTCACACCCACCCCTCGCTCATCCTGAGCTTGTCGAAGGATGCCCGCGCGCACTAGCGTACTGTCATGAAGCCACCCCGTATCCTCTCCATCGCCGGGTCCGACAGCTCGGGCGGTGCCGGTATCCAGGCGGACATCAAGACGATCACGATGCTCGGCGGCTATGCGATGACCGCGATCACCGCGATCACCGCGCAGAATACGCGCGAGGTAACGATGGTAGAGGCGCTTTCCCCTGCAATGGTGGGCGCGCAGATCGATGCCTGTGTGTCCGACATCGGGGTGGATGCGGTGAAGATCGGCATGCTGGGCTCGGCGGCGATTGCCGGGGCGGTGGCGGATCGGCTCGAATCGCTCGGCGTGCCTGTCGTGTTCGATCCGGTGATGATTTCCACCAGCGGCACGATGCTCGCCGATGATGCGACGATCGCCGCGTTCGAGCGGCTGATGCAGCTGGCCACCCTGACCACGCCCAACATTGCCGAACTGGAAGCGCTGGGGGGCGACGGGGCGATGCGCGCGCGCGATGTTGCCTACCTCGCCAAGGGCGGTGATGCGCAGGGCGATGTGGTGCAGGACCGGCTGGTCCTGCCTGGCCACGCCCCGGTTGCCTGGAGCGCGCCGCGCATCGTCACGCGGCACAACCATGGCACCGGCTGCACGCTTTCAAGCGCGATCGCCACCGGTCTGGGCGCGGGGCTCGCGCTGGAGGACGCGATCGCACGCGGGCGCGAATTCGTCCGCGCGGCGCTGAAGGCCGCGCCCGGCTTTGGCGCCGGGCACGGGCCGATGGGACATCAGGCGGTCCGTCAGGCGTGATCGTCTTCCCGTGAATCGTCATTGCGATACCCGCAGGGCCGCGGCAATCCAGGGCAACGACAACGCTCTGGATTGCTTCGCTACGCTCGCAATGACGAATACTTCATTCAAAGGCGATCGGACTTCAGGGCCTACCCGCAGTCCAGATCGTAGAATCGCTGGATCACGTTCCAGCCCTCGTCCGCCGTTTCGCACCAGTGGAACAGGTCGAGGTCGCGGCGATTGATCGTGCCTTCCTCTGCCAGCGCCTCGAAATTGATGATGCGGTTCCAGTACTCGCGGCCATAGAGCAGGATCGGGATCGGCTTCATCTTGCCCGTCTGCATCAGCGTGAGCAGTTCGAGCAGTTCGTCGAGCGTGCCGAACCCGCCGGGAAAGACCGCTACCGCGCGGGCACGCAGGACGAAGTGCATCTTCCTCAGCGCGAAGTAGTGGAACTGGAACGAGAGGCGCGGCGTCACCCAGGGGTTGGGCTCCTGCTCGTGCGGCAGGACGATGTTGAGGCCGAGCGATTCCGCACCCGCTTCGGCGGCGCCGCGGTTGGCCGCCTCCATGATCGACGGGCCGCCGCCCGAGCACACGACGAACTGGCGCATGCCCTTTTCGACCACCGCGCACTCGCTGGCGAGCCGGGCGAGGCGGCGCGCTTCCTCATAGTACTTGGACTTGGCCGCGAGGCGCTCGGCAATGGCCTGTTCCTCTTCAGTCCTCTCCTGCGCCAGAAAGGCGTCGAGGTTTTCGGGCGAAGGGATGCGCGCGGATCCGTAGAACACCAGGGTCGAGCCGATCTGGGCTTCCTCGATCAGTGTTTCCGCCTTGAGCAGCTCCAGCTGGAAACGCACCGGTCGCAGATCATCGCGCAGCAGGAAATCGGTGTCGCGGAAGGCCAGGCGATAGGAGGGGTGCACGGTCTGGCGCGTGCCGCTCTGCCTGTCGGCAAAGCCGACTTCCTGCTCGGCCTTGTAGAAGCGGCGATCGGTGAGGGGCTTTTCTTCTTCTGTCATGTCCGTTCCATGGCCGTTCGCGGGCGCGCCGTCGAGAGGCCATGCGGGCGTGGCCCCTTGCACGCCCGGCGCCAGCCTCTAGCATCCCGGCGTGATGTTGACCCGACGCCAGGCAGTCGCGGGGCTCGGTGCCGCCGCTCTTCCCTTCTCCGCTTCGCTGACGCGAGCCACCGCCTTGCCGGCGCCAGTCGGCGCGCCGACAAGGCCGCCGCGCCTGCGCGAGGGGGACGTGCTCGGACTCGTCGCACCGGCAGGTTTCATCGCCGATCGGTTCGGTCTGGCCGAAATCGAGGAGACGGTACGTGCCATGGGGCTCGTGCCCCGGTCGGCGCCGCACCTGCTGGCGCGCGAGGGCTACCTTGCCGGCTCGGACGAGGCGCGTGCGCGCGATCTCATGGCGATGTTCGAGGACGACGGGGTACGCGCGGTCATGGCGGTGCGCGGCGGCTGGGGCTCGGCGCGGCTCCTGCCCCATCTCGATTTCGCGGCGATCGCGCGCAAGCCCAAGCTGTTTACGGGTTTCAGCGACAATACCGCGCTCCATCTGGCGCTGGCGGCGCGCACCGGGGTGCACAGCATCCATGGCCCCAACGCATCGGCCTCGTGGCCGCCGCAGGCCTGGGAATCGTTTCGCCGCGTCGCGTTCGATGCCGCCATGCCGACTTATACTGTGGCGGCCGGCGATGGCCCGAACCTGTCGGGACGCGGCCCGGCCTTGCGCACGTTCCGGGGCGGCAAGGCGCGCGGAAGGCTGCTCGGCGGCAATCTCACGGTGCTCTCGGCGCTGGTCGGCACGCCCTACCTGCCCGACTTCACCGGTGCGATCCTGTTTCTGGAGGAGACCAACGAATCCGAATACCGGATCGACCGCATGCTCACCCAGCTGGCGCTTGCGGGTATTCTGGACAAGGTCGCGGGCGTCGTTTTCGGGCAGTGCACCCGCTGCCACAACCCGGATGGGGGCTATTCCAACTTCACCGTCTATGAAGTGCTCGATCGCCAGTTCGCGGCGCTGGGCGTGCCGGCCTTTCAGGGCGCGATGATCGGGCACATCGCCGCGCAGGTCAGCATGCCGGTGGGGGTCATGGCCGAGATCGACGCCGATGCCGGGACGATCCGCATGCTGGAAGCGGCGGTGGCGTGAGCCTTCAGGCCGCGATCGGGTCGCGGCCCAGTCCGTAGCGCGCAACCAGATCGGCGAACACGGTGTTTTCGAGCGGTTCGGCGAATTCCAGGCCGGCGCAATGGGCATTGGCCCAGGCGACGAAGGCCATCGAGGGGCGGCATCCCGGCAAGGCGAGGCTGACCGCCTCGTCGGTTTCGAGCTGGCCGATGCCTTCGACCCTCGCGCCGAACGGCGTCAGGTCCTTGAGCATCACGGTGCTGCTGGCGCGGTCGCGACGGAACCGGGCCATCATTTCGACATTCTCTCGGGCGTGCCGGCGTGCGCCGATGGGGTTGAATGTCGGGCTCATGGCCGGGTCGGCGGTTGCCATTTCACGTCATCCTGAAAAAGTTAACCACTATCGTTGGGTATGAAATAGCGCATTCCGGTTTCGAATTTGCGCGCGGCTCTTCCGGGTTTTTCCGTGGGTCGCCTTGCAGGAATCCAGCAGGCGCCGCGTCGGAATAGGAGGAAACACCTATTTCTCGGACAGTATTCAATCAACCAAACGGTTCTACCCTCCAATCGCTTCCGGAAAACTCCGGTAAACTAAGCGGTTAGCGAGGATTTCAAGCGTGCCCACGGTCTCCCCGGTGTCAGACCCGGACCTTGGCGGAGCGGCTCGACGCCTTGCTTCGACCGCGGGTGGCGGCGATCCGCGCGACGACCTCCTGCGCCAGTCGCAGGTTGCCCGAGAACTGGGTTCTCCCTTCGTGAGCGATGTTCTCGCCGCGGCGCGCCGGCAATTGGCCCGCGCGCCGCGACTCGATGCCAGGATTGCCGGCTGGCCTTTCGATCCTGCCAGAAGTGCGATGGCCTTGCGGCTCAATGCCGGGCTGCACGCTCTGGCACGGCGTGGCACGATCGCGGACCTTTCCACGCTCTATGCCGGAAGGCACCGGAATTTCGACCGCGCGGTCGGCGAGGCGATCGAACTGGGCGAGCAGACCCTGCTGGTCTGGATGGACCATCCCACACAGACTAACGAAGTGCGCCGTTCGAGCGCTTTCATGGCGGCATTGTCGGTGCTTGCCGACCAGCACGGCCTGCCGTTCGAGCTGTTCGAAGTCGGCGCCAGCGCCGGGCTGAACCTGCTGCTCGACCGCTATGCCCACGATCTTGGCGGCGTGGCTTGCGGGCAGCCCGATTCCGGGCTTCGGCTCACCCCATCGTGGCAGGGTCCCCCGCCGCCGCGCGCCGATGTCCGGATCGCCTCCGCGCACGGCGTCGATCTCAGGCCACTGCGTCTGGAGGATCCGCATACCTGCGAACGGCTGATGTCCTACGTCTGGCCGGGCGACGAGGTGCGCGCCGACTATTTGCGCCGGGCCATGCGGCTGGCACGGGCGGCTCCGCCGGCGGTAGACCGGCAGGGCGCCGAAACCTGGCTCGCCGAACGCCTCGAGGAGCCGCAGGCGCCCGGCACGATGCGGGTGGTGCAACATTCGATGGTGCTCCAATACCTGCCGGATGCGGAACGCCGCACCGTGCTGGGCTCGCTGCTCAAGGCAGGCAGGAACGCGACGCCCGACCGCCCGATGGCGCGGATCGGCCTCGAATGGAACCGCGATCGCAGCGAAGTGCAGCTGTGCATGACCCAATGGTCTGGCCGTCCCGGCGACGGGCGCAGGACAATCCTTGCCATCTGCCATCCCTATGGCGCCGCGATCGAATGGCGCGGGCTGCCCCGGCTCCCGGCTTCGGTTCAAGCCTGATCCCGACTACCGGACAAAGGACTGTCCGCCCGAACGTGTGCGTGAGCGGCACGGGAAAGGGCGGCGCAAGCCATGGCCTGCGCCGCCCTCCGGGTCCTGCATTCGATCGGGGTAGACGCGCGGTCAGAATTCCGACCAGTCGTCCTCGACCGTCTTCACGGCGAGGTTGCCGACCAGACGCGGCCTAGCGGCCGGTCGGGGGGCCGGCTGCACTGCCGCGGGCCGGATGCTCGAAGGCGAGACGGTCCGCGTCCGCGGCAGGCTGTCGTCGACCTTGAAGGTCGAGAAGGCCTCGAACAGCTGCTGCGCCTCGCGCGCCAGCATTTCGGTGGCGGCGGTGGTCTCCTCCACCATCGCGGCGTTTTGCTGGGTCATGGCGTCCATTGCGCTGATTGCCTCGTTGACCTTGAGCAGGCCGGACGACTGCTGCTCGGCGGTCTCTGCCATGGCCTCGATCGACTCGCTGACGCTCGAGACGCGCTCGATGATGCGGTTGAGCGAACCGCCGGTGTCGTTGACGAGCTCGACGCCCGAGGTCACGTGTTCGGTGGCAGAGAGGATGCGCGATTTCACGTCGGCCGCGGCATCGGCGGCGCGCTGCGCCAGCGCACGCACTTCCGAAGCGACGACCGCGAAGCCCTTGCCGGCATCGCCCGCGCGTGCGGCTTCCACGCCGGCATTGAGCGCGAGAAGGTTGGTCTGGAAGGCAATGCCATCGATCACCGTGATGATCTCGGCGATTTCGCGGGTCGCCTGGTCGATGCCGTTCATCGCCTCGATCGCACGCCGCACCACGGCGCCGCCCTGTTCGGCTTCGCCGCGCGCATCGCTCATGGCGCGGTTGGCTTCGGAAACGATGCCGGCGCTTTCGCCGACCTTGCGGGTGATTTCGTCCATCGCCGCGGCCGAGGACTGCAGTTTCGCCGCCTGTTCCTCGCTGCGGTTCGACAGGTCGGAAGCGGCCTGGCGGATCTCGGATGAGCCGGTGGAAATCGAATCGATGCTGCCGCGTACCGAAACCATGACGGCGCAGAGCTGGTCGAGGGCATTGTTGAAGTCCCGGCTGACCGATGCGAAGGCGTCGGGCAGGTCGTGGAGCCGCGCGCGCAGGTCGGACTGTGACAGGTCGTGCAGCTTGCGGCCGATCTCGGCCATGGCTGCCTCGCGATCATGGTCGGCGGTGATCTTGGCCAGCGCCTGATCGCGGAAGACCAGCACGGCCCGGGCCATGTTGCCCAGTTCGTCCACGCGGTCGGTGCCGGGCACGTCGACGTCGTTGCAGCCGGAGGCCAGCGTGGTCATCGTCTCGGTGAGATCGCCGACCGGGGAGGCGATGTCGCGGCTCAGCTTGCGCTGCAGGGCCACGGCAAGCCCGCACAGGGCGAGGCCGCCCACGACGAGCGCGATCCACGCGGTGGCGATGGAGGTTTCCTGCCCTTCGGATTCCGCCGTGATCTGCGCCTGTTCCTGGTCGCGCAGGTCGCGCAGGGGAAGAACCGCATCGCTGACGAGCGCGGCCTTGCCGGCGTCGCGCACGCGATCCGCGGCGGCTTCGCGCTGGCCGTCCTTGACCATCTCGATCGACTTGTCGCCCCAGTCCGCACGCCACTTGAGCGTTTCGGCACGCGATTCGAGCAGCAGGTTGCGCAGGGCGGGATCGGCGAGTTCCTTTTCCAGTTCCGCCGAAGTCGCGTCGTATATGTCGCGGCCGTCGTAGTACGACTTGAGATAGAGGTCGTCACCGGTCACCAGGTACCCGCGCACCTGGCTGTTCTGGCGCAGGATCTGCGTTTCCAGCGACATGGCCTTGGCGTGGATCGATTGATGGAAGTTGGTCCGCTCGGTGGATCGGCTGATCATCATGATGTTGGTCGCGAAGACCAGCATCATGACCGCCGCCGAGAGGTTGATCGCCACGAAGGCGATCGCCAGCTTCTTCGGGATGTTCAACGAGCTGAGCATGTGTCTTTTCCCATCTGATGTTCGCGAGCTGCGAAACCCGGCCGCGGCGTCCGTAGCGCCGCGGCCGGGAACCGTCAGAAGTTGAAGCGCAGCGATGCGGAGACAGTGCGCGGGTTGATCGTGCGTGCCGTCACCACGCCGCTCGACGGGATGAATTCCGCGTCGACATCGACCAGACCAAGAACGTCAAACAGGTTGTTGGCGTTAAGCATGATCGAGACGCGATCGTTCGGGCGGTATTGAACAAAGGCGTTGGTGACGACGTAGCCGGGCATCTTCAGCTGGTTGGAATCGCCGGCATAGCTGCCGGTGGTGCCGTAGAAGTTGGCGCCGACCGTGAGGCGTTCGGTCTCAACCTGCGGGGTAACCTGAAAGATCAGGTCCGCCTGGTGCCGGGGCGTGTTGCCGATCTTGGTCGGGTCGAGCGCGTCGGCGGTGATCTCCGCCTTGGTCCAGGTCGCCCCGCCGTTGATGGCGAAGATGCCCCGGCGATAGCTGGTTTCCAGCTCGACGCCGTAGGCGCGGTAGGCGCGGTCGAGGCCGATGTTGTGCTCGCGGGTCTTGGCCCAGAAGCCGGTCACGTAGGCCTCGAGGTTGTCGGTGCGGTACTTGAAGCCGCCCTCGGCCTGCCTGACTGGATCGTAGGCCGCCGAAGGAACCAGCAGCTTGCCGGTGGTCGGGCTCACGTAGCTGGCGAAAAGGATGCGGTCGGCATTGGCGCGCGCGCCCTTGGAGTAGCGGCCGAACAGCGAGAAATGCTCCGCCATGCGGTAGTTCATGCTGACCGAGTACGACAGGTAGTGGTAGTCGTAGTGGACCGGGGCCGGCTTGCTGTAGTCGATGAAGCCGACCTTGGTTTCGGGCAGCGAGATCGTGCCGTCGCCATTGATGTCGTACGTGGTCGACTTGGCGGTGCCCGGCAGGCTGGAGCCGTAGAGCGTGCCACGCGCGCTGCCCATGTCGTAGCGCATGCTGGCGCCCAGCGCGAACTTGCCGAACATGTAGTTGAGCGAGCCGTAGGGTGCGTCGATGTCGTAGTTCACGTCGTAGCGATCGCGCCGGTAGCCGCCGATCAGCGCCGCGTTGTAGGCAAGGACGCCGTTCTGGGTGAGCTGGTAGGGACCCGCGAAGACGTCGATCAGGTGGGCCTTGCCGCCGCCGAGCACGTCGTTCACCGTCGTGGTCCAGGTCCAGGCGGTGTCGATGTCCTGGCTCGACTTGTAGTAACCGGCGGTGAAGGTCAGCTTGCCGGCCCCGACTTCCCACACCTTGCTGGCGCGAATGTCGTTGGTCATGTTGTTCAGGCTGTTGAGCGACACGTCCTGGTTGGTGACCAGGGCCAGCAGGCCGTTGCCGTTCAGCACCGAGGGATCGGCGATGGTCTGGCCGGCATTGGGGCCGGTGGCGTAGCTCAGACTGGTGGCGCTGAGCATGGCCATGATGGCCGGGGCCGAATTGATCGACTGGAACGGCAGCGCGGCATTCGCGTTGGACAGCGTGTAGGGCTGGATCGTGCTGCCCGAGATGTCCGAATAGCGGAACTTGTCGTTGATCCTCCAGCCCTCGACCTCGAACTTGGTCTCGAAGCCGATCGACTTCATCTTGGAATGCGTGGCCTTGTCGAAGGGATGGCTGGCGACGCGGTTTTCACCGTCCAGCGTGAGGTTGGAGGGAATGTAGCGCGAGAACAGCGAGTCCCTGGAGACATCGAGGCCGGGCACGTTCGCGTAGTCGGGATCGGCGTTGGTTCCCGAAACGAGCACGGGGGAATAGGGGGTCGGAACGGTCTGGTCGTCCAGCACCTTGGCATAGACGCGGAAATAGCCGCCGTCGAAGTCCTTGGTCATGTTGAACTTGATCTGGCCGCCCTTGAAGCCGTCGAAGCCGGTGTCGCGCGGGCCTTCGCCCTTGCGGTAGAAGCCGCCGATGTGGAAGCGCAGCGTGTCGCTGACCGGCGTGCCGTATTCGAAGTCCATGCGCTTGCTGTCATAGTCGAGGCCGGTGCTGATCTGGACGGACCCGCCGGCGACTTCGCCGGTCTTGTCGATCAGGTTGACGATGCCGCCCGACGAGTTCGACGCGAAAGTGGAAGCGGAACCGCCGCGGATCGCCTGGACGCCGGCAAGGTTGAGGTCTGCGCGCAGGAACTGGTCGGCCGTGGCGAAGGCCATGTCGCCGAATTCGAGGGTCGGCAGACCGTTTTCCTGAATCTGCAGGAACTTGGCACCGCCAAGCGCGATCGGCAGGCCGCGGATCGAGATGCTGGCGAAGCCCTCGCCACCCGTGCTTTCGGCCCGCATGCCGGGGATGTTGCGGAAGATCTCGGCAACCGAACGCGCGCCGTACTTCTCGATCTCGTCTCCGCTGAGCGTGCTGGTCGAGGTGGCGCTGTCGAGGCGGTCGCGGGCGCGGGCGACGCCGGTGGTCATGAGGTTGACGCGCTTTTCCGCGGGTTGCGCGGCATCCTGTACGGCTCCCTCGTCTGCCGCCATCGCCGGTGCAGGCAGAATGCAAGCCGTGGCGAGGAGAAGCAGTGCTTTGGTCTTCATTATTATCATCCCTGTTGCTGCAAATATTTGCAGTCAGGGCGCTATTCACCGCGTGCTTAACTCCGGCATTTGCGGAATTAAGGATAAATGCGGAGTAGGGCATCGGTCGGCGCATCGGGCGGACAGCGGCCCCGGCAACTCGACAAAGCGCGGTGACCTGCCCTAGTCATGGGGGCATGACAGCCTGCCGATCCACGCCGCCGCGCCGTGTCCGGGACATGGGAGACTTTCGCCCGTGAAAGGATGGATGCGCCGAAAATCAATAGCTTCGGAACGGCAGGACGAGCGCATGGTCGCCACGCTGTCCTGGCCGCACCTGATCGCGCTGGGCGTGGGAGCGATCGTGGGAACGGGTATCCTGACGCTGATCGGCGTCGGTGCGGATCGGGCGGGGCCTGCCGTGCTGATTTCGTTCGCCATCGCCGGAGCGATATGCGCGTGCGCGGCGCTCGCCTACGCCGAACTGGCGACCATGCTGCCCGCTGCCGGCAGCGCCTACAGCTACAGCTACATGGTGCTGGGCGAGGCGATCGCCTGGGTCGTGGGGTGGAGCCTGATTCTCGAATATTCGCTCGTCGTATCGGCGGTCGCGGTGGGCTGGTCCGGCTATGCGAGCACGCTGCTGGTCGGCATGGGTTTTCCCGTGGCCCTGACGCAGGGTCCCGAACTGGGCGGCATCGTCAACCTTCCGGCAGTCTTCATCATCGCGGTGGTGGCGGGGCTGCTCATGCTCGGGACGCGCGAAAGCGCGCGGGTGAACAGCGTGCTGGTCCTGCTCAAGATGATCACGCTTGCCGGGTTCGTGGCGGTGGCGCTGCCCTATTTCGACAGTGCCAACCTGGAGCCCTTCATGCCCTTCGGCTTCGGCAAGAGCATGGGGCCCGACGGCGTCGAGCGTGGCGTCATGGCGGCGGCGGCGATCATCTTCTTCGCCTTCTATGGTTTCGACGCGATTTCGACTGCGGCCGAGGAAGTCAAACGGCCCGAGCGCGACCTTGCCATCGGCATCGTCGGCTCGATGCTGATCTGTACCTTCGTCTATGTGCTGGTGGCGGCGGCCGCGGTGGGCGCGCTGCCCTTCACGCGCTTTGCCGATAGTCCGGAGCCGCTGGCGCTGATCCTGCGCGAACTCGGCCAGCCGGGCGTCGCTCGCATCATCGCCATTGCCGCGGTCATTGCCCTGCCGACCGTGATCCTGGCCTTCCTGTACGGGCAGAGCCGCATCTTCCTGGTGATGGCGCGCGACGGTTTCCTGCCTTCCGGCCTTGCCCGCCTGTCAGGTCGGGGCACGCCGGTGCGTATCACCGTGGTCACGGCGGTTCTGGTCGCCATCCTCGCGGGCGTGCTGCCCATCGGGGAGATCGCCGCGCTGGCCAACGCGGGCACGCTGATCGCCTTCATCGCGGTGGGCACGTGCCTTGTCGTCATGCGCTACCGCGCGCCCGAGATGCACCGCCCGTTCCGGGCCCCGCTGGGCCTCTGGGTCGGTGCCGCGACGGTCGCCGGATGCCTGTACCTGTTCATGAGCCTGCCGGCCAAAACGCAGCTCTGGTGCCTGTTCTGGAACACGGCCGGCATCGTGCTCTACGCGGCCTATGGCCATCGGCGCAGCCGGTTGCAGGGCGCCTGACGGCGCTGTTCAGTCCTCGTCGTCTCCGATCCAGATGTCGTGCGAATCGATGCGCAGGCGGGTGATCGCGCGCATGGCTTCGGTGCGGGCGATGGCTTCGGCGCGAAAGGCGTCGTGAACCTGGCGTTCGCCCAGCAGTTCGTCGGCCAGATCGATCTCGCCCGCCTTGTGACCCTGGCGCAGCTTCGCCAGCGCCGCGACCTGCGCCTTGAGGCTCTCGCGCGAGCGCTCCCATGCCGCATAGCGATAGCGCGCCTCGGCCATGTCCGCCGATGCCGTCTCGTCCACCGAGAAGCGGATCGCCTGCACTTCGGCGCGCGCAGCGCTGGCCTCGGCTTCGGCGCGGTCGGACAGGGCACGCCGGTTGCCACCGCCCAGTGGCATGGAGAAGAGAACACCCGCGCCGCGTTCGGCGCCGCCGCGTTCCGAGAAGAGCCGCAGGCCCAGCGAGGGATCGGCAATCCGGTCGGCTTTCGCCCGCGCGGCGGAGGCATCGGCGCGGCGTGATTCGGCGTCGGCCGCGGCAATCTCGTGGCTGCGGGCGATGACCTTGGCACCCAGTGCCTCGATACCGCCTTCGGGCAATTCAGGGGTCGGCACCGAGGGCGGCGTATCCGCCATGGGCAGCACCGGGAACTGCGAGGCCAGACGTGCACGGGCCACGGCTTCACGCCCCACCGACTGTTCGGCGGCTACGCGCGCCGCGCCGAGGGCGGCTTCGGCCTGATCGGCATCGAGCTGCGCCGCATCGCGCACCGCCACGCGGCGGCGGACGGCTTCGAGCAACTGGCTGTAGTTCGCGACGGCCTGCTGGTCGACGCGTGCCTCCTCGGCGGCGCCGAGCCAGTTCCACCACCCTTGGGCGAGCATCAGCGCGGCCTGGTGGCGCGCGTCCTCCGCGCGGTTTTCGGCTGCGGTGACGGTATAACTGCCGATCTCGCGGTCGATCCGGGCCTTGCCGGGCAGCCGGATCGGGCGGGTGAGCTGGCCGTCGAACTCGTCGTATTTGCCTTCGCCGTCGACCGAGCGCTGGAGGTAGCTGCCGGAGAAGGTGAACTCATGCGAGCCCCGCCGCAGCGCCCGCGCCTCGGCGCGCGCGGCTGTGGTGCGGGCCTGCGCCGCCTGGACCGAGGGATGCGCATCGAGCGCGGCGCTCACGGTCGTCCGGTCGGGCAGGCCGGCTTCGGCAAGCGCGGTCCCGGGCAGGGCGGTGCCGGCAAGGCTGAGCAATGCGGCGGCAAGCAGCAGGGACGTTTTACGCATTGGCGGTCTCCCCATCGTCCGCATCCGGTGTTCGGGCAGGATGGCCCAGGTCGCCCGCTTCGCGTTCGGCCTTGCTCTCGCCAAACCGTTCGTAGAGCATCGGCAACAGGATCAGCGTGAGCAGCGTCGAGGAGACGAGGCCGCCGATCACGACGATGGCCAGTGGCTTCTGGATTTCCGAACCCGGTCCGGTGGCAAAGAGCAGCGGGACGAGGCCGAAGGCGGCGATCGAGGCCGTCATCAGTACCGGCCGCAGGCGGCGTTCCGCGCCCCGGCGCACCGCTTCGGCCAGCGGCATGCCGCTCTCGCGCAGTTGCCGGAAGTAGCTCACCATCACCAGCCCGTTGAGCACCGCGATGCCGAGCAGGGCGATGAAGCCGACCGAGGCCGGGACCGAGAGATATTCGCCCGAGACCGCCAGCGAGAGCATTCCGCCCACGACCGCGAAGGGGATGTTGAGCAGGATCAGCAGCGATGCCCGCATCGAGGACAGCGTCGCGTAGAGGACGATGAAGATCATCACGAGCGAGATCGGCAGCACGACCATGAGGCGGGCGGAGGCGCGCTGCTGATTCTCGAACTGGCCGCCCCAGACGATGCGGTAGCCCGGCGGCAGCTGCACGTTGCGGCCGATGTCAGCCTTGGCTTCCTCGACGTAGCCGACGAGGTCGCGGCCCGAGACGAAGGCCTGGACGAGCGCGAAGCGTGAGCCGTTCTCGTGTTCCAGCTTCACCGGGCCCTCGACGCGTTCGACGCGGGCGACGTCGCTGGCCCGCACGAGCTGGCCGCCCGGCGTGCGATAGAGCTGGTCGGCGAAGGCCTGCGGGGCAAGCCGCTCGCCTTCGCCGCGGATGACGAGGGGGATGCGGCGGATGCCGTCGTTGACTACGCCGGCGTGCACGCCTTCGACCTGCGCCCGCATGGCGTCCTGCAACTGGTTGACCGGCATGCCCAGGCGTCCGGCGGCCACCCGGTCGATGTCCAGCTGGAGGTAGTCCACGCGGTCGTTGGCGACGGTCATCGCCTCGCTGGTGCCGGGAATGGCTTCCAGCCGGGTCTGGATCTGTCCGGCGAGCCGCGCCAGTTCGTCGAGGTCGGGACCGAACAGCTTGATGGCAAGGTCGCCGCGCGCGCCGGTCAGCATTTCGGAGATGCGCATCTCGATCGGCTGGGTGAAGCTGGGTTCGATCCCGGGCAGGTCCGCCAGCGCCTTGCGCAGCTGTTCGACCAGCCAGTCCTTGTCGGACACGCGCCATTCGTCGCGCGGCTTGAGCTTGAGGAAGCTGTCGGTCTCGTTGAGGCCCATGGGGTCGAGCCCGAGTTCGTCCGAACCCACGCGGGCGATCACCTCGGTCACTTCGGGCACCTGCGAAAGCAGCGCCTTCTGCACCTTGAGGTCGCCTTCCACGCTGTGTTCGAGCGAGATCGACGGCAGCTTGGTGAGCTGTACGATCACCGAGCCTTCGTCCATCGTCGGCAGGAAGGTCTTGCCGGTGACGGAATAGGCCGCGCCGGTGACGAGCAGGGAGATGCCCGCCACGGTATAGACCAGTCGCTTGCGGGCGAAGGCGCCTGCCAGCAGCGCGGCATAGCGCGGCCCGATCTGGCGCATCAGCCAGGGTTCGTGATGGCCCCCGTCGGCGCGCAGCTTGAGGACGTAGAGCGCCATCACCGGCACCAGCGTCAGCGACAGGACGAGGGCGGAGAGCAGGGCGAGCACGATGGTCAGTGCCACCGGCGCGAAGAGCTTGCCCTCCAGCCCCTGCAGCGTCAGCAGCGGCAGGAAGACCAGCGCGATGATCGCCATGCCCGAGGCCACCGGCTTGGCGACTTCGGAAGCGGCGACGAAGATGTTGTGCAGCTTGCTCATGCGGGCGTGCTTGGGATCGGACAGGCGCTCGACGACGTTCTCGACCACGACCACCGCGCCGTCGACCAGCATGCCCACCGCGATCGCCAGTCCGCCAAGGCTCATCAGGTTCGCGGTCAGTCCGATCGATCGCATGAAGATGAACGTCAGCAGCGCGGCCATCGGCAGGGCGAGCGCCACGATCACCGATGCGCGCACGTCGCCGAGGAACAGCAGCAGCAGGACCACGACGAGCAGCGTCGCCTCGATCAGCGCTTCCTCCACCGTGCCCACGGCACGTTCGATGAGATTGGAGCGGTCGTAGAACACCGAAACGGTCATGCCGGCGGGCATGCTCGGCTGGAGTTCGGCAAGGCGCTGCTTCACGCCGGCCACGACCTGGGCGGCGTCGGCCCCGCGCAGGCCGATGACCAGCCCCTCGACCGTTTCGCCTTTGCCGTCGCGGGTCACCGCGCCGTAGCGGGTGAGGCTTCCGCTGGTCACGCGGGCGACGTCGCCCACACGCACGACACGGCTGCCATCCGAGCGCACCACGACGGCGGAAAGGTCGTCCAGCGTCCGGATCGCCCCGGTGGCGCGCACGATCAGCGCTTCCTCGCCCGCGACGAGGCGGCCGGCGCCGTCGTTGCGGTTCGAGGCCTCGATCGCGGCCTGCAGGTCGGAAACCGAAAGGTTCGCGCCGGCGAGGGCGGTCGTGTCGGGAACCACCTCGAAGGTCTCGACGAGGCCGCCCAGAGCATTGACGTCGGCGACGCCGGGCACGGTACGCAGCGCCGGCCGGATCACCCAGTCGAGCGTGCGCCGCTTCTCGGCGAGGCTCTGCGGCCCTTCCAGCGTGAACATGTACATGTCCGAAAGCGGCGTGGAGATCGGGGCCATGCCGCCCGAGACCGTGGCCGGCAGGTCCGCCATCACGCCGTTGAGCCGCTCGGCGACCTGGCTGCGCGCCCAGTAGATGTCGGTTCCGTCGGCGAAGTCGATAGTGATGTCGGCAATGGCGTACTTGCCCATCGAGCGCAGGTTGGTCTGCTTGGGAATGCCCAGCATTTCCATCTCGATCGGCGTGATCACCCGGCTTTCGACTTCCTCGGGCGTCATGCCCGGCGCCTTGAGGATGATCTTTACCTGCGTGGAGCTGATGTCCGGAAAGGCGTCGATCGGCAGGCGCATGAAAGCCCAGGCGCCCAGGCCGGCAAGGCCAAGGGCCAGGCCGAGCACGGCCAGGCGCATCGAGAGCGCGCGTTCAACAAGCTTGCTCAGCATGGCTTACTGTCCCGCCAGCACGGACTTGAGTTCGGCAATGCCGCTGACCGCGACGGGTTCGCCCTTCTTCAATCCTTCCGCGATGATCGCGCGGCCCCCGGCATTGGCGACAACGTCGACCTTGCGCCGGGCGAAGCGCTGCTCGCCCTTGGGCCCGGATTCCTTCACGAAGACATAGTCTTGCCCGTCGATCCGGGTGACCGCCGCCGAGGGTACGGAAAACCCCGTGCGCCCGGCCTGCTCCGCATCGCCGCTGATGATCGCCATCACGCCCTGCCCGGGGATGATGCCCGGGGCGGCATCGAGGCTGGCCTTGGCCGCGATCGAGCGGGTCTGCGGATCGAGCGAGGCGCCCACGGAAAGCAGCTTGCCCGTGGCCATGGCACCGTCGCTGCCCGAAATGGGAACGCTGACCTGCATGCCGGGGCGAACCTTGCCCGCGAGGTGGCCGGGCACTTGCAGGTCCAGCGTGAGGGCGGCGGTGTTTTCCACCACGAACGGGGCCATCTCGCCTCCGACAGGGCCGCCCGTCTCGATCGAGACGCGAGCGATTCGGCCGGTGATCGGTGCTCTCAGGGTGACGGTGCCGTCCTGTCCGGCCCCGGCGAGCGACAGGAGCCGCCGGTTTTCCGCCACCGTGGCTTCGGAACGGCGCAGCGCGGCCCTGGCGGCGTCGGCGCGGGCGCCGGCGACGATGCCTTCGCGCGCGAGCGTATCGAGGCGTTGGGCATTCGCGCGGTCGAGCGCGAGGTCTGCCTGCGCGCGGGCGAGATCGGCGCCGAACTGCACCGGCTCCGCAGCGCGCACGACCGCGAGCGGCTGCCCCTGGCGGACCTGCTCGCCTTCGAGGACGAGCACCCTGACGGCGGTTCCGGCGAAAGGCGTGGTTACCGCGACACGCGCCGATGGCGGCAGCGAAACCTGGCCGGGCACGGTTCCCAGCGGGACCGCGTCCGCCGCCTGCGCCGGTTCGAGCCGGATACCCAGCTTGCTCACCTGCTCGGGGCTCAGCACTCCCGGATCGGTGGCCGGGGCTTCCTGGCCCTGATCCGGTGTCGGGGAGGGCGCGAAGGCGTAATAGCCGAATGCGGCCACGGCCAGCAGGGCGGCAGTGCCGCCGGCAAGGAGTTTCCTGTCCATTCGCGAGTTGATGGCCTGTAATCCTGACAGGAGACTGTCAGTTTCGGCTCCTATTGTCAGTTTCAGTGGAAACGGCAAAACCGTGGTCGAAAGTTTTGGGAAAGGAACAGCCCTTGCGCGTCCTCCTCGTCGAAGATGATGAACAGCTGGCATCGCGCCTGTCCGACCGCCTGCGCGGCGCAGGCTTTGCCGTCGATGTCGCGCGGGGGCGCGAAGACGGGGAGGCATGGCCCGACATGGACAAGATGGCCGCGATCATTCTCGATCTCGGCCTGCCCGACGGGTCCGGCATGGACCTGCTCGCCTACTGGCGCGACCGCAAGGTCGATTGCCCCATCCTCATCCTCACCGCGCGCGGCAGCTGGCAGGACAAGGTTTCCGGGCTCAATGCCGGGGCCGACGACTTCGTGGTCAAGCCGGTGCGCTTCGAGGAACTGCTGGCACGCCTCCATGCACTGCTGCGCCGGCAGGGCGGCAGCCGCGATACCTGGATCGAAAATGCCGGGTTGCGGCTCGATCCGATCGGCGGCGATGTCGAACGCGACGGACAGCCGGTCTCGCTGAGCAAGCAGGAGTTCCGCCTGCTCAACCTGTTCATGCGTCGGCCGGGGCAGGTCCTCTCGCAAGTCGACATCGTCGAGCAGCTCTACGACCTCGACAGCCATCGCGATCCCAACGCGGTCGAGGTGCTGGTCTCGCGCCTGCGCCGCAAGATCGGCGGCGAGCGGATCCAGACGCTGCGCGGCCTCGGTTACAGGTTCGGCAAGTGAAGGCCGCGCTGTCCGCCTTTGCCCGGCGCTGGCAGTGGCGCAGCCTGCGGGTGCGCATCCTGCTGGCGACGCTGCTGTGGGTCACGCTCGGGATCGGGGGGATCTGGTTCTCGGCGACGCGCCTGTTCGTCAAGCACGTCGAGGAGCAGTACCACGAGGAACTGGCGGTCCACATCAAGGAACTGGCCGCGCTGGTGCGTCTCGACAGCAATGGCAAGCTGAGCATGGACCGCCCGCTGTCGGACCCGCGCTATCTCGTTCCGCTCTCGGGGTTCTACTGGCAGGTGAGCGTCGATGGCGGTCACGTCATGCGCTCGGCGTCGATGACGCGCGGCATGCTCGACGAACATGTCGCCCATGACAGCTCGATCCATCACCACATCGAAAAAGGGCCGACGGGCCCGGCGATCACTTATGGTTTCATCGAAAAGGCGCCCGGCCACGGGGACGTTCACTATGTCATCGCGACCGACGAGCGGCTGCTGGACGAAACCGTCGCCAGTTTCACCCGCGAGCTGACCTTGTGGCTCGCGGCGCTGGCACTGGCGCTGCTGGCGACGGGCCTGGCCGTGATTTCCTTCGGCCTGCGGCCGCTGGACAGGCTGGCGGCCGCGACGGCGCGGTTGCGGAGCGGGAGCGCGGGGCGGCTGGAAGGCAACTATCCCACCGAGATCGCGCCGCTCGTTTCGGACATCAACGTGTTCATCGAACATAACGGCAAGATCGTCGAGCGCGCGCGCGTCGAGGCGGGGAACCTGGCGCATGCGCTCAGGACGCCGCTGGCGGTGATAACCGACGAGGCCGAGCGACTCAGCCAGTCGGAGGCGACGGCCGCTGCCGGCAAGGTCCTGCTGGAACAGTCGCAGGCCATGGTGCACCAGATCGACTATCAGCTCGCCCGTGCGCGCTCGGCGGTGGGTGCGCAGGGGCCGGGCACGGTCAGCCGTCTGGGCGAGGTCCTCGCACCGATCCTGTCCGCCATGCAGCGCCTGCACCGCGATCGCAGCTTCGTGGCCGTGGGCCTGCCGGACCCGGACATGACCTTGCCGATCGACCCGGTGGACCTGTCCGAGCTGTTCTCCATCGTCATCGACAATGCCGGCAAGTGGAGCCGCGAGGAAGTGCGGATCGCGGTCGAGGCCGGGCCGGAGGGCCTGTGCGTGAGCATTACCGACGATGGCCCGGGCCTGACCGCGGAGCAGGCTGTGGCCGCATTCGACATCGGCACGCGCTTCGACGCCGAGCGGCCGGGGTCCGGCCTCGGCCTTGCGATCGCGCGTGACATTGCGGATGCCTATGGCCTGCGAATCCGACTGTCCGAGCGGCCAGACGGTGCCAGCGGGGTGCGGGCGGGGATCTTCTTCCCCTACAACGGCCGGCCTAGCGAACAGTAGGCATCTGGCCGCGACATGCCGACGGCAGCGCGGGCTTGAACCTTGCGAGCGCGTGCCTTGCCTGTTCGCGATGTCGGGAAACTGGATGCCCCGCGAGGATTAATAGTTCTGACCGGGCAAGTCCTCAGGCGTTCGCAGAAGTGCAGGAAAATCAGTATCTCCCGACGGGTATAGTTCGCTCGCTTTCGTTGACGTTCGGCTAGAACCACCATATTCCGTGGGGACGAATGTGGGGGCAGCCGTGGGCAAACTGACCGTTGCGAAAGTGAGGAGCGCGAAGCCGCGAATCGGGGCTGACGGCGTGCCGACCAGGGCGACGTTTCAGGACGGGGACGGCCTTTTCCTACTCTGCGCACCCACGGGCGCCAAGTCATGGATGCTGCGAGTACAGGTCGAAGGTAAGCGACGAGATATCGGTCTCGGGGCTGTGGATCTGGATGGCGTCGGCCGGAATGCCTTTGCCGAAGGTGATAACCGCCTGGAAGAAACCCCGCTCATGCTGCGTAAGCAACTGACGCTGGCGGAGGCGCGCGAAAAGGCTGCCGCTTTACGAAAGCTGGCCAAAGCCGGCGCGAACCCCGTTGGCGAGCGTGATCGGTTGCGCTCCAGAGTGCCCACTTTCGCCGAAGCCGTCACCGAGGCGCACACGGCGCTGTCCGCAGGCTGGGCTGATCGAACCGCCAAGGCCTTTCTTGCGTCCCTGCAAGAGCACGCGATTCCAAAGCTGGGCACCATGAGGGTGGACGCGATCGGCAGTGCCGAGGTGATAACGGCTTTGGACCCGATCTGGACCGGCAAGCCTGTCATGGCGCGGAAGGTGCGAAGCCGGATCGGCCAGGTCCTTGCGTTCGCAAAGGCTCGCGGCTGGCGGAAGGAATCCCTGCCCGACGCCCGTGAGCTGCGTTCCGGCCTTTCCAAGCAGAAGCGTGGCGGCAATTTCCGAGCAATGCCGTTTGCAGACGTTCCCGCATTTGTCGCGGACGAGCTGGCAAAGCATGTGACTGCCAGCCGCTATGCCATGCTCTTCGGCATTCTCACTGCGGCGCGTTCCGGCGAGGTGCGTCAGGCCACCTGGAAGCAAGTCGACCTCAAGGCGAAAACCTGGACACGCTCAGCAGCAATGATGAAGATGAACGTCGATCATGTTGTCACGCTGTCCGAGGCAGCGGTTGCATTGCTCGAACGCTTCACGCCGAAGGACCTTCGGGAGGGTATCATTTTCCCGGGCACGCGAGGCAAGGCGTTGTCCGATATGTCGCTGACCAAAGTGATCCGCTCGGCTGGTAGTGACGAGACGATGCATGGGTTCCGCTCGTCGTTTCGCGACTGGGCGGCCGAGAAGATGCCCACCATTCCCGCGATGGTGGCCGAGATGGCGCTTGCTCACAAAGTGGGAACAGCCACGGAGCAAGCATACCTCCGGACTGATCTGAGGGATATGCGCCGGGATTTACTCGAAGGGTGGGGACGATTCGTGGCACCGAGTTTGTCCGGCACGACAGAGAACGTGATTGCGCTGGAGCGGGCAAAGAAGGTTTAGCCAGCCGCGATCCGGGTGGCATCGCCTGGCAGGCAGATCATGGCTCCCCGTTGCCTCGTGCAAGCTGCCTGTCGCCCGCGACCTAGACCTTACTCAGGGCAAGTTCAACAAGCCGTCTGATCGCTTCTGACCGCGGCTGATCGATGGAACTTGCATATTCCTCGATCCGCGCCGTGAGGGCAGGTGGAGAACGAAAAGAGACCATGGGGTCCATCCCCGTCGCCGGACGGCCTCTTTTTTTCGTATTACGTTTTTCCGTTGACGACATAGTAATTACGTATTACGTAAAAAACAGAACGGCGCAAGGGCTGCCACCCAAGCGCCGTTCCTGACCACAACCGATCGTAAGGAGATCTGGCCATGGCTTCGCAGCCCATTACCCCTTTGCGTCACAACTTTCCATCCGCCGTAGAAGCGGATGACGAGCTTATCGCCGAATTGCGGGAGCAGCTTGCTCGAGCAATGCGCGACTCCGGCGCGCGGTAACCGAGATCCATTGCGGCAACAGCCTCTGAATTTTCGCTGAGGACGGCCGACCGCGTCGTCCGCGTCTTGGCGAACTCTGCTGCTGCGCGCCGTGGGGATCAAGCGTCCCTTAGTCCAAAACACAGGCCGGGCAGGCCGTCTTACCTCCCAGCCCGGCCCTAACCGCAACCGATCCAGTGGAGATCAGTTATGGCTACCACCACACAACAGGCCGCAGGCGACCACGCCACGACCGTTGCTCGCAAGCGCCGTTTTGATGAGGCGCTCGACGTCTGGCGGGAACGTGATGAATTTCTCTCAAGCCTGCCCTATGATGACCAAACGCGGATTGACGTGGCCGTCGATGCCAAATGCGCAGCGGAGCACGCTATCTTTGCGTTGCCATGTGAGACCATCCATGATCTGCGAGCAAAGCTCGAACTGATTTTCGTCGACCCTGATGTGCTGTCAGGCCCGGAAATCGTTTCCGGCCTGTTCAAGGATGTTCGAACCCTTGATGGCGGTGCTTCGAGCCCCACCTTCAATGCCGCAGCATGGCTTCGACACTTCGAGTACATGGGCGGCGGCTGGATCGAACGTGAAGGCGACATCGTCTTGATGGTGCCTGAGGGAAGAGCCGTGGATTACTCCATGTGGATGCTCGAAACCCGCAACGGGCGAAAAGCGGTACATGACCTGATCCGCCAGCGCATCGCAGAGCGGAGGGCATCATAATGGAGCGCCGCAATCATTCCGCTGCCGAGACTACTGCTCCCGCGGCCCCATCCCTGATTGCCACCGGCACAGCCACCGCATCCTATTTTGCGGAGCTGGATCGGATAGACCGTGAAGCGGCCAGGCTCAATGCAGCCTCCGCCGGCGACGCTGAATGGAGCCGCTGGGAGGAGGCGATGAACCGTGTCTACGGTGAAATCGAGAGGCTGCCGCTGACCCCGAAGAATGCCAAGATCAAGGCTCGTGCGGTCTGGTCGATTGTGGGCGGCGATCTCGAGGAGATCGGCGAAGGCCAGTCCGCCACCTGCCGCCTCTTGCGCCAGATCGTCGCCGGCCTGGTTGCCGACGGGAGGAATTAATCATGGGTACGGTTCACCCGATCGCACCAGCTCGCGCGGCTCGCATGGCGGGCCTTCTCCTCAACCGCCACAGTCAGCAGGAAATTGCCGACGCGGTCGAAATTCTCGTGGACGTTTTGGACATGTTGAGCGGCGACCCAGATCTGGAGGACGACGACCCGAGCGGACAGAGCGATGAAGATGGGGTCAATACCGCCCAGGGCTGGTCCACGCCGGATGGAGATGGCGCTGGTTGTCCGATCAGCGATCCCGACGTCGAGGGCCAAGCCTTCGAAGGTGCTGGCTCGTGTGACTGGCCAAATAATCAGACGGTGTGACAGGGGGCTCAGTGGACGTAGAGGACAGCTTTCCGTTTGACGCTGCCCCGGTCACCCGGCCGGGGCATTCACCTCTCCCTCCACCACATGACTTTGCTGCCAGCCTCGCGATGTCGAACAGGCATGCCGATGCCGGCTGGTGGTCGGATCTGTATCGCAAGGCGTTCCCGACGATGATCAGTTCAGTGTCGGTGCGCGATGACGGCTGGGCTCAGCGCGGCGGGATCGATCGCGTCATCACTCTCGCATGCGGCCGGACATACACCGTCGACGAGAAGGTTCGTTCCCATGACTGGCCCGACATCCTGCTTGAGCAATGGAGCGACGAGGAACGGCGTAAGCCAGGCTGGGTGCAGAAGCCGCTAGCCTGCGACTTCATCGCATATGCGTTCGCCCCGTCCCGGCGGTGCTATCTGCTTCCTGTAGCGCTGTTGCAGCGTGCTTGGCGCATCAACGGCCGGCAGTGGATTGAACGATACGGTCAGCGCCGCGCCCGGAATGTCGGATACGTTTCAACGAGCGTGCCCGTGCCGTTAGGAGAACTGGCTCAAGCCTTGTTGGCGGCGATGCTGGTAGAGTAGGAATGCGTGACGTGTTGGTCACCTCAGACAATAGGCTGAGAGGCGTATGAGCCGCAAGAATGCAAGGAAGAGTAAGGGCGTAGCGAACAAGTTCGGCACTTCGAGTGCCGTGAGAGAGATTGATCGGTCGCTCTTGGGTTCATCGTCCTATCCGGTCACAGTCCATCTCGGTGAACGGTCCGAAGCGGGAGAGTGGCAAGCAAAGTTCCTAGGCCTTCCTGGGTATTATGCGACCGGGAAGTCTCAGCACGAAGCTATCGAAAATCTCTGGACCAGCATAGCGCGAGCTTCTGCCATCTATGACGTTTCGCGATGCCGTGGGCTAGATCCCAGCCCAGCGAACATTTCAAAATTCATCCGAGCCCTTCAAGCGAAGGTGGAAGTAATCGCTGCTATTGATCGCACGACCGTGGTGGCCGGCTTACCAGCTACAGCCGCATCAATCGAAATCGAGGCGAAGGGCAAGATGTCCCGTCACACCGTTGATTCAGCCCTTCAGAATCGCGAGCGATGGAAAGAGACCGGTGGCGTGCATGCATGGCTCAGGGAAAGTGCACATCAGGTCCCGTCGGTATGGGTGCGGCTCCTCATAGAGGGTGGATGGGACGATCTGCAGCACTTCATGGAAACCCACCCAGAGCGAACACGCGCTTTCTTAGCCAGGGAAAAATTCCCGCAAATCTGAGCACGTCACACAATTGCGAATTTATGTGACGTGAGAACTTGATGCGCGCCCTCGAAAGGCGGTTACTAACAATCTCCGTCGCTGTGCGGGCCCGTTCGCCCGGACGCGGCAGCACAGACGGAGAATGTTATGCACGCTGCCATTGCTGATGGTCCACGTTGGGGTGACTTCAAAGCTCTTCAAGCTCGGTTCCCCGGTGCCTTTGGGCGAACTCGCGCATACGAACTTCTGGCGGAAGGGAAGCTTCGCGCAAAGAAACTGGGAAATCGGACGATTTGGGATTTTCAGGCTGCTGAAGATCTAATCGAATCGCTGCCGGACTTGGGCGAAGCTGCATGAACCGGCCGCCAGATATGCAAAGCCCCGGTCGTGCGAGGACCGGGGCTCAGGATCGCGAAGCAGGGGCTGTCGTAAATCCTTTCGACCCAGATACTCTTTCCAGCCGGCAGGCGCAATTCTTGATTGCCGCCCATCGCGTGACACCGGGCCTTGCGAAAACGATCGCTGGCCTTGCGTTCGGGAGCGGATGTCATGGCTGATGTTCACCCGCGCCGAAGCCGCACGAGCCGTGGCCTGAAGCAGGATTTTCGACCCGGTCGCTATCCTGATGTTCCTGGAGCGAAAGGCCGCGACGGCACCTCGCAGGACGCTGCAGCCGCCATGGCTCAGCATGTACCCTACATGCGACGGAAGGCATTGCTTGCTCTCGGGCAGCTTGGTGAAGCTGTCTCGATCGAAGTGGCAGTGGCCACCGGGCACACCCGAGAGGCGATATTGCCGAGGCTCAGCGAGCTTCGCGCCATGGGATTGGTCGAACCGACCGGGGCTCGCAAGCGCAACCCGAGTGGGCAAACCGCAGCGATCCTCCGGTTGACGGCGCAGGGGCGCCACGTTGCCGAGCGATGCCGTCACCGTGGATGTCAGGGAGATCGGCCATGACAGCGCAGATCGTACCGTTCCCGGATCGCTCCGCCATCCTGATCGACAACCCAGAAAGGGGGGGCTGGGAGGTAGAGCCTTACCTTTGCCCTGCCGCCGCCGGGCGGGGCCATTGGTTCTCCGACTTCATCGAAGCTCATGACTATGCGGAGGAGTTGGCCCGTGCGGCTGGCACGTCCATCGTAATCATGTGCGACATTACAGGGGGAGACGCGGCATGAGCGTTTCCGAAGGTGTGCCGCCGACCCTGATCAACCCCGAGGCGGAAGCGGCCCTGCTGGGTGCCACAATGGTCGAGAATGGCCTCATCGACATCGCTGTCGAAATGATCGGACCGGAAGACTTCGGATTCTCTCTGCATGGTCGCATCTGGGCCGCGATGGTGCGCGAACACAACGCGGGGCGCCATGCTGGGCCAATCGCCATCCGGGGCTATGTCGAAGAGGATCCCGAACTCAAAGCCATGGGTGGTGTAGGCTACCTTGCGCGGCTCACGGCCGACCCAGCCGGGTTTATCATTCCTACCAAGGACCTCGCCGGGCAGATCAAGGAGCTGGCCGTACGCCGAAGGCTTCTGAGCGGGTTTCGCGATGCGCAGCGGCAATGTGCCGACCTCGATTGCGATGTTACGGGCATTGTCAGTGCCGTAGACGATGTCATTCGCTCGCCAGTGGACGAGACTTCCCGGCAGGTGACCGCGGGCGAATGCCTGGATGCCTTGGTGGCGTCCTTCGATGAGCCGCGTACAGGTGTCACCTGCGGCATTATCTCCGATCTCGATGACCTGTTGGGCGCGCTACGCCCGGGATCGGTCAACATCGTCGCCGGTCGCCCTGGTATGGGCAAAACGGCCCTTGCACTGACCTATGCGCGCGGCGCTGCCGAGCAAGGGCATGGGGTCCAGCTGTTCAGTCTGGAAATGGGCAGCACGGTGTTGATTTCCGCTGAGAGTTGACCCGGGAGAGGCATAAATTTCCGCTGAGAAGTGACCCATGTTCTGACCTTTCCCCTGGCTGTTGCGTCGGGGGACATTGGAGTGATCGACATGGCGTTATT
>NZ_JANZXA010000014.1 GCF_025153475.1 Novosphingobium mangrovisedimenti
ACCTCCACGGCAAACATCCCTGGCCGCTCCAAAAGGAACAACCTTATCCAATGGCTGGTTTTTACACCGCCGCGCTCAGCAAATCGCCGGCGCTCCATTGGCCTGGTTTGTCACCGCCCTGCACACAACTTCACGTATGTCCCGGCCCTGTCCGAGGAACCCGAGGGCAGCGACTGGGACGGTGCACGCGGTTTCGTCCACGAAGCGGCAGGTGCCTTTTTCGACAACGATTTCCGGGGGCACAAGGCCTATCTCTGCGGCCCGCCGATGATGATCGAGGCCTGTATCCGCACGCTGATGCAGGGGCGCCTGTTCGAACGCGACATCTATACCGAAAAGTTCCTTTCGGCTGCGGATGCCCAGCAGGTGCGATCGCCGCTGTTCAAATCGATCTGACGGAGGATGCGGTGACTGAAGAAGGCCCGGATTGCCCCGTCGAGATCGTAAGCGATGGTACGGCGTTCACCTGCAAGGCGGGCGAACATCTGCTGGGTGCCATGATCCGGGCGGGCCGGACCGGGATCAAGGTCGGCTGCCGCAATGGCGGATGCGGGATCTGCCGCATCCGCATCCACTCCGGCGATTACTCCAGCGGAAAGATGACCCGCTCCAGGATCAGCGAGGAGGATGAGCGCGCCGGGGTTGTGCTGGCCTGCAGGATCTATCCGCAAGCCGCGCTCCAGGTGGAGGCCCTGCCTCTGCCCAGCTGAGGCCCGTTGGCGCGGAAACCTTCCGCCCGCCTGCCGCTCCAAAATACGACACCCCGACAACCGGAGTTGACGTCGCTGCTGCGGGGCGCATTGCTGGCCGCCCGCGCGCGCAGATCGGGCCGCGCTGTTTTCAGGTCACCCCGGATGGGAGAGCGGCAGGCCGTGTCCGAACGTTTCCGTTTCAAGCCCTTGCTGGCGCTCGCCGGTGCATTCGTTCTGGGAAGCGCGGGGCCGGGCCAGTCCACCGCCGCGCAGGACACCCATCCGCCCGAGGTCGTTGCGCCGGCTGAGGGGCCCTATCCGTTCTACATGCCGATGCAGGGGCTGCGCCCGCCTGCGATCAGGCTGTTCATCAAATGCGATGCCTCGCGTGCGGCGGGACGCGAAGTCTACGCGGGGCGCGACGCGGCTTCGCTCTACGGCCGGGTCGAGGGCGGCTACGAATTCGTCTACGAGGCGCTCGATTCCGCCGGCAAGCCCTGCGTCTATCCGTTTGCCCCGTGGATGCCGCAGATCGTTGGTCCGCTGCAGGGCACGCAGTACATTCTGCGGTCGTCGATGCCGGGCCAGCCGGTTATCTTTCGCACCGCGGACGAGTGGGCGAGCGTCGATCTCAGGCTGTTCGACATCGGCCGCCAACGCATCCACTTCGAGATGCAGGACGTGCACCTGGACTTTTCCGGCGCGAAGCAGCCCAAGGGGGCGCTTCACCTGGAAGTCTTCGGGGGCGAACGTCCGGGGCTGTTCACGGCTGTCGTCCGCCGGGCCAGTATCTTCGGCGGCAAGAACGCCATCTTCGTGCCGGGCGGCCAGACCATGCTCTATGTCGAGGACAGCGACATCGCCGGCAATATCAGCTCCAGCCCCGACCAGGAGCATACCACCTACATCAACGGCACGCTGGTCACGCATCTGCGCAATTCGATCTGGCGCGGTCAGCGCGGCTGGTCGAACGTGGCCAGCGGTCACCAGCTCAAGGACAAGGCCTACCTTCGCATTTACGAGAACGTGACGGTGGCCAACACACCCAACGGCGCCCCGCCTTCGGCGATGCCGTTGATCGACGCTTCGATCTACGGCTTTACCTGGTCGAACAACTTGCGGATCCTGCGGCAGGAACCTGCGCAGGCGGTGCGCGACGGGCTTGTCGACCTGCGCAGCGAGAACACGTATGCGCCGCCGCAAAGCTATCCGTGGAACGTGTTGGCGAACCCCGGCTGGAACATGCCGGCTGAGCCGCTGTCGGTGCTCGACAAGGTCTATCTCTCGGTCTTCCTGAACACCTCGGTGCAGAGTTTCCGCACCGAACCCCATGTCTTCGCGATCAGGCCGCAGGGAACCCGGATCGTGCCGGGCACCACCCTGGTCGAGGGCAACGACACGACCACGCGCAATCAGCAGCGCGCGGTATCGCTCGCCTTCAATACCACCGGCGACATAAGCCGGGTCTATTCGAAAGAGGGATGGGGCTTCGTCGATCCGCAAGTTCCCGCGCAAGGCCAGTGGATATTCGATCGCGACGCATTCATCCGTCATGCGCTGGACCTGATCGGACGATAGTGCCTGCATGCATCCGGTAAGGCAGGATCACGCGGCTATGGCGCGCGCCCGTTCATTGTCGCAAAGTACGATCATGCTTCCGCCGACGCAGGGAGAGGACTCGACAGGCCATGAATGGCAAGGACGTTGCATTGGATGAGAGCCTCGCCTTTCGCGGGGAGGGGCTGGAAAAGGTCTATCAGACCGGTGAAACCAGCGTGCGCGCGCTGCGCGGGGTCGATCTGGCCATCCCGCTGGGGGAAATGCTGGTGCTGCTGGGGCCGTCGGGCAGCGGCAAGTCGACCCTGCTCAACATCATCGGCGGACTGGACCGGCCAACCTCGGGCCGGCTCTTCTACCGCGATACCGAACTCACCGCGCTTGATGATCGCGAACTGACGCGGTTTCGCCGGGCCCAGATCGGCTTCATCTTCCAGTTCTACAACCTGATTCCCAGCCTGACGGCGGAAGAGAACGTACGTCTGGTGACGGACATTGCCAACAATCCGATGGAACCGCGCGACGCGCTGGAACTGGTCGGACTTGCGGACAGGTGCGATCACTACCCGGCGCAGCTTTCCGGCGGCGAACAGCAGCGCGTCGCCGTGGCGCGCGCCATTGCCAAGCGGCCGGGCGTGCTGCTGTGCGACGAGCCCACCGGTGCGCTGGACAGCAGCACCGGCGTGCGCGTGCTCGAGACGCTGGAACGGGCGCACGCCGAACTGGGCACGACGGTCGTGATCATTACCCACAACGTCGGCATCGCTGTCATGGCGCATCGCATCCTGCATTTCCGCGATGGCCAGATCGCGCGGGTCGAAACGAACGAGCATCCGGTGGAACCGCGGCAGATAAGCTGGTGAAGGCGCTCGACCTCAAGCTGGCGCGCGACTTGTGGCGCATGCGGGGGCAGGCGCTGGCGATTGCGCTGGTGCTGGCGGCGGCAACCGCGACGTTCGTCCTGTCGGTGGGCGTCCATGGTTCGCTGGTCGCGACCCGCGATGCCTATTACGCACGCAGCCACTTTGCCGACGTCTTCGCCACCCTGAAGCGTGCACCGCGCAGCATCGTCGCTCGGATAGCCGACATTCCCGGCGTGCAGCGCGCCGAGGGCAATATCATCCAGTATGCGACGCTCGACTTCCCCGGGCGGGAAGAGCCGATCCGCGCCCTGATCAATTCGGTCGACGAGTTCGGCCGCTCGCGGCTCAACGCGATCACCTTGCGCAAGGGCATCCTGCCGCGCCCGGAGCATGCGAGCGACGTTGTCGTCGATGAGAATTTCGCGAAGGCCAACGGGCTGGGGCTCGGCAGTACGGTAGCGGCGCAGATCTATGGCCGCAGGCAGACTCTCGTGATCGTCGGGATCGGCATGGCGCCCAACTACGTCTATGCCCTCGCGCCTGGCGACCTCGTTCCCGACGAGCGGCGGTTCGGCATCTTCTGGATGGGGCGCAAGGCGCTGGAAGCCGCGACCGACCGGCGCGAGGCGATCAACACGCTCTCACTGACGCTCGACCGGGGCGCCTCGCAGGCCGAAGTGATTCGCAAGGTGGATTCGATCCTCGCACCTTATGGTGGGACGGGCGCCTATGGCCGCGAAGACCATCTCTCCAACGCCTTCCTCGACAGCGAGCTGAAGCAGCTCAGTGCGATGACGCGCATCATCCCGCCGATCTTCCTGCTCGTGTCGACGTTCCTGGTCTATATTGTGCTCGGCCGCATGATCCGCACCGAACGCGAGCAGATCGGCCTCATCAAGGCCTTCGGCTATTCGGGCTGGGCGATCGGCTGGCACTATCTCAAGTTCGCGCTGGCAGTGGCGCTTCTGGCGATCGTGCTCGGGTCGCTGGCCGGGATCTGGATGGGGCAGGCGATGACGCGGCTCTATGCCGAGTACTACCGGTTTCCGTTCCTGACCTACCGCTTGTCCCCACCTGTCTTCCTCGCCGCGGGAGCCCTGGCGATCGGTGCGGCGGCGCTGGGCGCGCTGGGCGGCGTGCGTTCGGCCATGGCGCTCCAGCCCGCCGTCGCCATGTCACCGCCACCGCCGCCGGTCTATCGCGCGGGAACGGTCGAGCGGCTGGGCCAGCTCGCCGGTTTCAGCGCTCTGGGGCACATGATCGTCAGGCATGTCGCGCGTTGGCCGGGGCGGTCGGCGATCACCGTGCTGGGGGTGGGGCTGTCGATGGGGTTGCTGTTCGCGACGATGCAGTTCGTCGATGCCAGCAAGGCCATGCTCGACCAGTTCTTCGCCCGCTCCCAGCATCAGGACCTGACGGTCACATTCACCGAAGCCCGCAACGAGCACGCGATCCACGCTCTCGCGCAGATCCCCGGCGTGTTGCGGGTGGAGGCCTCGCGCACCATTCCGGTGATGTTGCGGCTGGGTGCCCGAAGCAAGCGGACGGCGATAGAAAGCGCCGATCCCGCCTCGCAGCTCACGGCGCGGATCGACGGCACCGGTCAGGAGGTTGCGCTCCCGCCCGCCGGCCTCATGCTCAGCCGACAACTCGCTGACCAGTTGAGGGCGAAGATCGGCGATCCCATCGAAGTCGAACTGCTCGGCGGACGCCGCACCCGCTCCGTGCAGCAGCTTGTCCGCATCGTCGACGAGGTCGTCGGTGCCCGGGCCTATGCCGGGCAGGGCACGCTCGAACGGATAGCGCGCGATGCCGCGCCCGCGGATGCCGTGCTGCTCAGGATCGATCCGCAGGCGCGCACCCGTATTCTGACACGGCTCAAGGACATGCCGGTCGTGCTCGGTGTAACCGAACGCCAGGCGGCCCTGGAGAAGTTCACCGAAGTGATCGACAGCAACATCCTGACGATGATCAGCTTCTACATCGCCTTCGCGGCGGCGATCGCGGTCGGCGTGGTGTACAACAGTGCGCGTATTCTCTTTTCCGAACGGGCGCATGAACTCGCCACGCTGCGCGTGCTCGGCTACCTGAACAGTGAAGTTGCCATCGTCCTTCTGGGCGAAATCGCGCTGCTGGTGGTGCTGGCGTTGCCGCTGGGCTGCATGCTGGGCTATGCCATGGCCCAGCTCATGATCGCGATGTTCAGCTCGGACCTCTTTCGCCTGCCTTATGCGGCGACGCGCGCAAGCTATGGCTTCGCGGCGGTCGTGGTCCTGAGCGCGGCGCTGGCGACGGCCCTGCTCGTCGCCCGGCGCGTGATGAAGCTCGACATGGTCCGCGTTCTCAAGGCCCGCGAATGATCTGGCAAACCATCAAGCGCTGGCGCTGGGCGCTGGCCATTGGCGGCCTGCTGCTGCTCGCCATCGGCTATGCGTTCTGGCCGGAAACCCGGGCCGTCGATATCGGCAAGGTCGGCAAGGGGCCGATGGCGGTAGGCATCACCGATGACGGCGTGACCCGCGAGGACGAACTCTACGTCGTATCGGCCCCCGTCACCGGCTTCGCCTCGCGGATCACGCTCGAGGCCGGGGACCGGATCGAAAAGGGGCAGGTTATCGCCCGCATGACCGGCCGCCCCGCGCCGCCGCTCGATCGCCGGACCCAGGAGGAACTGCGCAGCGCACTGGCTGCCGCGCAGGCTGCCGAGAGCAGCACGGCGGCCAGTCTGGTGCAGGCGCGTCGCGATCTTGCCCGTGCCGAGGAACTCGCGCCAAGCGGCGTCACCTCGCGTGCCGACCTGGAAGCCGCGCGCACGCGGGTTTCCACCGGGCAGGCCTCGCTGGCGCAGAACAGGGCCGAAGTCCGGCGGATCGAGGCCTCGCTGGCCGCGTCCGGACGAGCGGCCGGCGGTGCTCCCATCCCGGTCGTGGCTCCCGCCAGCGGCATGGTCCTGCTGGTGCAGGGCAAGAGCGAAGGCGTGATTACGGAAGGAACCCCGCTCGTCACTCTCGGCGATCCGGAAAGGATTGAGATCGTCGTGGACCTGCTCTCGCGCGAGGCGGTTCGCGTGAAGCCGGGGGACCGGGTCGAGATCACCCAATGGGGTGGCGACACGCCGCTGGTGGGGCATGTCAAATATGTCGAGCCCTACGGGCGCCTGAAAGTCTCCGCGCTCGGGATCGAGGAGCAGCGTGTCAACGTCGTGATCGGCTTCGATCCGGCTTCCGCCCGCGATGCGGCGCGGCTGGGCCACGGCTATCAGGTCGATGCCACGATCATCGTGTGGAGCAAGGCCGATGCGCTGCGTGTCCCGGTCGGCGCGCTGTTTCGCGGCAAGGACGGAACCTGGCACGCCTTCGCGGTCGAAGGAGGCCGGGTGCATGACCGTCCGGTGAAGATCGGCCACGTCAACGACGACTACGGCGAAGTGCTCGGCGGGCTTCCCGAAGGTGCGAGCGTGGTGCTCAACCCCGCCAACGACATCCTGGACGGTGAGCGCGTCAAGGCCCGCTGAGGCTTGCCGCGCTCAGGGCCGATTGCCACCGACACCCCGAACCGGCTGATCGTCCGTAGAAGGCTTGTCGGCAGGGGCTTGGGCGGGCTGTGTACCCGAGCATATCCGGAAAATGCTGTCCTGACCGGTCCGGAACAAGGCAGGTCGGCGAAAATGCCCGTCACCGGGCATCGCCGACAACGACGAACGGGGCCCAGGAACTGGGATGCGCTGCAGTTTCGTCGGGGGAGTTCTTCCGGATGTCGATCATCGTGCGGCGCAGAGCTTCGGCCCTGCTGATGGACGGGTCTTCCTGGCGCAGCAACACGGTGCGGCTGGACAACAGGGCGGCCATGTCATCGCGGACCTGCCAGTGCGAAGCAAGGAGGCTCTTTGCGCCGGCATAGAAGAAGGTGCGCGCCAGACCGGAAAGGGCCTCCGCGTTCGTGCCTTCACCGCCAGCAGTGTTGCAGGCGGACAGAATTACCCAGTCGGCAGACAGCGACAACTGCATGACTTCGGAGGCGGTAAGAAGCCCGTCGTCCATCTCCGTCGCTTCCTCGGGAGGCGTGAAGACGAGGCCGGGTTCGACCACGGAATCGATTTCGCCGGCCAGCAGGCCGTGCGTGGCGAAGGCCAGGATGCCGACGTGGGACAGGTCTGTTTGCTTGACCATCGTCTCGGTGGCGTTCCGGCCCAGGAAGAGGCCGTTCTTGGAAGCGTGGAGCGCCGAGCGGATGGCTTCGAGTTCCGTGGCCGTTCCCGGCAATCTGGAAAGCTGCGCAATGCTGTCGATATCGGCAAGGCTGCCACCACGAAAGGGATTGACCCGTGTGTCGATGAAAGTCCCGTCGAATGCCCCGCGCGTGGCGGCCTTGCCTTCGAGCACGGGGTCTCCGAAACCGGCGAAACTGGCCGGTATGGAGCTCTTTTCGCCTGTCGTCTTTTCGCGCAGGAAGCGCAGCGATTGTACCGACGGGATCTGCACGACGGCAAAGTCGTCGATCAGCCAGTGCGTTGTGCGCATGGCTTCCAGATCGTCGTCGTCCCCTTCGGGCGGCGCTGTTACCAGAACGCCTGGAGGCAGGCGCGCCAGGTCTCCGGAAAGCGCGAAATAGAGCGTGTCCTTGCCTTTCAGCGCACCGTGCAACGGCATGAGCAATTCGGTGTAGAGCTGGTAGGCCAGCGTTCTGCGAAAGATGTAGAACCATGGCGGCGGGATCTTGCTCCCCGCGGGATCCAGATCTTCCCGCAAGGCTGCTACCAGCGCGCCGATCTTGCCGCTGTCGAGATCCGAACGGTGCCAGACCAGTCCTTCGCGTGTCACTGCCATGGCATGGGTGCCATGGCTGGTCGGTACCAGCAGGACGATCGCCTCGTTCGGCCCCAGCATGTCCTGCACCTCTGCCAGCGGCAGCGCCTCCGGTCGCATGAGCCTGAAGAAACCGGGGGCTGCCTTGCGCAGCTCGAGATCGACTTGCGCGCGCTTGTCGCGGGCTCGGGCGAGGGTCGTCAGGTCGCGTTGTGTGTTCAGATTGCTGCTCGCGGCATCGCTTTCCGCGAGGAGCCTGTCACGTTCTTCCAGAAGGTTCGCGACCCCTGCGTTTTTGAGCAGGTCCCTGGCCGCAGAGCGCCCGACGGCCAGCGTGACGCCGCTCGTCATCGCATCCTGCAGGGCCGAGAACGCTTCTCGGTCGGCGTCCGAGACCGCGCTCTTCCGCTGCCAGAGAGCGTCGGCCAGCAGTTCGAATTTCTTTTGTCCCGCCACGTGAAGATTGGCGAGGAATCCAGTGCCGAGCAGCGCTTGTTCGTACAGTTTCTGATCTGCCTCGCTGAAGCCCAGCGATTGCAGGTAGCCGCGATGGCCGGTTGCCGCCATTCGGGCGGCTTCGAGGGCTGCCGCGTCGTCCTTGTCTGCATCCAGCAGAAGAATGGCCAGCCGGGCGTTGAGGGTCTCGAATTCACCGAACGGGTCGTCGAAAGCCAAGGACGTCGCGCGCCGATAGGCGGCGGGATCGGCGAAGACGTTTGCCTTGGCCCGGTTCACATCGCTCCCCAGAACCGCCTCTAGCGAGGCAATCGCTTCTTCGGCCCGGCCAAGATCGACGAGCACATCCACCTGATCGCCCAGTGCCGCGTAAACGGTGAAATAGTCGTCCGGGTGGGCGGCGCGTTGCAGCGCCAGATTGCGCTTGGCGATGGCAAGGGCGGCAGCGGGGTCTTCGCCGTCCACCACAAAGTAGAGATCCCGGAGCCTGTCGAACTGTTCCTGGCTGCCATCGCCGTGGAGTTCGGTCGCCAGGTCCACCATTTCCCTCAGGACGGCAAGGTGTTCGGGGCTGCTCCGGGTCATGCTGTCCGCCTGTTTGTCCAACTTCTCGAGCTGGGCCTTCAGGCTCTCCTGCCCCAGGGTCGAGGCGAACAGGTCGCTCTGCGAGACGGACGCAAGAAAAGCCTTTCCGCGCTCGCGCGCCCCAAGCCTGGAGGCGAGCGAGGCATAGGTCTTCAGTTTCGCCTCGATGTCTTTGACCTCGTCCTGCTCGTCACTGGAAAGGCTGTCGCCGTTCCGCCGGAGCCAGCCGGATTCGCTCATCGACAGCCGGATGATGGTCTCCAGCGGTCCGAGCCGGTCTTCCTGCCTGCCAAGGCCGTCGAGCGCGCCGTCGAGGTCGCGCCAAGCACTGCGGATCCGGTAGTTGCTGCAGTAGCGATCGTTCTCGCGCAGACAGGGTTCGAAGCGTGCGGCCTTGCTGGCAAAGATGCGCTGGTAGATCTCCGCAGCGCGGGCCTTCATGCCGTGGTTTGCGAAGTAGTCGGCTTCCGCGCTGTCTATATGTTCGCGATCCTCGGGGACTTCGGAGCAGTCGAACTTCCATCCGGGGCCGCCGCATTGGCCCCATTTTGTCTCGAGTTCACCCCTGACCCGGTCGAACAACGCCGGCACCTCTTCGCCGCGTCCCGCATCGGCCAGCGTGCCGGCGAGCACGCCCAGCGACGTGGCGAACAGTGCCTCGTTGTTGTTGCATCCCAGGATCAGCCCCGGTGTCACCCGGCCACAATTGAGCACATCGGCAAGCTCTGCTTCGAAACCTGTGAGATTGGCTTGCGCGGCTTCTTCGGGATAACCGGCCAGTGAGAGGGCCCTGGCATATTCGTTGTGGATGAGGTGGTACTGTTCGCTCTCGGCACCGTAGAGCTTTTCGTTGAGCGAGATGATCTCTGGGTACAGCAACCTTGCCTCGGTCACCCGGCTGGGCACTGTCAGGTCGCGTGCGTGCGCTTCCAGCTCATAGAGGAAGAGTTGGCTCTCCTTGCCGTACTTGTCTTCGACGTAGTCGACGAGCTTTTGGGACGCGTCCGCTATGCCGGGGTCGTCCACCAGGAAGGCGCCGCTGCGCCTGCGTTCTGCCTCGGAAAGCAGGCGATCATACCGCGGGTCGTTTTGTGCAGCCTCCTGCTGGACCGGCGCGCGATATTGAGCCTCGGCCGGAGATGCCAGGACGGCGCAGAGGAGCAAAGCAATACGAATCCACCGAGACAAAACCAGATCCTGTTCCGAGCAAGCAATGTGTGAGCTGGCGTGTGATTACACGCCGAATGTTGCCATCAACTTGCCCAAGCAGCGTCTTGCTTTCAAACGCATTGCATTGCTTGGCAATTACGGGCCGCCGTGCCTTCACGGCAAGCGGCCGGTGTCAGCGCAGCCCGTGGGGTTGAACTGCCGAAAGGGTGCCTCGCCCTGAGGTCCCTCATTGTACGATCTCCGCCTTACGCAGCTTGCCGATGATCTCTTCCGGTTTGTGCTTCCGCGCCATTCCATTCCTCCTTCGTGGTCCAGACTACGATAGTCGAGGGAACACCCAGAAGGGGGGCTGATCAGAGGCCTGGCCATCCTGTCAGAGTGCCCTCGGCCGGTCTGCGACTGACCCGGATTATCGGGTCGCGACGGCCTGGCTTTTGCCCGACACGCCGGAGCGATCGGGCAGGCGCAGAACGGCGCAGAACCGTTCTGCCCGCGTCTCGAACGACAGTGTGCCGCCGTGCGCTGCCGCGACCCGCTCGGCGATGGCAAGGCCAAGGCCGGCACCGTCTCCGCCGCGCGAACTGTTGCCGCGGGCGAAGGGGCGGACGAGCTGCGCGGCCGTGCGGGCATCGAAGCCTTTGCCGGCATCGCTGACCACAATCTCGAGCGCTGTTCCCGTCTGTCTGGCCGAAAGGGCGACGGGCGGCGCGCCGTGGCGCAGGGCGTTGCCTACGAGATTGCCGAGAGCGCGGCCGACGGCATCGCGGCGCAGGGGTATGCGCAGGCCATCGGGGGCATCGACCGCGATCGCCTCTTCGCCGGCGTGATCGCTTGCCACAGCGAGCAGCAGCGCCCGGACATCGCATGGCGACACCGGCTCGTTCTCGAAGCCGCGCGCATAGTCCAGGAACTGTTCGAGCATGGCCTCGATCCGGTCGACCTGCCGCGCGGCTGTCGTTTCCAGTTCGGCATCGTCGACGTTCATCATCTCGAGGCACAGGCGCAGGCGAGTGAGGGGCGTGCGCAGATCGTGGCTGACTCCCCCGAGCATCAGCGATCGCTCCGCCTCGTCGCGCGCGAGGCGCTCGGTCAGGCGGTTGAGGGCGCGGGCTACGGCGGCGACTTCCTCCGGCCCGGACGTGTCCAGCGCGGGTGGGACCTGAGCCTTCTTGGCATCGTCCGGGCCATAGGCGTCGACCTCGGCCGCCAGCCGTCGCAGCGGTGCGTCGAGCCGGCGCTGCAACAGCAGCCCGCAGGCGACCGCGACGAAAAACGCCACGGCCAGCGCATAGAAGAGGCTCATGATCGCGCTGCGCCGTGTCGGCGGAGTCACGCTGATCCACGTCTCGCGTCCGCCGAGCTGCAGGTGGAACCACAGGCGGTTCTCGTCTCCCGTCCGCCAGACCAGTTCGGGATGGCTCGACAGGCGCGACGACATGGCCCTGATGAACTGTCGCTCGATGAAATTGGGAAAGCGCGGGCGGCCTTCGGGTTCGGCCTCGTTCTCGCGCACGAGCACGTCGCCGCCCCGTTCCAGCCGGGCGATCAGTTGCGCGCGGCGCTGTTCGGGCATTTCCTCCATGACTTGCGAGAGCGCGACGATCATGTCTGCGCTGACATTGGCGACACGGTCGATCTGCGGCCGGATCACGAACGCGAGCACCAGCAGCCCGGCGACGACCTGCCCGGCCAGTACGACGCCGACCATCAGCGTGACGTTGCGCCGAAAGAGCGTGCCGGCCATCAGCCTCAACCGTCCTGCCCTGTGGTGAGAACGTAGCCCACGCCCCAGACGGTGCGAACGAAGCGCGGGTCCGCGGCATCGTCGCCGATCGCCCGGCGTAGCCGCGCTACCTGCACGTCGATGGCGCGGTCGGTCACTGCCGCGTCGCGACCGAGCGCACGGTCGATCAGCTGCGCGCGGCTCAGCGGGCGGCCCGGGCTGCGGGCCAGCGCCGCGAACAGCGCGAACTCGCGCGAGGACAGGGTGAGCGCCTGCCCGTCACGGCTGACCGCCATGGTGGAGAAGTTTACCGCGAAGGGCCCGATCTGCGCCGTCTCGTCGTTCGAGACGCCCCGCTCCGGTGCGATTCTGCGCAGCAGCGCGGCCACGCGTGCCACCAGTTCGCGCGGCAGGAAGGGTTTTCCCAGATAGTCGTCCGCGCCCATTTCCAGGCCCAGTACCCGGTCCACCGGATCGCCGCGCGCGGTCAGCATGATGACCGGAACCTGCTCGCCCTGGCCGCGCAACCGCCGCAGGATCGCGAGGCCGTCCTCGCCGGGCATCATCAGGTCGAGCACGATCACGTCGGCGGGCTCGCGCTGCAAGGCCGTGTCCATCGCCTTGCCGCCATCGACCGCGCGCACCGCGTAACCGTGTTCGGAAAGGAAGCGCTGCAGCAGGCTTCGCAGTTCGGGATCGTCGTCGACGACAAGAATACGCGCGGGTTTCTCGCTCATGGGATCTTTCCTGCCACCGCCTCCGTCGCCCTGCCAGCCCGCAACCTGTGACAAACCGTGACATGGGCCGGTGTCTGTCGCCTTGTGCCACGAGATCCGGTTTTCGCGACACCACCGTGATGCACTCCGGTGCCAGAAGGGCCCTCGTCCACCGGACACAACCGGATCCAACACGGGAGTAAGCGAAATGACCAAGTTGCCAACCATCCTGACCGCCGCAGCCGCCCTTGCCGCGACGGCTTTCATCTCCACGGCAGATGCCAAGGGCACGCTGCGGGTGCGCGGCCAGAACGGCCATGGCGCCGCTGCCGCCGGGCAGCGCGGTGTCGCCGGCCGCGCGGCGGGAACCGTGGTGGCCGACGACGGCACCGTGACCCGGACACGGGGCGGCGGCTTCATGGGCGCCAACGGCGCGCGCGGCGCCAGTGCCGCGACCACTTCCGTCTCTCCCGATGGCACCGTCAACCGCCAGGCCGGAGCGGCAACCAGCGGTGCACGCGGCAGTGCGTCGTCGCAGGGCGCGTTCACCCGCAATGCCGACGGCACGACTTACGGTACCCGCACCACCAATGCGACCAATGCCCAGACCGGCAACAGCTATTCGGGTTCCACCACGGTGGACAATGGCGCGGTCAGCCACACAGGCACCTGCACCAATGCTGGCGGTGAGGTGATCCCCTGCCGCTGATCGTTCGGACTTCCTGACCCTGAAGTCCCCCCTTTGGCACGGTCCGGCGTGGCCGCTTCTGTCCCACCCCCCGCACCTCGCGCGGGCCGTGCCGCCTTTTCTTCCGGAGACCCGACCATGGTTCTTTCCCGCATCCTGCCCCTCGGGTTCGCGCTCTCGGCGTTCGTCCCGGCCAGCGCACAGGCCTCGGCCCTGGCGATGGCCGGGCGCAATTTCGACGGCAGCCAGGCCGTGGAGCGCATAAGGGCCGCCGATACCAACCACGACGGTACTGTCAGCCGCGCCGAACTCGGATCGTACCGCAAGAGCCAGTGGCAGCGTCTGGACCGCAACGGCGACGGCTATTTCAGCCAGGGTGATTTACCCCGGTTCGTGCGCGATCGCTGGAACGGCGAAAAGCTCGCCGGGATGCGGGCTACCTACGACCGCAACAAAGACGGGCGTATCAGTCGCGACGAGTTCATTTCCGGCCCGACGCCCGCTTTCGATCTGGCCGACACCAACAACGACAACCGCGTGACAGAAGCTGAACTCAAGGCGCTGCTCGCGGCTGCCGGAAACTGAGGGAGCTTGCACCATGCGTCTTGCCCTTCAGCATCCCTGGATCCTGTTCGTCATGCTGACGCTCGTGGCTGCGGAAATGACGTGGCGGCGGCGCAGCGCTCTCGGTTATGACGGGCGTGCCGCAGCCGCCAGCCTCGGCGTCGCGCTCGGTCAGACGGTGTTCCGCCCGCTGACCGGTATCCTGCTCGGCATGATCCTGTTTGCGCTGGCCGATGTCGCGCCGCTGCATTTTCCGGCCGAAGACTGGCGCACCTGGGTGGCGGGCTTCTTCGCGGTGGAGTTTGCCTATTACTGGTTCCACCGCTGCAGTCATACCGTGCGCTGGATGTGGGCGACCCACGCGGTGCACCATTCCTCACCCGAATTCGTGCTGCCGAGCGCCATTCGCCTTGGCTGGACCGAGTTCTTCTCGCTCGGCTGGGTGTTCTTCGCCGCGCTGGTATTGGTCGGCTTCCCGCCGCTGGTGGTGGTCACGCTGCTGGGCGTGAACCTGATCTACCAGTTTCCGCTCCACACCGAGGCGGTAGGCCGGCTGGGGCCGCTCGAATGGCTCTTCAACACCCCTTCGCACCACCGCGCCCACCACGGCAGCGAGCCGGAATTTCTCGACTGCAATTTCGGCGGCGTCCTGATCGTCTGGGACCGGATGTTCGGCACGTTCCGCGCCGAGCCCGTGAACCGGCGGCTCCGTTATGGCCTGGTTCACGAACTCCGGTCGCGCAATCCGGTCCGCATCGCGCTTCACGAATGGGGCCGAATGCTGGGCGACATGCGCCGCGCCAAGGGGGCAGGGGCGAAGTTGAAAGTGGCGTTGGGCCGGCCCTGACCGGCATGACGCAGGTCGATACGGTGTGCCACGATCCGGGTGTGGCATTCCCGTTCACGATGCAGTTTGCGGGCAGGGCCCTCGGCTCAGGCGGCGAGTATGACCTTCATCGCCTTCTCGCGCGCGGCATTGCCGAACACCTCGTAGGCTTCCAGGATCTCGTCGAGCTTGAAGCGATGCGTCACCAGCTTCGACGGATCGACCTTGCCGCCGCGCAGGGTCTTGAGAAGCATCGGCGTGGTGTTCGTGCTCACCAGACCCATCGAGATGTTGATGTTCTTGATCCAGAGTTCTTCGATATGCAGCTCGACCGGCTTGCCGTGCACACCGACGTTGGCGATGTTCCCGCCCGCCGACACGATCTTCTGGCAGATGTCGAACGTCGCCGGCACGCCGACGGCCTCGATCGCCACATCGACGCCCAGTCCTTCGGTCCATTCCATGATCTTCTCGACAGGGTCCTCTGCGCCGACCTGTACTGTGTCGGTCGCGCCGAACTGCCTTGCGAGTTCGAGGCGGGAGGCATCCATGTCGATCATCACGATCCGGCCCGGCGAATAGAATTGCGCCGTCAGCAGCACCGACATGCCGACAGGCCCGGCGCCCACGATCGCGACCGTGTCTCCCGGTTTCACCCGGCCGTACTGGACACCGATCTCAAGCCCCGTGGGCATGATGTCCGACAGCATCACGAGTGCTTCCTCGTCGGAGCCTTGCGGGATCGGATAGAGCGAATTGTCGCCATGCGGGATCCGCACGTATTCGGCCTGCGTTCCGTCGATCAGGTGGCCCAGGATCCAGCCGCCGTCGGAACAGTGCGCATAGAGCTGGCGCTTGCAGTTCGCGCATTTCCCGCAAGAGGTGACGCAGGAAATGAGGACGGCGTCGCCCGGCTTGAAGTTCTGCACCGCCGAGCCGACGGATTCGACCACGCCGACACCTTCATGGCCCAGCGTCCGCCCCGGGGTGACCGCGGGAACATCGCCTTTCAGGATGTGCAGGTCGGTGCCGCAGATCGTCGTTTTCGTGACTTTCACGATCACGTCGGTCGGCTTTTCCAGTTCCGGCTTCTGCTTCTCGATCCAGTCCTTTTGACCGGGGCCCTGATAGACGAGTGCTTTCATGACATTTCTCTCTTGATCTCACGCCGAGCCCATTTCCTTTACCGGGATGGCGCTTCGGACTCCGAAAAGGCGGCAGCCGCCGCAGGTGCGATGCATCTAGTTGGTTCATCGCAAATTGAGGAGCAGCGCAAAGCCGATCGGGGGTTCCGTTTCGGAAATTCATACTCGGAATCGGAAGGATAGTTTGCCGGCGCGATCAGGGGCCCCCGTCGGCACGAGGCGGACTGGCTGCACGCCGACTCCTTGTAAAGAGGCGCGCAGGCGAACGCACGGTGGGCAAGAATTGTCCCGGTCGTGCGTTCAGATGGAGGCGCGTCTGCCGCGTAATGTCTGCGCGGGTTTCTCTCCGAAACGGGCCTGATAACTGGCGGCCATCGCGCTCAGGTTCACATAGCCCAGCGGTCTGGCAACGGCGGCGACCGTCGCGCCGGGCGCCGCGGCCAGCAGGGCCTGCCGAAGCCCGTCGAGCCGCCGGGCATTGAGGAAGGCATGGGGTGTAATGCCGCGAAACCGGCGAAACCCTTCGGAGAGGCTGCGCGCACTGACGCCCAGCTTGAGGGCGATCTCGGCGATCGAAGGTGCGGCCGCGGCTCCCTCGGTCATGAGCCGCTCGGCCTCTCGCACGTAGCGCGGTGCTGCCGCCCGGGCGCCCGTATCGAGGCTGAGGCCCGCGGCTCTGGCCCAGTTGCGCAGGAGTTCGAGGCAGATGGTTTCCTCGATGCGCTGCTCAATCAGGGGATCGCCGATGCCGTCGTGATGCGCGTCGAGCGACCGGGCGGCATAGTCCAGCAGCGACAGCCAGGCCGATTGCGGCTTTCCGAAGACAAGCCTTTTGCGCCACAGATCGTCCTCGGGGACAAAGCCGTACCAGCGCTCTGCGGTCTCCTCCATGAGGGCATGGGGGATTGTCAGGTTCAGTTGCAGGTCTTGTCCGTCGGCGATGTTCCAGTAGTCGATGCGGCTGCAATCGACGACGTAGCTGTCTCCCGCGCGCGTATCGAAGGCGGTATTGCCGTCAACCGGATGGCGCACGCTGCCGCGCAGTGTATTGACCACGATGATGTTGCCCGAACTGGGATCGAAATCGTCCGCCCTCGTGGGCGTTCCGAAACAGAAGCGGCTGAACGCGATGCGCCCGATTTTCAGCATCCGGATCGTGGCATCGGGATCCGATCCGCGTACCAGCGGCCGGGTGGACAAGGGCATGTAGGTCCGCTCGCAAAAGCCGTTGACCACTGCCCAGTCACGCGACTCGTTGAGCTTGCCGTTCAGCAGCGGATCGCCGTTGCCATCTTCCAGGAGCGCCGTTTCCAGCATTTCCGATCTTCCCCATCGCAAGGTTGCCAGGGCCGGTGATGTGCCGTTCGCAATGATAGCGCATCACCCCGCCGATCTTCCAGTCTCGGGATCGAGAAACAGCATACATGTTCAAGGGCATACGGCTCGGCGAAGGAAGGCAATCGATTTCGAGGCGATTCTTACCGACGATCCCGCCGGTCTGGCCAAGCGCAGCAATGTATGCCACCGACACGGCGTATGAGGGCACCACCCAGGTCGTATCGTTGCAGCCGCGCCAATGACGGATGAAAACCAACCGGACCGTCGCAGCCAGATCCTGGCCATTGCGGCGCAGATCTTTGCCCGCAAGGGCTATCGCGGCACGTCGATGCGGGACATCGGCGCGGAGGCCGGCGTGCTGGGCGGTTCGCTCTATCATCACATCAAGTCGAAGGACGCCCTGTTCGTCGAGTTGCACAATGCCGCGCTCGACGCGGCGGCAGAGCGGATCGAGATGGCGATCGCCGGCCACGTCGATCCATGGGACCGCCTTCTGGCCGCTTGCGAGACCTTGCTCGAAATACAGCTTGCACCCGACTCGCTGACGACGCCGATGATGAACGATTTTCGCGAGGTGCCCGAAGCAGTGCGCCGTCAACTCGTCGAACGGCGCGATGCGTTCGAGGCGATATTCCGTTCGCTTGTCGAGGCGCTGCCGCTGGCGGAACGGTTCGACCGGTCGATCTACCGCAACCTGCTGCTTTCCCAACTCAATTCCGCTGCCGACTGGTATCGTCCGGGGCGCTTGTCCCCGGCCGAGATTGCCGCGGAGGTGGTGGCCATCTTCCGCCACGACTGACCTTTCTCTTCGGACGGAAAAGCTGCCGGGCCGCATGTGGCATTTGATTGTAACAGATGTTTGGTGTAGTCGCGCCCCGCGTCCCGCACAGCGAGGAGAAAGACATGCAAGCCTACCTGCCGCCGATCGAGGATTACCGCTTCCTGCTGAGTGAAGTGCTCGGCTTCGACGATGCCATGGGCGAACTCGGGCAGGAAACCGATCTCGATCTGGCCCTTGCGGTGCTGGAAGAGGCGGGGCGTTTCTGCGCCGACGTCCTCCATCCCATCAATCGCGAAGGGGACGAGCAGGGCAGCCGGATCGTCGATGGCGAAGTGCGCACGCCTCCGGGATTTGCCGCAGCCTATCGCGATTTCGCCGAAGGGGGCTGGACGACGCTTTCCGCCAGCCCGGACCATGGCGGGCAGGGGCTGCCCTTCATTCTGCAGCTCTGGTTCGACGAGATGATGTCGGCGACGAACCTGTCCTTTGGCCTGTTCCCGGGACTGACACGCGGTGCCTGCGAGGCGATTGCCGCCCATGCTTCCGATGACCTCAAGGCCATCTGGCTGGAGCCGCTCGTCAACGGGCAATGGACCGGCGCCATGGCATTGACCGAAAGCGGGGCGGGCACCGATCTCGCGCTGCTCAAGGCCAAGGCCGCGCCGAAAGGCGACGGTGCCTATGCGGTGACCGGCACGAAGATCTTCATTTCCTCGGGCGACCACGATTTCGGCGGGAACATCGTCCACCTCGTTCTGGCGCGGCTGCCCGATGCGCCTCCGGGCGTGAAGGGAATCAGCCTTTTCCTCGTGCCCAAGTTCCTGCCGGATGGCGAGGGTGGCTTTACCGTGCGCAACACCATGTCGGTGGGCGCGCTTGAGAAGAAGATGGGCATTCACGCGCAGCCCACTTGCGTCATGAACTATGACGAGGCGACCGGCTGGCTCGTCGGTGAGCCGCACCGCGGGCTGGCGGCGATGTTCACGATGATGAATGCCGAGCGTCTGATGGTCGGCATTCAGGGGCTCGGCATTGCCGGCGGTGCGTACCAGCAGGCGGTGGCCTATGCGCGCGAGCGGTTGCAGGGTCGCAGCGCCGATGGCGCGCGCGGGCCGGTGTCGATCATTGAGCACGCCGATGTGCGTCGCATGCTGCTGCAGGTGCGCGCCTTCGTCGAGGGCGGCCGGGCACTGGCGGGCTGGACTGCCCTGCAGCTGGATCGCGCCCGTTCGCACCCCGATGCCGCAGAGCGGGCGCAGGCCGATGCGCTCGTGGCCTTGCTGACGCCCGTGGTGAAGGCGGGCTTCACCGATTTCGGGTTCGAAAGCGCGGTGCAGGCCCAGCAGGTGTTTGGCGGGCACGGCTACATCCGCGAATGGGGCATGGAGCAGTTCGTGCGCGATGCGCGCATTGCGCAGATCTACGAAGGCACCAACGGGGTTCAGGCCATGGATCTCGTCGGCCGCAAGCTTACACTTGGCGGCGGCAGCGTTGTGACGGGCTTCCTCGACCGGATCGAAAGCGATCTGGCGGCGGCGCAGGCACAGCCGGATGCCGCCCACGTAGCGCAGCGCGTTCAGTCCGCCTTGCAGCGCCTGCGGGAGGTCACGGTGTCGCTTCATGGCGCGGATATCCATGCGACGGGCTCTGCCGCGGTCGATTACCTGCGCATGTTCACGCTCGTGTCCATGGGCTGGATGTGGGCGCGCATGGCAGCGGCCGCCACAACGGGGAGCGAACAGCATTCGGCCAAACGGGCCGTGGCGCGCTTCTTCGTCGATCGCATGCTGCCGCAGGTCGATGCACTGGCGACGGCCATCGCGGCCGGGTCCGAGGCCATCACGGCTCTGGCCGACGACGCCTTTTGACGGCTGGCCCGTCTGATCGGCACCGGCTGCCTTGTCAGGCTGCCGCGTGTTCGGGCGAGATCCGCTTGTCGCTGGTGCGCGCGACTTCGAGAAAGGCGGCGACCAGCGGTGTTGTGTCGTCCTCGCGCCAGATCATCGAGAGGTCGAAATAGACGTTCTCGGCCGGGTCGATCGGCACGTACGCGATGCCCGGCAGCTGCAGGTTCCTCGCCGATTCCACGACGAAGCTGACGCCGATGCCGCTGGACACCAGTGCGACTGCCGTGAACACGTCGTCCACGTTCTGCACGACATTGGGCGTGAGCCTGCGGTCGTGGAACAGCCGCGTCAGTTCATAGGTGAACCCGGTCGGGCGCGACACGCGCGGGTAGAAGATGAGCGGCTCGTTGGCGAGGTCGCTGAAGTGCACCGTTTTCTGCGCAGCGAGGCGGTGCGAAGAGGGGACCACGGCGAGCAGGCGTTCGGTGTAGAGCGGTTCCGAAAGCAATCCGGGCTCGTCGTCGAAGAAGCGGTTGAGGCCGATGGCGATGCGCCGGTCGCGCAGGGCGCGCAGCTGGGTTTCGCGGTCCATGTTGTGCAGGACGAGGTCCACGTCCGGATAGAGGTTGCGGAAGGCCTTCATGATTCGGGGCACGGTGTCGAGCACGGCCGAGCCGAATACGCCCACGTCCAGCCTGCCGAGCTGACCGATGCCGATCCGGCGTGCCCGTTCGGTCGCGCGGTCGAGCAGTTCCAGGATATGGCTCGCATCCTCGAAGAAGGCGGCGCCCGCCGGGGTGGGCTCGACGCCCCGGTTGCGGCGCACGAGGAGTTCGGCGCCGACTTCCTCTTCCAGCTGCTGGATCTGTCGGGTGAGCGGTGGCTGCGAAATGTGCACGGCTTGCGCTGCGGCGCGAAAGCTGCCGTGGCGCACGACGGCCACGAAATAGCGGAGTTGACGGATTCCAATCACGGCGTCCTCTTTCCGGTGATACCTTTTTCGTAATTTTGATCGCAATAATCCGTATTGGACGGTGCAGGTCAAGCCAATTATCCAGAATGTCCAACTAAGGGTCGTGTCGCGCAGCGTCTCGGGCCCGAAGGTCTGAAGGGACAGGATCGCTCGAATGGAAAAGCCTGACGTGATCGATGCAGCAAGCGGCACCGGTGAGGTGGCCTTCCGGCACTTCATCGACGGCCGTGCCGTGAGCAGCGCGCGCACCTTCGAAAAGCGCCGCCCGTTCGACGGCTCGCTGGTCGGCCTGGTGGCCGAAGCGGGGCGCGAGGAAGTCGATGCTGCCGTTACCGCGGCGCGTCGGGCACTCACCGGCCCCTGGGCCGGCATTTCCGTCGAGGATCGTTCCGACCTGATGCGCGCGGTTGCCGACGGCATCACGCGCCGCTTCGACGATTTCGTCGAGGCCGAGATGGCCGATACCGGCCAGCCCCGTTCGATGATGGGCCATGCCTTCGTTCCGCGCGGCGCGGCGAACTTCAAGGCCTTCGCCGATGTCGTGAAGTCGGTTGCGACCGAAGCGTTCCAGACCGCGACGCCCGATGGCGCCGGCGCCATCAACTATTCGATCCGCAAGCCAAAGGGCGTGATCGGCGTGATCTCGCCGTGGAATGCGCCGTTCCTGCTGATGACCTGGAAGGTCGCCCCGGCTCTCGCCTGCGGTAACACGGTCGTCGTCAAGCCCTCGGAAGAGACCCCGGGCACTGCCACGCTGCTGGGCGAAGTGATGAACGAGGTCGGCATTCCGGCGGGCGTCTACAATGTCATTCACGGTTTCGGGCCGGATTCCGCCGGTGCCTTCCTGACCGAGCACCCCGGCGTCGATGCCATCACCTTCACCGGCGAAACCCGCACGGGCACCGCGATCATGCAGGCTGCCGCAAGGGGCCTGCGCGACGTGTCGTTCGAGATGGGCGGCAAGAACAGCGCGCTGGTGTTTGCAGACGCCGATCTCGACAAGACCATCGAGGGGCTGACGCGCTCTGTTTTCCTCAACTGCGGGCAGGTGTGCCTGGGTACCGAGCGGGTGCTGGTCGAGCGCCCGGTCTTCGAGGAAGTCGTTGCCCGGCTCAAGGCCGCCGCCGAAGCCCTGCGCCCCGGGCACCCCGAGGACAAGGCGACGAACTTCGGCCCGCTGATCTCGCAGGAGCACCGCGACAAGGTGCTGTCCTACTATGCCAAGGCCGCGGCCGACGGTGCGACGGTTGTTACCGGCGGCGGCGTTCCCGACCTGCCGGGCGACCTTGCCAGGGGGTCTTTCGTCCAGCCGACGATCTGGACCGGTCTTGCCGACGACAGCGCCGCGGTCACCGAGGAAATCTTTGGGCCTTGCTGCCACATCCGTCCTTTTGATTCAGAAGACGAGGCCATCCGTCTCGCCAACGCTACCGAGTATGGCCTCGCCACGAGCATCTGGACGCGCGATCTCTCCCGCGCCCACCGGGTTGCCGCGGCGGTCGATGTTGGCATCACCTGGATCAATTCGTGGTTCCTGCGCGACCTGCGCACGCCGTTCGGCGGGACCAAGCAATCGGGCATCGGCCGCGAGGGCGGTGTTCACAGCCTCGAGTTCTACACCGAACTCCGCAACATCTGCGTGAAGCTCTGATCATGGCACTGGATCCCGCACTCATCGAACGCGCCGGCGACGAGCTCTACGACGCCTATCGCGCCAACAGCACCATCGCGCCGCTGCGCGATCGCTTCGAGGGCATCGATATCGTCGATGCCTATCGCATCCAGGAACGCTTCATGGACCGCCGGCTCGCGATCGGCGAGGATGTCGTCGGCAAGAAGATCGGCGTGACGTCCAAGGCCGTTCAGGAAATGATCGGCGTGTTCGAGCCGGACTTCGGCCTGCTGACTTCGGTCATGGAAGTCGAGGATGGCAGGGTCGTCGATCTCGACCGCCTGATCCAGCCGCGCGCCGAAGCGGAAATCGCCTTCGTCCTGAAGGAGGACCTCAACGGTCCGGGCGTGACCGCGACCGATGTTCTGCGGGCTACCGATCACGTGCGTGCCTGCTTCGAGATCGTCGACAGCCGTATCGACGGCTGGGACATCCGCATTCAGGATACCGTGGCCGACAACGCCTCCTGCGGCGTCTTCGTGCTGGGCGAGGACAAGGTCGATCCGCGCGACGTGGACCTGACGCTGGCCGGTCTGCTGGTCGAGATGAACGGCGAGCCCTGCGCGGACGGCGTGGGCGCGGCCGTACAGGGATCTCCGCTCAACGCGGTGGCCTGGCTCGCCAACACGCTCGGGCGTCTCGGCATGCCGTTCCGTGCGGGCGAGGTGATCCTTTCCGGCTCGCTGGCACCGCTCATCCCGGTCAAGCACGGGGACAGCCTCATCGCCCACATCGGCGGCATCGGTTCGTGCTCGGTCGGTTTCGCAAACGGCGGGGCGGCCGGTTTCCCCATGACCGATGCTGCCCGTGCGATCATCAAGGAGACGGCCGGTGCTTGATTCCGCAACACTCGACCGCATCACCGCTCAGGTTGCCACAGCGCAGGCCGCGCCGCACACGATGCCCAAGCTGACCGAGGTCTATCCCGGTCTCGATGTCGAGGACGGCTATGCGGTGCAGGACCGCCTGCTGGCCCGATGGCTGGACGAGGGCCGCGAACTGATCGGTCTCAAGGCCGGCCTCACGTCCAAGGCCAAGATGGAGCAGATGGGCGTATCGGAGCCGAGCTTCGGCATCCTGATGCGCGACACGCTCGATCCCGAAGGCAGCATCATCCCCACGCAGTGCCTGATCCATCCGCGCGTCGAGGCCGAGATCGCCTTCGTCATGAAGGACGAACTCGGTGGACCGGAGGTGTCGATCGATCAGGTTCTGGACGCTACCGACTTCGTGCAGCCGGCGATCGAGATCCTCGACAGCCGCTTCGAGAAGTTCAAGTTCGACCTGCCCAGCGTGATCGCCGACAATGGCTCGTCCGCGCGTTTCGTGATGGGCGGGCGGCCGCGCCGGGCGCGCAATGTCGATCTGCGAACGATCGGCATGGTCATGGAACTCAATGGAGAGATCGTGGCGATGGCCTCTTCGGGCGCGGTGCTGGGCCATCCGGCACGCTCGATCCAGATGCTGGTCGCCTGGCTTCACGGGCGAGGCCGCACGCTGCCGGCGGGAAGCATCGTGCTGACCGGCGGGGCGACCGCCGCCATCGCGGTCAAGCCGGATGACGCGGTCATCGTGCGCTATCAGGACATGGGCGAAATCAGTGTTCGTTTCGGCTGACAGGCCGGCGACGCAGGCCTGCCGGGAAACGGAGATCCGCCGCGCGACGGCGGACCGATAGGGAGGATTGGATGCCGATCATTTCGGTGGTCTTGGGCGAAGGGCGAACTGTCGAGCAGAAACGGCAATTGTGCCGTGAGCTGACCGAAGCAACCGTGCGCACGCTGCTGGTGCGCCCGGAACAGGTGCGCGTGATCATTCAGGACACGCCTTTGGAAAATTATGCGGTGGCGGGCGTCACGTTCGCGGACCGTGGGGATTTCTGTCCGGAAGGGACGATGAAATGAGCAAGATCAAGTGTGCCATCATCGGGCCGGGTAACATCGGTACCGACCTGCTCTACAAGCTGATGCGCTCCGACGTTCTGGAGCCTGTGTGGATGGTGGGTGTCGATCCCACATCCGCCGGTCTGGCGCGCGCGCGCGATCTGGGCCTGAAGACGACGGACCAGGGCGTCGACGGCATGATCGACCACGTGATCGCGGACGGCGTGCAGATCGCCTTCGATGCGACCTCGGCCTATGTCCATGCCGAGAACAGCCGCAAGCTCAATGCGCTGGGCGTGCTCATGATCGACCTTACGCCGGCCGCTATCGGCCCGCTCTGCGTGCCGCCGGTAAACCTTGCCGGGCTGGTGGGGCGTCAGGTGATGAACGTGAACATGGTCACTTGCGCGGGGCAGGCGACGATCCCGATGGTCAATGCCGTCAGCTCGGTCCAGAAGGTCGACTATGCCGAGATCATCGCGACGGTGGCCTCGCTCTCGATCGGGCCCGGCACGCGCAAGAACATCGACGAGTTCACCCGCACGACTTCGGGCGCGGTCGAGAAAGTCGGCGGTGCGAGCAAGGGCAAGGCGATCGTGGTCGTCAACCCTGCCGATCCGCCGCTGATGATGCGCGATACGGTCTATTGCGAGACGGCTGAGGAGCCTGATCGCGAGGCGATCACCGCTTCGGTCCACAAGATGATCGCCGAAGTGCAGAAGTACGTTCCCGGCTATCGCCTCAAGAACGGGCCGACCTTCGATGGCCGCAAGGTCGCCATTTTCCTCGAGGTCGAGGGGCTGGGCGACTTCCTGCCCAAGTATGCCGGCAACCTCGACATCATGACTGCGTCGGCGGCACGGGCTGCCGAAATGTTCGCGCAGGAAATCCTGGCGGGCACGCTCGAACTCAAGCCCGTTCCGGCAGAGGAGGCCGCGTAATGGCAACTCTTGAATCCACTGTGCGCGGCAAGCGCGTGAAGCTCCACGACATGAGCCTGCGCGACGGCATGCACTCGATGCGCCACCAGATCCCGCTCGCCAAGATGGTCGAGATCGCCAGCGGCCTCGACGCGGCTGGCGTCCCGCTGATCCAGGTGACGCACGGCGACGGGCTGGGCGGTTCCTCGCTCAACTACGGACGCGGCCTGCATACCGACGAGGAATACCTGCGCGCGGTCGTGCCGGCGGTGAAGAACGCGACGATTTCGGTGCTGCACGTGCCGGGGATCGGCACGCTCGACGAGTTGCGCATGGCGGCCGACTGCGGCGTGGGCTGTGTCCACGTCGCCACCCACTGCACCGAGGCGGACGTTTCCGAACAGCACATCGGGCTGGGGCGCGAGCTTGGTCTCGATACCGTCGGCTTCCTGATGATGGCGCACATGACCACGGTCGAAAAGCTGGTCGAGCAGGCGCTGCTGATGGAAAGCTACGGCGCACAGACGGTCTATTGCGTCGACAGTGCCGGCTACATGCTGCCCGACGACGTGACCGCGCGCGTTTCCGCGATACGGGGCGTGTTGAAGCCGGAAACCGAGATCGGTTTCCACGGCCACCACAACCTAGGCATGGGCTGCGCCAACTCGATTGCCGCGATCGCCTCCGGCGCGACGCGTATCGACGGTTCGGTTGCCGGTTTCGGCGCCGGTGCGGGCAATACGCCGTTGGAGGTCTTCGCCGCCGTGCTGGAACGCATGGGTGTCGAGACGGGCATCGATGTCTTCGCGCTCATGGACGTGGCCGAGGACAGCGTGCTGCCGATGATGGCCAAGCCCCCGCGCGCGGATCGTGATGCGCTGACGCTGGGCTATGCCGGTGTCTATTCGACGTTCCTCTATCCCGCCAAGGATTGCGAACGGAAGTACGGCGTGCCCGCGCGCGACATCCTTATCGAACTTGGCCGCAAGCGGATGATCGGCGGTCAGGAAGACATGATCGAGGATACTGCGCTCACCATGGCGCGCGAGCGCGGGCTGCTCGGCAGCGACAGCAAGGGCGTAGAGGAAACCACGCCTGCCTGACGACGAATAATCCGAGACAACGGTGCTGCAATAAGACGCCGGATCGAAGGGGTGAAGGACGCAAGCAATGCCAAAGGACCAATCCGGAAGTGACAAAGGCGCTCAAGCGTCGGAGACCTTCCGGATCCTCGTCGATGGAGATGCGGCAGGGTTTGCCTGCCGGGCCGACCAGAACGTGCTGCAGGCCATGCGCGCGGCGGGACGTTCGGTCCTGGCTGTCGGCTGCCGTGGCGGGGGCTGCGGCGTGTGCCGGGTCGTGATCGCCGAGGGGCAGTACGAGGCGAAGCATATGAGTGCGGCCTGGGTCACGGCGGAACAGGCCGAAGTCGGCATGGGTCTCGCGTGCCGGATCTATCCGCGCAGCGACCTCAGGATCGAGCAGGCGCCGCGGCGTTGCCGTGCCAGGCGGACGGACGCGGGAAAGGCGGTCGCGGCATGAACACGGGTCTTCCGGCAGATCAGGTCGAACGCGCACTGGGTGCCGCGCGCAAGATGGCTGAGGATCTCGGCGCACGGGTCGCGATCGCGGTGGTCGACGTGGGGGGCAACCTTGGCGGGTTCCTGCGACTGCCCGGCGCGTTTCTGGCGTCGAGCGATCTGGCCATCGACAAGGCGTGGACGGCAGCCAGCTTCGGAGCCTCCACGCGGGGTTTCAGCGAAATGCTGGAGGGTACGCCGCGCGCGGTGCGCGACGGCCTCTTGCGGCGGCCGCGTGTGACGGAGGTCCCAGGAGGGATGCCGATCATGCACGACGGCCGGGTTATCGGCGCGCTCGGTGTGTCGGGCGGCAGCGAAATTGAAGACGAGCAGATTGCCGAAGGCGGCCTTGCCGCTTTCGGCAAGGTATAAGGCGAGGATTTCGAGATGGCGTTAAGCGGGTTGCTCAGGGTCGGCGAAGTGGGTCTTCGAATCTTCGACATGGACGAGGCGCGTCGCCACTATGGTGACCGCATCGGCCTGATCGAAAGCTACGAAGGCGACGACGACAAGCTCTACTACAAGTGCCCGGACGAGCACGACTTGTACTCGCTGGTATTGCGCAAGGCCGACGAGGCCGGGATCGACTACGTCGCCTTCAAGACACTCGAGGACGCCGATCTGGAAAACTACGAGGCCGCGCTGGCCGAGTTCGGCATCGAGGTCACGTATGTCGATGCAGGGGTCTATCCGAAGAGCGGGCGGCGCCTGATCTTCACGCTGCCCACCGGGCACGAGATGCACATCTACGCGCACAAGGAGCAGAACGGCAACGGCATGCCGACGCGCAATCCCGGCACGATCCCCGACGAGGGATACATCCGTGGCATGCGCACGGTGCGTCTCGACCATGTTCTGCTCGGCGGTCCGAACATCGAGACCAACCGTGAGATCTTCGATAAGGTCTTCGGCTTCGCCCTGAGCGAGCAGATCGTCGATCACGAGACCGAAACGCCGTTGGCGATCTTCCTGTCGGCTTCGACCAAGCCGCACGACATCGCCTTCCTGATCCAGCCCGAGTCCAACCGGTTTCACCACGTTTCGTTCCTGCTGGAATCGGTAAACGACCTCTATCACGCGGCCGACCTCATCGGAAAACACGAGATCGCGGTCGATGTTGCGCCCAATCGCCATGGCGTGACGCGCGGGGCGACGATCTATTTCTTCGATCCTTTCGGCAACCGCAACGAGGTCTTCACCGGCGGCTACGTCCATTATCCCGATACGCCGACGCTGACCTGGGACACGACCCAGATCGGCCGTGCGACCTTCAGCCACGACAACATGCCGCGAGAGAGCTTCCTGAACGTATTGACGTAAGACCGGGCGATGGGTTCCCGCCGCCGGGTGGCGGGAACTGACGGGTATTATCCACCCTGGCGGCAGGTGCGTCTCCTCCAAGTGCGCCTGCCGCCTCTTTTGGGAGACGGACAGTGACGCAGCGAACGACAACCGGGGAAACCGCCGTCGTGGTGGGCGTGACGGGGGCGTTCGGCAAGGTGATTGCGGCCCGGTTGCTCGCCGCGGGGCTGACAGTGGTGGGCGTTGCTCGCGATGGTACCGCGCTCGCAGGTCTGCAGGGTGAGCTTGGCCCGGATTTCCTTCCCTGCACGGCCGACATCGGCGACGACACGGCCGTGGCCGTGATCGCCGAAACCTTGCCCGATGCAGCGGTCGCGATGGTCGTGCACTCGGTCGGCCTGCCGGTCGCCGGCGGTGTCGCCAATGCCCCGCCGCAGGCCCTGACGACAGCCTGCAATCTCAAGGCCGCCGGCTTCCTGCGGCTGGTGCGTGCGGTGGAGGGAAGGCTGCGGCGCGGATCGCGCCTCGTTGCCATCGGCGGCCACTATGGTTTCGAGCCTTCGCCCTATGCTGCCACAGCGGGTGTCGCCAACGCGGCGCTGGCCAATCTCGTGCGGCAGATGAGCTGGGCATATGGGGCGCAGGGCATCACCGCGCATCTGCTGGCGCCCGGTCCCGCCGATACCGACCGCCTGCGCAAGGTCGCAGCGGCCCGTGCCGAGCGGGCGGGCAAGCCGCTCGACGAGGAATACGAAGCGATGCGCGGCGATTCCGCCATCCATGCCTTTACCACGCCCGAGCAGGTTGCCTGGGCGGTCAACCTGCTGCTGGCACCGGAAGCGGACGCGCTGGCGGGATCTACGCTCGGCCTCGATTCCGGCCGGCGCCACGGTATTTGAGGAGCCGTCTGTCATGCCTGTAGCCCAGCTCAATCTCGTACGCGGCGCATTCGGCGATGACGCGATCGGCGAGATGCTGATCGAGATCAGCCATTTCTATGCGCGTACGCTCTACCCCGATGTGGATGTCGCACCGATAGAACGCGTGAGGGTGATGGTCACGCTCATCGAACCGCAGCACTGGGCCGCCGGGGGCAGGCTGGCGAGCGAGGGCGGGGCGACTGCGCCCTATTTCTCATGCCTCGTGCTGACGGGACGCACAGAGGAGCAGCATCGGCGCCTGATCGAAGGTTTCACCGACATCATTGCGCGCAACCTCGAGTGCGACCGGCTATCCGTGCGGGGACAGGTCATCCCGATCGCCCCGGAGAACTGGGGGATCGGCGGGATCCCCGCATCGGTGGTGCGCAAGGCGGAGATCGCCGCGCGCGCAGGTCTCTAGGGCGCATTGCAGGCTGCCGTTTCGAGGGGCTTCCGCACGGCTTCCCGGATCGGGCCGCTGCCGCCGATGGATCGTTCAGGGGGACCGCATGCCCCCCTTTCCGAGGGTTCAGCCTATTCCGCCGCTTCCAGCGCGACTGGGGCAGCATTTTCCGCCTCGATCAGCCTTTCAAGGCGGCGGCGCATCTTCGCCGCGGCAAGGTCGTTCGACATCAGGGCAGGATTCATCTCGAAGAAATCCTGCGTGCCCATTTCGCGCTGGCAGGAGTAATTCGGATACTTCCTTCGTATCCGAATATCAGGCTCCCCGGGCCTTCTTGAAACGTAGCTTTGGTTGCACAGAGTGTTGAACGCAGCTCATCCAGACATGCCGCAGAGAGGGGCGATTGTCCCTCACATGTTTGGCAGGGCCGCTCTGGCGGCAGCCCTGCAAAGGGGCTCACACTCTTTCGAGCAGTACCGCAAGCCCCTGACCAACACCGATGCACATGAAGACGAGGGCGTAGCGGCCGTTCGTGCGGTGCAGTTCCTCCACGGCCGAGAGCGCGATGCGCGCGCCCGACATGCCCAGCGGATGGCCGAGCGCGATGGCCCCGCCATTGGGGTTTACGCGCGGGTCGAAGGGATCGACGCCGAGGTCGCGCAGCGTCGCGATGGCCTGACTGGCGAAGGCTTCGTTGAGTTCGATGACGTCGAGCTGGCCGACAGTCAGCCCGCGGCGGGCGAGGACCTTGCGGGCCGCCTCGATCGGGCCGACGCCCATGATGCGCGGGGCGATGCCCGCCGCCGCCATGCCGACGACGCGCGCGCGAGGCGTGAGGCCGTGCGCGGCCGCCGCGCTTTCCGAGGCGACCAGCATGGCGGCCGCGCCGTCGTTCAGGCCCGAGGCATTGCCTGCCGTCACGGTGCCGTCCGCCTTTACCACCGGTTTCAGCTTCGCCAGCGCTTCCAGGCTGGTCGCGCGGGGGTGTTCGTCCCGGTCGAACAGGATCGGATCGCCCTTCCGCTGCGGAATGGAGACTGGCACGATCTCGGCAGCGAACCGGCCGCTGGCCTGAGCCCGGGCAGCCTTTTCCTGACTGGCTAGGGCGAAGCGGTCCTGCTCCTCGCGGCTGACCTGCCACTGTTCGGCGACGTTCTCGCCGGTATGCGGCATGGTATCGACGCCGTAGGCGGCCTTCATCGCCGGGTTCACGAAGCGCCAGCCGAGCGTGGTGTCCTCGATCTTCTGGTCGCGCCCGAAGGCGCTGCCTGCCTTGCCCATGACATAGGGCGCGCGCGTCATGCTCTCGACGCCGCCGGCGATCAGGAAGTCCGCATCGCCGCTGCGGATCGCCTGTGCCGCCATGCCGATGGCATTCAGGCCCGAGCTGCACAGGCGGTTGACGGTCACGCCCGGCACACCCTCGGGAAGCCCGGCCAGCAGCACGGCCATGCGCGCGACATTGCGGTTGTCCTCGCCCGCCTGATTGGCGCAGCCGAGGATCACGTCGTCGAGCGCCGCCCAGTCGGCCGTACCGTTGCGCTCCATCAGCGCCTTGAGGGGGAGTGCGGCGAGATCGTCCGCGCGCACGGTCGCGAGCGAACCGCCGAGTTTGCCGACGGGCGTGCGGATGGCGTCGCAGATGAAGGCTTCGGGCACGATGTTCAGTCTTTCAGAAAGGAGAGGAGTGCTGAGGCGAGCGCTTCAGGCGCTTCGAGCGGGGCGAGGTGGGCGGCTTCCAGCGAGACATGGGCCGCACCGGGAATGCCGGCGACGAGATGTTCGCCATGGCCCTCGAAGGGGGTGGAGGTATCGCGCGTGCCGGTGACGACGAGCGTCGGGCAGGCAATGCCGGACAGGCGCGGGGCAAGCTCCATGTCGCGGATCGCGGCGGCGCATCCGGCATACCCTTGCGCATCCATGGCCAGCAGCTGGCGGCGCACCGCTTCATAGAGCGCGGGTTCGACCTGGTCCGAGAGAAAGCGGCCCATGGCAAGATCGGCGATCGCGGCCATGCCGTCTTGCCGGATCTTCGTCACGCGTTCGTTCCATGCACCGGCGTCCATCGTGGCGGAGGTGCAGACGGGGACGAGCTTTTCGATCCTGTCGGGCGCGCGAAGGGCCAGTTCCATGCCGATCATGCCGCCCAGCGATACGCCTGCGAGCGAGAAGCGTTCGATCCCCGCCGCATCGGCCACGGCCAGCACGTCGGCGGCCAGCATGGCCATCGAGAAATCGCCTGCTTCGGCAGTGGAGGCGCCATGGCCGCGGGCATCGATCCGCAACAGCGCGAAGTCCGCGCGCAGGTGCGGCAGCACCGCGTCCCACAGGTCCATGTCGGTGCCGATCGAATTGAGCAGTACCAGCGCGGGCGCCTCGTCGCGTCCGTCACGCTTCCAGTAGAGGCGTGCGCCGTCGGTATCGAGGAAGGACATCAGGCAGACGCCTCCGCGACCTGATCGTGTGCGAGCGGCGCACCGGTCTTGGCCAGGACCTCGTCGAGCGTGACGCCGGGGGCCAGTTCGACGAGCGTGAGGCCGCCCTGGGCCCGGTCGACCGCGATGACGGCAAGATCGGTCACGATCAGGTCGACGCAGGCCTTGCCGGTCAGCGGCAGCGCGCATTCGGGCAGGATCTTGGGATCGCCCTTCTTGGAGACGTGGTCCATCACCACGACCACGCGCTTGACGCCCGCGACGAGGTCCATAGCGCCGCCCATGCCCTTCACCATCTTGCCCGGGATCGTCCAGTTGGCGAGGTCGCCATTCGCCGAGACTTCCATCGCGCCCAGCACGGCCATGTCGATGTGGCCGCCCCGGATCATCGCGAAGCTATCCGCCGAGGAAAAGAAGCTGGAGGTGGGCAGGGCGGTGATCGTCTGCTTGCCCGCGTTGATGAGGTCGGGATCGACGTCCTCGTCATAGGGGAAGGGGCCGATGCCCAGCATGCCGTTCTCGCTCTGCAGCGTCACCTTGATGCCAGCGGGCACATGGTTCGCCACCAGCGTGGGGATGCCGATGCCGAGGTTCACGTAGAAGCCGTCGCGCAGTTCCCGTGCGGCGCGGGCGGCCATTTCATCGCGGGTCCAGCCCTTGATCTCCTGCACCATCAGGCGGGTTCCTTCTCGCGGACGGTACGCTTCTCGATCCGCTTTTCATTGATGGTGGAGAGCACCACGCGGTCGACGAAGATGCCGGGGGTGTGGATGCAGTCGGGATCGAAGGTGCCTTCGGGCACGATCTCCTCCACCTCGACGACGGTGACCTTGCCGGCGGTCGCCATGTTCGGGTTGAAGTTGCGCGCGGTCTTGCGGAACATCAGGTTGCCCTCGGGATCGGCGCGCCAGGCCTTGATGATCGAAAGATCGGCGCGCAGCCAGGTCTCGCGTACATATTCCTCGCCCTCGAAGACCTCGACCGGCTTGCCTTCGGCGACCACGGTGCCCACGCCCGTCCTGGTGTAGAAGGCCGGGATGCCTGCACCGCCCGCGCGGATGCGTTCGGCAAGCGTGCCTTGCGGATTGAGTTCGAGTTCCAGCTCGCCCGAGAGGTACTGGCTTTCGAACAGCTTGTTCTCACCCACGTAGGACGAGATCATCTTCTTCACCTGCCGGCTTTCCAGCAGCATCCACAGGCCGAAGCCGTCGGCGCCCGCGTTGTTCGAGATGACGGTGAGGTCCTTCACGCCGGAAGCGCGGATTTCGGGGATCAGGCTTTCGGGATTTCCCGAGAGCCCGAAGCCGCCGGACATGATGGTCATGCCATCGAACAACAGGCCTTCCAGAGCGACCCGAGGGCTGTCGTAGATTTTGGACATATCGTGCTTTCCTTTAGCCCAGATCGCCGCCCGCGACGGGCAGGACCGAGCCGGTGACGTAGCTGGCCTCGTCCGATGCCAGGAACAGGATGGGGGCGATTTGCTCTTCCAGCGTGCCGTAGCGCTTCATGAACGCGGAGGAGGTGACCTGCGCCACGGCTTCGGCCATCCAGGCCTGCTCCTGGGCATTGTCGCCCTCGGCATTGCGGGGGACGCGGCGGGGAGGGGCTTGCGTGCCGCCCGGCGCCGTGGCGACGACGCGGATACCGGCCTCGGCGTATTCCATGGCAAGGCTCTGCGTCAGCCCGTTGATCCCGCCCTTCGCCGCCGAATAGGGCACACGGCGGATGCCGCGCGTGGCGTTGGACGAAACGTTGACGATGGTCCCCGCGCCCTGTGCCAGCATCGCGGGCAGTGCGGCATGGCAGCAGTAGAGCGTGGGCATCAGCGAACGGCGGATCTCGGCGTCGATCTGCGCGGGTTCGAACGCGGCATAAGGGCGCATGCGGATCGCGCCACCGACGTTGTTGACGAGAATGTCGATGCGCTCGAAAGCCCCGGTCGCCGCGGCCATGGCCTGCGCGGCGCCTCCGTAGGTTTCCAGGTCGCACTGCACCGAAACGGCCTGTCCGCCTGCGGTCGTGATCGTCTGCTCGACCTCGGTCACGATATCGGCGCGGTCGACGAGGACGAGCCTTGCGCCTTCCGCCGCCGCGCGGATGGCAACACCCGCGCCGATGCCCTGTGCCGCCCCGGTCACCACCATGACCTTGTCTGCGAAGCGTCCCGGAAAGATCATCGTTCGCGTGCCTTCAGACGTGATAGACGTCGATGACCTGGTGAATGTAGTCGTCCTTCAGGACGATCTTCTTCTTCAGGATCTTCGGCGTCTCGCCAGAGGTGTCCAGCGTCAGGAACGTGGTTCCGAAGAACTGCGCCGTCTTCTGGTAGCGATGGCTGAGCGTATGCCAGTTGTAGCGCAGGTCGATCGCGCTGTCGCGGGCTTCCAGAACCTCGACATTGGCAATGAAGTGCGCGGTGCGCTGCTCCGGCGCGCTGGCCGAGGAGCGCTCGGTCTTGAGGCGGTAGACACGGTCCTCGAGGCCCCGGCGGTTCGCGTAGTAGATCAGCGAGATCTCGCGCAGCGGGTCGGTCGTGAGCGTGTCGTCATCGGTCCAGGCCGGCATCCAGTACTCGGCGTCTTCCGAATAGCATTCCAACCACTTGTCCCACGCCCGGTCGTCGAGCAGGCGCGCCTCGCGGTAGAGGAAGGCGCAGATGTCGGCGTGGGACAGCGCCGTGCGGTCCTTTTCGAGAGCGAGGGTCATTCCGCCGCCTCCATCACAGGTTCGGCGCCGGCATCCTTCGCCAGGCCATCGAGCATGATCTGCGCCCAGAATTCGTGCTGGCGGACGAAGAGGCCCTCGTCCTCGCTGCGCTCGCTCGAAAGCAACGGGTTCATGCCTATGGCCTTCGCGTTGGCATCGGGGCCATCGATCCAGCGGGTCGCCCCGCGGCTGAGATCGTTCCACAGAGCGCCCGCGCCCTCATAGGCCGACTGGCAGCTGCGGAATTCCTCCAGATCGTCGGGCGTGCCCATGCCGGTGACGTTGAAGAAATCCTCGTACTGGCGGATGCGGTGCGCGCGGTCCTCGGCGCTTTCGCCCTTGGGGGCGTAGCAGTAGATCGTGATCTCGGTGGTGTGCACGTCGATCGGGCGCACCACGCGGATCTGCGTCGAGAACTGGTCCATCAGGAACACGTTGGGATAGAGCGCGAGGTTGCGGGTCTGCTCCAGGATGAACCGGGCCTTGTCCTTGCCGAGGCGTTCCTCGATCTGGTCCTTGCGGTTCCAGACCGGGCGCACCTCGGGATTGAGGACCTGCGTCCAGAGCAGGATATGGCCATTCTCGAAGCCGTAGACACCGCTTGCCGGGGCCTTGGACCAGCCGTTGGCATCGACCGCCTTGGTGCCGCCCTCGGCGCGGCGGCCCATGGTGGACTGGTAGTTCTCGTGAACGGAGCTGACGTGGTAGCCGTCACAGCCGTTCTCCATCTGCATCTTCCAGTTTCCTTCGAAGGTGTAGGTGGAATTGCCGGTCAGCACTTCCAGCCCTTCGGGGGCCTGATCGACCATCTGGTCGATGATGACCTTCGCCTCCCCGAGATGTCGTTCCAGCGGAACGACATCGTGGTTCAGGGAGCCGAAGATGAAGCCGCGATAGCTCTCCACCCGCACGCGGGTGAGGTCGTGCGAGCCGTCGTGGTCGAAGCTTTCGGGATAGGCGCCGGTACTGGCATCCTTGGCCCGCATCAGCGTGCCGTCGGTCCTGAAACTCCAGCCGTGGAAGGGGCAGACGAACAGCGGCTGGTTACCGCGCTTGCGGCGGCAAAGCTGCGCGCCGCGATGCGCGCAGGCATTGACCACGCAATTGATGTCGCCGTCCTTGGCGCGGGTCAGGATCACCGGGGTGCGCCCGATCCAGGTCGTGAAGTAGTCGTTCTTCTTCTCGATCTGGCTCTCGTGGGCGAGGTAGACCCAGTTGTTCTCGAAGATGTATTTCATCTCCAGTTCGAACAGCTGCGGGTCCGTGAACACATCCCGGCGGCAGCGGAACAGCCCGGTCTCGTTGTCGTCGACGACCGCAGTCGCGACACGCTGCATCAGATGCTCATGCATGATCCTGTCTCCCGTCATTCCCGAGGTCAGGCGGCCTCGTTTTCCGGCTGTGCCTTTGCCTCGGCACGGGTGCGCGAGGAGAAGCCCTCGTCGCCTTCGCTGGCGGCGCGCTGGAGCTGGAAGTCGAAGGCGATGTAGGCGCTGTCGCCCTGGCGGCTCGGCACCGGCAGCAGGCCTTCACGGGTGCCGAAGGCGAAGTCGTCAGCCGCGAAGGGATCGTCGCCGAAGTTGATCTGCGTCGTCAGCGTGCGGTAGCCGGGCGCCTCGATGAAGAAGTGCACGTGGGCCGGGCGGTTGCCGTGGCGGCCGAGCGCCTGCATGAGCTGATCGGTCGAACCCTGCGGCGGGACCGAGTATCCGCTCGGCATCTTCGAATGGAAGGCATAGCGCCCGTCCGTGCCCAGCTTGATGCGGCGGCGGTTGTTGAACGGGGTCTGCTCGCCGGTGGGATCGAAGTGCGAGTACCAGCCCTTGGAGTTTGCGTGCCAGACGTGGAGGATGGCGTTCTCCACCGGCTCGCCGTCGGGGCCGGTCACGGTGCCCGTCATGTGCAGGACCTGCGTGCCTTCGTCGAGGTCGGTGCTGAGGTTGGCGTTGCCTTCCACCAGTGGCGCGCCGGCAACGTAGAGCGGTCCCTCGATGGTGCGCGGGGTGCCGCCGGTCAGGCCGGCCTCGGCGTCCTTGGCGTCCATGTAGAGGTCGAGGAAGTGTTCGAGGCCCGTGCCCGGCACGATCAGGCCGATCTCGCCCGAAGCGTCCGCGAGATACTTCATCGCGAGCCAGAATTCGCTTTCGGAAATGTCGTGCTTCACGATCAGTTCCATCACGCTTTCGGTGAGGTCGCGCATGATCGTCTTGAGGCGGGGATTGCCACCGCTTTCGTTTGCGCCGGTGGCGCGATCGAGAAGCTGCTGGATTTCGGGGGTCTTTACGAAGCTGACGTCCATTTCATTCTCTCCCGTTAAAGTGGTGTTGGCGGCGATCAGCGATCGTCGTCGTGGAGCGAGGAGGGGTGGCGGCACAGCGGCGTCACCTTCATGGTCATGAAGGGATAGAGCGGCAGTGCCATGAGCGTGTCGTGCAGGGCCGTGTTGCTCTCGACATCGAAGATGGAGACGTTCGAATAGAGCCCGACCTTGCGCCAGATGTGCCGCCAGGTGCCGGCGGCCTGAAGCTTCTGGAAGTAGGCCTTTTCCGCGGCCTTGATCCGCGCGGCTTCTTCGGCATCGAAGTCCAGCGGAATGTTGACGTCCATTTCGACCATGAAAAGCATTGCTTCAGGCTCCTGCGTTGACGGCGTGGAGGGCCGGCGCATCGACGACCGTCCTGGAACGATCGCGCCGGAAGAAATCGAGTTTGTCCTCGTCCAGGGCAATGCCGAGGCCCGGGCCGGTGGGAACGGCGAGCGAGAAGTCGCCATAGGCCAGCGGCTCGCTCAGGATCTCCTCGGTCTGCAGCAGCGGGCCGAACAGCTCGGTGCCCCAGGCAAGGTCGGCCACGGTCGCGAAGACGTGCGCGGAGGCGGCGGTGCCGACACCGCCCTCCAGCATCGTGCCGCCATAGAGCCCGATACCGGCTGCCGTGCCGATCGCGGCGACTTCCGCGCCGGCGAAAAGGCCGCCCGACTGCGCGATCTTGAGCGCGAAGACACCGGCCGCGCCGGCCGAGGCGATCCGGAGCGCGGTGCGCGGACCACGAAGCGCCTCGTCGGCCATGAGGGGGATCGTCTGCCCGGTCGACAGCCGTGCCATGGCGGCAATGTCGTCGCCCGCGATAGGCTGTTCGACAAGATCGCAGCCGACGTCGTGGAGCATTGCCATGCCGAGCTTGGCTTGCGCTTCCGACCAGTTCTGGTTGACGTCGACGCGCACGCTGGCGCGGTCGCCCAGTGCCTTGCAGATGGCGCCGACGTGGGCGACGTCGTCGCGAACCGCGCGCTTGCCGATCTTGAGCTTGAAGATGTTGTGGCGGCGACGCTCCAGCATTTCCTCGCCCTCGGCGATGTCGCGGGCGGTGTCACCGCTGGCCAGCGTCCAGGCGACCGGCAGGCTGTCCCGTACGCGGCCGCCGCCGATCAGTTCGGAAGCGGGGAGGCCGAGGCGCTTGCCGGCCATGTCGAGCAGTGCGGTTTCCACCGCGCACTTGGCGAAGTGGTTGCCGCGTACGCACCGTGCGACCTTGGCCATCGTCGCGCCAACCTGGGTGAGGTTGCAGGTTTCGAGCACCGGCAGGATGTAGGTGTCGATCGCGGACTTGATGCTCTCGGGGCTTTCCTCGCAGTAGCTGAGGCCGCCGATGGTCGTGCCTTCGCCCAGGCCCTCGACGCCATCGGCATCGGTCAGGCGGACGATTACCATCGACTGGGCGTGCACGGTCGCCATCGCCAGAACGTGCGGGCGAATGGTCGGTACATCGACGATGAAGGTATCGGCGCGGCTTAACGCGACCATTGCAGCGACTCTCCCGAATGCTTAGGTTTCGGGCCAACGGTAGCCCCGCGTGGCGCTGCCATCAAAGATCAATGTGGTCATCATTCAATACCCGGGAGGTATGGTTTGTGATGGATATACGCCTTCTACGCTACTTCGTGGCGGTGGCGGATGAAGGCAATTTCAACCGTGCGGCCGATCGGCTGCACATGGCCCAGCCACCGCTTTCGCGTGCGATCCAGCAGCTGGAAGCACACGTGGGCGCGCCCTTGCTCGATCGTTCGAGCCGGCCGCTGCGGCTGACCGCGGTCGGCCGGTTGCTTTACGCGCAGGCGCTGCAGGTCCTCGCGCGCATGGAAGACGTGGAGGCCATGGTGAAGGCGGCGGCGGTCAGCAAGCGGCGGCGGCTGGTGATCGGCTTCGTCTCGTCCACCATCTACGCGCGCCTGCCGGAACTGATCCGTGAATTCCGCAAGACGGCGGACAACATCGAACTGGTCATGCTGGAAAGCACGACGCTCGACCAGATCGCCGCGCTGAAGGAAGGGCGCATCGACATCGGTTTCGGTCGCATCCGCTTCGAGGACCCCGCCGTGCGCCGCATCGTGCTGCGCGACGAGAAGATGATCGCGGCCTTTCCGATGGACCATCCTCTGGCGACAGGCGAGGGGCCGATCTCGCTACACGACCTCGCGGACGAACCGCAGATCATTTATCCGCGTACGCCGCGCCCCAGCTATGCCGATCAGGTGATCTCGCTGTTCCGCGATCATGCCATCGAACCGCGCGTGGCGCACGAGGCACGCGAACTCCAGATCGCCATCGGGCTCGTCGCGGCGGAGGAGGGCGTGGCGATCGTCCCCGAATCGGTGCGCCGCGCGCGCAGCCATGACGTCGCGTTCCGCGAACTCGTCGAGCCGGCCACCTCGCCCATCATTATGAGCCACCGGCTTGGCGACCAATCGCCCGAACTGGCGCTGATGATTTCCGTCATTGCCCGCAAGTACGAGGACTGGGGTTACGACGTGCCGGCGGCACTTTGCGATCGGCTCTGAAAGTCCGGGGCGAGTAGCCGGCGAGCTGCCCTTGCAGGATCGGCCCTGATTACCCCGGGCGCTTCATGCTGAGGGGAAGTCCGGCGGCAACGAGCACGACTTCATCGGCTACAGCTGCGATACGTTGATTCAACCGGCCGGCCTCGTCGCGAAATCGCCGCGCGAGGGCGTTTTCCGGCACGATGCCCATCCCGACCTCGTTCGCGACAAGCGTAACGGGGACGGGGCAGACCTTCAACGCGCCGCACAGTTTCTCGATCCCCGTTTCAACGTCGTGATTCGCCAGCATGAGGTTCGAAAGCCATAGCGTGAGGCAATCGACCAGCAGGGCGTCGGCATGCCGCGCGGCACCGTCGATGGCGGCGGGCAGGTCGATAGGCGCCTCGACGGTTTTCCAGCGTGGCCCGCGATCCGCGCGGTGGCGCGCGATGCGCGCTTCCATCTCCGTGTCGAAGGCTTGCCCGGTGGCGATGAAGGCAAGCCGTCCGGGCAGCGCCTCTATGCGCGTCTGGGCATGGCGGCTCTTGCCCGATCGCGCGCCGCCGATGACGAACAATACGCTCACGTGCCAGCCCCACGGGCCAGTGCCAGAAGCGCGTCGATGTCGAGATGCTGTTCCAGCCCGGCGGCGAGTTCGTCGAGCGCGGCATCGACAAGGGCGCCGTGATCGCGGGCATGGCTCCGCACGCCGATTTCGGCAAGGAGCGCGCGGCGCAGGCCGCCTGAGGCCAGCAGGCCATGGCAATAGGTTCCGATCACTTTTCGGTCGTTTGACATAGTTCCGTCGGGGCGCCCGCTGTCGAGCAGGGCAAATGGGCGGCTGGCCGGGGCGCCGTGCGTCTCGCCCATGTGCATTTCATAGCCGTCGAAACGGGCCGCCAGCGCTGTGCCGCTGACCTGCCGCAGTGCCTTTTGCGGGCCTAGCACGGTTTCGTGGTCCAGCAGGCCAAGCCCGGCGATGCTGCCCGGCGCTCCCTCGATCCCCATGGGATCGGCGATGGTGCGGCCGAGCATCTGGTAGCCCGCGCATATTCCCAGAATGGCGCCGCCGCGCCGGTGATGGGCAAGGATGTCGATGTCCCAGCCCTGTTCGCGCAGGAAGGCCATGTCGGCAATGGTCGCTTTCGATCCGGGCAGGACGATCAGGGCGGCCCCGGCTGGGATAGGCTTACCCGGCGGGATCATCGCGACGTCCACGCCGTCTTCCGTCTTGAGCGGATCGAGGTCGTCGAAATTGGCGATGCGGGGCAGCATGGGGCAGGCGACCAGCGTCCTGCCTGCGGATGGGGAGAGCCCGCGTTCGAGCACGACGGCATCCTCGCTGGGCAGGCGGGCGACGGCGGGGAGCCATGGCACCACGCCAAAGCCGCGCCAGCCGGTCAATTCGGCGATCATGGCATAGCCATCGGTAAACAGCGCCGGATCGCCGCGGAACTTGTTGACGATGAAGCCCCGGATCATCGCCGCGTCCTCGGGATCGAGCACGGCGCGGGTTCCAGCCAGCGCAGCGATCACGCCGCCCCGGTCGATATCGCCCACCAGCACGACCGGCACATCGGCAGCGCGGGCAAAGCCCATGTTGGCGATGTCGCCCGCGCGCAAGTTGATCTCGGCAGGCGATCCCGCCCCCTCGACGATCACCAGATCGCATCGCTGCGAAAGGCGATGCCAGCTTTCCAGAACCTCGTTCAGCAAGCTGCGCCGCGTCTCGCGGAAATTCGCGGAGCCAAGCGTGCCGCGCACTTTGCCGTGCACGATGAGCTGCGAGGTCCGGTCCGCCTGGGGTTTGAGCAACACGGGGTTCATGTCGGTGTGCAGTTCGGCCCGCGCGCCGAGCGCCTGCAGGGCCTGCGCGCGCCCGATCTCGCCGCCATCGGCCGTCACCGCCGCGTTGTTCGACATGTTCTGCGGCTTGAACGGAAGGACGCTGAGCCCTCGGCTGGACAAGGCGCGGCAAAGTCCAGCGACCAGCACCGACTTGCCGACGTCCGACCCGGTTCCCTGCAACATCAAGCCAGCCATGCCACGCCTCCCGCCCCCAGCCATGCCAGCAGGCAGGCCCGCAGATATACCTTTCCGGCGCGGGCCATAGCGCCTGCATCGGCCTCTGCGCCATCGCCGATCCACGGCTTTTGCGAAAGCACGCCGTCGTAGCGCACGGGCCCGGCGAGCCGGATGCCCAGCGTTCCCGCCATGGCCGCTTCGGGCCAGCCCGCGTTGGGGGAGGCGTGGCGAGCATGATCGCGCCAGAGGATACGCCAGCCCCGTCCCCAACCGGCAAGACAGATCAGGACCGCGCTCAGGCGCGCCGGGATCAGGTTTGCCGCATCGTCGATCCGGGCGGCGGCCCAGCCGTAGTCGCGCAAGGGCTCCTCCGGGTGGCCGATCAGGCTGTCGGCGGTGTTGATGGCCTTGTAGATCCACGCGCCGGGCAGGCCGAGCACCAGTAGCCAGAACAGCGGGGCGATCACGCCGTCGCAGAAGCTTTCGGCGAGGCTCTCGATCCCTGCGCGGGCCACGCCGGGGCTGTCGAGCATGGCCGTGTCGCGTCCGACGATCATCCCGACAGCCTTGCGCGCAACGGGCAGATCGTCGCGCGCCAGCGCTGCCTGCACTGGCTGGAAGTGATCGTAGAGGCTGCGCTGCGCCAGCGCGGGCGAGGCCGCGAAGGCGAGCGGCAGCCAGGCCCATGGCCCGGCCAGCACGCGGATGATGCGTTCGGCGGCGAAGGCCGTGCCGCCACTTGCGAGCACGAGCACCAGTATGGTCGCCACGCCCGAAAGGCGCCGCAAGCGGGCCGGGCGCTCCGGCCGGTTCCAGCGGGTTTCGCACGCCGCGATGATCCGCGCGAAGCCTCCCACGGGATGGCCGATCCGGCGGTAGAGACCGTCCGGCCATCCGACTGCGGCATCCAGCGCCAGTGCGCCGAGGGCGACGGGCTCAACCATGGGCGGACCACAAGGCCAGCGCGGCATCGAGGCGCGCCAGCTGGGCATCATCCGCCGGCAGCCCGAACCGCAGCAGGCGCGGATAGTGTGCGAAGGGGCGCGTCAGGATCTGCGCGTTGGCCAGCGAGGCGAACAGGCCCGCGGCATCGGGGACAGTGGCAAGCCGGAACAGCGGGCAGGCCCCCGTGGGCCGCAATCCATGGCGTTCCAGAACCGCATCGAGCCGGGCCGCCCTTTCCGGCAGGCGGGCCCGGGTGGCGGCGATCCAGCGCGCGTCGGCATAGGCTTCGACCCCGAAGGCCAGCGCGGCGGAGCAGACCGGCCAGTCCCCCAGCAGCCTGCGCAGCTGCGTCAGCAGCGGTTCGGGCGCCAGTACGAAACCAAGCCGAACCCCGGCAAGCCCGAAGAACTTGCCGAACGATCGCGTCACGGCGAGGTTGCGTTCGTTCGTCACCAGACCGGCCATGCTCGCTTCCGGATGGCAATCGGCGAAGGCCTCGTCGGCGACCAGCCATCCGCCGCCGGGCTGCTGTTGTTCCAGCGCGGAGGCAAGATGATCGCGCTGGTGGAGTCGTCCATCCGGGTTATTGGGGTTGGTGACGATCAGCACGGTGGGGCCGCTATGACCCGGCGGCGGGCTGGCGAAGGCCTTGGCGTAAGTCCCGTAAGTCAGTGGCACATGGCGGGCGGGCAGGCCGAGGATGCACCCGAGCGCGCGCAGGCCGGCTTCGCTGCCGGGAACCGCGCAGCACAAGGCCGGATCGGCTCCGAAACAGGCCGCGGCGGTCTCTTCCAGCCGCCTGAGCGTCCGCACGTCGGGCAGGGTGCGCCAGGCCGGACGGATCGCCTCGGCGCCGGGCCATGGGCAGGGGTTGATGCCGGTCGATAGGTCCAGCCAATCGGCGGGATCGCCGCCGAAGTGCGTGCAGGCCTCATCCAGACGGCCGCCATGGGTGAGGAACGCGTTCATGCGAAAAGAACCAGTGCGGCCAGAGTGGTCGTTTCGACCAGTTCGATCCCGGCGCCATGGCCATCGCCCGAGATGCCGCCGATGCACTGGCGCAGCCAGATGCCCCAGACGGTTATGGCAGCGGGGGCCTGCAGCAGTGCAGGCGTGGTCCACCACGCCGAAGCACCCAGCACGAGGAACCAGACGGCGCAGACAGGCCAGTTTGCCCCGGCCCCGAAGCTGGTTCCCATTCCCCGATGAAGGGGCGGCAGGGTCAGCGTCCAGAGCATCGGTCCGATCCTTGCCGCGATCGGCACAGCCACCAGCGCGGCGAGGGGGACCGTATCCATCGCCAGACGCAGCAGGACCAGCTTGGCGATCAGCTGCAGGCCGATCGCGGTGACGCCGAAGCTGCCGATGTGCGGGTCTGCCAGAACCGCCGAAAGCCGTTCCCGGTCTCCGTGGGCCGCTCCGGCGGCATCGGCGATATCGCCAAGGCCATCGAGATGCAGCGCGCCGGTGATCGCCACCCAGACCAGCAGCGCGGCCAGCGCACCGGTCCAGGGATCGTGGCGCAGGCCCGCCCATGCCGCTGCGGCGACGCACAGGCCGACGAGAATGCCTGCCGCGGGAAACCAGCGTATCGCCCGCGCAAAGTCCCGTTCGCTCGCGGCGATGGCGGGCAGCGGCAGACGCGTCATGAACTGCACGGCGAGGACCAGCGCCTTCATTCGCGATACCCTGTTTCAAGCCCGACGATTTGGCCGGACATCGGCTCTCCGGGCCAGATCCGCAGGGAAGCGAGCGCGCGGTAGGGCAGGTCGATGGCCCAGACCGCGCGATGGTCCAGCCCGGTCAGCACCGAAAGCGCGGCGCGCATGGCACCGGCATGGGTGACAACCAGCGTTTCCGTTTCGAGCCCGGCCAGACCCTCGCGCACGCGCCTGCACAAGTCCGACCAGCGTTCCCCCCGCGGCGGCGGATTGGCATCGGGGTCTTCCCAGAAGCGGGAAAGCGCCGTTTCATCGATGTCCTCTGGCGAAAGCCCGTCCCACGCGCCGAAATCCAGTTCGCGCCAGCACGGATCGCGCAGGAACGGCACGTCCAGCCATTCGGCGAGGTGCGCGGCCTGCAGGCCAGTGCGGCGCAAGTCCGAGCTGACGATCGCGCGGACCGGCAGCTGCGCCACCCGGCCCAGCATGACCGGGCATTCGGGCACAAGCGGCGGCTCGTCCAGATGGCCCAGCAGCAGCCCGGTCCGGGCCGGCGGGCCGTGCCGCAGCAGATGGACGATGCGCGCGTTCACGATCCGCTGGCCACGGCGGCTTCGGCGAATGTCGCCATCTCGTTGTGCGTGGCCAGCGCGGCACGGACGATGGGGACGGCGGCGGCCGCACCCGATCCTTCGCCTAGCCGCATCCCGAGCCGGAGCAAGGGCTCCAGCCCGAAATAGCCGAGCAGCCGGACATGCCCGGGCTCGGCCGAGCAATGCGCGGCGAGGCAATGGGCCGTGAAGCCCGGCACCCGGGCCACTATCGGCGCGATGGAAGCGCAGGCGATGAAGCCGTCCAGCAGCACTGGAATGCGCATCATCCGCGCGGCCAGGATCGCGCCTGCCATGGCCGCGATCTCGCGCCCGCCAAGGCGGCGCAGCGTTTCGAAAGCATCGTCGCAATCGGGCAGATGCAGCGCCAGCGCCTGCTCCACGGCGAGGATCTTGCGCGCCACGCCCTCGTCGTCGATGCCTGATCCCTTACCGCACCACAGCGCGGCCTCGCCGCCGAAGGCAGCGGCGCACAATGCGGAGGCGGGTGTCGTATTGCCGATTCCCATTTCGCCCACGAACAGCAGCTGCGTATCCGGGCTGACGGCCGCCGCTCCGGCGTTGAGTGCGGCGAGGCACTCCGCCTCGCTCATGGCGGCTTCCTCGGAAATATCGCCGGTGGGCCGTTCAAGATCGAGCGGCACGACCGAAAGATCCGCGCTGCACGAACGGCACAGGGCATTGATGGCAGCGCCCCCGGCCCGGAAATTGGCGACCATTTGCTCTGTGACTTCCACCGGGAAAGCACTGACGCCGCGTGCGGCGACACCGTGGTTGCCAGCGAAGACGACGGCCTGCACCCGGTCGATTCGGGGACGCGGCGTGTTCTGCCATCCGGCCATGAACACCGCGATGTCCTCCAGCCGCCCGAGCGAGCCGGCGGGCTTGGTCAATTCGGCCTGACGCGTGCGGGCCGCAGTGACGGCGGCTTCACCGGGGCCGGGCAGGGCGGAAAGCGCGGCTGTGAAAGCGGCGCGATCGGCAAAGCGGATCATGTGCAGAGGTATCCTTCGGGAGGTGTGCGGGTGATGAAATGGCCCTTCACGCCCTCGGGCCAGTCGGCATAGCGAACGACGCCTTCCTCGCTGGCGGCGTGATGCGCGGCGTATTCCAGAATGGCGCGGGCGGCGTCGCGGTCCGGCGCGAAATCGCCGAGCACGTAGCCGACCTTGCCCGGCGCGCGGATATGGATGACGCAGTGGCGTTTGCAGGCGAAGAGGCAGGGCATTTCCTGCACTGCCACGCCTGCGAGGTCCGGCGCGTCCGCCTGTACCGCCCGCAGGGCTTCGGCGAGCAGCGCGCCGCCGCGCTGCCCGCCTTCGTTCTCGCGCGCGGCCGCGCTGAGGCGGCAGGTGGAGCAGACTACCACCGCCGCTCCGGCCTCGACCGCGCGCAGCATCAGAAGCGGCTCCTCAGGCCCAGGTAGAATGTCCGCCCAAACGCGGCATAGCCGCCTGCCGTCTCATAGGTCTTGTCCGCCAGGTTCTCGACCCGGCCCTGCAGCATCAGCCCTTCGGTGACCGGCCATTGCGCGCGCACGTCGAACAGCCAGTAGCCGTCCAGTTCGGTGGTGCCACTGGCGCTGTCGAAGGTCCGGCCCGAATAGCGCGCGGCCACGCTGCCGCGCAGGCCCGAGGGCAGTTCCACGCCAGCCTGGGCATTGGCGAGATGGCGCGGCACGCGGGCAAGCTGACGGCCATAGGTGCTGCTGTCCGGCGTGCGGTCTTCCGCCTCGATCCAGCTGTAGTTGGCCTCGGCAAAGAACACGTTCCACCGTGCCGAGCCTGCGAGTTCCAGACCCCGCGTATGGCTCTTGTCGACATTGGCGTAGTGGCCGAAGCGGGTCGTGGTGGTGCCCGGGATGTAGCACGCATCGGGCAGGGTGCCGCTGGTGGGGCAATAGGCGAAGTTGATCAGATTTTCGGTATCGCGTTCGAACCAGGTGGCGGACACGCGAAGGATCTGGCCGAGGCTCTGCTCTGCGCCCACTTCCCAGCCCTTGGCCTTTTCCGGGCCGAGGTCGGCCACGCCATAAGCACTGAACATCTGGTAGAGCGAGGGCGCCTTGTACCCTTCGCTGTAGCTGGCGCGCAGCATGGTGGCGCCATCGTTGGGTGTATAGGCCGCGCCGCCGCTTATCACTGTATTGCCACCGAAGCGCGACTGGTGATCGTAGCGCACGCCGGCATCGACCGTGAAGCCCGTCGCCGGCGTCACGCGGAGCTGCCCATAGACGCTGTTGGTATCGGCCTTGTGCGGGATCTTCGCATAGGCCGCCGTGCTGTTCGAGGGCGAAGCGGTGGTCATCCGCTGTTCCTCGCGCTCGGCCCCGAACATGAGCTGGATTGCATCGGAAAAGCTGTAGGTGCCCTGGTATTCGAAGCGGCGCACCCGGCCATGCGCGTCGAACGTGATGGAACGAATGTCGCGGGTGGGGTCGTAGTTCTCGCGGTCGGTCATCGACTGCATCACCGCAAGACGATTGGTCAGCTTCCCGTCCAGAAGGCTGAAATTGAGTCCGGCGTAACCCGACCATTCCTGCGTCAGGCCATAGGCGGGCGAATCGCCTGCGTAGCCGTCGAAGTCGTTGCGCGCGTCGGAATAGTAGCCGCGCAGATCGAGCGAGACCTGCGCGGCAAGGCGCACGGTCACGGTGCCGCTGGCGGCGCTGCGGCGATAGCCGTCATCCTCGGTGCCATTGGCGCGCGCCGAGATGCCGTCCGTGGTGAAAGTGGAGCCGGACAGGCGCCAGTCGACGGCTTCGCTGGTGCCGCCCGCACCGGCGCGGGCGGAGAAGGTCTCGTGGCTGCCACCTTCCACCGCGAAGCTGCCTTCCAGCGCCTTTTCGGGCTTGCGGGTGGTGACGTTGACCACCCCGCCGATGGCATCGCTGCCCCACAGGATCGACTGCGGTCCGCGCAGGATCTCGATTCGCTCGGCATCGTCGAGCAGCAGGTTGGCAAAGCCGAAACCGCCTGCGGTCGAGGAGGGATCGGACAGCCGCATACCGTCCAGCACCATCACGGTCTGGCCGCCGTCGGCGCCGCGGATGCGCAAGCTGGTAACGGTTCCGTAGCCGCCGTTGCGCGACAGGCTGATGCCGGGCGTGCGCAGCAGGATGTCGGTCAGCGCTATCGGCTGGTTCTCGACGATGGCGGCCTCGTCGAGCACTGTCACACTGGAGGACACCCGGTCCTGCGCGACGGGAGTGCGCAGGGCGGTGACGACGATACTGCTGTCGGGGGCTTCATCGGCCAGCGCGGCGGCCGGCAGGGTGACAGAGAGGAGAGCAGGAATGGCCGGAACGGCGGCCAGGCGAATCAATTTGGACATGGGACAGGTCCCTTCATGCAAACGGCGTTGTGCCCGCCGGTGGCAATCCGCACGAAGGAACAGTCCCGCAGGCCCTCCCGGGAACGGGTGGGCACGACATGACGCCCCTCGCACGGATCTGGCCGGCAAGGCGGTGGCTGTCGTTGCGCGAGGGATGACCCTGCATTTCGCAGGGCCCTCGAACACCCGGTGCACCCTGCCCGGATGAAGAACGACTGCGTCAGGCAGGTCTCCTGGCTTGCGGGTCAGGGCCGGTCCGGCCGCCTTCTCAGGACGTTTCGGTCCCAATGGCGTAGTGGCCGGATGGCTCGCCGCTTACAGTTGCAGGGGCAGCCCGGGTTTCTCACCCGGTTCCCTTTTGATCCCTTGTCGGGGAACCTGTCGCGGCGCGGCAATTATCGTGCAGGCAGGCTGTGTGCAAGTGCAATATGCTTGCGGAGCGGGGCAATCTCGCTTAGTCGTGGGTGTGTATCGGGTGCCCGAGAGGGCTTAATCGGGAAGTCCGGACGGTGGCGAAAGCTGCCTGAGCCGGCACTGCTCCCGCAACTGTGACCGGTGAGCGCATCGCCAGATGCCATTGGGAGTTTTCCTCCCGAGAAGGCGGCGAAAAGCGCGGCGAACCGGAAGTCAGGAAACCGGCCCGATGCCGTCGTTCCTTCGCGCGGGCGGGATGAACCGGGCGGACGAGGGCCTCGCTGATGCGGGGATATTCCCTTGGCGGACGACATTCGTGTGTCGCGTCGAAGGGAGCCTGTGAAGTCATGCCGAACTGCTGAACCTTCCGGGGCTTTTTGCCCCCCGGCTCCCGCGCAGGCCGCCTTGGCCTGCGCGCCCTGACGCATTCCTCCCGACCTTATCCGGAGATACCGACGATGTTTCGTTCCACCGCTTTGCAATCCAATCGCTTCCAGCTCATGGTTTTCGGCATTCTTGCCGCCGTGATGCTGCTTACCCGATCGCATGCGCTGACGCATCTGATCCACGTTCCGAGTACCGCGCTCGCCAGCTATTTCGTGCTCGGCTACTTCGTGCGCCGCTTCGCCGGGTTCATCGGCCTGTTTGCGCTCGGCTACGCGATCGATGTCGTTTCGATCTCGCTGCTCGGCGTGTCTGACTTCTGCTATACGCCCGCTTACGCCATGCTGATCCCGGCCTATGCGACGATGTGGCTGGCGGGCCGCTTTGCCGCGCGCATGCCTGAACGCCTGCAGTCGCTGCCCGCGATCGCCGTGCTGCTGGTGGGCGCGACGTTCGTCTCTCACCTGTTTTCCAGCGGCGGGTTCTACTTCCTCGGCGGTCGCTTCCCTGATCCCACGATCGAAGGCTTCCTGCCGCGCATCGCGCGCTATTTCCCGTTCTCGCTGATGTCGAGCCTGATGTGGTCGGGTGTCGCGGTAGCGCTCTGGGCCCTGCTGCTCACCGCCCGGCCGGACCTGCGCCGCGAGCATTCGCGGTGAGCACCACGGAAGACCTTACCGAAGAGGAACGCCGCCACAAGCAGCGCACCCGCAAGCACAAGGCGGTGGTCGATGCGAAGATCGCCGCTGCCAAAGTGGACAAGGGGCTGGTGCTGGTCCTGACCGGAAACGGCAAGGGCAAGTCCTCCAGCGCGTTCGGCATGGTCGCGCGCACGCTCGGCTATGGCCGGAGGGCGGCGGTGTTCCAGTTCATCAAGGGCAAGGAAGACGTGGGCGAACGCGCTTTCCTTTCCCGCCAGCCCGGCGTGACCTGGGAGAACTGCGGCGAGGGCTTTACCTGGGAAACGCAGGACCTGCGGCGCGATATCGCCACGGCCCGTGCGGGCTGGGAGAAGGCGAAGCAGGCGCTGGCCGATCCGGCGGTGTCGCTGGTGGTGCTCGACGAACTGACCTACCTCATCAACTACCGCTACCTCTCGCTGGACGAAGTGCTGCCGCCGATCCGGAACCGTCCGGACATGCAGCATGTCGTCATCACTGGCCGCGCTGCCCATGCCGATCTGGTCGATCTGGCCGATACGGTGAGCGCGATCCGTGACGAAAAGCACGCTTTTCGCGCGGGCGTGCGGGCACAGGTGGGCATCGACCTGTGACGCAAGCGGCGCGCTGCCCGGCCTTTCTGGTCTCCGCTCCGGCATCGGGGCAGGGCAAGACTCTGGTGACAGCCGCGCTTGCGCGGCTGCACCGCAAGGCCGGGCGGCGCGTGCGCGTGTTCAAGTGCGGGCCGGACTTCCTCGACCCGATGATCCTTGAACAGGCGAGCGGCGCCCCGGTGCACCAGCTCGACCTGTTCATGGTGGGCGAGGACGAATGCCGCCGCCTGCTGCATGAGGCGGCAGGGCAAGCGGATGTCATTCTCGTCGAGGGCGTCATGGGTCTCTACGATGGCGATCCTTCTGCCGCCGATCTCGCTGCACGCTTCGGCCTGCCGGTGCTCGCGGTCATCGACGGATCGGCCATGGCCCAGACGTTCGGGGCGCTTGCCCATGGGCTCGCCAGCTATCGCGAGGACGTGCATCTTGCCGGCGTGCTCGCCAACCGCGTGGGGAGTGAGCGGCATGCGCGGATGCTCGAAGAGAGTCTGCCATCGTTTCTCGCATGGCTGGGCGCCTTGCCGCGCGATGCTGCGGCAGCCTTTCCCGAACGCCATCTGGGGCTGGTACAGGCGGCCGAGATCGCCGATCTCGATACCCGGCTGGACCGCGCGGCGGACAACTTGCCCGCCAGCGCGGCATGGCTTCCTCCGGCGGTTGCGTTCGAGGCACCCGCCGGCGAGGCCGGAACGCCTGCTCGAGGGCGTGCGCGTGGCCATTGCCCGCGATGCGGCCCTGGGTTTCATCTATCCCGCCAACCTGGCCTGTCTCGAGGCCATGGGTGCGGCGCTGTCGTTCTTTTCTCCGCTTGAAGACACCAGCCTGCCGGCGTGCGACGCGCTCTGGCTGCCCGGGGGCTATCCCGAACTCCATCTTGAGGCGCTGTCCGCGAACCGTTCGATGATCGACGCCGTGCGGGGCCACCATGCCGAGGGCAAGCCACTGCTCGCCGAATGCGGGGGCATGCTCTACTGTCTGGACGATCTGGAGGACCGGCAAGGCGCATGTGCCCGAATGGCCGGACTGATTGCCGGCAAGGCGGTCATGCAGCCCCGCCTCGCCGCGCTCGGACTGCAGCAGGTGGAACTGCCGGGCGGGGCGCTTCGAGGGCACACGTTCCACTATTCACGCATGGATACGGAACAGCCTGCCCAAGCCTGGGCGACAACGCGGGATGGACGCAAGGGAGAGCCTGTTTTTCGCAGCGGTTCGCTGACGGCAAGCTACATGCACTTCTACTTTCCGTCGGCGAGGCGGGCCGTTGCCCGTATCTTCAGGCCACAGGCGTATGGTTGTGCAGGGCAGGAGAACCGGATGGCCGGTACGGCGGGGTGAACCTGCCGCGCGTGCCGGTGAAGGCGGTTTGCTCCTCGTCGGTAAAGTGGATCTCCGGAACGGTCAGCGCGCTTCGCTGTTCGAGCAGGTCCATGATCTGATTTCGTTTGCCGTTACGGTTGCCATCCTCACTCTCCTGCCCGTCTGTCACATTGGGGAAGGCGTGCATGGCATCTGGCGAAAGCCTTGGGCGGTCCCTTCCCAGCGCCGCATCTTGCGCCTTGTTTGCCCGGGAATTCAATCTTTCTCGTCTGAGCCTGTCCTGCGTGCACATGGGGGACTGCTGCGATCGAGATCGCTTTCGGAGGTCGAGCCTTGGTCGCGCGTCGATCTGAAATGGAGGGCTGGAGGGGGTGGCCGTTATGCCCAATCCTCCAGCCTTGTTCCCGCTGAGACTGGCATTGAAAGCAGACATCAACTAATTACGCGGCCATTGCAGGCAGTGCTCAAGGAAGCGGATTGAATGCGGGACAAGAAGGAAAATCTGGAAGTGGAGATCCTGCACGGGGCGGATCAGCACAAACCGGGCCCCCCGGGGCCGCAACATATCTGGTTCAAGTTCCAGCGCGCGCGCGACCGGCTGGCGGCGCAGTTCCGCAGAGTATTCGATCCTTTTGATCTGACCGATCCGCAATGGCGCGTCCTGCGCGCGCTGAGTGTCGCGGGTGAACTGGACACGATGACTCTCGCCGATCGTGCCTTTCTGCTCAGCCCCAGCCTTTCGCGCATCCTGCGCGACCTCCTGGCGCGCAAGCTCATTCAGCGGTGCGTGGATGCGACCGATGCCAGGCGCTTTTTCTACACGCTGACGAACGAAGGGCACAAGATGGTCGAGCGCGTCCAGCCGCGCTTCCAGCCGATCTACGACCGGATCTCGCAGGAGATGCCGGAAGCCGATGTCGTTCAGCTTTGCGAATTGCTCGACCGGATGTCTGCCATTCTCCTGCGCGACATCGCCCTGGACGACGCGGCGCTGGAATCGGCCGAGAAGTAGGCGCGCCACGGAACTGCAAACGGTTTGACATAAAAACTTAATACGTTAAATTTTTTCGGAAAGAGCCTGACGCGATTCTCGAATGGCTGCAGGCTCTTGCCTGTGAACGCGCGGCCGGGGCCGCGCCGGCATCCGGAAAATGGGAAGCGTAAATGGTGAAATTCGTGGGTCGTGCAAGGACGGTCGCTCTTGCCCTGTTCTCAACAGCTTCGGTTCTGGCGGTAGCGCTTCCCGTGGCGCATGCGGCGGATAGGAAGCCGAAGGTTAGTGCGGAGGCCGCCGTCGAGAAGGCCGAGGCGACCGAAACCGAAACCGGCAAGGTGCGTCGTATCACGGTGGACGGGAAGAGCATCAGCTACCGCGCCAGCGCGGGTACGCTGATCATCCGCGATGACGCGGGCAAGCCGACCGCGAGCATGTTCTACGTCGCCTATACCAAGGAAGGTGCCGCGGCGAAGGACCGGCCGGTTACCTTCCTGACCAATGGTGGACCCGGTTCTGCCAGCCTCTGGCTCAACATCGGGGGTTTCGGCCCGGTGCGTGCGCCGACCGCGACCCCCAAGGCAACGCCGCCCGCGCCATACCGGGAGCAGGAAAATCCCTTCACGCTGCTGGGAAATTCGGACCTCGTGTTCCTCGATGCGATCGGAACGGGCTATTCGCGCACGATCGGCGATACGCCGGTTAACGCCTACTGGGGCGTGGATCAGGACATCGATGCCTTTGCGCGGGGCATCACGCGCTACATCACGAAGTTCGACCGCTGGAACTCCCCGCGTTTCCTGCTCGGAGAATCCTACGGCACGACGCGCTCGGCGGGGCTGGTCTACAAGCTGCAGAACCAGGGGCTGGATTTCAACGGCGTCGTCCTGCTCTCCACCCTGCTGAACTTCGGCACGGGCTTTCAGGGCAGCGACATCGATGCGATCAACTTCGTGCCCACGCTGGCGGCGACGGCCTGGTATCACAACCGTTCGGCCACTCATCCGGCCGATCTGGACACTTATCTCGAACAGGCGCGGGACTTCGCTTTCGGCCCTTACGCTTCGGCGCTGCTGAAGGGTGACAGGCTTTCGGCAGAAGAAGAAGACAGCGTTGCGCGCCAGCTCGGCGGGTTCACGGGCCTTTCGGTCGAATTCCTCAAGAAGAACAAGCTGCGTGTCGGGATGGAGCAGTACCGCAACGAACTGCTGGCCGATAAGGGCATCATCATCGGGCGCTTCGACACGCGCTTCACGGCGCCGGCATCCTATGCCTCCGGCGATGGCGCCTTCGATCCGGCGACCAACGATGCCGCGACCGCAGGCGTGACGAGCGCGCACCTCTCGCTGTTCCGCCAGCACCTGGTTCGCGACATCGGCTACACCAGCGAGATGCACTACCGCCCGCTCTACAACGCCGTGATCGAGCCGCAGTGGGACAACCAGCACAAGGCGCCGGGCATCGACAGACCGCTTCCTTTCGCCAACACCGGTCTGGATCTTGCCGGAGCCCTGCAGCGCAATCCCAACCTCAAGGTGCTGGTCATGGGCGGGGTCTACGATCTTGCAACGCCTTACGCCGGTGCGGAGTACGACATTTCGCAGCTCTATCTGACGCCGAACCTGCGCCAGAATGTGCGTTTCGCACACTATCGCTCGGGCCACATGACCTATGTCGACGATACGGCCTCGGCGGAGATGAAGGCCGATCTCGACAATTTCTACGGCTGGGCGATGCAGCGGTGATGCGGTCCATGTACCCTTGGCGCGGCGGTATTGCGGCGCTTGCACTGCTCGCCGCCACGTTTGCCCCGGTTTCCGTCCGGGCGGAAGCGGACAAGCAGGAGGCGGGCGAAACCGCGTCCGAAATCCGTCCGTCCGTCGCCGAGCGCCGGGTGGATACCCGCCACAGCGTGACCGCGGACGGCCGCAAGATCGCCTATACCGCCACCGCCGGCACGCTGACTCTGCGCGACGGGGAAGGGCATCCCAAGGCGAGCATGTTCTATGTCGCCTATGTCGCTGACCGCGCGAAGGGGGAGCCGGAACGGCCGGTTACGTTCTTCTACAACGGCGGCCCCGGCTCGTCCTCGATCTGGCTGCACATGGCGTCGTTCGCGCCGGTGCGGGTCCCGGTGGGGATCGACGTCAAGCCGGGCACGGCGCTGCGTCTGGCTCCCAATCCCGAGACGCTGTTGGGCCAGACCGACATGGTTTTCCTCGATGCGGTCAGCACCGGCTATTCCGATGTGTTCGATCCGAAGGACGGCAAGGCCTATTGGGGGCATGATTCGGACTCCGCCTCGTTCACGCAGGCGATCCGGCGCTATCTGGAGATCAATGGCCGCTGGCAGTCGCCCAAGTACCTGTTCGGCGAATCCTACGGCACGACGCGCTCCGCGATCACCTCTCTGATGCTGCACAAGGCCGGCGTGGAGCTGGACGGGATCGTGCTGATGTCGTCCATCCTCAACTTCGCGCAGCAGGCGCCCGGGCTCGATCGCATGGCGATCAACCAGGTACCGACGTATGCGGCATCTGCCTGGTATCACGGCAAGGTGGATCGCAGCCTCAGCCTCCCGGATCACGTCGAGAAAGCGCGCCGCTTTGCCGAAGGCGCTTATACGCAGGCACTGGCCAAGGGGCATGATCTTCCCGATGCCGAGCGTGACGCGGTAGCTGCGCAAATGGCGGTGCTCACTGGCTTGCCGGTGGACTATCTGGTCCAGTCGCAGCTGCGGGTCATGCCAAGCCGGTTCCGCAAGGAACTGCTGCGGGGCGAGGGCAAGGTGCTGGGCGTGCTCGATACCCGCTTTACGGGGTACGAGGGCGACGGGGCGGCTTCCGGCGCGTCGAGCGATCCTGCGGGCGATGCCATCAGCGGACCAATCATTTCGAGCTTCCTCACCTACATCCGCGAGGATCTGAAGTACCGGACGGACCAGCCCTATCATGTCTCCAGCCCGAAGAACCTGCTGGGCATCTGGGACTGGAGCCATATTCCGCCCGATGGTGAGAAGCAGAACTCGCTGGCGGATGTCGCGCTGGATCTTGCCGAGGCGATGCGCCGTAATCCGGCGATGCGCGTGCTCTCGCTGAGCGGCTACTACGATTTGTCGACGCCGTTCTTCGCGACCGAGTACGACCTGTCCCACATGCTGCTGCCGAAGGATCTGCGCGGCAACCTGACCGAGAATTTTTACGATTCCGGCCACATGATCTACCTCGATCCGTGCTCGCTCAAACGCGTCCACGATGATGTTTCCGCGTTCCTGAAGGATCGTCCAGAAAACTGATTTTTCGTATTTTTCCCGGTGCTTGCGCCGGGAAAAACATCTTGAGTCGCCAGCCGCGTCTAAAGATCACTTGATATTATTTAACACGCTAAATATATGAGTCGCATCATTGCACGGGAGAACTCGCAAAGTGGATAAGCGCTCGCTCGCTCTCGCACAGATTTCCGCATATTCCAGCGCTCCGCTGGGACATTTCATCGCCGGTGTCCCGGTCGCGGGGCAGGGGGAAGCGTTCGACGTGTTCGAACCCGCCACCGGTGCCGTTCTCGGCCAGGCCCGCGATGCCACGCAGCAGGAACTGGATGCTGCCGTCGCCGCGGCGAAGGAAGCCTTCCCCGCCTGGGCTGCCACACCGGCCAACGAACGCCGCAAGATCCTGAACCGCGTTGCGGACCTGATCGTGGCGCGCGCCGATGAAATCGCGGCGGTCGAATGCCTCGATGCGGGGCAGGCATGGCGTTTCATGTCGAAGGCGGCCATTCGCGGTGCCGACAACTTCCGCTTCTTCGCCGATCGCGCGCCCTCCGCGGCGGACGGTCAGGCGCTGCCCTCGGCCAATCACCTGAACTACACCACGCGTTCCCCGATCGGGCCGGTGGCGGTGATCACGCCGTGGAACACGCCGTTCATGCTGTCGACGTGGAAGATCGCGCCGGCGCTCGCGGCGGGCTGCACCGTGGTTCACAAGCCGGCCGAATGGTCGCCCTATTCGGCGCGCATGCTGGTCGAGATCGCCCATGAAGCGGGGCTGCCCGCAGGCGTGTTCAATGCCGTCAACGGGCTTGGCGAGACCACCGGCAAGCGTCTGACCGAGCACCCGGACATCAAGGCCATCGCTTTCGTGGGCGAATCCCGCACGGGTTCGGCGATCATGAAGCAGGGCGCCGATACGCTGAAGCGCGTGCATTTCGAGTTGGGCGGCAAGAACCCGGTGATCGTGTTCGACGATGCCGATCTCGATGCCGCGCTCGATGCCGCGATCTTCATGATCTACTCGCTCAACGGCCAGCGCTGCACGTCATCCTCGCGCCTGCTGGTGCAGAGCTCGATCTATGATGCGTTCATCGCCAAGGCTGCCGAGCGCGTAAAGAAGCTGAAGGTGGGCGATCCCTTCGATCCGGCCACCGAAGTGGGTCCGCTGATCCATCGCCGCCACTTCGAGAAAGTGTCGAGCTACATGGGGATCGCCACCGAGGACGGTGCGCGCATCGCCGCGGGCGGCGCGCCGGTTGCTGGCGCCGAGGGCTATTTCTTCCAGCCGACGCTGTTCGCCGATGCGACGCAATCCATGCGCGTCGCGCAGGAAGAGATCTTCGGCCCGGTGCTCACCGCCATTCCCTTCGAGGACGAGGCCGATGCGATCGCCAAGGCCAACGACGTGGAATATGGCCTCGCCGGTTATCTGTGGACCCGCGATGTCGGGCGCGCTCTGCGCGTTTCCGAGGCGCTCGAAGCAGGCATGGTCTGGGTCAACAGCGAGAATGTGCGCCATCTGCCCACGCCCTTCGGCGGCGTGAAAGCCAGTGGCATCGGCCGTGACGGCGGCGACTGGAGCTTCGATTTCTACATGGAAACGAAGAACGTCGCGCTGGCCAAGGGCACGCACAAGGTGCCGCGCCTGGGGGTATGATCCGGTGGCCAGCACTCTCAAACCGGCCGCGTGCCTGATCGACGGTGAGTGGGTGACGGGAGCCGATGTGCGGCCCGTCACCAACCCGGCCGACGACAGCGCGGTGGGCCACGTCCCCTGGCTGGGCGCGGAAGCTGCGCAGCATGCGGTAGCGGCTGCCGAGCGCGCCTTGCCGGCATGGCGGGCCCGCACCGCGGCCGACCGCGCCGCGATCCTGATGCGGTTTCACGCGCTGATCCTGTTCAACGAGCAGGCGCTGGCGGAAATCCTGACGGCGGAACAGGGCAAGCCGCTGGCCGAGGCGCTGGGTGAAATCCGCTATGCGGCGAGCTTCATCCAGTGGTTCGCGGAAGAGGGCAAGCGAGCCTATGGCGATGTCATCCCCTCAGCGGATCCCGACAAGCGCATCGTCGTCCTGAAACAGCCGGTGGGCGTGGTGGCGGCGATCACGCCGTGGAACTTCCCGGCGGCGATGGTCACGCGCAAGATCGGACCGGCGCTGGCGGCAGGGTGCACAGTGGTGCTGAAGCCGGCGGAGCAGACCCCGATGACCGCCCTGGCGCTCGGCGTCCTGGCGCAGCAGGCGGGGGTTCCGGCCGGCGCGCTCAATATCGTCTGCGGCGAACCGGGTGAAATCGGCAAAGTGCTGACGAGCAGCCCGTCAGTCCGCAAGCTGACCTTCACCGGCTCCACCGAAGTGGGCGCATTGCTCTATGCCCAGTGCGCGCCCGGCATCAAGAAACTGAGCCTCGAACTCGGCGGAAACGCGCCGTTCATCGTCTTTGACGATGCGGACATCGACGCGGCGGTTCAGGGCGCGATGCTCTCCAAGTTCCGCAACGCCGGCCAGACCTGCGTCTGTGCCAACCGCTTTTTCGTGCAGGCCGGGGTCCATGACCGTTTTGTCGAAGCCTTCGCCGAGGCGGCGGCGGGGCTGGTGGTCGCGCCCGGGAACGAGCCCGGCGCCGCGATCGGCCCGCTGGTCGACGATGCGGCGGTGGAAAAAGTGCGCGCGCATATCTCCGATGCCGTCTGCCAGGGCGCCAGCGTCGTGACCGGCGGTGACGTGTCCGACAGGGGCGGGCGGTTCTTCCGCCCAACCGTGCTGGCAGGTGTGCATGGCGCGATGAAGGCGGCACAGCACGAAACCTTCGGACCTCTGGCGCCGGTCATCCGCTTCGAAAGCGAGGAAGAGGTGATCGCGCAGGCCAATGCCACGCCCTTCGGTCTCGCCGCCTATTTCTATTCGCGCGACATTGGCCGCGTCTGGCGTGTTGCCGAGGCGATCGAGGCGGGAATGGTCGGGGTCAATACGGGCCTGATCTCCACCGAAGTTGCCCCGTTCGGCGGGATCAAGGCTTCCGGGCTGGGGCGGGAAGGCTCGCGCTACGGCCTCGACGACTATCTGGAAATCAAGACGTTGAGTCTGGCGCTGTGACCAGGCCGCCTGAAATGCTCGAAAATCGAAACGGGAGGGACAACGATGACCGTTAGCGGTTCCATCTATGGCGTCGTGTTGAACGACCGCGCGGAACGGGAGGGCATGCAGCCCCAGTTCGCGCAGAAACCTTATCAGGCCCCGCCGGAAGCGCCGGTGGTCTACATGAAGGCGCGCCAATGCGTGGCGCGCGGTGAGGCACGGCTTCCCGAGGGAAAAAGCGTGCGTGCCGGTGCCACGCTGGCCCTGCTCTTTGCCCGCGACGCCTGCCGCGTCGATGCTGCGAATGCGCTGGCCTGCGTCGGCGGGGTGGCGCTCGCGCTCGATCTCTCGTTGCCGCAGGAGAATTATTACCGCCCGGCCATTGCCCAGAGCAACCGGGACGGTTTCCTGCAGCTTGGCGCCTTCGTCGCTCCCGTCTGGCCGGAAGAGATCGTCACGCGGATCGACGGCGTGGAAGCGCATCGCTGGCGGCTGGACCGGCTCGTCAGGCCCGCAGCCGACCTTATCGCCGCGCTTTCCGGTTTCATGACCCTGCGCGCGGGAGACGTGCTGCTGATCGGGCTGCCCGGCGATGCGCCGATGATCGGCGCCGGACAGGATGCACTGGTGGAAGCGGCGGGGCTGCCCGCGCTTTCGGTCCGTATGGAAGCGGAGATTGCAGCATGAAGCGCGCACGCATTGCCCATCGCGGTCGCGACCTCTGGGTGACTGTCAGCGACGATGGCCAGCGGCTGACGCTGCCCGACGGCACGAGCCTTCCGGCGCAAGGCGCGCACTGGCTGCCGCCGGTTCAGCCCGGTGCGGCGGCTTATGCGCTCGGCCTGAATTACGCGGATCACAACAAGGAGCTGGGTTTCGCGCCCAAGCTGGCGACGCCGCTGATCTTCATGAAGGGCGGCAATTGCTTCGTCGGCCACGACGGCGACACGCCGCGCCCCGCCGATGGCAACCAGATGCACCCGGAGTGCGAGCTGGTGGCCGTGATCGGCACGCCGGCGCGCAAGGTCCGTTCAGAAGACGCGCTCGATCACGTGCTCGGCTACACGATCGCGAACGATTACGCGATCCGCGAGTATCTGGAGAACTACTATCGCCCCAATGCGCGGGTGAAGAACCGTGACGCAACGACGCCGATCGGTCCCTGGATCGTCGATGCGGCGGACGTTCCCGACCCGCAGGCCCTGGCCATGTCCACCAAGGTCAACGGCGTTCGGGTGCAGGCCGGTTCGACTGCCGACATGATCCTGAGCGTGGCCGATCTGATCGCCTATCTTTCCGACATCACCACGCTGATGCCGGGGGACCTGATCCTGACCGGCACGCCGCACGGCGTCCATTTTTGCGCTGCCGGAGACACGGTTACCAGCGAGATCGAGAAGATCGGGCGCCTCACGAACCATCTGGTGACAGCATGAGCCTCTATACCCTTTCCAAGCTGCTCTACGAGCTCAACCGCAGCGACGAGGCGAAAGCCCGCTTCCAGGCGGACCGCGAAAGTTTCACGCATGAGTTCGCCCTCGACGACGAGGAACGTTCGGCCATTCTGGAGGGCGATATCGGCCTTCTCTACGTGCTGGGCGTCAATGGGCAGATCCTCATGCACTTCGCCGCGCTCATCGGTGTCGAATGGGCGGACTATCTCCAGCAGATGCGCGACGGCGTGACGCGGTACGGACCGGTCCGTGCCGGGCTCTACGCGATGACCACGCGTTCCGACGAAAAGGTGGCAGGTCTATGACTCTGGTATATTCTGGCGTGTGCAGCCACGGGCCGGGGATCACCGGCCGTGCGGACCTGGCGGACCCGGCGCTGCGCGATCCGTTCTACGCGGCATTCCATGCGATGCGCGACGAGATCGCCGCGACCAAGCCCGACGCGCTGATCGTGCTGGCGGCCGAGCATTTCGCCAACTTCTTCATGGACAAGATGCCGTCCTTCGCGATCGGCATGGGCGAAAGCTATACCGGACCGATCGAGGACCCGGACTGGCTGAAGATTCCGCACCGAGCAGTGAAGGGCGATCCCGATCTCTCGCGCCGCATCATTGCCGAAATGATGCAGACCGTGGACCTGACCTATTGCGAGGAATGGCGCTTCGATCACGGCATCATGGTGCCGCTGCACTTCCTCGATCCGGCCAACGAGCTGACCGTGATCCCGGCGAACATAAACTGCCAGGGGCCGCCGCTAGCGCCGCTGCACCGGGCCTGGGCATTCGGAGAGGCGCTGCGCCGCGCCGCTGATGCCGTGCCGGAACGGATTGCGCTGGTCGCCACCGGGGGTATCTCCCACTGGCCGGCGACCCCGGACAGCGGCAAGATCAACGAGGAATGGGACCGCGAATTCATGCGGCGCTGGGTCGCCTGCGACAAGGACGCGATGCTCTCCTACACCGACGAGGAAACCTACCGCGACGGCGGGCAGGGCGGTTTCGAGATCCGCGCCTTCATCGCCGCTGCCGCCGCCGCGCAGGGGCAGGGCACGCTGCATTTCTACACGCCGATTCCGATCTTCGCGGTCGGCTGCACCATCGCCAGCATGGAAATTGCCTGAGGAGGACAGTGCGCCATGGCCCACGCAACCGTGGAATGGACCGATAATCTGGAAGGCGAGTTCGACCTCAAGGCACTGCTTTCGCTGATCGCGGAAGAAATGCGCGAGCGCTCGGACGGTGTCTTCCCCGTAGGCGGCATTCGCGTGCGCGCGATCAGGCTGACGGACTATGTCATCGCCGACGGGAAGGGGGCGGACGACGCCTTCATCAATATCGACGTGAAGATGGGGGCGGGGCGTTCCGAAGCGTTCCGCAAGGCCTTCTTCCAGCAGATGTTCGATGCCGTGAAGGCGCAGCTTGGCGATCTGTTCGAACGCCGCCCGCTCGCGCTCTCGCTCTACGTCGAGGAAGCGGAAGGGTGGAAGCACAACACCATCCATGCCCGGTTGAAGAAAGCAGGATAATGGCTCTTTCCCCGAAGATCATAGACGAACTCGCCGCGCGGCTGGATGTCGCCGAAAAGACCCGCACGCAGGTGGGGCAGTTCTCGCTGGAACATCCGGAGATGACGCTGGAGGACGGCTATGCCGTCAGCCGCGCCTGGGTGCGTCACAAACTGGCCGAAGGGCGCAGCGTCATCGGGCACAAGATCGGCCTGACCAGCCGGGCGATGCAGCGCTCGTCGAACGTCGACGAGCCGGACTTCGGCACGCTGCTGGACGACATGCTGTTCCTCGACGGGCACGACATTCCGATGGACCGCTTCATCGAACCGCGCGTGGAAGTGGAACTGGCCTTTATCCTCAAGCAGCCGCTCAAGGGGCCGGGCTGCACGCTCTACGACGTGCTCAACGCCACCGACTACGTGACGCCGGCGATCGAGATCATCGATGCGCGCATCGAGCGCATCGACAAGGCAACGGGCAAGACCCGCAAGGTGTTCGACACGATTTCGGACAATGCCGCCAATGCCGGGATCGTGCTGGGCGGACGGCCGGTGAAGCCCGATGCGGTGGACCTGCGCTGGGTTTCAGCGCTGCTCTATCGCAATGGCGTGATCGAGGAATCGGGCGTCGCGGCGGCGGTTCTGAACCACCCGGCGAACGGTCCCGCCTGGCTCGCCAACAAGATCGCGCCGCATGGCGAGCAGTTGGAGCCCGGCCAGATCGTGCTGGGCGGCAGCTTCACCGCACCGGTCTTCGCCCGCGCTGGGGACAGCTTCCATGTCGATTACGGCCCGCTGGGCAGCATTTCGGTGAGGTTCGTATGACGAGCGCGAACACCTTCATCGCCCGGCTTGGCGAAGGGCAGGCGCTGCTGGGGCTCTGGCAGGCGCTGGCCAATCCCTATACGGCGGAGATCTGCGCCGGTGCCGGATACGACTGGCTGCTCTTCGATGGCGAACATGCGCCCAACACCAGCCAGACCCTGCTGGCGCAGCTGCAGGCCGTCGCCCCGTATGACGTGGAGCCGATTGCCCGCGTGCCGGTAGGCGAACCGGTTGCGATCAAGCAGTATCTGGACATCGGTTTTGCAACGCTGCTGGTTCCAATGGTGGACAGCGCCGCCCAGGCCGAAGCGGTCGTTGCCGCCTCGCGCTTTCCGCCTCTCGGCGTGCGCGGCGTGGCCAGTGCGACCAGCCGCGCCTCGGGTTTCGGTGCGCGGGCGGATTATCTTGCCCGCGCCCATGAGCGGGTCGCGCTGATCGCGCAGATCGAGAGCCGTGCCGGGCTCGATGCGATCGATGCGATTGCCGCCGTGGAAGGGATCGACGCCCTGTTTATCGGGCCGGCCGATCTGGCCGCCTCGCTCGGCCATCTGGGGCAGCCGGGGCATCCCGAAGTGCAGGATGCGGTCGCGCATGCGCTCGCCCGGATCACCGCGGCCGGAAAGCCTGCCGGCATCTTCGCGCTCTCTCCCGAAGATGCTCGCGCCAAGATCGCCGACGGCTTCGCCTTCGTGTCGGTCGGCACCGACATCGGCCTTCTCGCCAAGGGAAGCACGGCCCTGCTGGAGCAGGCGAAGGGATAGCCGCCACACGCACCCGGAAAATGAGGGGCGATCCGGCCGAAAGCCGGCTCGGAGCGCCACTTGCAAAACATGTGAAGCAAATATATAACGCGTTAAATTAATTGCGGGCGAGCGAATCCGCTGCGAGAACAACGCGTTGGATGAAGGGGAATAACCATGCTGAGCGCATATTCGATGCCCGAAGGGCAGTACGAGGCGGGACTGACCGAGGTCGGGCGTGGAACGCCGATGGGCGAACTGCTCCGCCGCTACTGGCATCCGGTCGGCCTCGTCGAGGACGCCTGCGCTACCCCCCGCCAGATCAAGGTGCTGGGCGAGGACCTCATCCTCTTTCGCGACGGCAGCGGCAGGCCGGGTCTGCTGCACCCGCGCTGCGCCCATCGCGGATCGTCGCTACTGTATGGCCGCACGGAAGAGCGCGGCATTCGCTGCTGCTATCATGGCTGGCTGTTCGACGTGGACGGCAATTGCCTCGAGCAGCCCTGCGAGCCGAAGCAGGGCGCGGCGTCCTGTTCGAGGGTCCAGCAGCCGGGCTATCCGGTCGAGGAGCGCTACGGTCTGATCTTCGCCTACATGGGGCCGCTTGAGCGCAAGCCGGAACTGCCGCGTTACAACGTGCTGGAAAATCTGGAGCCGGGCGAGATCATCGAGGCCGACGACAACAGCATCGGCAGCGGTGGCCCGGTGATCGTGCCGTGCAACTGGCTGCAGCATTTCGAGAACGTGATGGACCCGTTCCACGTGCCGATCCTGCACGGGTCCTTCAGTGGCCTGCAGTTCAACGCGCAGATGGGCCTGATGCCCGTCGTGAAGTTCAGCGAAACCGATCGCGGCATCCTGTCCATTCAGCGCCGTGAACTGGGCGAAGGCAAGGTGCACCGGCGCGTGACCGAAGCCGTGATGCCGACCGTGCGGGCCGTGGCCAGCCCGCGCGCCAAGAAGGACGGTCCCTGCACGCTGCTGGGCTGGGTCCTGCCGATCGACGATACGCACTTTCGCATCTATTCCGCTGGCCGCGTGACTGAACCCGGCACGCTCAAGACCATTCGCACGCACCACAACGGCAAGCTCTGGCATGATCTGACCGAAGCGGAGCACCGCGATTTCCCCGGCGATTACGAAGCGCACGTCAGCCAGGGAGACATCACTTTGCATTCGGCCGAACATCTCGTGACCTCCGATCGCGGCATCGGAATGCTGCGCCGGATGTTGCGCCAGCAGGCCAAGGCGGTGGCCGAGGGGCACGATCCCATCGGTACGATATTCGATTCCGCCAAGGCCCTCGTCGAGCTCGATGCGGGAACGGAAGTTGTTGAGGAAAGTGCTGCCAATGCGTGAGATCAAGGGCGGCTACATCGATGGCCGATGGACCGAAAGCGCCGCGTCTGGCCGTATCGACGTCACGAACCCGGCGACCGGGCAAGTCATCGGCCGCGCGCCGCTGGGCTGCAAGGACGATGTCGCGTTCGCAGTGGCTGCGGCCAGCAATGCCTTTGCCGACTGGGCCGCGCTTCCGGTAGCGGAACGTATCGCCATCCTGCGTCGCGCGCGTGACGGCATAGCGGCGCGCGGCGAGGAGATGGCGACGCTGATTACCGAGCAGATGGGCACGCCCATCGGCTTTTCGAAAGCGGCGCAGATCGGCCTTCCGCTGCGCAATTTCGACGTGACGCTCGCGGCGATGGAAGACATCGCCGGGGAAGAGGTGTCGCTGGGCCGTTCGCGCATCGTGCGCGATCCGGTCGGCGTTGTCGCGGCGATCACGCCGTGGAACTTTCCGCTGCACCAGATCGTCGCCAAAGTCGTGCCGGCCTTGCTTGCAGGTTGCACGGTCGTCCTCAAGCCGAGCGAACTCACGCCCTTCGATGCGGCTGTTTTCGCGGAAATCCTGCACGATGCAGGTGTGCCGGCGGGCGTCTTCAACCTGATCTTCGGGGGCGCCGATACCGGGGCGGCACTTGTCGAGCATCGCGATGTCGACATGGTCAGCTTTACCGGTTCGACCCGCGCGGGGCGCTCCATTGCCGCAGTTGCGGGCGGCAAGCTGAAGAAGGTGTCGCTCGAACTCGGCGGCAAGTCGGCGAACATCCTGCTCGACGATGTGGACTTCGACAAGGTGGTCCCCGCCGTACTGGGGCAGTGTTTCGTCAATGCCGGACAGACCTGCGCGGCGCTGACCCGGCTCATCGTTCCGGCACGGCACAAGGAACGGGTGGAGCAGCTGGCGGCACAGTTCATCGAGGCCTGGCAGCCCGGCGATCCCTCCCAGCCGGACACGCCGATGGGGCCGCTGGCGTCCTCGACGCAGCAGGCGCGCGTGAAGCGCAAGGTTGCCGTGGCCCAGATCGAAGGCGCGCGGATCGTTGCCGGTGGAGGCGAACTGCCGGAAAGCCTCTCTGACGGGGCATACATGGCACCTGTCGTACTGTCCGACGTGCATCCCGACATGGAAATCGCACGCGAGGAAGTGTTCGGGCCGGTCCTGTGCATTCTCACCCATGAAGGGGACGAGGACGCGGCGCGCATGGCTAACGATAGCGAATACGGGCTTTCCGGCGGCGTCTGGTCGGCGGACGAGGAAAGAGCCGTTGCCGTCGCACGCCGCATGCGCACGGGACAGGTCGTGCTCAACGGCGCGATGCTGGATCTCGAAGCACCGTTCGGCGGCGTGAAGCAATCCGGGCTGGGGCGCGAATACGGCCGCCACGGCATCGAGGAATTTTTCAATCTGAAAGCGATCACGCGTCCCTGACGCGGCGAGGCGAGGTTTACGCATGAAAGACTACGGTAATCCGCTCACCCACGTGGTTTCCATCCCGCCCTATCCTCCGGGGCGGCCCACCGATGCCGTCGCGCGCGAATTCGGTCTCGATCCCGCGAGCATCGTCAAGCTGGCGTCGAACGAAAGTCCGCACGGTGTCGCGCCGGGCGTGATCGCGGCCCTGGCCGAGGTCGATGCGGCATCGAACATCTATCCCGATTTCGATTGTTACGACCTGCGCCACGCCATTGCCGCCGATGTCGGCATGGCACCCGATCAGGTCCTGCCCGGTGCAGGATCGAGCGAGATCATCCTGCTGGCAGCTCGCGCCTATCTGGACGGCACGCGCAAGGCGATCATTCCGCAATACGGGTTCCAGTCGTACGAAGGTGCGGTGCGCTCCGTCGGTGCCACGCCGGTCTTCGTGCCGGTGAAGGACTGGGTGCCCGATATCGATGCGATGCTGGCGGCCGTCGATGACGACGTGCATCTCGTCTATCTCGCGTCGCCCAACAATCCGACTGGCACGGTGCTGCCGCGCGCCGAGATCGAACGCTTCGCACAGGCTCTGCCGCCGCACGTGCTGCTGGTGCTCGACGAGGCCTATCGTGAATTCCTGGCGCCCGAGGATCGTCCCGATATCGCGCGCCTGTTCCAGATGCGTCGCAACCTCATCGTCATGCGCACGTTCTCCAAGATCCACGGGCTGGCCGGTCTGCGCGTCGGCTATGGGCTGGGCGACGGCGAGCTGCTGCAGGTCCTGCGCAGGTTGCAATTGCCCTTTTCGGTCAGTGCCCAGGCTCAGGCCGCGGCGATCGCGTCGCTCAGCGACAGCACTTTCCTCGAGCGCAACCGGGTTGAAAACGAGAGCGAGCGTGCACGCGTGGCCGCCGCGCTCGAGAAGGCCGGTGTGCGGATCCTGCCCTCGGGCGGCAACTTCCTCCTGCTCGAAGTCGGCGACGGCCCCGCCATCAGCCGCGAATTGATGCGGCGCGGCGTGATCATCCGGCCCGTCGCGAATTACGGCCTGCCGACGTGGATCCGCGCCACGATCGGCCTCCCGCGCGAAAACGACGTGTTCCTCGGCGCGCTGGACGAAGTGCTGCGCGCCGCCGGGTGAGCACCGGCCGTTTCCCAGTTTCCAGTTCCTGAAATCGAAAGACCCGAATGACACATTATCAAGCCGTGGAGCGAACCGGCGGGCAGGCCCTCGTCGCACAATTGATCGAAGAGGGCGTGGAGCACGTGTTCGGCATTCCCGGCGTCCAGCTCGACTGGGCGGTGGAGGCCCTGCGCGAGGCGAAGGAACGCATCCGTTTCGTCGTCCCGCGCCATGAACAGGCCGCATCCTACATGGCCGATGGCTATGCCCGTTCGACCGGGCGCGAAGGCGTGTGCATGGTGGTGCCCGGGCCGGGCGTGCTGAATGCGCTTTCGGGCATCTCCACGTCGCTCGCCTGCAATTCGCGCGTGCTGATGATCGCGGGTCAGATCACCTCCGAGAAGATCGGCAAGGGCTTTGGCCTGCTGCACGAATTGCCCGACCAGTCCGGTGTGCTCAAGTCGCTGACCAAGTGGCACGGCATGGCGACGCGGCCGGAGGACATCCCGGCGCTGGTGCATGAGGCTTTCGTCCAGCTTCGTTCCGGGCGCCCCCGCCCCGTCGCGATCGAGGTGCCGCCGGACGTGCTGGAAGCTAAGGCGGAGATCGCCCTGCTCCCGCGCGCGCAGGAGAGCCGGACCGAGCCCGATGCTGGCCTGATCGCGCAGGCCGCCGCCATGCTGGGCGGCGCGCGTCTGCCGGTGATCTATGCGGGCGGCGGCGTCATGGCTTCCGGTGCGACCGAAGCCGTTCGCGCGCTGGCCGAGCGGCTGCAGGCCCCGGTGCTCATGACCGAGGGCGGGCGCGGGACGCTGGATGACAGGCACGAACTGGCACTGACCAGCCTTGGCGGCCGGGTACTGCTGCCGCATACCGACGTGCTGCTGGTTGCAGGCAGCCGCTTCGTCGACGGGATCGCCCGTCCGGCGTTCACCAGCGATGGCTGCAAGATCATCTACCTCAACATCGAAGCCGGAGACATGGCCGGGCCGCGCCAGTCGGGGCTGGCGATCGAAGCTGACGTGCTGACGGGTGTGGAAGCGCTGCTCGCAGCGCTGCCCGAGGGCATCGAGGCACCGAGCCGGGCTGGCATTGCCGATGCTGTGCGCCAGTGGTGCGATACCCAGGTCTCCGCCATCGCGCCGCAGAAGGATTATGTCGCCGCCCTGCGTGGCACCATGGCCGACGACGACATTCTCGTGAGCGAGCTGACCCAGATCGGTTACTACGCCAATATCGCCTTCCCCGTGCACGGTGCGCGCAAGCTGATCACGCCGGGCTATCAGGGCACGCTGGGCTACGGTTTCAACACCGCGCTGGGCGTGGCGGTTGGCAATCCCGCACAACGTGTGGTTTCGATCAATGGTGACGGCGGCTTTGCCTGGGGGATGCAGGAGCTCTCGACCCTGGCGCGCGACGGGCTCGACCTGTCGCTCGTCATCTTCGTCGATGGCCGCTATGGCAATGTCCATCGCATCCAGAAGCGCACGTTCGGGGAGACTTTCGTCACCGATCTGCGTAACCCCGACTTTCTGAAGCTTGCGGCCGCCTACGACATTCCGGCGGAAGCCGTCGATACGCCGGAAGGGTTGGCGCAAGCGCTCCGGAAAGCCAAGGAGCGGGGTGGGCCCGCGCTGATCGCGGTGCGCGTGGAAGAGATGCCCAGCCCCTGGGCGCTGATCCACCCGTTCGTCCCGCCGGTAAGCCCGCCGCCGCCAAACCCGCTCGGATGAGCCAGAGAAACGAAGAAGCACACACGTGAACGGTCCGGGGAAAAGCGGTATGGAAAATCAGATAGACAGGGACGGCGGCCGCGCTGCGTCCGGGTACCGCTATGGATGGTACACCACGGCAGTGCTGATGGTGGGCTATACCTTCTCGTTCCTGGACCGTCAGATCCTCAATCTCATGGTCGGCCCGATCAAGGCGGACCTGGGCATTTCCGATGTCCAGTTTGCCATTCTGACGGGCGGCGCGTTCGGCATATTCTATACGATCATGGGGCTGCCGATCGGGTGGCTGGCCGATCGCTATCCGCGCAAGTGGATCATATCCGGCGGCATCGCGGCATGGAGCCTGATGACGGCGATGTGCGGTCTGGCGCGGACGTTCCCGCAGCTTGTTCTGGCCCGGATCGGTGTCGGCGTGGGGGAGGCGACATTGTCGCCATCGGCCCATTCGATGCTGTCCGATCTGTTCGACAAGACGCGCCTGCCAAAGGCCATGAGCCTCTATACTATCGGCATCTACATCGGTGCCGGCATCGCGATGATCGTCGGCGGCACCGTCGTGGGCATGATCGACCGTACCCCGGACGTCGTTTTGCCCGTGCTCGGCCACATGCGGTCCTGGCACATGGTGTTCATCGCCGTGGGTCTGCCGGGTCTGCTGGTTGCGCTCTGGGTGGCGACCTTGCGCGAACCCAAGCGGATGTTGCGTCGTGACGAGACGGAAGAGTTGACGACGCAGGGTTTCTCGCTGCGCCGCATCTGGGCTTTTCTGTCCGACCAGCCGCTGATGTCGGTTTCGCTGTTCCTGGGCGCGGCGACCTTTTCGGTTCTGAGTTATACCGACAACTGGTTTCCCGAACTGTTCATCCGCAGCTGGGGCTGGGGGCCGCAGCGCACGGGGCTGGTGATCGGTTCCGTATCGCTCATCGCCGGGCCGCTGGGAATGCTGTCCGCGGGCTGGTGGTCCAGCCGGATGATCGCGCGCGGACAAGCGGACGGCTGCCTGCGTCTCACGGCTTATGCCGCAGCAGCCATTGCCGGACCGGCGGTCCTGATGCCGCTGATGCCCAACCCGATGCTGATGGCCATTCTGGTCGTGCCGATCAAGTTCCTCGGCGGGTTCACGCCGGTGCTGATCCCGGCCGCCATCCAGATGATCGCACCGGTCGAACTGCGTGCACAGCTCGGCGCGTTCTTCATGTTCACCGTCGGGATCGTCGGCGTTTCCTTCGGGCCGATCCTGCCGGCCGTGCTGAACGACTACGTGTTTCACGACGAGATGGCGCTCCATTATTCGCTGGCCCTGACAGCCGCGGTCGTGGCGCCTCTGGCCTTCGTGCTGCTGTCGATCGGGATGCGTCAGTATCGCGAGCGCCTGGCGGTGCTGGAGCGTAGCGAGGCTGCTGCCAGGAAAGGAGGCCCACTTGCGATTCGCTGCCTGCAGAGGCGGTGACCGTGCGCGGTGGCCCTTTGCAGCGGAAATATAATAAGTCTTTGAAAAACAAAAATATAAAATAGAATTCGCTGATATATTTATCACGTTAAACTCTCTTGCGAGAAACATATAACGTGTTAAACTATTTCAATCTGATGACCATTTTGCCATGGAGATGTCATCCTGGGCCAGGCCGTCAGATCCAGTTTCAACGATACCGCCAGCGCCATCGCGCGACGAGAAAAAGGGGGGTAAAATGAACTTGAGACAGTCACTTGGCGTTCTGATGACGGGCGCCGCATGCATCACTGTTCCGGCCTATGCGCAGTCTGCACCGGAAGAAATCGGTTCGAACGAAATCGTGGTGACCGCGCTGAAGCGGGAAAACCAGAAGATCCAGGATGTCCCGACCAGCATCGCGGTGCTCGGCCAGGACCAGCTCGAAACCCGCGGCGTCGCGGAATTTTCCGACTTCGCGCGCAGCGTGGCCGGCCTCAACTTCATCGACAGCGGTGCCGGCGACAAGCGCTACATCCTGCGTGGCATCAACGCCGCGGGTGAGGCACAGACGGCGGTCTATTACGACAACATCCCGATGACCGGCATCGGCGGCGCCGCCACCGACTTCGGCGGCCGTCAGCCAGACCTCCAGCTCTACGACGTGAAGCAGATCGAAGTTCTGCGCGGCCCGCAGGGCACGCTCTACGGGTCGAACTCCCAGTCGGGCGTGATCCGCTTCGTGACCAACAAGGCGGATCCGAGCAAGTTCGAAGCCACGGCCCAGGGCGAGCTTTCGACCACCAAGGACGGCGGCGAGAATTTTGCGATTCGCGCCATGCTCAACGTCCCGGTCGTGCAGGACCTGCTGGCGGTGCGCGTCGTCGGCTACACCGAGGACTACTCCGGGTTCGTCGACAACATCTATCGCGACGAGAAGGACTTCAACGATACGCAGCGCGAGGGCATTCGCGCCAGCGTCGTCCTGACGCCGGACGACAAGACGACCATCACCGGGCAATACTTCTACCAGAAGCTGAAGACCGGCGGCCGTGCCTACACGCGTCCCTACGACATCTGGATTCCGGCGAACGATACGGAGAACGGCAATTTCTTCCCGGCTGCCGGCGAGCGGTCCATTTCGCAGATCGGTCGCGAGGAGCGCCGCGATGAGATCAATATCTACGCGCTGACGGCCGAACGCGACATCGAATGGGCAACCGTGACGGCGTCGGGCTCCTATTTCGATCGCAACGTGACCGACAACACGGATAACGGTCCTTCGTTCCGCTATTTCGAGTATCTGCAGCGCATCGGTGAGTTCCCCGACGTTGCCATCCCGGAAGGCAGCATTTCCTATTCGCCCCAGAAGTCGAAGATGTGGTCGGGCGAGCTGCGTATGGCGACCAAGCTGGACGGTCCGGTCAACGGTGTTGTCGGCGTCTTCTATTCCGACCGCGACAACAAGTTCATGACCGCCACGACGGTCGTCGACCCGATCAGCGGCTATTCGGACTTCACGCAGGACTTCATCTCCCAGCGCAAGTTCGCCGACAAGACCAAGGACCTGGCCGTTTTCGGCGAGGTCACAGTGGACCTGACAGATCGCCTGTCCGTTACCGGCGGGGCGCGCTGGTTCCAGACCAAGCGTTCGCTGGTATCGGAAACGATCGTGCCCTTCTTCGGGCTGGGCGCGCCCGGCACGACCTCGGCCAAGGCCAAGAATACCGATACCATCTTCAAGGGTGTGATCTCCTACAAGATCACCCCGGATGCCATGGTCTATGCGCAATATGCGGAAGGGTATCGTTCGGGCGGCACCAACGCTTCGTCCTATTCGGGCGTGCCGGCGCAGTATGATCCGGACTCGACCGTCAACTACGAGATCGGTGCCAAGACGAGCTGGCTGAACAACGCGCTGACCTTCAATGTCGCCGCGTACCTGATCGACCTCCAGGACCTGCAGGTCGAGCAGCGCTTCGGACCGGGCGGCGCCTTCTCGGGCGTCGGCAACATCGACGGCAAGGCCGCGCGTTCGAAGGGTGTTGAGGTTGACCTGACCGCGCGGCCGTTCCACGGCACCACCCTGGTCTTCGCGGGCAACTACACCGATGCCAAGCTGACCCGCGACATTGGCGAGCTGGGCAACGATGCCCTGAAGGGAACGCGCCTCACCCGCGTGCCGAAGGTGAACTTCAGCGTCTCGGGCGATCAGGAGTTCCCCGTGTCGAGCACGGTGGACGGCTCGGTCGGCTTCTCGGTCAGCCACACCGGCCGGATCCAGAACAGCTATTACGATAGCGACTTCAACCTGCCGACCAAGAGCTACACACTGGTGGACTTGCGCGGCCAGGTTCGCTTCGAGCACTTCCGGCTCGACCTCTACGTGAACAACCTGTTCGACAAGGCGGCCGAACTGACCGTGTTCAACACGATCAACGATCCCTACGTCGTCCTGGCCAACAGGCCTCGCACAATCGGCGCGCGCTTCAGCTACAACTTCTGAAGTTCGTGATAGATTGGCCGGCCCGGATGTCCCTTCCGGGCCGGTTTTGCTTGTACCGAGGATATCCCATGCGCCTGCGCTTCCTTCTGCTGCCTGCCTTGATGACAATCGCCGCGCCCGTTGCGGCCGAGGACACAACGCTGAACGAGGAGGTGCGTTCGCGCGCCGATCAGGTCGAGCAGAAGGTAATCGCCTGGCGACGGGACATTCACGAACACCCGGAACTCGCGAACCGGGAATTTCGCACCTCGGAGCTGGTTGCCCGCCACCTCAAGGCGCTGAAATTCGATGAAGTGCGCAGGCATGTCGCCCATACCGGCGTCATCGGCGTCCTGAAGGGCGGAAAGCCGGGCCCCGTGATCGCGCTGCGCGCCGACATGGATGCCTTGCCGATTGTCGAGCGCACCGGACTGCCCTTTGCGTCCAAGGTCAAGACGATGCGCGGCGACCACGAGGTCGGCGTGATGCACGCCTGCGGCCATGATGCCCATACGGCGATGCTGATGGGGGTGGCCGAAGTCCTCTCGGCGATGCGCGAGGACATTGCGGGCACGATACTTTTCATCTTCCAGCCGGCCGAGGAAGGCGTTCCCGACGGCGAGGAGGGCGGCTCCAAGCTCATCCTCAAGGAAGGCGCGCTCGACGGTGCATACCGGCCCGAGGTGATTTTCGGCCAGCACATCTGGCCGGGCGAGGCGGGCACTGTCTTCTACCGTCCGCGCGGGCAGATGGCGGCGGCCGATCGCCTGCGTATCAAGGTGACGGGCGTCCAGAGCCACGGCTCGCAGCCCTGGCACGGCGTGGATCCGGTTATCACGTCGGCGCAGATCATGATGGCGCTGCAACTCATTCCCAGCCGCCAGCTCAACGTTTCCAAGGCCCCGGCGGTCATCACCATCGGCCAGATCGAGGGCGGGACGGCCAGCAACATCATGCCCGAAAGCGTGGAGATGGCCGGCACCATCCGCACTTTCGATCCGGACATGCGGGAGGACCTGCTGGCCCGCGTGAAACGCACGGTGGAAAGCATCGCGGCGTCGGCGGGCGCCAAGGCGGAAGTGGACATCGCCTCGTATGCCCCCGTGGTCTACAACGATCCTGATCTCGTGAAGCGTATGGAACCGACTTTGCGCAAGGCCGCAGGCGATCACTTGCAGGAAATGGGCCTGGTGATGGGATCGGAGGATTTCGCCCATTACATGAAGGACATTCCCGGCCTGTTCTATTTCCTGGGCGTCAACATGCCGGAAGCCGAGCGGAACGGGCCGGTTTCCGATGTGCACTCTCCCACTTTTATGCTGAACGAGGCCGCGCTCAAGCAGGGCGTCGTGACCATGAGCATGCTGGCGCTGGAATATCCGTCGACGGCGCAGGAGAGAGGAAACCATTGATGGCCGAGGCGGCCTGAAAGGGCGTCCGTCGGCTAACTTGACGGCGTCGCGTGGCGGGTCAGCCAGTACATGGGATAGACGCCGTATCCCTTGGCCAGCTCGATCCTGCCGACATACCTGCAGCGGTGTCTGCCCGGCGATTCGAGCGCAAGAATGGCAGCGAAGGGCTCGGTGACGAAAACCTCGCCGGGCGGTGTGACTGGCTCGATACGGGCGGCGCGGGAGACTTCCGTGCCATAGAAGTTCAATTGGCCGGTAATGTGGTCGATCATGCGGTAGGCGGGGCCGTAATGCGCGCCGACCCGCATGCCGCTGCCCTGGGCGAGGCCCAGCGTGGTATAGTCGAAACCGCGAAGCCGGTCCTGAAGCTGCAACGCGATGTCCGCTGCGGCCTCGGCGCTGGCGGCGACGGCATAGAGCGCGTCTCCCCAGCTGTTCTTGGTCAGGACATCGTCGCTGTGCTCGTCGAGAACATCGGCGATGCTGCGCATTACGCCATTCCAGAACGGCGGCAGCGCTTCTTCGGGTAGCTTCGAGAAACCGGGGAAATCGGTGAAGATGATCGCTGTCAGCGTGCGTTCGTCGCCCACGCAATCGCGGGCCGGCGGGCGCTTCAGGTTACGATCGACCTCGCCGGGGTCGATGATGAATGTCTCCCCGCCATGCTTGCGCCAGACCGACACGTCGGCACCCGTCCCGGCCGGGCCATCGGAGCCCTTGCCGTCCCACACCGCCAATTGGAGAGCGGTATCGCCCAGATGTTGGCTGCGCAGCGTCGCCAGTCCCATGGCCACCTGACTGGCATAGGCGAATTGCCGAGGGTCGCCGACATAGGCCATTTCGGTCGCCAGTGTCTTGCTGGAGGCGGCTTCCATACAGCGTTCGAAACGGGCGACCCACGCGTCCCCGGCGGGGCGAACCGACTGCTCGACGAAGTCCTCCATGGCAAAGGGCAGGACGATATGAAGTTCGCCCCCGCGCGCCAGCACGGCCTCCGCGATCAAGATGTCGGCGCCGGCCGCCACGGCACCATAGGCGAACCCGATGTTTCGTTCTTCCAGAAACGCGTCGATCCCGGCACGCAATCCGGTTTCCGCCTTGTCGTCGGAAGCGAATATGTGGCCGCAGAAGTGGAGGACGCGCGGCGGTCGGATCGGTGCGAGCAGGCGGGCTGCCTGCTTTTTGTCGAGCCCCATGTGTTCTGTCAGCAGTTCCAGCTGACGGCAGGTCGTGGACGAGGCGCCGTGATCGTTCCCGATCATCTCTGCGGCCTGCCGCAAGCTTGCGGCGCAGTCGTCGATCCGTCCGGTAAGCAGCAAGGCTTCGGAGCGGGTCGCGGCCGTGTAATAATCGGTGGGCCCGGCGACCCGGGGATCGTCCAGGATTTGCGAGGCGATTTCGACGGCCTGCGCCGTCTTCCCGCAAAGCGCGGAAAGACTGGCCGCGTTGATGCCGGGGTAGGGATCACCCGTGTCCGTGAAGATCGCAAGATAGGCGTCCGACGCCGCGTGCAAGGCGGAATCCCTTGCGGAACCGTCCGGCAAGGCCAGCGCGCGGTCCTTCAGCAGGCGCGCTCCGATCGCCTGCTGGTGCGGGTCGTCCGAACGATCCAGACCATAAGCCTGGAAGAGTTCCATCGCCCGATCCGTGTCGCCCATCCGCGCGAGAGCGAGAACCTGCTGATGTCGGACACCCAGAGAATCGTCACCCTGCGCCATGGCCGATACGGCCTCGTCATAGGCGGTTATCAGATCGCCGCGGGCGATGGCGGCCTTTGCACGCTTGGCGGCGGGCGTCATCACGCAATCCTTTCTCCGTATCGGGCCTTTTCGATACCGGGCGGTGCATCTTGCGCGTCTGCGTCAGTCCGGAAGCGCAAGTCCCTCCGTTTCGCGGGCCAGCGCGCTGCGCTTTCGCAGGATCTTCATGGTGATGATAACGGCGGGGACGAACAGGGCGGCGATGCCGAAACAGATCCAGAAGACATCTGCCAGCGCTCCCCTGCCATTCATCAACTGGCTCAACGGTTCCCAGCAGAACCAGATGGCGACAAACCACAGAAGCGCGCAGATATAGAGGGCGAGGCGATGGCCCAGAACGATGCCAAGGCCCGCCAGTCCGCCATCGTCGAAGCCCGAGTTGCTGCCCGATGCGGCCCGGAAGCGCGACAGTTCCGTCTCGGCTTCCCGCAGCCCGTTTCGCGTATCCTCAAGCTCGCCGCGCAGTCGAACGAGTTCTCGGGCATTGGTGGTGATCTCCGTCGACCTTGCCCTGGACGCATCGACATGCTCGGCAAGCTCCGCTTCCAGCGCAGCGCGCTTGGTGCGCTCGCTGGCGAGTTGCTGCCGCATGTCCGGCATCGCGCGCTCGACGATGCCGTCGATGGCGTCCGGGGCCAGCGGGTCGTCGGGATGCCTGGCAAGCCAGCGTTTCCAGTCGTCGAGGCTGCCTTCGGTGCAGATGCGGGCATATTCGGCAAGGCCCGGCCGGCCCGTCAGTTCGCCGATGCGTGAGAGGATGCCGAGCCAGGTTGCATGGGCGGTGCCCTGCGCGCCGTCGGGAAGCACTTCGGCCTGAACCGACCGGAATTCCAGCGGGAGCTGGCAAGGTTCGAGCTGGACGGCGACAAGACCGCTCCGCTCCTTCCCGGTGCGCGCTTCATTGCGCACCCAGTCGGAATCGACGGACTGCCCTGACCACAGGACGAGAAGGGCGGTGCATGCCTCGATCTCGCGCTCTATCTCGCGATCGAATGACGATCCCGCACCGATTCCGGTATCGGACCAGACGCTGACCTTCAGATCCTCAAGCGCCTTGCGGATCGCGGAACAACGCTCCCTGTCACTCCGCGAATAGCTGATGAAAATGTCTGCCATGTTCCCCGCCGCCAACTATCTTCGCCAAACTGGATAGCACTCGCAGTGCCGCAAGGACAATTGGCGCCAAGAATATATTGGAATGCGAGGCGGGTGCTGATCGGAATTAGCTTCTTCGGGCGGGAAGCTGACCAGATTGCGGCATGAGGAAAATGACAAAGCCTGATAATAATTGGCATCGTGGCGACTAGCCGCACTGTCGGCTTTCGCGAGTGGGGGGTGCGGCAGGCTCAGGAGATGAGCCGCTTCTGATGGGAAGAGTCGATATTTTCCGCAGGTTTAATCTGATCCTCCGATAACAATGACGAGAAAAATCGATTCTGCGCAGATGCCGGCAAGCAGTAGCCCTGCTGCGACGCATGGAACGTTATCGACAATGTCATCGACAAGGAGAGGGTATGATGAACAGGACTTCCGTATCGATGTTCGCGGTTCTCGCTGCCGCGATGGTGCCCGCAGTCATGGCTGGCCCGGCCCACGCCGAGGAAAAGGCCATGTCCAACCAGGACTGGTGGCCTAACCGTCTGGACCTGGCGGCGCTGCGACAAAATGATCCCGGTTCAAATCCTTACGGGGCCGACTTCGACTATGCTGCGGAGTTCGCCACGCTCGACCTCGCTGCGGTCAAGGAAGACATCCGCAAGGTTCTGACCACGTCGCAGCCATGGTGGCCGGCGGATTACGGCCACTACGGTCCTTTCTTCATTCGCATGGCCTGGCACAGTGCCGGCACCTACCGCGTCGGTGACGGGCGCGGCGGTTCCGACGGCGGCGAACAGCGCTTCGAGCCCCTCAATTCGTGGCCGGACAATATCAGCCTGGACAAGGCTCGGCGGCTCGTCTGGCCGATCAAGCAGAAATACGGCCGCAAGCTGTCGTGGGGCGACCTGATGGTGCTCGCCGGCAATGTCGCGCTTGAAGACATGGGTTTTGAAACCATCGGTTTTGCGGGCGGTCGTGTCGATGCCTGGGAGCCCGACTTGGTGTTTTGGGGCCCCGAGACGAAAATGCTCGGGGCGGACCGCTTCGACAAGGACGGCAAGCTCAAGGGGGCGCTCGCGGCGACCCAGATGGGCCTGATCTACGTCAACCCCGAAGGGCCGGGGGGTAATCCCGATCCGCTGGCCGCGGCCAAGGCCATTCGCGTGGCATTCGGCAACATGGCCATGAACGACGAGGAGACCATCGCGCTGATTGCCGGTGGCCACACCTTCGGAAAGGCGCATGGCGCGCACAAGCCGGAGGAATGCGTCGGAGCCGATCCAACCGGAGCGGGTATCGAACAGCAGGGCCTTGGCTGGAAGAACACGTGCGGCAAGGGCAATGCCGAGGACACCGTGTCGAGTGGTCTGGAAGGTGCCTGGTCGGCAAATCCGATCGCTTTCACGACGCAGTACTTCGACAACCTTTTCGGCTTTGAATGGGTGAAGACCAAGAGCCCGGCCGGCGCCACGCAGTGGATGCCGTCCGATCCCGCCGCGTCCGGCATGGTTCCCGATGCGCACGTCGCGGGCAAGACCCATGCCCCGATGATGTTCACCACCGACATCGCGCTCAAGGAAGACCCGGGCTTTCGCAAGATCTCGCAACGCTTTCACGATGATCCGTCGGAATTCTCCAAGGCCTTTGCACGGGCCTGGTTCAAGCTGACGCATCGCGACATGGGGCCGCGCGCCCGCTATCTCGGCAGCGACGTTCCCAAGGAAACGTTCACCTGGCAGGATCCCTTGCCCAAGGCCGGTTATGCGATGATCGATGCGGCCGACGCGGACCAGCTCAAGGCCAGGATACTGGCAACCGGGCTGAGCGGGCGTGAACTGGTGAAGGCGGCATGGGCCTCGGCCTCGACCTTCCGCGGCAGCGACATGCGGGGCGGTGCAGATGGTGCGCGCGTCCGGCTCGATCCGGCGAAGGACTGGGCCGTCAACGACCCGGCTGAACTGGCCAGGGTGCTCGGCAAGCTTGAAGCCGTGCAAAAGGCGTTCAACGGTTCTGCCGGGGATGGGAAGGAGGTCTCGCTTGCCGACCTGATCGTGCTGGGCGGCAATGCCGCGATCGAGCAGGCGGCGAAGAAGGCGGGGTACGATGTGACGGTGCCGTTCACGCCCGGCCGTGTCGATGCCACGCAGGATCAGACCGACGTCGTATCCTATGAATATCTGCGCCCCCGCGCCGATGGCTTCCGCAACTACTATGGCGGGGATAGTGACAGGTCGCCGGCCGAGATGCTGGTCGACAAGGCCGACATGCTGGACCTGACGGTACCGGAGATGACCGTGCTCGTCGGTGGCATGCGCGTCCTTGGCGCCAACAGCGCGAACGTCGCGCACGGCGTCTTCACCGACCGTTCGGGCACGCTCAGCAACGACTTCTTCGTCAACCTGCTGGACATGTCGACCAAGTGGTCGAAGTCGTCGAAGTCCATGGGGCTCTACGAAGGCCATGATCGTGCCACCGGAAAGCTGAAGTGGACGGCCACTCCGGTGGACCTGATCTTCGGCTCCAACTCGGAGCTACGCGCGGTTTCCGAAGTCTACGCCTCGAACGATGCTGGCGAGATGTTCGTCAACGACTTCGTAGCTGCCTGGAACAAGGTCATGAACAACGATCGCTTCTGATATTGGCGAAGGGCGCGCCCCGGCACTGAACGCAATCAGTGCCGGGGTTCGTTCCCGAACGCCGGGACTTCGGGATAAGCCTCGAGTACCGGCCCCAGCACGTCCTCCAGCGGGCCGAGCCATCGGGCATAGTTCGTCCAGTGGTCGATCCCGGCGGTGAAGATTGGCTGGCGGACCTGTTCGGAACTGGCGGTCCGCACGGCGCGGTCGTTGTTGTAGAATTCGAGGCAGGCCTGTTCGAAAGGCAGGTCGAGGTGGTCCAGCAGGCGCCGGATCTCGTGCTCGGTGTTTTTCACCATGTCTTCGTAGATCACCCGGTGGACCGCGCCGGGCTGGGCCGCGTCATAGGCAGCCATGAGGCGCACATAGTCGCCGTAGTAGCGGCCGATGTCGGTGAGGTCGTAGGTGAAGGTCTGCCCTCGCGCGAAATGCTGTTTCCAGCCCGAGAAGCAACAGGACAGCGGGTGCCTGCGCGCATCGATGATCTTCGCGTTCGGCAGGATCAGCCTGATGAGGCCGACGTGCTGCCAGTTGTTGGGCATCTTGTCGATGAAATGCGGCTTGTCCGTCTGGCGGTGCACGCGGGTTCGCTCGATATATTCCTCGCCCAGCCGCGATCGGTCCATGGGCGTGAGGGAGGAAACCATCGCCTGAAAATCGGGGAACTCGCCTTCGTCCACGCGTGACTGCAGGCGGCCGGCAATGATCATCATTTCCGGCAGTTCCATCGTCCCTTCGACGCGGCTGTGGCTGGAGAGGATCTGCTCGACCAGCGTCGAGCCGGAACGCGGCAGGCCGACGATGAAGACGGGATCGGGCGCGGGACAGCCGCCGGCCCCCATTCCCGCGAGGAACGGGGCGGTAAAGGTGTCCGCCGTGGCCTTGCATTCGGCGGAAAAGCCCTCGGCATCGTGGAGCACCAGTGCGCGGCGCAGGCGATTGCCTTGCTCGTAGTGGCGGAACGAAGCGGGATAATCCCGGGCATCCTCGAAGGCCTTGCCCAGCGAGAAATGGAGGTGGAAGAGATCTTCCTGGATGTTCGGATCATCCGGCTGGAGGGACGCGAGCGCCTGTTCCATCGCGGCAATGTCTTCCGCGCCCAGCTTCACCGTCTTCAGGTTGGCCAGGCTCCACCAGGCCTCGCCCATGGTCGGCCGGTGGGTTGCCGCCTGGCGATAGGCATGAATCGCTTCGGTCTGCTTGCCCTGCGTCTTCAGCACATGGCCGAGATTTTGCCAGACCTGCGAGTGGTCGGGCTTCACGGCGAGAAGCTCTTCGTAGATTTTCTGCGCACGCTCCTGCTCACCCAGGCGGACGAGCACGGAGGCCTTCAGGAGGTCGTGGCCGGGGCTCCGCATCGGGGAGCCGACCAGTACTTCGACATGTTCCAGCGCCTCCGGCAGGCGGTTGCTTTGGAGCAGGAGGCGGATCAGGAAATCGCGCGCCAGATCGAAACCGGGCGCAAGGTGTACCGCGCGCTCGACCCATGTCAGCGCGTTGGTCATGTCTCCGCGTCGCCAGTTGATTTCCCCGAGCAGGCGGCACGCGGGTGGATCGTCCGGCACGCGTTCGAGCCGCGTCTTCAGGATCGCCTCGCCCTCGTCGAAGCGGCTTTCGTTCATGGCCATCGCGGCCTTGAGCAGGCCGGGGTCGCGGGAAGAGGCATGGACGCCGGAAAGGTCCGCGCGCCAGGCTTCCTCGGCGCGCCCGACCTTGCGAAGTTCCCCCGCCAGCAGGAACCAGCCGCTGGCCACTGCCGGTTGTTTCCGGGTCAGGTCCTGGAGCGCGGAGATGGCCTGACGGGTCTCGCCTGCTTCGCTTGCCGCCTGCGCGAATTCCCAGATTGCGCCCAGTATGTTCGGTTGTCTGCGGACCAGTTCGGCAAGCATTGGCATTGCGGCGCGTGGCTCGCCCATCCTGCGCAGGGCCTGCCCTTCGACAAGGATCGCATGGGGATGATCCGGTGCTGCCCGCAGGATCTCCCGCGCGCCGGCGCATGCGGCCTGCGGATCGGAATCGAGCTGGCGGATGGCCTCGGCCAAAGCGTGTTCCAGCGATCGGCCGGGACCGGTCATTTGCTTGTCTGCTGAACGCAACGCCACTCTGTCTCCTGGTTCTGCAATCGCGAAATTCGACGTGCCCGGACATCCTTGGTCAGGGGGTTGGCAACGTTTGTATTCTGCACTGCAACAATGGTGTTGACAACCGTTGATTCGATGTCATGTTCAGATTTCGGACAGTTGTTCTAGATTCGGTTTTTCAGATTAAGATATTGGTTTTAAAAATAATAATGTGAGTGCGGCGGGTCTGCTCGCACTTGAGCCGGGTTAGGGGCCGGCGAACTTGGGAGGTTGTCTGACCCTGCGCGGGCAAGCGCTTTTTTTGCGCGCGCGATAGGGACGCAAGGGCAGTGCGTGGCCATGCGAGCCGAAACCTAATTCGGCCGGGTCAGGACAAAACCAAGGGGGTTAGAATGAAAACCGCTCAACGTTCTTTATCCAAGCGAACTCTCGTTCTTCTGAGTTCGTCGACTATTCTCGCAGGGATGACTTTTGGAACCTCGGCGCATGCCGCCGAGGATGCACTGGCAGCCGATGCTGCTGTGGAGGCCGATGCTGAATCGACCGAATCCACCCTTGGCGACATCGTCGTGACCGCAACCCGCACGGCACAGAGCGTGCAGAAGGTGCCGATCTCGATGCAGGCGCTGGCGACGGCCAAGCTGGAACAGCGGCAGGTCAAGAGCATGTCGGACTTTGCCAACCTGCTGCCCTCGGTCTCCTTCGATGGCCTTGGTCCGGGCCGTCAGAACCCCTATTTCCGAGGCATCGTGCCTGCCGGCGGCCGATATGACGCAACCGGCTATTACATCGACGACATGCCTATGATGTCGCTCAGCGCGGGCATCACCAGCGGCTTCCCGGACATCCACGTTTACGACCTCGAACGTGTCGAAGCGCTCGCGGGCCCGCAAGGCACGCTTTACGGCGCCGGGTCCCTTGCCGGCACGATACGCTTCATTACCAAGAAGCCCGTAATCGGCAAATTCGAGTTCGGATACGATCTCGAGGTCAACAAGTACGACGCGGGCGATTTCGGCGGCGTGGCCCAGGCCTATGTGAACATCCCGGCCACCGACAATCTGGCGATCCGCGCCATGGGTTTCTATCGGCACGATGGCGGTTATATCGACAACGTCCCGGGTACGCTCACGTACAACTTGGGCGACGACAATCCTCTGACTACCTATACGATGACCAACGAGGAGTTCGTCAAGGACAACTACAACCCGCTCTATTCCTACGGCGCCCGCGTTCAGGCCCTTTGGGAAGTGGCGCCGGGCTGGGACATCACTCCGCAGATCACCGCCCAAGAGCAGATCGCCTACGGTTATTTCAACTACGACGCATCCACCGAAATCACGGGTGATCACCAGAACCCCGGCGGCGATCTCGTCGTCCACGACTATGAAGAGACCCGCCAGCTCGACAGGTGGTTCCAGGCATCGCTGGCCATTCACGGCCATATCGGCGACTTCGACCTGGTTTCGTCCACCGGCTACTACAAGCGCCGGATCAAGCTGATCAACGACTATACTTACTATACCGTCGCTTACGATCAGTTCTCGTACTACGAAAATTATCTCCAGTTCTTCGACCGTAATGGCGAGGTCATCAACCCGACGCAGTATACGAAGGGCAATTCGTTCCAGGATAAGTTCAACCAGGAAATCCGCATTACAACGCCGAAGAGCTGGCCGTTCGACGTGACGGTGGGCGGCTTCTATCAATGGCAGAAGAACAAGATCAACAATGACTATGCCACGCATGGTCTGGACGACATCATCGGATACACCGCTGGCGGTTCCTATTCCGAAGGGGGTAACACCACGACTCTCGACGGTTTCGGGATTCCGATCGCAGATGGTGGCACCATGATCACTCTTCCCGCTGCCCTGAGGCGCGAAGCCTTCTACCTGAGTGAGTCCAATCTGACCTTGAAGGACTCGGCGCTCTTCGCCGAGGGCCATTATGAGATCGTGCCGAACCTGACGCTCACGGCCGGCCTGCGCTATTTCTGGACGGAATCCGCGTTGATCGGCTGGGGCGGCATTGCGGGTAAGGCGCGAAATTCGTCTTCTGCCTGGTATTTCCCGACCAGTTCGGTCGGCTGCCCGGTTCCGTTCACGGATCGACTGGACTGCGTCAGCACCAACCCGCTCGCGGCAGACAAGACCAACCGGTACAAGGAAGATGGCGAAACGCACAAGGTGGCTCTGACCTGGCAAATCGAGCCCAGCAAGATGGTGTACTTCAACTACTCGACCGGTTTTCGACCGGGCGGTGCGAACTCGCCTGTCAGTATCCGCGGCACTGCGGTTCCCGCGCCTTCCTACAAGGCCGAAACGCTGACCAACTTCGAGTTCGGCTTCAAGACGACGTGGGCCAACATCTTCAGGTTGAACGCGGCCGTCTATTACGAACAGTGGAAGGACATTCAGTACGGGGTGCAGGTGATCGGCGCGGCCGGTGGCGGCTTTACCGGCAACGCGGGTGACGCTCGTGTCTATGGTGTCGAATTCGACGCTGACCTCAAGCTGGGCGACGTCACCATTTCGACCTCGGGAGCCTATACCGACGCCGCGCTGGATGGCAATTTCTGCGCCTATCACATTGTTGGAGAGGCCGGCTTCGCGCAGTACGACTCGTGTACCGAGGAAGACGGGAATATTGCTGCCAAATCCGGCACGCGCCTTCCGCGTCAGCCGAAGTTCAAGGGCAATACCTCGGTCAGGTATGAAACCGACCTGTCCAATGAGCTCTCCGGTTATGTCCAGGGCGTGGCCTATTACCAGACCGGGGCAACGCAGGACCTGAATGAGACGTATGCCGAACTGCTGGGCGATACGAGTGGCTTCACGTCGTTCGACCTCTCCTTCGGCCTGAAGAAAGACGGATGGGGAGCTGAGATCTTCGTTCAGAATGTGTTCGACAAGCGTGGCTGGCTTACGAAGAACACGTTCTGTCAGATCCAGGTCTGCGAACATTCCTCGCGTGTCTACCCGATCAAGCCCCGCTTCATGGGCATTCGGTTCGGGCAGAAATTCTAAGTTCCTGACGGAAAGACTCTTCGGCCCGCTGCGGATATTCCGCAGCGGGCCTCTTTTTTTTAAGCGCGAAGTTTCGAAGCTGGCGGTTCGCGGCCGGCTTATGCGCAGAGCGCGGCGCGCACGGCCTCGATACGGCTGTCGCCGGCAATCGGCGCATCCAGACGCTCGAGCGCGCAGGCGACAAAGCCTGACATCTGCGCGGTCGCGAAGCTGATGCCATGGATGTTGCGGCGAAGCGCAACGCCTGGAATGGGCCTGGGGTATCCGGACGCGAAGAAGCACCCGGACCCGTCGGTTGCCGGGCGGTAGGTTTCGCGCGGGCAGTCCCAGTCGAGGTCGACGGCCAGAACGCCTTCCAGCGCCCCGGGATAGCAGGGGGGGCCGCCGACGGCGCGGGGGGCCACGACGATCACGCCTTTTTCTTCTGCCCTTTCGATCGCGGCGGCAAAGCTCGGGGCATGGGCCGGATTGGTCGAACCCAGGCTCAGGTTCACGATGTCCACGCCCTGTTCGATGGCCCAGTCGATTGCGGTGATCAGGGCATGGCCGGTGGTCTTCAGCCCCTCATGGAATACCCGGATGGGTATGCACGAGGCTTCGGGCGCCTTCTCCTGGATCGCGGCTGTCACGGCGGTTCCGTGTCCAAGCCGATCGAGCGTTGCGTCGTCCACTGCATCGATGGTTCCATCGCCGCGAACGCTTATACCCGGAAGCAGGCGCGAAGCCTCGATATGGCTGTGTTGCGGGTGGATGCCGCTGTCGATGACGGCGATGCGAACGCCGCGTCCTGTCGCTGCAATGCTCATTTCAGTGCGTCCGCCCGAGCACTTCCTCGGCCTTCCTGACGGCGACCTTTCCATCGTTCAGGGTGATCGTCATGTCGGCAATTTCCGCGAGCGCGGGCTTGTGGGTGATGACGACGATCGTGGCCGAGGGCAGGGCCTGTCGCAGCCCTTGCGCGACAAGGCGCTCCGTCTCGGCGTCGAGGGCCGCCGTCGGCTCGTCGAGCAGCAGCACGGAAGGGCGGCGCAACAGGGCGCGGGCGAGCGCGACGCGATGCCGTTCGCCCGCGGACAGGGCCTGACCGCGCTCGCCCGTGCGCGTGGCGAGACCCTCGGGCAGGCGGGCGATCAGCGGGCCCAGGCCGGCCAGCCGCGCGGCTTCGGCAATATCCTGGTCCGATGCGTCCGGCCAGGCGAAGGCGATGTTGTTCGCCAGGCTGTCGTTGAACAGGTGCGGTGCCTGATCGACGAGCACGATCGCACGCCGCAGATCGTCGAGCCTGAGCGCGCGCAAATCGGTTCCGTCGGCTTCGACGCGGCCTTCGTCGGGGTCGAGAAAGCGGACCATCAGATCGGCCATGCTCGACTTGCCGGTGCCGCTCGGCCCCAGGATCGCGCAGAAGCGGCCTGCCGGGATGAACAGGTCGACCGCGTCGAGAATGGTCCTGCCGTCGTGGCGGAACGTCACGTTATCGAAGCGAAGGCCTTCGTGCAGCCCGTCGAAGGGCAGGGCGTCGGGGCTGTCGGTTACGTCGGGACGGGTGTCGAACAGGGTGAAGATGCGGCCCAGCGATACCCGCGCCGAGGCCAGGCCCGATACCAGCCCCATCAGCACCTGGATCGGGGAGAAGAGCCGGGACTGGTAGGTCATGAATGCCACCAGCGTGCCGATCGTCATCTTGCCGGCAAAGATCTGCGCGCCGCCATAGAGAATGATCGCGGAACTCGATGCGGTCAGCAGCGTGCCGGGCAAGGCGCCCGCCGTGAACGAGGTAAGCTGCATTTTCAGCATGGCCGAAACGAAAGCGTCGTTGCGCTTGCGGAACCGGCCGATTTCGTGGGGTTCTGCACTCAGGGAGGTGACGGTGCGCATGCCCATGACGGTATCGACCAGCAGGCTGCCGAGATCCGCGCCCCTTTCGCGCATCACCCGCGTCAGCGCCGTCAGCTTGCGCTGATAATGAACGAAGAGGGCGATGCACAGGGGGATGACGACGACGCCGATCACGAACATCACCGGATCGAGCCACAGCATCATCACCACGCAGCCGACGAGCATGAGCACGTTGCTGAGAACCGAAAGGAGGGAGTCCGCCGTCACGCGCTGGATGTCGCTGACATCGCTGTTGATCCGCGACATGAGGTCGCCGAGGCGAAAGCGTGCGTAGAAGCGCGGTGAAAGCCGCTGCAGATGCCGCAGCAGGCTGGCGCGGATGTCGAACAGCATGTCCGCGGACGCCGAGACGTAGCGATAACTGGAAAGCATGTTCAGCGCGAAGCCGCCCAGCGAGACCAGGATCATGGCTCCTGCGATCTGGATCAGCGCCTGCATGTCGCCACGGAGCAGCGCCTTGTCGATCATCAGCTTCGACAGATAGGGCTGCATGAGATTGAGCGATGTAGACAGTAGGCTGAGCACGAGGACAAGAGCCAGCGGCCGGTAATAGGGGCGAAGGAACGGCACCAGCCTGCGGTAGCTTGACCAGCCCGGTATCTCGTCGGTTGCGGGCGGCCCGCCCTGTCCGCCTGCCCCGGGAATCATGCCGCCAGTTCCCGTCGCACGAGCCGGAAGCCTTCCAGCGTATACCGCGGCGGTGGCTCACGTTCGAGCCGGGCGCTGCATGCCGCGAAACCGTCGGCCAGTGCCTCCTGCTGCGCGCGCCACCAGGGGCCGGTCCCGCCGGAGGTGTAGAATTCCGAAGACAGGCGCAGATGGCGCCGCATGGCTGCCGTCATCATCGCCCGGTAATGGCCGATCAGCGGCGCGCTGTCCTCTCCTTCGTGACAGGCACGGACGATGGCCGAGGCCAGGATCGCCTGCCGGACGGCCAGCGCGGTCCCGTCGCCGCAAATCGGGTCGAACGCCATGGATGTGGATCCGCACAATAGTGTGCCCTGATCGGCCATGACGGAAAGCATGCGCGGCGTCGTGTCGAATTGGGCCACGCGATCCGCGTCCACAGCGATGCGCGGGGCGAGGTATCGGCTCTGCCCCATAAGCTGTGCGCAGCCCGCACCGATGGCAAGCAGCCAGCCGCTGCTGGCGGAGGACGGGATCATGAACAGCCACCCGTCCTCCACCGCCTCGATCCAGCAGGCATCGGCATCGTCTGGCTCGAGCAGGCGGACCGGTGCGGTTTCACCCGTACGATTGCCGAAACGAACGATCGGGGTGTCGGCGACGGGGTGTGTGGTGCTGATGGTGAATATCGGCTGGCCCGGCATTCCGGTATCGCCGGACGGCGCGAAATCCAGGTCGCCGGCACCGAGCATCGCCGCCTGATGGGGCAGGGAAACCGGATCCTGTCCGCCCCAGGCTACAATCCGCCGGGTTATGCGGGGCCTGTCCGAGAACAGGTCGGGCAGTCCCAGCGTTTCCCGCAGAAGCGCCCGCGCGGCATCGCTGAGCATCAGCGCGGGCACCGCCGCTCTCGCATCGGGCATCCAGCGGACGGTTGCGCCAGCCTGGCCGAGCAAATGGTCGCAACACGCAGCCGCCACGCCGCCGCCGGTGATGTCAACCGTCCACGTCACGCTCAGGGCAGGGTCAGGAGGCCCGCCATGGTGATGTCGTTCGTCAGTTCCCAATCTTGCTCAAACTTCAGTGTCTTCGCGTCGTAGACGGCGATGTCGTAGCCGGCGCCGTAGATATACAGCTTCTGGCCATCGCGCGACATGCCGAAATAGAAGCGCGAACGGCAGGGGAATTCGGCCTTGTCGAGCGCGGTATTGGTCGTCAGGTCGAAATGCCAGAACTCGCAGCGCTTGTTCCCGTACTTGCCCATGACGGCGACGGTATAGCCGTCCTTGCCGTCGGGCGACACTTCCAGCCCGGCCATCTGCTCGGGCGCAGGACCGATGGGCTTGAAGTCGAACGTACGCGCCTTGAGGTCGAACCTGGCGACGCCGAACACCTTGTTGTGGATGTAGGGATCCTGCGAATTGAAGACCGAAACGAAGACGCCCGGCTCGCGCAGCGTTTCAAGACCGCCGCCCATGCCGACGTCCTGCATTCCCGGGAAATCGGGCTTTTCGAGGTCGAGCCGCTCGACCACCTTGAGGTCGCTGGTGTCGACGATCAGGACCTTCTTGTCGAAGACATAGAGCGTCTTGCCGTCGGGCGCCATGGCCAGCCGCGTGCGGTAGCCCGGGCCTTCGTCCTTGGGATCGAAGTCGACCGCCTTGACGACCTGCCCGGTCTTCAGATCGACCTTCATGAAACGCGGCTTGCTGAGCCGGTAGAGGTCGACTTCCTTGTCGATGCGCTTGCCGATGATGTAGAAATAGCGCCCGCTCGGATCGGGCACGCCGCCCGAGAAGCGGTAGCGCGTTGCCGGGTTGTTGAGGCTCAGCTTCGAAATGATCTTGCGCGAGGCGGTGTCCATCACCTCGATGCCGCCCGTGGTCAGCGTCGTGATGTAGATCCGCTTGCCGTCGGCAGAGAACTGCAGGTGGGTCGGAAGTCCCGTATCCAGCGTGATCTTCTGCTCAACCTTGCCCGTGGTGTCGTCGACCATCTGGATCTGGTCGGGATAGCCGCCAAGCACGATCGTGGCAGCCTGGGCCGAAACGGCGGCGGTGGTGGCGCAAAGCGCCGCGAGTGCAAGGCGAAACGTCTTCATGCTGAGGTCTCTTCCTCGTGAAATGCGTCTGGGCGGATGCGGTCCGTCGATCAGGGGAAGACGAGGTCCAGGTTGCGCCAGTCCTTGGTGGCAACGGCGCAATTGCTGGCCCAGTCGGGCGAGTAGTTGACGTGATCGGGAACCTGCACCGGCCAGAAGCAGGTGACGTAGCAGTCGTAGATGTCGCGTTCGACCGGCTGGCACAGACCCGCCGTGCCGCCCGCCGCATCGACTTCCCAGCCCGGCGAGAAGGAAAGGGTGCAGCCCATGGGGACGTGGGGTTTGGGTGCCTGCTGCAGGGCAACCACATCCTCCTCCATCAGGGATGCGGTCTCATCGATCCGGGCTGCCTTCCGGTTGACGGGGCGAAGATGCTTCATGACAGACCCTTTCGTGCTGCAAAGCGTTCAAGGAATTGGGGATTTTGTACACTGACCGCGCCGTAGATGCGCAGGCAGGTGTCGGTCCATTCGCGAATCCAGTCGCAATAGTGCAAGTTGGCGTGACCGGTGTCGCCATAGCGAACGAAGGCTTCGTGATGGCATCCGCCGGCACAGAGCGGCCGTGCCCAGCAGCTCTGGCACTCGTACTTCGCACCGACGTGCCCGCGCGAGAGGAAGTCTTCCCGTTTCTCGGCGTCGATGTCGGTCGAGATATGCCCGAGCGTGTGTGTGTCCGCGTCGGTGAAGCGGTGACAGGGCGAAAGGTCACCCGAAGGGCTGACGCCCAGCAGGCCGAGCCCGGCGCCGCACGGGTGTGACTTGTTGACGCCCTGAAGCAGTTCACCGATCGTCTCGCTGACGTTCGTGAAGCCGTGCATCTGTCCGCGCAGGGCATGTTCGAGCCATTCGTCGGCCAGTTCGTGGAACTGGCTCAGGACATCGTCCATGCCGTTGTCGTCGATCATGTAGTCGCGCTCGCCCGAATTGGTGACGGGCGCGAAACCCACTTCGTGAAAGCCGAGATCGTCCTTCAGGTGGCGGTAGATACGGATCACGTCGGTGACGCCGTTGGTCAGCGTGACGCGCGCGGTGATTGCACGGGTCTTGTGGCTTTCGATCAGCTTGCGCAAGCGCGGCTCGATGACGGCGTAGCTGCCCTTGCCGGACTTGTAGACGCGGTGCTTGTCCTGAAGGTCGGGCGGGCCGTCCATACTGACGGTCACGCCGATCTCGTAGTCTGACAGGAAGGCGATGATCTCGTCGGTAAGCAGCGTCGCGTTGGTCGTCAGGCTGAAGCCGATGGTGCGGTTCTGCGCTTCGGCCTGCTCGCGTGCATAGAGGACGACCTCGCGCAGCAGCTTGAAGTTCATCAGCGTCTCGCCGCCGAAGAACGTGATGTGGACAGCCTGGCGGCCGGTCGACTTGCGCAGGAGGAAGTCCACCGAGGTCCTGGCCGTTTCCAGCGACATGAACTTGGGCTTGCCCTGCGGAGTCGCGATCTTGTCGGCGCCGAATTCATAGCAATAGGTGCAGGCCAAGTTGCACTGGTTGGTGATGTTGAGCACCAGCGCCTGCAAGGGGAAGTCGGCCGGCGGCGTTTCCGGCTTGGGCGCGAGGGCGGGGCTCATCGCGTCGGAGACGATCCCATGCACGAAAAGCAGTTCGCGGATCAGTTCCTCGGCATCCTGGTGCGAGTAGCCGCTTTCCAGCAGCGCCGCGACAAGGTCTCCGTGGCTCAGGCTCTCGTCTTCGAGCCGGCGCAGCACGGCATGCGCACCTTCGTCCAGGGCGAAGATGGCCCCCGCGGAAACGAGATACATGAACGGTTGTTCGCCCGCCTGGAATTCATGCATCTCACCCAGCCGGTAGCGACCCGAAGGGATGGTGGTCATCTCGTTCATTGCGACACCTCCGGCTGATCCCAGCGCTTGTAGGCCGGCACGGTGGTTACGAGGTAGGCCTGCCCGGTCAGAGGCTTGCCTTCCTTGTCCTTCAGTGTCTTGGCAGTGGCGACGATCCAGACTTCGCCATAGTTGTTGCGGCTGAAGCGGCGTTCAGGGTTGGGGCCCTCGACGTTCGGCGTGAAAAAGCCGGATGCGTCGAGCTGGCCGACGAACTTGACGTCGTTGTCGTATGTGACCGTCGGGAATTCCTTCATCGCCCAGTTCGCGTCGACAGGCATGATCGGGAAGTCGTCGTCGGTGCCCGGCTTGCCATCGGGCCCCTTGGACCAGGCCATGGCCTCGAACTGTTCGTAGCCCTTGCCGTACTTGATGCCGCCCAGGTGAGCGAGCGCAGTCTCGGGCGAGACCTTCATGTAGTCCACGGTGTCATAGACCGGCAGGGCCTTGGCCAGGACAACGCCGTTCAGCGCGACGTCGTGCAGGCCGACAATGGCATCCGGCGCGACATCGACGGTCGCGACGGCTTCGCCCGGCGAGAGGACGGAGACCTGACGCACCGTCACGCCATCACCGATGTCGAGATCGCCCGCCGCCATGCCAGAGGGAAGGTCTGCCCCGTAGATGTGGAGCTGCGCGCCCTTGGTGCCGGTCTTCACGCCCAGCGGGGAGACTGCGGCAAGGACCGGGCCTCCAGTGGCACGCGTCATCTTCACGTCCAGGCCGAATTCCTGATATTCACCCCAGTACCAGCGGCCTTCGGCGCTCGACTGGTCGGGCGAGAACCACATGGTCTCGCGCAGGGGAGTGGCCAGATCGTCGGGCTTCGCCGGCTTGCTGCCGCTGATGGACGTACCGCGCCAGGAATAGCCGGCATAGACGAGGCCCTTGCCCGAGCGCGACATCGTCTTGCCGGTGTCGAGGGAACGCAATGTCGTGGTGGTGGCGAAGTCGTCGCTGGCCGGTGCGATCGTCATTTCGCCGACGAAGCGGCCCTGTCCGCGCAGCTTGCCGGAAATGACCCACTTGCCTGCCAGCTTGGGCGTGCGGATGCGCGGACGCCAGTCCGTCCATGCCTTGCTGTGGAGATCGGCTTCCTTGCTGAGCCACGCCAGCGCGACCTCGCCGGTCGTCACGGGCTTCGCGGACGGGCTGGCACCTGCGGGTTGCTCTGCGGCGGGGTGGCCCATCTGGACCTCGGCCTGGGGATAGAGCGCCTTGTGCATGTTCTGCAGCAGGCCCCACTCGCGGTGGCTGCGACGCGAGGACATGGGCTGTGCAAAGGCATGGCAGGATGCGCAGGCCGTATGCACGGTCTCGTTGGGAATGATCGTCTCGTCCTGGATGCGGTGCTCTGTCAGGTACATGACCGGCTTGGCTTCTTCCGGGGCCAGCCCGTGCCAGGTGCCGAGATACTTGACCACCGAGCGCGCTTCCTGCGGTGTGATCGACAGGCCGTTGAGCTTGACCATCCGCTTGATGGCCTGCGACCAGCCTTCGGGCGTGGCGCGGATCCACGAAATGCGCGAGAGATTGCCCTTGTCGTCGGGCACGTGGCAGGAGCCGCACTTCTCGATCGTCAACGCATCGGTGACGGGTATGCCGACTTCCTTCTCCGTCCAGTCGGCAGGATCGAGATCCGCCTCGGCATCCGCGCGCACCTGAGCGACGACGATCGAGGCGGAAAAGATGGTCGATGCCAGCAGCGGGGCGAGGTAGAGCTTGCGCCGCCCGCCCATGTTCAGCGCGCTGCGCAGACGTTGCCCCAGCGGGGCCGGGGTGAGAGCTTCGTTTGCTGTGCTGCCGCACTGCGTGCCGTCAACATCCCTGCGCGCAACGGTCATGTCTGAATGCCCCCAAAGATCAGAAATCCGCGGACTTTAGCGTCCAACAATTCAAATATAGGACGCATGTCAAAATTAGGTCAAGCGACAATTTTGTGCAGGTGCGAATAATCTTGCGGGGGCGGTCGTCGTGCAGATCAAAGCGCGGATTTCGGCGCGTGTCGCCTCGCTTCGGAGGCGGCGTTGACTGTGCCTGTGTGTCTGGACGGAGGGGTTGGGAACGACGTCGTGCCCGTCACGAATCGCTGCCGGATGCACAAGCGGGCGGACTAGTACCGGACGTCGGTCAGGAACTGTTCGAGCGGCTCGGGCCGTGCTTTCCAGAAGCGCATCCTGAGGGACCTCGCCTCGGCGAACAGCAGCATCAGGCAGGCCGTGGCAATCGCCAGTACGGCGGCGGACAGCAATCCGGCATGCCCGAACAGTCCGGTGGCGACGGACCCTGCAAGCGGTCCGAGGATCATGCCGAGGGCGTGGGTGCACGCGACGAAGCGCCGGAACAGGCTGTCCTTGCTGGCGGCGCTGGCAAGGCCCGAGCTGCGCACGATGATCGCGGTTGATCCGATGTTGAGCAGGATGATGGCGATGATGAAGGACAATGCATCGCCGCTTTGCGTCGCGGCGATCGGGGTCAGCAGGGAAAGGCCCGCCAGAAGCCCGGTTACCGGGGGTGGTACGAGAGGCTGTTCGCGCATGACCAGAACGGCGGTCGCCGCGCCGGCCAGCGAGCCCAGGGCCACGGCCTGGCCAATCACGGCTTCCGAAATGCCGGCCTTCACCGCAAGCGCGCCGGAAAATGTCCAGACCATCATCGTGGCGCAGATGAAGAGCAGGGTCGCCCCGGCCGTAGCCCAGGCCTGAAGATCGGTTTCCTCGTCGCCGTTCTGTGGCTCGCGCAGCGTGGACTGTGCCTCGTACTTCACCGTGGAACGCGCGAAAAGCATGACGAGGACCAGTGCGGCGATCGGAGCCGCCGCCAGTGCGCTCAGGGCGGTCGTTGGTCCGGCGGCATCGGCTATCGCGGGAAGGGCTAGGGCAATGCCGGACGACAGCATCAACTGGCACAGGAACACGGCGCCATAGGCCCCGTGCGGGCGGTTGGTCGCCGCATGGCTCATGGCCTGGGTGTAGAGCACGCCCATCGCGGCGCCATAGAGGCCGCGGATGGCGAGCAGGGCGGTGAAATGGGCGGTGTGTGCGGTGGCCAGGGCGGCGAGCGCGGCGATCCCCGCCGCCAGCGCGAAACCCGCCAGCGGAAGGCGCGTGCCCCAGCGCCACGTCATCAGCGAGCCGATTGCCATGCCCGACTGCGTGGCGCTCACGACCCAGCCGTGAAAATCCGGTTTCAGCCCATGGGCGGCGGAAAGCAGTGTAAGGAAGACCGGATCGATGCCTGGCTGGAGACAGCCGACGCAGGCCAGAATGACGGCAGGAAGAATCAGACGTTCACCAGACGTTCGAAGCACCGGACACCCCCACAAACAGAATCGCGGCGCTCAAGGCACCGTGCCTGCAGGACGTCCCCTCCGATTCGTTCAGGTTAAACGTTTTGTCAGGGCGGCAATGTCACCCGGCTTCATCGATTTGACAAGATCAATGAACCATGACGCTGAAATCGCGGTGATCGCCGGCATCTTGTCGTTCCAGGGCTTGTTGTAGCCAAGGAACGGCGTGGTTCCTTCCATGGAGGCGCTGATGAAGATCGAAAGCGTGTGCACTTCATCGGCGCTCAGCGCGGGGTTTATGCGCTGGACATATTCGCCGATAACATCGTGAACTTTCGCGTAGAAGCTGCGCACCCGCTCGGCGATGAAGTTGTTGTGATTGGCGAGCGCCCACAGTTCGGTGAACAGATGCGTGGTGCGCTTGGAGCAGATGTCGTCCAGGCAGATGACGATGACCAGCCTGAGGCGGTCCTCATCGGAGAGTTCCGGCTGGCGCACACTGAGCTCCAGCTTGTTTTCGTAGTTCTCCATGATGTCGTCCAGCAGGACCTGGACGAGCATTTCCTTCTTGGGGAAGTGATAGCTGACATTCCCGACACGCAGGCCGCATGTCGTGGCGACGCGGCGAATGGTGAATGCTTCGGCGCCTTCTTCGATCAGAACGCTGAGCGCTGCCTTGAGAATGGCATCGACTGTTTCAGTTCCGCGCGAGTATATTCCAGGCCGGGTTGGCGCAGTTTCGGTATCAGCCATACGCTCCCTTACGCCCCCTTTCGTCCATCGGCCACCCCTATTCAGCCTGAACCGGCGTGACTGGCGCGGCAATTGCCGCTTGACGAAACTTTGATGAGTGTCCAAATTTCGCGCGATTTCCGCTGGGTTTATGGAGTTTCGATGCCGGTTACAATGTCCAAGCGTATCCAGGGCGTTATCGCGGCGTCCGGATTGTTCTGTGCAAGCTACGTTTTGCCTGCATACGCAACTGGCGTTAAAGTATATTCATCCCGCTGTGCCGCGTGCCACAAGGCGGATGGGGCGGGTGTGCCCGGTCAGTTTCCCCGCCTCAAGGGGCGCGTCGGCAAGATCGCTGCGACCAAGGATGGGCGGACCTATCTGATCCATGTGCTGCTGTTCGGCCTGTTTGGCCCCATCGATGTCGATGGTCGGCAGGTGCGCGGGATGATGCCGCCCATGGGGACCCTCGGCGATCAGGACGTTGCGGATACGCTCAACTTCGCGGTGGAGCTGGAAAAGCCGAAAAAGGCGGTGGCGCCGTTCACGGCGGCCGAAGTCAAGGCCGTGCGCGACGCCGGGCGTCTGACCGCTTCCGAGGTGGCCAAGCAGCGTGCGGAACTGGCTGCAAAGGGTTTGGTGCACTAACACCCGCCGGGCTGCGCCCCGGCAGAGACGATTTCGCCGGTAACGGCAATGTAAGGATGACATGACGATGGATCTGACGGTCAATCGGGTAAAACACAGCGTTACGGCAGACCCTGAAAAGCCGCTTCTGTGGGTGTTGCGCGAGGATTTGCATCTGCTTGGCGCGAAGTTCGGTTGCGGGGCGGGCCTTTGCGGGGCCTGCACCGTGCTGCTGGACGGGCAGCCCGTGCGATCCTGTCTGACGCCGGTCGGGGCCGTCGGGGAGGCGGCCGTCACCACCATCGAGGATGTCGCCTCGCAGCCTGCGGGTCAGTATGTGCTCGATGCATGGGCCGATCTTGACGTGCCGCAGTGCGGCTATTGCCAGGCGGGGCAGATCGTTTCGGCGACCTGGCTGCTCGGGCAGATGCCGGACCCGCAGGATGAAGACATCGACGCCGCAATGAGCGGGAACATCTGCCGCTGCTCCACTTATCTGCGCATCCGCAAGGCCATCAAGGCCGCTGCCAAGGCTCAGGGCAAGGGAGAGGCGGCATGAACGCGCCGTTCGAGATCAGCCGTCGGTCGTTCCTTTCGGCTTCGCTGCTGGCCGGCGCGGTTCTGAGCTTCCAGGCGCGGCTGGCGCTGGCGGGCGATGGCGCCACGGGTGGTGAGGACGAGACCGTGCTCAATGCCTTCGTGCGCATCAATCCCGACAACAGCGTGATCATCGGCGCAAAGAACCCGGAAATCGGGCAGGGCGTGAAGACCATGCTGCCCATGCTGATAGCCGAGGAACTGGATGTCGACTGGGACCAGGTCCATATCGAGCAGACCCTGGCCGACGACAAGCTCTACGGGCGCCAGAGTGCGGGGGGTAGCCGCTCCACGCCGGTGAACTGGCTGCCCATGCGGCAAACCGGCGCTGCCGCTCGGCAGATGCTGGTGACGGCCGCTGCGGCGCAATGGGGCGTGGCGCCGGCATCGGTGACGACTGCCAAGGGAATGGTTCATCACGAGCCGTCGGGCCGCTCCGCGACATATGCGTCGCTGGCCGAGGCCGCCTCGGCGATCGAGCCGCCCGCGCTCGACACGGTGCCGCTCAAGCCGGACGATTCGTTCCGGATCATCGGCACGTCCCGGCGGGGTGTCGACACGCCCGCGATTCTCCAGGGCAAGCCGCTGTTCGGGATCGACACCGAGCTTCCCGGGATGGTCTATGCGGCGATCGAGGCCTGCCCGGTCTTCCTGGGCACCATCGGCTCGTTCGACGACGCTGCCGTGAAGGCGATCAAGGGCGTCATCGCCGTCGTCCCGATCAACAGCGGCATCTTGCCCAAGGGCAAGTTCGATACGCTGGCCATCGTCGCCGACAGCTGGTGGACTGCCCAGCAGGCCCGCAGCCAGCTGAAGGTCGAGTGGGATCTCGGGGATCTGAAGCAGTTCTCGACCGAAGCCTACGCGGCGCAGGCCGATGCAGCGCTGGAAGGGGCGCCGCAGGGTGACATTCTGAAGAAGGGCGATGTCGAGGCCGGTCTCGCCGGTGCCGTGAAGACGGTTTCAGCGCGCTACGACTATCCGTTTCTCGCCCATTGCACGCTCGAACCGCAGAACTGCACCGGCCTGTTCGAGGACGGGGCGCTCACGCTCTGGGCGCCGTCGCAGTCGCCGGGAAGCGGGCGCAGGCAGGTTTCCGACATCCTGGACCTGCCGCAGGACGCCATTACCATCCACATGACGCGGATCGGCGGCGGTTTCGGCAGGCGGTTGATGGCCGACTACATGGTTCAGGTCGCCCAGATCGCCCGGGCCGTGCCGGGCAAGCCGGTCAAGATGATCTATGCGCGCGCCGACGACGTCCGGCACGACTACTATCGCCCGGCCGGATGGCACGCCCTGACGGCGGGGCTGGACAAGGATGGCCGGCTCGTTGCCCTCAGGGACCACTTCGTCAGCTTCGGCGCAGACGGGCAGCCCATCCGGGCCGCCGAGATGGAGGAAACCGAGTTTCCGGCCCAACTCCTGCCCGATGTCCATTTCGGCGTGTCCTATCTGGCCACGAACCTTCCCACCGGCTGGCTGCGTGCGCCAACGTCTAACGCCATGGCCTTCGTCTTCCAGTCCTTCCTCGATGAGCTTGCTGAGGCTGCGGGGGTGGACCTGCCGACATTCGTCCTGGGCCTGCTCGGCGAGGACCGGTTGCTCCCGGCGGTGGGGCGGGCGCCCCAGTTCAACACTGGCCGGGCCCGCGCGGTGATCGAGGAAGTCTGCAAGTTCGCGGGCTGGGACGGCAAGCGCCCGACCGGTGCGAGCGGCAAGGGCCGTGGGTTCGGTTTCTATTTCAGCCATGCGGGCTATTTCGCCGAAGTGCTGGACGTGGCGGTTTCCGAGGCGGGCGACATCGTGGTCGAGAAAGTCCACGTGGTCGGGGACATCGGCAGCCATGTGATCAATCCGATCAATGCGGAAAGCCAGGTGCAGGGGTCGGTTCTGGATGGCCTGGCCCAGTCCATGATCGGGCAGAAGATCGACCAGTCCGAAGGCGCGATCGTCCAGGAGAATTTCGACAGCTTCCCGCTCCTGCGTATCGAGACGGCGCCGCGCGAAGTGGTCGTGAAATTCGTGACTTCGCCCTATCCGCCTACAGGTCTGGGTGAGCCGGCGCTTCCGCCCGTCATTCCCGCGCTGACGAACGCGATCTATGCGGCCACCGGCAAGAGGGTCCGGTCGCTGCCGATCAGCCTGGACAATGCGGTAGCCTGACAGGCGCGAGCAACCTGCTCTTCGGACTTGTCCGCAATTGTTCGGGCAGGCCCGATAGAGCGGTATCGAAGCTGTCCGGGGTGAGGGCGGTTACTCGCCCGGTGCGCTCATCCTATACACATTCGGGTAGCCTTTCCGCGCGCGTGGCCAGCAGCGGAGTATGGCTCCTCTTGTTCTCCTGGGACCAAGGCTCATCCATTGGTCCATGGCGCGGCTGCCTTGCTCTTCCTCTCGTCGATGTCTCGGATGGCGCGCCCTGTACTGTGCGGGTGAGCGGGGCACTTGCCTGTGTTCGGGAGGCCGAGGCCTGTGCATGCAAGGTAGTCGATGGTCTTCTGCTTTCGTGAGCTCACTTGGTTCTCTGCGTGAAAAATTGAGATAATTTCATATTCCAATTTCAAAAAATATGAGTATGCGTGCCGAGGCATGGCATCTAGTGAAGAGGAGTGGGGCTTGGCCTTGAGTCAGCGGGAGGCGAAAGGTTTCACGGAACGTCGAATGCTCAGTGTCGCAAAGGGGGTTCTTCTGGATTGGGATGGCTGCATCGCCGTCGACAATCGTATCCTTTCCAGCGCGAAGCATCTCATCGCGCAGCATGCGGATCGCGTGGCGATCGTCTCCAACAATTCAACGCACCTGCCCGCCGATCTCGAAGAGATTCTGGCCCGGCACGGCATTGCATTTGCGCGCGAACGTATCTTCCTCGCCGGCGTCGAGGCGCTGCGCGATGTCGCGCGGTCCGGCGCCGGGCGCGTGCTGCTGCTGGCGGCGCCCAAGATGCGGAACTTCGCTCGTACGCTGGGCCTGCGTCTCGTGCGGGACCATCCCGATGTCGTGGTGCTGATGCGCGATGCGCGCTTCACGTACGGCAAGCTGGAAAGGGCGGCGAATGCCTTGCGGCAGGGGGTGCCGCTGGTCGTTGCCAATGCCGACCGGACGCATCCCGGTCCGGGTGGGCGGGTGGTGCCGGAAACCGGTTCACTGCTGGCTGCGCTCATGGCCTGCTCCGGCGACCTGGCTCTCGAGCCGCGCGTGATCGGCAAGCCGGGGCCGCTGCTTTTCGAGCGGGCTTGCGACGGGCTTGCAATCGCGCCCGGACAGGCGGTGATGATCGGCGACAACCCGGAAACGGATGGGGCAGGGGCATCGCGCCTCGGAATGACGCCGATCCTGATCGGGGGCTCTTCCTCGCTTGGCCTCGAAGACCTGCTCGAGCCGGTTGTCGCGTAAGGTCAGAAGCGCTTTATCGAGAGGACGTCGAAGGTCTTCTTGAGCACGTCGGTGGCGTGGTCGTAGTCGGCAAGTGCAAGGCCCGCGATCAGGGCGTCGATCACGCAAAGCTGTGCGATCCGGCTTGTCATCGCTTCCGTGCGAAAGCGCGTTTCGCGCGCCATCGTGAACAGGACGATGTCCGAATAGGCCTGGATCGGGGAGCGGGCGAAGTTGGTAACGACGATTGTTCGTGCGCCGGCCTCCTTTGCCAGCTTTGTCGTCACGACGGTCTCGTGCGTGGCCCCGCTGTGCGAGATGGTGATCACCGCGACGTCCGGATCGCACCGCGAGGCGCTGATGGCCTGTATGTGGCTGTCGGTGACCGCGCGTGCGTTGAGGCCGATGCGGAGCATCCGGTAGTGCGTGTCCTCGGCGATTGGCGCGGACGAGCCGATGCCGTAGATTTCCACGCGCTTTGCCGAGCGAACGGCTTCCACCGCGCGGGCGAGCGCATCCGCGTCAAGCACCGAAAGCGTATCCCGCAGCGCCTGGATTCCGGAATGGAAGACCTTGCGGCAGACGGTTTCCATGTCGTCGGCGCGATCAAGGTCCTCGTGAATGAACTGGACCGGCTGCACGATTTCCTGCGCGAGGCTCAACTTCATCTGCTGGAAGCCGGACAGGCCGATGCTGCGACAGAAGTTGATGACGCTACCTTCGCTGACGCCGGTGGCTTCCGAAAGTTCGGTCACCGACATGCCGACGATGTCCTCGGGCCGTTCCAGGATGAATTCCGCGATGCGCTGGGCGCTCTTGGCCATGGTCGGCAGGGCGACCCTGATTCGGCCCAGTGCGTTGTCGACAGGTCTGACATCGCCCTGACCGCTCCGGCTCTGCTGCGATTTCGACGAATTCACCACTGACTTTCTCCGTAGCGTCGCATTTGCCCACCATGCATGCTCAGGCCGCTGCGTTCCAGAGTTGAATTTTACTCAATCCGCTAATTCCCGGTCGGGCGGTGCGCTTTCTGGCCGATGTGCCTCTATGTGCGCTCAACTGAAAGTGGGTATAATTCAATTATATTACGATCTAAAAATGAGAAATGTTCACCCAACTGTCATATCGAATCTCTAGGGCGTCGACGTCGGCAGAACGGACCGGGCCAGAGGAGCGCTTCTCACGGGAAGCGGGGAGCGGACCGGGCTCTGCGCGAGATGAACTTCCATTCGGGGGCAAAGACGGTGAAGAAGCGTAGCAAACATCAATTCGCATATGTTCTGGCGGCAGAGGTTCTGCTGTTCGCGGCTCCGGTCCATGCTGCCGAAGCGGCTGGTGCCGAGACGGCTGCGGAACCGTCGGGGGCGATCGTCGTCACCGGTGAAACCGTCGAAGCCACGCAGATCGCGGAAGAGGCCGTCGAGTACGGCAACTACGTCCAGATCGTTGCTGCCGAGCAGATCGAAGCTACCGGCGCGAGCAACTTTGCGGAACTGGCGCAGTTCCTCATCAAGGGGGCCAACATCGGCTATTCGCCGGACGAGGGCGAATACACCATTCGCCTGGACGGCGGCGGCGACCGCGACACCCTCGTCGTCCTCGACGGCGTGCCGCTTTACGACCGTGGTCCGGCGCTTGAGCAGATCTGGGGTACGACGACGATCGATCCCCACATGATCGAACGCGTGGAAGTGTTCCGCGGCGGCAACAGCCTGTTCTTCGGTTCGAACGGTGGCATCGGTGTCGTCAGCATCGTGACCAAGCGCCCCGATGGCACCAACAAGGTGGAGCTCGGCGCCAGCTACGGTTCGTTCAACTCGCGCGAACTCTGGGGCAATGCCCGCGGAACGCTCGACAGCGATGGCCGGATCAGCGCCATGGTCTATGGCAGCATGCAGAACACGGACGGCCCGCGTCTCTTCAACCCGGACGACTTCGTCGACAACGTCGCGGCGGCGGGCGCCATCCACAAGTACCCGCTCAACCGCAACAATATCGGCATCAAGTTCCTGTTCCAGCCGACCGAGGACACCGAGATCCGGCTCAACGGCCAGTACACGCAGATCGAGTTCGACGACGCCTTTCCCGACAACGAGATCCTGTCTCCGAACCGCGTGCGCTATCCGATCATCGACGGCGGCGTGACGCACCGCTGGTCAGACAAGCTGCTGACCGAGTTCACCGCGTACTGGAGCAATCCCAAGCTCAACAACACCGAGACTTATGCCGAGATCTGCCGGCAGGAAGAGGGCTGCATCGATCCGAGCACCGGTGCCGAGATCGCCTTCGGCGACGCGACCGGCCGCTCCATTCCCTACAAGAACAAGGGCTTCGGAGACGACTCCAAGGTCAGCGCGTTCATGGAGTATGGTCTGAACCTGCGCAACACGCTCACGCTGCCGAAGCTGGGGCAGGCGGTCTTCGGTGTTCAGCGCACGTCGTACCGCAACGACTCCGACCCGGTGTTCCCGATCAGCCGCGACTGGACCACGACCACCGGCGTCTATGCCGATCTGCGGCCGACGCTGCCTTTCAGCCCGAACACGCACATCAGCCTGGCCGGCCGCGTCGACTTCTCCAAGGCCTTCGACTCCAAGTTCATCTGGAAAGTCGGCATGCGTCAGCCGATCGGTGCCTTCTACGTCCGCGCCAACGGCGGTACGTCCTACAGCCTGCCCAAGACCAACGAACTGTTCGCGGACAGCGAAACGCTGGTCGGCAATCCCAACCTGAAGCCGGAAACCACCGAGACATATAACGGTGCGGTCGGCTTCACGAAGTCCTTCGGTGAGGTCAGCATCAACGGCGAGGTCGGCATTTTCCACACCGACATCACCAATCGCATCCAGTCAACTTCGGGTCTGACGCCCAACACCTACTACAATAACGACGCCCTGACGCAGATCCGCGGGCTTACCGCGGAACTGAACCTGAATATCGGGCAGCAGTGGTCCTTCAATGTCGGGTACACCCGCCAGAAGGCCCACCTCAAGGGTTCTGATCTGCAGATCAACGAAACGCCCGAATACATGATCCAGGGCACGGCATCCTGGCATTCGCCCGACAACCGGTTCCACGTGAACCTGTTCCCCCGCTATCAGGGCCCCGAATACGCGACGGGCGGCCTGAACAGGAGCCTGCGCTACAATTTCGGCAACTACCTCGTCGTGAACGGCTCGATCGCCTACTGGGCAGGCGATGAAAAGCAGCACCGCTTCCAGCTGCGTCTCGTGAATATTTTCGACGAGAAGTATGCCGAGCGCTACGGGTACGGGAACATGCGCTACAGTTCCGCCTTCATTCGCGGCGAGCTCTCTTCGAGCGATCCCGAATACTACAAGGGCTACCCGTTCGAGGGGAAACCGCGCAGCGTGTTCTTCTCCTACACCACCAGCTTCTGAGCCTCCTGGAGATCCGGGCGGAAATGCTTCCGCCCGGATCAATTTTCGGAACCGTCGTGCCTGCCTTCCGCACCCCGTGCCAACCTTCACCTTCTTGTCATGCGGGCCGCCTAGCGACCGGCGCGCGCGTGTGCGCGGTACAGGGGAATTGATAATGCGAAGGATCTTTGCTCGGGCGTTGGCGATACTGGCGCTGGCCGGTCTGGCGGCCTGTTCGGCCCAGGAAGACGGGGGCAAGGCCGCTCCGCTTCATGTTCTGCTGATCCCCGCCGACGGCGGCACCGAAAGCGGGACGCTGGCTGACTACAAGCCCGTGTTCCAGGCGGTGGGCAAGACTGCGGGCATCGATTTCGATCTCAAGGTGGCGCAGTCCTATGGCGCCGTCGTCGAGGCACTGTGCAACGGGACGGCGGATGTCGCCTTTGTCGGACCGGTCACTTACCTGCAGGCAAGGAAACGCGGCTGCGCCCAATTGCTGGCCGTGGCCGTGGAGAACGGCAAGTCGGAATATTATGCAGGCATTTTCGCGCGCAAGGATGGACCGATCCGCGCGATCGACGACCTTCGTGGACGGAGCATCGCGCTCGGCGACGTGAACTCCACGTCCTCGTTTGTCATTCCGGTCGCGATGCTGGTCGAGGCGAAGCTCGATCCGGTAACGCAGTTGGGGGCCCTGCGGCTGACAGGCAGCCATGCCAACAGCCTTGCAGCCTTGCTGGAAAACCGCGTCGATGCCGCGGCACTTTCGTTCGATTCCTTCGAGAAGGCGGTGCGTGAAGGCGTGCCGGGGGTGCAGGACGTGCGCGTCGTCGCGCGCAGCGAGCCCATTCCCTATCCGCCGCTGGTCATGAACAGCAAGCTGCCCGACGCGCTCAAGGAGAAGCTGCGTCAGGCCTTTGCCGATGTGGCCAAGGCGCCGGGCATCCGCCCGGAAATGATCCGTGGCTACGGCGGCAAGCAGGTCGATGGTTACGACGCGCGGTTCCCGGCGGAACGCTTCGATGATGCCGCGCGCAAGATGGCCCTCGTGAGCGACGAGCTGAAGGGCGAGATTCTCAAGAAATCGGCCGAGCGCTGAAAGGGCGGGCATGGAAATCCACTTCCAGAACATCGGCAAGGTATGGCCTGACGGAACGCCCGCGCTGCACGAGGTGGAACTGACCGTGCCGGCCGGCCAGTTCTGCGTCCTGCTCGGGCACTCCGGGGCGGGAAAATCGACCCTGCTGCGCTGCGTCAACGGGCTGGAGACGCCCACCAGCGGCGGCGTCTGCATCGACGGTCAGCCGGTCGACCGGACGTCTCTGCCGGCCTTGCGCCGCAGGATCGCCATGGTGCACCAGCACTTCGGACTGGTTCCCCGGGCCAGCGGTGCCGCGAATGTCATGGCCGGCGCGGTCCCGGTCATGCCGCTCTGGCGGGTTCTCACCGGGCTCTATCCCGCAGCCTCCAGGCGCAGGGTCTGCGATCTGCTGAAGGCGGTCGGTCTGGATGAAGTGCATCTGCGGCGCCGTGCCGAGCAGCTTTCCGGCGGCCAGCAGCAGCGCCTCGGGCTGGCGCGTGCCTTCATGCTGGATCCGGCCATCCTCCTGGCCGACGAGCCGGTGGCCAGCCTCGATCCCGCACTTGCGCGGGAGGTGCTCGGATTGCTCAAGGCGCAGGCGCGCGAGCATGGCTCGACCGTGCTGTGCAGCCTGCATCAGCTCGATCTTGCCCGCGCCTTTGCCGATCGCATCGTGGCGCTGCACCGGGGGCGGGTGATCTTCGACGGCGCGCCGGATACCCTCAACACGCGCGACCTCGCCGTCATCTACGCCCGGGACGATGTCCCCCTGACCGACGGTGTCCTGCCGCTGAAGGAGGCGGTATGAAGGCCGCGGTTCCGGCGGTCGATCCCGCCGGCTGGGCATATCCGCAACCCTTCGGCTGGCGCAGCCTGTTCGTGGTGATCGCGGCCTTTGCGGTGCTCTTCTACACGGGCGGACGCGTGGAAGCAGGGCGGATGCTTTCGCTGACCGGCGCCGCGCTGATGGGCGACAAGGCGGCGGAAGGCGGGCAGGGGAATGTTCTGGCGCGGCTGTTCCCCCTGCAGGTCTCCGAACGGCAGGACATTGCGCGCATCGCGAACTTCGATCCCGCGTACCTGCCGCTCTTCGCCCATCTGGAAGAGGTCCGGACCAGCGAGCAGGCTCTTGATCCCGAGACGCTGGAGATGAAGACGCGGACGGTGACCCGGACATATCTGGTCAAGCCGTTCGGCTATCTGCGTCACGTGGCCATCAAGGTTCTGGAAACGCTCGAGATTGCCCTTTGGGGCACGGTCATCGGCGTGCTTGTCGGCCTGCCGCTCGCCCTTCTGGGCGCGAGCAACGTCACGCCTTACGGTGGTGTGCGTTTCCTGGCCCGTTCGGTCGTCAGCTTTCTGCGCGCCATGCCCGAACTGATCAGCGCGCTCTTCCTGGTGATCGCCTATGGCTTCGGCCCGATCGCCGGCTTCATGGCGCTGGGCCTGCATGCCGCAGGCGTGCTCGGCAAGTTCTACGCGGACGACATGGAGAATGCCGACCGCCGGCCGCAGGAGGCGCTGGCGGCGATCGGGGCGGGGCGCATCGCCATCTGGCGTCTGGCGATCGTGCCGCAGGTCATGCCGCAATACATCGGCGCGACGCTCTATGTCCTCGATCGCAACGTGCGCATGGCGACCGTCATCGGCCTCGTCGGGGCCGGGGGCATCGGCCAGGAACTGAAGGGCCGCTACGACATGTACGAATACGGGCATGTCGGCACGATCCTGATCGCCATTTTCCTGGTCGTCCTCGCTCTCGACCAGATTTCCGCCCACTTGCGACGGCGCTTTCTCTGACACGCAGCATCCCATCCCGCAGGAGTTGATCCATGGTGACGAACAACAGGCGTGAGTTTCTCAAGGCCGTCGGCGCGCTCGGCACGGCGGCTTCCGTCCCCGCCAGCATCGACCGTGCGCTTGCCCTGCCGGCCCGCCGCGTCACCGGCACGCTCCAGGACGTGAAGCACATCGTCATCCTGATGCAGGAGAACCGCTCCTTCGATCACTACTTCGGGACGATGAAGGGCGTTCGCGGCTTTGGCGACCGGCACACGGTGCCACTGCCGGAAGGGCGCTCGGTGTGGGAGCAGTTCAATGGCGCCCGCGTGCTGCCGCCCTTCCATCTCGATACCGAGGCGACCAACGCCATGAAGATCCCCGGCACGCCGCACTCCTTCGCCGACGCGCAGGCGGCCTGGAACCAGGGCAGCTTCGGGCTCTGGCCGAAGTTCAAGACCGACTATTCGATGGGCTACTTCAAGCGCGAGGACATTCCCTTCCAGTTCGCGCTGGCCGAGGCCTTCACCATCTGCGACGCCTATCACTGCTCGGTCACCTCGGGCACGGACCCGAACCGCATTGTCTTCTGGTCTGGTTCCAGCTTCGATCCGCAGGAACGCGTGCGCGGCGTCAACTGCCGCGATGACAAGTCGGAACCCAACAACCTGCGCTGCTGGATCAAGGGTGCTTTGCCCGAACCGGGCTATACCTATGCCGGCAACGCGCTGGAATGGCCTTCCATCCCCGAGGTTCTGGAACAACAGGGCATCGACTGGCGCATCTATCAGGACCCCAACGACAACTGGACCGGCGCGATGCACGGGGGCCTTGCCTTCAAGGGCTTCCGCACCTGCAAGCCGGGCGAAGGCCTGTACGAGCGGGGCATGCGGCACTGGTCGCTCGAGCGGCTGGAGCAGGACGTGAGGGATGGCACGCTGCCGGCGGTCTCCTGGGTCCTTCCGCCCCGCGAATGGTCGGAGCATCCTTCGGCCTCGACCCCGATCGAAGGGGCCGAGTTCACGGCGCGCGTCCTCGATGCACTCACCGCCAATCCGGATGTCTGGGGCAGCACCGTCTTCTTCCAGACCTTCGATGAAAACGACGGGCTTTTCGACCATGTGCCGCCGCCCGCGCCGCCGTCCTTCAACAAGGATGGCACACTGGCCGGCAAGGCGACCTTCAGTCTCGATGGCGAATACTTCGACGATCACGAGGACAGGTACACCTCGCGCGACGACAACGTCACCGGCACCACGCGTCCCTGGGGGCTGGGGCCGCGTGTGCCGATGTACGTGGTCTCGCCGTGGAGCAAGGGTGGCTGGGTCAATTCCGAAACCTTCGATCACACCTCGGTCGGTCGGTTCCTGGAAAAGCGGTTCGGCATCACCATTCCCGCGATCAGCCCCTGGCATCGCGCGATGTGCGGCGATCTTACCTCGTGTTTCGATTTCAGCCTGGAAGGGGACCGGGCCTTTCCGCGCATGCCGGACACCAGGGGTTCGAAAGAGACCCTGCAGCGCCATTTGCAGCGCCCGAAGATCCTGCCTCCGCGTGCCGCCGAGCACTTGTTACAGGAGCAGGGGCTGCGTCGCTCGCGCGCCTTGCCCTACGTGCTGCACGTCGATGCGGAAACGACGGCGGACACTGGCGCGATCACGCTTCGCTTCGTCAACGAAGGCAGCGCCGGCGCCGTATTCCACGTCTACGACAGGCATCATCTCGACCGGTTGCCGAGGCGCTATTGCACGGAAGCGGGCAAGACGCTGGAGGATACCTGGATGAGCGAGGGGGAGGAAGGTTTCGATCTCCTCGTCCTCGGGCCCAACGGTTTCATGCGTTCCTTCGCCATGGGAAGTGGTGCCGGCACGCCGAAGATGGTCGTGCGCCACGATCCGAAGGGCAAGGCTCTGTTGCTGGTCGTCGAGAATCCCGGAACCCGTTCGATCGCCCTGACAATCGGCCGCGACCAGTATGGCGCGAACGAGGCGCGCACGATCAACATTGCTGCGGGAGCATGGCAACATCTGCGCTGGCCGGTCGAAAAGACCGAACGCTGGTATGACTTTGTCGTCGATGCTCCCGGCTATTCCACGCGGCTGGCGGGCCGTATCGAGGATGGCAGCCATGGGGTGAGCGATCCGCTCCTGTTCAGCTGATGCCCCCTGGCGTGGCGGCGGTAACCATCGAGATGAAATCCGGAAACATTTCGTAACCGTTTCGAACAAAGCGCGAAATGGAGGTCCCCTTATCTAGCGGCAACACATCCGCAGATGGAGACTGACATGATTTCCGCTTTCCTTCTGGCTGTCGCAGGCCTTTCCGTTCCCGCCGCCACGCCTGCCGCCATCCCTGTCGCCGCATACGGCGCCAATACGGTGAAGCACCTCAAGGGCCATCCCCCGCTTCCGGCCCGCGCCGAAGGCAGCAAGTCGGTGAACCTGCCGGCCGCTTGCCATCCCGATCCCACGAAGAGCCGGGTTTGCCGTCATCATCTGGTCCAGGCCGAGCAGCAGCGCCGTGAAACGCGGGCGCTCGCCGACGCCAGCGACATGACCGGAGGAGAGGCCGCGCAGTGATCGCCCTTCGGGCGATCCTGGCGGCAGGTCTTGCACTGGGCGGGGCCGGCTCGGCGGCTGCATACGACGAGCTGCCCCGTGGGCTTGCAAGGCTTACCCCGGCAGAAGTCGTCCAGCGCATCCGCGTCGAGGACGAAGCGCTAGAGCCGCATATCGTGGTTTCGACCGAGAAGGCCTGGGATCGTGGCCGAGGCATCGAAGGGGCGCATGCCCGCGATGTCCACTTGCGCGCGCTGGTCGATCGCAAGAGCGGCGCGGTGCGCTGGCAGGTCTGGCACGAGCTGGTCGTCCCCGATCGTCGACCCGACATGGTCGGCGTCAGTTACCATGCGGGCGGCCGTCTCGAACAGGCGGACATCCTTGTCGCCGAGCACTGGCTGGACGATTGCCCCGGCACGGACGAGCCTGTCGTGTCCTGCAACAGGTACGCCCGCTTCGTCTTCGAGGTGCCCGATCACGTGGTGGAAGAAATCGCCGGTGCCTATCGTCCTGAAAGTCGCGATCCGTGGCGGTTGCGCTTCAAGGACGAAAACGGCGGCTCGATCACCGGCGGCCTGGCTCCGGCCGAGGCGGCAGGGCTCATCGAGGTCGTCGATCGGGTGCGTGGCCGAGACAAGGGCTGAGCCAGCCAGGCGGCTGGCTATGGATAACCCCTTAATTTGCGACGGGCGCGGTTTGCCTGACCGCGCCCCCGCACCTATATGAAAGCGAAGTAGTCCACAGACGATGCCGATCGCCCCGAACCTCCGCGTCCCCCATGACACCATGACACCGCCACCCACTATCCTGCTGGTCGAGGACGACGGTGCATTGAGAACGCTGACGGCGCGCGCCCTGCGCCAAAGCGGTTTCAATGTGCTGACTGCCGCGACGGGTGCGGAAATGTGGATCACGCTGCGGGAAACCACCGTCCAGCTTGTCGTGCTCGACATCATGTTGCCCGGCACCAGCGGTTTCGACCTGTTCCGCCGGCTGCGACGCGAAAGCGACGTGCCGATCATTTTCGTGAGTGCTCGCGGAAGCGAAGAGGATCGCGTGCTCGGGCTGGAACTGGGCGCTGACGATTATCTTGCCAAGCCGTTCAGCACGCGTGAACTGGCCGCACGGGTCAGCGCGGTTCTGCGGCGCGGTGGCGGGTACGGATACGAAAATGTCTCCGACGGCGCGGCCGATGGACGGGCTCCGGACGTCATCCGCTTCGACGGCTGGCAGGTTTCGCTGGCCCGGCGCGAGCTGCGTTCCCCCAGCGGCGCGATCGTCGACCTGACAGGCGCGGAGTTCGACCTGCTTTCGACCTTCCTCGGCTACCCGCAGCGGGTGCTGGGGCGTGAGCGGCTGATGGAATTGTCCCGTTCGCGTGTCGGGGACAGTTCCGACCGGAGCATCGACGTGCTGGTTAGCCGCCTTCGCCGCAAGCTGCAGGCCGAAGGATCGCCGAGTCCGATCGTTACCGTGCGAGGCGTAGGCTACATGTTCAAGGCGGAAGTGGCCCGCGCCTGATGGCCGGCAGGATGATGGCCTTGTTTCGGCGCCTGGGATTGCCAGAGCGGCTGCTGGGCATCCTCCTGCTTGTCATCATCGTCGATTTCGTTGCCAATTCCGTCCTGTTCGATCGGGCCAATTCGTTCGAATTGCGGCGCGATGATGCCGAACGCATTGCCGAAAACCTGGTGCTGGCAACCCGCACGCTCGAACGGGCCGCGCCCGATGCCCGCGAGGTTCTCGCGCAGACATTGAGCACGAGTCGCTTTTCCCTGGACTGGATGGCGCCCGGGGATCGCCCGCGGGGATCGCTCGGCCTTGCCAACTTGCGGGCGCAGGTTGTCGAAATCGAACCCGAACTGGCCTATGCCGATCTCGAGCTGCATCTCGAAAACGTGCCCGGGAAAGGAAACATCGGCGGATCGCTCCAGCTTTCCGACCGCAGCCTCCTGCGTTTCAACACGCATGCGCATGCCGCGTGGAAGCTGACGGTAGGGCGTGTCGTCAGCATGCTCCTGCCCACGCTGCTGCTGATTGTTCTGGCCTGGATCCTGCTGCGTGCGACTCTCCGGCCCTTGCGTAACCTGATCGGTGCGACGCGTCATCTGGGATCGGGGCTGCCGCAGCCCGTTCCCGAGCGCGGCCCGGACGAACTTCGCAGCCTGATCCGCGCGCTCAACGAAATGCAGGAACGCATCCACCAGTCGCTGGCGGATCGGACGCAGACCATGCTGGCGATCGGCCATGACCTCAAGACGCCGCTTTCGCGCATGCAGCTTCGTCTCGACGACAGCGCCGTCGATTCCGAAGTGCGGGAAGGGCTGACTCACGACATCGACGAGATGCGCATGCTTCTCGAATCGTTGCAGGCCTACGTGGACAGCGACGGGCGCAACATTCCGCCCGAGTTGATCGACATTGCCGTCATGGCCGAAACGCTGGTTGATACGGCCACCGATCATGGCGCCGATGCAACGTATTCGGGCGCATCCAGCCTTGAAGTCCGCGTCCGGCCGGTTGCGATCCGGCGCGCACTTTCGAACCTTCTGGAAAACGCGATCCACTATGGCGGCAATGCAAGGGTTCACGTGAAGCGGGATGGCGGCGCTGCGGAAATCGTCGTCGAAGACGATGGTCCCGGCATCCCCGAAGACCGCATAGCCGACGCGCTGCAGCCTTTCGTCCGGCTCGACACGGCGCGCACCCGCGACACGGCGGGCATGGGGCTGGGCTTGCCGATCGTGCGCAAGGCCGTGCGCATGGAAGGCGGGACCCTGGACTTGCGCAACCGGCCGGAGGGTGGCCTTCGTGCGACCATCCGTTTGCCGCTGGCGAAGGATTAGCAGGACGCTGCGTCGCAGCAAAACTTCGTAACACTCGCGAAGAACACAGGAAAATAGTGCGCCCTAACTCCTGAACAACGCTGGCGGCATCGTGCGGCCGGCACGCAACGTTCAAGAGAAAGGTGACCGACGTGAACGAATTGATCGGCCGCGTTTTCCATTTCGAGAAATCGATCTTCCCCGCCCATGGCGAACTGTTCGGCAAGCTGACCACCCATGGTCAGGAGCCCAAGGCTCTCATGATCTCGTGCGCGGATTCGCGCATCGTGCCGGAACAGATCATGCAGGCGCAGCCCGGCGACCTGTTCGTGTGTCGCAATGCGGGCAACATCGTTCCGCCCTATTCCACGCTGAACGGCGGTGTGACCTCTACCGTCGAATATGCCGTCGCAGTGCTCGGCGTGCGCGACATCATCGTGTGCGGCCATTCGGACTGCGGCGCGATGAAGGCGCTCAGCGATCCGACCGGGCTCGAGGCCATGCCCAACGTTGCCGCGTGGCTGCGTCATGGCGCGGCGGCCGAGCACATCGTGAGTACTTGCCACGGCGAGCTCGACGGCAAGGAACGCGTCCGCGCGATCAGCCTCGAAAACATCGTTGCCCAGATCGGTCATCTGCGTACGCATCCCGCGGTGGCTGCCGCGATCGCGCGTGGCGCGATGACGCTGCACGGCTGGTTCGTCGACATCCACGCCGGCCAGGTGCTGGGCCTCGACGGGGATTCCGGCGAGTTCGTGCCGCTGCGCGAGGATCGCGACCTGCCGGTTGCGCTGGCGGCCCGCACCCGTATCGCCACCGAGTTCGCGGAGGCCGCCGAATGAGCGCGACCCTCGCGGCTACGGGCGAGGGGCGCAGTGGTCTCTTCGCCCATTTCGGACGGGATTTCACTGCGTCCATCGTTGTCTTCCTGGTCGCGATGCCGCTGTGCATGGGCATCGCGATCGCCTCAGGCGTGCCGCCGGAAAAGGGGCTCGTTACCGGCATTATCGGCGGTCTCGTCGTCGGCCTGATCGCCGGCTCGCCGCTGCAGGTCAGCGGCCCCGCCGCAGGCCTTGCGGTCATCGTCTTCGAGTTCGTGCGCGAGAACGGGCTCGAGGCGCTCGGCCCGGTGCTGCTGCTGGCCGGTGTGCTGCAGGTGGTCGCCGGCGCCCTGAAGCTCGGCGGCCTGTTCCGCGCGATCAGCCCGGCCGTCGTGCACGGCATGCTCGCCGGCATCGGCGCGCTGATCGTGATCGGTCAGTTCCACATCCTGTTCGACGAAAAGCCGATGTCCAGCGGTCTCGAGAACATGGCCATGATGCCCGCGCGCGTTCTCGGCCTCGATTTCAGCGATGTTGCCGCGACCGAACTCGCGCTGGCGCTTGGCCTGCTCACCATCGGCGTGATGATCGGCTGGGAAAAGCTGCGTCCCAAGTCGATGGGGCTCGTTCCCGGTGCACTGCTCGGCGTGATGGCCGCAACTGCGGTGGCGTGGGGCATGAACCTCGACGTTGCGCGCATCCAGGTGCCCGAATCGATCGGTGCGGCCTTCGCGCTGCCGACTTCGATGGAATGGTTCGCCCCGCTCGCCAGCCCGACGCTGATCGTGGCAGCGCTTGCCATCGCCTTCATCGCCAGTGCCGAGACGCTGCTTTCGGCCGCCGCAGTCGATCGCATGCATGATGGCGTGCGCACCAAGTACGACAAGGAACTGAGTGCGCAGGGCATCGGCAACCTGCTGTGCGGCCTCGTCGGCGCGCTGCCGATGACCGGGGTGATCGTGCGCAGCTCGGCCAACGTGCAGGCGGGGGCCAGGACCCGGCTTTCGGCGATGCTGCATGGCGTCTGGATCCTGGGCTTCGTGGCTGTCCTTCCCTGGCTGCTCGCCGAAGTGCCGATGGCGGCGCTGGGCGGCGTGCTGGTGGTGACCGGCTGGAAGCTGGTGAGCGTCAAGCACGTGCAGCACCTTTTCAAGGCGCACGGCCTGCTGCCGGCCACGGTATGGGCGGTGACCTTCGTGCTGGTGGTCACGACCGACCTGCTGACCGGCGTTCTCGTCGGCCTCGCGCTGACGGCGGTTGAGCTGCTGCCTCACCTCAAGGACCTTCGTCTCAAGGTGCATGAGCACGATGGCGAGGAGGAAACCCGCCTCGAGCTGGACGGTGCCGCGACCTTCGTGGGGCTTACCAGGCTTAATGCGGTCTTGGAGCGTCAGCCGGCCGGCCGGGCGGTCCACCTCGATCTCGGCAAGGTGAAGGCCATGGATCACACCACGGCCGAAACCCTGAGCGAATGGATCCTGCGCCGTCGTCAGAGCGGTCACGAGGACAGGATCACCGGAAAGGAATCCATCCTGCGCCCGCTTCCGCTCGGCCACTGAGGCAACATTCATCTGGTGGCCGGACACCCTTACGTTCGGCCCCCCAACCTTCCGGGCGGGCGCGCGACAGCGGCCCGCCCGGCTTTCTTTTCGACTGATCGCCCGAGCGCGTCACAGAAACATTTCGTCACACGCCGGAAAGGAGGGGGACAAGCGTGCCGCGTACCTCTCGAAGTGCCGGCGTGAAACGAACCCGCATTCAAGCAGGGCTCGGCGCGCCGGCCGCAGGGCGGAACGATAAAATTACATCAACATGAGGGCGTTCCTAATATGAAAACTCGTCAGTTTGCCGGTGCTGCAGCTCTTGCCGCGGCCTGTCTCGCGTTTGCCACCCCCGTGGCGGCCCAGGACATTCCGGAATCGATCACGATCTCCGGCAGTGCGACGCTGGTCACCGACTACCGCTTCCGTGGCGTTTCCATGACCGACAAGGAAATGGCGGTTCAGGCCGGCCTCGACATTTCACATGAGAGCGGCGTGTACATCGGCACCTGGGCCTCGAACCTTTCGGGATGGGGTACTTTCGGCGGTTCCAACATGGAACTCGACATCTACGGCGGTTATGCGACCGAAGTCGTCAGCGGCATCACCGTGGACGTGGGCCTGACCTGGTACATGTTCCCGGGCGGACTCGACACCACCGACTTCGCCGAGCCCTACGTGAAGGTTTCCGGTGACATCGGGCCGGCGAACCTGCTGGTCGGCGTGGCCTACGCGCCCAAGCAGGAAGCGCTTGGCACCTGGTACAACACCGCTGCTTCGGTGGCGTACGACAACCCGGGCGACAAGAACGACAACCTCTACATCTGGACCGACGGCAGCGTCGGCGTCCCGAACACCGGGCTCACCCTGAAGGGCCACATCGGCTTCTCCGACGGCAACCCGGGCCTCGGCCCCTGGGGCACCAGCCCGGCGCCGACCGGCAAGTACATCGACTGGATGCTGGGTGCCGACTACGTGCTCGGCCCGGTGACGCTCGGCGTTGCCTATGTCGACACCGACCTGTCGAAGTCGGAAACGGCTTATCTGCAGCCCAATTTCTCGTCGACCAAGGACGGCTCGTCGATCGCGGGATCGACCGTGCTGTTCTCGATCTCTGCCGGTTTCTGACCGACCCACAGTCAGAAACCCAGGCGGCCAGGCCGCCATCTGGACGCTCGGCCCATCCGCAAGGCCGGGCGTCCTTTTCGTTTGGGCCCTCGGCCGGAACATTTTCCCAGCCCGCTTCGGACATGCTATAGGTATCGGAAAGTACGTGACATCCCGTCGTAAAACCGACGGGCGAGAGCCGAGAACCTGACGAGGAGGGGGATGCCGATGGCTGAACTCCCGGGATCAAAGAACCTGTCGTGGTGTTTTGGGATGTGCGCTGTCGCGCTCATGCTCGTGCTGTCGTGGGCGGGCCTTGCGGGCGCCGCTCCATCGGTGCGCGGCGGGGCATACATGCTGCAGATCGACGGTGCGATCGGCCCGGCTACGGCGGCCTATGTTTCCGAAGGGCTCGAACGGGCGCGCGACGAAGGCGCGCAACTGGTCATCATGGAGATGGACACGCCGGGCGGCCTCGACAAGTCGATGCGCGAGATCATCCAGGCGATCCTGGCGATGCCGGTTCCGGTCGTGACTTATGTCCATCCGAGCGGGGCGAGGGCGGCGAGCGCGGGCACCTATATCCTCTGTGCCAGCCACGTCGCGGCGATGGCCCCGGGGACCAACCTCGGGGCGGCGACACCGATCCAGATCGGCGCCGTGCCGGGGCAGCCGGACAGCCGCGGCGGACAGGGGGCAGGCAAGGACAATGCTGCGGCGGGGGCGCCCAAGAGCGCCGGTGAACGCAAGGCGGTAAACGACGCGGTCGCCTATATCCGTTCGCTGGCCGAACTGCGCGGGCGCAACGCCGACTGGGCCGAGCAGGCGGTCCGCGATGCCGCCAGCCTTTCCGCACGGGCCGCGCTGGAACGCAACGTCGTCGATATCGTCGCAGCCGACGTACCCTCGCTGCTCGGGCAGCTCGACGGCCGGAAGGTCGTCGTCAACGGCAGGTCGCGTACGCTTGAAACCACCGGGATCGCGCTGGTGCGCGTCGAGCCGGACTGGACCACGCGGTTCCTCGGCGCGATTACCGATCCCAACATCGCGCTGATGCTGATGATGATCGGCATCTACGGCCTGTTCTTCGAATTCTGGAACCCGGGATCGATCGTTCCGGGAACGGTCGGCGCGATCTCGCTCCTGATCGGGCTCTATGCACTCGCGGCGCTGCCTGTCGATTTCGCGGGCCTTGCGCTGATCGTTCTGGGGCTGGGGCTGATGGTGGCGGAGGCTTTCGCGCCTTCCTTCGGAGCGCTGGGCATAGGCGGCATCGCCGCGTTCATCTTCGGTGCTGCGATCCTGTTCGATACCGGCGCGCCGGGCTTCAGGATCAACTGGTCCGTCCTTGCCGGCGTGGCCGTGTTCAGCGCGGGGCTCATCATCGTGGTCGCGCGGACCGGCATCCGGTCGCTGCGAAGACCGGTGGCGACAGGCCGCGAGGAACTGATCGGGGCAAGCGGGAAAGTGCTCGACTGGGAGGGCGGCAGCGGCCACGTTTTCGTTCACAGCGAGCGATGGAACGCGGCGGGGCCGGCGTCGCTGCCCGCGGGCGCGATGGTGATGGTTCGCGACATCGACGGTTTGCAGCTCAGCGTGGTGCCCGAGGCGTCCGATCTGACAGGAGAAGGCGAAGATGGATAGTGTGAGCAGTATCGGCTTCTTTTCCCCTCTGGTCCTCCTCCTGCTCCTTTTCCTGTGGGCGGCGATCAAGATCCTGAGGGAGTACGAACGCGGCGTGGTGTTCACGCTGGGGCGCTTTACCGGCGTGAAGGGGCCGGGGCTCATCATCCTCATTCCCTTCGTCCAGCAGATGGTCCGTACCGACTTGCGCACGGTCGTGCTCGACGTGCCGACGCAGGACGTGATCTCGCGCGACAACGTTTCCGTGAAAGTGAATGCCGTCGTCTATTTCCGGGTGCTGGACCCCGAGAGTGCGATCATCCAGGTCGAGGATTTCATCCAGGCGACCAGCCAGCTGGCGCAGACGACGCTGCGCTCGGTGCTGGGCAAGCACGAACTCGATGAAATGCTCGCCGAGCGTGACAAGCTCAATGCCGACATTCAGGAGATTCTCGACAAGCAGACGGATGCCTGGGGCATCAAGGTCGCCAATGTCGAGATCAAGCATGTCGACATCGACGAATCGATGATCCGGGCCATTGCCCGCCAGGCCGAGGCCGAACGCGAACGGCGGGCCAAGGTGATCAATGCCGAAGGCGAGCAGCAGGCGGCGGCGAAGCTGCTCGAAGCCGCCCACATCCTCGGCCAGGCGCCGGAGGCGATGCAGTTGCGCTACCTTTCGACGCTGAACATCTTCGCCAACGAGGGCAACAATTCGACGGTCGTGTTCCCCTTCCCGATGAGTTTCGCCGACTGGCTGGTGTCGAAAAAGGACAAGTCGCAGGACGCGTGACACCGTCCCGCGCATACCCCTCAAGCATTCACGCGGACGTTGCGGGGGGAGGGGGAGTGGTGTAAGAAAAGGCAACCCCGGCGCGTGTTGAAAACCTGCGGAGCATCCCATGACGATGCAAGGCCGGATAACAGTTGACCAAACGGCGCTCGCGCACGGTCTGCGTGCCGCTGGCGAGCGCTTGCCCAGTCCCGATGCGCCCGATTTCGCCGATGCGTTCGAGCGCTTTGGCGACGCGCGCGTGGTCCTCCTTGGGGAAGCCACGCACGGCAGCCATGAATTCTATGCCGCGCGTGCGGCGATCACGCGGCGGCTGATCGAACGGCACGGCTTCAATTGCGTGGCGGTGGAGGGCGACTGGCCCGACATTGCCCGGATCGACGCCTATGCCCGCCACCGCGCGCCGCGTCCGCGCCGGGGGGAGGCGTTCGTGCGCTTCCCCACCTGGATGTGGCGCAACGAGGAAGTGCTGGCCTTCGCCGACTGGCTGCGAGGGCACAATGCGGCGCTGCCCGAGGATGAACGCGCGAGCATGCATGGGCTCGACGTCTATTCGCTGAGCGAATCGATGCATGCCGTGATCGCCTATCTCGATGCCCACGATCCGCAGGCCGCTGCCGAGGCCCGGCGGCGCTATGCCTGCCTGATGGCATGGCAGGACGAGCCGCAGCACTATGGCCGGCAGGTCGAGTACGGCAATCTCGGCGACTGCGAGGATGCGGTGGTAGCGCAGCTCGAACGGTTGCTGGCCGAGCGGATGGAATACATCGGGGAGGACGGCGAGGCCTTCTTCGATGCCGAGCAGAATGCGCGGATCGTGCGGGCGGCCGAGCAGTACTACCGCGCCATGTATCGCGGATCGGCGGCAAGCTGGAACTTGCGCGACCGCCACATGTTCGACACGCTCCTGCGGCTCATGGCCCACCGCGAGGATGCGCGCACGGCGATCTGGGCGCACAATTCTCACATCGGCAATGCCTCTGCCACCGCGATGGGCTGGCGGGGTGAGTTCAACATCGGCGAACTGGTGCGCGCCGCCTTCGGCGATCAGGCCGTGCTGATCGGTTTCGGAACCGACCGGGGCACCGTGGCCGCCGCTTCCGACTGGGGCGCGGACATGCGGGTGATGCAGGTGCGTCCGGCGCGCGACGACAGCTGGGAAGCGGCTTTTCGTCGCACCGGCCTTGCCCGCAGCCTGACCGACTGGCGCGGCCACAAGCGCAAGGACCTTGCGGGTCTGCTCTCGCAGACCTTGCTCGAACGCGCGATCGGGGTGGTCTATCGGCCCGAAACCGAGCGCGCGAGCCACTACTTCGAAGCCGTGATCGCCGACCAGTTCGACGCCTTCGTCTGGTTCGAGGAAACCAGGGCGGTCACCCCGCTGGGCCATGAAAGGCCGCACGGCGCCCCCGAAACCTGGCCGTTCGGGCTATGAGCGCGGCGTCCGCCAACGGCCTGGCGCATGAAGTGCGCTTCGGCGACAAACCGGAACTGGTGGCTATTCTGGGCGTGCCCGAAAATGCCCGGGGCCTTGTCGTCTTCGCCCATGGCAGCGGCAGCGGAAGGCTCAGCCCGCGCAACAACTATGTTGCCGCGCGCCTGCGCGAAGATGGCATGGCGACGTTGCTGCTCGACCTGTTGAGCCCGCAGGAAGAGCGGGACCGTGCCAACGTGTTTGACATCGCGCTGCTCGCCTCCCGGCTGCGTCTGGCCGTGGACTGGGCGGCGAGCCAGCCGGAAACGCGGGACCTTCGTCCTTGCTACTTCGGCGCCAGCACCGGCGGCGGCGCGGCGCTGATGGCAGCCGCCGGCGATCCGCGCATCGCTGCGGTGGTGTCGCGCGGCGGGCGGCCCGACCTTGCCGGGGCGGAAGCCCTGGCCCGCGTGCAGGCGCCGACGCTGCTGATCGTCGGAGAGATGGACGGCGTGGTCATCGACCTGAATGCCTCGGCCTACGATGCCATGCAGTGCGAGCGGGAAATGACGATCGTTCCGGGGGCGGGCCATCTCTTCGAGGAGCCGGGAACGCTGGATCAGGTCGTCGCTCTCGCCAGCGAATGGTTCCGCCGACATCTGGGAGGCACGCAATGAGGGGCCGCACAAGCTTTGCCGATCGCGAGGAGGCCGGGCAGTATCTGGCGCGGGCGGTCGAGGCGCTAAATCTGGACAACCCCGTCATCCTTGCCTTGCCTCGCGGCGGCGTGCCGGTCGGCTTCGAAGTGGCCAAGGTGCTCGGGGCGCCGCTGGACATCCTGATGGTTCGCAAGATCGGGGCCCCGGGGCACGAGGAATATGGCATCGGTGCGCTGGTGGACGGCGCTTCGCCCCAGGTAGTCGTGGACGAGGCGATGGCGCGGATGGTGGGCGCCAGCAGTGAATACATCGACCGGCAGGTCGAGCGGGAACTGGCCGAGATAGAGCGCCGCCGCGTGCTCTATCGCACCGGCCCGCCGATCGCGCTCGAAGGGCGGACGGTCGTCATCGTCGATGACGGGATCGCGACCGGCGGCACTGTGCGGGCGGCCCTGCAGGGGCTTGCCAAGGCCAGGCCGGCGCGGATCGTGCTTGCCATTCCGCTCGCGCCCAGGGATGTCCTGCCCGATCTGGAGGCGCTGTGCGACCGTGTGGTCTGCCTGGCGTCGCCCGAGCCGTTCCATGCCGTGGGGATGCACTACCGCGATTTCCGGCAGACGGAGGATGCGGAAGTCATCCGCCTGCTCGCCGAGGCGCGGGGCTGGACCAAGCCCGGACTGGATGAAACCAGGGTGTCCTGAAGGGATTGGCTTGCCGCGTTGAAGCATGGTCGGATCGAGAAAGGGTGATACGATGAAGATCGAGAACGGCACATTGGTGATGGTTCTGGATGGAGCCAAATCCCTCGTTTTCAGGAACGATGGCGACAGCAAGTATCCCGTCCTGACCACGATACGGCATGAAGAGACGGCCAATGCGTCATCCGGAGAGATCGGGTCCGATGCGGCGGGGCGAGTTCAGATGGGTATGGGCACGCGCGGCAGCAGCTACGGGGAGACCGACTGGCACGAGCATGCCGAGGAAACTTTCGCGAGGGATGCCGCCGCCTTGCTGGAAAGTTTCGCGGCCGGAGCGCCCGGAGCCGGCGTGGTCGTGATTGCAGCACCCCGGGCTCTTGGCGAACTGCGCAAGCATTACGGCCGCGAGACGAGCGCGCGGCTGATCGGCGAGATCGGCAAGGACATGGCGCATCACATGACCGACGACATCGTCGACGTCATCGCCGCGCACAAGTCCTGAATGCGTGCTTGCCCGGTCTCCGGGGGAGGCCGGGCAAGCGTCTGCCCCGACGTGTCATCCTTGTCCGGAAAACAGCGTTCGGGTGCGTCCGCCGACCCAGACCTGACCACTCGCATCCTGCCGCAGGTCGACCCGGCCGCTCCGGCCCAGTCGTGTGCCCTGCGCGGCCACATAGTGATCCCGTGCCCGTCCGCTGGAGAACAGCCATTGCGCGACGGAGGCATTGAGGCTCCCGGTAACGGGGTCCTCGATCAGGGAGCCATCCGGTCCGGTGAAGAGCGCACGTACTTCGAATGCTGCCTCGCCACCGGGCGCGTGCGGCCCCACGATCCCGATGTCCAGCCGTTCCGGATGGTGCCTGATCGGGTCGATTGCCAGCACCGCTTCCGCCGATGACAGCAGTACCGCGATCCAGCCCGGCCCGTTGTCCACCCAACGGGCTTCGACGATCGCTTCGGGATCAACCCGCAGTGCCTCGGCGATCTTCGCGACCTCGGCTTCGGTCGGTACGCCGTCACGGATCAGTGGCGGCGCCGCAAAGGCCAGGCGCTCCGCTTCCCGGCGAATTTCCACAAGGCCAACGCCGCATTCCTGAACGACGATGCCTTCGCGCTTCGGCCTGCCGCCGGCTTCAAGCCACGCGTGGCAGGTGCCGAGCGTCGGGTGTCCGGCGAAGGGCAGTTCATGCGCGAGCGTGAAGATCCGTACGCGATAGTCGGCATCGTCGCGCGTCGGCGGCAACAGGAACGTGGTTTCGGACAGGTTCAGCCAGCGCGTGATGCGCTGCATGTCCTCGGTGTCGAGATCCTCGCCATCGGCGATTACCGCGAGCGGGTTGCCGGTGAAGGGATCGGTCCCGAACACGTCGACGAGTTTGAAGGGGCGTTTCATGCGATCTCCTTCCGATCAGTTGTAGCGCTGATGCGCAAGGGTCAGCAAAGGGGCATCGATCCGTGTCACCGTTTCGGCCACGCTGTTGCGCCAGCAAGTGGATCTGCGGACGGACAGCTTTACTTCGCGCAGGCTGAACGATGATGCGCCGCACACGGTGAGCGCCGCGTTTTCGATCCGTGCGAGCATTCGCCGCGCTGCTTCTGGCGTATCGGGATGCAGGTCTGCCAGTTGCAGGGTGACAGCATAGCTGTTGGGGCCGACCTTGTCCTGCGCGGCGGCGGGGGCTGCCGTCGCGATGCAGAGAGCGGCGACGAGCGACGGATAGAGCTTGGTCTTCATCTTTTCCTCCTGTGCGCCCTCCAATGCATGAAAAACGCTGGCCACCACAGGGACGGATAGATACAATTCAATAAAACCGTACCGATCAGGATTTCAGTACAGTGGCTACGATCAATCTTACTCGCACCGGACAGGTCATGCAGTCGATCCGGGACCGCATAGACCGGCGCGTCCTGACTCCGGGCTCCCGCCTGCCTTCCGTGCGGGCCATGGCCGAAGCGATCGGCTTTTCGAAATCGACGGTGGTGGAAGCCTATGACCGGCTGGCGGCCGATGGTGTGATCCGGTCACGGCCGGGTGCGGGATTCTATGTCTCGGCCCCGCTGGCCCCGCTGTCGCTGGACCGGATCGGTGCGCCTGCCGAGCGCGAGGTCGATCCCCTGTGGATGCTGCGCCAGTCCCTGATGGGGCCATCGGAGGCGCTCAAGCCGGGTTGCGGGTGGCTGCCGGACGACTGGCTGGCGGGCGGGCCGATCCGCAAGGCGCTACGCGCGGTTGCGCGCAGCGACGCGGACGGGCCGCTGACGCAGTATGCATCGTTGCTCGGGTCGCCGCCGCTGCGCGCGTTGCTTGCCCGGCGGCTCGACGATCAGGGTGTCGGTGCCGCGCCGGACCAGATCCTGCTGACCGAGAGCAGCACCCATGCGCTCGATCTCGTCAGCCGCTTCCTGCTCGAACCGGGCGATACCGTGCTGGTCGACGATCCGTGCTACTTCAATTTCCTCGCACTGTTGCGCGCGCACCGGGCCAACGTCGTCGGGATACCCATGACGCCGACGGGGCCGGACACGACCGCGTTCGCGGCGGCACTGGCCGAGCATCGGCCGCGTTTCTACCTGACCAATTCGGCCAGCCACAACCCGACGGGCGCGACGTTGTCCGCGGCCACCGCGCATCGTCTGCTCAAACTGGCAGAACTACATGATCTGGTGATCGTGGAGGACGATGTCTTCGCCGATTTCGAAGATACGCCAGCCCCGCGCCTTGCCGCTTTCGACGGGCTCGACCGGGTGATCCGCATCGGCAGCTTTTCCAAGTCGGTGACCGCGGCCATACGCTGCGGACACATTGCCGCACGCCCGGACTGGATCGAGGCTCTCGCGGACTTGCGCATTGCCACCTCGATGTCAGGCAATCCGTTGTCGGCCGAAGTGCTCCATACCGTGCTGACCGATGGCGGATATCGCCGGCACATAGAGGGTGTGCGCACGCGCCTTGCCCGCGCCCGGGCACGAACGATCGAGCGGCTGCGCAAGATCGGCATCACACCATGGATCGAGCCTGCCGCAGGCCTGTTCATCTGGGCACGTCTCCCGGACGGACTCGATGCCGCAAAGCTCGCCCGCGCCGCGCTGGCGGATGACATCGTGCTGGCGCCGGGCAACGTGTTCAGCACGAACGGGATGTGGAGCGACTATCTGCGCTTCAACGTTACCATGAGCGACGACGACCGCGTCAGCGCCTTTCTTGCCCGGGCCTGCGGCTGACGGCGCGATCCGTTCGTCAGGGCTGGCCCGCCAGAGACCCGGCCAGCCTGCGCAGCAACCCGCCGCCATCACCCCGCCATGCGCTGCCGTGCATGCAGGCGAGGACCTTCGGTTCGGCGGCGGCGAGGCGGGCCAGTGTCGGCCCGGTTTCGGGGCCGTGGGCGTAGTAGTCCATGGCCTGGCGGAAGGCTTCGCTGGGCGTCAGGATGTCGGTTTCGGTCAGTGCCTCGGTTCCTTCTCCCGGCTGGGTGAACAGGTCCCCGCACATCAGCGTGCCGGTGACGGTTTCGAACAGGAAGCCATTGTCCCAACCATGTGGCACATGCGGCGCATCGAACCATTGCACCGTGCGTCCCCCGAGATCGAGCGTTTCGCCATCGGGGATCACCTGCGGCGGCCTGTCGGCCATGTCGCCGACCGAGGTCATGGCCCCGATGGCGCTGCACAGGGGTACGGCATCGGGCGCGCACGCGAGCCACTCGTTCAGCGAGCCGCACTCGTCCGCCTCCATGTGGCAGAACCCGATGTAGCGAACCCGCGCGCAAGGCATAACGTGCTCCACTGCCTCGCGCACCACTTCGAAAATCTGGCGGGGACCGGTGTGGAACAGGAGCGGGCGCTCGGCCTCGACCAGATACTGGTTGAAGGAAAAGGCCATCCCGCCCTCCAGGGCGACGGGCGTGTTGATGCGCCAGATGCCATCGGTGATCGCGCTGATGTTGGTTCCGGTCTTGCTGTTGGTAACAGTCATACGGCCTCCTGCGTTTGTGCGCGCCGAACAGTGTCCCGGCGAGGCTGCCTTCGGGTGGCGGCGATCTATTGTTCGTTCCCGGAGCAGCCTTCCGAGCCACATTGGCTTCCCCACAGGTCCTCGTTGCCTACGCCGGTCACGGGTTCGTCGACAAGGGGTTGCAGCCTGTCCGGCTCGGGCTCCTTGAACCCGATGGTCTCGAAGAACAGGTTGGTCGTTCCGAGCGGATCGCTGCCATCGACGGTCTGTTCGAGATCGGGCTTGGTCGGTGTCGGCGTCGGCGAAATCAGGCACGTCAGCCCGATTATGCAGCCATTGACGGACGACAGCGGATCGAAGAGCCCGCCCGCCGCTGCGGCGTTGCCGTTGATGATGATCGTGCCGACCGTGTCGAGCCCGCTTACCGGATTGCCACCGGCATCGAGCGTGACGCCGTTGACGACGATCCGGGTCGTGCCCGAGGCGGTGTTGATCGCCAGCCTGTTCGCCGTGAAACCGAGCCTGTCGGCGTATTCGGTCGAGCTTCCTAGATTCTGGATGAAGATCCCGTCGGAGACCGAGGCGTCGATCCCTCCGGCCACGAGCACGTCCGCGCCGCTGGCCATGCCCGGCGCATCGAGCAAGGCATTGGTGGCAACCACGTCGCCGGTCGGGTCGAGCAGGCCGAGCGTGGCGGAATCGGCGACCGCGAACGTATCGGCGGAGACTGCCAGTGTACCGAGCGGCGTGCCGGCGGAATCGGTCATGACGAGGCTGCCACTGTCCGTAACGACATCGAGCCGGGTGGCATTGATATTGAAGGTGTCGGAGGCGCTTGCGGTCGCCAGCGTCACGTTGCCGAAGACAGCGATCCGTCCGCCAGAGACCAGCGAGAGCGTTCCGCCCGTGCCGATGTTGCCCGCCGGCCCGTAGGCGAGGGCAAGATCGCCGACGAAGGTGTCCGCGACGGTGCCGTTGCCGGGTATCCGCACGGTAATGCCGCCGTCTGCGAAGACACGCGCGAACTCGGCGCCATCGAGGCTGTAGCCTCCTGTCTGCGGGGTGCCGCCGAGGAACGTCGGATTGCCGCCGTCGCTGTTCGTCAGATCGACCGTGGCCGTCGTACCGCGGGTGCCGATCTGGCCGGTCGGGCCGATCGCGATGTCTGCGGACGTTGCCGTTATGGCAGTGCCTGTCGCCACGGCGTCGAGCGCTAAGGTCTGTCCGGCGGTAATGTCGAGTGTGCCGCTCGACGTCAGCGGTCCCCCGGCATTGACGTCGGTCGCTGCATCGAGCGTCAGCCCCGCGCCCGTGACCGCGCCGGTGTTGCTGACCGAACCGCCGCTGCTCGACAGGGTCACCGCGCCGGTCGCGTCCACCGTCGCAACGAGCAGATCGCCCGCAACCCGCAGCGCCAGGTTGCCTGCCGTCGCATCGGCGCTGGTGAACGAAAGCCCGCCGGTCGAACCGATGTCGACGGACTGGCCGAGCACGGTCACAAGATCGCTCGACAGCAGGTTCCCGACCGTTACCGGGCCGGAGAGCGCTTGCAGCAACGTGGTTCCGCCTGAGGTCAGATCGGTCATGTCGATGCCGGAATCGGCAAGGACGGAGACATTGCCGCCCGAGGTAATCGTCCCGGTCGACGAGAGGCTGGCCGGGGTGGTCACGCTCAGCGCGCCGCCGCTGGTGAAAGCACCGCCGCCGGTGATGTCGAACACGACATCGCCGGTGCTCGCAATCGTGCTTGCCCCGGTCACCGTGAGATCCGATCCCACAGCCTGCAAACGGAAGCCGAGGCCGTCCGCGCGTGCCGTGTCACCCAGCGCCGAGGCGGTCAGTGCACCGCCGACCGTGATCGAGGCGCCCGGCGTGGCGGTCCCGCTGGCGAGACCCACGAATCCGGCGGTCGCCAGACCGGGCGTGCTGCCCGCTCCTGCGGTCGCATCGGCGACGAAGGTCGCATCGCTGCCGACCGTGAACGTGCCCGCGGCGACCGTCATCAGGGTGTTGCCGCCGATGGCATCCCCGCCAGCATTCATGCCGGCGCCACCGATGCCACGGGCATCGAGAGTCAGAGCGCCGGTGATGGTGGTCGCGCCGCCGGTCTGTTGCGTAATTGCGGCCGTGCCGCCCGTGCCGGTGCCGCCGTTTGCATTCGTGCCCGAGGCCGTGCCGCCGGTACCGACAGCCAGCAGGTCCAGATTGCCGCCCAGCGCGACTAGGCCGTTGTTCGTGGCCTGCACGAGCGCAGAGCCCGCGGTACCGTTGCCGCCTGCAGCTCCGGCGATGTTTGCCGCGCCGCCGGAGGCGCCGCCGTCGATGGTGGTATTGCCGCTTACGGTCAGGCTGCCACCGCTTGCCGCAGCGGTGGCCGTCCCGCCCTGCGCATCGATGCCAGCGAACGTGGCAAGGGCACTCAGGCGTTGCGCGGCGGCCTGTACCTGAAGGGCTCCGCCGATGCCGATGGCACCGCCGGTGGTCTCGATCCGGGCCGTGCCTGCCGTGCTGGTGCGCCCGTCGCTCGCCTCTCCGGCGCCGAAGATCGCGTTGCCGCCGATGTTGGTGTCGGCGAGCGAGAGCGATCCGCCCTGCGCGAGGATCGTCGCCGTGCCGCCCGTTGCCATGCCGCCGGTTCCGCCCGCGCCGAAGGCCGATGCGGACTGGGCGTTGGCGATGATGTCGGTGGTGCCGCTCACGCTCACCGCTGCAGTGCCCGCGGTGCCGAGGCGGGCCGTGCCGCCCCGGGCATCGCCGCCGCTGCCGGTCTGCGTGATGTCGATGTCCTGCGCCAGGGCGCCGGCCGAGATGGTCAGGTTGCCGCTGGCGATCGTGGC
>NZ_JANZXA010000015.1 GCF_025153475.1 Novosphingobium mangrovisedimenti
CCACCCAGGCCGGCACCGCCCAGCGTGTCGCCGCTGCCGCCGTATCCGCCGGCGTAGAGGTTGAGGCCGTTGGAAGTGATGCTGCCTTGCGCGGCGGAGATCGCGATGGTGCCGCCGATGCCGTCCCCGCCTGTCGTGATTCCCGTCCCGCCATAGCCGTTGGCATCGATGTCGATGCTCTGTGTTGCGGAAAGCTGGGCATTGCCAATGGCGATGTTGATGGTGCCGCCGACGCCGTCGAAGCCGGACAGGAGCGTGTCCGAGCCGTTGCCGCTGGTCCGCAAGCGCAAGCTGCCTGCGGCATCGATCACGCCTGCCGTAGCACCCGTGACGTTGATCGTGCCGCCGGTCATCGCATCGCCGGCGTGGACGTCGAGCGACATGCCCGCAGTGGCCAGTGCATTGATCACCGCGCCGTTCGTGGCGGTCAGGTCGACGGCCTGCAGTGCATCGAGCGTGGCGAGCTTGTCGAATTCGGCAAGGCTGGTCGGTGCAACGTCGATCGTGTCGCTGGCATTGGCCGTCAGCGTCGAGGTGAACACGGCATCGCCGATGGCGATGTTGCCGGTCGCCGCGCCGCCGGTGGTGTCGAAACCCAGTCCGTTGCCTGCAGAGAGGACGACCGATCCACCATCGACACTGGCTGCCGTCGCCGGCGTGTAGCCGAACGTGCCGGACAGCAGCATGGTCATGCCGTCGTTCTTGGGCACCGCGACAAGGGCTGCCTGGGGCAAGTTGCCCGATCCGATCGTCGTGGCGCCACCGGTCGAGCCGGTATGGACGATGCCGTTCGCGTCGGTCGTGCCCTGGGTCACGACGATGTCGAACAGGCCGGCGTTGATCGTCAGGTCTACCTGCTCGGCGGCGACGAGCGCGGTTGGACCGTCGGCATCGATCGTGCCGCCCTGCACGATGCGCGGGGCGACAAGGGCGACGTAGGCATTGCTCAGCGTCGTCGGGTTGATCCGCGCGGTAACCTGCGCGCCCGGATCGATCTGGACCAGTCCGGTCGAGCCCGCGCCGCCGCGGAAGCGAATTTCGCCATTGGTCCCGTACAGGCCGCCGGTCGTGTCGATGGGATTGGTCGTCAGAACGAGGCTGCCGACATTGAAATTCGCGGTGGCACCCAGAATGATCCCGGTCGGCGAATAGAACCAGACGTTGCCGCCCTGCGCGCCGAACACCGTACTTTGCACGGTGCCGTTGAAGGCGACCATCCGGGCAACCGGCGCGCCGGTGGAATCGACGGGCAGAATGCGGTTGAGCACGGTGAAGTCACCGCCGCCGTTGACGCTGTCGGTGAACGTCGTGGTGGTTCCGGCCGGCTGGAAGTCGATCGTTCCGGTACCGGTCGTATCGGTAGGCGTCCAGTCGATGACCGCTTCGGGGGTGAGAACCTCGACATTGGTCGTGCCGGCACCGGTGGTGACGAAGGCACTGCCCGATCCGGGGACGACCGATGCGCTCCCCTGGAACGACTGCGCCCGGGCCGGGGGCGGGCACCCCAGTGCAAGACCCAGCGCGGCGAGGCTGGCCCCGGCGAGGACAGTACGGCGTGCGCCTTTGCTCGTTCTCATGGTCATGACGGATTCCACGGCAGCAGCCGTGCCCTGATGGTGAAGAGTAAACGGACGTCGCCCTGCGTCTTGGCAAGGCCGGCATCGTTGAGCGGAACGGCGAGCGTGAAGGCGGAGTCGAGGCGGTCGCCCCAGCGGGCACGCAGGCCTCCGCCGGCGGTTGCGGCGCGTTGCGGATCGTTCGTAAGTCCGCCGTCGTTGTGCCACGTCCAGGCGCTGTCCATGAAGACGAACGGTTGGAGCGCGAGATCCTCGGGCGACTTCGGCGCGAGCCGGCCATAGCGCAGCTCCACCGCGGCGCCGATGCCGCTGTCTCCGAGCAGCGTCCCGGGATCGAGCCCGCGTCCGATCGTGTAGTTGCCCACGCTGAACTGTTCGTAGGCGAGGAGGCTGTCGGGCGAATACTGGGCGCGCGGCGCAACGGCCACGGTGACTTCGGGCACCGGGCGGTATTCCGCACTGGCCTGCGCGCGCAGGACGAAGCCGGTGGGATCGGCCAGCATGTTGCTGATCGGCACACGGGGCGCAAGGCACTGCGTGATCGGCTTGCAGTCGTCGCTCGCACCGAGCCCGGAGATGCCCTGGCGCGCCTCGATCGTGCCGGACAGGCGGTACTTGGGTTCGTTGGCGGTATAGCCGCCGCGCCCGGCCAGACTGTCCTTGTCGATCGTGTCCGCCGTGAGACGGGCGTAGAAGACCCGCAGGTGATCGCGGGTGAGAGGGGTCGAGCCGAAATCGAGATCCTGATCGACGATCTCCAGCCCGCCCGCCGTGGTGAGCGAGAAGGTCTGGCGGCGCACCAACTGGTAGCTGAGGCCGATATCGCCGACCAGCGTGTCCGAATTGAACGGTCCTGCCTCGCCCGGTTCGCTGTGGGCATAGAGCAGGCTTCCGCCCATGCGCAGGCCGTTGCTGTCGAGCGCGAAGTCGTGGCTGACCTGAACGACCGTCTGTTCGTGGATGTCGAAGGTGTTGAACAGGCTTATCCGGGTGCGGTCGGCCATTCCGGTCAGGCCGTTGAACGTCGCCTGCATGAAGGCGCCTTCGCGGCCTACGGCCTTCGATCCCAGATTCTGGATGCCGCCGGTGATCTGGACCGGATGACGCTTGACCAGGACATCGCCGACGACATCGCCCGGCGCCCCCTTGGCCGGCTTGAGGACAAGCCGCACGTCGTAGCCGGGAATGTCGCTGAGCATCAGCAGTTGCCGCTCGGCGCGGCGGGCGTTGAAGTAGGGTTCTTTGGTCAGTCTGGCGAGGTGGGCGGCGATGTGCTTTGCATTGGCGCCGGCATCGCCGCGCACCTGCACTTCCACCAGACGGGCGATCAGCACGTCCATGCGCACTTCGCCGTTCTTTTCGATCCGCTGCGGCGGGATCTGCACGGCGGCCAGATAGCCCATCTCGCGCAGCCTGGTCGCGGCCCGGTCGCGCACTTCGCAAAGTGCCGCGACAGGCAGGTCCTGCCCGGCCATGTCCTGCCAGCTCGCATCGAGCGTGCCGGGCGGCACGGCCTCGAGATTGCCGAAAGTGACCCGGGAAAAGGTGACCCGTGTATCGGCGAAGGCCGGGGCGGCCAGCGGGCAGGGGCCGCGTTCGATGTCGCCCTCGACGACAAGGCGTGAACGTGGCGGAGGCGGGGCCTGCAGGGTGGAATCGATCCCGAGTTCCTCGCGGGTGGGGGCCTGCGGCTGGGCTGCCTGGGCCTGCGCGGCCGAGGGCAGGGCAACCACCGGCAATGCCGATGCTCCCATCAGAATCCTCGTCAGGCGGGCGGAGCTGCTCCGCGCTCGCCTGTTGGTCCCCATCATGCCGTGCCGCCCCATTTTGCTTCTTCCCAGATGGCTGGATCGTCATGTCCGGTATCTGTCCGGACTTCGTATGCATTGCGCCATTGCTCCGCCCGCGATGCGGGTGGAGCCGGCATCTCGGTTAATCGCTCGGCAGCGCCAGTGACTGCGAAAGCAGTTCGAGCTGCGCCTGACAGCCATGCGCGATCAGCGCGGCGGCAAGGTCTTCCGGTTCATAGGTCTTGCGTTCGAGCAAGGCGAAGGCAACCGTGCCTTTCTGCGCCGATCCTTCTTTCGCGATGGTAAAGGTTGCGCCGTCGGATACCGGGGTTTTCTGCGGGTCCCAGGCGGCAACCATCGAGCCCGGAGCGAACGTGACGAGCGCCTTTTCGCCGTTGTCCGCGCCGGAGGTGATCAGGTAGCGGCCTTCATCCTCGATGTCGGGTCGCCAGAGCCGGACCATGGTGGGGTCTATGACGCACGCGGTGCCCGACCGCGAGGCATCGACATACCACAGGTTGGGGCTGAGCGGCTTGCCGTCCGGTCCCGAGCCGCGCACGGCTCCCGTTCGCACCCGTTGGGCGCTGCGTTCGCGGGTGAGCACGGCGAACGTCGACGCCCGCGTCGGGCCTCCGCGCGCGCCGACGGTGAACGTGCCGGCACCCTTGAGGACGTGCGTTCCCCGGCTGTCGAGGATGGTCACGCTGTCGGCGGTCTGCAGGGTGATCTTGCTGTCGTCGGGCAGTTTCGTGCCGACGGGGAAGCTGGCGGCGGACGGCCCGCTTGATGCGACGACGATACCGGCTTTGGCAGCCAGCGGCGCGGCAAGGGCCAGTACGGCGGCGAGCGCGGCGGCAGCGCGCCGCTTGGGGGTTCTATCCCAGAACGTAGGCATCGTTCTCTCCTAGATTGTGCATCCTGTGTACCAGATTGGCGAGGGCGGTGTCGTCGGGATATCGCCCGGCGATTTCCTCTATGGCGGCGATTCCGGCGGGTCGGTCGATCTCTGCCTGCGCGAGGGCCCGAACCAGCATCCGCCGGTCGTCCCCGGGAAAATCGGGCGCGGGCTCCATGATGTCGACCGGGCTGGCCCGTCCGCGCAGGACCACGCGGCCCAGCGGGCGCCACCAGTCGAGCCCGGAGCGTTCCGCGAATTCGCTGCTGGCGATTACCGAGGTGCCCAGCGCCTTGTTCGCCGACTCGAGCCGTGCGGCGGTGTTCATGGCGTCGCCGAGCGCGGTATATTGGATGCGCCGCTCGCCGCCGAAGTTGCCGACGACGGCCTCGCCGAAATGCTGGCCCACGCGGGTGCGGCCAATCGGCGGCAGCGAGGGATCGACGCTCTTGCGGAAATCCTCGCCCGCCTGCCACATCGCGTAGGCGGCCAGGGCCGCCTTGCGGCCATCGTCCGGCCGGCTGATCGGTGCGCCCCAGAAGGCGACGACGGCATCGCCTACGTACTTGTCGATGATCCCGCCATGTTCCAGCACCACCGCGCTCAGCTGGTCGAGGTATTCGTTGAGCAGCCTGGCCACGACTTCCGGCTCAAGCTGGTGCGACAGCTTGGTGAAGCCTTCCAGATCGCTGAAAAGGATGAACAACTCGCGCTTGGAACCGCTCAGCGAGAGCCGTTCGGGGTTGTCGATGATTTCCTGCGCGATGTCCTGCGGCAGGTACTTGCCAAGCGCGTCTTGCGCAAAGCGCCGCTCGACGGCGCCCGAGGCGCGCACGGCGGCCGCAACCGCAATATAGGCGAGAATCCAGCCCAGCATCCAGCCGGCGGCAGGCGTGCCGTAAGTGTCGACGCCCGCGTGCTGGAGGTAGAACGGAACACCGGCGAACAGCGCGATCTGCACGATGAAAAGCGGCACGGCCTTCCAGATGCGCGCTTCGATCAGGCTGGTCAGGGCGGCCGTCACCACCACCAGCAACGCGACGGCCCAGCGCTGCCACCAATGCACCGGAGACAGCCGCGCGCCGTCGAGCATCTGCGCGATCATTGCCGCATGGACGCGGATGCCGGGGACGGTCTTGTTGTCGTACGTGGTCAGCGTGGTCGTCACCTGATCGGTGTCGATGATGTCGCCGCCAATCAACACGTAGCGTCCGGCGATCTGGCTGCCGATCAGCCCGGCCATTTCGGGATCTTCGAGCGGGATGGCGAAGGTGTCGATCGGCAGCGTCAGGAAGAGGGGCGTGCCGTCCGACGCGGGGAGGGCGTAGCGGATGGAGCCGGTATAGCCTTCGAACTGGTGCACGGCCTGTTCATCCCCGTTCACCAGCATGGCGCGCGCGAACACCGGAGGCAGGTCGGGCACGATCTCGGGCCATTCGCGGGTGGCGCCGTAGGCATTGCTCAGGCGAACGCTGGCAGGGTGGGCATTGCTGCCTTTCAGGCGCTCCATGAAATGCTGGAGGTAGGCCTGCTGCTCGTACTGGATGTCGTTCTTGTTGGTCGACCACTCGGCGTAGCCGATATACGTGGGCGTCTTCATCGCGCGCAGCGTGGCGACGAGTTCGTCGTCCTCGTCCTGCGGCTGGTCGAACAGGATGTCGATGCCGATCGCCTTGGCGCCCATCTTGTCGAGGTTGCGCAAGGCGCGCGACAGCAGCCCGCGATCGAGCGGCGATCGCTTCCGCGCGGAAATCAGCGTCTGGTCCGTATAGGCGACGATGCCAATACGCTGGTCCTGCCCGGTGCGCGGCGCGGTGACGTAGCTGCGCATGTCGAACAGCGTGCGTTCCGTGTCGGCGGTCACGGGCAGGTACCAGGAAAACCGCGCGACGATGAGCGCCATGACCAGCAGCATGCCCGAAACGACAAGCTGCCGCCCCGATGCCGCGCGCACGGAGCGCCAGCCCTTGCGCAGCAGGTTCCTTGAGGGAACGGAAGAAGGGCTGCCGGTTTCGGTCATCGTCCGCGTGCCTCAGCGAACCGTCAGTGCGCGGGCGGAATCGCCAATGACCGCAAAGCCGGCCCAGTAATAGGGATGCGACGTCACCGGATCGTCCATCAGGGCGATCTCGGAAGTGCGCAGCGCTTCGCCGACACTGGTCCCGTTGGCATGGTAGAAGCCGTTGAAGAGCCGCTCGGTCGCGTTGAAATCATCGGGCGCCGGCCAGTGGCTGGCGATGACCTGGCGGCCGCCGGCGGCGATGAAGGCGCGCACCAGACCGTCGAGAGCCTGGCCGCCGCCCGAGCTCAGGCCCGCCTCGCGGGTGACGGCGAGTCCGGCACCGCCGGCGGTGTCGCAGGCCGAGAGGATCACGAGGTCGGCGTCCAGATGCAGGTCGAAGATCTCGCCGAAGGAGAGCAGGCCATCGGACTTGGCATCGCCGAACGAGGTCAGCAGCGCGGGGCGCACCGGGCAGCCGACGCGCGGCGCGGTGACGAGGCCGTGCGTGGCGAAGTGGACGATGCGGAACTGGTCGAGGTCTTCGCGCGCCTCGACGGCTTCGTCGGTAAAGGCGGCCCCGATCATCAGGCTCGATTGCGATGCCCCGAACACGCTGGTCGCCTTGAGCAGTTCGAGGTCCGAAACCGGCTGGTTCCATGTCGAGACCGGCCAGTCGCACGCCGCGTCGATATTCGCTTCGGCGCCGCTGCGCACGCCCGGCACGCTGGTGACCGGCCCCAGTGGAGCGTTCTGTCCCAGCCCCAGGAAACTCCGCTTGGCCTGCGATGCAGGGGTCTTGCGCGCGTCGCGGAAGCTGGCGGCCGAAAGCGCGGTGCTGACCGCGCGGTCTCGCCCGAGCCAGTCGATGCCGGTGAAGTCGTACTCGTCGCCGCCGGCATTCACGCGGGCGTGATAGGCGGCAACGCCCTTGGTATCGCTGGTGAGCAGGTTGATCGGCAGCCGCAGCATCGCCCCGTCGGGCTCGAACACCAGATGACGCACGGTCGCGATCTCGCCGGTCGCAGGGTCCAGCAGCGCCTTGTCGAGCTTGACCGCGGTATCGACGTCGAAGGGGTAGGTCGACTGGACGCCGTTGATCGTGACCGAAATGCTGTCGCGCAAGGTGGTGACGGCATCGCTCACCTCGGCCGCGGACATCGCGACCTTCCAGGCCTTTGCCGTGTCGGGCGTGACCAGCACGGCATAGAACGACCCGGCGAGATTAGCGAGCTTGAGGTAGCCTTCGCCCGGGGCGAGCGTTGCGCGCATGTCGTCCAGCGTGACGACGCGGTGCGCCACCGCGCGATAGCGGGGATAGGCGGACAGCGCCTCGACCGTCTGGAGCTGTGCGCCGCGCAGGCGGTCCTGCTGTTCGCGCATGGCGGCGATGCCGGGATCGGGCCCGCCTGCGGCCATTTCGGCATTGGCACGGGCGAGGGCGATACGCGTGCGTTCCAGATCGCGGGTAATGGCGAGCGAGCTGCGAAACAGGCTTGCCGCCTCGTCCGAGCCGCCTTCCAGCTCGCGCGAGAGCACCGCGAGAGTATCGGCGGCGCCGGGGCGTTCGATCAGCTGGCTGGCCTGAAACAGCGCGGCGATAGCGGCGGGATCAGTCGCGCTTTTCGTGGCTAGCAGGTCGAAGTAGGGGCGCATCAGGTTAGTCATGCCGACCAGCGTGCCGCGCCGTTCGGTCACATCGGCCACGACCGTTCGATAGATGCCGATGGCTTCGTCGGTCGCGCCGTGCCGGGACAGGAAGCCGGCCAGCCGCGCTCTGGCGGCATTGACCGAGATGCTGTCGGGATACTGGCTCTCGACCAGCGAGAGCGCGCGTCGGAGGAGGGCTTCGGCTTCCGCAGTGCGGCCTTGCGCCTCATAGCTCAGGGCCATTTCGGACAAGGTCTGCGCGCGCAGCCTGGTGATGGAAACGACACGCCCGTCGCGCACGCGCATGGCATCGTTGTAGGCGGCCACCAGCGCGCTGCGCGCGGCATCGGGCTTTCCTTGCAGGCGCAGCACCGTGCCGCGCAGCTGCTTGGCCTGTGCATCGACGATCGCGGCACGTTCGTTCGGCGTGAGCCGGGTCGGCTGGCCGAGGATGCCGGAAAGGGCGGTGCCGCCCGAACTGTTGAGGCCGGCCGCGGTCAGCGTGTCGATGCGCACGGTGCCGTCCGCCGTGGCAGCGGGCGCGAAGATCGGCGGGACCGGGCGGGCGAGGATTTCCAGGGCCTTGTCCAGGTCCCCCCGGTTGATGGCATCGATTGCCTCGTAGTTGCGGGCAAGGCGCGTCTGGACGGCGTCGCTGGCGCCCATCCTGTCGGCATCGTCGAACAACCGCCGGGCCTGTTCGAAGGCGCCCAGGTTGGAATTCTGCAGCGCGCGGTTGATCGTGACTTCGTGCAGGCGGGAGAGACGCGAGGCTTCGTTCCCGCCCTGATCCTCGGCCATGCGCTCAGGGACGGCGGCGAAAAACTCGGCGGCCTCGGCGTAGGAGCCGGCACTGTTGTCGCGATAGCCCTGACCGATCAGCGTATCGGCGTCCGTAACGGCGGCGCGGGCCTTGGCCAGGGCCAAGGCGTCCTGCGTGCCAAGGTTGGCGATGGTGACGTTGCCCGGGACGACATGGTCCCTGGCGATGCTTTCGAACGCGAGCTGCAGGGCGGAATCGAAGCCTGCCAGCCCTTCCACGACGATCAGCCCCCGGTCGGTGCTGCGGCGATAGATCCGCCATTCCAGGCCAGAGGCGGCTCCGCGGCAACTCGCGCGACCGAAGGCGTCGGTCGGGCTGCATTCGAGGGTTTCTTCCCGCGCGGAGGCAATGCGGGCGGCCGCGTCGGTGTCGTTCTTGAGAACATAGGCCGTGCCGACGGGCTTCGCGGCGTCGCTGCACAGTACGACCCACTTGCGGTCGAAAACGGAGGCGCGGGCGGCGCCCATCGTTACGCTCTGGGCCAGGCATGCCGAACCGGACGTGCCCACCGGGAAGCTCTCGGCGACCGACGGTTGCAGGTCGGAAGCGTTCGCCAGCACGGCCCCGGCGGTCATGGTGATGGTCAAGCCACCGAAGACATATCCCAATACCCGCTTAAACACGCCAAATCTTCCCCCTTGAGTGATGTTCGAATCTTTCCCGGCAGCGAACATTTCAAATAAGTCCGGGAGGCATCTGGGTGCCTATTGTGCCAACGCAGTTAGCAGCAGTTGAGAAGAGACTGCAACCGGGCAATGCCTTTATCTTCCGGTGACTTTTGCCACATGATGCCGTCTCTGGGGGCAGGTGCAGCGGGAACGGGTCGCAAGGCTCGTGGCAAGCCCCATTTTCGGCCCGGTAAGGGCGACGCGGCGGTGCTCGGCATGGGGAAGGAAAATTACAATAGCGGCAGAGGTGGTCGTAAAGGACTTGTTTAGCGGGCCGGTGATATTCTTGCCGCTACTGGCAGTTTTCATGGCTACGGCGTTCATGGATCGAGTGGACAAGGTCGCGGCAGGGGTAGTCCTGTCGTTATTGCGCCGTGCGAAGCTTCCAATATATACGGCAGGAAGAGCAAGGGGATTAGTTTCTGTGCCCAGGCACCGCGTTTGGATGACATCGCGACGCTTTATTCGTAGGTGCCTCGCGCGACGCAGACCCGTTATTCTCATGTATCACCGCGTGGCCGGGGAGAGTTTCGATCCCTGGGGCCTGGCGGTTGAACCGCGTCGTTTCGCGGAACATTTGCAATGGTTGAAGAAGAACCGCGATGTCATTCCCTTGCGCGAACTTGCAGAACGGCTCGCGGCGGGGAAGCTCAACTCATCCGCGGTTTCTATCACGTTCGACGATGGTTACGCATGCAATGATGAAGTCGCGGCTCCGCTTCTTGAAGAGGCGGGGCTTCCGGCGACGATTTTCATCCCGACCCACCTGATCGAGGCGGGGCAGGAGGCCTGGTGGGACAGGCTGGCCGCCATCCTGATCGACCACCCCGCGCAATCGATCGTGCTGGAACTGGAAGAGGACCGGTCCGTCGTCGATCTGGGCGAGAAATCCGACGGAGACTGGCACTGGCAGCCGGGGCAGGGGCCTTCGACCCCAAGGCAGGAGGCGTTCCACGCGACCTGGGCAAAACTGCAGGTCCTGCCGCCGGATGCGCAGCGTAGCGCTGTCGATCGTCTGGCAAGCCAGAGCGACGAGCGCGGACCGCGCGCATCGCATCGGCTGATGACGGCGGAACGTGTACGCGGCGTTCAATCGGATCTGATCGAACTGGGCGGGCACTCCCTTACCCACACGGCTCTGTCGCATCGCTCGCGGGACGAGCAGGAGATCGAAATCAGGGAAAGCCGCCGCGAATTGCAGGCCATGAGCGGGACCGTGCCGAAGACCTTCGCCTATCCCTATGGGGACTATGACGCGAATTCGGTGGAACTGGCTCGCGAGGCCGGTTTCATGTGTGCCTGCACGACCGACCATGGTGGTATCCGCAAGAACGCGGACGCCTTTGCCCTGCCCCGTATCGCCGTGGGCAACTGGGACGGCAGGCAGCTGGGCGCAAGGCTTTCGAGTGTCTGAGACGAACGTGACGCCCCCGTCTCCTCCGACATCGGCCGCCAGCGCGCCGCAGATTTCCGTCGTGGTCGTTACCTACAACCATGCGCGGTACATTGTCCGGGCGATTGAATCGGTCCTCGCGCAGGAGACCGGGCGGCTCCTGGAAATCATTGTCAGCGAGGATGCGTCTACCGACGGAACGCGCCGGATAGTGGAGGATCTTGCGGCCCGCGATCCACGCATTCGCCTGCTGCTGTCCGAGCGCAATCTGCGCAGCAACGAAGTCGTCGCCCGCGCCATTCGCGCCGCGCGGGGCGAATATCTGTGCATCCTCGATGGCGACGACTTCTGGATCGCCCGCGACAAGCTAGAGCGGCAGGCCGCCGAGCTGGATGGCGATCCCGCCGCTTCGGCCTGCTTTCACAACGCGGCCATAGTGCACGACGATGACGAGCAGGCCGGCGACGAGTGCTGGACGCCGCCGACCCAGCCGAAGCGGCTGGGAAAGGCGGACATCTGGCGAGGCAATCCTTTCGCCACGTGCGCCGGAATGTTGCGCCGGAGCGCGTTGCAGGACCTGGGGCCGTGGTATGCCGATTTCTTCCCGATCACCGACTGGCCGCTCTATGTGCTGTGCGCGATGCATGGCGACCTGAAATTCGTCGATGAGGTGGTCGGGGCCTATCGCCTTCATGACGGAGGCCTGTTTTCGTCCCGCCCCGGTGCGGACAAGCTCCGCATGACGAGCCGGTTCTACAGCCGGATGAAGTCCGTGGTTGACGCCCGGAACCGGAAGCTCGCGGCAAGGGGCGGCGCGCATTACTTCCTCGAATGGGCCCAGGAATATGCCCATGCCGGCCAGCGCAGGCTGCAGCGCCTGTGTCTCTGGTATGCCGCGCGGGCGGGGGTACTGCACAAGGGCTTCCCCTGGCGGCTGTGGTTGAAGGCGGCCATGGCATGACGGCGTCCTATCGCAAGTCACTGGCGCCGCTTGCGCCTCGGGAGGGACGGCCGCGCTGGTCGGTGATGATACCGACGTACAACTGCGCAAGATACCTCGAACGGACGCTTGAAAGCGTGCTGGCGCAGGACCCCGGCCCGCAATCGATGCAGATCGAGGTGGTCGACGACGCTTCGACCAGCGACGATCCCGGGGAAGTGGTGGCGCGCGTCGGCCGGGGCAGGGTGCAGTTCCGGCGCCAGGGCCGTAATGTCGGCCACATCGCCAATTTTCACGACTGCATTGAGCACGCTCAAGGAGAAATCGTCCATTTGCTCCACGGTGACGATCTCGTCTTTCCCGGATTCTACGAGGCTATGGGGCGCGCGTTCGATACAGATCCCGAAATAGGCGCAGCCTTCTGCCGCTGGAGCCTGATGGATGAAAACGGGCAAGTGCTCAGCAGTGTCGATCCGGAACAGCCGGAGGCGGGGCGTCTGCCCAATGCCTTATGCAAGCTGGCCAGCGAACAGCGGATCGTCACGCCTTCGATCGCGGTCAGACGATCGGTGTGGGAGAGGCTGGGAACTTTCGACAGCCGGTTGAAGTGCTGCGAGGACTGGGAAATGTGGACTCGTATCGCCGCGCATTACCCGATCTGGTACGAGCCCCGGCTTCTCGCGGCCTATCGCACGCATGGCAATTCCAACACCGGCCGCAATTTCCGCATGGCCGAGGAACTCTACTACAACCGTATCGCCATCGATCTGATCCGTCCGCTCCTGCCCGCCGATAGAGCGCCGGGCGTGGTGAAATCGGCGGAAAAGGCTTATGCGGCGAGCGCGCTGGAGAATGCGCGGCGCTTCGCGTCGCAGCGCGATCTCTCTGCGATGCGGGCCCATCTGGCGGCGGCCCTGCGGCTGTCGCGAACGCCGAAGACCCTGCTGAGTGCCGGGAAGATATTGATGCGCGCGATGAGTGGTTCGGCGTGATGTCGGGCGGCATTCCTCGCGTGGCGCTGTCCGGGTGCGGTGCCGTGGCGCGTCTCTACTACGCGCCGGCGCTTCGCGTTCTGGAAGAGCGCGGCGTCATCGCGTTCGTGGCGGCGTTCGATCCGAACGAGGCCGCGGTCCGGGCGTTCGTTTCGGGACGGACAGCCGTTGCCTGCTCGAGCTTCGCGGCGATCTTCGATCATGCTCCGGATCTCGTGATCGTGGCCTCGCCGCCGGCCTTCCATCGTGAGCAGGTCATGGAGGCGCTCGGCCGCAAGGTTGCCGTTCACTGCGAAAAGCCGCTTGCGCCGGACATGGACAGCGCGCGCGCCATGACTTCGGCAGCCGAGGCGCACGACCGCCCGGTCTTTGCCGGGATGATCCGCCGCCATCTGCCGGCGGCGCGGATGATCCGCGACCTGCTTGGTGCGGGTGCCCTGGGTCCCCTGACCTCCATCGACATATTCGAAGGTGGGCCGTTCGACTGGCCCATCGAATCCCCGCGCTATTTCACCGCCGGTTCGGGCAATGGCCCGCTCGAGGACATCGGCACGCACTGTCTCGACCTGCTGTGCTGGTGGATGGGGACGCCCGACGAGATCGCCTACGAGGACGACGCGATGGGTGGCACGCCTGCCAATTGCGCGATTGCATTGCGCTTCGGCGATTGCGCGGTGCGCGTCCGGATAAGCCGCGACTGGTACCGGCCCAACCGCTATGCCCTGCGCGGTGCAAAAGGCTGGATTTCATGGGAACCGAACGATGGCCTTGGTCTCCAGCTCGGGTATTTTCATGAGGATACGGGGGCAAGGATCGCGCTTCGGCAATGCACCGAACAGGCAGGCGTGCCGCGTCTGGGCCGGCCGGCCGACGACTTCATGGAAGCGTTCGTGACGCAGCTGCACCAAAGCGTGCTCGGCCTGTCCGGTGCGGGCAACGCCGTGGCGCTCTCCGAAGCGCTGGAGCCCATCGGCCTGATCGAGGAATGCCGGCGGGTCCGCCGTGCAATGGTCCAGCCCTGGCTGGAAGGGGCAAGGCCATGACGCGTATCGCCATATTGGGTGCGGCCGGCTTCATCGGCAATCGGGCCGTCGAATACTTTCACGATCGGCCCGGCTATTCGGTTCAGCCAATCGTGCGCAGGCTTTCGTCCGCCGCGCTCGCCGGGAGGCTCGGCTATGAATGCCGGATAGCCGATGCTGCCGACGGCAGGAGCTTGCAAGGGGCATTCGAGGGCTGTGACATCGTCCTGTGTGCGACAGCCGGTAGTCCAGACGAGATAGTCGGTGCTATCCCCCCTATATTCCAGGCGGCCAGCGATGTGGGAGTGAAGAAGCTGATCTATCTGAGCAGCGCGTCGGTTCATGGCCAGGCACCGCTTCCGGGCACGACCGAGGACAGCCCTTTGCCCAGACGTCACCAGTTGCCCTACAACGCGGCCAAGGCGCGGGCGGAACAGCGCCTGCATGAACTGGGCCGCCGTGGGAGCCTGCCCTATGCCATCCTGCGCCCGGGGATTGTCTATGGCCCCCGCTCGCAATGGATAGGCGGCTTTGCCGACGCGCTTCTGGATGGATCGGCCTATCTCGTCGATGGCGGGCAGGGCATCTGCAACGCGATCTATGTCGATAACCTGCTGCATGCGGTCGAACGGTCGATCGAGAGCGATGCCGGTGACGGCATACCCCTGCTGGTCGGCGATCGGGAGACGGTGACATGGGCCGACCTGCTGGGCCCGGTGGCCAGAGCGCTCGGCTTTTCTCCCGAAAGCCTGCCCCGACCCGCCGCGCAGGACATTCTGGAAGCGAAAACGCCGGTCAGGGCACGACTGCGTTCCGCCGCGGCCGGGGCCATGCAGCACCTGCCCCCGCGCATCGTGCAGACCATCCGGGCGGCGAAGCGGGCCGCTTTCCCGCGCGGTTCGGCGCGGCCGGGACGGAAAATTGCCTTTTCGCGCGAGACGGCGTTGCTGCATAGTTGCGCGGTGAAGCTGCCTTCGGACAAAGCCGCCCGACTTATCGGTTACGAGCCCGGCTACGGCTTCGCCGATGGCATCGCGCGCTCGCTCGCCTGGCTGGACTTTGCGGGCTATCCGGTGGAGTGCGAACGATGAGCGGGGCTGGCACGGGGGACATCACGGTTGTCATCCCCTCCTACAACCATGCGCATTTTCTGGCGGCAGCGATCGACAGCGTCCTGAACCAGACCCTGTTGCCTGCCGAGATCATCGTGGTCGACGATGGGTCGAGGGACGATCCGGGCGCGGTGGTGGAGAAATATCCGAGCGTGCGCCTGATCCGCCACGAGAACAAGGGCCTGGCTGCCGCACGAAACACGGGGCTCGATGCGGCGCGCACGGCGTTTCTGGTGTTTCTGGATGCGGACGACCAACTGAAGCCCGAGGCGCTGGAGACGGGTTTCGATCTGCTCAGCCAGAACCCGGAAGCCGTCTTCTGCTACGGCGCCTATGTCATCGTCACGAAGGAGAACGGCGAGCGGGGCGCGGCTTTCCGGCCCGTTGGGGCTGATCCGTTCGAATCCTTCCTGACCGGAAATCTGGTCGGCATGCATGCCACGGTCATGTATCGGCGGTCGGCGCTTGCCGCGATCGGCGGGTTCAGGGCCGGGTTGCCGGCGGCGGAAGACTACGACGTCTATCTGCGCCTGAGCCAGACCGGCCCGGTCCTCTCCGACAAGCGCGTTCTGGCGGAATACTGGCACCATGATGCCAACATGTCGCGCAACAGCGGCTTCATGCTCTCGTCCGTGCTTTCCGTTCTCGAAGCCTATCGCCCCGCCGCTGAAAAGGCAGGATTGCTGGCCGCGCTGGAGATTGGTGTGGCGGAGTGGAAGCATTATTATGCGCGCGTGTGGGCCGCGCAGGTGAAGCACGCGCCTTTCAGTCCGTCGGTCTGGAAGGAGGGGCTGGTGATCTTGCAGCTCGCCCCGAAGACGGTCCTGAAGGTTATCGCGCGCCGGCTGAAACACTTGCTGCGGAAGCGATAGCATGGGGTCTGCCCCGCTCGTCACCGCCATCATCATCGTCCTGAACGGCGAGCGCTATATCGATGAGGCCATCCGGAGCATCGTCGATCAAAGTCTTGCGCGCTGGGAACTGCTGGTCGTCGACGATGGTTCGGCCGACGGCACGCGCGATCGTGTCGCGCACTGGTGCGACCGGGACGCTCGCATAAGGCTGCTGCGCCATCCCGATCACGGCAATCATGGCATGAGCGCGAGCCGCAATCTGGGTCTTGAAACCGCCCGGGGGACATATGTCGGCTTTCTCGACGCGGATGACGTCTGGACACCGGAAAAGCTGGCGCAGCAGGTCGCTATTCTCGAACGCGAGCCGGATACGGCGATGGTCTATGGCAGGACCCTGATCTGGCACGACTGGAGCGAGGGTGGTCGCCCGAACTTCTTCTATGATCTCGGCGTCGCTCCGGACCGGACATATGCTCCCCCCCGGATCTTCCTGCAATTGCTGCGAAACGTCTATCAGACGCCGACCACATGCAATGCCCTGATGCGCACCGACCGCTGCCGGGAAGTGGGCGGTTTTCACGATGAATTCCGCACGCTCTTCGAGGATCAGGTGTTTTTCGCGAAGATGCTGGCCTGTTTTCCTGTCCACGTCGCGGATGCCTGCTGGGCGAAATACCGCCAGTATCCCGGCGGCACGAGCAGCTACGACGCCGATGACGCGACGGTGCGCAGGCTGCATCTGGCCTACCTTCGGGCGGTGGACGGCTATCTGGCACGGCGACCGGGGCTGCACTTGCGCGGCCGCGCGGCCATCTGGCGAAAGATCGGCGAGGTTCGCGCCGAGCCGGTCCTGAGATCGGTCAGGCGCAAACTCAGGAGATTCGTTTCCCGATGAACGCGATGGTTTCGATCGTTCTGCCATACCGCAATGCCGGCCCCTTTCTGGAGCAGGCGATCGCCAGCGTGCAGGCCCAGACATATCCCGACTGGGAGTTGCTGCTGATCGACGATCGGTCCAGCGACGGCGGACCGGCCATCGCGGCCCGTGCGGCCGGGCACGATCCGCGCGTTCGGACGCTGGAGATGCCCGCCGATGGACCGCACGGGGCTGCGGCTGCGCGCAACCATGGCCTGCGCGATGCCCGGGGGGCATTCGTGTGTTTCCTCGACGCCGACGACCTGTTCATGCCGGGAAAGCTCGAAGGCCAGCTTGCATTGATGCAGGCCCATCCCGAGGCGGGCATGGTCTATGGCCCGACGGAATGGTGGTATCCCGGCTCGCCGCGGCGCAACTGGATCGAACCGCTGGGGCGCTATGCGGGGCGGCTTCATGAACCGCCGGCGCTACTGGCCGACGTCATCCTGAAACTGCGCAGCCAGGTACCGTGCACATGCGCCGTCCTGATCCGGACCGACTTGATCCGGACCTTCGGCGGTTTCGAGGAGGCCTTTCATCTCTACGAGGACCAGACCCTCTGGGTGAAGGTGATGCTGCACGCGCCCGTTTTCGTCAGCGACCGCTGCACGGCGCTGTACAGGCAGCATGACACCTCCGTTTCCGCCAAGGCCTTTGCCGAAGGGGTCTACGATCGCATGAAGCCGCATTCGGCCCGCGATGCCTTTCTCGACTGGGTGGATGGCTATGTTCGCGCGGAAGGGCGCCTCGACGCCGCGATCGCCGGCGCATTGCGCCAGTCGCGGGCGTCCGGGAACATGGCCGCGGCCGGACTGACGTTGCGTGACAGGCTCTCCATGCTGTCCGACCGGGCCGACCGCTTCGCGAAAGGGCGGGCAAACCGGCTGCGGCGCAAGCTGCTCGGGAAGCAGCGGCGGCAATAGTGCCGACCTCTAGGAAGCGGCGATCATCTCGCGTTCCCACGCGAAGCGCGGGCGAATGACGCCGTCCCACTTGCCGAACCAGCCGTAACGGTCCGCGTCGTTGTCCAGTACGTCGAGCGCGAGCACGTTCTGTGCCTCGATCACCTGCTCCCCGCCTTCGTTGAGGCCCAGCGAGATGCGGTACATCCCGTCGTTGAGCAGATCGGCAGGGATGGCGCAACGAAGGCGATGGGTTCCCTTTGCCCAGGCTGCGGGTTCGCCCACTGGTCCGTTGTTGAACACCAGCTGGTCCTGCTCGTTCACCATCTTGAAGTCGAGCGTGACCGGCAGATTCGATCCCGCATGCTCGACCACGAATTCGACGATGAAGGGAGTCTTGACGTCGATGGGGTCGCCGATTCCGCCGCCGTTTGGCCTGACGCTGACTTCGCGCAGTTCCATGGAGCCGCCGGTGGGGCCTTCGCCCTTGCTCCAGGCCTTGTGGCACTGGCTTTCGCCTTCGTCCGTCTGGCGCAGATAGCGCGAAAGGACCGTCGCGGTGGGGCCGTCATCGACGACGTTGCCCTTCGCAAGCCAGATTATGCGCTGGCACAAGGCCTGTACGGCCGTGAGGTTGTGGCTCACGAACAGGACGGTGCGCCCGGCCCTGGTGACATCGTTCATCCGGGCCATGCACTTCTTTTGGAACGCGATGTCGCCCACGGCAAGGACTTCGTCTACCAGGAGAATCTCGGAATCGAGATGGGCCGCCACGGCGAAAGCCAGACGCAGGTACATGCCGCTCGAATACCGCTTGACCGGGGTGTCGATGAATTCGCCGATCCCGGCAAATTCGACGATCTCGTCGAACCGGCGGGCCACGTCCCTTTGGCTCATGCCCAGGATGACGCCGTTGAGAAAGACGTTGTCGCGTCCGCTCAGTTCCGGATGGAAGCCGGTGCCCACTTCCAGCAGCGAACCGATTCTCCCGGCGAACTGGACCTGTCCTTCGGTCGGCAGTGTGATGCGGGACAGGATCTTCAGCAGAGTGCTTTTCCCGGCACCGTTGTTGCCGACGATACCCACCATCTGCCCCGAGGGGATGGAGAAGGATACGTCCTTCAGGGCCCAGAACTCGCGCCCCTTCTGGCGCGGGATCATGCCGAGCGACTTCTTGGCGCGCGTGGCGATGGCCTCGCGCAGCGAGGAACTGCGCGCCTCTCCGAGAATATACTTCTTGGAAAGGCCGTCGACTACGATGGCTGGATCAGTGCTCATATGGTGTCAGCGAAGCTGGGCTCCATGGTGCGAAACAGGGCGATTCCCCCGATCGACAGCACGATGCACATGCCGATCGAGACGGAGAGCCTGAAAGGATCGACGTCGGTCGATCCGATCGTTGCCCAGCGGAAAGCTTCAACCAGCCCGGTGACCGGGTTGAAACTGGCAAGCGTGGTCCATTTCTCGGGTATCATCCCGAAGGGGTAGGCGACCGGGGTCGCGAACAGCCAGAGCTGCGCGATGAAGTTCGTCAGATAGCGGATGTCCCGGAACCGCACGTTGAGCGCGGCCAAGGCGCTGCCGACGCCGAAGGCCAGCGTCAGGGTCAGCAGGACGATCGGAACGATGGCGATCAGGCGCCAGCTTGGAAAAAAGCCGAAAAACAGCGTCATGCCCAGCAGGAAGACGGAGGCGATGAGGAAATCGACGAAGGTGACGACGCAGGCGGAAAGCGGCAGGACGAGGCGCGGGAAATAGATTTTCTGCACCATGTTCTGCTGGGAGACGACCGAGTTCGAAGCCGATGTCACCGAGTTGATGAAGAGCTGCCAGATGATCAGGCCGGAAAAGGCGAACAGCGGGTACGGGATGTCTCCCGTCGAAGCCTTGACGATCCGGCTGAACACGACCGTGAATATGGCCATGAACAGGAGTGGTTGCAGAAACGCCCACGCGGCGCCGAGAAGCGCCTGCTGGTAGCGGACCTTGATGTCTCTCCTGGCGAGGAAGACGACGAGATCCCTGTACGCGAGAATCTCCCTCCCGATGGACCGGTCGAGCGAACCCTTGGGGCCAATCGTGGTCAAGGGCAGGTGAGCCTCCTGTAATGTTTTGGAACGCTGCATGGCTTGGCCCCCGTCGCCCTGTGCCTTGGTACTTCTCCTTTGGTAGAAAGCTATTACGGTGTCTAGATCAACGGCCAAGTGGTTGGAGCGATCCGTGAATATAATGTCTCGAATTGACGCAAAAACGAAGTCGGCAGTCCGCATGGCTTCGAGACTGAAGTCCAGGATCAACATCAACATAGGCCAGTTCGCCAGCACGAAGCCGCTCAGCCCGTATTTCGGCTTCGATCGCGGGTTGCCGGTTGACCGGTATTACATCGAAGACTTTCTGGCCCGGAACCAGTCGGACATACAAGGCACCGTCCTGGAAGTAGGAGATGCCGCCTATTCCCGGCAATATGGTGGTGAGAGGATCAAGGTGCAGGATGTCCTGCACGTCAGTGCCGATAATCCGGAAGCGACCATTGTCGGCGACATGTCCCAGGAAGGCGTCCTTCCCGAGGGGCATTTCGATTGTCTCGTGCTGACCCAGACGCTTCATCTGATCTACGATATGCCTGCCGCCGTGCGGCAGATGCGGCGGGCCTTGCGTCCGGGTGGCGTGGCCCTGGTGACGGTTCCCGGCATCACGCCGGTCGATACGGGCGAATGGGGGCACTGCTGGTACTGGTCGCTGACACCGGCTGCGGCACGCAAGATGTTCGAGGAAGCCTTCGGAGAGGCGAACGTCACGGTTTCCGCTTATGGCAATGTCTATGCCGCGACATCGTTCCTCCACGGTGCCGCGTTGAGCGAGGTCCGCAAGGAAAAGCTGCTGCCTTACGATCCGGCTTATCCGGTCGTGGTCTGCGTGCGGGCCGTCGCGACCTGAGGCAAGGGCGCCCGGCCGCAACCCGCTGTTCCCGGCGCCCGGTTCGTACCGGGCCCGACGACAAATTCGCGCAAACGTGCGAAACCTTGCAGGAGCGGGATAGTTAAGAACAAACCGCGCGCGGGACGATCCGGCCATGCGGCGCCGGACAGGAAATGTTGGACTTGGACGGTCGGAAATCCGAATGGCCGGCTTCGCCGGCCTAGCTGTCCGGCGACGTCATGACTGCCCTGACCGGCAGAGGCGTGCAATCCGTCCGCGCAGGTTTCATGCCGGCGTGCGGCAAGGGGGCGACGAATCGGATATGCGAAGAAGCATCACACTGACGCGAAGCATGGTCCTTTCGCTTTGTCTGGCGGGCTGCGCACAGCATCAGGCGCTTCGGCCACCCACGCTGGGGGAACTGGGGCTGGAAGTCCCGGATACGCGGCTGGTCGATACGGGCGGATCGGAAGGCGAAAGGCAGGGGCTTGCCTCTTCCGTGGACTGGTGGCGCGCTTTCGATGATCCGCAGTTGAACGAACTGGTGGAGCGCGCGCTTGCGCAAAGTCCGGAAGTCCGGATTGCTGCTCTGACCCATCCGAAACAACTCGATGAACACCGGCTGGCGGTCAGTGCGGACATCGCCCGCTCCTATGTGGAACTGCGCGGGGCGCAGCAGCGCGCGGAGCGTATTCGCGAGGCGCTTGGCAGGCAGGACCAGCTGATCCGGCTCGCGGGCTTCCGTAGCGAGGCGCAGCTCGTTCCGTCGCTCGACATGGTCCGGGCCACCGCCGAGCGGGACAGGATTGCGGCCGGAATCCCCCCCGTCGAGGCCCGTATTTCGGAGCGGCTTGGACACATTGCCGCGCTGGCAGGGGACGCACCCGGTGCGTTCGGGCCGAACCTCGAGGCTGTCGGCCCGGTCCCGCGGGGGCCGGATCGGGTATTGGATGTTCCACCCGCCGAACTCCAGAGGCGCAGGCCGGACCTCGTTGCGGCCGCAAGGCGCTTCGCGAAATCGGGCTTTCTCGGATACAGGCCGGAAAGTGCCCGCATCGCCTACAAGCGGGCCGTGCTCTCGGCGCTTGAAGAGGCCCGCGCGCGCAACGCCGCGTTCCGGCAGGCAAAGGCACGCGAGATGGCGCTTGAAAAGGCGCTGGAAAGCGCCCGGCGGGCCGCGACGCTGGCCTACGACGACTATCGGCAGGGAGAGGCCGGCTATGCTGTCCTTGAACAGGCGCAAGGGGCCTTGCTGTCGGTCGAGAAATCCCTGGAACAGGCAAGAACGGCCCGGGCGTGCGCGCTGATCGATGTCTTTGAGGCGCAGGGGCCCGTTCCCGTGCGCGATGGACAGCCGGGGAGCCGGACGGGCGATGCCGGAGCCGGCAATGAGTGAAGGGAGCGCCGAGAACCGGCCCGATCTGGATGCCTTGCTGGACACGCTCCCGCGCGCGGCCTGGCGCCGCTGGGCCCTGCTTGTGGTTCTGGCGCTCGGGGCGCTTGCCCTGGTCCTGCTCGGCATGCGGTTCATCAGCGGCGGACAGGCTGCCAACTATCGCTCCGAACCGGTCGAACGCGCATCCCTCGATCTCGCCGTGGCCGGCTCGGGACGACTGGAGCCCTGGAAGGTGCGCGGCGTGGGGGCGACGCTTGCCGGCGATGTCGAGGCCGTGCTGGTCAAGCCGGGTGACCGGGTTTTGCAAGGACAGGTGCTCGCCCGGTTGTCGTCCGCCGCGCTGGTCGAGGCACGGGACCGGAACCGGGAACTGGTCGAGAGCCGTAGCGCCGCGCTGGCCGAGGCGGAAAGCGCGGTGGAACGCATGCGCGGCCGGCTCTCGCTATTCGCGCGCGTGCGCCGGGAATCGGATGGGCTGGCGCCATCGTCGCGCGAAATGACGGCGGCGAATATCGCGCTACGCCGCGCCGGCGAAGATCTGGAAACCGCGCAGGTCGAATTGCAGGCCGCGCGCAGGCAGGCCGATCGTATCGCCGCGCAGGTCGCTGCTACCGAGATCCGTGCGCCATTCGAGGGCGTTGTCATGCAGTCCCGGGCCGCGCCCGGCATGCGCGTCGGCCCATCATCGACCGGCAGGCCTCTTTTCGAGATTGCCGCGCCTTATGCGCGGTTGCGCATGTATGTGCCGGTCGAGCAGGCACAGGGACCGCTTCCGAAGCGAGGCGCCGCTGTGGACCTGCAAGTGGAAGGGCGTTCAGGACGCACATTCGATGCGCGGCTCGAAAGCGTGGTTTCCGATCCGGATCGGCCTTCTGCCTCGCGATCCCGTCGCTATGACCTCGTCATCGAGGTTCCCAACGCGGATCTTTCGCTACGTCCCGGGATAACGGCCCGTGCCCGCGTCGCGATCGGCGAACGCCGCGAAGGGCTGGTCGTTCCGGAAGAGGCATTGCGTTTCGCCCGGGCTGCCGATGCCGGGCACGACGCGGCCGGGGGCAGTGCCGTCTATGTTCTGGACAGCGACGGAACGCCGCGCCGTGTTCCGGTGGACCTTCAGGGGGGGGATGGCCGTGGGCGTGTCATGGTTTCAGGTGCGCTCACGCCCGGGACACACGTTATCCTCGGTCTGCGCTGATACGCCTGAATCGCCTGAATTGTGCGTCATTCGCGACCGGGCGATCGTGCCGGGGGGGAACAGAACGGCCAGTCATTTGTAAGTGTCATCGCATGATTAACCACGATCCCGATCCGGCAGGCGCCTGATGGACCTGGCCCTATTGTCGCGACGCGATGCCTGCATTTTCCTGGCGGGTCTGGTGTCGCTGGCGGGAACAGGCGCGGCCGCGCGGCCGACCGGGCGGTTCGGACCGTCGGTCCGGTTCAGCCGGGATACGCTGGTCGCGCAGGCGCGCAGGCGTGCGGCGCGGGGCTATGTGCCGCCGTCGGCATGGCCCGAGGTTACGCGGGACTACGACGCCTATGGCCGGCTCGCCTATGGCGCGGCGGACCGTCTCGCGGGTCTGGTGCGCCTGATGCCGGTGTCGCACATGGCTTCCGCTCCTGTCGGCATCCATGTTGTCGAGAATGGCGCGGCGCGGACGGTGCGGTCCTTCGAGGGACTGTTCGCCGGCGGTAACAGCGCGCCGGCGGGTTTCCGGATCATGGCGCCCGATCTCGCGAGCGACTGGCTGAGCTATCTGGGCGCGTCCTACTTCCGTGCGGACGGGGCGCAGCACCAGTACGGCCTGTCCGCGCGCGGTATCGCCGTCGATACCGGGTTCGCTCGCGCGGAGGAGTTTCCACGCTTCACCGACTTCTGGATCGAGTGGCGAACCGATGCGCATTTCGTGATCCACGCCTTGCTCGACGGGCCGAGCCTGACCGGTGCTTTCACTTTCGACTGCCACGATGGCGCGGATGGCGTGGTGCAGGCCGTGCAGGCCACGCTTTTCCTGCGCAAGGACATCGAGCGGCTTGGCATCGCGCCGGCAACCAGCATGTTCTGGTATGGAGAGGGGCAGCGCGCGCTTGCCACCGACTGGCGCCCCGAAGTGCACGATTCGGATGGCCTCGCGGTCTGGTCGGGCACGGGAGAGCGCATCTGGCGGTCGCTCCGCAACCCGCGACAGGCGCGAACCAACAGCTTCCGCGCGGACAGCCTCAAGGGGTTCGGCCTGATGCAGCGCGACCGGCGCTTTGCCGACTATCAGGACGACGGCGTCTGGTACGATCGGCGGCCGAGCCTGTGGGTCGAGCCGGAGGGCGACTGGGGGCCGGGCGCCGTGATGCTCTATGAGATGCCGACCGACAGCGAGACGGTGGACAATATCGTGGCCTTCTGGCTGAGCGACCGCCCGGCCAGGGCCGGCGAGCGTCGCGACCTGAGCTATCGGCTGCACTGGACCTCCGGCGATCCGGTCGATGACGGTTCGGCGCGTGTCGTCGACATCTGGACCGGGGCATCGGGAGATCCGGGCGGCCCGTCGCGCCCGGGCGCGCGCAAGTTCGTGATCGATTTTCGTGGACCCGGCCTTGCCGGGCTCGATCGCGAGTCTGGCGTTGAGCCGGTCGTGAGCCTTTCCGGGCCGGCGCTGGTCGGCCTTGCCGCCTATCCCGTCCTCGGTCAGGAGGCGCTGTGGCGAGTCGTGGTCGACGTGCGCACCGACCTCGACCAACCACGGGACTTTCGTCTTTACCTGCGCCGTGGTTCTTCGGCGCTTTCCGAAACCCTCATTCAACCGTTGCAGTCATGACCCCCCAGAAGCCCCTTGCCCCCGTGCCTCTGCCCCCCGAGGCCCCGCTCGACATGCCCGAACAGCGCCTGGACGGAAATCCGCCGGCGATGCGCGAAGTCGAAACGCAACCGCCCGGTCTGCTCGTCAAGCGGCTGCTGGTCATATCCGCCACAGCCGTTCTGGGGCTGGCGGCATCGACCGACTTGCGTTTTCAGCTCTCGCTGGACGGGCTGGACACGTTCGATGTCCTGCTGCTCGCGCTGTTCGTGCCGCTGGTCAGCTGGATCGCCTTCGGCTTCGTCACGTCGCTCACCGGCTTCATCAAGCTGATGAGCGGCAGCCATCCGGGCTTCGTCGCCGTGCCGCGGCCGAGGGAATTCCGGCGCCACCGCACGGCCGTCCTGATGCCGGTCTACAACGAGAGCGTGGAGGCCATCTTCGCGCGCGTGGATGCTATGACGCGGTCGATCGCGGCGGAGGGCGGCGCTGCCGATTTCGACTTCTTCGTCCTCAGCGATTCGAACGAATTGCATGGCAGGCGCGAGGAGGAAGCCTGGGGCAGGCTCGCCCGCACCGCGCCGATGCGGATCTACTACCGCCGGCGGGCCGAGAACATCGGCCGCAAGCCAGGCAATATCGAGGAATGGGTCCGTCGTTTCGGCGGTGCCTACGAGCACATGATCGTGCTTGATGCCGACAGCATGATGAGTGGCAGCGCGATGGTGGGCCTTGCCTCGGTCATGGAGAGCAAGCCCACGGTCGGCCTGCTCCAGACCGTGCCGATGATCATCAACGCGCGCACATTGTTCCAGCGCTGGATGCAGTTCGCGAGCCATGCCTATGGCCACATTGCCTCGGCGGGGCTGCTCTGGTGGTCGGGATCGGAAGCCAATTTCTGGGGCCACAATGCGATCGTGCGGACCCGGGCCTTCGCGGAATCCTGCGGTCTGCCCAAGCTGCCCGGGCGCCCTCCCTTCGGGGGATACATCCAGAGTCACGACATGGTCGAGGCCGCGCTGCTGCGTCGGCGCGGCTGGGCCGTCCACATGGTGATGATCGACGGCAGCTACGAGGAATTTCCCCCCACGATCCTCGACAATGCGGTGCGCGACCGGCGCTGGGCGCAAGGCAATCTCCAGCACCTGCGCCTGCTGGCATCGTCGGGCCTCCACTGGACCAGCCGGCTTCACCTGCTGATCGGCGCTTCGGCCTATCTCACGTCGACCGCGTGGCTGCTGCTCGTGCTGATCCAATGCAAGCTGGGCCTGAGCGGACATGAAAGCCTCGTCAGCGGCGGCTCGTCCTATCGATCGCTTGCACTGACCGCGCTCTACCTCTTCGGACCCAAGCTGATGGCGCTGGCCTGGATTCTCGCCAGCCCGGACCGGCGCGACGGGTTCGGCGGCGTGCTGGCGGTGCTTCGCTCGGCGGCGATCGAAATCGTCCTGTCCATCCTCTCGGCGCCGGTCGCCATGGTCAATCAGACAAAGGCGCTGGCGGGGCTCCTGCTCGGTATCCCGTCCCACTGGACGTCGCAGAACCGCGAGGTCGATCATATTCCGCTGGGCACGGCCCTGTCCAAGACCCGCGAACATCTGGTCCTCGGCATGCTGTTTGTCGTTGTCGGAGTGCTCAATCCCGTGCTGGGCTTCTGGCTGTCGCCGATGATCGTCGGGTTGCTGGGCGCGCCCTGGCTGATCGCGGGGACGTCGAGCCGGTCCTGGGGTGACAGGGTCATGGCCAGCGGGACCTTCGTCGTGCCGGAGCCGGTGCTGGGCAGCACACCGCCTCATCGCTCTTCCCGCCCGGTTCACGACCATGAGGAGGCGGCGCAGGGAGCTTGACGGCGGCGAGCCTGCCGTAGCGAAGCTGTCCTAGGGAAGGTCGTGACTGGCGATCGCGGTATCGCCGGAGGACACTTCGCGCGGGGAAACGACCGATTCGCGCGATATCGCAACGGAAATGGCAAGGTCGCCGACGACGTTGACGAGGGTGCGGAACATGTCGAGCAACCGGTCGACGCCGATCACGAGGCCGATGCCTTCCGGCGGCAGTCCGGTCAGGGCCAGCACGGTGGCGACTGCCGGCAGGGCGCCGGCGGGCACGCCCATCGTGCCCATGCCGGCCAGCGTGGCTATCGCGAAGACCAGCGCCTGCCGGTCGAGCGAAAGATCCATGCCGAAGAACTGTCCGACGAACAGCACGGTCACCGCGATGTAGATGGCGGTGCCGCTCTGGTTGGAGACGGTGCCGAGGCCGAGGACGGGCCTGACCACTCTGCCGGGCAGGCCGAGGTCGATTTCCGCCACCTTGAGCGCGGTGGGCAGCGTGGCGTTGGATGACGACGTGCTGAAGGCGATCAGCGCGGCTTCCTGGACGCTGCGAAGGAACGTCGAGGGTGCCAGATCGCCGCGCATCCACACGACGATGAAGAAGGTGATGACGATCTGCAGCGCCAGCGCCGCGATGACGACGACCACGTAGGCGCTGAGATAGATCAGCAGGTGCCAGCCGAACATCACGGTCATGTCGAACATGAAGCAGGCCACCGCGACCGGCGCGAAACGGGTCACCAGCGTCACGATCCGCATGCCGATCGCGAACAGCTGTTCGCAAGCCGCCAGCAGCAGGTTGCCGCTTTGCTTGCGCAGCAGGGGAAGCGCCATGCCGATCGCGAACGAGAGGATGACCATGGCGAGAATCCAGCCGTTCACCGAGCGGTAGCTGGGCACGAGGTTCATCAGGTTCACGGCAAGGGGCGGAACGTGGGGCGAGACCAGTTGCTGGCCGACTTCCGGAGGGATGCCGTCACCCGGCCGGAACAGGTTGGCCATGGCCAGTCCGATCAGCGCGGCTGCGGCCGAGACCGCCAGCATGTAGGCCAGCGTGGTGGCCAGAAGTCCGGGCATGCCGGCGTTCCCGCGGATACGTGAAAGTCCGCTGACGATGGCGGAGAACAGCAGCGGTGCGATCAGCAGGAACAGCACGCTCAGGAACACCTGCTCCACCGGCCGGATCACCCACGTCAGAAACTGGAACGTCAGTGGATGATTGGGCGCGTAGAATTCGACGAGCGTGCCGGAACTGGCGCCGATGGCGAAACCGGCGAAGAGAAGAATATGCGGTTGCAGCCGCAGCCAGCGGCCAGCCGGAAGCATCTGGTCCGTTGTCGGCCCCTCGGGAGGCCTGGTCGGGAATGCTGGTCGCCTCATGTGGCAATCGTCATCCTGTTTCCACGACGGCTGTTGGAATTGACCTGTCGAATTGTTGGCAGCCTTGATTGCTGCAGGAACCCTGTCAGTAAGCTGTCATCTTTGCGACGGGCGGAAAATAAGTATCGGGCAGGCTGTCCGTCTGGCTTTCTACCGGGCGAAAGACGATGATGGCCTTCACGCCTTTCCCGTTCTCCCCTTCGGTCAGGGTCACGCGGGCCCCCATGCGCATGCCGAGCGCGCGAACGATCGGCAGCCCGAGACCGCTGCCTTGTGGCGCGTCCGCGCCGGGCGCGCGATAGAAGCGTTCCCATACCTTTTCCCGGTCTGCCGGCGCGATGCCGGGGCCGTCGTCTTCGACTTCCACGATCGGCACGCCATCGCGGACGAGGGTGCGCACGGTGACCGTGCCGTCGCTCCGGTTGTAGCGGATGGCATTGTCGAGAAGATTGCTGATCATCTCCGCCGCCAGCATCTCGTCGCCGAGCGCCACGACCGGACAGCCGTCGGTCTCGAAGCCAATGTCCATGTTTGCGGCATCGGCGTGGGTGACCCGGTTGGATACCGCATTTGCGGCGATATCCGTCAGGTCGAAAGGGTTCAGCCGGGTCATTTCCTGTCCCTGTTCGTCCATCCGCGCGAGCGCGATCAGCTGCGTCAAAAGGCGTTCGAGCGAATCGACGGCGGCGGCGATGTCCGCCAGCGCCGTTGCTCCCTGGGGCGACGAAGGGCCATGGCGTCCCAGCACATCGACATTGACGCGCACGATGGCGAGCGGGGTGCGAAGCTGGTGGGATGCGTTGGCGGTGAACTGGCGCAGCGAATCGGTGGCGCGTTCCGTGCGTTCCATCAGGTCGTTGAACGCGTTGACGAGCAGCCCGGCTTCGCGCGGGACATCGTCTGCAAGCGTGAGCCTTACATGCGACACGGGGTGTCGGCGCGTATTGTCGATCTGGGCCGTCAGCGCGGCGAACGGCCGCAGTCCCCAGGTGATGGCGCCATAGAACAGGAGCACGGCGATCATCGCCACCAGAATGCCGGCACCCAGAACGCGCAGGAAATAGATCTGCTCGTAGGCCTGGCGGTCGTCGAGGAAATCGGCGACCTGGATCACGACCGGCCTTGCCGAGCGATGCAGGACGCGAATTTCCGTGGCGATGCGCACCGGCCTGCCTTCCAGCACGGCGTCGCGCAGATAGGCGGGCTGGATGACGCCTTCGGCATCCTGCGCGTCGACATAGCCGCGCACCAGCATGGTATCGCGATAGCTCTTGGGAAAGCTGGCGGGGGCATGAAGAGGCAATTGCGATGCCGGCTGCCGGCCGTAGTCGTCCGGCGGGACGAGCCAGGCCGTGCCGGCGAGAAGGCGCGTGCCGTCGTAGACGCTGTAGTGGGATACCGGAGTCGTGCGGCTCTGCAGCAGGTGCACGGCGAGCGGGAGCAGTTGTCTGTGCAGATCGCCGTCGGTGTTGATCGCGCGGCTGATCATGGTGACCGACCCGACGAGTATGCGGTCGGACGTGGTCGAGAGCGTTCTGTGGATCATCCAGCAGGTGATCCCGCCGAAGGTCACGGCCAATGCGAGCAGTGGCATCATGACCGCAGCGGTCAACCGTGCACGCAACGACTTCATTGGCGGGTCAGTTGCCCTCCAGAACGTAGCCCAGGCCCCTGACCGTGCGGATGACGGGGCCGTCAGGCATCAGTTTGCGCCGGAGCCGCCCGACATAGACGTCCAGGGCATTGGGGGCGACGGCGTCGGCGAAGTTGAAGACTTCCGCCGTCAGGCATTCGCGTGTGACCACCTTGCCGGGCCGGCCCATCAGGGTTTCGAGCACGGCCAGTTCGCGGCGGCGCAGCTCGACGACGGCGCGCTTGAGCTGCACGGTCCGCGTCGAACGATCGAAGATAAGTTCGCCGACGCGCAGTACCGGATCCGGCGTGCCCAGACTGCGACGGATGAGGGCGCGCGCGCGCGATTCCAGCTCGCGGGGATGAAATGGTTTCGACAGGTAATCGTCGGCGCCGCGGTCCAGTCCCTCGATACGGTCGTTCACCGCGTCGCGCGCGGTCAGGATCAGAATCGGAGTCTGTATTTCCCGGCGGCGCAGGCGGCTCAGCACTTCGAGGCCGTCCATGTCGGGCAACCCGAGGTCCAGGATCACGAGGTTGTAGGGCTCGGTCGAGAGCACCTCGATCGCCTCTTCCCCGGTCGACACGAAATCCATGGCGAAACCTGCCGTCGCCATCGAAGCTTCCATACCGCGCGCAAGGCTGCGGTCATCTTCCACGATCAGAATACGCAACAAGTCGCTCCCCGTACCGAGTTGCGGCATCCCCTCCGTCGCGCATGACCGAACCGCCCCCGCGGCGCGGTCATTGTATCATCTGTGACTCTAATATTTCTTGATTCGACACTGTTTGGTGAAAACCTGTCATCAAGCTGTCGCTGACCCGTAATTTCTTTTCAAATCCGGTTGGGAGAGTGACAGCTTGATGACAGGTCGTCCACCCTAACTTTTCCATGTCTGGTGGAAAGCTCGCACGATCCAGACGGGTCACGGCCCTTGCGGTATGTCGGTTCGCCGGCGGGTGCGGCAAGGGTGCTTACGGTTGAAAAGGGGGACCAATGGTTAGCCAGTCCGGTCGCGTAGTTTCGCCGCCTTCGAGTTTCAGTCTTCAGTCGTATGCCGGCTCGGGGCCGGCCTGTTCCGGATGCAGGGTCGCGTCCGGCGCGGGTGCATTGCGGGCATGAATGTCTCCGGCGTGCGGGGTTAACGCCGCAGCGCCGGAAAGTAGCGAAGTGAATTGTGAATGAAATGCCGCCGCAGTGGCCTGCATCGCGCAGGCTGCTTGCGGGAACGATGGCGCGTGCTCTGTTTCGGACGTTGCGACTGTGAGGGTGCGCAGGTTCTGGTTGCCATCAACATATTGGTTTCGTGAGAAAAAATAACCCGGATCTCAAGGGAGGGGCCCGACAAAAGAACTTTCGTCCAATAGAGGGGGCTGATCCAGATGAAGTACAGGGAAACGACATCGATTGCCGCACTTGCCGTCGCGCTTTGCGTATGTGCGCAGCCGGCATTCGCGCAAAGTGCAGGGACTATGGTTGCGGGCGGGGCCGAAGCCGCCGCCGCTTCCGATGACGATGTGGGTGAATCGATCATTGTTACGGGTACCCGCACCACCGGCATGAAGGCGGCGGACAGCCCGGCGCCGATCCAGCTCATGGATTCCGAGGCCCTTGCGCGCACCGGCCAGCCGGACCTCATCCAGAGCCTGGCGCAGAGCCTGCCTTCGATTCAGGCGCAATCCTTCGGCGGCGACATGCAGGCAATGAACCTGCAGATGAAGCTGCGCGGCCTGAGCCCGAACCACACGCTGGTCCTGATCAATGGCAAGCGTCGCCATGGCACCGCCAACATATCGATCGCGGGTGGTCCTTACGGCGGCAGCGCCGCGCCGGACATGAGCTTCATCCCGACGGCCGCGATCGATCACATCGAAGTCCTGCAGGATGGCGCGGCCGCGCAGTACGGTACCGACGCCATCGCCGGCGTCATCAACATCATTCTCAAGGATTCCGAATACGGCGGCAGCATTGTCGGCACCGCGGGCCAGTATTTCGATGGTGGCGGCGATACCTACAGCATCTCGGGCAATGTCGGTTTCGCGCCGATCGAGGACTCCTACTTCAATGTGACGGTCCAGAAGAAGAAGAAGGGCTTCAGCTTCCGCGGCGATGTCGATCCGCGCGTGTTCGGCGACAACTCGGTCGCCGCGGCCAACCTTTCCAAGTATCCCGACGCGGTCAATCAGGCGCACTATCCCTACGTCAACCGCATTCTGGGCGATCCCTACGTCAACCAGACCTCGGTGATGTACAACGCTGGTTACCGGTTCGGCGATTTCGAACTCTACAGCTTCGGCAGCTACGGCCACAAATATGCCCGCGCCTACGAAAACTATCGTACGCCCGGCATTATCACCGATTCCGATGGCGTTCCGTTCTACCCCACCGGCTTCTCGCCGCTGGAGGCCGTGCGCGAGACGGACTGGTCGGTGACGGGCGGCTTCAAGGGCATGATCGGCGAACTCGGGTTCGATGTTGCCTCGACCTACGGTCATGACCTGGTCGGCGTCTATGTGGAGAATTCGGGCAACTCCTCGCTCTACCGGGATACCGGCTTCACGCCGACCGAGTTCCACAACGGCGACTTCAAGGCCTCGCAGTGGACCAATACGCTGGATCTGACGCTGCCGGTCGACATCGGCCTCTCTTCGCCGCTGAACCTTGCCGGCGGCATCGAGTGGCGCCGCGACACTTACGGTATCACGGATGGCGATCCGGCATCCTACTATGGCAGCGGCGCGCAGTCGTTCTTCGGCTATGCGCCGGCCAATGCCGGCAATCACCGCCGCACCAACTTCTCGCAGTATCTCGACGTCTCGTTCAATCCGAACCCCGACTGGCTCGTCGACGGTGCGGTTCGCCACGAGCACTACAGCGACTTTGGCGATACCACGGTGTTCAAGCTCACCAGCCGCTACGACATCACGCCGACGTTCGCGATCCGCGGCACGGCATCCACGGGCTTCCGCGCTCCGACGCCGGGCGAGGGCTTCTATTCGGGTATTTCGGTCGGTCCGAACTCGGTCGGCGGCGTGCTTCCGGCCAACTCCGCCGCGGCGGCTTCGCTGGGCTTTGGCGGCCTGAAACCTGAAAAGTCGACGAACTTCAGCGCCGGTGTCGTCTTCACGCCGACCTCGCGCCTGAGCTTCACGCTCGACGGCTACTGGATCAAGATCCGCGACCGCATCCTCATCACGGGTTCGTTCTACGGCTTCAACGGCCAGTACTGCCCCGAGGGCTACACCGGCTCCAACGCGGCGAGCTGCATTCCCTACAATGCGGATGCCTACAACATCTACAACCAGCAGGCCGTCTACGACGCGGTTTCCTCGGCGCTGGGCGGGACGATCCCGAGCTACGTGCTGATCGATGCCACCGGCGTCGACCGCAACCTGAGCGGCACGGTGCGCATCCAGACCTTCGCCAACGGTGCCGACATGACGACGCGCGGCATCGACTTCACGGCGAAGTACGACATGCCCACCGGCATCGGCGACATCAACTGGAGCCTCACGGCCAACTACAACGAGAACAAGGTCGACTCGATCGCGGGGCTGCCTTCCGCGCTCTACACCAGCACCGTGGACCCGACGGCCACGGCGCTGATCGACAAGTTCGCGGTCTGGACGCTGGAAAAGAGCACGCCCAAGGTTCGGGCCACGCTCGGCATGTACTGGGAATCGAGCATGTTCAGCCTGAACCTGCGCGAGAGCTACTATTCGAAGGTCTCCAGCCTCAGCACCGCGCCGGGCGGCAGCCCGCTGGCCGGCCAGTCCATTCCGATCCCGGTGAAGGCTTCGTTCATCACCGACATCGAAGTGGGCTTCAAACCGACCGAGGCTCTCAAGATTTCGGTCGGCGCCAACAACCTGTTCAATCACTACCCGACGAAGACATCCTACGAGAACTTCCGCGCCGCTTACGAGGCGTCGGGTTCGAGCAGGTTTGCTTCCAGTGTCTACCCCACGGTCTCGCCTTTCGGGATCAACGGTGGATACTACTACGCGCGGGTCGGTGTGAAGTTCTGACGGCAGACTAAATGGGCGCCACCTTCGGATTTATTCAAAGGTGGTGCCCATCCTTTTTTGAATTACGCATGTATTCACACGCGGAGAGTTCTTTGTGCTCATGACTTCAATGGATTGGTTGATTCCGGCTGTCGGGCTTCTGGGTGCCGGGCTGTTGGCGGGTTTCGCCGGCGGCGTGTTCGGTATCGGCGGCGGATTTGTGGTCGTGCCTGCGCTCTTGCTCATGCTTCCGCTGCTGGGCGGCGATCACGCCCAGTATGCCCACGTCGCCATCGGCACCTCAGCCGCGACCATCATCGTCACATCGATCCGCTCGGTCATGAGCCACAACAAGCGCGGCGCGGTCGATTTTGAAATTCTGAAGAGCTGGGCGCCCTGGATCGTGCTCGGCGACGGGGTGGGCGTCTTGCTCGCCAGCCATGTCGACGGCAAGATGCTGACCATGATCTTCGCCACCGGCGTCCTGCTGATGTCGCTCCACTTCCTGCTGCCGCGCATCGGCGACAAGTCGCTGACCGACCAGATGCCGAGCGGGGTGCTGCGCATGGGCATCGCTGGCGGCCTCGGCACGTTTTCCTCGCTGCTCGGCATCGGCGGCGGCACGATCGCGATCATGGTGATGACGCTGTGCGGCCGCCCGATCCATCGCGCGGTAGGGACCGCATCGGGCGTGGGAACGCTGATCGCGATCCCCAGCGCCATCGGTTTCGCCATCATCGGCCTGCGCGAGCACGGCTTGCCCTGGGGCTCGCTGGGCTTTGTAAATCTGCCTGCGACGGCGGCGATCGCCTCGATGTCGATCCTGACCGCTCCGCTGGGCGTGGCGGCGGCCCATTCGCTGCCGCCCAGCGTCTTGAAGCGCGTTTTCGGCGTCTATCTCATCGTTATTGCCGTCGTCATGTTTCGCAATGCGCTCAAGGTCTGAGGGCCGGCGCACAGTTTCGGGAAGGAGTGTGCAAATGCAGGTTCAGGAAACCAGTGTCATGGAGCGTATCGAAAACAGCGAGGTTGCTGAAGAACTCATCGGGCGCGGTTACTCGCGCCGGCAGCTTGGCCGGATCGCGGCCCTGCTCGGTGGTGGCCTCGCTCTGGCGGGCAACGCCGAGTCGGTCTTCGCGCAGCAGTCCGCCAAGGCCGTGGCCGGTGCGGTGCGCATCGGTTCCAACGAGTGCTGGACGGGGCCGCTTCCCGCCGGTGCGGAGGCGGCAATGCTGATCGTCGCCCAGGGTAACCGCTACGAGCCCGACGACGAGCACGCCAAGCTCTTCGCGGCCGTGTCCGAAGTCGAAGGCGTGCCGGTGGACCGCATTCTCGCATGGCCGGGTTCGAGTGATCCGCTGGCCCGTACGCCGATCACGTTCTCTTCGCCCAAGCGCGGTATCGTTACTGCCGATCCGACCTACGAATCGATCTGGCGTACCGGCGCATGGATCGGCGCCAAGGTGACCAAGGTTCCGCTTACCTCCGACTATCGCCACGACGTGAAGGCCATGCTGACGGCCGATCCCAATGCGGGCCTCTATTACGTCTGCTCGCCCAACAACCCGACCGGCACGATCACCCCGATCGAGGACCTGCGCTGGCTGGCCGAGAACAAGCCCAAGGATGCGGTGCTGCTGGTGGACGAGGCCTATGTTCACTGGTCCGACACGCCGCGCGCGGCTCAGCTTGCGGTGGAACGCGACGACGTGATCGTGATGCGCACGTTCTCGAAGCTGTTCGGCATGGCCGGCATGCGTCTGGGACTGACCTTCGCGGCGCCGGAGCTTCATAAGAGGATGATGCGCTATGACGGCGGGCAGGTGACGAACATGCTGCCGATGACCGCCGTTGCCTGCGGTACCGCGTCGGTTCCGCTTGCTGCCCAGATCAAGGCGCGCGCCGCGCAGATGGTGTCCGCGCGCGAGATGGCCATCGCCCACCTCCAGAAGCGCGGTCTCAAGGTGATCCCGGGTAGCCACGCGAACATGTTCATGGTCGAATGGAAGGACAGGACGCCCAAGGAAATGATGGCGGCCTTGCTAGGGCAGGGCGTGCAGATCGGCCGGTCCTGGACCGCTTATCCGCAGATGTCGCGCATTACGGTAGGTTCGGCCGAAGAGATGCAGAAGTTCTGCCTGGCCGTCGACAAGGTGCTGATGGCCTGACGCCGGGGGGGTGAAGGTCATGCCCGGGGCGCGGTTTCGCGCTCCGGGCAACTTCGCCGCGCCGACGATCTGATCGGGCAGGGCGCAGGGAAGACACCCTTGCCCTGCCCGTTGTCGTTTCTTCTGTCCTTGCTTCCCGGCGCCGCGGTTTTCGCCTCCGCACGTGGCATGCATTATTCCATGCAATTCCGGATATTGCATCGTTTCTTGCGCACATGACGATCGGGTTACACTGGACGCAGTGTGCACCTGTGACTACATACCGGTCGGTATGGAATGTTCGGCTTCCTCCAAGACACGTGGTCGCCCTCGGGAATTCGATCCCGAGCAGGCGCTTGCCAGCGCGCTTCGCGTGTTCTGGGAGCGTGGCTACGAAGGCGCGTCGATGGTCGAGCTGACCGAGGCGATGGGCATTACCAAACCCAGCCTTTATGCGTGCTTCGGCAACAAGGAAGCGCTCTTCAAGAAGGCGCTGGACCTCTATGAGCGCGAAAAGCTCTGCTACATCCAGGCCGCGAACGATGCGCCGACAGCGCGCGGCGTTGCCCAGCGCCTGCTGAATGGCGCGCTCGACACGCATTGCGGTTCCAGCGACCCGCAAGGATGCCTCGGTATCATGAGCACGGTCGCCTGCTCCACGGAATCGCCCGCGATTCGCGAGGAAGTCATTGCCCGGCGCGCTTCGTCCGAGGCCGCGCTGGTCGCCCGCTTCGAACGGGCCAGGGCGGAAGGCGACTTGCCCGAAAGCGTCGACGCCAAGGCGCTCGCGCAATGCCTTACCACGGTCATGCAGGGCATTGCGGTCAAGGCGCAGGGTGGCGCGGATCGCGAGGATCTGAGCCACGTCGTCGACACGTTCCTGACGATGTGGCCCAGCCGCTAGGCGGCTTTATGCGCCGCGTCGGACGCGGCGATGAAAATTTATTCATCTTCCGTTCAACCTCTTGAAACCGACGGTCCCGCACCAATGTACCGATTGGTACAGAAACAGCCTTGACGCACTGCGGCAAACAAATATATACCAATCGGTATAGAACAAAGCCTTCCAAATCGGCGCTGGAGGTCGAATGACTGAAAACCCCGTGCCGGTTCTGGCTGGCTGATTTCGGTGCCGCCTGTCCCCGCAGGTGGTTCCTGACAACACGAACTCGAAGCAGCCAGCCACGCCGGGGCTATCGCCCGTGCGCGTGGCTGGCTGTGCCCCCCGATTTTCCGGCACCCTTGCGCCGGAAATCGTCCCGGCGCGCGTCCTTCCCCCCTCCCGCCTCGGGGCGCGCGCCGGGTCCTTCCTGGAGTAACGAAACATGGCCTTCATCGATTTCAAGGATGCAGAGCCGGGGACGCCTTTGGCTTCGGTCGCCAGCATGGCGGCCGAACATCGGGCGTCGCCCATTGTCGATGCGCTGACGGCACTCGAGCGCCGCGTCATCGAACTGGCCCGCGAGGATGATCTCGAAACCTTGCGTCCACCGCGCACGCGGGGCTGGTTCGCGCGTCTGATCCTGGGCCCGATGCCGGCGTCGCCGATGCTGGCCAACGAACGCCTGGAAAGCCTGCGCCGGCTTGCGGTGCAGGCCTGGCACCATGGCTACAACCTGCCGGTCTCCGCGCAGGAGGAGGCCCTGGCCGCAGGGTTCAGCGAGCACCAGGTCGGTGCCGTCCTCGACACTATCGGGCGCCTGCGCGCGCCTTTCCGGAGGCTTTCCGCGTGAACTATTCGACAGCCATCGAAACGCCTGAAGCGAGCGTGGCGGAAATTGCCGAAACGCGCGAACGCCGCCCGCATCGCCGCAACGTGGCGATTGTCGCGATTGCGGCATTGGCGGCGGCGGGCATCGGCTGGAAGCTGTTCCATGGCACCGCTGCTGAAGCGGTGCCGCCGCCGGTTCCCACTGTTCAGGCCGCGTATCCGCTGGTGCGCGACGTGACCGAGTGGGACGACTACGTGGGCCGCTTCGCGCCGAGCAAGACGGTGGAAGTCCGCCCGCGTGTCTCGGGTGCGATCACGCGCATCCACTTCCGGGATGGCGATTTCGTCCGCAAGGGGCAGCCCTTGTTCACGGTCGACCCGCGTCCCTATCGGGCCGCCCTGGCCGAAACGCAGGCCGATGTCGCCGCAGCGCGCAGTGCACTGGCACTGGCCAAGTCTGACTACGGCCGCGTAGCCGGTCTCACAGGCGACGAGGCCATTGCCGCGAGCGAGGTCGATCAATTGCGCACGCGCGTCCGCTCGGCGTCGGCCGCGCTGGCTGCCGCGCAGGCGCGCGAACGCCAGCGTGCGCTCGATGTCGAGTTCGCGACTGTCCGCGCGCCGATCTCGGGGCGGATTTCGGATCGCCGCGTGGATGTCGGCAACCTCGTCTCGGGCGATAGCGGCGCCAATGCCACTCTGCTGACGACGATCAACGCCGTCGATCCGATCTACTTCACGTTCGACGCTTCGGAGGCGCTGTTCCTCAAGACCCAGCGCGACCGGGCCGGGAAAAAGGCCCCGGCCGACGTGCAGGTGCGCCTGCAGGACGAGACGGCCTACCGCTGGACCGGCAAGCTCGACTTCACCGACAACGGGCTCGATCCGCGCTCGGGGACCATTCGCGTGCGCGCCGTGCTCGACAATCCCGACGGCTTCCTGACGCCGGGCATGTTCGGCAACATGCGCCTAGCCGACAGCGGCACCGTCAAGGCCATGCTGGTGCCCGACGATGCCGTCCATTCCGACCAGGCGCGCAAGATCGTGCTCACTGTCGGCAAGGACGGCATGGTTGACGCCAAGCCGGTCGATCTCGGCCCGATGGTGGGCGGCCTGCGCGTGATCCGTTCGGGCCTGACGCCTGCCGACAGGATCGTGGTCTCGAACTATCAGGGCGCCGTTGCCGGGGCTAAGGTTCAGACCAGCCGCGGCACGATCGCGGTGGACCCCGCGACGGAAAAGGCGCCGGGCGCGGTTCCCGCCGGACCGTCCGAGCCGGTGGCCGCACAGGCGACCCTGGCCAACTGATTCACCCGTAACGGAGGCGTCCGTCCGCCGGTCGCCGCCAACTCAGGGGCACATATCCATGCGATTTTCCCGGTTCTTCATCGACCGGCCGATTTTCGCGGGCGTCATCGCGGTGATCATCACCGTGGTGGGGGCGCTCGCGTTCATCGGCCTTCCCATCACCCAGTACCCCGACATCGTCCCGCCCACGGTGACGGTGAGCGCGCAATATCCGGGCGCTTCCGCCGAGACCGTGGCCGATACCGTCGCCGCACCGATCGAACAGGAGATCAACGGCGTCGACAACATGCTCTACATGGGCTCGCAGTCGACCGGAGACGGCAAGGTCATCATCACCGTCACGTTCAAGATCGGCACCGATCTAGACGAGGCGCAGGTCCTCGTGCAGAACCGGGTGGCGGTGGCCACGCCGCGCCTGCCGGAGGAAGTGCAGCGTCTGGGCGTGGTGACCCGCAAGTCCTCGCCGGACTTCCTGATGGTCGTGAACCTGCAGTCGCCCGACGGTTCGCTCGATCGCGACTACATCTCCAACTATGCACTCACGCAGGTGAAGGACAAGCTGGCGCGGCTTGATGGCGTGGGCGATGTCCGCCTGTTCGGTGCGCGTGACTATGGTATGCGCATCTGGATCGATCCGGGCAAGGCCGCCGCTCTCGACCTGACCGCGGGCGAGATCGTTCAGGCACTGCGCGCGCAGAACGTGCAGGTTTCCGCCGGTGCGCTGGGCCAGCCGCCGTTCGACCAGGGCAATGCCTATCAGATCGGCGTCGAGATGCAGGGGCGCCTCAAGACGCCCGAGCAGTTCGCCAACGTCGTGGTCCGCACCGATCCGGATGGCCGGCAGGTGCGCGTGCGCGATGTCGCCCGCGTGGAGCTGGGCGCGCAGGACTATGGCACCAACACCTACCTTTCGGGCAAGCCGACCGTGGTCATCGCGGTCCTGCAGCGCCCGGGTTCCAACGCCCTCGAGGCGGCGCAGGCGGTGCGGGCCGAGATGGACGATCTCGCCACGTCTTTCCCGCAGGGCCTCGAATACAGCGTGATCTACAACCCGACCGAGTTCATCGGCCAGTCGATCGACGCGGTGTACCAGACGCTGTTCGAAGCGGTGGTGCTGGTGGTGCTGGTCATCCTTGTGTTCCTGCAGAATTGGCGCGCGGCGATCATCCCGATCATTGCCATCCCGGTCTCGCTGGTCGGCACGGCGGTGATGCTGGCGGCGACGGGCTATTCGCTCAACAACCTCTCGCTGTTCGGGCTCGTGCTGGCGATCGGCATCGTCGTCGACGACGCGATCGTCGTGGTCGAGAACGTCGAGCGCTACATCGAGGAGGGGATGACGCCGATCGAGGCGGCCCGGCGCTCGATGGACGAAGTTTCCGGCGCGCTTGTCGCCATCGTGCTCGTGCTTTGCGCGGTCTTCGTGCCGACGCTGTTCATTTCCGGCATCTCGGGTGAATTCTACAAGCAGTTCGCCGTCACCATCTCGACCGCGACGGTGATTTCGCTGCTGCTTTCGCTCACCCTTTCGCCGGCTCTGGGCGCGATCCTGCTGCGCGAACGCCACGACGTGCCGGACGATGCGCCGCGCTGGAAGCGGTTCCTGCAGAATGCGGGAGATCGCTTCAACCATGGCTTCGAGCGCATGAGCGAGGCCTATGCGAAGCTGACGCTGCGGCTGGTGAAGCGCCCGCTACGGATGATGGCGACTTACGGAGGGCTCATCGCCGCGACTGTGGGCCTGTTCTGGGCGACGCCGACCGGCTTTGTGCCACAGCAGGACCAGGGCTACTTCCTTGCCGCCGTCTTCCTGCCGCCGGGCTCTTCGCTCTCGCGCACGGACGAGGCGATGCAGGACGTGGCGAAGCGCATCCTGCCGATCAAGGGCCTGCGCGGGGCGGTGATGTTCGCCGGGCTCCACGGTCCGTCGCGTACGCAGACGCCCGATGCCGCCGCGATCTACTTCCCCTTCAAGAGCTTCGAGGAACGCAAGAAACTGGGTGCGACCTATGAAGGCATCATGCAGCAGGCGCATGCCGCGCTGGCGGGGTTCGACAAGGGGCATGTGATCCTGCTGCCGCCGCCGACCATCAATGGCATTGTCCCTCCGGGCGGCTACCGGATGATCGTGGAGGACAAGAACGGGCGCGGCTATGCCGAGCTTGCCAAGGCTGCCGGTCCGATGCTGGCGCAGGCCAACCAGTCGCCCGAACTGCGGCAGGTCTATACCCTGTTCAACATGAACACGCCGCGCGTCTATGCCGATGTCGACCGGCGCAAGGCCGACTTGCTGGGTGTCCCGCCGGAACGGGTGTTCGAGGCCTTGCAGGTCTATCTCGGTTCGGCATTCGTCAACGACTTCAACCTGCTGGGGCGCACATATCGCGTCACTGCGCAGGCGGATGCGCCCTACCGGGGCACGACGGCGGACATCGCCAACCTGAAGACCCGCTCGAACTCCGGGGCCATGGTGCCGATCGGTTCGGTGGCCACTTTCCAGGACAAGACCGGGCCTTACCGCGTGGTGCGCTATAACCTGCAGAGGGCGATCGAGGTCGACGGCAGTGTGGCACCCGGCTTCTCCACAGGGCAAGCGCTGGCGACCATGGAACGGATCGCCGACGATACGCTGCCGGCCGGCTACGATCACGAGTGGACTGGCATTGCCTACCAGCAGTCGACGGCGGGCAATACCGCGGGCGTGGTGTTCGGCATGGCGGTGCTCTTCGTCTTCCTCGTGCTCGCCGCGCAGTACGAGAGCCTGACGCTGCCGCTGGCGATCATCCTGATCGTGCCGATGTGCCTGTTCGCGGCCATGCTGGGCGTGAACCTGAGGGGGATGGACAACAACATCCTGACGCAGATCGGTCTCGTCGTGCTCATCGCGCTGGCCGCCAAGAATGCGATCCTCGTGGTCGAATTCGCCAAGCAGGCCGAGGACGAGCGCGGCATGTCGACGGTGGAAGCCGCCGTCTATGCGGCCCGTACCCGGTTGCGCCCGATCCTGATGACCAGCTTCGCCTTCATCCTCGGCACGGTGCCGCTGGTGATTGCCACGGGCGCGGGCGCGGAGCTGCGGCAGGCGCTGGGCACGGCGGTGTTCTTCGGCATGACGGGCGTGACGGTCTTCGGCCTGCTCTTCACGCCGACGTTCTATGTCGTGTGCCGCAAGCTCGCGGCCCGGTTGCGGCGGAGAGACTCCGGCCCAAGCCGTCCCAGCCACGCCTTGCAGCCCGCGGAATGAAAGGGAAAGAAGCGATGAAAATGCGAAACCTCGTCGCGGCGCTGCTTGCCGCGACCAGCCTCGCAGCCTGCGCTGCCGGCCCCGACTACGTCGCGCCGGCCCTGCCGGCTGCGGGAGACGCGCCCTTCGCGGGAAGTACATCGCCCGAAGTCGTCACCACGTCGCCGGACGATCACTGGTGGCGGCTCTACGACGATCCGGTGCTGAACGGACTGGTCGTCGATGCGCTGGCGGCCAACACCGATGTGCGTGTGGCGGTGGCCCGGATCGAGCGGGCCCGGGCGAGCCTTCGCGGCGCGCGTTCCGATGCCTTGCCGCAAACCGCGATCAGCGGCTCTGGCACGTACGGCCGCGCCGCCGAGAGCCAGGTCCCGCCGGGGACGGACAGGGAAGGCCGGACGGTCGACGGGCAACTGGCCGTCAGCTACGAACTCGATCTGTTCGGCCGCGTCCGGCGCGGTATCGAGGCTTCGCGCGCCGATCTGGGCGCCGCGCGCGAAAATGCCGATGCGGTGCGCGTGACCGTGGTCGCGGATACCGTCCGGGCCTATGTCGATGCCACCAGCGCGGCGGAACAGCTGGCCGTGGCGCACCGCACGGTGGACTTGCTGGACCGCTCGGTGCGGATCACCAGCGCCCGGTTCGAGCGCGGCCTCAACGAACGTCTGGACGTGATCCGCCTCATGCAGCTGCGCGACCAGCAGGCGGCGGAAATTCCCTCGCTGCAGGCCACGCGCGATGCCGCGCTGTTCCGTCTCGCGACACTGACCGGGCGCACGCCGCAGGATCTTCCGGCGGCGGTGCGGGAACGGACGACAACGCCCGACGTGGCTCAGCCGATCCCGGTCGGCGACGGACGCACGCTCCTTGCCCGCCGTCCCGACGTGAAGGCTGCCGAAAGGCGCCTTGCCGCCGATACGGCGCGGATCGGCGTGGCGACGGCGGACCTCTATCCGAAGATCACGCTGGGCGGGTCGGTCGGCACGACAGCGGTCGGCGCGACCGACGTGTTCGGCGCGGGACCGCTGCGCTGGCTGGTGGGGCCGCTGATCTCCTGGGCCTTCCCGAACCAGGAAGCCATCCGCGCGCGCATTGGCGCCGCCCGGGCGGATGTGCAGGCCGATCTCGCCACTTTCGACGGCACCGTGCTGAGGGCTCTGGAGGAGACCGAGACGGCCCTGTCCGCCTATCGCAACGCGTTGTTGCGCAAGGAGCGGCTCGGGTCCGCGCGCGATGCGGCGGGGCGCGCGGCGAAAGTCAGCATCGCGCGTCAGGGCCGGGGGCAGATCGATGCGCTCGCCGTGCTCGATGCGCAGCGCACGCTGGCGCAATCGGAATCCACTTATGCGCAGGCGACGCGCGACGTGGCCTTCGCGCAAGTGGACCTGTTCCGTGCTCTGGGCGGCACGTGGCGGGACAAGACGCCGGTGGCGACCCGTTCCGTGACGGCAGGCGCGGGCGAAAGTCCGGTGGGCTGACTTCTTGCACTCCCGTCGATCTCGCGCAGGCGGGGATTCCGCCTGCGCGCGTAGGAGCGTCGGCAGTGTGCATTCTTCTGCGGTTAATGAACGCGCGGCAGTGACATGATACTGCCCAGAGGCCGCTGCCGGTCGGCCGCGATATTTGGGCAGCGTTCACCAATATTTATTCGTATGCTCCTATCCCGCCTGTCTCGGAGTGGAGTAGGCGAGGATAGATGGGCTTGTGGACGGAGAGGGCGGCGGCTCTGCTGGCGATCGCGCTGGCCGTGCCGTCCGTGCCGGCCATGGCCCGCGAGGACGGGGCAAGCGAGGATTCCGCCTTCGAACTGTCCGCCAATGTCGGCCTTGTAAGCGACTACAGGTTTCGCGGCATCAGCCTGTCGGGCAGGGACCCGGCGATCCAGGGCGGTTTCGACCTCAGTCACGATAGCGGCCTGTTCGTCGGGACCTGGGCCTCCAGCATCGCCGACTACAGCGGTTCGAACGTCGAGCTCGACATCTATGGCGGATATGCCGGGTCGTTCGAAGGTGTCGACTATTCGATCACGGCATTGGGATACTTCTACCCGGGCGGCAGCGGCGTCGACTATTTCGAGGTCCTGGGTACCGCGAGCACGAGCTTTGGCCCGGCGACCGTCGGGCTGGATGCGGCGTGGGTCCCTTCGCAGGACAACTACGGCGGGAACAACTTCTACATGGCTGCGAAGACGGAGATCCCCGTTGGCGAGACGCCCGTCAGCCTGTTCGGCCATCTCGGCTATGAAAACGGGGATTCCTACGACAACAAATGGGACTGGGAGGCGGGCATTTCCTATGTCGCGGGGCCGCTGACGGCCTCGGTGTCCTATGTCGATACCAACTATTCCGGGGCGAACGAGTCTGGCCGCCTCGCCAGGGCGGGTGTAGTCGCAACGCTCGTCGCGAGCTTCTGAAACAGGCTGAAACGATGTTCCGTCTCTTCCTTTCCGTCGACATGGTCGGATCGACCCAGTTCAAGGCCACCGCTGCTGCGCGCGGGGTCGACGGCTGGCTGGAGACGTTCCGCACGTTCTTCACCAACTTCCCGCTGATGCTGGTGGGGCAGATGGGCTTCGAATTCCTCGACGAGGAGGAGACCCCTGCGGTGGATGTCTGGAAAGCCATGGGCGATGAAGTGATCTTCACCGCCCGGCCGTCCAGCCCCGAGGAACTCGTCGGCATCCTGCGCGTGCTGCTCCGGACCATGCGGCTCTACGAGGCGACACACTTTCCCAAACTGCCGCTGCGCCTCAAGGGCACGGCATGGCTCGCCGATTTTTCCGAGAACAACATCGCGCTCGAAATCCCGGAGCTGTCCTCCGGCGACGCTTCGCCGCACCTCGACTTCATCGGGCCGGATCTCGACCTTGGTTTCCGTCTCTCGAAGTTTGCGCGGCCCGCCAGCCTCGTGCTCTCGCTGGACCTCGTCGAAATGCTGCTCGAGGCCGACAATCGCTCGACCGTCGCCATGTACCTCGTCGGGCGCGAGGAGCTGAAGGGCGTGATGTTCGGCCGGCCCTATCCGATCATCTGGATGCACGATGCAGAGGAAGGCTTCGACTTCCTGCCCTGGGAAATCGAGGGTTGCCCCTACATCGCCTCGGTCATGGACACGCAGCCGGCTTCCCCGGAAGCGCTGCGCCGGCAGATCGACGACATGCGCCTCTACCTGCGCAAGATGCATGGTCTCGAAAGGCCGCCCATCGCGTTCAGCTGAGGCTGTCCCTTTCGCCTTCGTAGCAGACTGTCAGGATAGCGATGTCATCGGATTGCGGCACCGCGCCGACGAAGGCGCGCACGCTGTCGGCAAGGCCTTCCGCGATCAGCCTGGCCGAGAATTCGGCGCGCGCCGTGGCCAGAGCATCGGCGATCCGTGCAGTCGTGAACAGCTGCTCGTCGGCGTCCGTGGCTTCCGATACGCCATCGGTGAACAGCACCAGCGCGTCGCCTTCGTTCAGGCGGAAGTGCCCGGTGCTGTAGACGGCGTCCTCGAACACGCCCAGCGCCATGCCCTGCAGCTTCTGCAGCCGTTCGACCAAACCGCCGTCGCGCACGATGAACGGCGCTTCGTGGCCGCCGTCGCTGTACTCCACGTCGCCGCTGCGCAGGTCGAGGATGCCGGCGAAGATCGTCACGAACATCTCGGCGGCGTTGTCGCGCGAGAGTTCGATATTGACACGCTGCATGATCTCCCCGGTCGATTTGCCGGACATCGCATGCGCCTTGAACAGGGTGGTGGTCATGGCCATGAACAGCGCCGCCGGCACGCCCTTGCCCGAAACGTCGCCGACGACGAAGAACAGGCGGTTATCGTCGATCAGGAAGTAGTCGTAGAGGTCGCCGCCGACCTGTTTGGCCGGTTCGAGCAGGGCGAAGACGTCAAGGTCCTTGCGTTCGGGGAAGGGCGGGAAAGTGCGCGGCAACATGCCGACCTGGATGTCGCGCGCGGCGGACAATTCGCCTTCCACCCTCTCACGGGCGGCTGTCGCTTCCTCCATTTCGACAAGGTAGCGCTGGAGCCGCGCGATCATCCCCGCCATGGCCTCGGCCAGGCTGCCGACCTCGTCGCCGCGGCTTCGGCTGATGGTCTGCATCGCTTCCATCTCGTCCTCGTCGGGCTGGAAGCTGCGGGTCTCCATGTTGCGCGTGAAGGCCGTCAGCCGCACGAGCGGGGCGACGATGCGCGAGATGAGGAACCAGCCCACGGCCATCGACAGGGCGAACAGGGCCATGCCGATGGAGATGGACTTGACCAGCGCTTCATGCAGCCGCTGGTCGAGCCGCGCGAGGTCGATGTCCGCGCCGATGACATGCACGCGGCCGTCGGAGGCCTTGACCGGCATGTAGATCGACCGGAAGCGGCCGAACGAGTCGGAATATTCGTCGAAGCGAGTGTGCTCGTCCGCAAAGCTGCGATAGAGCTCGTCGGGCGCGGTGTCGTAGAGCGTGAAGAACCTGGTCTGCCTGCCTTCCAGGATCTCCGTCGGCGTGGCGCTGGTGGCGACCGTGCGGATCTCGTCACCGAATTTCATATAGGAATAGACGTAGGTGAACCCGGAATCGTTGGCGAAACGCGAAAGCCGCTGCCTCACCGCCCGGTACTCGGGCGGCGGGATCGAATCCGGGCCGGTGATGCGGCGGTGATAACCCTGGGGGACAATCTCGCGCACGGCGTTCGCCGCGGCCTGCAGCCGGCCGTCGATGCCGGTGATGATCTCGCTCCGGTCCGTTCCGTAGAGCACGGCGGTGTAGGCCGTAGCGGATACCAGATTGAGTAAGAGGAGAAGCAGCAGCAGTTGCGGCTTCAGGCCGAACCTGCGTACCCGCTGCGCTCCATCCAAGGTCGCCACGACAATAGTCTCCCGATAACGTGATCGAAACCGAATAAGCCCTATTGGGGCCTGAACTCCAAAATTTGATTAAACCGGATCACAACAAAGGCGGGGGAGAAAATTGGTCGAAATTCTTAGCCGCCTCTTCCGTATCGAGCGTGGCGAATGGCTCCGGCTGTTGCAGTTCGGGCTGTTCGGTTTCCTCCTGCAGATGGGCATGGGCGTCGGCTTCAGCGCCGGCGATGCCGCGTTCCTGAGCAATGTGGGCGCGGACAGGTTGCCGCTCGTCTTCATGCTGACGCCGGCGGTGATGCTGCTCTACACGGTGTTGTTTTCCTATCTGCTAGTGCGTTTCTCGATCGACCGCATGGTCGACATCACCCTTGCGGCGCTGATCGCCGGGGGCGTGGGGTTCTGGGCGCTGATCGATGCCGGGCTGCCTCCGGGCTGGCAGACGCCGCTCTATTTCGCGCTGAAGCTCTATCTGGCGATGTGGTACATCGCGCTCTACTCGCTGTTCTGGAACTATACCGACGCCTATTTCGACATCCAGGATGCCAAGCGCCTGTTCCCGCTTTTCGCCGCGTTCTGCGCGCTAGGCACGGCCATGGGGGCGCTGGTCGTCAGCGTTTCCGCCAAGGCTGTTCCGGTGCAGTATTTCTTCCTGCTCTGGGCGGCGATCGCCTTCGCGACCCTTCCGCTGACGCGGCTGCTGCGCAGGCGCTGGCAGCAGATTGCCGAGAACGATGTCGATCTCGACGAGCAGGACGGCAGCGCGCTCGAACAGCTTGCCGCGGTGGGCAGGGCCTTTGGCAGGTCGCGCTACACCATCGTCTTCACGCTCACGCTGTTCGTGACGCTGCTGATGACCAATCTTGCCGAATACCAGTATTCGATGGTGCTGCAGGAAGGCCGCGACGAGGCCGGGCTGGCGGGGTTGTTCGGCACGCTCTACGCCGCTGCCAGCCTGTTCAACCTCGTCACCTGCCTCTTCGTGTTCAACCGGCTGGTTGCCCGGCTCGGCGTGCGCAATGTCGCCTTCATCCAGCCGCTTACTTATTTCGCGGTTTTCGGCTGGTTCTTCCTGAAGGGCGGGACGGGCGCCGCGCTGGCCGCGTTCTTCGCCTATCACGGCGTCCTGACGTCGATCGAGTACAACAACCAGAACCTGCTGTTCAACGCGGTGCCTTCGCGCGTCAAGCGCCCGCTTCGCACGGTCATGGAAGGGCTGGCGGAACCTTTGGCCAGCCTCGTTGCGGGCGGTTTCCTCCTCTACGCCGCCAGCTATGTCGACATGCGCGAACTGTCGGGGATTGGCATCATCATCGGGGGGCTCCTCATCGCCATCGTCGTGGCCCTGCGCGCACTCTACCCCACCGCGATGGCAGCCAACATGCGCCAGGGCTGGATGAACTTCGGCAACCGCGCGGTCGTAGAGGCCGCGCGCCTCGATGCCGAGGCGCATGCGCGACTGGAAGCGGCGAGTGCGGGCAAGGACCCGGCGGGAGAACTCGCGGCCAGGCTGTTGCAGACCGTGCAGGACGCGCCGCCCGAGCCGTCAGAACGTGCCGGGGCAACCGACAGCGAAGTCATCCCCGATATTCTCGCCGCCACTGCCCGGCTGGCGCCGCGCGACCGGCGCGCCGTCGTGGCACGGCTCGCCGCGATCGGCGAAACCGCGATTCCGCGCCTGATCGGCGGCATGCGCGAGACGTCGCTGCCCTATCGCTCGCGTGCGCTCGCGGCACGCGCGCTGGCCGAGGTATCCTATGCCCAGTTCGCGCGGCATCTCGACCGGCTGGTCCGCGAGGAACTGCGCGAGGCGCGCAGGTTGCTGGCCGGTGCCGCCGTGCTGGAACGGCATGAAGGTGAGCATGCCTCGCTGGTCCTGCTCGCGCGTGCGCAGCGCGAACGTGTCGGCGCGGCATTGGACTTCGTGCTGGAACTGTTGGCGATCGGCGGCCTGCTGCCCAATTTCGACCTGCTGATCGTCTCGCTCCATTCGGCCAATGCCAAAGTGCGCGGCAATGCCATCGAGGCGATCGAAAGCGGGATCGACGGCGCGCTGTTCCGGCTGCTCGATCCGCTGCTGCGCCCGCAGGACGGCGCGCGCGCGGAAGCAGGGACGGCGGGCAACCTTGCCGATGTTCTCGATGCGGCAATGGCCGGCGGCCAGCCGATCGAAATGACGCTGGCGGCGGACGTCCTGCACGACCGGCTCGATACCGCCGCTTTCGCGCGGGTCGCGCAGCGGGTGATCCGTCCCGGCATGCCCGAACTGCTGCGCCTGCATCTGCTGGACCTGATGGGGCTTGGGGACGGACAGGGACTGCGCCTGCCCGACGTTCTGGCCGCTCTTGCAGTTCATCCCGAGGTGGGTGGGGCGACGCTTGAAGCGCTGCTGGCGCTGTCCGCGGCGGTAGTCCTTCGACCGCCCGGTGAAGGCGGTCTGTGCGCGAAGGCCGGGGGACGGACGTTCTGGGTTTCCCATCTCGATCTGCGCGATGTCGCCGGGCGCTTCCCGGACCTCGCACTCGTGCTTCTGAAGTCGCAGGATGACAGGCAATATGCGGCCTAGAAGCGTTCCCATAAAATCGCTGCTGCTGCGCACGTTCCTGCCGGCGGTCGTCCTGGTGGCGGTGCTTCTCGCAGGGCTCGCGTACAACTGGCTCTACGCCTCGATTCTGGACGGGTTCGAGCGAAAGCTGGTCACCGCGAGCGCGCTGACCGGTGCCATGGTCGATCCGGCCGATCACGACCGCCTGATTCGGGCCGCCATGGCGGGCGAGGATGCCGGGGCGGTCGAGGCGACACCAGCCTATCGGCGAAACGTCGTGCCGCTGCGGCATATCCGGGAACAGCTGGGGCTTACGTACCTCTACACGCAGGTGACCGGCGGTCCCGAGGACATCCTCTATATCCTGGACGGGACGGTGGGAGAGGATCATTCGCTGATCGGCTCGACCGACGATTTGCCCGACGAGACCGTGGAAGGGCTCGATCGCGTCGAGAAACAGGGGACGATCTACGTCTCGCCCATCGAATATCAGGAGCAATGGGGCCTGCTGAAGACCGCCGCCGCACCGGTGATGGGTGCCGATGGGCGGATCGCCGCTTCGGCCGGTGCAGACGTCAACATCTCGGTGATCCAGGTGGCGACCCAGAATGCCCTGTTCATGAGTGCGATGATCGGCATCGGGTCGGTTCTCGCCTGCATTCTCGTGACACTGGCGCTGGTGCGCCGCATTGCCGTGCCCATCGAAGCGCTCACCGAGGATACGCTGCAGATCGCGGCAGGCGGCACGCACGGCTCCGCCGGGGAACGCGGCCCGCGCGAAGTCATGGACTTGCGGCGCGCGCTCGCGGACCGCGTCGGGCAGATGGCAGGCGATGCGAAGCGCCGCAAGGACGCCATCGCCGAGCGCGAAGCGCGCGGGACGGCAGACCTGCTCGCGGGACAGGCGGGGGCCGGTGCGAATTTGCCGGTCGTGCTCGTGTCGCGCGCGGACTGCATGGTCGCATGGGTGGCCGCGCGGGACATGGATGTCGGGACGATCCTTGCCAGCCGGGCGATGGCGCAGCTGGCCTGCAAGTGCGCATCGAACCCCGATCTGGCGAAGCAGTGGCGCCGGATGGCGGATTTCGATCACGGTACATGCGTGGTCGTCGATGGCGGTGCGGGGACTGTCGAACTCGTCGGCGCGGAGCAACGGGACCTGCTCATCGGCGGCAGGCAGGTGCGGCTCGAACCGGGAATGCGCGCGCGTTTCGAGGCGGGCGAAAGCATAACGCTGGCCGGGCAGGGGAGGCCCGACTGCCGCTTGTGGCCAGAGGCGGCACGATGATTTCGGCGGCTGACGTGGATACCTTCCTGGCGCTGGGCGCGTGCCGGCCCTTCGACCGGCTCACCGAATCCGAGCTGCTGCTGGTTTCCCGGCACGTGCACCGCCGCAGCCACGCCGGGGGCGAAGTGGTTCTCCCCGCCGGGCTGGCCGCAGAGCGCCTCGTGGTCGTTGTCGGCGGAACCGTGCTGTGCGGCGGAAGGCCCGCGCCCGCGGTGTTCGATGCCCAGTCCGCTCTGTTCGGCTTGCCGGTCAGGGCCGACTATGTCGCGGCACCGGAGGGCGTCGAAACGCTGTGCCTTGCCAAGCCGCACCTGTTTACGATCGCCCGGGAATGTCCGGACTTCATTGTCGGCCTCGCCGCCGAACGCGCGAGGGACAGGGCATGACGATCCGTTCGACCATCCTTGTCCTTGCCGTGCCGCTCTTCCTCCTGCTGGCGCTCGTCAATGGCGCACTGCTCTATTCGCAGGACCGGGCGGAGGAGCAGCAGGCGCTGCGCGATCAGGCGCTGACGGCGGCCGTTACCGTGGCCGAATTCCTCCGCAAGATAGACGATCCGCAGACCGAACTCGCGCAAGGCGTCCGCAAGGAGGCCCTGCGGGCTGGGCTTGCCCATGTCGATGGGCTGGACGGGCTTTACCTTGTCGAACCCGGACGCGCGCCATTCGCGCTCAAGGCGAGCCGCCGCCCCTGGGATATGTCGCGTCTTCGCAGTCCCGGAAGGCCGGAAAGCTTCGGGCCGGGCGAGGGCGTCCGGGGCGACCGCTGGGTGATCGCACTGGCACCGGCCGGGTTCGCGCGCTTCGTGGCCGTGCGGTTCGACGCGGACCCGATCTTCGGGCACGCCAGCGACCTGCGCAGGGGCATTCTCGTTATTGTCGTCGCGCTTGGCCTGTTCGCCGCGGGGCTGGGTCTGTTCGTCGCCCGGCGCATCACCCGCGAACTGGAGGTCAACCGACGGTCGCTTGCCGGTGGTGATGCACCGCATGCTTCCGGCGATCTGCGCATCCGCGAGGCGCAGGATCTGGCCGATGCCCTGAGGCTGATGGACACCAGCACGCAGGCCGCCATGGCGCGTGACCGCGATGCCGTCGAACGCAACGAAAGTCGGCGCGATGTCGATCAGGCGATCGAAAAGGCGCGGTCGTCGCTCTTCGCGCCGTGCACGGTCCGAACGGGCGATCGCGAGATCGCCATGCGCATCTGCGGCGATCCGCCGCCGGGCAGCTTCTTCGCGCATGCCGCCACCGATGAAGGCGGCACGCTCGTCCTCGGGCGTTGCCGGGCCGGGACGCCCATCGATGCGCTGGCCGCGGCGTGCGATGTCCGTCGCCTGATAGAGCGCAGCGTCAGCAGCGAAGCGCTGGAGCATACACTCGCCGCGCTTCGCGCCGTGTACGCTATCGAGGCGCTGGAAAGCTGCAGCTGGCGGCGCGATCGGGAGCCGGGCGAACTGCAACTGGTCATGCTCGCGGATCGCGCCATGGCGCAGCGGGCGCAGGCCTATTGCCGGGCCAATGCCGGAATTGCGCCCGAAGCCTTTCTGGCCGGCCTCGACATCATGCTGGAGCCGAGCGGGATCTTCGCCGCAATCGGCGGGGTGTCCTCAGCCGATGGAAGCGAGCGCGGCATCGACATCCGGCTCGATGGCAAAGATGCTGCTGAAGCCGCTGATGTCGAACACTTCGCGCACTGACGCGGCAAGGCCGGACAGGATCAGACGATTACCCGAGGCCTTGGCCACCTTGGCGCCCTTCAGCAGGATGCGAAGGCCCGCGGAACTGACGTAGCTGACTTGCGACAGGTCGACGATCGTGGCCGCATTGCTTTCGATCCGCTCGGGCAAGGTGCTTTCAAGCTGCGGGGCGGTGTTGCTGTCCAGCCTTCCGGCAACGGACACGATCAGGGCGGCTCCCTTGATCTCTTCGCTGATTTCCATCGGCCCTACTCCACCCGCCCGTACATCGAATCCGGGGACCTTATTGGAGAAGTTGTGAAATTTTTCCACTCGATTAAGCTGCTGCTGCCCGGGATCGTACGGCGCATGGCGGGAATCGAGTGGCATGAACTGCGATTATGAGCGCACTCTTTCCGACGGCAGGGCAGGCTTTCCCGCATTCCTCGAAGCCATCGAATCCTACCTCGAAGGGGCGGGCCTGCCGATCGATGTGGTGACGAAAGTCATGATCGTTTTCGACGAACTCGGCAGCAATATCCTCGACCATGGCAGCGCCGATGGCATTCCCTCGATCACGACCCGCCTGAATGTGCGCAAGGACGCGCTGGAAGTGGAACTTTCCGATACCGGCATACCCTTCGATCCGCTGTCGCTGCCGGCGCCGGATACGTCGCTGTCGGTGGAAGATCGTCCGGTCGGCGGGCTCGGTATTCACATTGTTCGAGAATTGATGGACCGTGTCGAATATAACCGCGAAGGGGCGTTGAATACGATACGTTTCGCTAAGAAATTCAGCCTAGACTGAACCGAACGCCGATCGGCATTTCACAACGATATTCAGGGGAAGCGGCCTTGTCCATTCAGCCACGAGGGCCATTGACTGCGGCCGAGAGCGGGCCGGACCGCCTCGTGGTTTGCCATCGGGAAGCCATCGGCCACTGTGTGCTCTCGCTCGCCCCCTTCGCAAAGGGCGAGGTGGTGGATCGGTTCTCTGGCGAGATCGGGCCCGAATTGCGGCAGCACAGCCTGCAGGTGCGCCCGGGCCTGCACATTTCCGACACACGGTTCGTCGGGTTTCTGTCGCATGGATGCGATCCCAATTGCCGTCTCGACATGGAGCGTCTCGAGCTTGTCGCCCTGCGCGGCATTGCCGCCGGGGATTTGCTGACGATCGACTATGCCGAGACCGAGGACGTGCTGTTCCGTCAGTTCGCCTGTCAATGCGGCGCGCGCACGTGCCGCGGATGGATTACCGGGCGGCTGGAAGATGCGAACGAGGATGGCCTGCGCCGAATGGCGGATGGGGGCAAGTCGGCGGGGCGATCGTCGGTGCTTGCCGGCGACGCCGCATGGTGGACGCGGGAGGACCTGCATTATCGGGCCGGGCGCCTCCGGTTCGCCGGGTGCGATGTCGCGACCATGGCAGCAGAGGTCGAGGAGCCGCTCTATCTCTATTCGCTCGACCGGGTCGAGGCCAACCTGGATCGCGTGCTTGCGGCGCTGGGCGATGTCGGGTGCGAAGCCGGCGTCTACTACGCGATGAAGGCCAACCGTTTCCGCCCGTTGCTCGAAAGGCTCGCGCAATCGGGCAAGTGCGGTATCGACATCTGTTCGCCCGGTGAACTGGATCTTGCCCTGTCGTGCGGGTTTGCTCCCGGCCGGATCAGCTTTACCGGATGCGGCGTTTCGCGGGGCGATCTCGCCACGCTGCTGCGGCATCCCGATCTCTCGATCAATTGCGATACGATCGGCATGATACGGCGGATCGGCGAGAGTTCGCCCGGCAGGGAAATCGGCATTCGCGTGAATCCGGGGCTGGGTACGGGCTACGGCGATGGCGAGAAGCTGACATATGCGGGCGGCAGGACGACCAAGTTCGGCATCTACCGCGAGCAATGGAGCGAAGCCCTGGCGACCGCGCGGGAATTCGGCCTGAAGGTGACCGGCCTGCATTTCCATGTCGGCTGCGGCTATCTCACCGACCAGCTGGAGCAATGGAGCCGCGCCATCGGCGCAGCCCTGCGCTTTCTCGATGAGGTTCCCGAGGTGAGAACGGTCAATGTCGGCGGCGGTCTGGGGCTGCCGCACCGGGTGACAGACCAGCCGCTCGACCTCGCGCGCTGGTCTTCGATCCTGCGCGACCACTTCGCCGGACGAGGCGTGCGGATCGCGGTGGAACCGGGGGACTACATCGTCAAGGACGCGGGCATGCTCGTGCTGCGCGTCACCGATGTCGAATGGAAGCGCGACACTCGCTTCGTCAGCGTCAATGGCGGTTTCAACCTCCATCCCGAACCGGCATTCTACGATCTGCCCTGCGAGCCGGCGCCCTGCGTGCTGCGCGGCAAGGGCACGAACCGGCAAACCGTGACGATCGCGGGCAACATCAACGAAGCGCTCGATATATGGGCCGCCGACATCGCGTTGCAGCCGGTGGAGGAGGGCGATGCGATCGCGTTTCTCAATGCCGGTGGCTACGGTGTGGCGATGAGTTCGAATCACTGTCTGCGCGGCAGCTTCAGGGAATGCGCGATCTGATTTCGTGAGGGCGGCGATTCGGGGTGCGACGCGCTAAAGCAATGCAATCGGAGCGCAAATTCCACTGTCCATCGGATGCAAAAAGATACGCCGGCCAATCCCCCGAACAGGTTTATGAAGCGCTGTCATCCCCGCAATGATCGAATTGCATCGGTTAGCGATGATTTACCATTCGCCTGAAAGCAACTGAACGCGCAATTTCTCTGAAGATTTATTTCGGCCTCTTGTTGACGAACCTGTAACTGACGTAGAAAAGCAAGGACTTGGTGGGGGGCACCGCGATCCGGTTGTGGACAGGGTGCGCTGAAGACGGGCGACAGATCGTGACCTTTGGGGGAAGCAGAATCATCGAACGCCGGCGGTTCGCGCGGGTGCTGCTGCTTGCTGGCATTGTCGTGTTGTTGGCGGGCGGTCCTCGGATCAGTCCGGCCGAGGCCGACAGCTACGAGGGCGTGGCCAGCTGCGCGGGGTCGACTTGCCATGGTCGCAACGAAGGCGATGGCAAGGTCGTGCGGCAGGACGAGCTTCGGATCTGGCAGGACCGTTCGAGCCGGGCTGGCGCACACAGCCGGGCCTATGGTGTCCTTACATCGCAGCGCGGGGAACGGATTGCCGCCGCGCTCTCGCTCGGCAAGGCCGAGAACGCTTCGGCATGCCTGGGCTGCCACGCCACGAATGCGCCTGCTTCGGCGCGCGGGGGGCGCTGGCATGCTTCCGATGGGGTGGGCTGCGAATCGTGCCACGGTGCGGCCTCGGGCTGGATTTCCAGCCACTACGCAGTGCCGGCGAGCCATGAACGGAACGTCGCGGCGGGCCTGATCCCGCTCGAAAAGCCGAAGGTGCGCGCCTCGGTCTGTCTCGATTGCCACTTCGGCAGCGACAAGCCGGGCCAGTTCGTAACGCATGCGATGATGGCGGCGGGCCATCCGCGCGTGTCTTTCGAACTTGATCTGTTTTCCACGCTGCAGGCGCACTACGACCTCGACGACGACTATGTCCGTCGCAAGGGGCGGCCGGACAGCGTGCAGCTCTGGGCCGTCGGGCAGGCCGAGGCGGTGCGCCGCCAGGCCAGCCTCTTCGCCGATGCCCGCTACGCGACCGAGGGGTTGTTTCCGCAGTTCTATTTCTACGATTGCCATAGCTGCCACCGCGGCATCAGCGACGACCCTGCGGCCAGGCGCACGTTCGAGACCAATCCGGGGCGGCCGATTCCCTTCGGCAATCCGCCGTTCAACGACGAGAACATGATCATGCTCTCGGCCGTGGCGGATGTGCTGGTTCCCGGCGAGGCGGCGCGTTTCAACAGTGCCGCGCGGGGGTTCCATGCCGCGATGGCGCAGGGGCGTCCGCAGGCTGTGGCCGCCGCGAAGGCGCTCGGAGGCGCGGCGGGCGCCCTGTCCGATGCGCTGGCGGCACGCGGCTATTCGGCGGAGACCGCGTTCCAGGTGATCGCGACGATTTCGGGCAAGGCGATCACTCCGCGCTTCACCGATTACGAGGGATCGGTGCAGGCGGTGATGGCGGTCGACACGCTGCTCAACGCGCTGGTGCGCGAAGGCCGGGTAACCGTAGGGGCCGCGGCGGGCATCCGGGCACAGGTCAATCGGGCCTATGACGCGGTAAGGGCGCCGGGGAGCTATAATCCCGGCGCATTCCGTGCCGCGCTTGGACAGGCGGCGCGCAGCATCGAGGCGCTACGCTGATGCGGTCAGGACGCGTATCGTCGGCGCTGGCTGCCGTCCTGCTGCTCACGTCCTGTGGCGGCGGGGATTCGCAATCGGGCGGTGGGACACCCACGCCTTCGCCGACACCCACGCCCACGACGAGCCCGACGGGCGTGCCCGGCACCGCGCTGGAAGACTACGTCGCCCCGAGCCAGGAAGCGCTCACGTCGGCGGAAGTCGGCAAGATCCTCGCGCAGGCGGCGGCACAGGCGCAGCAGTCCGGCAATCCTGCGACGATCGCGGTGGTCGACCGCGTCGGCAATGTGCTGGCGGTTCTGGCGATGACCGGCGCGCCGGCGACGGCCAAGATTCCGGATGCGGGCAATGGCCAGAACATCGACCTGCAGGGGCTCGTTGTCCCGGCTGCCGCGGCGGCGATCGCCAAGGCCGTGACGGGCGCCTACCTTTCGAGTGGCGGCAATGCCTTTTCCAGCCGCACCGCCAGCATGATCGTGCAGGAGCACTTTCCCCCGGCGCCGAGCACGGTAGGCCTTGAAAGCGGGCCGCTGTTCGGCGTGCAGTTCAGCCAGTTGCCCTGTTCGGACTTTTCGGCCCGCTTCCAGGCAAGCGGTGCGTCGGCGCTGATCGGGCCCAAGCGTTCTCCGCTGGGTCTGGCGGCGGACCCCGGAGGCTTTCCGCTCTACAAGAACGGCGTGCTCGTGGGCGGCATCGGGGTTCTGGCGGACGGGGCCTATTCGCTCGATCCGAACGTGCTCGACACCGATACCGACGTCGACGAGCGGATCGCGCTGGCCGGGACGGTGGGTTTCGAAGCGCCGCAGAACATCCGCGCCGACCGCATCTATGTCGACGGCACGCAGCTTCGCTATTCGGACACCGTTTACGGTAACCTGTTCGACGTTGGCGGCGCCACCTACGGGCAGACCGTTCCCGCGCTGGGCGCACTGGCGGCGGTGAAGGGGTACTACGAGAACCCCGTCCTGCTGGCAGGCACGGCTTACGGCACGGAAACCTCTGGCATCCGCGAGGCGACGGCGGCCGAGTTTGCCGACCGCGACGCCTTCGTCCTGACTGATGGATCGGGCAACAACCGCTTCCCGATCCGCGCGGCGACCGATGCCGGGGACGTCGCCCAGCCGATCACTGTCGATGAGGCGCGAGCGCTGCTCGAAGAGGCTTTCAAGGTCATGACCCGGGCCCGTGCGCAGATCCGCCAGCCGCTCGACAGCCGGGCGCAGGTCTCGATTTCGCTGGTCGACACGCACGGGCAGGTGCTCGGCATCGTCCGTTCGCCCGATGCGCCGATTTTCGGCACCGACGTGTCCTTGCAGAAGGCGCGCACGGCCACGTTCTTCTCGGGCGCCAATGCAGGCAGTGAACTGCTCGCCGATCCCAGTACCGACGTGCAGGGCTTCGTGTCCAAGGTGCGCACCTTCCTTGGCGATCAAAGCGCACTGACCGGCACGTTCGCTTTCGCGGACCGCTCCGGCGGCAACCTGTCGCGCCCCTATTTCCCCGATGGCGAGGTCGGCAATCCCAACGGGCCGCTCTCGCGGCCGATCGCGCAGTGGAGCCCGTTCTCCACCGGGCTGCAGTCGGCACTGGTGCTGGGGAATCTCGCCCAGCATCTGCAGTACGTCACCGGCCAGAGTGCGACCGACACGCCGCATCGCTGCACCGCGCTTCCCGATGTCGTGGCAGGGCAGAACCGGTTGCAGAACGGCATCCAGATCTTTCCCGGCTCGGTCCCGGTCTATCGTGGCACCACGCTGATCGGCGGCATGGGCGTTTCGGGTGACGGTATCGACCAGGACGACATGATCAGCTTCCTGGGGACCAACAATGCCGGCGTGCGCCTCGGCACCCTCGGCAACGCGCCGGTGGACATGCGCGCGGACCGGATCGTCGTCAACGTGAACGGCGCGCAGGTGCGGTTGCGGTTCGTGAACTGTCCCTTTGCGCCGTTCCTCGACAGCAGCGAACAGAACGTGTGCGAGGGGCTGTAGGGGATGACGCCAATCATCCTCTCGCTGCCGCTGCTGCTGGCCCAGCCGATGGCCGACGCCGAGGAGAGCGCTCCGGCCCCGGTGGAAGCCGGCGCGCCCGAGGACCAGCGTCCGATCCTTCAGCCGCCCGGCACTGAAACCGCACCCGACGATGTCGATGTCGAAAGCATCGAAGGGCGCCGCCGGCCCGGTTTCAACGCGCCGCTGCCCGAGCGCGCGACGCAGGACAACATGGGCGCGGTGCGGGCGCCGCCGCCCGAGGCGTTCCCGACCGACCAGATCTCGATCCCCGACCGCTGGCGCCTGATCGAGACGCTGGGCGTGGTCAAGGAACGCTGGTTCGATCCCTATCACCAGAACACCTACAAGGGTGACCGGCCGATCAACCCGGACAAGGTGCCCTGGCTGCCGATCACCGGGGACGACTGGTTCTTCTCCGCCAATCTCATTTCGGACACCGTGCTGGAGCCGCGCACGTTCCCCATCCCCGTGGGTGTGCAGACGACCGCGCGGCCGCATTCGCTCGACGTGTTCGGTAAGGACGCGAGCTTCGTCTTCTCGCAGACGGTGATAGCGAATGTCGGGCTGACCAAGGGCCAGACCGCGTTCAAGCCGCCGGTGGTCGAATACCGCCTGGCGCTGGCGTTCAACTACAACTATGTCGACGTGCCCGAGAGGCGTGTGCTCTTCGTCGAGCCGTCGAAGCCGACGCACCGCTCAGACCACTTCCTGGGCGTGCAGGAAGCCTTCATCGACTATCACCTGCGCAACGTTTCGGACCGCTACGACTTCGATTCGATCCGCGTCGGCATCCAGCCCTTTCAGGCCGATTTCCGCGGCTTCCTGTTCAACGACAGCCAACTTGGCATCCGCCTGTTCGGCAACCGCGACAACAACCGCTTCCAGTACAACCTCGCCGCGTTCTGGCGGCTGGAGAAGGACACCAACTCGGGCCTGAACGCGGTTCTGCAGACACCGCGCGACGATTTCGTGTTCTTCGCCAATCTCTATCGGCAGGACTTCCTGATCCCCAGCCTGACCAGCCAGATCACGGTGGTCTATAACCGCAACCGCGAAGCCGGGGACATCCATGTCGACGACAACGGCTTTCCCGTGCGCCCGGCCTTGCTGGGCAACTTGCGCGGGCGCGAATACGATGTCGTCTACCTGGGCTACAATGCCGACGGACACGTGGGCCGCGTCAATGTCACGGCCTCGGCCTATGCCGCGCTGGGCGAGGACCGGAACAGCATCTTCACTGGCGAAAAGGCTGACATCCGCGCCTTCTTCGGCGCGGCAGAGCTGAGCTATGACAAGGACTGGATGCGCTTTCGCCTCTCCGCGCTCTATGCCAGCGGCGATCACGATCCCTACGACGGCAAGGAAACCGGCTTCGACGCAATCTTCGAGAACCCGATCTTCGCAGGGGCCGACACCAGCTACTGGATCCGCCAGACGATCCCCTTCGCGGGCGGCGGGCGCGTGATCGGCGTCAACGGGCGCAACGGCATCCTAAATTCGCTGCGCTCGTCGAAGGAACAGGGACAGTCCAACTTCAACAATCCGGGCACGATGCTGCTGGGCGCCGGCGCGGATTTCGACCTTACGCCCGAACTGCGCGTGTCGGCCAATGCCAACCACTTGTGGTTCGAGAATACCGCGACGCTGCAGACACTGCGCAACGAGGGATCGATCCCCAAGGACATCGGCTGGGACCTTTCGGCCGCGGCAATCTGGCGGCCCAAGGCGACGCAGAACATCGTCTTTCGCCTGTCCGCCGCCGCGCTGGTCCCGGGCGGCGGCTTTCGCGACTTGTTCGACAACTATGAAGGGCACCGCAATTACTACTCGGTGCTCGCCAACGTGATCGTGAGCTATTGATGCGGAGCTGGACGCGCCTTTTCCTCCTTGCAAGCGTAATTCTTGCCATGGCCGTTCCGGTCGGGCGGCTGCTGGCGAGCGAGGAAGAAAAGCCGGTCGAGCGCGACTATTCGCTCGTCACCGCGCCGCCCGCGCCCGCGCGGCAGAGCGTGGCTCAGGTCGATGCCAAGTCCTCGGGCTGCCTCACCTGCCACACCGCCTCGGACGCACCGACGATGCACGCCACGCCCGCCGTGCGGCTGGGCTGCACCGATTGCCACGGCGGCAATGCCTCGATCGTGGGCCAGCCGAAACTGGGCTTCGACGATCCGCAGTATATCGCCGCGCGCGAAAAGGCCCACGTCCTGCCCAAGTACCCGGAAGGCTGGCACTATCCCAGCGCGGCCAATCCCGAGCGGTCCTACGCGCTGCTCAACAAGGAAGCGCCCGAGTACATCCGCTTCGTCAATCCCGGTGACTACCGCGTTGCGCGCGAGGCCTGTGGTTCCTGCCACCTGCCGGTGATCGAGGCGGCCGAGCGTTCGCTGATGGCGACGGGCGCCATGCTGTGGGGCGGCGCGGCCTATAACAACGGCATCGCGCCCTTCAAGAACTACATCTTCGGCGAGGCCTATACGCGCGAGGGCGAACCGGCGAAGATCGTCTCGGCAGGCGATCCACCCGGCACGGTGACGGCGGAAGAGAAGGCGCGCGGCGCGCTCGCGGCGCTCTATCCGCTGCCGCGCTGGAACGTGACCCCGCCGGGCGACGTCTTCCGCGTGTTCGAACGCGGCGGGCGCGTGATCAACTCGACCTTCGCCGAAGTGGGCCTGCCCAACCCGACCGGCTCGATCCAGCGGCTCGACGAACCGGGACGCCCCGACATCAAGCAGTCCAACCGTGGCGTAGGTACCGGCCTGCGCGTCGCGATCCCCGTGCTCAACCTGCACAAGACGCGCCTGAACGATCCTTATTCGTGGTTCATGGGCACCAATGACCAGCCGGGCGACTATCGTTCCTCGGGTTGCACGGCGTGCCACGTGATCTACGCCAACGACCGCGAGCCGCGCCATTCGCTGATCTATGCCAGGTTCGGCCGCGATGGTCAGACCATCACCAAGGACCCGACCATCGCCGCGCTCAAGAGCCACGATGAAGGGGCGCACGGTTCACTCAAGACCGGGCACGAGGGCGAGGACGGCATCGCCAAGCCCGCCGATGATCGCGAGAAGGGCCACCCGCTCCAGCACGTGTTCACGCGCGCGATCCCGACGGCGCAGTGCATGAACTGCCACATGCACCAGCCCAACATCTTCCTGAATTCCTACCTCGGCTACACCATGTGGGACTATGAGGCCGATGCGCCGAAGATGTGGCCGGAGCACCAGAAATACCCGACTGCCGAGGAAGTCCACAAGGTGCTTGAGCGCAACCCTGAGGGCGCCGCGCCGCGGGGCAAGTGGGCCGATCTCGACTTCGTGCGCAATGTCTATGACCTCAATCCCGAGCTCAAGGACACGCAGTTCGCCGACTACCACGGCCACGGCTGGAACTTCCGCGCGATCTTCAAGCGCGACCGCGAGGGCAATCTGCTCGACGCGGGCGGCAACATGGCGACATGGGGCACCGACAAGGACCACATCGTCTCGCCCGACGATCCGCAGAAGTGGCGCAAGGACGGCGAGGGCAAGTTCGTTCCCCCGGGCATCAATCCGGGCAAGGCGGTCCACATGATGGACATCCATGCAGAGAAGGGCATGCAGTGCGCCGATTGCCACTTCTCGCAGGATGCCCACGGCAACGGGCTGGTCTACGGGGAAGTCGCCAATGCGATCGAGATCGGCTGCAAGGACTGCCACGGCACCGCCGATGCCTATCCCAACCTGCTGACGAGCGGCCCGGCCGCGCCGCCCAAGGGCAACGACCTCTCGCTGCTGCGCAACCCGGATGGCAAGCGCCGCTTCGAGTGGAGCACCGATGCATCGGGCCGCAGGCACTTGCTGCAGCGTTCGATCGTCGATCCGGAGATTTCCTGGGACGTCTCGCTGGTGAAGAACAGCGTCGATCCGGAATCGCCCACGTTCAACCTGAAGTCGGCGCGCGCCAAGCTGATGAGCAAGTCGGGCGCGGATGACGGGTCCTTCGGCTTCGGCCTCGGCGTGGCGATGAACGACCGCGCGCACAAGGACGGCGAGATGGCATGCTTTACCTGCCACCTCTCGTGGACGACGAGTTGCGGCGGCTGCCACCTGCCGATCGAGGCAAACTGGAAGACCTCGATGCACCACTACGAGGGTGAGGAGACGCGCAACTTCGCGACCTACAACCCGCAGGTGGCGCGCGATGCGATGTTCCAGCTCGGCAAGCACATGACCACCAAGGGCGCCGAAGTGACCCCGGTCCGTTCGAGTTCGGCGCTGGTGCTGTCCTCGACCAACGTCAACCGCGAACGCATCTATGTGCAGCAGCCGCCGATCTCGGCCGCCGGCTTCTCCAGCCAGGCCTTCGCGCCGCACTTCCCGCACACCGTGCGCCTGACCGAGACCAAGACCTGCACCGACTGCCACCTTTCGGAAAAGGACGACAACAACGCGATCATGGCCCAGACGCTTTTGCTCGGGACCAATTTCGTGAACTTCGTCGGGCTCAATTCGTGGGTCGGGCTCGACGGCGGTTTCGAGGCCGTGCGCGTGACCGAATGGGACGAGCCGCAGGCGGTGATCGGTTCCTACCTCCAGAAGTACGCCTATCCCGACTACTACAAGCTGCACGTCGAGCAGAATGGCCGCGAGCTGAAGAACTGGGTGCGCGGCAAGACCTTCGACAAGAAGCTCTCGGGTGAAACTCACGCGCTGGAGCAGTTCCGCAACGTGGTGCAGGGCACGCGCGATCAGGTCGGCTGCCTGCAGCTTCGCGGCGAGTACATGTTCGTGGCCGAAGGGAAGGGTGGCTTCGAGGTCTATGACGTCGCCTCGATTGCCAACAAGGCCTTCTCGGACGCGGTCGTCTCGGCGCCGTTCTCGCCGCTGGGTCACAACACGCATGTGAAGACCAAGAACGCGACGTGCATGGCGCTCGCCACCGACCAGCCGATCGCGCCGACGCGCAACCGGAAGATGGCCGAAACCGTGCTCAAGGACGACAAGGGGCAGCCGATCCTGAAGGACGACGGCACGCCGATGACGCTGCGCGACGCCAATCAGGAGCAGGCCTTCGAGCCGATCTACAGCTATGCGGCAATCACCGACAGCGAGGAGGGCCTGATCCTCGTCAATGTCGACACGATGGCCGACGGCGAGTTCCGCAATAACAAGCTCAAGCGCGCGGTGACGTGGAACCCCGATCACGTGCTGGACGGCGCGCGGCACATCGTCCTTGCCGGTGAAGTGGCCTATATCACCGCCAGGGTGGGCCTTGTCGTGGTCGATCTGCACGATCCGCTCCACCCGCAGCTGTCGGCGGTGCGCAAGCTCGATGATGCGCGGGCGAGCGCAGTGCAGTTCCGCTATCTCTGGGTGACGGACAGCGAGGGGGTCAAGCTCTTCGACGTGACCAACCTGCGCGATCCGGTCGCGGTTCCTTCCGGCACGGTGCCGCTGGCCGATGCCCGCCGCCTCTACGTGGCGCGTACCTACGCCTATGTCGCGGCGAAGCGGGAGGGGCTGGTCATCGTCGATGTGCGCAGCCCGCCCAACCCGAAGATCTACCGGAAGGTGACGTTCGACGGGCAGCTGAACGATGCCGAGGATGTCGTGGTCGGCTCCACCAATGCCTCGCTCTTCGCCTATGTCGCGGACGGCGCGAACGGCCTCAAGGTGCTGCAACTGACTTCGCCTTCGAGCCAGCGGAACTTCTACGGCTTCTCGCCCGCGCCCGAACCCGAGCTGATTGCCTGGGCCAGCACGCCCACGCCGGCCCGCGCGCTGTCCAAGGGGCTCGACCGCGACCGAGCGGTGGACGAGACGGGCGGCCAGATCGCGATCTTCGGCCGCCTCGGCTCGCGGCCCTTCACCCGGCCCGAGATGGAGCGCCTGTTCCTCAACCGGCGCGGCGTGCCCTTCAAGGTGACCGACGAGGCCGACATGAGCGCATGGGTGCCGCAGCGATGACATGTGACGGAGGCCTTACGGAACAGGCTTGCACCTGAGGTTACGCCGTCCGTTTCATCCAGTGTCCTTCCGTCCCGGAATCCGTCGTCATTGCGAGCCGCAGGCGAAGCAATCCAGGGCAGTCTGAACCGCCCCTGGATTGCCACGCCGTCTGCGGCGGCTCGCAATGACGAAGGGGAAATTCAATCAGGGGTAGCCGATCACGCGTTTCTGGGGTGCTCGGCCTCGATCATCCGGACTACGGCTTGCAGGTTCTCGTCGTATCGGGCCAGGACCCCGTGCCCGCCCACGCTTTCGACATGGGTGACGAGACGGGTGCCGTCCCAGCGGTGGAGGGCATAGACGGGAAGTTCGTCGGTGATCATGTCCCGCCCGTCGGGCTGGTCAGGGTCGACGGGATTGAGATCGAGCGCGACCAATGGCGCGGTCGATGCGCAGACCGTCAGCGCGGTGCCTTCCCAGGCGGTATGGATCGTGCGGTGCAAGTGCCCGGCCATGATCGACCTGACCTGCCTGTGCCCGGCAATCGCCTCGGCAAAGCGCGCGATCCACGGTTCGCGGGCATCGCAGTCGAGCCAGGCGATGCCCGATTCGAACGGTGGATGGTGCATGGCGATGACCGTGGGCACCTCCGGATGCGCGGCCAGCTCTCGCGAGAGCCACGCAGCGCGGGCCTCGCAGAAGCCGCCGCCGTGCCGGCCGACTTCCAGCGTATCGATCGCCAGTATCCGCAGGCCGGGCAGGTCGATGGCGTAATGCACGAACCCGTCGTCGCTGGAGACTGCCGGAAAGGCGGCAAGCAGCGGTTCGCGCAGGTCGTGGTTGCCGGCAAGCGGCCAGACCGGAAAGCTGCAATCCGCCAGGGCCTGTGCCAGCCGTTCGTAGCTCGCCGGGTCTCCGTTCTCCGTCAGGTCGCCGGTCAGCAGCAGCAGGTCGGGACGGTTGGGCCCGCTTTCCATTCGTCGGAGCACCGCCTTGAAGCGCTGCATGTTGTACTCGTCGGCATTACCCGGATCGAAGCCGATATGGATGTCTGTGACTTGCGCGATGAGCAAGTTTCGGTCTCCCTAAGCGCCCTCTACGCCTTGCTTCAACTCGCAGGTCCGGCTGATTTCTTCAGCTCGGTTTTGTCCTCCAGCGCTGCCTGCGCCGTGGAGTGATAACCATGGCACATCGCGCAGCTAGATGACACCTTCGATTTCGGTGCTTCTTCGCCGGCGTGACATGTGCGGCAGGTCTTGATGCCCGGAAGCAGCAGGTCCGAGGCCCTGGTCGACGTATCCGCCTTGTGGCAGCTCGAACATTTCTCCTGCTTGTGCGCGGCGTGGTTGAACCAGCCGTGGTGCATGTAGCGCAGCGGCTGGCGCACCGGCACGACGCCGGGCTTGCCGCCGGTCGTGACCGGGGTGTGGCACTCGCCGCAGATGCCCTTCTTCGACAGCGCGGTGCTCAGTTGCAGGCCTTTCCAGCCCGGTGCCGAATAGCCGAAGCTGTAGAGGCCGCCCTTGCCGTATTCGCCGGGGCGGCGGCGCGGGCTGAGGGGCACGCCCTTGTAGTCCGCCGCGGACAGGTCGGCGATGAGCTGGTCCACGTTGCCATGGCGCAGCTGGCGGAAGATGCCGCCCACCTTGTCATAGGCAAGGCTGTGGCAGCCCTCGCAGTCGCGTTCCATCGTGACGGGCTTGAAGCGCACGCCGTCCTCGGTCTTGTGGTGGCAGTTCTGGCACTGGAGACCCTTGGCGCCATAGCCGCGCTCGGCGCCGATGTTGGCCGCCATGCGTGCGACGCCGCCCAGAGGGTCGAGGTGGACCTTGTGGGGGAAGGTCAGGCCGTTGTCCTCGCTGGCCTTGCCGCCCAACAGGACGTCGGCGGTCTTGCCGGAAGTCGGATCGGTGAAGACCGTGGCGGTGAACTGCGGGTGCAGTTTGGCGAAATCGCCCGCGTTGCCCAGCTTGGTGTCGGGCAGGTTTTCCTTGAGCAGCGTATGGCAGTCCGCGCAGAAGGCCTGCTTCGGCGCATCGAGGCGGACGGGGCCCTGATGCTCGACGTGGCAGTCCTGACAGGCACCCGGCCCCGGCTTGCCGAAGGTGTGGGCGACCGACCACAGCAGGCGCTGGCCCAGCGGCAGGTTGCCGCGCGCGGCCGCGATCCGGGCGGGATCTGCGTGGTCGTGCACGTCCTTGTGGCACGAGCGGCAGGTTTCGTCGCGGACGGAGACGAATGCCTTGACGTGGCAGGCCTCGCAATTGTCGGTGAGCTGGTGGTGGGCAAGGCTCAGCGTGCCCGGATTCCAGCTGGCATCGCCGATGACGCCGCGCTTGGAGGCCGGGTCCCGCGTCTGGTGGCTGATGATCGGGACGGCGAGGAAGGCGAGCAGGATCACCACGGCCAGCGACCAGGACATGATGCGCTTGCCGGGCAGCACGCTGGAGAGCGAGAAGCCGCGCTTTTCCTCAAGGTCGCCCGAGCGGGTGGCGGCCGTTTCCGCCTGGCGGATGGTCAGCAGGACGGTGCCGTCGGTGTCGCGCGACACGGTGAGGCGGTACGTGCCGAAGCCGAGTTCGGCGCCCGCGCTGCTGTCGATCTGGGCGTCGCGCGCGTCGCTGCCGTCGACCACGAACCCGAGCGAGCCGGTCGCCTTGACCGCGACGCGTCCGCCGTCCCTGAGCGACAGCGTCGCGTGACTGGGCTCGATTGCCAGGTCGGGCAGGGCGATGTCGTTTTCCGCAGCCCGGCCGAGCGTGAGAGTGTCGCCCGTGACGTCGCGATCGCGCACGATTTCGCGCCCGGTCGCCGTCAACTCGATTTGTCTGATCCTGAACGCCATCAACCGCTACCAGTAATAAAAGACGCTGATGATATGCGCGGTGAGCGCGGCGAGCAGTGCCATGGTCGCCGGCACGTGAACGTAGAGCCAGACTTCTAGCAGCGCCTTCAGGCGCATGTGCCTTCGCAGTCGCTCAAGCTGGGCCTTGCGCCGTACCAGCAGCTTCTCGACCCGTTCGACGGCGGCATCGCCCTCGTTCGCGCGGGCAAGCCCCTCGATCGCCGCCTGGGTTGCGCAATGGGGATAGTGGCCGGAAAGGCGCCGCCAGAGGCCGTAACCGAACGGGTCCTCTTCGAGCGCCGCGATCACGAGATCGGATTGCGCGCGGCCGAGCGGCTGGGCCGCCTCGTGAAGCTGGCGGTCGAGCGCGCGGATCCCGTCGACCATCTGCCCCTGCGTCATCTGTTCGCGGTTGGAGCTGAGCGCCGCGGGCAGGCTGGCATAGGCCCAGATGCCGAACAGGCCCGAAAGGATCACCAGCATCATCAGCGCATAGGCCAGCGTGTGGACGTTCCAGCCGAACTGGAAGCCGGTGTGCAGTGTCGCGACGACGATCAGCGAGAGGCCGAGATAGACATGCGCCGAGGTCCAGGCCTTGAGCGACCAGCGTCCCTCGGTAATTGCCCGTTTGCGGATGCCGAGCAGCGAGAGCCAGACGATCAGCAGCGCGCCGATGGTGCCCAGCGTATAGCCGATCCAGGTTCCGCCGCCGGGGCGTGGCTGCGGGTCGGTGAGGAAATAGGCGGCGATGGCGACGACGCACAGGCCCGTCGCGATCTTCATCCAGCGGAAGCGGCGATGGCGCAGGAAGCCTTCGTGATCGCTGCGGTATTCGCGGCCCGCGACGGGGCCGGTGTCGGAAACGCTGGCCATCACTCGCCCTCCGTCAACTTGGCGACCGAGAGGAAGGCCTCGGGCGACACGCGAATGGCCGCGCCGGTGGGGCAGGCCCGCACGCAGGATGGCCCCCCGTTGATGCCTGCGCACATGTCGCACTTGATCGCCTTCTTGGGCTGTTCGGCGCCCTCGGCGTGCTTCTTGCGCCACTGCTTGGTGGGCTCGCCCGGGCCGGGGCCCTTGCCGAAGAACAGCCAGGACAGGATCGAGGGCTTGGGCGGCGGCACGCTGTCCATGCGGATCACGCCGTAAGGGCAGTTGCGCTGGCAATTGCCGCAGCCGATGCAGGTCTCGTCGATGAAGACTTCGCCGTCGACGCCGCGCTGGATGGCGTTGGGCGGACAGTCGGCCATGCAGTGCGGGTGCTCGCAGTGGCGGCACGATGTCGGCACGTGCAGATGGGCATATGTCGTTCCCGCCTCGCGGTCGAGGCGCGAGAGGCCGTCGTGGCTGTCGGCGCAGGCCTTTTCGCAGTTGTCGCAGCCCACGCACAGCGTCTCGTCGATCAGCAGCACGTCGGTGGCTTCGCCGATGCCGTTGTCGACCAGGAACTGCGCGGTCTGCGAATACATGTCGACGACGCCGGAGAAGTTCTCCTTGCGGCTTTCGATGAAGTCGTTGACCTCGCGGCGGCGCTCGACATCGGCGCGCGCCTTTTTCAGCAGGTCCGGCTTGCGTTCCAGCAGGCGGACGAAGGCATCTCCGGGAAGGCGGATCACTTCGGAACGGATCGCCGCGCGCACCGAGGCATTGCGCGGCGCGCCGTCGAGAACCGCCATCTCGCCGACGTAGGACCCGGCGGGCAGGTAGCTGAGGAACACCGGCTTTCCGGCGATCTCGCGCTCGACGATCATCGACCCGCGGCGGATGATGTAGATGTCGTTGCCTTCGTCGCCTTCCTTGAGGACGAACTCGCCCGCGCGCTTCTCCTGGACTTCGGCGCCTTCCACCAGTTCGGCCACGTCGTCGCGGGTGAGGCCCGATCCGAAGATCTGCAGGAGCTGGCGCTCGATGGCGATGCGGTTGACGACCTTGGCTGCCGCGGGCGCGGTGGCGATGAGCTTGAGCGCGGCGGCGCGCGAGAGCTCGACGACGATGAGGTCCTCGGCCGCGCGGATCGTCGCGCCGCGCCGACGGCCCGAGATCAGGCCGACCTCGCCGAAGATCGAGCCTTCCTCGATCGGCACGGTGATCGAGGGATCGTCCTTGCTGACCTCGACCAGCACCGATCCCTGCGCGATGGCGAAAAGCGAGGAGCCGGGCTCGTTGCGTTCGAACACCGCCTCGCCCTTGCGGAAGGCCTCGACGTTGGAATCGAGCATCAGTTCGCGCAGCTGCAGCGCGGAGATGTCCTTGAAGATGTCGATCTTCGTGCCGATCAGGTCGAGCCATTCCTCCACGCTGCGCGTGCCGGGCAGGGCGGCGAACTTCTCCGCCAGGATCGGCTCGTCGGCCGGTTTGAGGTCGGTGTTGCCGTTCAGGAATTCGACGACGTCGTATCCCTGGTTCATGCAGTGCTTGATCAGCGGATAGCCCGCCAGCGCACCGATCACGTGGATGCCAAGACGGGTGGTCTCGAACACCGGGGACAGCACCGGGAAAGCCTCGCGCTCCGGGCTGGTGAACTCGATCCCGCAGCTTTCCACGAACTTGCGTGGCGGGGCCGAGCCGGTGCGCGCGATGATGCGATCGCACGCGATCGTCTCGCGCCCGTCGCGGGTATCGAGCACCAGTTGCTTCTCGAGCACTTCGGCCGGCGTCGTTTCGGTGCGCACGGAGATGCGCCCGGCCGCCTGTGCCTCCAGCAGCAGCTTGACGTTGGCTTCCTTGGCGCGGGCGAATTCGGTGCCGCGGTTGAGGATGGTGACCACGTTGCCCTGCGCCGGATCAGCGGCGAGGCCCAGTGCGTTCTCGATCCCCGCGTCGCCCGATCCGATCACGGTGATGTGTTCGTCGATATATTCGGTGGGATCGTCGAGCTGGTACTGGATATGCGGCAGGTCCGCGCCATCGCAGCGCAGGCGGTTGGGGTTGCCCTGGGTGCCGATGGCTAGGATCACGGCGTCGGCAAGGATTGTGTCGCCATCCTTGAGCGTGACGACGAAAGCACCCTTTTCGCCTTCGATCTTCACGACCTCGGCCTTGTAGCGGACGTTGAGTTTCAGCTTGGCGGTCTGCTCATCCCAGATGTTGAGAATTGCCTCGCGCTTGCCCGCGTCGAAATCGAGGTCCGAGCGCAGCACCAGCGAGGAGGGCGTCGCCATGACGTGCTTGCCCTTCTGGTACTTGAAGATCGTGTCGGAGAGGTGGTCTGTCTTTTCGAGGAGGACGTGCGACATGCCCAGCTCTGCCGCGCGGCCGGCAGCGCTCAGGCCGGCCGGTCCCGAACCGACGATGGCTATGCGCACCCGTTCTTCCAACGCTTCCCCCCTAAAAAATGCCCCAATGATTGCATTGCGTCCTTAACTTGCGCAATTGATCCAATCATTAACGGCCGCTTCGCAAAGCTGCCGTCGCATACAGTATTGGACGGGATTGAGGCATGGCACAACAGTCTGCGCGCATTTTTCGGCCCAGCCGAATAATTCTGGTGATCGCAGCGGCCATCGCCGTCTTGGCGATTACCGCGGCGTTAACGCACAAGTCGGGCTCTACTGGTGGGACGAACGAGACGGCTTCGGTGAACGATGCGCCCTTGTCGCTGGAGGCGCTCGAAAAGGCAGCCAGGGCAGAGCCGGGCGATGCCGCGACCTGGCGCAGGCTGGGGGCGGCCTATTACGACGCGAGTCGCTATGCCGAGGCCGCCGATGCCTATGCCAAGGCAACCGGGATAGATCCGACGAAACCGGGTACGTGGTCGGCGCTGGGAGAGGCGCGGGTCATGGCGAGCGAGCACGACCCCATGCCGGCCGATGCCGTGAGCGCTTTCCGGAAAGCCGTGGAACTGGACCTGACCGACCCGCGTGCGCGCTATTTCCTTGCCGTGAAGCGGGACCTTTTCGGCGATCATGAAGGGGCGATCACCGATTGGCTGGCCCTGCTGGCCGATACCCCAGCGAATGCACCCTGGCGCGTCGATCTGGTGCGCACGATCGAACAGGTCGGCAAGATCAACACGATCGACGTGGCGGACCGGCTGGCCAAGGCCGGCGCGAAGGCGCCGCCCGCCGCGCCTGCTCCCGCGCTGGCGACGCAGGGCATTCCCGGGCCATCGTCGCAGGATCTGGCCAACGCGTCGCGCCTGCCGCCCAGCCAGCAGCGCCAGATGGCTGAAGGCATGGTCGCGCGGCTGGAGGACAAGCTGAAGGCGGATCCGGCGAACGCCGAAGGCTGGGTCATGCTGATGCGCAGCCGCATGGCGCTGAACGAGCCCGCCAAGGCTGCCGGCGCGCTTGCCGACGCGGTCGCGGCCAATCCGGGCAAGGCCGAGTACCTGCGCAATCAGGCACGGATGCTCGGCGTGCAGTGAGCCGGATCAGAGCAGCGGGGCGAGATTGATGCCGCCGGCCACGACGTAAGTGAGCAGCGACAGCGTCAGGCCGGCCAGAAACAGCCGGTAGGCATAGCCGAGGTAGCGGTACTTCTTCTTCTGGAGCACTTGCCCGTTCTGGTAGACGTCGCGCAGCATCGTGCGGAACATGCCTTCGTCGGTGGCGAGGCGCTCTACGATCAGCTCGGTGAATTCCTCTTCGGGCATCTGCGTGAACACGCCGAAGAAGAGGACATTGGACCTGTCGATGTCCAGCGGCGGGGTGCGGGTGGAGGGCATGACCACCATCACCGCACAAACCGCCGACAGGAACGAGAAGACGGCCAGCACCAGCAGCGGCAAGGGCAGGTTGCCCATGCCCGCCTGCCCCATCACGATCGTGAAGACCACGAAGGTCGCGCCCATCAGGATGCTCGCCTTCTGGTCCGCCATCTGGCTCAGGACGAGATGCGTCTGCGTGGTCGTGCGCACCAGTTGCACGGCCTGTGTCGGGTAGTGTTTCTGCGCCGCCGGGCTGGAACCCGGCGGCGTTGGTGCGTCAGTCATGCGTCCTCATACCACGCCGAAGGCCAGCATGGCATCGGCCACCTTCTTGAAGCCGGCGATATTGGCGCCCTTCACGTAGTCCACATAGCCGCCGCCGCGTTCACCATGCGTCAGGCACCGCTCGTGGATGCCGGCCATGATGTCCTTGAGCATCTGCTGCAGTTCTTCCTCGGTCCAGGAACGGCGTGCCGAGTTCTGGCTCATTTCCAGGCCTGAAACGGCAACGCCGCCGGCGTTCGCCGCCTTGCCGGGGGCGAACATCATCTTGGCGGCCTTGAAGACATGCACGGCATCGAGGTTGGAGGGCATGTTCGCCCCTTCCGAAACGGCGATGCAGCCGTTGGCGACAAGCGCCTTGGCATCCTCGCCCAGCAGTTCGTTCTGCGTGGCGCAGGGCAGGGCGACGTCGCAAGGCACGTTCCAGGGGGTCTGGCCCTCGTGGAAGGTCGCGCCGGGAAAGGCATCGACATATTCGGAAATGCGGCCGCGACGGTGCGTCTTGTGGTTCTTGACCCAGTGGATCTTTTCCAGGGTCAGCCCGTCGGGGTCATGGATGAAGCCGCCAGAGTCGGAGAGCGTCACCGGCTTGCCGCCCAGCTGCACCACCTTTTCGGCCGCATGCGTCGCGACATTGCCCGAGCCCGAGATCACGGCGACCTTGCCTTCCAGGTTCTGCCCGCGCACGGCCAGCATGTTCGTCATGAAATAGACCGCGCCATAGCCGGTCGCCTCGGGCCGGATCAGCGAGCCGCCGTATTCCAGACCCTTGCCGGTGAGGACACCTGTGAAATGGCCGGTGATGCGCTTGTACTGGCCGAACATGAAGCCGATCTCGCGCCCGCCCACGCCGATGTCGCCCGCCGGCACGTCGACGTCGGCGCCGATGTGGCGATAGAGTTCGGTCATGAACGACTGGCAGAAGCGCATGATCTCGCGTTCGCTCTTGCCCTTGGGGTTGAAGTTCGACCCGCCCTTGCCGCCGCCCATCGGCAGGCCGGTGAGGGCGTTCTTGAAGGTCTGCTCGAAGGCGAGGAACTTGAGCACGCTCTCGTTCACCGAGGGGTGAAAGCGGATGCCGCCCTTGTAGGGGCCGATGGCATTGTTGTTCTGCACCCGCCAGCCGCGCTGGACGCGGATGCAGCCGTTGTCGTCCTCCCAGCATACGCGGAACGAGACGACGCGGTCGGGCTCGGCAATGCGGCGCAGGATCTGCTGTTCGTGGTAGGCTTCCTTGTCGGCGATGAAGTCGAAGATGTCCTCGGCGACTTCCTGAACCGCCTGCACATATTCGGGCTGATACGGATTGCGCCGCTTCACCCCCTCCATGAAACCGTTGAAGTCAACGTGATCGTCGATTGCCATGGCCACTTCCCCTCTCTTTGTATGCGGACTGTCTTGCTCCGTCCGCTCGTTGCGAGCGTAGGAGCACAGGTCTGTTGCGTACAGTGCTATTCGTTAACGAGTGCTAGAAATGATGATGTTGTTTTCTGCGCTTGTTCCCACGAGAGCCAGCCTTGTCTGAACAGGGGATTGTTGCCACGCAGTTGTGGTGAAAAACGAGCTTTGAACCTGTTCCGCTTTTGTGGGCACTTTCTTTTAAGCAGCAGATGTGCTTGGCACAGCATGTCGCGGGGGCATGTGCGACTATCGGTGGGGCAGCAGGAAAGGTGGCCATGCGGCGCGAGTGGACGCAATGGTGGCGCAAATCGCTGCTTACCGTGCTGCCGGGCGCTGCCGTCATCTTTGCGACGGCTTTTCTCCAGACCTTCCCCGTTCCCGTCGTGACGCCGGTGGTCGAACGGGTCGGTCTCACCGTGTTCGACAGCTACCAGCGCATATCGCCACGGCCTTACGAGGATGCGCCGGTGCGCGTCGTCGACATCGACGACGAGACGATCCGCCGCTACGGCCAGTGGCCCTGGCCCCGCACCGATCTGGCGCGCCTGACGATGGCTCTGGGAGAGGCGGGCGCGGCGGCCATCGCCTATGACATCGTCTTCTCGGAAAAGGACCGGACGTCGCCCCGCGAACTGGCGCGGCGTTTCGAGGCGACTGATCCCGCAGCGGCCCGCGTCCTCGACGGCCTGCCCGACAATGACGAGCAGTTCGCGAAGGTCGCTGCCTATTATCCGACCGTCATGGGTTTTTTCCTGACATCGCGCGAGACCGGAACGAAAGTCGAGCCCAAGGCCGGCATGGTCGTGCTGGGCACGCCGCCCGCTTCGGTCCCGGATTTCGATAGCGCGATAACGCCCGTGCCGGTACTGATGAACGCGGCGCCCGGCGCGGCGTCGCTCAGCATCGTGCCCGATCAGGATTCGATCATCCGCAAGGCCCCGCTGATCCAGCGTCAGGGCGACATGATGCTCCCCACGCTCTCGGTCGAAGCGATCCGGCTGGCATTCCAGACGGACTCGGTGATCATCAACACGACCGACGGCAGCCGCGAGGGCAGCGCGCCGGGGGACGTGGTCTCGCTCAAGGTCGGCGACATCGAAGTGCCGACCACTGCCGATGGCCAGTTGTGGATGCACTATACGCGCGACGTACCGGAGCGGGTGGTCCCGGCGTGGAAAGTGCTTTCCGGCGCGCTCGATGCCGATGCGATGGAGCAGGCGTTCGGCGGGCGGATCGTGTTCGTCGGCACCAGCGCCATCGGTCTGCGCGACTTGCGGTCGACTCCGCTCAAGGAGTCGGAGATGGGCGTCATGATCCATGCGGAGGCCACCGAGCAGATGATCCTCGGCAAGTTCCTGCGCCGGCCGGACTGGGCAGTCGGCCTGGAGCGCACGCTGCTGCTGATCTGCTCGCTGGGGCTCGTCGTGCTGCTGCCGCGCCTCGGTGCCGCCCGGGGGGCCGCGCTGGGGCTTGTCGCCATCGCGGGGATGGCCGCCGGCAGCTGGTACGCCTTCACCACGTGGGGCTATCTGCTCGATCCGACATGGCCGGTCATCGCGATGGTGCTCAGCTATCTCGTGGTGACGATCCTGATCTTCTATCGCGAGGAACAGCAGCGTTCCTACATTCACCGGGCCTTCGACCGCTATCTTGCGCCCGAACTGGTGAAGCGCATCGCCGCCGATCCGACCCAGCTCAATCTCGGCGGCGAGGAGCGGGACATGACCGTCCTGTTCTGTGACGTGCGCAGTTTCTCGAGCATTTCGGAGGGGCTTTCTCCGGACGAGATCATCCGTTTCCTGATCACGTTCCTGACGCCGATGACCGATCTGATGATCGAGAGGAAGGCGACGATCGACAAGTACATCGGCGATGCCATCCTCGCCTTCTGGAACGCGCCGCTCGACGATCCCGAGCATGAGGCCAATGCCGCGCGCAGCGCGCTGGCCATGGTCGACAAGCTTGTGCAGCTCAATGCGGAGATGCCGCAGCGCGACGATGTTGTCTGGCCGGGCGAGGTGAAGATCGGCATCGGCCTCAACGCGGGGCCGTGCTGCGTCGGCAACATGGGGTCGGAACGGCGGCTGTCCTACTCGCTCATCGGCGATACGGTGAACCTTGCCTCGCGTATCGAGGGGCTGACCAAGTATTACGGTGTGCAGATCGCCATTGGCAGTTCGCTCGCCAGGACGCTGCAGGGTTTCGCGATGGTGGAGCTCGATCTCGTTCGCGTCGTCGGGCGCGAGACGCCCGAGGCGGTTTTCGTGCTGCTGGGCGACGAGGCACTCGGCGCGGATGCCACGTTCCGGGCCTTTGCCGCGGAGCACGCGGCGATGCTGGCCGCCTATCGTGCGCGCGACTGGGCCGGTGCGGAAGCCATGCGCGCCGGCTTGGCCGAGCGTGCCGGAGACTGGGGGCTGGGCAAGCTTTACGATCTCTATCGGGAGCGAATTGTCCTGTATCGCCAGAATGATCCGGGCGAAGACTGGGATGGCGTTTACAGGGCTGAGAATAAATGAGATAGTTTTAGTATTCTGCAGGAGGCTGGGGCGATGCGGGGAGTAATTGTAAGGGATATTGGGCGTCGAGCACTCTGGTCGGGTGCTGTTGTCCTTGCGACGGTGTCGGGAATTAGTCCTGCGCATGCGACGGACGCAGTAGAGGTGAGCGGTTCGGACCCGGCCGTGAATGCGCAGCTCGTCAGCGAAATCGAAATGGAAGCGGACGAGTCCGCGACCGAGGCCGGGGCACTGGCGCTGGCGCGGGCAAAGACGTCGCAGGGCGACCTGAGCGGCGCGGCGGCCGTGCTCGAACGCTACCTGCTGATCGACAAGGAAGCCGTCGAACCGCGAGCGGAATATGCCGTCCTGCTGTGCCGGCTGGACGATGTGGCCGGCGGACAGTTCGAAGGGGCCAAGCTGGCGGGCAAGGCGCCGGGCAGCGACGCGCTCGATCGGGCAAAGGCGGCTTGCGGCGGCGTGGCGGACGTGCCGGATGATGCCGAGATGGCGGGAGAACAGTGATGCTGCATGGCAAGGCCAGACTGGCGATGGGTGTGGCGGCGATGGTGGCCGTGCTGGGAACCGCGCCCGTGGACGGGCAGGAAGTCGTCGGCGTGAATTCCGCCGTGCGCAACGACGTGAAGGTCAGGCGCGACGAGAAATCGGAATACCGGCCGGCGGTAGTCAAGGCGAAGGTTTCGCTGGGCAATCAGGTGCGAACGGGCAGCTCCAGCGCGTTGCAGGTCACTCTCCTAGACAAGTCGAACCTCACGGTCGGTCCCAACGCGCGCTTTACCGTCAACCGGTTCGTCTATGATCCCAGGCGCAAGGCCAGTTCGGTCGGGGCGTCCGTGGCCAAGGGAACGTTCCGTTTCATGTCCGGCAAGGCGAAGAAGGAGGGCAGCAACGCCGTCAGCACGCCGGCCGCTACGATCGGGATCCGCGGGACGATCTTCGAGGGCGCCGTGGGCGAGGATGCGATGATCGCGGCGGGCCGTCAGGGCCTTGCCCTTCCGGCAAAGACCGATCCCCAGACCGCGACGATGGTGGTCCTGCGCGGTCCGGGGCCGAATGCCCAGATGGGCGAGCACCCCGGGATGATCGATGTCGCCGCCGGCGGGAAGGTGGTGACGCTGGACAAGCCCGGGCAGGCCGTCTTCGTCCCTTATGCCGGCGCGGCGCCGATCGGGCCGTTCCAGCTCAATGTTCCGGGCTATTCCACGTTCGATGTCGTGCTGCGCACCGCGCCTTCCTCGTTCGGGACGGCGATTGCCGCGCTGCAGGGCGGAACGGGCGGTTCCGTGGCGACCGGCGGGCCCGGTGGAACCCGGGCGTCGTCTTCGGTGCCCAAATTCCGCACGAACAGCTGGATCGTCGGTTCGCTGGGCGCCAGCTTGGGGGCCGCGGGTATAATCGCGGCCACGTCGGGCAACAGCCGGAACGGAAGCAACGGCGCCTGACCGCCGATCGCTTCCGGCCGGAGCAAGGAAATCCGGATGGAGCGGACGTCAGCTTCGGGAGAAGCGGCGTTCGCCCCATTTGACGCCAAGGCCCTGGCTTTCCGTTCCGATCGTCGTGCGCGCGGCGATCGTGCTCATGAAGTGCCAGGTGCCCTTCACCGCGTCGGGGGTAAGTTCCAGCGACACGTAGCCACGGCGGCTGGTGTCGGTGAAGATGAGGCCGGGGTTGGTCTGGCGCAGCATCGTTGCCAGATTGTCGGGCGCGATGCTCGGCAGGAAGCTTTCGAAGCCTGACGAGGTGACCGAATGCCCGGCGTATTCGACGCCCACGGGCTCGCCGCCCAGGCTCAGTTCGTTGCCCCAGGCATTGTGGCTATCGCCGGAAAGGACGATCAGGTTGCAATCCGCCTCGCGCGCGGCGCGCAGCAGCCGTTCGCGCGCGGCGGGATAACCGTCCCAGGAATCCATGTTGTAGGGAAGGCCGGCGCGTGCCGCAGCGGAGATGCCAAGCATCTGCTGGCGGGTCTTGGCAGGGGCTCCCACAGGCGTGAGGTCGGCGAAGGCGGCCGGCGCATGCAGGGTGCCCATGACGATTTCCTGCGCGAGGATCTGCCAGCGGGTTCCGGCCTTCGCGGAATCGGTCAGCCCCTTGTACAGCCAGGCTTCCTGCTTCGCGCCCATCAGCGTGCGCTCGGGCGACATCCACGGGCCGTCGCGGAAGGCGGCCAGTGCCTTGGCGACATCGGCCTGCCCGGTCATCACCGTGCTGAAATCGAGCTGCTGGCTGCGCCCCGTAACGCGGGTTTCCGGGCGGAAGATCGTGGCCAGCGAACCGATCTGGAAGCTGTTGTAGAGCGCATCCGACACGGGCATCCATTCGCGATAGGCACGCATCGCGGCCGCCTTGCGCGAAGGCCAGGGCCCTTCCGTCGCGGGATCGTGGTTTTCCGCGCCGTTCTGCCAGTCGTCGTTGGCGAATTCGTGATCGTCCCACTGGGCGATCATCGGGAACTGCTGGTGCAGGCGGCGCAGGTCCGGATCGAGGCGGTAGCAGGCGAAGCGCAGGCGGTAGTCGGCGAGAGTGACCGTTTCGTGGGTCGGCCGGACCGAACGCTCGGGAGCGTCCGTCACCGGATAGTGGCCCGGCCCGTATTCGTAGAAATAGTCGCCGACGTGGACCATCAGGTCCAGATCGCCACGCGCGGCGGCGTGGGCATAGGCATTGAACCAGCCGAACGGCATGTTCGAACAGGAGAACAGCCCGATGCCGAAGCGCGAGACATCGCCCACGGGCAGTGTGCGCGTGCGGCCCGTTTCGCTCATCGTGCCGTCCGGCGCGACGAAGCGGTAGAAGTACCACTTGTCCGGATCGAGACCCGTCACGACCAGCTTCGCGCAATTATCGTGCCCGGGCGAGGCGACGACGTCCCCGCCGCCCGCGATCCGACTGAAACCCTCATCCAGCGCGACTTCGCAGTGCAGCTTCGTTTCGCCCGAACCGACGTAGCGCGTCCACAGCAGCACCGACCGGGCCGACGGCTCGCCGCTGGCGACGCCGTGCGTGAAGCCGCGCGCGGTCAGGATCTGGGCAACGCCCGGCGTGGAAAGCGCGGCAAGGCCGAATGCGCCTGCCTTGATCAGCAGGCGGCGGTCGATGGCGATGGGCATGGTGTCCTCCGTGGGGGCGGGGTCAGTAGCGGGCGGTGAGTTCGATGCCGTAGGTGCGCGGCTCGGCGGGAATGAACGTCGGATAGCCGAAACCGCCGCCGGTATTGCCGGCATCGAGGAGGTAGCGCTTGTCGGTCAGGTTGCGGGCGTAACCCGCGATCTCGAACCGGTCGTTCGCGAAGGACACGCCGCCGCGCACGTTCACCAGCGTTACCGGGCCCTGGCTGATGGGTTCGCTGTTGGGCAGTTCGAAGTAGATCTTGCTGCGGTAGGTGACGCTGGGCGCCAGGAACACGCGCGCGCTTTCGGTGACCGGGGCATTCAGCATGAAGCCCGCCGACCATTGCCACTTGGGCTGCAGGCGGAACTGGTTGCCGGCATAGACCCCGTTCGATGCCTTGTCGTCCACCCCGCCGCTGATGAAGCCGAAGTTGCCGAAGGCGCGCAGCCATTCGGTGAAGCGAGCCTCGATCTCGCCTTCGACGCCGAGGTTGGCGGCGGAACCGGCACTCTCGGTCCGCGTCACGCCGGTCGCGGCATCGACGATGGTCACCTGGAAGTTGCTGTAGTCGTCATAGTAGACGCCTAGCGAACCGGAGAACATGCCGACGGTGCCCTTGATGCCTGCTTCGTAGTTCCAGACCTTTTCCGCCGGGATCAGGTCAAGCGCGGGCACCGGGCCCGGCGCCGCCGAAAGCTGGACCACCGGCGAGCGGCGCCCTTCCGAGACGGTCGCGTAGAGGTTCAGGGTGGGTGTGATGTGATAGAGCACGTTGAAGCGCGGCAGCAGCGCTTCGTAGGACCGCTCGGCGTAGAAGAAGTCTCCGCCGGTGTTGGCCAGCGGCAGCAGCGGGACGCCGGCCAGCACCGAGTTGGGCTGATAGGCGCCGTAGCCCGACTTGCGTTTCTCGATCAGCACGCGCGCGCCCGCCGTCAGTTCCAGCTCCGGGGTCGGCTTCCAGGTCGCATCGCCGAACATGGACCAGGACTGGTTGCGACCCTTGTTCTCGAACCAGCTTGCATAGGGTACCGCGCTCAGCAGGCCGCCGGTCGCCAGCCCGGTCGCCAACGATGCCGGGACGGTATTGTCGGGAGCGACGCAGCCGAGGCCGGGAATGATGTTCAGCGTGCATTGCAGGTAGGTTCCCTCCTCGGTCGAGAAGGGCACGTTCTGGTAGCTGTCCTCGATGAAATAGTTCCACCCGAACGAGGCGCGCCACTGGTCGTCGCTGTAGGTGAAACGGCCTTCATGGCTGGCTTCCCAGCCCTTGGCGTGTTCCGCGAACTCCAGGTACCAGGCGGCGGAACCGTCCGCGTCGAACACTTCCAGCGCGTCGAAATCGCGATAGCCGTTGACGGTGGTGAAGTTCCATCCGTCGGCGAAGTCCCAGCTCGCGGTGAAGTTCACGTCGTAGACGTCGCGGTGCAGGCCCAGCTTGCTGGCGCCGAGCACCTGCGCCGAATAGGGCGAGCCGCCGAGATAGGCAGGGCCGTAGACGCCGTCCACGGCGGTGGAGCCCAGCGCCTTGCTGAGGAACGGCGTGCCCGAATTGCGCTGCCGGTCGTAGGTGACGATCAGGTCTGCGGTGAAATCGCTTGTCGGCGTGAAGCGCAGCGATCCGCGCAGGCCGAGCTGGTCCTGCGCGTAGAGATCTTCCTGACCGGGCGCGAGATTGGGGACGTAGCCGTCCCGCTTCTTCCACTGCCAGGCGACGCGGCCCGCCAGCACGTCGCTCCCGGCGTTCACATAGCCTTCGAGCTTGTAAGCGTCGTAGTTGCCGTATCCGCCGGTCAGCTGCGCCGATACGCCTGCCTTCGGCTTGGTCGAGATCAGGCTGATTGCGCCGATCGTCGCGGCCGTGCCGAACAGCGTTGCCTGCGGGCCCTTGAGGACCTCGATGCGCTCCAGATCGTAGAGGCCCTGATAGGCCCCGCGCGAGCGGGAGATGTCCACGCCGTTGTAGTAGAGCGTTACGCGCGGCGCCTGCTGCGCCGAACCACTGTCGGAGGTGATGCCGCGAATGACGAAGCCGGGGTTGTTGGCGCTTTGCACCTGTACGTTGAGGCCGGGGACGTAGTTCGACAGATCGCCGAGATCCGTCACGCCCAGTTCGCGCATGCGCTCGCCGGATTCGACCGTCATCGTAAGGGGTACGTCGACGGCGCGCTGCCTGTACTTTTGCGCGGTGACGATGATCGAGCTGGAATCGTCCCCGGCACTGTCCGCTTGCGCCTCGGCCGCCGGAGCTTCTTCCGCGAAAGCCGCCGAATGGCCCCCGGCGAGGATGGAGCCTGCCATGAGACCTGCGAACAAAGTGCTTCGTTTCAACGCTGTATCCTTGGGAATCGAGTTTTCCGACGCAAGCCGGGGTAGGGGCGCGCGATGACGTTTCAATGTCGCTTTTCGGTAAACCCGGCGTTCCGGCAGTGCCCGCGTCAGTGCGCGAAAATCCAGTCGACCGCCGCTGCCAGGTCGTCGGCCACGTGCGTCGGCGGCGGGTCGATATGCCCTTCGGCGCCCGGCTGGTACTTTCCGGTTCGCACCAGTATGCCCGACAGTCCGGCCGCCATGGCGCCCGCGACGTCGCTCTCCACGTCGTCGCCGATCATGAGCGCGTCCCGGGCGGCGCATCCCATGCTGGCCAGGGCGGCATGGAAGAAGCCGGGCTCCGGCTTGCCGATCACGGTGGCTTTGCGCCTGCTGGCGAATTCCAGCGCCGCCACGAAAGGGCCGGCATCGAGGCTCAGCCCGCCGTCCTCGTCGCGAAAGCTGCGGTTGTATCCCAGTGCCAGGAACTCTGCGCCGTCCTCGAGTGCGCGAAACGCACTGTTCAGCGCCTCGTAGGTGAAACCGTCCCCGGCATCGCCGATCACCAGCGCGGTGCTCTGTCCCGATAGCGGAAGGCCTTCGAAGTCCTCTTCAAGTGCCGGGGCGACCAGCAGCCGGGCGACATGGCCGCGTTCGGCAAGCAGGCGCCGGGCGGCGAGGGCGGGGGTGAACAGTTCGTCTTCTTCCACGACCAGCCCCATCCTGGCGAGGTTCCTGCAAAGGCCGCGGTGCGGCGTTCGTGTCGTGTTGGTCAGGAAGCGCACGCCGATCCCCGCCTTGCGCAGCCGGTCGATGGCCTCGATCGCGCCGGGTAACGGGGCATCGCCGACATAGACCACCCCGCCAAGGTCGAGGAGCGCTCCCCTGAAGGCGGCCATTCACGTTCTCCTGCGGCGGCGGTGCGATCGCATCGGCTTTCCCGCGCATTCTAGAAGAATACGGCGCGTCATCCAAGGCCAGCCCGCAGGTGTCGGATATTTAGCACTTTGTTCGTTTCTTATAGCCATGCTATCGTTTCTTACTCGGACATAACCGGGACAGAGGATGACATGACGAGCGAAGCCAACAAGCAGGTGGCGCTAAAATTCATTCACGCCATGAGCGAGGGCGATGCAGCGGGGCAGGCGGAGTGCCTCGCGCCCGACGCATTCACGGTGACCAAGGGCTTCGCGCAGGTATCGGGAACGCGCAACCGCGAAACCATGCTGGCGACGGTCGAAGCCTTCAAGGAAATCCTCCCGACGGGTTTTCGCCCGAAGTTCGAGAAGGTCGTGGCCGAAGGCGACACGGTGGTCGTCGAGTGGGAGGGCGACGCCGTGCTCAGCAACGGCGTGCCCTATGCCAATCAGTATGTCTTCATTTTCAGCTTCGAGAACGGCAGGATCAGGCAGCTTAACGAATACTTCTGCACCGTTCTGGCCGACAGCACGATCCTTCCCCTGCTGGCGGAAAAGAGCGCGGAAATGGCGCACGGGAACTGACCGGAAAGGCGCCGCTCGGGACCGTCCGGTCAGGGCCGAGGGGTCAGGTGAAGGCGACTTCTTTGCCCTGCCGTGCGAAGGGAACCCGGCGCAGTACCATGGTGCGGTAGTCGGGCGTCAGCACGGTATCGACCGCCACGAAAGTCGCCACGCCCTGCTCGCGCGTGAATTCGACGCGGACGTAGCCCTGATGCATGTTGTCGGTCCAGGTGACCTCGGGAATGTGCTCGGCATAGACCTTGTCGAGCGCGCGGGCGGTGGTATCGCCAAAGCCGCTGTCCACGAAATCGCCGGGTGAGGAAATGCCCGCCGTGCCGAACTCGATGCCCGCCGAACGACCCGCGTCGTCGGCAAGGCGGTTGGCCCAGAAGCTGTGGCTGTCACCCGACAGGAACACCAGATCGCCCGCGCCGGCCTTGCGGGAGAGGTCGTAGAGCCGCTCGCGCGCCCAGGGATAGCCGCCCCAGGCGTCGGTGTAGTCGGGCAGGTTGTACTTGCCCTTCCAGGCGATGGCGACGGCGGGATCTGCGGACAGCTTGGCCAGCTCTTCCCTGGACTTCGCCGCGGCCAGCCTTGCCGACGGATCGGGGACCACGCCCAGCTTGACGACATCGGGCACTTCTACCCGGCCGATCACCATCGGGCAGCCGATGATCCGCCAGGGCTGGCCCTGCTCGACCGAGCGGGAAAGGGCGGCGGAAAGGTCGGCTTCGCATTCGGCCGAGAGAATGGGCCGGTTCGGCGCGCCGAGCACCTCCTTCTTGAAGCGCTCCGCCGAAGCGGCATCGGTGATGGTCTCGGCATAATCCACGTATTCGATCTGCTTTGCGCGCGCGGTGTGGCGCGTTTCGATCGTGTGCAGCGTGGCAAGGTCGCCGAAGCTGTATCCGCGCCAGAACTGCATGCGGGTGCGCCCCCTGGCCTTGAGCCATTCGGGCTCGCGCACCGGCATCCATTCGAAATAGGCTCGGATCGAGGCGGCGCGGCGCGTGGCCCAGTCGCCTTCGGTATCCGGCTGGTGGTTCTGCGCGCCGCCGGTCCAGGGGTTGTTGGCGCTCTCGTGATCGTCCCAGCAGGCGAGCAGGGAGTGGTTCGCATGCATGGCCTGCGCGCCGGCATCGGTCTTGTACTGCGCGTGGCGGGTGCGGTAGTCGGTGAGCGAGACGATCTCGTGCAGCGGGGCCTGCACGCGGCCGATCTTCTGCGCGATGTCCGCGCCCCAGCCGTCCTTGCCGCCGTATTCGTAGATGTAGTCGCCGGTGTGCAGCACGAAGTCGACATCGGCGTCGCGCGCGATCGCGTCATAGGCATTGAAGTAGCCGAACGCATAGTTCGAGCAGCTTGCCAGCGCGATGCCGAGCCGGTCCAGCCGGCCGTCGGGCAGCGTGCGCGCGCGGCCGAGCGGCGAGACGGCATCACCCATGCGGAAACGGTAGTAGTACATACCGCCGGGCGCCAGACCTTCGGCCAGCACCTTGACCGTGTGGTCGCGATCGGCATCGGTCTTGAACGGCCCGGTCTTGAGCACTTTCGCGAAGTCGGGCGTCGCGCTCAGTTCCCAGGTGCCTTCGACGGGGCCTTCGGCGGTCACGCGCGTCCACAGGACGATGCTGGTCGCGTCCGGATCGCCGCTGGCGACGCCGTGGCGGAAGGTCGGATTGGCGGGTGCCACCTGCGCCAGCACGGAGGAAGGCATCGCCAGAAAGGCCGCGCTTCCGGCCATGCCGGCCAGCAGGGCGCGGCGGGATACTTCGGCGTGGTGAAATGGGCGGGTCATAGTCTGGACTCCTGTCGGCCTGTCCGTGTCCGGCGCGCGATCCGTGCCGCGCCGGTGTGGCATTTGTCTGAAAAAGGAATGCGGGCCGGCTTTGGACACCGACCCGCTTTCCGAACACTCCCCCATGAGTGTCTGCGATGTGCCGATCAGAAGTCGGCGGTAACCGTGAACACCGTCGTGCGCCGCGCGCCGATCCAGGCGTAGTTGCCCGAGATGCCGCCGAGGTAGTCCTCGTTGGTGAGGTTGTTGACGGTCAGGTTGAACTCGAGCGCTTTGAGCGCCTTGCTCAGAGCCTCGCCCTTCACGCTGACGTTGAGGTCGGTGAGGAAGTAGTTTTGCGCGACCCAGCTGTTGTCGGAATTAACGAAGCGGTCGCCGGTGTACTTGCCGGTCACGCCCACGGAGACCGGGCCGTACCGGTAGTTGCCGGACAGGACCCACATGTGCTTCGGGATGCCCGCGACGCGATTACCGGCGATCGCATTGATCCCATCGATGATGTCCTTATCGTCATCGGTACCCGCAATAAGATCCTTGGTTCCGCGATACGTGGCATCGATGTAGGTATAGGCGGCGTAGAGGTTGAGCCCGGCCGTCGGACGGACATTGGCGAGCAGTTCGAAGCCTTCGGAGTCGATGCCGCCAACGTTGAAGAACTTGCCGTCACCCTCGCCGAGGTAGTCGATGCCGTCTACCCCGCTGTTCGAGACAAACAGCACCTGGTTGGAGAACTTGGCCTTGAACCAGGTGGCCGAGGCATTGAACCAGCCGTTCTCGTAACGCATGCCGGCTTCCCAGTTTTCCGAGGTTTCCGGCTTGAGTTGGGAAAGGTCGGCATTGCCGAACTCCAGCACCGCATCGGTAAGCGCCTTGAAGTTCTCGGCATAGCCGCCGAACACGTTGAGGCCCGCCATCGGTTCGATCTGGATGCCGCCCGAGAGCAGCACATCGGACGTCGACTTGAACTTAGTGTCGGGGGTCTGGCCGAACAGGTCGATGCGTTCGACATGGTTGACGAACTGCTTGGCGCCGAAGTTGGCCGTGACCGGGCCGAACTCGACCGTATCCTGCACGTACCACTTGAAGGTGTCCTGCGGATACTTGCGGCTGTACTGCGTCCAGTAGGGCATGGAGTCGTATGCCGGGCCGACGGTCGTGTCGGTCACGTTGTGCCAGTCGCGCCATTCCTGACGATTGGTGTCCTCGTACCACAGGCCGCCGCGCAGGGTGTTCTGCACCATGCCGAGATCGGCCTTCCACGAGGCATCCAGCGTGCCGCCGGTGCGGTCCTTGCGGTAGTGCGTGTGGCGGTACGACTGGGCGCCGATCGCACCGGCAGGGTAGCAGGCGGGGTTGAAATTGGGATCAACAAGCGGGCTGACGCAGTCGGCCGCCGGAGCCAGTTGCCGGCCGCTGGCATCGACGAAATAGTAGCGCGGCGGGACAGTGGAACCGGGCGGAAGTGTACTCCACCAAGCCTGATAGCCGTTTGAATGGCTGCTGCCCGAAAGCTCGCTTTCGGGGTTCGTGCCGTCGTTGATGGTATCGACGATATAGGGCGGGGCCCAGTCACCGCGTCCGGCCATGTCATGGTAGTAGGCCGCGGCCTTGATATCGAGCGAGTCGAACAGCGTGGTTTCGGCCTTCAGGTAGCCGAGGAAGTTCTTGCGCAGCGTCGACCAGACGCGGCGGTAGTTCTGGTCGAGCACCGGAACGCCGGTCCACGTGCCGCCCAGAGCGTCGTTATGCGGGTTCGCCGCGTACTGATCCTGGGTGTACATCTGGTCGTAGTTGTCTTCGTGCGCGTCATCGTAGCTGACATAGCCGGTCAGCCTGACCGGCATGTCGATGATGAACTTGCCGGCGAAGTTGTCGCGGTGGTTCTGCGCCGAACCTTCCATCCAGTCGGTGGCTTCCTGGTGCGAGTAGGAAATCCAGGCCTTGGCGGTGTCGTTCAGGAACAGGCCGGTGTCGAAACGGCCGTAGTAGCGGCGGGCCTCATAGTCGCCGACCGAGCCGGACAGCCGCACGCGCATGTCGTCGATCGGGTCGGAGGTCACGAAGTTGAGCGTGCCGCCCAGCGCCTCGTTCGACAACGAGCCGATGTCCGAGGTGCCCTGCGAAACCTCGACGGTGCGGATGTTCATCGTGTCGATGAAGCGGTTGGCCTTCGAGCCGCCACCGTAGTTCGAACCGCCGTTGGGCAGGCCGTCGATGGTGATGCCGACCTGCTGCTGGTCGAGGTTGGTCTGGAAGCCGCGGATCGAGAAGGCGGTCGACCAGTCGTCGAAACCGAAGGCGTCGCCTTCCTGAACCTGCACGCCGGGCAGGGTGTTGGCGATGTCGAGGACCGAGGAGACCGGCGACTTGTCCGCGATCAGTTCCTCGCTCAGCGCCGAGTTGTTGTAAGTCGTGCGCGTACCGGTGACGACGATGGCTTCCGCGTCGCTGCTGCCGGCCGCGTCGGCTGCGGCGTCTTCGGCCATGGCGGGCGAAGCCACGGCGATGGCGGCGAGGCATGTGCCCAGGATGCAGGCACGGCGGATAGTCTGGATTCGCATTTTGGACCCCCTGATTGAGAATTTTGTTTCGGGGGCCATCTGGTCCTGTTTTCTGACGTGCTGTGGTCAGTTCAGAGGCAGTTTGCAGTCAGTACAAAGACACTACGATGTTGATTTGACGACTTTTAAATGTCTGTAAAATGACGAATGTTGCGGCCGGTGCGCCCATTCCCGGCCGGGGCGGAGGCGTTCGGCCGTCTTTCGTGTCATGACGTGTGCAATGCCGCATGCGCGATGACGGGGCGGGCTGGATGTGCCGCATCAGCTTTCAGCCAGTGAGACTTTCCCAAGCGCCTTGCCGGGCTTCCATGCGCATCCCGTCGATGAAGGCCCGAACCGCGGGCATGGCGGCGCGGCTGGAATGGTAGAGAAGCTGGACAGGGACAGGCAGGGGCATGTCGTCGGCGAGCAGGCGGACCAACTGCCCGGAGCGTAGCTGCTCCGCCACCTGATAGCTGAGGACATTGGCAATTCCGACGCCCGCCTCGGCCGCCGCGATCTTGGCGGAGACATGGTCGACCGTGAGGCGGGGGGTGTAGGGGATGCGGGTCTCGCCATTGGGGGCGAAGCGCCAGGCCTTGTCGTAGCGCACGCCCGTGCCGCCGATGCATTCGTGGTGGACAAGATCGGCGGGGCTGCGCGGCGTGCCGCGGCGCTCCAGATAGTCCGGGCTGGCGACAAGAGTCTGGCGGACCTTGCCGAGCCGGACGGTCATCAGGCTGCTGTCGGTGAGTTCGCCGATTCGTACCGCAACGTCGATGCCTTCCTCGACGATGCGGACGTTGCGGTCGATCAGCATCATGCGCGCCGAAAGGCCGCCATGTTCGGCAAGCAGGCGTGCGATCACCGGCAACACGTGAAGCCTTCCAAACATGACCGGTGCAGTGACGTGAAGTTCGCCCTGGGGGGCAGACGCACCACCCATCACCAAGTGTTCCGCATCGCGCAAATCGGACAACAGGCCGCGCGCCCGTTCCAGCAGCGCGGCACCCTCGTGCGAAAGCGAGACGCTGCGGGTCGAGCGGTGGAACAGCGATACGCCGAGATGGGCTTCGAGCGCGGCAACGGTGCGGGTCGCTTTCGCGGGCGAGATGCCGAGCGCGCGTGCGGCAGCCGTGAAACTGCGGTGATCGGCCACCGCCACGAAGGCCGACAGGGCTTCAAACCGGTCCATTATAATTTCACTTTTTGCAATAGAGATTCATAAAATTGGATGATTATCACGATTTATGGTGTTCGGTAAGAGACGTCGCCATGACGGCAAACTTCGTTCGATCCATGCTTGGCGATGAAGCGCGGGCCCTGCAGGTGCAGGATGGTTCCCGCGCCGCCTACGCGGCCATGGAAAGCCGGGCCGACGGGCTGGGCGATCCGCTCGGCGCGCGCGAGAGGGAATTCATCGCGGCGCGTGACAGTTTCTACATGGCCAGCGTCACGCAGGATGGCTGGCCCTATGTCCAGCATCGCGGTGGTCCCAAAGGCTTCCTGAAGGTGCTGGATGAAAGGCACATCGGCTTCGCGGACTTCCGGGGCAACCGGCAGTTCATGTCGGCGGGCAATGTCGCCCGGAACGACCGCGTCGCGCTTATCCTGGTCGATTACCCGGCGCGCCGCCGCCTCAAGCTGATCGGTCATGCCCGCCGCGAGGCGGCCGAGCAGGTCCTGGACCTCATGCCGGAAGATTATGCGGCCATGCCTTGGGGAGCCTTTGTGATCGAGGTGGCCGCGTTTGACTGGAACTGCCCGCAACACATTACGCCGCGCTGGACGGCGGAAGATCTCATGCACATGCGAAAGGATGGAAAATGGCCGGAAGTCTGACACAGGGAGCCCACCACATCGGGCTGGTTGTACGCGATCTCGACGAGGCGCGCGGATTTTTCTGCGACGCGCTGGGCTTCGAACAGGTCGGCGCGGTGCCTGACTATCCCGCGCTCTTCGTTTCCGATGGGACGACCCTGCTGACCTTGTGGCGCGCGGCCGATCCGCAAACGGCCAATGCCTTCGACCGCCACGGCAATATCGGGCTTCATCACCTCGCCCTGCGTGTCGCCGACGATGTCGCTCTGGACGGTGTTCACGACAGGGTGAAGGGCTATCCCGGAACCACGGTCGAATTCGCACCGGAACCGATCCGTGAAGGTGCGTCGACCCGGCATTTCATCTGCACGATGCCCGGCGGTATCCGCATCGAATTCGCCACGCCGTTCGCCTGAATGCAGGAGTCATCGTCCATGTCACGTCCTCCATATCCGCCATTCGGGCGCGAGGCTGCCAGGCAGAAGGTTCGCGCCGCTGAAGATGGCTGGAACAGCCGCGATCCGGCGCGGGTGGCGCTGGCCTATACGCCCGACAGTATCTGGCGCAATCGCAACGCGTTCCTGCAGGGGCGTGCCGAGATCGAGGCGTTCCTGACACGAAAGTGGCAGCATGAACGCGAGTATCGCCTGATCAAGGAGCTGTGGGCGTGTGAGGGCAACCGCATTGCCGTGCGCTTCGCCTATGAATGGCATGACGGTGACGGGCAGTGGTGGCGCAGCTACGGCAATGAGAACTGGCAGTTTGCGCCCAACGGCCTGATGGAGCGGCGCATCGCCAGTATCAATGACGTGCCGATCAATTCGTCCGACCGGTTGTTTCACTGGCCTGCGGGCGCGCGTCCGGCAGACCATCCGGGGCTTTCCGACCTGGGGCTCTGAGCCCGTTCCTTGCGCTGCCTTGTCGCCCTTACCGCGCCGCGCCGGCGGGCGGGCAGAGCGCACCTTTCAGGAACAGGCGCGTGCGGTAGGCGATCTGGCGGTCGAAGTCGTCGGGCGACATCTGGCCCCACAGGGCTAGCTGCACCGAGCCTTCGACAACGAGGATCAGGAACGATGCCGCGGCGTCGCGGGCATCGGGAACGCTGTCCGCATCCGGACGCAGGCGCCGCGCGAGCAGGTCGGTAAGATAGCCCAGCGTCGGCTCGGCCGTGCGTTCCCAGAGATACTGCGCCACCTCGGGGCTGCGGAACACTTCGGTGTTGGCGATGCGCACCAGACGCATGCCGGACTTCTTCTTGATGTTGGAAACCCACAGCCGGGCGACCGCGACCAGCGTGGCTTCCAGATCCTCGCATTCCTGATCGCGCAACCGCTCGACCGGGATGATCCACTGGTCGATGGCGCGCTGGAGTGCGGCCTTGAACAGCGTCTCCTTGTCACCGTAGCGTGAATAGATCGTGCGCCGCGACATGCCGACATCGGCGCAGATGGTGTCTATCGTCGTGGCATCGAAGCCATGGTCGAGGAACAGGTCCAGCGAGCGATCGAGCAGTTCCTCGTTGCGCTGCTCGATCATCTCGCGCGTGGGGCGGCCGCGCCTGCGCCCGTCGGGTCGCGGCTTTTGCGTCGGCTTGCCGCTGAAGAGTCTGGTGGGTTCTCTCGCTTCCATGATCCCCGACTAGAACAAGGCCTCGCTCCCTGTCATCCCGCAATGTCGACGTCGGCATAGCCTGCCAGCATTGCCGGGTCGGGCAGCGGCATCTGCAGGTAGATGTCGAGGTGGCGGATCTTGCCCGCATCGTCGAATTCATAGACTGAAAGCGAGTTCACCGCGTTCTGCATGCCGCCCATCGTCGTGCGCTCTTCCAGTTCGAGCAGGACGAGGTTGCCCTTTTCGGTCACGCGCTTGAACGAGCATTCCCAGTCGGCGGTCGGCGCCCAGCCGGTCAGGAAATCGCGGTACGTCGGCCAGTCCATCACTTCCTTGAAATTGCCGACCCGTTCGAATGCATTGGTATCGAGAAAGGCGCCGATCTCGTTCCAGCGGGCGGAATCGAAGCCGGGCTGCTTGGCGGCATCGACCAGCGCCTTGGTGGTCTGGCCGTATTCCATCGCCTTGCGCGAGAGACCGGTGTAGTCGCCGATCACGTCTTCCATTTCGTACATCTGCATGGCTTGGCTTCTCCGTCAGGCGGCGTGGTTGGCAAGATAGCGGTCGAGCACCGAGTGGAACCGGGCGATGCTCAGCTCCTCGTGGATCAGCGACATGTGATCGAGCCCCCTGTTGCGCAGGCCCTGCTGCTGGCGCGGCATCTGCTCGTAGTCCTGCTGCAGCGCGAGGAAGTAGGGGTAGCTGCCCGGCTCGGTCACCTCGACCGGCTCGGCGCGGTACTGCGCGCGCACCGGCTCGGGCAGCCACATGTAGGCGGTGACGTGCCACACGCACTTGTTGGGATCGCCGCTGGGGTGCGGGTAGGCCATGATCGTCGTCGCCTCGCCGGCGCGGATCGTCATGAAGAAATTGGGGAACAGGAACCAGCCCTGGTTGTCGCTCATCTGGTCGTCGCTGAGCGCGCTGACGTCGAGCCCCTTGGTCGTCAGCGTCTCGCGCGTGGCCTGCTGGAGCAGGGTGCGCACAGTGACGCCCTCAGGAAAGGAGAGGGTGCCTTCCGCATCGCGATACGCGGCGACCAGTTCCTCGAAACGGGGCAGGACTTCGGTGACGGTCGGGAAAGTGCCGGGCAGGCTGCGGATGCCCTCGACCTGTTCCTCCAGCGAGCATTCCGCCGTGCGCTTCACTTCGAAGGGGGAGACCGCCATGCCGTGGTCGCCGAAGAAGCCGTGGCGGCTGTTGCCGGCTTCGAGGTCGATCACCGAGAGCAGTTCGGGATGGACGCCGATGATGTGGTAGCCTTCGGAAAAGGCGTCGATCACGACCTTCCAGTTGCAGTCGAGCGCCTCGCGCACGTCCATGCCGACCGGGGTCATCTCGTCCAGCTTGTAGGCCGAAAGCCGCGCCATGACTTCGGCACCGAGGAACGCGGCGAGGGGCTTGGCGTCCTTGTCGGGATTGAGGAAGATGAAGCCCGCGAAGGTATCCACCGGCACTTCCACCAGTCCGTGCGCGTGCTTGTCGATGTCTCCCACCAGATCGGGACGGGCAACCGCGAGCAGCTTGCCGTCGAGGCCATAGGTCCACAAGTGATAGGGGCAGGTGAAGCGGCCGGAATGGCCCTTTTTCTCGGCGCACAGGATGTTGCCGCGATGGCGGCAGGCATTGATGAAGCCCCGGATCACGCCGTCCTTGCCGCGCACGATCAGGTAGGATTGGTCGAACAGGGTATAGACCTTCCAGTCGCCGCCCTCGGGAAGTTCGTCGGCACGCCCGACGATCTGCCAGACCTTGCTCCAGATCTGCTCGCGCTCGCGTTCCTGAACCTCCGGCGAGGTGTAGCGGTCGGTACCGATCCGCCAGTTGAACGCTGAAAATTCTATCTCGCCGAATGGCCTTACGGCCGATTGCTCATTCATGGTCGAACCCTCTCCACGGTCCTTGTCTGTCATCGCTGTCTAGGCTGATTCGCCATTTCAAACAATAATAAATGTAATGATGCATTCTCTTTAATACGGAGGGTCGGACACAGCCCTCAGGAAATACCGGAAATGCCGGAAAACCCTATGCGCACACGATCTTCGGTTGCACGCGGGCGCTGGGTCGCTAGTGCCTTCGGGAGAGGTTTTGGGGCTCCGCATGCCGTTACGCTCATCGACGATCCTGGCGCTTGCGCTGATAGTGATCCTGTTCGCGATCGCGGCGACGGTCGAATCGCGCCGTCCGGCATTCGACCGGCGGCCGCGCCTGCGCCAATGGGCCTATACGCTGGCGCTGGGCGTCTATTGTTCGAGCTGGACGTTCTACGGCGCGGTGGGAACCGCCGCGCGCGAAGGGTGGAACTATCTGCCGATCTATGCCGCGCCGATCCTGCTCCTGCTGGCCGCGCCGCGTTTCCTCTCGCGGCTGACCAAGGCCGTCGCCGCGGAAAAGGCGGTCACCGTCTCCGACTTCATCGCCGCGCGCTTCGGGCACGACATCGTCGTCGCCCGGCTCGTGACCGTGACCGCGCTGCTGGGCACGATCCCCTATATCGCGCTGCAGTTGCGCTCGATCGGCAGCGCCATGTCGATCGTCTCGGCCCGTCCTGTGACGGAACCCGTGATGATGGTCGCTGCGCTGCTGCTGGCGCTGTTCGCGATCCTGTTCGGCGCGCGCCGCTATGAACTGGCCGGGCGCGCCGAGGGGCTCGTCTATGCGATCGGGCTGGATTCGCTGTTCAAGCTGCTGGCGCTGGGGGCGGTCGCGGCGCTGGCCTGCGTGCTTTTGCTGAATGCCGAGCCAGGCAGCGTCGCCAGGGGCTGGGACATCGTCGGTGAACGCTTCGGTCCCGGCCACCTGTCGATGGAATTCGCCGTCATCACGTTGATTTCGGCCATGGCCATCATCGCCCTGCCGCGCCAGTTCTACATGGCTCTGGTCGAGGCGCGTGAACCGGAAGATCTGGTGCGCGCACGCTTCGGTCTTGCTGGCTATGTCGGACTCATGGCCGTTCTGGTGCTGCCCATCGCGCTGGCCGGCAGTGCGCTGCTGCCGGCCTCTGTCGGGCCTGACCGATACGTGTTGCAACTGCCAGAGAGCGGCGGGAGCACTTTCGTGCTGGCGGCCGCGCTGCTCGGCGGCGTCGGGGCCGCGGCGTCGATGGCGATCATCGAGGCCACTGCGCTGGCCACCATGGTGTCCAACGATCTGGTCTTTCCCTCGGTTTTCGAAAGTGGCCTGTCCCGCCAGTCGGGCAAGATGGGCCGGCGCATGCTCGGCGTCAGGCGGATGGCCATTTTCGCCATCATGGCGCTGGCGCTGATCTGGGCGCTGCTTGTCTCTTCGGAAAATTCGCTGGCCTCGATCGGCCTCATCGCCTTTGCCGCGATGGCGCAGTTCACGCCGCACCTGCTGTTCGCCACTTATGGCGTGGGGCGTGATCACATTGCCGCGCGGGCCAGCCTGGCGACGGGAATGGCGCTCTGGCTCTATACGTTGGCCCTGCCGCCGATCCTGCCGCCGGACTGGCTGGCCGCTCTGGCCGGGACGCCGTTCGACCCGTTGCGCCTGCTCGGGATCGGCAAGGCGACGCCGCTGGTCCATGGCGTGTTCTGGAGCCTTGGCTGCAACCTTGCCGTCTATGGCCTGGTCGCCGCGCGCGGGATCAAGGCGCCGGTGCTGCCCGGGTTCAAACGGGGACGCCACCGGGTTACCGATCTTGCCGATCTGGTTGCGCTGACGGCGAGCTTCGTCGGGGAAGAGCGCGCGCGCGAGGAATTTCCCGAGGCCCGCGAGGGCATGGCGCTTGACCGCGCTTCCGCCCGGCGCGCGGAAGACCTGATTGCGCGCGTGGTCGGCGCTTCTTCGGCGCGCGCGCTGATCGCCTCCGCGCTCGAGGGCGGAACGATGCCGCTGCCCGACGTTGCCCGGCTGATCGACGAAGGCGGGCGCTCCTTGCGCTTTTCGCAAAAGCTGCTGGCCGCGACCTTCGAGAACCTCGATGCCGGCATCAGCGTCATCGATGCCGATCTCAACCTCATCGCCTGGAACAGCCGCTACGAGGCGCTGTTCGATTATCCGCCCGGCATGCTGCGGATCGGCGCGCCGATTGCCGAACTGATCCGCTACAACGTCCTGCACGGCGATTTCGGCGGCGGCGATCCCGAACACCACGTCGAGAAACGCCTCGACCATTTCCGGCGCGGGAGCGAATACAGCTTCGAGCGCCTGCGCCGCGACGGTCGGGTGATCAAGACCACCGGCGGTCCGATGCCGGGCGGCGGATATGTCACCAGCTTCACCGACATCACCGAGGATGCCCGTGTCCGCGAGGAGCTGCGCCGGACGCTGGAAAACCTCGAACAGCGCGTGGCCGAACGCACGCGTGAACTGAGCGAGGCCAACCGGCGGCTGGCCAAGGCCGATCGTGACAAGACACGCTTCCTCGCTGCCGCCAGCCATGACCTGTTGCAGCCGCTGCACGCGGCGCGCCTGTTCACCGCCGCGCTCGAACGCGATGTCGCGGCCGGGGAGCGCCCGCTTGTCGAGCGCGTCGAGAACGCGATTGCCGCGGCCGAGGATCTGCTGCGCGCGCTGCTCGACATCAGCAAGCTCGATGCCGGCGGTGTCGAGGCGCGGCCCGAACCGCTCGTGCTCGGCCCGTTCCTGACCGACCTTGCCGAAGGCTTCCGCCCCATGGCCGAGAGCAAGGGGCTGGAGCTGAGGCTGGGGGCGATGCCGGGGCGTGTGCACACCGATCCCGGCCTGCTGCGTTCGGTGATCCAGAACTTCCTCGCCAATGCCGTGCGCTATAGCGAGCGCGGCGGCGTGCTGTTGGGCGTGCGGCGGCGCGGGGAGGGGGTGCGGATCGACGTGGTGGATACCGGCGTGGGCGTCGATCCCGAGCATATCGAGACAATCTTCGACGAATTCACGCGGCTGGGCACTGTCGAGGCGGAAGGTCTGGGCCTTGGCCTTGCGCTGTCCGAACGGATCGCGCGGCTGCTGGGCGGCACGATTTCGGTGCATTCGGTTCCGGGCAAGGGCAGCCGCTTCAGCCTCTATCTGCCGGCGATCCCCGATGTGGCCGATACCGGAGAGGGGGTGAGTGCGCCCACTCCGGCAAGGGCGATGCCGTCATCGCTCGACGTGCTGGTGGTCGATAACGATCCGCGCATTGTCGAGGCCAGCATTGCCCTGCTCGAACGGCTCGGTCACCGTGCCGTGGGCGCGGCCAGCATTGCCGAGGCGCTGCCTTACAGCCGGAAAGTGGATGCCGTGCTTGCCGACTACCGGCTCGACAACGGCGAGGACGGGATCAGCCTGATTTCCGCGATGCGCGCCGAGGCCCCGGGCCTTGCCGCCGTCATCATCAGCGCCGAGGACGGACCCGAGGTGCGCGAGCAGGCTGCCGCGATCGGCGTGAACGTGCTCGCCAAGCCCGCCTCTGCCGCGAATATCGAGGCGTTCCTTGCCGGTCTGTCAGTGTTGCAGGTCGAGCCCTAGCGAGCGGGCGACCAGCGCAGCCTGTGTGCGGTTCGAGACATCGAGCTTGCGCATGATCGCGGTCATGTGCGCTTTCACCGTGGCCTCGGTAATGCCCAGCGAATGGGCGATCTGCTTGTTGAGCTGGCCGTCGAGCACCGCGAGCAGGACCTTGAGCTGGGTGGGCGTGAGGTTGGCCACGTCATGCCGGATCGTGTCGATCTGCGCTTCGCGCTCGCCCGAGCCCGTGGCGGCCTTGCCGCCCAGCGCATCGCGGATGGCGGCCTCGATGTCGGCAAGGTCGCTGTCCTTGCGCAGGAAGCCGATCGCGCCGAAGGCCCGTGCCTCTTCCGCCGCACTGGTGCCATCCGCGCTCGACACGACGAGAATGGGGACCGAGGGGCGTTCGGCATGGAGCAGGGCGATCCCCGAATAGCCCACCGCGCCCGGCATCTTGAGGTCGAGCAGGATCAGCCGCAGGTCGTCCGCTTCCACTGCGGCATGGGCGGCGGCAGAAAGCGTGCCCGCTTCACGCAACTGAGCGTTGGGCAGCACCCGTTGCACCGCCAGGGCAAGCGCCTGGCGGAACAGCGGGTGGTCGTCTGCAATCAGGATCGTATCGGTCAAGCCTCTCTCATCACGCGTCGGCCGGCTGCGGCCTGTTGGCGATGAGGTTATCGACGACGGAGGGATCCGCAAGTGTGGAAGTGTCACCGAGGTTGGAGAAATCGTTCTCGCCGATCTTCCTGAGGATGCGGCGCATGATCTTGCCCGAGC
>NZ_JANZXA010000016.1 GCF_025153475.1 Novosphingobium mangrovisedimenti
GGACAAGCTGTCCGTCTATGTTGGCGACCGCCTCAGAACCGGTGAAAACCGGCGTGTTCCGCTGCGGTGAGAGGCCCTCTAAAACCCACCCCCGATTCGGTCAAACACTTTCTTCAAAAAAGTTTCATGAAGTTTGGTTTTTGGCAGTTTTCTGCGGCTTTTCGGGTATATCTTCATGAAATTGGAACGGCCGAGGCCGTCCCACGCCTCGGGACCGGACGGAAATCCAGCGATCTTCCCCCCGGACGGGTAAGGTCCCATGGCGAATCCCGCCGGTTCACCGAGTGCCGACCGGGCAGATTTGCAAACGGCGGCCCGATTCCGCACGCGGCCAACCCGAACGCCGGCATCGACCGCCGCCGACGGAACAGTTATGGATTCGGGCCTTGAGGCCATTTTTTTGGATTGGTTCTCCGGCTTGTCCCAGCTTCGGGCTTCAGGCGAGCCGCCGCCAGTCATCACCGTCGCGCTCCAGAACGGCGGCGCGCAGCCCCAAAGGTTCCGGCGCGATGCCTTTGGCGTAATTCCATAACTCGATCCGCTCCGGCTTGAGTTCGACGATGGCCGCGTTCTCGGATGATGCACCTTGCGGAAACCAGCGATCGAGATCGCCGGTCCAGTATTTTTGCTTGGTCTCCAGATCCGACGACACGGAAGCTGTGCCGATCAAGGCTGCGTAGGCACCCTCAGCATCGTCTTCGAACAAGAGCGTCAGTTTTCCGGTGCGTTCGATCTCAGCGGTCTTTCGAGATGTTCGGTCCGTAGCGAATGCAACACACCAAGTGTCGTCGAACGAAAGCTTTTGGACGACACGAACATTGGCGACGCCATGGTCTCCGGATGTTGCGGCGACGCAAAGCTCGACCTTGTCGATCGTCGCTCTCGCAGCGCTCAGGGCATCATTCACTGACGGCATGGCTTTTCCTCCTGAAATAGAGTCCAAAGGCCGATGGCATGGATCGCGCCGATCACAAATGCGCTGGCCGAGAAGACGATATCCCGCGGTTCGGCCTCAGCTATCCCATCGATGAGACCCGCCGCCTGAAGCAACTGAGGTATGACGAACAGGCCGCGCAGCAGGAAAATCGCCGCAATTACGCCGACGGCTGGCCGGGTCATGGGAAGGCGCCGTATCAAGCCGGCCGCCGATGCCGCATAGGCGCTCCAGGCAAGGAAGACACCCGCGATGGCCAACGTGATCAGTGCGGGTGCGGGATCGCCGGCCGCAGCCCTAATGGCGAACTCCTCCGGTGCCCGAAAATATCGATATCCGGGCGCGCCGACAAAAACGATCCCGATATGAAAAGCGGCAAGGAGCAGGTTCATGGCTGAGGCAAGGTGCAACATGGAATCACTCCTCGCCGGGCGTGATAAGGCGCGCCAGGCGTTCGTAGAGTGGCGTCAGGAATTCGGGATCAACTTCCGGATAAAGCTGATGAAGGCCGATCAGGGCAGCATATTCGATCCGTGCCAGATCCGTCGCCTCAGGCATTTCAAGCGCTGAGCTGGCGGCAAGGATTCGTGCCAGGTAGGCGATACGTCGCTCGTCGACCGCCTTGATGACCTTGCGCGCGCTGGCATCGGAACCGCCCCAGATGCGAATGGCACGCTCCACATCATGATCCAGCCCGGCGGCCTGTTGCATCAGCGCAGTCCGCTGGGTTCGCGGATCGGCTTCGTTATCGACGTGCCGAATGACATCTTCCGTCTGCGTTTTCCGCCAATATTCCAGGAGAGCGGTGACGAACCCATCGACCCCTTGGAAGTGATGATAAAACGACCCCTTGGATCGCCCGACTGTGGCGCTCAACCGGTCAACGGTGAGAGCCGAGACGCCTTCTTCAGCCAGGAGCTTCACGCCTGTTTGGAGCCAAACCTCGATACCAAGTCGATCACGCACCACGGTTCCCGCCATAACTTGCTCCACATCATCCCGCATCGTCTATACTATACCAAATAGTATAGACGATGCGGGATGATGGCAACCTCCTTTGGAGCCATTGCGGACTAGGACGGATCGCCATTCAGCCCTAACGCTTATGATTTCCAACCGAGTGGCACCGACCACGCCATTTGAACGGTGGCTTTGGCGTCCGAAGCGATGTTGTCGCCATGGGCTATGACGACCCGCTCGAAATCAGTCTGCGAGGCCGAGCAGGCCGTTGCTCTCGGATCAGAGGAGCCTGGCGGCATCCGGGTCGATGGCATGCGGCATCACGCCGACGCGCCGTACCGAGGCGTCCGAGGCAACAATCTTCTGGGGGCATGTCCCGCACTTCCTTTGCCCTCCACTTCAAGACTGCCGCGGGCGTGCAGCCGCTGACCTAATCTGTGGCGCGCTGGCGCATCCAACTCGCCATGGAGGCTCGCGGGATGACCAGGGAGACGCTGGCAATGCTCGCCCGGCGACTTGGATTTTCTTCCGAGAGCGTTCAGCAATTCCTTCAAACGCGAGGCGGGCATCGCACCCGCATATTATCGGCGGCAAGCAGGCGCCGCGACACGATGATGCGCCGGCTCACGGTTACAGCAAATGCGGGAGAAATGGCGCACCCGACAGGATTCGAACCTGTGGCCTCTGCCTTCGGAGGGCAGCGCTCTATCCAGCTGAGCTACGGGTGCAGTGGAGGGGCGGTTAGCAGAGGCCGTTCAGGGTTTCCAGCGACAAAATGCCTGCGGGGGCACGATGCCTTCACATTGTCCGATCACCGGGGCTCGGATCACCTCGGCAAGCGCGCACGGGGATTAGGGAAATGGCAAGGCCGGGCGCGTTATGCTTAACCGTTATGGAAGCAACCCCGACCAACGTGGGCACGGCCGGCGTGGGCACCGGCGGATCGCCGGGCAATGGCCTGCCTTTCGCCGACCAGCCGCAGCTCGCGCTGGATTCTATCGACACGCTCGGCGTGAAGTGGGCGACACTGCACGAAGCCGCCGGAGCCATTGCCGCGATGGCCGGGATCGCGACCGATACACTGCCGGTCGAGGTCCAGGCCTTTCCGGCAGCCCTGCGCGATGCGGGCGGCTGGCGGCTCAGGCTGGTCGAACAGGGCATCGAAGATCTCGCCGCGCTCATGCAAGCGGGGCTGTCCGCGCTGCTTTCGGCCCATGCGCACGGAACGAGGCCGCATGCGGCGGCACAGGCGCTTTGGGAGGAATTCATTCTCGCGCGCGATGTCATGCTCGGCCTTGCCGCCAAGGGCGAATCGCAGGACGACGGCTGAGGTATCGCCTGCCATAGCGGTCTTCCGGCTTGCCAGTTCATGATATGTTCCTATCATGGCACCATGGCCGAAACCGATTCTCTCCCGCCCGCATCCTCCCCGGCAACGGTAGCCGCGCCCGACGTCGCGCGCGGCATCGGGCGGCTGTTCGCCCGCAACGACATCTGGTGCCTGACCGAAATGCCGCTGCGTTGCGGACGGCGGGCCGATCTGATGGGGATCGACGCCAAGGGCCATGTCATCATCGTCGAGATCAAGGTCAGTCGCGCGGACCTTCTCGGCGACGGCAAGTGGACGGACTATCTCGACTACTGCGACCGCTTCTACTGGGGCCTTTCGCCCGCGCTCGACGTTTCGCCGCTGGAAACCGAGGCTTTTCTTCCGGACCGCTGCGGGCTGATCGTTGCCGACGGCTACGACGCGGAAATCCTGCGTCCCGCCCCCTTGCGCCAGCTTGCCGCCGCCCGGCGCAAGGTCGAGGTCGAGCGGCTGGCCCGCGCCTCGCTGCGGCGACTGGTGAACCTGGGCGACGAACACACGCTGCAATGGGGCGGCCAGGGCGGCGTTCAGGGCTGATGCCCTCGCGCCGCGACATGGTGCGCATGACGCCGGAGGAAACGCGCGCCTACCAGGGGGGTGAGCGCCGGATCATCCTCGTCACCAACGGGCCCGAGGGGCTGCCGCACCCGGTGCCGATGAACTACGGTCTCGACGACGAGGGGCGGGTGCTCATCACCAGCTTCGCGCGCAGCCAGAAGGTGTGCAACCTCGAACGCGATCCCCGCGCCGCGCTGCTGGTCGAAAGCGGCGAGACGTATGCCGAGCTGAAGGCCGTGATCCTTTACGCCGATGTCGAGATCGTGCGCGGGCCGGAACAGGTCGTCGCGCTGATGCGCCGGATCCGCGCGGCCGAACCGCTGGCCGGAAGCCTCGATGCCGCCATGTCCGAACAGGTTCGCGCCTCGATCGCCAAGCGCGTCGTCCTTCGTTTCACGCCCTTCCGGGCGGTGAGCTGGGACCACGGCAAGCTCGGCGGGAAGTACTGAACCGCGCTCAGTCGGACCCCTTGCGCGCGGCCAGCCAGTCCATGACGGTGCGACGATCCGCCTCGCTCATGGCGCGCCATGCGGCAATCTCGTCGAGCGTGCGGCGGCAGCCCTGACACCAGCCGGTTGCCGGATCGATGCGGCACACGCCGGTGCAGGGAGAGGAAGCCGCGCTCATCGCGCGCCTCTCAGCAGGACGGCGCGCGCCGGGCAAGCGCAATTTTCTTGCGTTATGGTGCAATGCACACTAGATAGCAGTCCAGCAACCGGCGCGTGGGGCCTTGTCCCGCCGCAATCCGTGAGCAGCGTGGGGTTCGGGCGAATACCGCCGGAACCGGCCCGGATGAGCGGTTGCCATTGAAACCAAGCTTCCTTCTTCACGCAGGGTCGCCCGAAACGAACCCTTGCTGTGTTCGCGGGCCATGTGCGCCCGTGCGCTCCGCACTTTTTGAAAGTGACGTATGTCCTATTTTTCCGAACTTGGCCTTGCCGAGCCCATTCTCCGCGCGCTCGAAGCCAAGGGCTACACCGATCCCTCTCCGATCCAGCGCAAGGCGATCCCCTCGCTGCTCGAAGGCCGCGACCTCCTGGGCATCGCGCAGACCGGCACCGGCAAGACCGCCGCGTTCTCGCTGCCCTCGCTGCACCGGCTGGCCGCCGATCCCAAGCCGCGCGCCAATGCCGGCTGCCGCATGCTGGTGCTCTCGCCCACGCGTGAACTGGCAGCGCAGATCGCCGAGAACATGCGCGGCTACGCGAAGTTCCTGAACCTTTCGATCCAGTGCATCTTCGGCGGCGTTCCGGTGGGCAAGCAGGCCCGCGCGCTGGAGCGCGGCTGCGACATCCTCGTCGCCACGCCCGGCCGCCTGCTCGACCTCATCGACCAGCGCGCGCTGACGCTGCGCCACGTCGAGATCTTCGTGCTCGACGAAGCCGACCAGATGATGGACCTCGGCTTCATCGTGCCGCTCAAGCGCGTGGCCGCCCTGCTGCCCAAGCAGCGCCAGAGCCTGTTCTTCTCGGCCACCATGCCCCAGGCGATCGCCGAGCTGGGCAAGCAGTTCATCAACAACCCGGTGAAGGTCGAGGTCGCGCCGCAGTCGACCACTGCCGAGCGCGTCGAGCAATACGCGACCTTTATCAACCAGGCCGAGAAGCAGGCGCTTCTCACCCTGCGCCTGCGCGAGGGCCTTGCGCCCGACGCCGCCGAACAGGCCGAGCATGGCGCGATCGACCGCGCGCTCGTCTTCACCCGCACCAAGCACGGTGCCGACCGCGTCGTGCGCCACCTGACCGCGGCGGGCATTCCGGCCGCCGCGATCCACGGCAACAAGAGCCAGGCCCAGCGCACCGCCGCGCTCGGCGGCTTCCGCCAGGGCACCGTGCGCATCCTCGTCGCCACCGACATCGCCGCGCGCGGCATCGACGTTACGGGCGTGAGCCACGTCTACAACTTCGAGATCCCGAACGTGCCCGAGCAGTACGTCCACCGTATCGGCCGCACGGCGCGCGCGGGCGCCGATGGCGTGGCCGTCAGCTTCGTGGCGCCGGACGAAAAGCCCTACATCCGCAGCATCGAGCGCCTGACCCGCGTCAAGCTCGAAGCGCTCGGCCTGCCCGAGGATTTCCAGAAGCAGGCCGCGCGCCTGCCCGCCCCTTCGCGCAAGGCCCCGGCCCAGCCGCAGGGTGAGCGCAAACAGGGTTCCGGCAAACCCCGCGGCCAGAACGGTCAGGGACAGGGTCGCGGCGGCAAGCGCAACGACGATCGCCGTCACGACCGGCCCCAGGGCGAGCGGACGCAGGGCGAACGCCCCCGTCACGAGGCGCCGCACAATGAACGCCGCAACAACGACCACGGCAGCGAGGATGGCGGCGAGCGCAAGCGCCGTTTCCGCCCGCGCGGCCCCAAGGGCATGGGCGCGCACAAGAACAAGGTGCGCCGCACGGGCTAGCATCGGCCGCAAGGCCCGGGCATAACCCCGCCATGCCAGCGAGCCTTGGTCCGGGTCCATGGGCGGTGATCGCCTCCGCCGCCGCGATGACGGCGATCGTGGGCGTTCGCTACCTCGTGACCTCCGGCCTCTTCGCATGGATCACCGGCAGGGTCCGGCCCGGCATCTACATGGGGCTGAACCGGCAGATCCGGCGCGAGATCGGCTGGTCGCTGCTGTCGGCGGCGATCTACGGCATTCCCGCCGGGCTGGCCGCGTGGGGCTGGCAGGAGCATGGCTGGACCCGCATCTACACCGATGCGCGGGAATATCCGCTGTGGTGGATGCCGGCATCGCTGCTGGCCTGCCTGTTCCTCCACGACACCTGGTTCTACTGGACCCACCGCTGGATGCACCTGCCCCGGCCATTCCGCATCGCCCATGCCGTGCACCATGCCAGCCGCCCGCCAACGGCCTGGGCGGCCATGAGCTTTCATCCCGTCGAAGCGATCACCGGCGCTGTGGTCATCCCCGCGCTGGTGTTCGTGGTGCCCGTCCACGTGGGCGTTCTGGGGCTCGTGCTCACGATCATGACGGTGATGGGCGTGACCAACCACATGGGCTGGGAAATCTTTCCCCGCCGGCTGGTGCACTCGCGCATCGGCCACTGGCTGATCACCGCCAGCCACCACCACCGGCACCACGAGAGCTACCGATGCAATTACGGGCTCTACTTCCGGTTCTGGGATCACCTGTGCGGCACCGACCGGGGGCTGTCCTCGCCCTGATCGCCGGCATCGCCCCGCCCTCGCGCGTGGACGACGGGACCTTCCGGCTGGCGCTCGGGACATGCCATCTTTTCCCGAGCGGGCTTGCCGCCGGTTCCCGCTCCGCTTAGGCGGGACGGGTGTCACGCGAAGAAGAGATCATAGAGGACATCGTCGAGACGACGACCGCGGGGCTTGTCCCGCCGCCGCCAAGCGGCACCTTCTCCCCCTTCCGCTATCCGATCTTCCGCGCGATCTGGATCGCCAACCTGTTCTCCAACCTCGGCTCGACGCTGCAGTCGGTCGGTGCGGCATGGCTGATGACCGAGCTGACGCCCTCGCACCAGCTCGTCGCGCTGGTGCAGGCCTCGGCGACGGTCCCGATCATGCTGCTGGGCATGTTCGCCGGCGCCATTGCCGACAACTTCGACCGCCGCCGCGTCATGCTTGCCGCGCAAGTGGGTATGCTGACCGTCTCCGCCGCGCTCGCGGCGCTGGCCTATGCCGGGCTCATCACGCCCTCCCTGCTGCTTGCCTTCACGCTCTCGGTGGGCGCGGGCACCGCGCTCAACTCGCCGGCCTGGCAGGCTTCGGTGCGCCAGCAGGTCGCCCCGGCGGAACTGCCGCAGGCGATCGCGCTCAATTCCATCTCGTTCAACATCGCCCGCTCCATCGGCCCGGCGCTGGGCGGCCTGCTGATCTCGATCTGGAACGTCTCGTTCGCCTTCGCGATCAACGCGGTCAGCTATATCGGCCTGATCCTCGTGCTTCTCTGGTGGCGCCCCGAACCGCGCAGGATCGAGCGCCGCCCGATCCTGCCCGCCGTGGCCGAGGGCATCCGCTATTGCGCCGGGAACGGCCCCTTGCGCCGTATCCTGATCCGCGGGCTGGCGCTCGGCTTCAGCCTTGCCGCCTACCAGTCGCTGCTCCCGGCGGTGGTGAGCGCGCAGATGCACGGGTCCGAGCTGGCGTTCGGCCTGATGCTGGGCCTGTTCGGCATCGGCTCGATCCTCGCCGCCCCCTTCATCGGTGCGATTCGCAGGAAACTCGGGCTGGAAGGCATTCTCGCGCTGGGCGCGGCGATGTTCGTCGGCTCGCTCTCGCTGGTGGCCGAGGTCAGCCAGGTCGTCTACGCGCTGCCCGCCGCCTTTGCCGCGGGCATGGGCTGGGTCTGGATCCTGACGACGATCAACACCGCCGTGCAGATGCGCTCGCCCGACGATATTCTCGGCCGCTGCCTGTCGATCTACCAGGCGGTGACCTTCGGCGGCATGGCGCTCGGATCGTGGGCCTGGGGCGCACTCGCCGACTGGAAGAGCCTGCCTTTCGCGCTCCACGCCGGATCGGTATTCCTGATCGTGTCGTTCACGATCCTGCGGCTGGTCGCCCCGCTGCCGCGCCCCGGCGAAGGCGTGCTCAGGCCGTCCTGACGCGCCGCGCCCTGCCGGGCGCAACTTAAGCAATATTTTACCATGTTGCGCGACAAGGGTCCGGATTAGGTTTTTGGGGAAACCAGATGGATACTCTACGCGGCCCGTTTTCCACTCAGGATGAGACCGACGAAGTCTCTCCGGTGATGGAAGACACCGGTGCGGCAACGCCGCCCGCGGGCATCAGCTCGGACGAACGGCGCATGCAGATGCGCGCCTACAACTTCTGGGCCAGCCTGCTTGGCAACCGCACCTTCCCCGACGTTTCTTTGCTCGATCCGGAATACTTCCTGGACTTCGGCCCCTTCAGCGTCCTGCTCGACTTCACCGACGGCGTCGACAACCCGGCGATCGGCTATCTCGGGGAGAAGCTGGCGGAGGAATGCGGAACGCAAGGCCCCATCGAACGGCTGAACGACGTTCCGCCGCGCTCGCTGCTTTCGCGCATTACCGACCACTACATGCAGATCCTCGCCAACCAGGCGCCGGTCGGCTTCGAGGCGGAGTTCGTCAACCAGCGCGGCGTGACGATCCTCTATCGCGGGATCCTGCTGCCGTTTTCGCGCGACGACGTGACCATCGACCACATCTACGGCGTCATCAACTGGAAGGAACTGGCCGACCAGTCGACCACCGACGAGCTGATGAAGCAGGTCGACGAAGCCATCGAGGCGCGCCCGTCGATCAAGCGCGAGGCCGAACCCATGAGCGAATGGGCCGACGGCCCGGTCGAGCTGGGTGTCGATCTGGGCGTCGAACTGGACGCGGACGACATCGACCCCGAGTCTCCTTCGATAGAGCTGCCGCTCGCCCAGTTCGGGATGCACGGTGACTACTTCAATTTCGACGACAACGCTCTCGGCGCCGCCGAACAGTCCGAAGACGGTGAAGGCGACAGCCCGGATCCGGCCGAGGATGACGCGGAGATCGTCATCGACAGCGCGGAAATGTCGCTGGCCGACTGGCTGAAGGCCGCGCGCACCGAAGCGCAGAACGCCATCACCAGCGAGGACCGCTCGCGCCGGGCGCTCTACGACGCCATCGGCCGCGCCTACGATTTCGCGCTCGCCGCGGCCGAGGCCCCCGAGGACTTTGCCACGCTGGTCCGCGAGGCGGGACTCAAGGTTCAGGAACGTGCGCCGCTGATCCCGCTGGTCAAGCTCGTGTTCGGGATCGAATACGACAAGACCCGCCTTACCGAATTCGCCACGGTCATCGCGCATGGCCAGCGTCTGGACATCGCGCCCGGCGGGCTTTCCGCGCTGCTTTCGGAAACCTCCGGAGGCCTCAAGGGACTGGTGCGCGAGGAACGCCGCCTGCGCCGCGAGGAAAGCGGCAAGGCGGAACGCCCGCGCAACACCCACGAGACCCTGGTCGAGGGATTGCGCCAGCTCCAGCCCCGTTCCTTCGAATCGGTCGGCCGGGACAGCGAATTCGCGGTGCTGGTGGCCCGCCGCCTGGACGACGGGCAACTGGTCCTGCTCGGCGAAGTGTCGGACGACGAGGCGCTGCTCGATCGCGCCGCGCGGCATCTGCTCGACTGATTTGCGGAGCCGCGCGTCGGGTTCAAAGGGGCGCCGGGACCGCGCCCCTTGAAACGGCGCGCGCCGCCATTACGCTGGGAACACGGCAAGGGCGCTTCAGCACCGGTTCAGGCCGTACAGTCCCAAGAGGCACGATGCACAAGCTGCGAACTTCCGCGTTCTTCCTGATGGTCCTGGCGGTGTTCGGGTGGGCGGCCACGCCCGCCGCAGCGCAATCGATCCTGCGCGACGCCGAGACCGAAGCGCTGCTGCACGACATGGCGACGCCGCTGATCAAGGCGGCCGGGCTCGATCCCGACAACGTGGACATCGTTCTGGTCGGCGACCGCTCGGTCAATGCCTTCGTCGCCGGCGGCCAGGCCGTCTACGTCAACAGCGGCCTCATCGAAGAGGCCGATACGGCCGCCGAGGTCCAGGGCGTGATCGCACACGAACTGGGCCACGTGACCGGTGGTCACGCCGTGCTCAACCAGGGCGCCAGGAGCGCGACCAGCATCTCGCTGCTGTCGTTGCTGCTCGGCGCGGCCGCGGCGGCGGCGGGCGGCGGCGAGGCGGCCATGGGCGTGATCATGGCCGGCCAGCAGGCGGCCATGGGCAAGTACCTCGCCTACAACCGCTCGCAGGAAGCTTCGGCCGACGCGGCGGGCGCCAAGTATCTCTCGGAAGCAGGGATCAGCGGACGCGGCTCGGTGGAATTCTTCAAGAAGCTGCAGAACCTGGAATATCGCTACGGCTATCGGCCCAAGGACGGCGACGAGTTCTATTCCACCCACCCGCTGACCGGCGACCGCATCGCCACGCTGCAGGACACCTACGAGAAGGACCCGGCCTGGAACAAGCCGGACGATCCGCAGCTGCAGAAGCGCTTCGTGCGGATGAAGGCCAAGCTCTTCGGCTACATGGCCGAACCGCGCGACGTGTTCCGCAAGTACCCGCTGACGGACAATTCGATCCCCGCGCACTATGCCCGCGCATATGCCTACAACCGCGAATCGAAGATCGACGAGGCCCGCGCCGAAACCGACGCGCTCGTGGCGAGCGATCCCGACGACCCCTATTTCCTCGAACTGCAGGGCCAGATCCTGCTCGAATCGGGACACCCGGCCGAAGCGGTCGAGCCGCTTCGGCGCGCCACCCGGATGACGGCCAACCAGCCGCTCATCGCCACGCTGTTCGGCCATGCGCTGATGGCGACCGAGGACCCCGCGAACTTCAAGGAAGCCGAAAGCGTGCTGCGCGCGGCGGTGGTGCGCGACCGCGAGAATCCCTTCGCCTGGTACCAGCTCGGCACGATCTACGCCGCCAACGGCGACATGCCCCGCGCGCGCCTCGCCAGCGCCGAGCAACAGTCGCTCTCGGGCAACATGGCGGCCGCGCTGATGAGCGCGCAGGCCGCCGAGGCGGGCCTGCCCACCGGATCGCCGGACTGGGTACGCGCGCAGGACATCGAAATGCAGGCGCGCGCGGAACTGGAGCGCCGGAAGAAGCAGCGCTAGAGAACGGTTCGGATCGCCGGCCCGGCGGCCGGACACTGGAAAGGTATCGGGAAATCACATGGCCAATGGCATGAAGTTCGCATTGATCGCCGGTTGTCTTGCCCTCGTGGGCGCGGGCGGCTGGTATGGCGGGCGCAAGGCCGTCGAGCAGGTCGTGCACGACTATATCCTCGAACATCCCGAGATCCTGCCCCAGGCCATGGACGTGCTGCAGCGCCGGCAGAGCGCGCAGCAGCTTGCCGGCGTGCGCTCTACGGTGGAGACGCCCTTTCCCGGCGCCGTGCTGGGCAATCCCAACGGCAAGGTCACGCTGGTCGAATTCACCGATTTCGCCTGCGGCTACTGCCGCCAGAGCCTGCCCGACGTGAAGGGCCTGATCGCCCACAACCCCGACCTGCGCATCGTCGTGCGCGAACTGCCGATCATCAGCCCGCGGAGCCCCGATGCGGCCAAGATGGCGCTCGCCGCGGCCGAACAGGGCAAGTACCCCGCCTTCCACGACGCGATGTTCGAGGCCGGCCAGCTCGACCAGCAGACGATCGAGGCCGTGGCGGAGAAAGTCGGCCTCGACATGGACCGCGCGCGCCGGGTCGCCGCGAGCCCGACCGTCGAGGCGGAAATCAACCGCAATCTCGAACTGGCGAGCCGCCTGGGCTTTTCCGGCACGCCCAGCTGGGTCGCAGGCGACCAGCTGATCACCGGCGCGGTGGGCCTCGAACAGCTGTCCCAGGCGGTCCGCGACGCGCGCGGAGGTTGACAACTCGGTGCGATGACCCCGCCGGCATTTCAGCTCTTGCGTAAATTGGGCTAGACACTCGGCCATGCGCGTCCTGCCCATCCAGCCGATCCCGTTCTTCGCCAACAAGGACAAGGCCTTCTGGCGCCTACAGACCGCCGGCTGGGCCGGCGCGATGATGCTGCGCACGATGTCGCTGATCGCCAACAACCAGCCGCCCACGCTGCTGGTGCTGGTGCTGATCGCGACGATCACCGGCTTTTCGATTTCGCTGGTCCTCTCGGTGATCTACCGCGCGCTGATCACCCGGCGCCCGATCGTGACCTGGGGCCTGACCGCGCTCGTCCTGCCTTTCGCGGTGGCGCTGCACGCCTTCATCGACGCATGGGTCTGGTCGCTGTGGCGGACCGACAGCGACGCCGGCTTCACCAACCTGTTCCTTGGCGTGTTCTACCTCGACGCAACGCTGCTCGGCGCCTGGACGGCGCTCTACTACATGGTCAACTTCTACCTGCAGGTGGAGGAACAGAACGACCAGCTCATCCAGCTGGAGAATCAGGCGGCCAGCGCGCAGCTCGCCATGCTGCGCTATCAGCTCAACCCGCACTTCCTGTTCAACACGCTGAATTCGATCTCGACTCTGGTGCTGCTCAAGCAGACCGAGCCGGCCAATGCCATGCTCTCGCGGCTGTCCTCGTTCCTGCGCTACACGCTGGTCAACAAGCCCTCGGCGCGGGTCACGGTCGCGCAGGAAGTGGAGACGCTCAAGCTCTACCTCGACATCGAACGCATGCGCTTCGAGGAGCGGCTGCGCACCACGTTCCAGATCGACCCGGCAACCGAAACCTGCCTGCTGCCCTCGCTGCTGCTGCAGCCACTGGTGGAAAACGCCATCAAGTATGCCGTAACCCCGCAGGAATCGGGCGCGGAGATCACGATAACCTCGCAACTCGTCGGTTCCATGCTTCGCATCACCGTCTCGGATACCGGGCCGGGCTTGCAAAGTCCGACCACCGACAACAGGTTATCTGGCATGACCTACGACGGAGGCGAGCCGGTATCCACCGGCGTCGGCCTTTCGAACATTCGGGACAGGCTCGTGCAGGCCTACGGCGAGAACCACCGCTTCGAGACGATCGAACCGATCGAAGGCGGCTTTGCCGTCGTGATCGAGCTCCCGGCAGAGCGCCGCGAATCCGTCGAGGACATGTTGGAAACACAACGGCAGCCGGCTCTGGCGGCGCAATGAAACCATTATGGACCGCACGCGTTGGACGGTCCGGAGATAACGACAAATGACCATCCGCACGATCCTTGTCGACGACGAGAAGCTGGCAATCCAGGGCCTGGAACTGCGGCTCCAGAAGTACCCCGACGTCGAGATCATCGACACCTGCTCGAACGGACGCGAGGCGATCCGCAAGATCAAGACCGAAAAGCCCGATCTGGTCTTCCTCGACATCCAGATGCCCGGCTTCGACGGCTTCTCCGTGGTCAAGGGCGTGATGGAGATCGAGCCGCCGCTGTTCGTCTTCGTCACCGCCTACCAAGAACACGCCGTCCGCGCCTTCGAGGCCAATGCCGTCAACTACCTGATGAAGCCGGTCGAGGAGACCAAGCTCGACGACACGCTCGCCCGCGTGCGCCAGCGCCTGGCCGAAAAGCGCTCTGCCGAAGAAGCGGAAAAGCTCAAGAACGTGCTCGCCGAAGTGGCGCCCGACGCGATCGAACAAATGCCCGAGGAGGCGGATGCGGGCGCCGACCGCTACGAAAAGCTCATCAACATCAAGGACCGCGGCCAGATCTTCCGCATCGACGTCGATTCGATCGAGCATATCGAGGCCGCCGGCGACTACATGTGCATCCGCACCGCCGACAATTCGCTGATCCTGCGCGAGACGATGAAGGACCTCGAACGCCGGCTCGACCCGCGCGTGTTCCAGCGCGTCCATCGCTCGACCATCGTCAACCTCAACCAGGTCCGGCAGGTCAAACCGCACACCAACGGCGAATGCTTCCTGGTGCTGGCGTCCGGCGCGCAAGTGAAGGTCTCGCGCTCGTACCGAGACGTGATCGCCCGCTTCGTCCACTGACAAACGCACCCCGGCATTGCCCGTCAGGCAGGCCGGGGTCCGCCACCGGCAAGCAACGGCGGCATAAGAAAAGGCGGCCGTTACCGGCCGCCTCTTCCCCCTCTCCAAACCCTTCTGGCGGGCCCCGTCTGAACGCGAGGTCCTTTCGCCGTGGCTTGAAACTCTTTGGTGTCAGCCGCCCTTGTTCTCAGCCTCTTCGGCTGCTGCCAGGCCCGCGGGCGACTGCATGTACGGCAGCGGATTGACCGCCTCGCCGTCGACACGGACTTCGTAGTGCAGGTGCGGCCCGGTCGAGCGGCCGGTGGTGCCGACGAAGCCGATCACGTCGCCCTTGTGGACGTGCTGGCCATCGGCGACATTGAGGCGCGACAAGTGCCCGTAACGGGTCTCCATTTCGGCGCCATGCTCGATCGAGATGTACAGGCCGTAGCTGCTGAACCAGGAAGCGCGGCTCACCACGCCATCGGCCGGGGCATAGACCGGCGTACCGATCGGCGCGGCCAGATCGACGCCCTTGTGCATGCGGCGACGGCCCAGAATGGGGTGCTCGCGCTCACCGAAGCTGCTGGTCATCACATCGCGGTTCAGCGGATTGCGCGACGGGATCGAAACCGAAGCGATGCCGCCAGCAACGGCCGGCTTGGCCTTCGAGACGGCCAGGCCGGTTTCCTCGAAGTTCTGCCAGGAGCTGAAAAGCTTGCGGAACTGCTCGTCCTCGCCACCGGAAACCGACTGGCTGGCCGACTGGGCGGTGCGCAGGGGAGCGGAAATGTCGGCAGCGGCAGCGCTGCTGTTGGCCATCGCGGGATGTGCGGCGATGGAAAGACCCGCAGCGGCGAAGACACCGGTCACTGCGCGGAACTTGGCGAAATACTTCGTTACGACCACTCGCAATACCTTGTTTTCCGCCGCAACCCACGAGGACACGACGTTTGTTTGATCCATGCAGCCGCTAAAAACGGCAGCAAGATTTCATTCTTGGAGATGGTCGGAACCCCCCGCCGTCTCGTTAGTTGTGACTTAAGCTGTCATGTTTCGATCACGCAACCCCGGCGTAGAGATCGCGCGATAAACCGGCTGCAAGACGCGCTGAGTCGTTGAACGGCGGCTTAACGGTGCCACGAAAGTGGCGGGAAACCAGTGATTTCCACAATTCGTCCACTGCTGCGCCAGACTGTTTGGCGAGGGCGACGAAATGATTTGCGCCGAACCGCACGTGCCGGATTTCGTCGTCAAGGATTCGTTCGAGGATTCGCGCCCCGCGTTCGTCGCCCGCCGCGAGCACGCGTTCGAGCGTTGAAGGCGTGACGTCAAGCGCCCGGGCCTCCAGCACCATGGGAACCACGGCCAGCCGCGCCGCGACGTCGTGGCGCGTGTCATGCGCCGCGCTCCACAAGCCCGCATGGGCCGGCAGCGCGCCGTAGTGGCTGCCCAGCGTCTTCAGATGCCGGTCGATCAGCGCGAAATGCATCGCCTCGTCCGCAGCGACCGACAGGAAGTCCCCCACGAATCGCTCGCCCATCTCCGCCCCGAAACGCCCGGCCATGTCGAGCGCGAGGTCTATGGCGACGAACTCGATATGCGCGAGCGCATGCCACAGCGCGATTCGGCCGCGCTCGGAGCCGGCCTTGCGCCGCCTGGGCATGCGCCCGGGCGGCAGCAATTCGGGCGCTTCGGGCCGTCCGGGCTGCTCGGGCATCATGACGTCAAAGGCGAAGTCCAGCCGCCCCAGCCGCCAGTCGCGCGCAACCTTGCGCGCGGCCATGACCTTCGCCTGCGGATCGCATTCGAGCATCGCCGCGCGAATCGCGGCGGAGACGGTCTGCTGCATTCAGAGCGCCTTGGCGGCCTCCAGCACGGCGGCGGCGTGACCCTTGACCTTCACCTTGTCCCAGACCTGCGCGATCTTGCCGTCGGGGCCGATCAGGTAGGTTGTGCGGACCATGCCCATGTAGGTGCGGCCGTAGTTCTTCTTCTCGGCCCAGATGCCGAGCGCATCGGACAAGCCATTCTCCTCGGCATCGCTGGCGAGCGGGGCCTTGAGGTCATGCTTGGCGATGAAGTTCTGGTGCTTCTTGGCCGAATCCTTGCTGACGCCGAGCAGTGCCACGCCAGCCGCGTCGAACTCGCCCTTGAGCGTCGAGAAATCGATGTTCTCGGTAGTGCAGCCGGGCGTGTTATCCTTGGGATAGAAGAACACGACGAGCTTCTTTCCGGCGAAATCCGATACCTTCACGCTGCCGCCCTCGGGGGTTTCCATGGCCATGTCGGGGAACGCGTCACCGACGCCGGGCTTGTCACTCATCGTTTGTCTCCAGTGTTTCGCCGAAAGCTGCGCGCCAGGCGGCGGCGACATGCGCGCGCGCACCGGCCAGCCCGGCTTCGAGGCCTTCCCAGGTCCCATAGCCGCATGCACGCACGAGCGCCATGCACGCCGCCGCGCAAGGGACCTTCGAATCGGGCGCGAGGAGGCGGGCCGCGACAAGGAAGCGGGTGAGCACGTCGTGCGCCTGCGCCAGTTCGGCAGGCAGCAAGCCGTCCTTCGCCAGCAGCCGGATCGCCTCGGCGAGGTCTGGGTCCAGCCCCTTGCCCTCGCGCAGCTGGACGAAGTGCACGATGAATTCGAGATCGACGAGCCCGCCGCGCGACAGCTTGACGTCAAGCGGGCCCTTGGGCGGTTTGTGGGCCGCCATAGTGCCGCGCATCTCCAGCACGTCCGCCTGCAGCTTGGCGAGATCGCGCGGCGCCGTCAGCACCTTGGCGATGGTCTCGCTCAGAACCCCGCGCGCTTCGGGCGAGCCGTAGAGCGGCCGCGCGCGGCACAGCGCCATGTGCTCCCAGGTCCAGGCCTGCTCGCGCTGGTACCTCTCGAAGCTGTCAAGGCTGGCCGCCGCCGGCCCCTGCGCACCGGAAGGCCGCAGGCGCGTATCGATCTCGTATAGCGCGCCTTCGGCGGTCGGCACCGAGAGCGCCGAGATCGTGCGCTGCGAGAGCCGGTTGTAGTAATGCGTCGCCCCCAGCGGCCGCCGCCCGTCGGACTCCGCATGGAAATCCCCGTCGAACAGGTAGACGAGGTCGAGGTCAGAGGCGTGAGTGAGCACTCCGCCGCCCATCCGGCCGAGCCCGAGCACAAGCATTTCGCTGTCGGGCACCCGGCCATGGGTGGCGCGGAATTCCTCCAGCGTCGCGTCGGTGAGCACCACCAGCGCGGCCTCGGCGACGCGGGCCAGCGCGCGGCCGATCGCGATCGGATCGTTGCTGCCCTCGATCAGCTGAACGCCGAGCATGAAGCGCAGCTCGCCCACCTTGCGGCGCACCGAATCGAGCTTGCGCTCGTAATCGTCGTCCGGCTCGAAGCGGGAGAACGCCGCGATCAGCTCGGGCACCTCCCCCGGCAGGTCGAACGCGCTCGAATCGATCAGCGGGTCGAGCAGGTCCGCGCGCCGCGCCAACGCATCGGCAAGCGGCGGGGCGAGGCTGAGAATGCGCGCCAGCAGCTCCAGCAGCCCGGGCCGCGCCTCGAGCAGGCGGAACAGGTTGATGGCGCTGGGGAGATTGTTGAGCAGCTGTTCCCAGCGCGAAAGCGCACGTTCGGGCTCGGGCGCGGCAGCCAGCGCGGCCAGCAGATCACGGCGAATCGCCTCGAAAGCCGTGCGCGCCGCATCCGAGCGCAGCGCCCGCACGCGGCCGGACTGCCAGCCCTCGATCCGCTCCGCCAGCGCGGCGGGATCGGCAAAGCCCAGCCCTTCGAGGTCCTCGAGCAGCGAGGCCTGATCGGGCATGGCAACGGGAACGCTGTCGCCGCTCGGCGTGTTCGCCATGATCAGCGCGTCATAGCGCGCGCCCACCGCCTCGGTGATCTCCGTCAGTTCGTCGAGCAGCGCCTGCCCGCCTGGCAATCCGTCGAGCCGGGCGACTTCGTCGAGCGCCTCGAACGTCTTGGGCAGGCTGTGGGTCTGCTGGTCCTGCATCATCTGCAGCCGGTGCTCGACCGTGCGCAGCCGGTCGTAGCTTTCGCCCAGCATCCGCGCTTCCTCGGCGGCGACCAGCCCGGCCTCGGCCAGCGCATCTAACGTGGCGCGGGTGCCGCGTAGGCGCAGCGCCGGGTTGCGGCCGCCGTGGATCAACTGGTGCGTCTGCGCGTAGAATTCGATCTCGCGAATGCCGCCGCGCCCCTTCTTGAGATCGAAGCCCAGCCCCACCGACGGCCCGCCGCGCGTATTGGCGCGAATCTGGGCGGTGAGCCGCCCGATCTCGGCAATCGCGCCGAAATCAAGGCTCTTGCGCCACACGAACGGCCGGATCGCCGCGAGGAACGCCTCGCCCGCCGCGATGTCTCCGGCGCAGGCGCGCGCACGGATGAAGGCCGCGCGTTCCCAGGCGAGCGCGGAGGATTCGTAGTGGGTCAGCGCGGCATCGATCGAGATCGCCAGCGGGCTCACTTCCGATGCGGGCCGCAGGCGCAGGTCAACGCGGAACACATAGCCCTCGTCGGTCACGCGCGAGAGCGTTTCGACCACCACGCGCGCAACGCGCTGCGCGGCCTCTCCCGGCTCGTCGCGCTCGCGCCGGGGCAGCAGCTCCGGGTCGAACAGCAGAATCGGGTCGATGTCCGAACTGTAGTTGAGCTCGCGCGCGCCGTGCTTGCCGAGCGCCAGCGCGAGGAAACCGGCCGGCTCGCTGTCGGGCGCGCGGCGGCGGATGCCCTCGGCAATCGCGGCATCGAGCGCGCGGTCGGCAAAGGCGGACAACTCGCCCGTCACCTTGAGCAGCGGAAAGGCCCCGGCAAGGTCCCCGACCGCCAGCGCAAGTGCCATCGCCTGCCGCTCGCGCCGCAGCGCCACGCCGACGTCGGTCGCGCCCTGCCCCGCCGCGCGGGCATGGGCGAGCGCACCCTCGCCATCGCCCGAAGCGAGGATTTCGGTGAGATCGGGCAGGCGGTCGAGCACCGTCGCGAGGAAGGGCGCATGCGCGCGGGCGCGGTCGATCGCTCCGGTCCAGTCGGCAGTCATGCCCCATCCCTGCCCGCTGTGCCGCGCAAGGGCAAGTGGCCCTGCTTGTGCATCGCGGCGCCGTCTGGCACCTCTCCGCCTCCCCCCAAGGCAATCAAGAGGTCGCAGCCTTGAAAAAGTCCACGTTGATCCTGTCCGCACTGGCGCTGAGCGCCTGTAGCGCCGCTTATGCCGGTCCCGAAATGCCCAAGGGCACCGCGCTGCCACCGCCGCAGGAAAGCCCGGCCGAAGCCAAGCCGGACATCTCGGTCGACCTCATGAAGCAGATGACCAAGCGCCTCTCCGCCGACGATTTCGAGGGCCGCGCGCCGAGCACCGCGGTGGAGCCCAAGGTGCTCGACTACATCGTCTCGCAGTTCAAGGCGGCCGGGCTCCAGCCGGGCAACAACGGCAAGTGGCTCCAGCCGGTGCCCACGGTGGAGATCATCGGCAGCAACTACACCCCGCTCACCGTATCGGGCCCCGCCGCGCAGATGTCCTTCGGCTTCGGCGACCAGTACGTCGCCGCCAGCTACCGCGTCGTACCGCACACGCAGGTCACGGACAGCGAGCTGGTCTTCGTCGGCTACGGCATCAACGCGCCCGAGCTGGGCTGGAACGACTATGCCGGCGTGGACATGAAGGGGAAGACCGCGGTCATCCTCGTCAACGACCCCGACTATGCGAACGAGACCGAGGACGGCCTCTTCAAGGGCCGCCGCATGACCTATTACGGCCGCTGGACCTACAAGTTCGAGGAAGCCGCAAGGCAGGGCGCCAGCGCCGCGCTCATCATCCACGACACTTTCCCCGCCGCCTATGGCTGGAACGTCGTCAATTCGAGCTGGACCGGCGCGCAGTACTATGTGCAGACCCCCGATGACGGCGCCGACCAGACCGCCGCGAACGGCTGGGTGCAGAAGCCCGTCGCCGAAGCGATCCTGAAAGCGGCCGGCAAGGACCTCGCCACGCTGACCGAAGCGGCCAGGCACAAGGGCTTCAAGCCGGTGCCGCTGGGCCTCAAGGCCAGCTTCGGCTTCGACAACGCCATCCGCAAGTCGACCTCGAACAACGTCGTCGGCGTGTTGCCCGGCAAGACCCGCCCGGACGAATACGTGCTCTATTCGGGCCACTGGGATCACCTCGGCCACTGCACGCCCGACGATACCGGCGATGACATCTGCAACGGCGCGGTCGACAACGCCACCGGCGTCGCCGCGCTGGCGGCCATCGCCAAGGCCAATGTCGAGGCCGGCGCGACGGACCGCAGCCAGGTGTTCCTTGCCGTGACGCTGGAGGAATCGGGCCTGCTCGGCTCCGAATACTACGCCGCCAACCCGATCTATCCGCTCGACCACACGGTGGGCGGGGTGAACATGGACGCGCTGATGCCCGCGCCGCGTTCGCGTTCCTACGCGATGACCGGCGGCGACAAGTCCGACCTCACCTCGATCTTCCGCGACGCGCTGGCCGACCAGGGCCTGACCGAAGTGCCCGAGGACCACAGCGAGCGCGGCTACTACTACCGCTCGGACCACTTCTCGATGGCCAAGCGCGGCGTGCCGATGTTCGACGTTGGCCGCAGCACCGACCTGTTCGAGGGCGGCAAGGAAGCCGGCGACAAGATCGGCGAGGACTACACCGCCCACCACTACCACGCCCCCAGCGACGAATATTCGGACGACTGGAACTGGGACGGGATTGTCGAGGACGCGGGCCTCTACTACGCGCTCGGCCGCGCGCTCGCCGATTCGGACTTCTGGCCGAACTGGCACGAGGGCGACGAATTCCGCGCGATCCGCGACAAGGCCTGCGCCGCGGCAACAGGAGGCTGCCACAAGTGACCTATACCCTGCCGCCCGAATGGCACGCGCAGGACTGGATCTGGATCGGCTTCCCGCATGACCCGGTCGAATGGCCGGGCTTCCTGGAAGCCGCCCAGGTGCAGATGGCGCAATTTGCCAGCGCGGTTGCCGAGACCGGCCAGGACGTGCGCCTGATCGTGCGCGACGAGGCGAACCGGGCGCGGGCGGCATCGCTTGTCTCGGAAAAGGTCACGCTGGAAGTGCGCCGCTACGGCGACGTCTGGCTGCGCGACACCGGCCCGCTCGTCGTCATGGACGAGGCGGGCCGGCGCAAGGCCATGCGCTTCGGCTTCAACGGCTGGGGCGGCAAGTACCTGATGGACGGCGATCAGGAGATCGGCGCGAAACTGGCCGAAAGCGCCGACCTCGCGGTGGAAACGGCGGACTGGATTCTCGAAGGCGGCGCGCTCGACGGCGACGGCACCGGCCTCGTCGTCACCACCGAGCAGTGCCTGCTCAACCCCAACCGCAACCCGCACCTCACCCGCGCCGACCTCGAAATGCGCCTCCAGCGCGATCTCGGCTACACCCGCGTGCTGTGGCTGGGCGAGGGCCTCATCAACGACCACACCGACGGCCACGTCGACAACCTCGCCCGCTTCGTCGCCCCCAATGTGCTCGCCCTGCCCACCGCCACCGGCGCGGACGATCCCAACGCCGCGATCTACGCCGACGCGAAAGCGCGCGCCGAGGCCATGGGCGTAACCGTACGCGAAGTCCCCTCCCCCGGCCGGGTGGAGACCGATGGTCGGATCGAACCGGCGAGCTACATGAACTTCGCGATCACCTCGAAACTGGTGGTGGTCCCCATCTACGGCACCCGCCACGACCAGGACGGCGTCGCCGCCATCGCCGAGCTGTTCCCGGACCGCAAGACGGTGGGCGTGATGGCCGATGCCGTGCTGGCCGGCGGCGGCTCGTTCCATTGTTCGAGCCAGCAGATGCCCTCGCGAGGGTGAGGGAGAGCGCATAGCGTCGTTCCCCAAATCACAACGAATTTTCTACAAAAAGATCTTTTCAAAGATCTTTTTTAGCTCTAGCGTGATCACCATGAACGTCCAGCAGATCGAACCGCTCCGCCCTGAATTGGAACCCGCACCTCTACCTCAAGTGGTTGGTGGCTTCTCTACTGTACTAGCTGATCCGCCTTGGCGATTTTCAAACCGTACGGGAAAGGTCGCCCCAGAGCATCGACGGCTTGACCGTTATTCAACCATGTCGCTCGAAGCGATCAAGGAACTCCCTCTCAAGGACGTGACAGCCAAGAATGCGCACCTCTACCTGTGGGTACCCAACGCCCTCTTGCCCGATGGGCTCGACGTCATGTCTGCTTGGGGCTTCCGTTACGTCTCGAACATCATCTGGGCCAAGCGCCGCAAGGATGGCGGACCGGACGGCCGGGGCGTGGGCTTCTACTTTCGGAACGTGACCGAAATCCTCCTCTTTGGCGTCAAAGGATCGATGCGGACGCTCTCGCCTGGACGCTCACAGGTTAACATGATTGAGACGAGGAAGCGGGAGCATTCACGAAAGCCAGATGAGCAGTATGGCCTGATCGAGAGCTGCTCTCCCGGGCCGTACCTCGAACTGTTCGCGCGTCATCCCCGGTCGAAGTGGACGCTATGGGGTGATGAATCTGCGGACGATCACGAACCGCGCGGGAAGGCCCATAAAGGTTACTCGGGCGGTGAAATCCTGCCACCGCTGCGCGCGAATGAACATCTCCAACCCGACGTGGCCGTGGCTCTCGGTGCTGAATTGAAAAGCCGGTATGAGGCCGGAAGCAGTGTGCGCGAAATCTCAGACGAAACTGGGTACTCGATTCAGCGCGTGCGTTCATTGCTAGCCGGGGCCGACACCTCGATGCGCCCGAGGGGGCGGAGAGGAAGTTGATCTAGCTGTACAACTCGCCATTCCAGGTGCTCTCGTTGGCCGCCACAATCAGGACCGGACAAGACCCCATCACGCCCCGGCGCATACGCATTTGGGCTTTGTCGAAGGCAGTCACTGTCGAGGTCGTCAGGTCAATCGGCAATTTTGCGACGCGCTCCTCTTCCGGAAGCGTCTCCTGATAGTCGCCCCATATCCGCCTGGCCAAGGCGAGCAACGCCAGCCGGTCCTTTGTGATGATAACGCCAGCTGAGATGATGCCAGCATCGAACCAAGAGCGGTAGGACGCCAGATCGCGGTCGAGATTGCCGTCCTTCGCATTCCACTCCACGTCCAGCACGATGCGGTTCTTGAAGTTGTCAACGAGGTAGCCCTCCTGCCTGATTACAGGCAGCTCGCCCACTTGATTGCCGTCCTTGTCAAGGAGAAGGCCGCGCGTCTCAAGGTCAAGTCGAGTCTCCCGCCAACCGCGTTTCCCAAACTCATCGTCGATCTGTTCCGCAATGTCGCCCCGGTTCCCTCCAGCCTTCAACCAGTACTTCGGATCAAGCCGGTAGGTCTCGAGCACCTCGACAATGTCTGTCCATTCGTTCGGGCAGACAGCCTTCATCACCGCTGCGGCCGAATTGCTTTCCATGTAGGCCCAGTGGTCCCGAGCAAGTGCGGGAAGAATGGTTGGGTCATCGTAGCTGAATGTCTCGTACATTATTCAACCATGATGACATTTCCACCAACTATCAATGCTTCGGCTACTTTGTGCTGCACTCAGGCATACACAACGTAGGGACTCACCAGCCGACTGAATGCCCTATATGGAGTGCGAAGCCGACATTCGGACTTCATTCGGCTTCCTCCGCCTTAACCCTTTCGCAACCCCCTCGGACGCATCCTTACGGCCATGGCCAAAGTCATCGCCCTTGCCAGTCACAGCACAGCGCGCTTGCAGCACCTTGACCTGCTGCGCTCGCTCGTCGTTGCCGGTTGCGCCATGGCGCTGATCCTCGCGAAGGCGCCGCTGCCGTTCTGAGCGGCCGGGCAAAGCCCCGCCATTTTCCTACATAGGCCGAACCTGTCACACTGCGTGCGGCATCCGATTGCCTGCGCTCCTTGAACAGTCCGGTTTCCCCTTTCTGGCGGCATGAAGTTCTTCACGCTTCAAGCCGCTGTAAAACCGCAGTTTCCCTGAAACTTGCACAGCGCCGATGCGGACGAACTTCGTGAAGTTCCCGTGCTGGCGCGATGCAAAGGAAAACGCCGCGCGAAGGTTTCCCCCGCGCGGCGCTCCCTGAACCCGGCAAAAGCCGTGTCGTGCCCTATCAGGCCATTTCGCGTTCCTTGGCCCGCTTTTCGGCGTGGGCCTTGAACATCTCCATGACGTCGCCCGAGGTGACCGGGCGCGTCTCGTTGGTCGGGACCGCGCCGCCCGAGGACTTGGGCGCGGTGTCGACGCCCTTGGCCGCGGCCTTGGCGTGGAGCGCGCCGACGTTGATGTCCTCGCGCTTGTAGTTCTCGAACAGCGCGTCATGCTTGAGCCACTTGATCGCGTTCTTGTGGGTGATCATGTCGATGTACTCGTCCGACAGATCCTTCACCTGCTCCCACAGCAGTTCCGCGGCATCGGGCCACAGCGCGTCGGAGTGCGGGTAGTCGACTTCGTAGGTGACGTTTTCGACGCCCACTTCGTCGAGGTTCTTCAGGCCATAGGGATCCCACAGGAAGCAGTGGCAGAAATGGCGCTTCATCAGTTCGCTGGGCTTGATGTCCTGGAAGCGCGAGCGGGTCCAGGCCTTGTGGCGCCAGTTCGAGAAGTCCGCGCGTTCCATCAGGTAGGGCACCCAGCCGATCGAGCCTTCGGAGACGATAATGCGCATGTTCGGGTACTGGTGGAGTTCTTCGAGCTGCAGCCAGTCGGCCACGCCCTGCGCCACCGACATCGGCATCGTCGAGATCCACGCCTCGATCGGCGTTTCCATCGAGGCATGCGGCGCCGGGTTGCCCGAACCGATGTGGCAGGCGATCGTCATGTCGTTGTCGGTGATCGCCTTGAATACCGGGTCCCAGTAGTCGTTGTGGATCGACGGCAGGCCCTGAACGGTCGGGTTCTCGTTCATCGAGACGACGTTGAAGCCCTTCCTGGCGAGACGGTTCACCTCGTCCACGGTGGCCTGCTGGTCCCATGTCGGCAGGATGCCGATCGGGATGAAGCGGCCCGGATAGGCCATGCACCATTCGTCGTAGTGCCAGTCGTTGTAGGCCTGCATGTGGCGCAGCGCGAGCTTCTTGTCGGGCGCCTTGTGGAAGGTCTGGCCGTCGAAGCCGATCGAGTTGCCGAAGCACATCGAGGCGGCAACGCCGTTCACGTCCATGTCGTCGATGCGGGCATGGACGTCGTAGCAGCCGTCGCGAAGCTGATCGAGCGAGGTCGGCTCCATGCCGTATTCCTCGAATGGGCGGCCAACGACGGCGTTCAGGCCGACCGACGGGCGGATATACCCCTGGTATTCCCAGTAGTTCTTGCCATCGCCATCGACCTTGAGCTTGGGCGCGGACGCGAGAAGGTCTCCCGAAAGCTGGTTGTCGAACAGCGTGGGGGGCTCGCAGATGTGATCGTCGGTGCTGATCACCACCATGTCGTCTTTTTGCATTTCCAACTCCCTCGTATCCAGATGAGCGCGGGTGATTCCCGCCATCGTGTGGCTCCATCTTCGCCGAGAGCGGTCTGCTGCCATTGACTCGCATCAATCGTTTCAAGTGATCGTATACGACCGCCACGGCGAAGGCCGTGCGAGAGGGAGATTCAGGATGTTTGGACGTGAGGCAGGCGGCCGCCCGCGGCGCTACTTGCGGCGGTAGCGGAAGTACCAGACTTCGTGGCCGTATACCGTGCGCGCCTTGGTCTCGTAGCGGGTTTCGGGCCAGCCACCGGGGCGGTTCTGGAAGTCGGCGGGCTTTTCGCATAGCCACTCGAACTGGTGGGTATGGCGCTGCATCACCATCAGCGCGTGACGCACGTAGACCGGGTGGTCGGTGCCGAACCGGAATTCACCGCCGGGCTTGAGCTTGGCTGCGAACATGTCGACCGGGCCGTCGTTCATCATCCGCCGCTTGGCGTGACGGGCCTTGGGCCAGGGATCGGGATGGAGGAGGTAGAGGAACGAAAGCGCGCCGTCGGGAATCCGCGCCAGCACTTCCAGCGCATCGCCGTGGTGGATGCGCACATTGCCGATCGGCGGGTGCTGGCCGTTGTCGCCGCTGACATGGACCAGCGCCTGGGCGACACCGTTGATGAAGGGTTCGGCGCCGATGAAGCCGTGGTCGGGCAGCATGTCGGCGCGCTGCGCCATGTGCTCGCCGCCGCCGAAGCCGATCTCGAAATGTAGCGCACAGGGCCGGCCGAACAGGCGCTCGGCGGTAACCGCGCCTTCCTCGGGGACGGCGATCCTGGGCAACAGGTTGTCGACCAGCGCCTGCTGCCCCGCACGCAGGGGCTTGCCCTTGGCGCGGCCATAGAGGCGGTTGAGAGTCGTCGGATCGCCGGATTTGTGTGCCGTCATGGCGCGGCGCACTGACAGGCAAGCGCGTTCGGGTCAATGGAGAGCCATATTTCGCTCCGAGACGCGAAAGACATCCCGGCTTGCAAAAAGGACCATTGCCAGATCGCCGCAAGATGCGTTGTAGGCTGCACGAACCCTTCGCGGACCAAGGCCACACCGAATATGCTGCGCGCCATTTTCCTGCTGCTCGCCTGCCAGCTTGCGGGCGAAACGATCCACCGGCTGGCCGGGCTGGCCCTCCCGGGCGCCGTCATCGGCATGGTCTTCCTTGTCGGCTGGCTGGCGCTCGTTCCTCGTGAGCGGCCGACGCTGACGGCCGTTACCGGGTGGCTGACGGCCCATCTCGCGGTGATGTTCGTGCCTGCCGCCGTAGGCCTGGTCGACGAAGGCAAGGCGCTTTCCGGCGATGGCGTGGGGCTGGTCGTCGCGACGATCTGCTCGACCCTGCTGACGATGGTCGTCACCGCGCTGGTCTTCCGTTGGGCCCTGCACCGCTTCGCCCCGCCCGCGCAGCCGGCGGAAGCCGGGGAGCCTGCCGCATGACCGGACTGCTGGCGACCTCTCTGTTCTGGCTGGCCGTGACGCTCGGCGTATTCGAAGCTGCCGACACGGTCTCGAAACGCTCCGGTCGGCACCCGCTGTGTCATCCGGTCCTGTGGTCGACGCCGGTCCTGATCGGGCTGCTGCTATGGACCGGCACGCCCTATGCGACATATCGCGATGCCACTTTTCCGCTGAGTTTCCTGCTCGGTCCGGCTGTTGTCGGCCTTGCCGTGCCGATCTGGGCGGAGCGCGCGCGCATCCGACGCCTTGCGATCCCGATCGCGCTGGCCCTGACCGCGGGAGCCGTCACCTCGATCGTCAGTGCCGTGGGTATTCTCTCCCTGTTCGGGGCTCCGCGCGAGGTTCTGGCGTCGATCGCGCCGCGCGCCGCGACCACGCCGGTGGCCATGGCGGTGGCCAGCCAGCTCGGCGGCATACCGGCCCTTGCCGCGGTCATCGTACTGTTTGCCGGCGTGTTCGGCGCAATGTGCGCGACACCGCTGCTCAACCTGCTCAAGGTCCGCGACTATCGCGCACGAGGATTCGCCGTCGGCGTGGCCGCTCACGGCATCGGTTCGGCCCGCGCCTTCCAAGTCGATCCGACGGCCGGTGCGCTGGCGAGCCTGGGCATGGCACTCAACGCGGTCATGACCGCAGCGCTGCTTTCACTGCTGGCGATTTTCCTCTGAGCGGCACCCCGAAACGACAACGGCCTACCCTCCCGGGCAGGCCATCTCGTTCCCCAGCGAGGGAATGAACGGAAATCAGGCCGCTTCGGCAGCCTCGTCCGGATCGCGCAGCACGTAACCGCGACCCCAGACGGTCTCGATGTAGTTCGCACCGCCGCAGGCATGCGCGAGCTTCTTGCGCAGCTTGCAGATGAACACGTCGATGATCTTCAGTTCCGGCTCGTCCATCCCGCCATAGAGGTGGTTGAGGAACATTTCCTTGGTCAGCGTGGTGCCCTTGCGCAGCGAAAGCAGCTCGAGCATCGCATACTCCTTGCCGGTCAGGTGCACGCGGGCACCATCGACCTCGACCGTCTTGGCGTCGAGGTTGACGATCAGCTTGCCGGTGCGGATGACCGACTGCGAATGGCCCTTCGAACGGCGCACGACCGCATGGATACGGGCGATCAGCTCTTCGCGGTGGAACGGCTTGGTCACGTAGTCGTCGGCGCCGAAACCGAACGAGCGGACCTTGCTGTCCATTTCCGAAATGCCCGAGAGGATCAGGACCGGCGTCTGTACCTTGGCGACGCGCAGTTTCTTGAGGACGTCGTAGCCGTGCATGTCCGGCAGATTAAGGTCCAGGAGAATGATGTCGTAGTCGTACAGCTTCCCGAGATCGAGGCCTTCTTCGCCAAGATCCGTCGAATAGACATTAAAGCCTTCGCCCGTCAGCATGAGCTCGATAGCCCGGGCCGTGGTCGGTTCGTCTTCGATCAGCAGCACTCGCATGGGTGTCCCCCTTTGCCCCGTTTTGTCCGCGGACGCTAACTTCGTCTAAACGGACATTGCCGTGAATTAACCATATGACCAATGAAGGTTAAAGGTTAATTTGCCGTAAACGCAGAAACATGTCCGCGCTTTTTCGAAATACCCGGACGACGCCGGATTTTTGTGCCGCACCGTGGACCGGCGCCATTTCCTGAAACGGCCGCAAACGAGAAAGGTTAAGGAACCGCAACGAATAATAACGGATGATAATGCCGATCCCGCCCGGTCAAGCGGTGGGCACGGCATTGGCAACCGGCTGCACCCGCATCTGGCGCGGCACCTTGCGACCTGTCTTCCGGCGTGGCAGGTCGATCCGCTTGAGATAGCTCCACAACCCGCACTGCAGGCCGTTGAGCATCAGGATGAACGGCTGGAACGCGATGCCGACGAACAGCGAGCCGACCAGATACACGACCTGCGCGAGCTGCAGCGCATTGGCCATCGGTGCCGCCCAAGCCTCGTCCGGGCCCTTGCGGTCCTTCCAGCGGCGGCGGATGGCTTCCATCTGCAGCAGGCCCGACATCTGCAATGCCAGCCAGAGCGCGAGGCCGGGATAGCCCTGCTCGCCCAGCATCTCGAAATAGCTCGAATGGTAGGCGCGCCCCTTTTCGACTACGGGCGTCGCCTCGACGACGGTGCTGCCGCCGGTCGTCTTGGCGACATAGGTGTCGTATCGCACCACGGCGCTCTGGTAAGCATAGAAGCCGCCGCCGAAGGGGTGCTGCTTGGCGTATTCCCAGGTCCACTTCCACATCGCGAGACGCGTGCTGGCCGACTGGTCCGCACGGTGATCCTCGATCGTGTCCATCCGCTTCATGAAGGACTGTGGCAGGAAGGGAACCGCAATGACAGCGACCAGCGCCATGGCGCCGGCGATCAGGAACCGGTGCTTCGCCGTCCTGAGATAGAGCACGCAGAGAATCACCAGACAGACAAGACCCGTGCGCGCCTGCGTGCCGACAGGGATCAACGCGCACGCGAAGACAAGCGCCGCCGTGAACGTCCAGACCCGCCAGTCACTAGGGAATATCGTTCCATACTTCGCCAGCCAGATAGCGACCGGAATGATGGAAATGGCGACGGCCGATATGATCGACCCTTCGAAGAGACCGCTGTTGCTGTCGACGAAGATCCGCAGCGTGCCATAACCGCTGCCGCCAGCCACGGTCTTGATGCCGCCGTCGATGATCAGCGCGCTCGCTGCCAGCACCATGACGAGCGCCACCGCCTCGATCCTGAGTCGCGTGCGCAAGGTCAGCGGCATGAAGATCGCAAAGAGCAGCGCCTTCCACACCCAGCCCCATTTTTCGGGCGCATCCGCGGGATAGACAGCGGTTATCGTGGTGAAGCCGCAATAAAGCAGCAGCAGCACCATGATTCCCTGCCGCAAGGTAAAGCGCGAATCCTCTTTGGGGTCGAACATCAGCCAGCCACAGAAGGCCGCCACGAACGCGATCAGCGAAACCGGCACCTGCGACAGAAATCCCCAGGTGATGACCTGCGGCTGGACGATGTCGATGTAAAGGTAGCACAGCAGCCACACGAACGGTCGCTTGAGCCCGGCCGCCAGCATGAAGAGAAAGAAGCCGGTGAAAGCCAGATTAAGCATCGGGCCCGGTCTCCGGACGTGTCTCGTCGGACAGATCGTCGCGCGCCATCAGCCGCCACACGGCAAGCGCGAGCAGCCCGTGGCTGATGGCAAGGGCGAGGATATCTACCATTGCGGCGGCGATAGCAGGGCCGGGTTGACGCGGCGTTAAGCCTTGCAGGCTACGTCTTGGCAATCATGACGCGCGTCCTCCACGTTCTCGACCATTCGCTGCCGATGCACAGCGGCTATACCTTCCGCACCCGTGCCATCCTGAAGGCGCAGCAGGCGCTGGGATACGACGTGCGCGGGATCACCGGCCTCCGGCATACTGCCGAAGGCCCGGCGGCCGAGGAGGCCGACGGCCTGCTGTTCCACCGCACCGCGGGAACTGCCGGCGGTCCGGTCGGCTATCGCGAATGGCGCGAGATAGGCCTGTTCACGCAAGGGATCGACCGCGTCGTCCGGGATTGGCGGCCCGATATCCTCCACGCCCACTCCCCGGCCCTGTGTGGGCAGGCGGCCCTGCGCGTGGCGCGCCGCCATGGCATTCCGCTGGTCTATGAAATCCGCGCTTTCTGGGAAGATGCCGCCGTCGGCAACGGCACCGGCAGCGAAGGCTCGCTCAAGTACCGGCTGACGCGCAAGCTGGAGAGCCATGTCGTGCGCGAAGCCGATGCGATGGTGACGATCTGCGAGGGCCTGCGGCGGGATCTGATCGCGCGCGGCACGCCGGAAGACAAGATCACGGTCATGCCCAACGGCGTCGACCTGGCATTGTTCGGCCAGCCGCCCGAACGCGATGCCGCGCTCGGACGCGAACTGGGTTTCGAAATCGATGGCCGAGCCTGCCCGGTAATCGGCTTCATCGGCAGCTTCTACGACTATGAAGGCCTCGACATCCTGGTCGAAGCCATGCCCGGACTGGTCGCCAGCCAGCCCGACGCCCGGCTGCTGCTGGTCGGGGGCGGTCCCATGGAAGCCGCACTGCGGGCCCAGGCCGAGGCCTCGCCGGCGGCCGACGCGATCCGCTTCATCGGCCGCGTGCCGCATCACCAGGTCGATCGCTACTACGCGCTGTGCGACGTGATGGCCTATCCCCGCAAGCGCAGCCGGCTGACCGACCTCGTCACGCCGCTGAAGCCGCTGGAGGCCATGGCCCAGGGCAAGCTCGTTGCCGCCAGCGACGTGGGCGGACACCGCGAACTGATCGACGACGGCGTGACCGGAACCCTGTTCGCACCCGACGATGCCGCCGCCTGCGCCGCCGCGCTCGCCGGCCTGCTGGAGCGGCGCGACCTGTGGGATGGTTACCGCCGCGCTGGACGGGAACACGTAGAAAAACGCCACGACTGGGCTGTGAACGCCCGCCGTTATCAGGACGTTTACCAAATGCTGTCACGAATCGCGGCTCGAAGGGGACTTGGCGCCGCGGCATGATCGTGCGGCAGGCACCGTCCCCATGACAGAATGGGGTAAGTTAGAGTGTCCGAGCAAAAGCGCAGCACATCGGGCGGAAACCAGCCGATCACCCGTCACCCCCTGTTTCCCGCCATTGTCGCACTGTGGGCCGGGGCTCTTTTCGGTCTGGCAAGCATCGCGCTTCCGCCCGCGTTGATCGAGCGCGCCGTAACGGCGCTCGGCGTGGATCGTGTGATCCCGATGGCGGCACCTCCGCTCGGTGCGACGACACGAATCCTGATTGCCCTTGCCATGACGGTGCTCGGCGGCGTCTGCGGCACCCTGGTGGCGCGCCGTCTCGCGCGCCCGGCGCCCGGCAAGCACGAACGTCGCCGCGATGTCATGCCGGGTTCCGGCAAGCTGCGCGCGGCGGGAGAGATTGCAGGCCCGATCGTCGGAGCAGCCGCAGTTGCCGAAGACAGCGCCGATCATGCGCCCTCACCCGGGCACAGCACCCCGATCCTGAACGTCGGCACCTTCGAAGTGCGCAGCTTTGACGAAGCCTTCGAGGACGAAGACGACATCGCCAGCCGGGCCGTAAACGCGCAGGATACCGCTTCGGAAACCATCGAAGTCGAAAAGGCACCCGCCTCGTTCGCGTCCATGCCGTCCGGCGGACCGTTCGCGACGCCGACGCCGCCCGCCGGAGCGCAGGTCTTCCGGTCTGCCAACGCATCCGAGGAGGCTGCAGAGGTCGCCGAAGACATCGCATGCGATGCGGAGGAGGAGGCGGAGGCGGTCGACGCGGCCGGGTCGGAAAGACCCGCCGGCGGCCTGTTCGAAGCCTACTCGCGTGAAATCGCGCCCGGTGAAGCCCCCCAGGCGTCCGTTCTCGATGACGAATGCGCCGACCTTGTCGACACCGATTTCCAGGACGACGAGGACGATACAACGCCCATCGCCGCAGCGGAACCGCCGGCGGATATCGCCGCGCCTTCGGAAGCCGGGGCATCGCACGAAGAGGACATCGCAAGCGAGGCGCCGAACGATGGCTCCCCCACGGCGGCCGAGCGCATCGTTTCCGCGGAACTCGACGCGCTTTCGCCCGTGGAACTGCTTGAGCGCCTGGCTCTCGCCATGGCCCAGCGCCGTGCACGCGAAGAACGAACCGCCACGGCCCCCGTGCTGGTGGAAGTGGACGCACCCGAAGCCGAACCGGAGCCGGAAATGGCCGGCCCGGCACCGGTCGACGCGGAACCGCTCCCGGTCGAGGCCCCGTACTTCGAGGCCGAAGCCGTGGAACCCCAGGCACAAGCCGAGACGGCTTCCGTGCAGGAGGCCCGGGACGATGCCCCCGCATCCACGTCCATCCCGGCCGCGATGCGCCCTGTAGCCTTCGACGATTTTTCGGACGAAGACGATGACGACGCCCTGCCCGGCTACATCCCGCCCCGGCACATCGGACTGTCGCCGTCGTCGTTCACGCCATCGGCCGAGGCGTCGTTTGCCGGCGAGGACGAAGAGGACGAAGAGGACGAGGAAGAAAGCGACGAGCAGGAAGGTCACGGTCGCCACTCGGGCTATTCGTCGCTGCTCGATCTCTCGGGCCCCTTTGCGAACCGCGAAAGGCAGAAACAGCAGTTCGTGCAGTTCGATGCCTCCGAAGGCGAAGAGACCGGCGACATCCAGCCGGAAGCGGCCTTCGACGACGAGTATGACGACGACGTGCCTGATGCCGGCCCCTTTGCCGTCCCGGCTCCCGAGCCGGCACCTGAAGCGCCCGCTCCGTCTTCCCTGACGTTCCATCAGCACGCACTGCATGATCCGGCATCACAGGTTGCCAGCGAACGCCTGTTCGACGGGCCCGGCAACGCGGATCCCGAAGAAACCGAAAAGGCGCTGCGGGCGGCACTGGCCACGCTCCAGCGGATGAGCGGCGCCGCCTAGTTTCGCCAAGCCGCCCCAATCACGAATCGAACAAGACCCCGCCCGGATCACCCGGGCGGGGTTTTCGATAATAAAATGCCCGAATTTCCGATGATCGCGCGCGCAATCCTGCGCCGAACTGGCCTTCGCGGTTGCAAAACGCCGCATCAATCGTCATGGGGACGTTGGGGTCACTATGCCGCATGTGGGGGCGTTGCACGATTCGTGCTCGTCGATACGCACGCCCGGCGTAACCCCGGCAAATGACAGGATGGATTATTATCGATGGGATTTCCTAAGCCCCAAGGCCTTTACGATGCGCGTAACGAACATGACTCCTGCGGTGTGGGCTTTGTTGCTCACATTAAAGGGCAAAAAAGCCATGCAATCATTACCCAGGCCCTGGAAATCCTGAAAAACATCGACCACCGCGGTGCGGTGGGCGCCGACCCGCTGCTGGGTGACGGCGCGGGCATCCTGACGCAGATCCCCGACCAGCTTTTCCGTGGCTGGGCGAAGGACGCGGGCGTCGAACTGCCGCAGCCGGGCGATTATGCCGTGGCCATGTGCTTCCTCCCGCAGGACGAGGCGGCGCGCGACTTCGTGGTTGCCAAGTTCGAGAAGTTCATCGCCAAGGAAGGGCAGGTCCTGCTCGGCTGGCGCGATGTGCCCGTCACGCTCGACGGCCTCGGCAAGACCGTCATCGAATCGATGCCGGTGGTGCGCCAATGCTTCGTCGGCCGCGGTGAGAACTGCGCCGATCAGGATGCCTTCGAGCGCAAGCTGATGGCGATCCGCAAGCAGACCCAGAACCCGCTGGCGGCCATGGCCGAAAAGCACAACCTGCCCGGCCTCACCGAGCTCTACATGCCGAGCTTCTCCAGCCGCACGATCGTCTACAAGGGCCTGCTGCTGGCAACCCAGGTCGGCTCGTTCTACGACGACCTGCGCGATCCGGACTTCGTCTCGGCGCTTGGCCTCGTGCACCAGCGCTTCTCGACCAACACCTTCCCGAGCTGGAAGCTGGCACACCCCTATCGCTTCATGGCGCACAACGGCGAGATCAACACGGTTCGCGGCAACGTGAACTGGATGAACGCCCGCCGCCGCACCATGGAAAGCGAACTGCTCGGCTCCGACCTCGACAAGATGTGGCCGCTGATCCCGCACGGCCAGTCGGATACCGCGTGCCTCGACAACGCGCTCGAACTGCTGCTCGCTGGCGGCTACAGCCTCGTCCACGCGATGATGATGCTCATCCCGGAAGCCTGGGCCGGCAATCCGCTGATGGATGCCAGGCGCCGCGCTTTCTATGAGTACCACGCCGCGCTGATGGAGCCGTGGGACGGCCCCGCCGCCGTCGCCTTCACCGATGGCCGCCAGATCGGCGCCACGCTCGACCGCAATGGCCTGCGCCCCGCACGCTTCCTCGTCACCGACGATGACCTTTGCGTCATGGCTTCCGAGAGCGGCGTTCTGCCGATCAAGGAAGACAACATCGTGCGCAAGTGGCGCCTCCAGCCCGGCAAGATGCTGCTGATCGACTTCGAGGAAGGTCGCATCATCGAGGACGAGGAAATCAAGGCCAAGCTCGCCGAGGAAGAGCCCTACGAAAAGTGGCTCGAAAAGGCCCAGTACAAGCTGGCCGATCTCGACGTGATCGAGCCCGAGCTGGCCGAGCTGCCCGAACCCACCGGCACGCTGCTCGATCGCCAGCAGGCCTTCGGCTACACGCAGGAAGACACGCTGCGCTTCCTCGAGCCGATGGCGATGAATGCCGACGATCCGATCGGATCGATGGGCACCGACACGCCGATCCCGGTGCTGTCGAGCAAGTCGCGCCTGCTCTACGACTACTTCAAGCAGAACTTCGCGCAGGTCACCAACCCGCCGATCGACCCGATCCGCGAGGAACTGGTGATGAGCCTGGTCACGATGGTCGGCCCGCGCCCGAACCTGCTTGGCCATGATGCCGGCACGCACAAGCGTCTCGAAGTCAGCCAGCCGATCCTGACCGATCTTGGCCTCGCCAAGATCCGCTCGGTCGAGGCCGCGCTCGACGGCGCTTTCCGCACTGAGACGATCGACATGACCTGGGATGCCGAAACCGGCGCCGAAGGTCTGGAAATGGCGATCAAGGAAATGTGCTGGGCCGCCACCGAGGCGGTGCTGGCGGACAAGAACATCCTGATCCTGTCCGACCGCGCGCAGGGCCCTGACCGCATCCCGATGCCCGCATTGCTGGCGACGGCTGCGGTGCACCACCACCTCGTCCGTCAAGGTCTGCGCATGCAGACCGGCCTTGTCGTCGAAACCGGCGAGGCGCGCGAAGTGCAGCACTTCTGCGCGCTGGCGGGCTATGGCGCCGAAGCCATCAACCCCTACCTCGCCTTCGAGACGATCGAAGAAATCCGCACCCGCAAGAACCTGCCGGTCTCGGCCGAGGATGCGGCGAAGAACTATGTCTATGCCATCGGCAAGGGCATCCGGAAGGTCATGTCCAAGATGGGCATCTCGACCTACCAGTCCTACTGCGGCGCGCAGATCTTCGACGCGGTCGGCCTGTCGAGCGCTTTCATCGAGAAGTACTTCACCGGCACTGCCACCACCATCGAGGGCGCGGGCCTGCTGGAAATCGCGGAAGAAACCGTGCGTCGCCATGCAGCGGCCTATGGCGACAACCCGATCTACGCGAAGATGCTCGACGTGGGCGGCATCTACGGCTCGCGCGTGCGCGGCGAAGAGCACGCCTGGACCAGCACCAACATCGGTCTGCTCCAGCATGCCGTGCGCGGCAACGTGCCGGCCAAGTACAAGGAATTCGCCCAGACCATCAACGACCAGTCGACCCGGATGCTCACCATCCGCGGCTTGATGGACTTCGTGCCTGCCGAAGAGCCTATCGATATCAGCGAAGTCGAACCGGCCAGCGAGATCGTCAAGCGCTTCGCCACCGGCGCGATGAGCTACGGCTCGATCAGTTGGGAAGCGCACACCACGCTGGCGGCCGCGATGAACACCATCGGCGGCAAGTCGAACACCGGCGAAGGCGGCGAGGACCCGAGCCGCTTCACGCCGATGCCCGACGGGCGCAACCTACGCTCGGCGATCAAACAGGTCGCCTCGGGCCGCTTCGGCGTGACCACCGAGTACCTTGTCAATGCCGACGACATCCAGATCAAGATGGCACAGGGCGCCAAGCCCGGCGAGGGCGGCCAGCTGCCCGGCCACAAGGTCGACAAGATCATCGGCAAGACCCGTCACTCGACCCCGGGCGTCGGCCTGATCTCGCCGCCGCCGCACCACGACATCTACTCGATCGAGGACCTCGCGCAGCTCATTCACGATCTCAAGAACGTGAACCCGGGCAGCCGCGTCTCGGTCAAGCTGGTGTCCGAAGTGGGCGTCGGCACGGTTGCTGCGGGCGTTTCCAAGGCGCGCGCGGACCACGTGACGATCTCCGGCTACGAAGGCGGCACCGGCGCTTCGCCGCTGACCTCGCTCACCCACGCCGGCTCGCCCTGGGAAATCGGCCTGGCCGAGACCCAGCAGACGCTGCTGCTCAACAACCTGCGCAGCCGCATCTGCGTGCAGGCCGACGGCGGTCTGCGCACCGGGCGTGACGTCGCCATCGCCGCGCTGCTCGGCGCCGACGAGTTCGGCTTCGCCACCGCGCCGCTGATCGCGGCCGGCTGCATCATGATGCGCAAGTGCCACCTCAACACCTGCCCGGTCGGCGTCGCCACCCAGGATCCTGTGCTGCGCGCGCGCTTCACCGGCCAGCCCGAGCATGTGATCAACTACTTCTTCTTCGTCGCCGAGGAACTGCGCGCGATCATGGCCGAGCTGGGCTTCCGCACCATCGCCGAGATGGTCGGCCGCGTCGACAAGCTCAACATGAAGAAGGCGGTCAGCCACTGGAAAGCCAAGGGCGTCGATCTTTCGAAGATCCTCTACCAGGCCCCGCTGGGCGACAGCCCGTCGCTCAACTGGAGCAGCACGCAGGACCACGGCCTCGAGAACGCGCTCGACAACGCGCTGATCGAAGGCGCGGCCGATGCGCTCGAAAAGGGCGACGCAGTGCGCATCGAAAAGCCGATCATCAACGTCAACCGCACGGTTGGCGCGATGCTCTCGGGCGAAGTCGCCAAGCGCTACGGCCATGAGGGGCTGCCCGACAACACGATCTACGTCACGCTGAGCGGCGTGGCCGGCCAGAGCTTCGGCGCCTGGCTTGCCCACGGCGTCACGCTCGACCTGACCGGCGATGCCAACGACTATGTCGGCAAGGGCCTGTCAGGCGGCCGCGTGATCGTGCGCCAGCCCGGCCATGTCGATCGCGATCCGCTGGCCAACATCATCGTCGGCAACACCGTGCTCTACGGCGCGATTTCCGGCGAGGCGTTCTTCAACGGCGTGGGCGGCGAGCGTTTCGCGGTCCGCAACTCGGGCGCGATAGCGGTTGTCGAAGGCTGCGGCGACCACGGCTGCGAATACATGACCGGCGGCGTCGTGATGGTTCTCGGCAAGACCGGCCGCAACTTCGCGGCGGGCATGTCGGGCGGTATCGCCTACGTCTATGACGAGGACGGCGAATTCGACAAGCTGTGCAACCATTCGATGGTCGACCTGCTCAAGATCTCGCCCGAAGCGGACGAGGACGAAGGTACGGGCCGCCCGCAGCAGCGGACGGCCAGCGTCAACGACCTGGGCATGGGCGACATGCTGCGTCACGATGCGGAGCGCATCCGCGTGCTGCTTGAACGTCACCACCTGCACACCGGCTCCAAGCGGGCCCGTGCGCTTCTCGACGACTGGGACGAGACCCTGACCAAGTTCGTCAAGGTCATGCCGCGCGACTATGCGAAGGCGCTCAAGCAGATGGAAGCCGAGCGGCTCGAAGCCGCTTCCGTGGCAGCAGAATAAGATCGGGAATCAGTACAAGATGGGCAAGGAAACCGGCTTTCTCGAACTGGACCGCCAGGACCGCGTTTACGGTCCGGTCGATGATCGACTGAAGAACTACAAGGAGTTCGTCATTCCGCTTTCGGCGGAGACGCTCAAGGACCAGGCATCGCGCTGCATGAACTGCGGCGTGCCGCACTGTCACACCGGCTGTCCGGTGAACAACATCATCCCGGACTGGAACCACCTGGTCTACGAGGATGACTTCCGCAACGCGCTGGAAGTCCTCCACTCGACCAACAACTTCCCCGAGTTCACCGGCCGCATCTGCCCCGCCCCGTGCGAGGCGGCCTGCACCCTGAACATCATCGACCAGCCGGTCACCATCAAGTCGATCGAATGCGCGATCGTCGACAAGGGCTGGGCCGAAGGCTGGATCACGCCGAAGGTTCCGGCGCAGAAGACCGGCAAGTCGGTTGCCGTCGTGGGTTCGGGGCCCTCGGGCCTCGCCTGCGCGCAGCAGCTTGCGCGTGCCGGCCATTCGGTGACGGTGTTCGAGAAGAACGACCGCGTCGGCGGGCTGATGCGTTACGGCATTCCCGACTTCAAGATGGAGAAGCACCTCATCAACCGCCGCGCGGCGCAGATGGAAGCCGAAGGCGTGGTGTTCAAGACCTCGGTCGAGGTCGGCGTCTCCGTTTCGGTGAACTCGCTGAAGGAAAACTTCGACGCGGTGGTCTTCGCCGGCGGTGCCGAGGACGCCCGCCGCATGGACATCCCCGGCGCCGAACTGCCGAGCGTGCGCCTGGCGATGGAATTCCTGATGCAGCAGAACAAGCGCAACGCGGGCGACGACGAAATGCGCGCCGCCCCGCGCGGCTCGCTGACGGCCACCGGCAAGCACGTCATCGTCATCGGCGGTGGCGACACCGGATCTGACTGCGTGGGCACCTCGAACCGCCAGGGCGCGGCATCGGTGACCCAGCTCGAGATCATGCCCAAGCCGCCCGAGCATGAGGACAAGGCGCTCAGCTGGCCGTTCTGGCCGCTCAAGCTGCGCACCTCCTCAAGCCACGAGGAAGGCTGCGAGCGCGACTGGGCCGTGCTGACCAAGCGCGTGATCGGCGACAACGACGTCAAGGCGCTCGAGTGCGTGCGCGTCGAGTGGAAGGACGGCAAGATGCACGAGGTGCCGGGCAGCGAGTTCACGCTCCAGGCCGATCTCATCCTGCTCGCCATGGGCTTCGTCGGCCCGCGCAAGGCCGGCATGCTCGACCAGTCGGGCGTCGATCTCGACCCGCGCGGCAACGTCAAGGCCGATACCGAGAAATACCAGACCAGCGATCCCGCGATCTACGCCTGCGGCGACATGCGGCGCGGCCAGTCGCTGGTCGTCTGGGCGATCCGCGAAGGCCGCCAGTGCGCCCGCGCGGTAGACGAAGCGCTGATGGGAGCCAGCCAGCTTCCGCGCTGAGGCGGCACCATCCCCAAGTCATGAAAGGGCGCTCCCGTGCGGGGCGCCCTTTTTGCATCGGCTATCCGCCGCGACGATCATTGACCCGACAGGCTTCAGGCCGAACACAACCGAGCTTGACCGGCCTGCACCACCCGGCAAGACTTTCGTCTAAACTTGGGAGAACCACTGCATGCTGCTCGAAATCGCCGAAATCGAAGTGCGTCCCGGCGCCGAGGACCAGTTCGCAACCGCGATGCACGAGAATGGCCTGCCCAATCTGGCGGCATGCGAAGGCGTCGTTTCGATCCGCTTCGGCCGTGGGGTGGAGAACCCGTCCAGGTTCACGTTCAACGTCGTGTGGACCTCGATGGAAGCACACGAGGCGGCGCGCAATCTGGAGGCCTTCGGCAAATTCCGCATGGCCTTCGGCGATCTCACGACCGGCGGTGCGATGAGCCACTACACGATGGGCGATTCCATCCCCGGCGCCTCGGCCTGAAGCACCTGCCTACCAGTCGATCGTCCCGCGCCCGTGGGCTTTCAGGAATTCATTGGCGCGGCTGAAATGACGGCAGCCGAAGAAGCCCGAATGCGCCGAAAGCGGACTCGGGTGCGGCGCCGTCAGTACCAGATGATGACTGTTCGCAAGACCGGGCACGCGCTCGGCCTTCTTGCGCGCGTGGCTGCCCCATAGCAGGAAGACGCAAGGCTCGGGCTTGGCGGCTACGGCTGCTGCGGCGGCATCGGTGATCGCCTCCCAGCCCTTGTTCTGGTGCGAACCGGCCTGCCCTTCCTGCACGGTGAGCGAATTGTTGAGCAGGAGCACGCCCTGACGCGCCCAGTGCTCCAGATTGCCGTGCCCCGGTGCCGAGACCCCGCAATCGCTTGCCAGTTCCTTGTAGATATTGACCAGCGAGGGCGGGACTTTCACGCCCTCGGGCACTGAAAAGGCCAGACCGTGCGCCTGCCCCGCGCCGTGATAGGGATCTTGCCCCAGAATCACGACCCGGACTTTGTCGAGCGGCGTCAGTTCCAGCGCGCGCAGCCGGTTGCCGCGCGGGGGAAAGATGCGCTTGCCCGCCGCTTCCTCGGCCTTGAGCCAGCCCCCCAGCCTGCGCGCCTCCGGCGCCGACAGCACGGGTGCGAGCGCCGTCTGCCAGCTGGGTGGAACGGCCTGTGCGCTTGCGGATGCAGTCATGCCTCGAAAATCCTGGTGCCCATTGCGAAACACTGGCCCAGTCCCTAAGCATTTTCGCACCATGGCTGTCTATCTCCACGAAGAAGATCTCCCCGAAGGCGTCCTCGCGCCGGGGCCCGTTGCCGTCGATACCGAGACGATGGGGCTGATCACCCCGCGTGATCGTCTCTGTCTGGTCCAGATCTCCGACGGACAGGGCGACGAGCACCTCGTGCGCTTCGCGCCGGGCAGTGCCTACGACGCGCCCAACCTGAAGGCGGTGCTGGCCGATCCGGCGCGACTGAAGCTCTACCACTTCGCGCGCTTCGACCTTGCCGCGATCGAACATTACATGGGCGTGATGGCCGAACCGGTGTTCTGCACCAAGATCGCCAGCAAGCTGGTGCGGACCTATACCGACCGCCACGGGCTCAAGGACCTTGTCCGCGAACTGCTGGGCAAGGACGTCTCCAAGCAGCAACAGTCGAGCGACTGGGGCGCCCCCGAGCTGACCGAACCGCAGAAGGATTACGCGGCGTCCGACGTGCGCTATCTTCATGCGATGCACACGATCCTGATCGAACGGCTGGCGCGCGAGAAGCGCACGGAAATCGCGCAGGCCTGCTTCGATTTCCTGCCCACGCGCGCGCGGCTTGACCTTGCTGGCTGGCCCGACCACGACATCTTCAGTCACCAGTCCGCCTGACGCGCGGGCGGTCCAACCGGAGCCTGATCGACCATGTCGGTGGAAGCCATCCAGATCCGCAACCGCCGCCGGCACTTTGCCGCGCCGGGCGGTTCGCACGACCGTCTGGTCGCGTTCCTGGCCAAGGCCCTGCCCGCAGCGATCGGGGTAGTGGCCGCAGTCATGATCCTGGTGCCGCTGTCCCCGCGCGGCGAGATCAGCTTCCTGCTGGACCGCAACAAGGTGGCGGTCACGAACGAACGCCTGAAACTGGAAGACGCCTCCTACATCGGCCAGGACGACCACGGCCGCGACTTCGTGGTGACGGCGGGCACGGCCGTGCAGAAATCGGCAGCCACGCCGATCGTCGAGATGCTCGATCTTTCCGCGCGAATGGACCTCAACGACGGCCCTGCCCGCATCGCTGCGCCGCGCGGCGCCTACAACTACGATACCGAGAAGATCGACATTTCCGGCCCCGTGCAGTTCGACGCGCCGGATGGCTACCGCATGTCGACCAGCAACGTCGCGATCGACGTCAAGAAACAGGTTGCCGTCGGCTCGGGCGGCGTGGAAGGCTCGGTGCCGACCGGTACCTTTCGCGCGGAATCGATGAAGGCGGACCTCGAAAACCGTACCGTTACCCTGGAAGGCAATGCCCGGCTGCACATGACGCCCGGGAAATTGAGGATACCCAAATGACGCTTCGTCGCCTGCGCCCTCTGCCCGTCGACGGGTTTCCCTTCCGCCTGACCATTGCCGGCACCCTGCTTGCCGCGACGGCTTTCGCCGCCGCGCCGCAACTGGGCGCGCAGGTCTTCCCCGGCCATGACACCAATGCCCCGGTGGACTATGCCGCCGACCGTATCGAACTGCAGGACAAGCAGGACCGCGTCGTGCTCTCGGGCAACGTGGACGTACGTCAGGGCGAGCTACGGCTGCGCGCCGCCCGCACGGTCGTCAACTTCACCAACGTCGGCTCGCTGGAGATCCAGCGCATCACCGCGAGCGGCGGCGTCACCGTGACCCGGGGAGACGAAAGGGCGACCGGTGACGTCGGCGTCTACGACTTCAACCGGAAGGTCATCACCATGTCGGGCAATGCGACGTTGAAGCGCGGCAACGGCGACACGCTGCGTGGCGGACGCTTCGTGATCGATCTCAGGAGCGGTGTGTCCTCGGCCTCGGGCGGGCGCGTATCGGGCACCTTCAGCGTGCCGAAGAACGACTCCAAGAAGGACTGATCACCGGCGCTGTTGCCGACGGCCCGACAACAGCGCTTCCTGCGGATCTGCGAACATTTCGGACAGCCGGAACAGGCCCGGGCGGGTTAGAACGCGCGATCGTGAACGAGAACGCGCAGGGTCAGCACGATGATCTGGATGTCGCGCATGATCGTCCAGCCCTCGAGGTATTCGAGGTCGGACTGCAAGCGGTTGATCAGATCGGATTCGTGATCGGTCGCCCCGCGATAGCCGCGCACCTGCGCCAGCCCGCTGAGGCCCGGCTTGAGGCAGTGACGCTGCCAGTAACGCAGGTCCACTTCCCAGAACAGCTTGTCGCCGGCCAGCGAGCCGGTGGCATGCGGACGGGGACCGACGATGCTCATGTCGCCAAGCAGGACGTTGAAGAGCTGCGGCAGCTCGTCGATGCTGGTGCGGCGGATGAACTTGCCCACCTTGGTGATGCGCTGATCGTCCTTCGAGGCCGATGTATTGCCGTCCTTGTCGCACAGGGCCTGCGTCATCGAACGGAACTTGTACATGTTGAAGAAGCGGTTGCCGCGCCCCATGCGGCGCTGCATGAAGAACACGGGCCCGCCGTCCTGCAGCTTCACCGCCAGCGCCACCAGGATCAGCAGGGGCGAAAGCGCAAGGATAGCCGATCCGGCGAACGTGATGTCGAACAGCCGCTTAACCGCCCGGTCGCGCAGGCCCAGCGGACCGGCCGAGACCAGCAGCAGCCCGTGCTTGCCGACCACGCGCGCGCCCTGGGCACCGAGCCGGGCGACTTCATCGTCGAGCACCTCGCCATCGACGTTCGCGCCCTTCAGCATCATCGCCCAGTTCGCACGGCGCCCCGCCGGACAGCTGACGATGACACGGTCGATGTTACGCAGCACGAGGCCGAGGCGGTCGAGCGAATGCGGATCGTTGAGATCGGGACGCAGCCCCATCGCAGCAGCCGAAATGCGGATGGCGCCGCGCAGGTTCACCTGCGGCCCGCCATCGTCGATGATCAGCTCGTTGATGACACTTGGGCCGCAGCGCCAGGTCACGAAACTGCGCAGCTGCAGACGGCTCCAGGCGATGATCCCCATCGCGACCAGACCACCGCCATTGAAAGCGGCGCGCGAAACGCCGGCGCCCGGCTGGATCAGGAACTGCACGAAGATGACGACAACCATGGCAATGACCATGGCCACGGTGGCCCGGAAAATGCCCTTCCAGCTCGCGAGCAGCGCAACGATCGAATAGGAACCGTTGTAGAACGCGACGGTCAGGAAGATCGGCAGGATCAGCTGGGCGTGCACGAGCGATTCGGCCAGCCCCCCCTTTCCGGCAAACAGGTAGCCGACCACCCCGCAACCCAGAATGATGGAAAGGATATCGCCGATCAGCAGCGCCACGTAACATTGTAGCCGTCGCCGCTCTCGCGAGGGGGCAACGAGAAGTTCATCGACTTCAGTGCCCTCTTTGAGCGGACGCACGACAAATGGTGCGTTCATCGGTTCTGCACTCCCTGCCACCATTACTCCGCCACAAGCCCCCCTCATCAGGACTGCTGTAGCTATCGCAACGCCAATTCATGTTGCAGTGCAATAGCTATACATCTCTAAACCAGAAACAGGTACCTTAAAGTGGCGTTTGTCACACAGCCCTGTTTGCCGGTTGTGTCACCTTGGAACAGGCAATCCGTGCAATCGTCAACAGTCCTTCGGCCAGAAGTAATTCAGAATCCTGACTATTGGCCATGAGAGACTGGTGTAGCGCAACAAGCCTTGCGACGAGACGTTCCAATCGCGGGCCGCGCCAAATCTTGAGCTGGACCGCCAGTGCCGGCTGATCCTTCCAGAAAACGCGGCGCGCACCGGCTTCTGCCTTGAGAAAGCCGGCCACGTCCGGACTGCGCCCGAGACGCGCATTGAGCGCGGCCAGCTGCGCAACACGACGTTCGAACGCCAGCAGCAGGCCGACAGGGTTGAGCCCCAGTTCGTGCATGCGCCGCAGCTCGGGCGCAATGGCCTCGCGTCGGCCGCCGAGAACGGCATCAACCAGCGGCGCGAACCCGTCATCCTCGGTCTGCGCCCCGACGGCATCGAGGTCCGCCACCGAGACCGGGCGCGGGGTTTCCGGCATGGCATCGAGATAGAGCGCCAGCTTGGCCACTTCCGAACGGGCGATCCGGGTATCGAGCCCCGAGCCCCGCGCGATGCGCTCGGCGATGTCGCTGCCCAGCTTAAGCCCGGCGCTGTTGGCCATGGTGCGGACCGAGGCGGTAACCGAGCCAAGATCGGGCGGGTAGAACATGGCGACGAGCCCGTCGTCACGATTCGCCAGCAGCTTGGCGGTGCGTGACTTGTCGGTCGCGCCGGTGGCCAGGATCAGGACCGGGCAGGCCTCGACGGCATTGTCGAGCAAAGTCTTGACCGCGTCGTGTGCCTCGTCACCCTGGGCGCGCACCCAGATATGGCGTGAACCGCCGAACAGCGATGTCGAGCGCGCCTCGTCGCCCAGTCGCACGGGGTCCTTGCGCACGTCGGACCCGCCGATCTCCACGCGTTCGCCGGGATCGGGAAGGAGTGAAACGATTCGCGCCGCGGCATCGGCAGCGCCCGATTCGTCTGGCCCGCAGAAAAAGAACACGCGCGCCTGCTGGGCGGCACGGGCGGCAAGGCCGGCAAAATCCTTCTGCGTTGCCTTCACGGGCCCTTACTGGGCCGTATTGCCGCGCAGGCGCAGCGCGACACTGGTGACGATGCGGCTGGCGACGTCCTTGGACAGGTTCTCCAGCGCGGTCTGCTCTGCGGCAATCGTCGCATAGTCGGAGGAAACGACGTCGATACCTGCATCCGAGCCAGCGGTGGCGTCGAGCACGACGTCCCCGCTGGACAGGTCCACCAGCTGGTAACGCGCACGCAGAGTGCGCCGCTCTCGGCCGATGGTATCGTCGGAGAGCAGGGCAAAGCCCTCCAGCTTGTCGTCGAGACGCACATCGAGGCGATAGCGGGGGGTTACCCCGGCCTGCCCCGACCCGAGCTGATCGACCAGAGCATTACGCACCAGCCAGCCGGCACGTCCCTCGATCGCGGAAACCTGCACGTCGGACAATCCACGCGCCACCGCACCCTTGCCGCCGCCGGCATACATCGGCTTGAGCCCGCAGCCGGACAGCATCGCGACAGAGAGCATCAGCGCTCCGGCAAGGGCAGCCGATCGCTTCACGCGACGAGATTCACCAGACGGTCGGGCACGACGATCACCTTGCGGACTTGAGCACCATCGAGGGCACGCTGCACCTTCTCGCTGGCGAGGGCAAGCGCCTCCAGTTCTTCCTTCGCGGTGCCCTTGGCGACCGTCAGCGTGTCGCGCAGCTTGCCCTTCACCTGCACGGCGATGGTCACTTCATCCTCGACCAACAGCGCCGGATCGACTTGCGGCCACGCCGCATTGGCGATGAGGCCCTCGCCGAACTCGGCATAGGCTTCTTCGGCAAGGTGCGGCATCATCGGCGAAACCAGCAGCAGCAGCTTGCGGATGGCAGCCGAACGGCTTGCCGAAGGCTGCGCCTTTTCGATTACGCCCGTCAGTTCGTAGATGCGTGCGACGGCCTTGTTGAAGCCGAGCGATTCGATGTCTTCAGCGACGGCGGCGACGGTCTGGTGGACCTTGCGGTCGACCGCCTTGTCCTCGCCCTCGACCGCCACGTCATGCTGGGCGAAGAGGCGCCACAGGCGCTGCACGAAGCGCGCGCAGCCCTCGATGCCGGCCTCGGACCATGGCAGGTCGCGTTCGGGCGGGCTGTCGGACAGCATGAACCAGCGGATCGCGTCGGCGCCGTAGGTCGCGACGATCTCGTCCGGATCGACCACGTTCTTCTTCGACTTCGACATCTTGATGACCTTGCCGACCGTGACCGGCTGGCCATCTTCCTTCAGCGTCGCGCCATCGGCGGTGCGCTCGATCTCGGAAGGACCGAAGTAGATCTCGCGCCCGTCTTCCTTGCGCGAATAGACCTCGTGCGTGACCATGCCCTGCGTGAACAGGCTGCCGAACGGCTCCTTCACCTCGATCTTGCCGATACGGGCCAGCGCGCGAGTCCAGAACCGGGCGTAGAGCAAGTGCAGGATCGCATGCTCGATGCCGCCGATATACTGCTCGACCGGCAGCCACTGCGCGATCTGGGCGGGATCGAAGGGCCTGTCATCCGGCTGGCTGGCAAAACGCAGGAAATACCATGAGGAATCGACGAAAGTATCGAGCGTGTCGGTCTCGCGCCGCGCGGGCTTGCCGCACTGCGGGCAATCGACGTGCTTCCAGGTGGCATGGCGCGCCAGCGGGTTGCCCGGAGTCGAGAAATCGACGTCCTCGGGCAGCGTGACCGGCAGCTGCTTCTTGGGCACCGGCACGACGCCGCAGACTTCGCAGTGGATGAACGGGATCGGCGTACCCCAGTAGCGCTGGCGCGAAACACCCCAGTCACGCAGACGCCAGACCGTCTTGCCCTCGCCCCAGCCTTCGTTTTCGGCACGGGCGATGACGGTGGCCTTGGCCTCCGCCACGCTCATGCCATTCAGGAAATCCGAGTGGACGCAGATGCCGTCGCCGGCTTCCGCCTCGCCTTCGAAGGGTTTGTCCGCATCGTCGGCGCTCGCGGCGACCACACGCAGGATCGGCAAGTCGTACTTGGTGGCGAACTCGAAGTCGCGCTGGTCGTGTCCGGGAACCGCCATGACCGCGCCGGTGCCATATTCCATCAGCACGAAGTTGGCGATGTAGACCGGCAGTTCAGCGCCGGTGAAAGGATGCACAACGCGGAAGCCGGTATCGAAGCCCAGCTTTTCCGCCGTTTCCAGCTCGGCCGCCGTGGTGCCGCCGCGCTTGCACTCCTCGATGAAGGCCTGCGCTTCGGCGGACGTGGCTGCGACCTGCTGCGCCACCGGGTGTTCGGCGGCAACGGCAACGAAGCTGGCGCCGAAGATCGTGTCGGGACGGGTCGAATAGACCTCGATTTGCGAATCGAAATTGGCCGGCTTGAAATGGAACTGGAGCCCGGTGCTCTTGCCGATCCAGTTTTCCTGCATGGTCCGGACCTTCTCCGGCCACTTGTCGAGCGTGGAGAGCCCTTCGAGCAGTTCGTCGGCGAAGTCGGTGATCTTGAGGAACCACTGCGAGAGCTTGCGCTTTTCCACCAGTGCGCCCGAGCGCCAGCCGCGCCCATCGATCACCTGCTCGTTGGCGAGCACGGTCTGGTCGACCGGGTCCCAGTTCACCGCCGATTCCTTGCGGTAGACAAGGCCGTGTTCGTAGAGGTCGAGGAACAGCGACTGTTCCTGGCCGTAGTACTCCGGCTCGCAGGTCGCCAGCTCGCGGCTCCAGTCGAGCGCGAAACCCAGGCGCTTTAGCTGCGCCTTCATGTTGGCGATGTTGTCGCGCGTCCAGCCACCGGGATGCACGCCCTTTTCCATGGCGGCATTCTCGGCCGGCATGCCGAAGGCGTCCCAGCCCATCGGATGCAGGACCTCGAAGCCCTTCATCCGCTTGTAGCGCGCCAGCACGTCACCCATCGTGTAGTTGCGCACGTGGCCGATGTGGATGCGCCCCGAGGGATAGGGGAACATCTCAAGGACGTAGCTGCGCGGCTTCGCGCTGCCGTCGTCCGCCTTGAAGCACTGCGCCTCGTCCCACGCGGCCTGCCAGCGGGTATCCGCCTGAGCCGGATCGAACCGCTCATTCATGTCAGTCTAGTCTCCTGCGGGCCTGAACACCCGCGAACCGAATTAGGTCAGCCGCCTATCGAATTGCGACGCAGATCGCGCGCGCGGGTCAGGATGATGTCTTCGAGCTTCTGCACGGTTGCGGCCTGAACCGGTGCCGGAACCCAGCCGCCGCCCTGCGCCACTTCGCGCACCGCCGTCACCTTCAGCGCGTCGGCGCGCAGATCCCGATCGAGGATGATGACCGAAACCTTGACCCGCTCACCGGGGTTCCTGGGGTTGGTGTACCAGTCGGTGACGATGACGCCGCCGGCGCTGTCCGACTGGAGCAGCGGCATGAAGGAAAGCGAATCGAGGCTGGCGCGCCACAGATAGCTGTTCACGCCGATCGTGGTCACCTGCGAAGGCGCCATGACCGCGCCGACCTGCTTCTTGCCGCCGCCGCAACCGGCCAGCGCAAGCGCCGCCCCGGTGCACAAGGCCGCGGTGACCAGCGAGCGCGCGGTGAAAAAGCCGGTATCGGTGCTGCCTGTCATTGTCGTTCCCAATTCCTGATCTTTGCTGGCAAGCGCCGGGATGCCGGAACCTGTCGTCAAACGCCTCTATAACCGCCGCTGCCCGGGCGGCAAGTGCGCGTTCCTCGGCGTTCTCCCCTAAACCGTCGCTGAACGCCGCGCCCGCCCCCCGTCGCCGGGATTGCCATATGCCCGAACCGTTCCCATCTCCCCTGAACGATCAGGCTGTGTTAATTTGCCAAGGACACAATGCGGATTCGGCAGGCTCTCCCCGCAACGGGGATCACCGGCCGGGCGGATACGGGAAGCAACGGGCTGTACCATGGTTTCGGAACGCAAGGTTGCGTCGAAAGGCGGCACGACGGCTGGAGTGATGCTCGCGGCCTGCGTGGGCGTGCTTGCGCTGCCCAGCGCCGTGATGGCCTTTTCCACCAGTTTCTCTGTCCTGACCGCCTCGCCGGCACCGATCGATTCGTTCGATCCGGACGCCTCGCCCGAAAATCTCTCCCACGTCATCGCCATGCGGTCGCTGGCCAAGGGACAGCCTTTCCCGTTCACGCCCGCCGGCACGCCCAACCGTCCGGACCGTTCGGTCACGGTCGCCGTGCGCGTCGATCCCGAAGCGGCGAAGGCGATCATCGTCCATGGTCCCCCGGCAGCGGCTCAGGGCACTGCCGATTCGGGCCCGGCCCGCATGCGCATGCCCCCCACCGCCTTCAACCTGGGCATATCGCGCGGCTACCAGAACTTCGCGCAGGATCTCGTCCCGCAAACAGCCAACAAGCCATTGACGGACATGCCGGACCTCAGGAAGTTCAGCCTGCAGCCCGGCCCTTCCGATGACACCAACTCCCGCTTCAGCACGCGGCTCTCGATCGACGAGAAGCGCGCGCCTGGCCGCGCGCCGCGCACTTTTGCCGGGGAAGCCGGTGAAGTGGACCTCAGCGGCGCCTACCGGGTAACCAATAATCTCGATGTCACCGCAGGTGTGCGCTATTCACAGGAACGCGAACGCCTGCGCCCGCTGACCGACGGCAAGCAGGACAGCCAGTCCGTCTACGTAGGAACCCAGTTCCACTTCTGATTTCAGCAAGCGACATTGCGCAATATGCAATGCCATTCATGCCGAACAACCCCCGAACAGTCTCGCAGTGGCTTGCCCTGTTACTTGGCATTTCCTAGCACTGTGCACGGTGGATGCACACTAATGCGAAAGGCTTGATATGGCGCGCGTTGCAATTGTTACTGGCGGGACAAGAGGTATCGGAGAAGCCATCTCGCTGGCTCTGAAAGACAGGGGTCATGCCGTCGTCGCAAACTATGGCGGCAACGACGAGAGGGCCAAGGCCTTCACCGAGGCAACCGGCATCCCGGCCTACAAGTGGGACGTCGGCGATCACGAGGCGACAATCGAAGGCTGCGCCCGCGTGGCCGAGGAAGTCGGCCCGGTCGACATCGTCGTCAACAACGCGGGCATCACCCGCGACGGCGTGCTGCACAAGATGAGCTTCGATGACTGGAACGAGGTGATGCGCATCAACCTCGGCGGCTGCTTCAACATGGCCAAGGCGACCTTCCCCGGCATGCGCGAACGTGGCTGGGGCCGCATCGTCAACATCGGATCGATCAACGGCCAGGCCGGCCAGTACGGCCAGGTCAACTATGCCGCGGCCAAGTCCGGCATTCACGGCTTCACCAAGGCGCTGGCGCAGGAAGGCGCCAAGTACGGGGTGACGGTGAACGCGATCGCGCCGGGCTACATCGATACCGACATGGTCGCCGCCGTGCCGGCCCCGGTGCTCGAGAAGATCGTCGCCAAGATCCCGGTGGGCCGCCTCGGCCATGCCTACGAGATCGCGCGCGGCGTCGCCTTCCTGTGCTCGGAAAATGCCGCCTTCGTGACCGGCTCGACCATGAGCATCAACGGCGGCCAGCACATGTACTGAGAATGGTTGCCGCTTCCGGCGGCACCCACCGCACACGGGCGGCGGCCTGACGGCCGCCAGCCCACACCCCTGAACCAGGCGCCTCTTGCCGAATGCGATTGGCGCCGGGGATCAAGAACGGCTATTGCATCCCGCATGGCAGACTGCGGATGCAAGCCCACCCCGGCCACGACGCGCGAACAGCGAAGCACGCTGTGGATCGCGCTATGGCTCAATGCCGCGATGTTTCTGGTCGAAACGGCCACGGGCTGGTTCGGCAACTCCACCAGCCTGCTCGCCGACGGGCTCGACATGCTGTCCGACGCCTGCGTCTATGCCATCGCGCTCGCCGCCATCGGCCGCGGCGACCGCTTCCAGGCGCTGGCCGCGACGACCAGCGCCTGGGCGCTTTCGTTCCTAGGCCTCGGCGTGCTCTTCGACGTGATTCGCCGGCTGTTCACCGGCGGGGAGCCGCAGGGCGCGTGGATGATCGCGGTCTCGTGCCTCGCGCTGGCGGTCAACGTCACCGTCATGCGCCTGCTCGCCCGCCATCGCGATGGCGGCGTGCACATGCGCGCGGCATGGATCTTCACCCGCGCCGACGTGATCGCCAATGCCGCCGTCATCGTGTCTGGCGGCGCCGTCATGCTGACCGGGATGCGCTATTTCGACCTCGTGGTCGGCGCGGCCATCGGCCTCTACGTGCTGCGCGAAGCGGCCGAAATCCTGAAGGAGGCCAGGGCGGCCCGCCTCGGCGCCGGCACCTGTTCGGCGCAGCGCCCGGTATCGTGAAGCCTGGCGCATGTCCTCGCCCTACCATCCCCCGGTCAAGCGCTCGGTCGAAATCGCCGGACACAAGACCTCGATCAGCCTCGAACCGGTGTTCTGGGACATGCTGCGGGCCGCGGCAGGCACCAGGGGCGTGCCGCTAAACGCCCTCGTGGCGCGGATCGACGCCGAGCGGCTGGAAGCCGAAACGCCGCCGGGCCTTGCCGGCGCGATCCGCGTGTGGCTTGTCACCAATCCTGACGCAGGCGCCTGAAAAGCCCCTTCAGTAAGTGCCCGGCGGATCGCTGGCCGGAAAGCTTTCGTCGCTCGCCTCGTCGGTCTTGGACCAGCTTGCGGGCGCGCTTGCCATGTTTTCAGGCCCGGCGTCGCGCACCTTGGTAAAGTGTCCCGCACCGCCACCATAGGCGAGCCGGTCTTCACCGCTGCGGGTGATGTACTTGTAAAGCGCGAAGCCTGCCGCGCCGACAGCCGCCAACCTGATCAGACCCATGTCGAAACTCCTTCAAACTCGGGACGGGTTTCGAAAGGGAAACGCGCGACGGAACGCAGAGTTGCCTCAGTCCCCGCCGACACGTTCGATCTGCGCGCCGACCAGCGCCAGCTTTTCCTCCAGCCGCTCGTACCCGCGATCGAGGTGGTAGAGACGGTGAACCTGGGTCTGCCCTTCGGCGGCAAGACCCGCGATGACAAGGCTCATCGACGCGCGCAAGTCGGTCGCCATGACTTCCGCGCCGGTCAGTTTCTCGACTCCGTGGACGATCGCGGTGCGGCCCTTGGTCTCGATACTGGCGCCCATGCGGTTGAGTTCGGGAACGTGCATATAGCGGTTCTCGAAGATCGTCTCGGTCAGGACGCTGGACCCTTCGGCCCGGCACAGCAGCGCCATGAGCTGCGCCTGCATGTCGGTGGCAAAACCGGGATAGGGCGCCGTCGAGAGCGTGACCGGGCGCAGCTTGCCCTCGCTGGCCACCCGCAGGCCGCCGGCAACGGGCTCGACGAGCACGCCGGCATCGCGCAGCGCCTGCACGGTTGCTTCCATGTCCTGGATCTTCGCGCCCTTCAGCATGACCTCACCCCCGGTGATCGCCGCCGCGCAGGCATAGGAGCCCGCCTCGATGCGGTCGGGCATGACCATGTAGGTGGCCCCGTAGAGGCGTGGCACGCCGTGGATGGTGAGGTCGGAGGTGCCGATACCTTCGATCTCGGCGCCCATGGCGACCAGCAGGTTGCACAAGTCGACGATCTCGGGCTCGCGCGCGGCATTGTGCAGCGTCGACTTGCCGCGCGCGGTCACTGCGGCCATCAGCGCGTTCTCGGTCGCGCCGACGGAGACCACCGGGAAGGAATAGCGTCCACCGGGCAGGCCGCCGTCGGGCGCCACGGCCTTCACATAGCCCGCCGCCAGCTCGATCTGCGCGCCCAGCGCCTCGAGCGCCTTCAGGTGCAGGTCGATCGGGCGGTTGCCGATGGCGCAGCCGCCGGGCAACGAGACGGTCGCCTCACCCATGCGCGCCAGCATCGGCCCCAGCACCAGGATCGAGGCGCGCATCTTGCGGACCAGATCGTAGGGGGCGACCGAACTGGTGATCCGCGTCGCCTGCAGGGTCATGACCCTGCCGAAATCCTCCGGCCGCGATCCCGCGATCATGGTCGAAACACCGAACTGGTTCATCAGGTGCTGGAACCCGTCGATATCGGCCAGACGCGGCAGATTGCGCAGGGTCAGCGGCTCATCGGTAAGCAATGCACAGGGCAGCAGGGTGAGTGCTGCATTTTTTGCGCCGGAAACGGGTATAGTGCCTGACAGGCGTTTTCCGCCTTCGATAATGATCTTGTCCATGTTCGCCATTTAGCGGGAAACGCGGACACGGCAACGGTTGGACGACACGTCCCGAATAGTGACAGCTGCGGTTAGTGAGCCGCCGCCCGGTTGAATAGTCCCGGCTATGCGGCTTTAATTGCACTGCAACACAGGAAGGCAATGACACTCGGCATGAGCGACTCGAATTTCCGCAAACCCGTCCGCAAGGCAGTCTTTCCCGTGGCAGGACTGGGGACGCGCTTCCTCCCGGCCACCAAGGCGATTCCCAAGGAGCTGTTGCCGGTCGTCGACCGTCCGCTGATCCAGTACGCTGTGGACGAGGCCCGCGAAGCGGGAATCGAGGAATTCGTGTTCGTCACCGGGCGCGGCAAGACCGCGATCGTCGAGCATTTCGATACGGCCTACGAACTCGAAGCGACGATGAACGGCCGCGGCAAGTCGCTCGACCCGCTGGAGCCGACCCGCATCGAGCCGGGCAATCTCGTCACCGTGCGCCAGCAGGTGCCGATGGGCCTCGGCCACGCCGTGTGGTGCGCGCGCGCCGTCGTCGGCAACGAGCCTTTCGCGATCTTCCTGCCCGACGAACTGATGTACGGCTCTCCCGGCTGCATGGCCCAGATGATGGAGGCCTACAACGAAGTGGGCGGCAATCTCGTCTCGGTGCTGGAAGTGCCGAAGGAGGAAGTCTCGAGCTACGGCGTGATCGCGCCGGGCGAAAGCAAGGGAGCGCTCACCGAGGTCAAGGGCCTGGTCGAAAAGCCGAAGGTGGAAGAAGCCCCTTCGAACAAGATCGTATCCGGCCGCTACATCCTCCAGCCCGAGATCATGGGCCTGCTGGCCAGCCAGGGCAAAGGCGCCGGCGGCGAGATCCAGCTTACCGACTCGATGGCCAAGCTGATCGGCGAGCAGCCGTTCCACGCAGTCACCTTCAACGGCCGCCGCTTCGACTGCGGCTCGAAGGTCGGCTTCGTCGAAGCGACGCTGGCGATCGCGCTCGACCGCGAGGACATGGGCGCGGAAGTGCGCGAGATGGCGAAGAAGATGCTCGGCTGAGCCGGACGGGTCCGCTTGCGGACAGGCCCTACTGCCGCACCGAATCGGTCAGCCGCGCCATGATCGCGGCGACGTATTCCTTCGTTTCGCGGATATTCGGAATGCCCCCAGCCTTCTCGACCCGGGCCGGGCCGGCGTTGTAGGCGGCAAGCGCCTTCTCGACATCGCCACCGAAGGCATCGAGCTGCATGCGCAAGTACCGCGCGCCGCCTTCGAGATTGGCCATCGGATCGCGGGAATCGACTCCCATCTCGGCAGCGGTGCCGGGCATGAGCTGCGCCAGACCGCGCGCACCCACCGGAGAAATGGCCCTCTCGTTCCAGCGGCTCTCCTGCCAGACGACGGCCTCGAGCAGGGCCGGGCTGATGTCGTACTTCGCCGCGAGCTGTGCAACGCGGGCACGCCAGCGGGTGGGCCCTGCGGCATCGAGTGCCTGCGTGACCGATCTCGGGTGCAAGTCCGCCTCGACCGCGAGCGGCGTATCCTGAACGCTTGCCGGGGCCTCTTCACCGATGAAGAGGATGCCGGAATCCCGGTCATTCCCGGCAGGGACGAACTGGCCCGCAGCGGAAGGACCGCCAGCGACCCACTCCGCGCCCGAATTGCCGACCTGAAGCACGTCGGCCGAAGCCGTCGCGGGCACGCCAAACAGCGCCGCGGCCAAGGCCGCGCCGATCACGCCGCGCGTCTTCAACGATGCGAATCCCGTGTCATCGCCCTCGCCCATACAGCAAGTGCGCCCTGCCGCTCAAGCAAGGCGCACCGATCCTGCTCATTCGAGGCCGAGCGCCTCGCGGATCGCCTGCCACGACAACAGCTTGAAGTTCTGCGCTTCCGGCGCGTTGTCACCATCCTGCGCGATGAACAGCCCTTCGGGATAGCGCAGGCCGAAATCGCCCAGCGCGACCTCGATGCCGTCGGTGTCGCTGGTGCCGTCGATCGCGCCGCCAGCGATGCGGAAACGGCCGGCAAGCTTGCCACTCGCCAGATCGAACAGGGCATAGGCATTGTCCCCCTGGCTCGATGCCACCAGCCAGGCGCGACCGTCTGCCATTCGGGCCAGTGCCAAGCCTTCGACGTCGTCGACCAGACCATCGGCGGCGCCCACGCGCGCAAAGGCGTGCGCCTTCATCTCGGCCTGCAGCGGCACCTTCCAGATGCCGACGTCTTCCTCGGCCACGTAGAGCGTCTGCGTGGCATCGTCGACGACGCAGCCCTCGGACTGGGTCGCCAGCTTCACGTCGCGGAAGTACTCGGGAACGATCCGTCTCTCCACCTCGTAAAGCCCGCTCTCCGCGACGGTACCGTCCTTGAGCACGACATAGGCGCGCGCAAGCTCGCCATTGCCGAGCGAGCCGCCCATGCAGAAGCCATAGGCCTCGGCGGGCGCGTGCCCCTCGAACAGGAAGGATTCCGAGCTGATCGCGGTCAGCTTGCCGGTCGCGCCGTCGAGCCAGAACATCGCGATGCGCGGTTCCGCCCGGTCGGTGCGGTCGCTCGCGGCCACGAGAATACGCGTCGAACCGTCGGCGAGCGTGACTTCGCGCAAGTCGACATTGTTAAGCGCGCCGGCGGCAAGGAAATCGCGCACCTTGCCGTCGAGGCCATAGACATAGAGCCCGGCCTTCTTGTCGGTCCCGACGATCAGGCTGGCAGCGGGATCGGCCGCATTGCGCCAGATCGCCGGATCATCCGCGGCATCGTCGTTGGCCGTGCCGACGGGCTCGGTCTCGGCAATGGCCGGAACGTTGGTGGCCGCCAGATAGGGCCTCGCCCCCTCTCCCGTAGTGGCGCATCCGGCAAGCAAGAGGGCCGGAAGCAATGCTCCCGGCCTGGCCTTCAGGACTGTATCGAAGATCGCCATCAGAACGTCACGCGCGCACCGAACTTCACGGTCGGGCCGTACTCTTCGTACTGCAGCAGGCGCTTGCCGCCCTCGAAGTTGTGATAGGCGAAGTACTTGGCGTTGTTCACGTTAACCCAGTCGGCAAAGAGACGGACGTTGTCGGTCACCTTGTACTTGACCGAGATGTCGATCTGGAAGTGGTTGTCGACCCAGCGATCCTCCGTTGCATCCGCACCCAGCTCGTCGAGATACTTGTCGCGATAAGTGCCGGCGACACGCAGGTCGAGCGGGCCCTTGTCGTAGCCAAGCACGACGTTGAAGGTGTTGCGCGAGTTGTTCAGGAGCGAGATCGACCGCGCCATGCCATCCTCGTCGAGCACAGTGCCCTTCGAGTACGTGTAGGTGTAGTTCACCTGGGTCAGCAGGCCGTCGAACGGTGCCGGAAGCATCGAATAGACCTGGCTGTAGCTGGCTTCGAAGCCCACCACATCGGCCGAATCGCCGTTCATCGGGATGGTCGCTTCCTCGTAGTCGATACCGAGGTAAGTTCCCGGGTCCTTCAGGGTGACGTCGACGATGAAGTCGTCGATCTTCTTGTAGAAGCCCGCGAACGAGACCGCGCCGTTGCCCGAGAAGTAGTATTCGAAGCCCGCATCGAAGTTCCAGGCCTTGTAGGGCTTGAGGTACGGGTTGCCGAATTCGGCCTCGTCATCCTCGTTGATGGTGAAGCGCGGCGCCATGTTCGAAAGCTTGGGACGCACAACGCTCTTGTACCCGGCAACGCGCATCACGAGGTCCTGCTGCGGGCTGTAACGCAGCGTCAGGCTCGGCAGCCAGTCCGTATAGCTGCGCTTGTAGCGGATCGGCGTCACGCCCACGTCGGGCTCGGCATCGAGGATGAGGTTGCCGTTCATCTCGTTTTTGGTGTGCTCCATGCGCAGACCGCCGATGACGCGCAGGCTGTCGCTGTCCCAGCGGCCGAGCAGATAGGCTGCCGTGACGTCTTCCTTCACGCTGTAGTCGTCCGAGTTCGAGGCCAGGGCGGTCTCGTAATCGTCGATCTCGAAACCGGCCCGGTTGGCGAGCAGGAAGTCGGCCGGTCCGGTCTTCGACGCGACAGGCCCCATGTCGAGCAGGCGATAGGTCTGCGATCCGAGCACGTCGGCCAGCGTGTAGCTGCCGTCGTAATCGCCATAATAGATCATGTCGAAGTTATAGGACTTCTTGCGCCACCGCTGCTTGGCGCCGGCCTGCACGGTGAAGTCACCATTGTCTCCGGCAAAGGTACGGGCGAGGTCTGCGCGCACGGCGTATTCCTCGTCCTGGCTGTCGGAATTGGTGGTCAGCTCGGTGCGGTTGAACTTGTAGTTCGACGCCTTGTTCACTTCGTCCGCGCCTTGCGCGATCGAATAGACCGGCACGCGCTCGTTGCTGTAGTCCCAATCGATGACGACGCCGTCGCCTTCGAACTTCTTGCGGAAGCGGGTGGGATCCACCGAGAAGTCCTCCTTCTCGGTGGACTTGGCGTAGCTGGCCGACCAGTTGAACTTCCACACGCCGGTGTCGGTATCGCTGCCGATCACGACCGAGCGGATGCGCTGGCGCTCGAAACGGTCCTTGAGGTCGCGGCGAACCTCGATCTCGCCGTCCTCGTCGCTGAAGCTCACGCCGTTCGCGGTAGCCGTGCTCGGCTCCTTGTCGAAGATGAAGGTCGTGCGGCGACGATATTCATGGTCGTCGAACTGGCTCCAGTTGCCGCGCGCATAGGCCTTGGTGGTATCCGAGACGCGCCAATCGAACGACAACGCGGCGCTGACACGCTTGCGGGTCACGTCGTAGTCGCGGTACTCGACCTCGGGATTGTAGACCGTGCCGTCGTCGGTCACTTCCCACAGTTCCGACTCGACGTTGTCGGTCTCGAACTCGCGCTTGTAGTAGCTGATGCCGCCGGCGATGCCGAAGTCGTCACCCAGACGCGTCGAGAAATCGAGGCTGCCCTTCGGCGTCACCTTGTCCGAGTAGTCGTTCCAGCTGCCCTCGGCGCGAATGGCGTAATAGTCCTTCTTGCGGTCGAAGGCGCTGGTGGTGTTGATCTCGATCGAGGCGCCGATGGTGTCGGCGTCCATGTCGGGGGTGAGCGACTTCTTCACCTCGATCGATTCGATGATGTCGGACGAGATCACGTCGAGCGCGACCTGACGCGTGTCCGATTCGGGCGCGGGCAAACGCACGCCGTTGAGCGAGGTCGAGTTCAGTTCCGGATCGAGGCCGCGCACCGAGACGAAGCGGCCTTCGCCCTGGTCGTTGAGAATGTTGAGGCCGGGCAGGCGGCGCAGCGATTCGGCCACGTTCTGGTCGGGGAACTGGCCGATGGCGTCGCGGGTCAGGACCGATTCGACACCGTCCGCGGCCTTCTGGCGCGACAGCGCGCTGGCCTGGTTGGCGGCCTGGCCGACGACGAGGATGTCCGCCCCGCCGATGCCTGCCATCGCGAAGTTGCCCTCTACCCCGCCGGTTGCGGGAACCGCGATCTTCCGCGTCTCGACGATGGCGCCGACGTAGCTGACCTCGACGGTATACTCGCCCGCCGGAATGTCGGCGAAGATGTAGTGACCGGAACGGTCCGTCTCGGTGGCGCGATCGAGCTCGACAATTCGTACCGTGGCCGACTGCAGGGATCGGGTGCCGGTGGCGTCATTGACGTTACCGGAAAGTTCGCCTGCATGGGCAATGGAGACAAAAGACGCAGAGGCGAGCAGCCCCGCGACGAGGCGGAGGGAAGTTTTCATCTGAAGGAACCCCTGTTGCGAACGAGTTGCGTGCGGGGGCCCTAGGCACGCAGCATGACAGTCCCGTGCCAATCCCGAGACAGTTCAGTGACAATGCTGCGGTGCGACAAATCGGCAACGGCCGCGTTTCCTGCGGCTCGCACAGCCGCCTGACGGGCAAGAGACGGATATTGCGGGAAATGGTGCTGCTGGGGAGGATTGAACTCCCGACCTCACCCTTACCAAGGGTGCGCTCTACCACTGAGCTACAGCAGCGCCGTACATCCCGGGCCGTTCGGCTCGGGGCAGGGGCGCGCTATTGTCCGTGCGGGCGGCAATTGTCAAGCGCCGCTTGCGCTTTGTCGGCGCGGGCGGCATTGCGCGCTGATGGACGGGAATGCTGGCATGACCAAGGACAAGCAAACGCGCGAGGAACGGCTCGCGGCGAAGCTGCGCGAGAACCTTCGCCGGCGCAAGACGCAGGCACGTGCGCTTTCTTCGCAATCGGACCTCGAAGATAACGAATCGGGCAGGCTTCCCAAATCGCCCCCGGAAAGCTAGGGGCTGCGGCCTGACAATCGCGCCTGACCGCACACATGGGCGCCGCAATCCAAAGGGAGCCATGCCTTGCCTCGCCTGATCCTTCTCCGCCACGGCCAGAGCCAGTGGAATCTCGAAAACCGCTTCACCGGCTGGTGGGACGTAGACGTGACCGAGAAGGGCGAAGCCGAGGCCCGCGCGGCAGGTGTCCTGCTCAAGGAAAAGGGCATGTTGCCCACGGTCGCCTTCACTTCGGTGCAGACCCGCGCGATCAAGACGCTGCACTTCGCGCTCGAGGCCGCCGGCGTGCTGTGGATCCCCGAGACCAAGGACTGGCGTCTCAACGAGCGGCACTATGGTGGGCTGACCGGACTCGACAAGGCCGAGACCGCCGCCAAGCATGGCGACGCGCAGGTCAAGATCTGGCGCCGCAGCTTCGACACGCCGCCGCCGCCGCTGGAGCACGGCAGCGAGTTCGACCTGTCCTCCGACCCGCGCTATGCCGGGATCGACGTGCCCCAGACCGAGAGTCTCAAGGACACCATCGCCCGCGTCCTGCCCTACTATGAAAGCTCGATCGTGCCGCACCTCAAGGCCGGGGCCACCGTGCTCGTGGCCGCGCACGGCAACAGCCTGCGCGCGCTGGTGAAGCACCTTTCGGGCATTTCCGACGACGAGATCACCGGCCTCGAGATCCCGACCGGCCAGCCGATCGTCTACGATCTGGACGCGGATCTCGCCGTGCTCGACCGCTATTACCTGTCGGAACGCTGAGATGAGCGAAGCGGGAGCGCCGCCAGTCGCGATCATCATGGGCAGCCAGTCCGACTGGCCCACGATGCAGCGCGCCGCCGCCATGCTGGACAAGCTGAACGTCGCCTATGACGCGCGCATCGTCTCGGCGCACCGCACGCCCGACCGGCTGGTCGAATTCGCCAAGGGGGCTGCGGCCGAAGGCTTCAAGGTGGTGATCGCCGGGGCCGGCGGCGCCGCGCACCTGCCGGGTATGGTCGCCGCGATGACGCACTTGCCGGTGCTGGGCGTGCCCGTGCAGTCGAAGGCGCTTTCAGGGCAGGACAGCCTGCTTTCGATCGTGCAGATGCCCGCCGGCATCCCGGTCGGCACGCTGGCGATCGGCGAGGCGGGCGCGGCCAACGCGGGTCTGCTCGCCGCCGCGATCCTCGCCACGTCCGATGCGGACCTTGCCGAGCGGCTCCAGGCCTTCCGCGCCGAACAGACCGACAGTGTCGCCGAGCGGCCCTCCTGATGCTTCGACAGGCTCAGCATGAACGGCACTGGAACCTTGAGAGGTTTCCGCTCGCCCTGAGCTTGTCGAAGGGCCCGCCGGAGAACTCTGCCCGATGATCCCACCCGGCGAAACCATCGGCATCTTCGGTGGCGGCCAGCTCGGCCGGATGATCGCGATGGCAGCGGCCCAGCTCGGATACCGCTGCCACATCTACGCGCCCGAGGCCGATTCGATCGCGGCCGAGGTTTCCGCCGCCTTCACCTGCGCGAACTGGGACGACGGCGCGGCCATGGCCGCCTTCGCCGCCCAATGCGCGGTCGTGACCTACGAATTCGAGAATGTGCCCGTGGCGCCGCTTGCCTCGGTGGGCGACGTGCCGCTGCTGCCCCACCCGCGCGCGCTGGAAACCGCGCAGGACCGGCTGAGCGAAAAGCGCTTCGTCACCGATCTGGGTGGCACCCCTGCCCCCTTCGCGCCCGTCGATTCGACGCAGGACCTTGCCGATGCCGTCGCCGCGATCGGCGCGCCCGGCATCCTCAAGACCCGGCGCGAAGGCTATGATGGCAAAGGGCAGTGGCGAATCGGGACACCCGAGGACGCCCGCACGCTCGACCTGCCCGACCAGCCGCTGATCTACGAGGGCTTCGTCACCTTCTTCGCCGAATTCTCGGTCATCCTGTGCCGGGGCGCGGACGGCGACGTGCGCTTCTTCGATTCGGCGCACAACGTCCACGAAAGCGGCATCCTCGCCACCAGCACGGTGCCCGCGCCCGCCGCCATGCTCGAACAAGTGCCCGCCGCGCGCGCACTGGCCGCGAAAGTGGCCGAAGCGCTCGACTATGTGGGCGTGCTGACGCTGGAATTCTTCGCGACCGAGAATGGCCCGGTGTTCAACGAGATGGCCCCGCGCGTCCACAATTCGGGCCACTGGACAATCGAAGGTGCGATCACCAGCCAGTTCGAAAACCACGTGCGCGCGATCTGCGGACTGCCGCTCGGCGGTACCGGGATGGCGGCCAAGGGCGCGCAGATGCGCAACCTGATCGGCGACGAGGCGCACGACTGGCCCGCGATCCTGGCCGATCCGGCCAACCACCTGCACCTCTACGGCAAGGCCGCCGCGCGGCCCGGGCGCAAGATGGGCCACGTCACCCGGCTGACGCTGGATTGAAGCGGACGGGCAGCGTGGCGCAGGACCTCTTCCTCATCTACGCGCGCGCCGCGAACGGCGTGATCGGCCGCGAGGGAACCCTGCCCTGGCGCCTTCCCGCCGATCTCAAGCACTTTAAGGCCATGACCATGGGCAAGCCGATGATCATGGGCCGCAAGACCTTCGAATCCTTTCCTTCCCCCCTGCCCGGCCGCCGCCACATCGTGCTGACGCGCGACCGCCGCTGGCGCCCCGAAGGCGCGGAAGTGGTCCATTCGATGGACCAGGCCCTGGCACTTGCCGGCGATGGCGAAATCGCGGTGATCGGCGGCGCGGACATCTATGCACAGATCCTCCCGCGCGCCGGCCGCGTCGAACTGACCGAAATCCACGCAGACTACGAAGGCGATACCGTCATGCTGCCACTGGGCCCCGAATGGACCGAAACGGCCCGTGACGAGCATCCGGCGCAGGGCGATGCCCCGGCTTACGCTTTCGTGACGCTGCGGCGCGACTTATAGGCGGCTGCAATCATGATTCGTCTCGACAACCTTCACCCCATTCCCGAATCGATGCGCGGCGGCATTGTCGCGCTGGGCAACTTCGACGGGTTCCACCAGGGCCATCAGGCCGTCGTCGGCGAGGCGATTCGCTGGGCCCGGGCCGAAAACCGCCCCGCCATCGTCGCCACCTTCGATCCGCACCCGGTGCGCCTGTTCCAGCCCAAGGCCGAACCCTTCCGCCTGACCACGCTCGACCAGCGCGAGGACCTGTTCGGCGCGGCGGGCGCGGATGCCATGCTGGTGCTGCATTTCGATCGCGCCATGGCCACCATGGGCGCGGCCGAATGGGTCGAGAAGGAACTGGCCGGGCACCTGGGCGCGGCAGGCGTCGTTACCGGCGAGGACTTCACTTTCGGCAGGGGCCGCAGCGGAAACCCGCAGGTCCTGCGCGAAGTGGGCGCAGGCTTCGGCCTTTCGGGCCGTACGGTCGGGCCAGTATGCGATGCGGACGGCGAAATTTCCTCCAGCCGCATCCGCGAGGCGCTGAAAGCCGGCGACTGCGCGACGGCGGCGCGCCTGCTCACCCGCCCCTTCGCGATCCGCGGCATTGTCCAGCACGGCGACAAGTTCGGCCGCCAGATGGGCTTTCCCACGGCCAACCTCGACATGGGGGCCTATCTACGCCCGCACTACGGAGTCTATGCGGTGATCGGCCGCCTGCCCGACGGCCGCGTGCTGCCCGGTGCCGCCAATGTGGGGATACGCCCCCAGATCCAGCCGCCCAAGGAACTGCTCGAACCGCATTTCTTCGACTTTTCCGAAGATCTCTACGATCAGGAAATCGAAGTGGCGTTCCATCACTTCCTGCGGCCGGAGGGCAAGTTCGATTCGCTGGACGCGCTGATGGAACAGATCGCGGCCGATTGCGTCAAAGCGCGCGAACTGCTGGCGAACGCGGGCTGAGCGTAGCGGAAACGCCCGGTCTTCACACAATACGCGTGGTTTGTACGCAAGCCGCACTCTTCCAACGTTAAGCCAATTGCTCTAACGCCCGCCGATCATGACCGAACAGCGCGACTATCGATCCACCGTCTTCCTCCCGAAGACCGATTTTCCCATGAAGGCCGGGCTCCCGCAAAAGGAGCCGGGTATTCTTGCGCGCTGGCAGGACGAGAAGATTTACGAAAAGGTCCGCGCCGCGCGCGCCGGGCGTGAAAAGTTCATCCTGCATGACGGCCCGCCCTATGCGAACGGCGACATGCACATCGGCCATGCGCTCAACCACATCCTCAAGGACATGGTGGTGCGCACGCAGACCTTGCTGGGCAAGGATGCCCCCTACGTTCCCGGCTGGGACTGCCACGGCCTGCCCATCGAATGGAAGGTCGAGGAAGGCTACCGCAAGAAGAAGAAGAACAAGGACGAAGTCCCCGCGGAGGAATTCCGCGCCGAATGCCGCGCCTATGCGCAGCACTGGGTCGACACGCAGCGCGAGCAGCTCAAGCGCGTGGGCATCGGCGGAGACTGGGACAACCCCTACCTGACCATGGACTTCCAGGCCGAGGCAACGATCGTTTCGGAACTGATGAAGTTCGCCGAAAACGACATGCTCTATCGCGGCGCCAAGCCGGTGATGTGGAGCCCGGTGGAAAAGACCGCGCTGGCCGAGGCCGAAGTCGAATACGAGGACATCGTCTCGACCCAGATCGACGTCGCGTTCGAGATCGTCGAATGCCCGGACGAGGACCTGCTCGGCGCGAGCGTGGTGATCTGGACGACCACGCCCTGGACGATCCCGGTGAACCAGGCCGTCGCCTATGGCGCGCATATCGATTACCACCTGATCGAGGTCGACGGCGGGCGCTATCTCGTCGCCGAGCCGCTGGTGGAAAGCTTCGTGAAGCGCCTCGGCCATGACAGCCACAAGCTGCACTTCTTCATCAAGGGCGTATCGCTGGAAGGCACCAGGGTGCGCCATCCGATGCACCACCTCGGCGGCTTCTTCGCCGAGCTGCGCCCGCTGCTCGACGGTTCCAGCTTCGTCACCACCGAAAGCGGCACCGGCTTCGTCCACATGGCGCCCGACCATGGCGAGGACGACTTCGACTTGTGCAAGGCGCACGGGATCAATCCCAAGTTCGCGGTCGAAGGCGACGGCAAGTACCGCGAGGACTGGCTCTGGCTCGGCGGCCAGGGATCGGTGATCAATGCCAAGTTCAACGCGCCCGACGGCCCGATCTGCACCGACCTGCGCGAAGCAGGCGGCCTGCTGGCGGCATCGGCCGACTACCAGCACTCCTACCCGCACTCGTGGCGTTCCAAGGCCAAGGTCATCTACCGCTGCACGCCGCAGTGGTTCGTGCCGATGGACAAGGTCATGACCCACATCTCGCCCAAGACGCCGGGCGAGAAGCGTTGGGAGACCGAGGGCGGCGCGATCAATCCGGCCGAGGAAGGCCTTTGCGATGCGCCGACGCTGCGGCAGGCCGCCGTAAAAGCGCTCGCCGATACCCGCTTCGTGCCGGCCAAGGGCCGCAACCGCATCGGCGCCATGGTGGAAGGACGCCCCGACTGGGTGCTCAGCCGCCAGCGTGCCTGGGGCGTGCCGATCACCCTGTTCGTCGATCGCGAGACCGGCGAATATCTGGTCGATCCCGAAGTGAACGCCCGCATCATCGCCGCCATCCGCGAAAAGGGCGTCGATGCCTGGAACGACGAGCGCGCGCAGGAATACCTCGGCAATTCCTACAAGGCCGAGGACTACGAGCGCGTCACCGACATTCTCGACGTCTGGTTCGATTCGGGCTCGACCCATGCCTTCGTGCTCGAATCGGGCAAGTGGCCCGACCTGCTGCGCCCCGAGGGTTATGAAGGCCCGCACGCGGACCTCTACCTCGAAGGCTCCGACCAGCATCGCGGCTGGTTCCAGTCCTCGCTGCTCGAAGCCTGCGCCACGCGCGGCCATGCGCCCTACAAGGCGGTCCTGACCCACGGCTTCACGATGGATGCCAAGGGCCTCAAGATGTCGAAGTCGCTGGGCAACACGGTCAGCCCGATCAAGGTCATGGAGACCAACGGCGCCGACATCATCCGCCTCTGGGCGCTCTCGGTCGACTTCACCGAGGATCACCGCATCGGCGACGAGATCCTGAAGGGCGTGGGCGACCAGTACCGCCGCCTGCGCAACACCTTCCGCTACATGCTGGGCGCGCTGTCGGACTTCGACGAGGCCGAGCGCCTGCCGGTGGCGGAGATGCCCGAGCTGGAACGCTACGTGCTCGCGCTGCTGGGCCAGCTCGACGCCACGCTGAAGCAGGCGGTCGCGGACTTCGACTTCAACACGTACGTCCGCGCACTGCTCGACTTCTGCAACGAGGACCTTTCGGCCTTCTTCTTCGATATCCGCAAGGACTGCCTCTACTGCGACAGCCCGGCCGATCCCAAGCGCCGCGCCTATCGCACCGTGCTCGACACGCTGTTCCACGCGCTGGTTCGCTGGGCCGCGCCGGTCACGGTGTTCACGGCGGAGGAAGTCTGGACCACGCGCTATCCCGAAGGGGACAGCGTCCACCTGCTCGAATGGCCCGAAGTCCCGGCGGCGGAAGCCGACACCGACAAGTGGGACGCCCTGCGCGCCCTGCGCGAAAAGGTCACCGAAGCGATCGAGCCGCTGCGTCGCGACAAGGTGATCGGCTCCAGCCTCGCCGCCTGCGTCACGCTGCCGCAGGACGCCCCCGGGGCCGAGAGCCTCGGCGTGGATCTGGCCGAGCTGTTCATCACCGCGACAGTTGTGCCCGGGCAAGGCGATGCCGTGACCGTCACTCCCACTACCGACCACAAGTGCGGCCGCTGCTGGCGCCATCTGCCCGAGGTCTCGGAAGACGGCGCGCTGTGCGGCCGCTGCGAGGACGTGGTCGGTGCGATGGAGACCGCTGGATGAGCAAGGCCGTGCGCAACCGCCTGTTCGGCCTGCTGATTGCCGCCGCGATCTGCCTGATCGACCAGGGCGTCAAGGCCTGGGTTGCCGATGGCCTGCAGCTGGAAAAGGTCAAGACGATCTACCTGCTGCCGATCTTCAACCTGCACTGGCAGCCGAACTTCGGCGTTTCGCTCGGCCTGCTGACGGCCGGGTCGACCGAGGGTCGCTGGGCGCTCGTGGCCATGACCGCCGCGATCGCGCTGTTCGTGCTCATCTGGATGATGCGCGAGCGCAAGCTGGGTGACATTGCCGCGCTCGCCCTCGTGCTGGGCGGCGCGGCAGGCAATATCCGCGACCGCTACATGTACGGCTTCGTCATCGACTATGCCGACCTGCACTTCGGCGAATGGCGCCCCTTCCTCATTTTCAACCTTGCCGACGCCGCGATCACCATCGGCGTCCTGATTATCCTTGCCCGATCCCTGCTTTCGCGCGAAAAGCCCGATGCAGCCGCAAACCCTGCCCCGGAGAGTTGATTTGATGCCCATGAAGAAAACCGGTGCCCTCATCCTGGTTATGGCCGGCGCAACGCTGCTGTCCGCCTGCGGCAGCACCGGGCTGTTCAACCGCAACCGCCCCGACGAATTCGCCGTGCAGCGCCAGTCGCCGCTGGTGGTTCCGCCCGATTTCTCGCTGAGCCCGCCCAAGGAAGGCCAGCCTCGCCCGACCAACGACGACATCCAGCAGAAGACGCTCGACGCGCTGTTCGGCGGCCCGCAGGCCCGCAGCGACATCGAGAAGACGACGCTGGGCCTGGCCGGCACCGCCGATCCGGGCATCCGCTCTTCGGTGGGCGATCCGGCGACCTACACTGTCGCCAAGGGCCAGATCACCCGCTCGATCCTCGCCGCGCCCGAGGGCGACGGCCTCGATGCGCAGACGACGCTCGGCGGATAAGCACCGACAATCACGAAATTCCAGGAAGGGCCGGGCGAAAGTCCGGCCCTTTTGCTTTGCCGGAGGGCCTGCCCCCGGACGTTAGCCGTCCCCGCTCACCCCGTCGTCGTTGCCTTCTTCCAGGCCCTCGACGAGGATCTTGTCGATCCGCAACCCGTCCATGTCGACCACCTCGAAGCGCCAGCCCTGCTCGGAGAAGTACTCGCCCTCCCTGGGCACTTTCTTGAGCACGGCGAGGACATAGCCGGCGACGGTCGCGAACTCGCGGTCCTCGGGCAGGGTCATGTCCAGCCTGTCGGCCATGGCATCGGCCGGCATCGCGCCCGAAACCAGCAGAGACCCATCCGCGCGCTCGACCACCATCGGCGCGTCGCCCTCGTCCTGATGGCTGACGAACGAACCGGCGAGCGCCTCCAGCACGTCGGACGGCGTGACGATCCCTTCGAGGTGGCCGTATTCGTCGTGGACCACGGCCATCGCCACTTCGGCGGTCTGGAGCTTGCGCAGCGCGTCCATCGCGTCGAGCTGGTCGGGGATGATCTCGGCCTTGCGCATCATTGCACGGATATCGACGCTGCGCCCCTCCACCATCGCGGCGAGCACTTCGCGAACCTTGAGAATGCCTTCCACGTTGTCGGGCGAATCCTCGTCCGCGACAGGCAGCAGCGAGTGGGGCGAGGACTCGATCTTGGCGCGCAGCGCGGCCTCGTCGGCATCGATGTCGATCCAGTCGATCTGGTTGCGCGGCGTCATCAGTTCGCGCACCGGACGGTCGGCCAGACGCATGACGCCGGCCATCATCGCCCGCTCTTCCTCCTCGATCACCCCCGAACGGGTAGCCTCGGCGAAGATCATCTGCAGCTCTTCGGCCGTCAGCTGCTCGCTGTCGCCGCCACGGATCGAGAGCAGCCGCAGGAGCACGCCCGAGGACTTGTCGAGCAACCAGACAAAAGGCGCCATGACCTTAGCCAGCCACGCCATCGGCCGCGCCATGATCAAGGCCACGGGTTCGGCCATGCGCAGCGCCAGCTGCTTGGGCACCAGTTCGCCGATCACCAGGCTGGCATATGTCGTGGCGATGATCACCAGCGTGAAACCCGCCTCGCTCGCGAAACGTTCGGGCACGCCCAGTATCGCCAGGCGCTCGCCCACCGGCGCGCCCAGGCTGGCGCCCGAATAGGCACCGGCGATAATGCCGATGAGAGTAATGCCGATCTGTACGGTCGACAGGAACTTGCCGGGGTCCGCAGCCAGCTCGAGCGCCGACTTGGCAGCCCCGCTGCCCTTCTCCGCCGAGACGCGAAGGCGCGCGGCACGGGCCGAGACAATGGCCAGTTCCGACATGGAGAACAGGCCATTGAGCAGGATCAGGCCGGCGATGATGAGGAGGTCGGTCCAGGGAAAGGGCGTCACAATACCGCAGCGCTAGCAGAGAATGCGCCATTCGCGAAGCGCCTCGTGCATTCGGCTTGCCACGATTGATCCGGAAGGCAAAAGGGAACACAAACCAAAGACGTGCGTTGTGCTCCATCATCCATTTGCCATTCATGTGCACTAAAACACAGATGCCGAACCAGATTCACAAAGAGGAAGACCTTAAATCATGATGAAATCGCGCCTGATTACATCGCTCGCAGCCGCGGCCTCGCTGGTGGCGGTCTCCGCCTGCGTTACCGATCCCAACACCGGAGAGAAGAAGGTTTCGCGCACTGCCATCGGCAGCGTCGGCGGCGCCGGGCTCGGTTACCTGCTGGGCAGCGTCATCGGCGGCAAGACCGCCCGCATCGTCGGCGCGGGCATCGGCGGCGTAGCCGGCGGCGTCGTCGGCTACCAGATGGACAAGCAGATCAAGGAACTGAAGGAACAGACCGCCGGTTCGGGCGTCGACGTCACGCAGGAAGGCGATGGCATCCTCGTCAACCTGCCCGACGTGACCTTCGCTGTCGATTCGACCGCGATCAGCCCCTCCTTCCAGGCGACGCTCGACAAGGTCGCGCAGTCGATGAACCAGTATCCCAACAGCCTGATCGACGTTTACGGCCACACCGATTCGACCGGTTCGGAAGCCTACAACATGGATCTTTCGAAGCGTCGCGCCGATTCGGTCGGGCGCTACCTGATCAGCCGCGGCGTGTCCTCGGCCCGCATCCAGACGCAGGGCATGGGCGAGAACTATCCGGTGGCGAGCAACGACACGCCCGAAGGGCGCGCTCTCAACCGCCGCGTCGAGATCAAGATCACGCCGGTAACGACCGACGACGTCAACGCCGCGCATTGATCACCCGCTTTGCGGGATCGGGGAAGGGGGCGGCGCCTGGGGTGCCGCCCCCTTTTTTCATACCGAAAAGCGCGCCGCCCGCTCGGCCAGGCGCTTCACCGCCGCGTCGTGGATGCCGTTCGAGGAGCACAGGACGCCGAAGGCCCGCGGATCGTGCTTGTTGTAGTTTAGCGGCTTGCCGAAGGCGTCGGTGACGGCCGCGCCCGCTTCGCGGGCGATCAGGCCGGCTGCGGCGACATCCCATTCGTAGCCCCAGCGCAAGGTTGCCAGCAGGTCCGCTTCATCGGCAGCGACCATCGCCATGCGCAGCGCGATCGAGTTGGGCTGGTAGACCATTTCCAGGTCGGCATCCTCGGGCGCGAGCTTCCTGGCCGGCACGCGCGCGCCGGAGAGCGATTCGCGGCGGCTGGCGACCAGCCTTTCGCCATTGCGCCACGCGCCCTTGCCCGCCTCGCCGAACCAGAACTCGCCGCCGTCCTCGCGCCGGCGGGCGGGGGCATAGAGATAGCCGAACAGCGGGCGGCGCGTATTGACCAGCGCCACGGAGACCGCCCAGCCGGTCCGTCCGCCGATGAAATCGCGCGTGCCGTCGACCGGATCGACCAGCCAGACCAGCGTGTCGCTCAGCCGCGAGGGCGCGTCGACGGTTTCCTCCGAAAGCCAGCCCGCAGCCGGCAGAAGCGCATGCAACTCCTTCTTCAGAAAGGAGTCCACTTCCAGATCGACCGCGCAGACCGGGTTGCCGGGCGACTTCTCCCAATGGTCGAGCTCATGGCCGTCGCCCGGCCAGCCGGCGAGCGCGATGCGGCCGGCCTCCCGGACAATGGCTTCAAGTCTGTCGCGATCGATCATGGGGGAATCTTCTTTGTGGCAGCATCTCGGGGGGACGTACCTATGCAATTGCGCAGGGAACGGGACTTTTCAAGCGCGCAGGGATGTGCTTATGCGGCGCTGCAAAAATCGGCACCCGCGCCTTCCCCGAGGAAACTTCAGCAGAAAGCGATTCAGCGATGAACATTCACGAATACCAGGCCAAGGAACTGCTTGCGAAGTATGGCGTGGGCATCCCCGCCGGCATCCCCGCGCTCACTGTCGAGGAAGCGGTTGCCGCCGCCAAGCAGCTGCCCGGACCGCTCTATGTCGTGAAGGCCCAGATCCATGCCGGTGGCCGCGGCAAGGGCAAGTTCAAGGAACTCGGCCCCGACGCCAAGGGCGGCGTGCGCCTCGCCAAGTCGATCGAAGAGGTCGAGGAATGCGCCAGGGAAATGCTCGGCAACACCCTCGTCACCGTGCAGACCGGCGAAGCGGGCAAGCAGGTCAACCGTCTCTACGTGACCGACGGCGTCGACATCGACAAGGAATACTACCTCTCGATGCTGGTCGACCGCGCCAGCGGCCGCCTCGCCATGGTCGTCTCGACCGAAGGCGGCATGGACATCGAGGAAGTCGCGCACAGCACGCCTGAGAAGATCACCACCATCACCATCGACCCGGCCGAAGGCTTCCAGCCCCACCACGGCCGTGCCGTTGCTTTCGCGCTCAAGCTGACGGGCGACCTCAACAAGCAGGCCCAGAAGCTGGCCGCCCAGCTCTACGAAGCCTTCGTCGCGATGGACTGCGACATGCTGGAGATCAACCCGCTGGTCGAGAGCAAAGGCGGCGAACTGCTCGTGCTCGACACCAAGATGAGCTTCGATTCGAACGCACTGGCCCGTCACCCCGACATCTTCGCCCTGCGCGACGAGACCGAGGAAGACCCGGCCGAGATCGAAGCCAGCAAGTACGACCTCGCCTACATCAAGCTCGATGGCGACATCGGCTGCATGGTCAACGGCGCCGGCCTTGCCATGGCGACGATGGACATCATCAAGCTGAACGGCATGTTCCCGGCCAACTTCCTCGACGTGGGCGGCGGCGCCAACAAGGAAAAGGTCACTGCGGCGTTCAAGATCATTCTTGCCGACCCCGCCGTGAAGGGCATCCTCGTGAACATCTTCGGCGGCATCATGAAGTGCGACGTCATCGCCGAGGGCATCGTTGCCGCTGCCAAGGACGTGAACCTGTCGGTTCCGCTGGTGGTTCGCCTCGAAGGCACCAACGTGGCGCAGGGCAAGGAAATCCTCGCGAATTCCGGCCTCGCCATCGTTCCCGCCAACGATCTGGGCGATGCCGCCCAGAAGATCGTCGCAGAAGTGCAGAAGGTCGCCTGATTCGCGTCGAAATGACGATGAATCGCTGGAAACAGGAAGCGGCGGGGGATCTCTGGTCCTCCGCCGTTTCTACATGGTTCTCCCCGGCGGGAACCTTGCCCGGAGCTTTGCGAAGTCACGCTGCCGCGCTATCTGATGGCAGGACTTGACGCGACGTTCCGGGAACGCAATAGCGAGCCGGGTAAAGTTTAATTGCGCGGTTAAATTGGCCGTCCCGATACTCAGAGAGGACCAGATCGCATGAAAATCCTCGTGCCCGTAAAGCGGGTGATCGACTACAACGTGAAGCCGCGGGTGAAGTCCGACGGCAGCGGCGTTGATCTTTCCAACGTCAAGATGAGCATGAACCCGTTCGACGAGATCGCGGTCGAGGAAGCCATCCGCCTGAAGGAAGCAGGCAAGGCCGAGGAAATCATCGCTGTCTCGGTCGGCCCGGCCAAGGCGCAGGAAACGCTGCGTACCGCGCTTGCCATGGGCGCCGACCGCGCGATCCTGGTCCAGACCGACGATGAGGTCGAGCCGCTCGCCGTCGCCAAGATCCTCAAGGCGATCGTCGCCGAGGAAAACCCGGGCCTGGTGATCCTGGGCAAGCAGGCGATCGACGACGATTCGAACCAGACCGGCCAGATGCTCGCCGCGCTGCTCGGCCGTCCGCAGGGCACCTTCGCCAGCAAGGTCGAGATCGACGGTGACAGCGTTGCCGTCACCCGCGAGGTCGACGGCGGTCTCGAGACCGTCAAGCTCGCCATGCCCGCGGTCGTCACCACCGACCTGCGCCTCAACGAGCCGCGCTATGCTTCGCTGCCCAACATCATGAAGGCGAAGAAGAAGCCGCTCGATACCAAATCGCCCGCCGACTACGGCGTCGACACCGCCCCGCGCCTCAAGACCCTCAAGGTCAACGAGCCGCCGGTGCGCCAGGCCGGCATCAAGGTGCCCGATGTCGACACGCTGGTTGCCAAGCTCAAGGAAATGGGAGTCGCCTGATGAAGACGCTCGTCTGGGTCGAACACGACAACGCGTCGCTCAAGGATGCGACGCTCGCCACCGTCACCGCCGCTGCCAGGCTCGGTGAAGTCCACCTCCTCGTCGCCGGTTCGGGCTGCCGCGCCGTGGCCGAGGCTGCCGCGCAGATCGCGGGCGTGGGCAAGGTCCACCTCGCCGACAACGCCGCCTACGAACACGGCCTTGCCGAGAACGTGGCGCCGCTGATCGTGGACCTCATGGGCCACCACGACGCCGTGCTGTTCCCCGCCACCACCACCGGCAAGAACATCGCGCCGCGCGTCGCCGCGCTGCTCGACGTGATGCAGCTCTCGGACATCATCTCGGTCGAGGGCGAGAAGACCTTCACCCGTCCGATCTATGCCGGCAACGCCATCGCCACGGTCGAATCGAGCGATGCCAGGCTGGTGATCACCGTGCGCGGCACGGCCTTCGAAAAGGCTGCCGCCACCGGCGGTTCGGCCGCGATCGAGGACGTCGCGGGGGCTGGTGACGCCGGTCTTTCCAGCTTCGTGAGCGCCGAAGTCGCCAAGTCGGAGCGTCCGGAACTGACCAGCGCGAAGATCATCGTCTCGGGCGGTCGCGCGCTCAAGGACAGCGCGACCTTCGAGGAATACATCATGCCGCTCGCCGACAAGCTCGGCGCTGCCGTCGGCGCATCGCGCGCGGCGGTCGATGCCGGCTACGTGCCCAACGACTACCAGGTCGGCCAGACCGGCAAGATCGTGGCGCCCGAAGTCTACATCGCCGTGGGCATCTCGGGCGCGATCCAGCACCTTGCCGGCATGAAGGACTCCAAGACCATCATCGCCATCAACAAGGACGAGGACGCCCCGATCTTCCAGGTCGCGGACATCGGCCTCGTCGCCGACCTGTTCAACGCCGTGCCGGAACTCACCGGCAAGCTCTGATCCGGCGTTAACATATTGAAAGAAAACCCCCGGAGACAACTTCCGGGGGTTTTCTTTTGCCCGCTGACATACATTAAGCCTGCTAACTTGCCGGGCATCCAGGGAATTGCTGCAGTGAAAACAAATTGGCTGTTCAACCTGGCAATGTGCCTCGGCCTTTCACTGTTCCCCACCGTATCCCTGGCTGCGCCAAAGGAATACGTCCTGGCGCCCCAATCGAAGTGGGTGGTGGACTGGTCCCAGGACAACTGCACGCTCGTCCGCGATTTCGGTTCGAAGGAACACCCCTTCCTCTTTGGCCTGCAGACATACGCGCCGGGATATTCCTTCCAGGTGACGCTCGCCGGCAAGGAAGCGACTGCACTGCGGGGCAGCTCGGCGCTGACCGTAGCGTTCGGTCGAGGAACGCCCGTTTCTATCAGGGGAAGACAGGCTGGCACGACGGACATTTACGGTCCCGCACTGACCTTTACCGCGCGGATCGCCGATACCGTTCGTGACGACAGTGAACCCGAGGAGATCACCGCGCGGTCCTACCCCGACCTTGAGATGGAAAAGAGGATAGACCACGTCACCGTTGAGTCGCCCTCGACCCGTGTCGTCCTCCAGACCGGCTCGATGTCTTCGCCCATGAATGCCATTCGCAAGTGCACTGACGATCTGATGCGACAACTTGGCCTTGATACGGAGGTGCTACATAACCTGAGCCAGCCCGTTCGGCCGATCAATGGTGCAGTCTGGGCGCGTATTATCCAATCCGAGTTCCCGGTGGAACTGGCAATGCAGCAACGGGACGCACGCGTAATATTGAGGGTAGTCGTCGATGCCCAAGGCTCGCCTACCCGCTGCGACGCCTTTCAGAGGCTCAGCAACACCGACTTCAATGATCGAGCCTGCTCCATCATCATGCACCTTGCCAAGTTCGAGCCTGCGCAGGACGAGAACGGCGTCCCCACACCGTCGATCTATTCACAAAACATCATTTATCGGCAGAAGTATTAGACTCTGATGACATCACGTTGATGCATATCCTGAGTTTCTGAGGTAGTTTGCGCATTCATTGGGCGGGAAGTCATCGAGCAGGGAGCCGATACGTCGCCATGTTGCTTCGACGGATCGTTCTGCGGTCTTTCGCAGGAGATGCTTGAGCTTAGCAAAGACCTGCTCGATCGGATTGAGATCGGGGCTGTAGGGCGGCAGGAACAGGAGCCGTGCTCCTCTGGCCCGGACAGCGGGCTTCTTGTGACTGGAGAGGTTGTCGAGGATGACGATGTCTCC
>NZ_JANZXA010000017.1 GCF_025153475.1 Novosphingobium mangrovisedimenti
GAAGGTCCATCGAATAGGCTCGAACCATGCCATGCTGGCCTCCTTGCCCAGCAGGCATCATGAATCACATGCAACCGCGATTGGGAAGCACATACCGAGTCAATGCAATGTCATCTCGCTCTAGCGCCTCACCCGCACCACTCCCATTGCGTGGGCATGGTGCGGGCATAAAGGCCAGGAATTGTGCGCGTCAGTCGTTTGTCCGCAGCATCGTCCTGATGTCCTCGACCGTCCGGTCCGGCGGAACCTGCCAGCGCCCGCGTGGATCGTGGCTTATTGCACGGCAGGGGCATGACTGCGCCGGCTGCCCCAGGAAAGTGTGCGCCAGAGGAATGGCGCTGACTCCATAGCAATGCAGCGGCAGCGGCTGGGCAAGCGGAATGACCCTGACGCCCGCGTCGCGCATCAGTTGAATGCGTGCATGCGCTGCACCGAACGCACCGCAAAAGGGTCTGCCCGCCGACACGGCGCCGGCAATATGCGACCGGATGGCCGCAGTGTCGGACAAGCCATTCTGCAGGGACATTGCACCGACCATGACCGAGTTCAGCCCGAGCACACCGGCACAGGCCCAACCGAGGCAGGCCAGACGACGGCGGCTCGACAGTATCCCGGCAACGGCGCACAGGAAGACGGCGGTCCAAAGCTGCGGGATAAAGCGTGGCCACCACATATACGGCGTCACAAGGCTGGAAATCAGCAGGCAGGCAGCGACAAGAAGGATGATCCTTATCCGGAACTGCCCCGTCTGCTTCGTCTTGACCGCGACAGCCGCAACGAAAATGGCAAGGATCAGCGCTCCGCCAAATATCGGACCGAAACCGCCAACCGCCACGTCGGGCCACCCGCCGTCATGAATATCGATCAGGGGCCACCACCCTTCTCCGCCGATACTGCGGCTGATGAAAGAGAAAGTCGTCCCCACGAAGAGCGCCAGGTCCGGCAGGCCGCGCACGCTCCCGGGAAGCAGAGCCTCGTTCACCTGGTATCCGGGCGCCCCCATGACGGGATAAAAGGGATGGCCGTAGTGGAGCCAGTTGGTCGCATAGGGATGGAAGCCTATGCCCAGAAGCACAACGAACAGGGCCGCCAGCAGGAACAGTCCGAGTTGGATCGCCGGCCCGAGGCGCGCCTTGACCATCACCCCCAGGCAAAATGCGGCCGAGGCGGCACCAAGGATGGCAATGGCGTTGAACTTTATGTCAACTGCCAGGATCAGACAGCACAAAGCTGAAAAGAAAGAGGAAAGCTTGCGCTGGCGAAGCGCGATAACGAGCAGGCCGACAAAAGCGATCGCAAGTGCGCCCATCAATCCGTCGACATGTTGCGAGCGCATCTGCTCCACGAAAATCGGCGAGCCCGCAGCCAGCATGGCAAGTGCCGCCGATGATTGTCGCGTGAGCCCCTCCCCCCGCAGGACCGCATACCAGATCGGCGGCACGGCAAGCCCCGGCAGCCACAGGATGCCCTTGGCTGCGGTCAACGACAATCCGGCGCTCCAGGCCAGCGCCGTCATCAGCCAGGCGGCGATCGGATAGTGCTGCGGCCACAGGAGCGCCGGCGCGCCCGGCGGCACGAACGCATCGTAATCCTGCCGGAACGGGTTCCAGCCATGATGAAACGCATAGACCGCGTCGAAGTGATACTCCTGACCGTCGTAGCTGCCGTCGATGAACTGCGCCGCGCCCCAGAGGCAAAATGCGGTCAGCGCGGCAACGATACCGACGATCGCTGCGGCACGCGCCGGCGTTCGTCCGAACAGGATTGCGGAAACCAGAAGACCGACGAGATACACGGCGGCCGCGTACCGGGGCACCGGTTCCAGCCCCAGAATCAGCCCGATGGACGCAACGATGACAACGGTAACCAGAACGACAAGTATTGCCTGCCCAACGCAAAGCGCGAATTCAGCGCGTCCGGAAATGTGATGAGGTGACTCCTCCACCCCTCTCGTCATCGTCGAGAAGCAAGACGCCAGGGCCGTCTCGGAAGTCATTCGCAATGGATTGCGCCAACCATCGCCATAGTCAACGCGCATTTCACGCGAGAGGCCCACGAAGGCGGCACCCGCTTCGAAAAACGCGGGTGTCCGCAATGTGGTGAGCCCTGCTGGGTTCGAACCAGCGACCTACTGATTAAAAGTCAGTTGCTCTACCAACTGAGCTAAGGGCCCCTGCCATCTCGCGGCTGCGGAAGCGTCACCTAGGGACCGGACGGCCCTTGGTCAAGCGGACTGATAGCTGTCTGACGGTAAGTCCCGTCAGCGGGTCGCGCCAGGCACCTGCGATCTCGGTGGCGGGCCGGAGCACGAAGCTGCGCTGGCGGAAGGCCGGGTGCGGGATCACGAGGCTCGCTTCGCCGTCATCCCGGGCCCAGGCTCCGCCGTTCCACAGCACGATGTCGAGGTCCAGCACGCGGGCGCCCCATGCCTGGCCGCCGTGCCTGCGACCGAACTTGCGCTCGATCTTGCGCAGCTTGTGCAGCACCTCGTCGGGAGCGCGCTTGCTTCGCAGCACGACCGCGGCATTGGCATAGCAGCGGCGCGAAGGACCGAGCGGGAGCGTCTCGATCACTTTCGAGGCGGCAAGCACTTTGAACTTGCCGTGGTCCAGCGCCTCGATCGCCGCGGCGAGCACCGCGCGCGGGGAACCATAACGATGATGCCGCATGTTGGAACCCAGTGCGATCAGGTAGCGATGCCGGCCCAAGGTACTCAGATATCCTGTGCGATGCGGGTGTAGAGCTGCGGGCGGCGGTCGCGGAAGAAACCCATGCCGGCGCGGTGCCTCGCGGCGCGCGCAAGGTCTATCGTCGCGACGAGGACACCGGTTTCGGCCTTGCCGAATTCGGCGAGGTAGTCGCCCCATTCATCGGTAATGAAGGTATGGCCGTAGAAAGTCTGCTCACTGCCCGTCTCGGCTTCCGCACCGATACGGTTGGCGGCGATCACCGGCATGCAGTTGGAAACCGCATGGCCGACCATCGCCCGGCGCCACATGCGGCTGGTATCGAGATCGGCGTCGTAGGGCTCGGAGCCGATGGCGGTGGGATAGAACAGCAGCTCAGCGCCCATCAGCGCCATGACGCGGGCGCATTCGGGATACCACTGGTCCCAGCATACACCCACGCCGATGCGGGTACCGAAAAGGTCCCAGACCTTGAACCCGTCGTTGCCGGGGCGGAAGTAGTACTTCTCCTCGTAGCCGGGCCCGTCGGGAATGTGACTCTTGCGGTACGTGCCCATGATCGCGCCATCCGGGCCGATCATCGCCAGCGTATTGTAGTAGTGATGCCCCTCGCGCTCGAAGAAGCTGGTCGGGATCGCCACTTTCAACTTCGCGGCCAGGACCTGCATGGCCACGACCGAAGGATGCTCGGCCGTCGGGCGGGCGAGCGAGAAGAGCGCCTCATCCTCCACCTTGCAGAAGTAGGGGCCCGAGAAGAGTTCCGGCGGCAGCACGATTTGCGCGCCCTTCCCCGCCGCCTCCTCCACCAGTGCGGAAACGGCGGCGATGTTCTCGCCCTCGTCGGGCGAACCAAGGGCGAGTTGCAGCGCTGCGACAGTTATTTCGGCCATGGGCGCGCTATTATCAGTCTCGCTTGCGGAACAGAAGTGTCATGCGGTCGCTTTCGCCGATCGCTTCGTACCGGGCCTTGTCGGTCTCCTTGAGCGCATAAGTCGGCGGAAGCGTCCAGACGCCGCCTTCCCAGTCAGCGCTATCCTTCGGATTGGCATTGACCTCCGACTCGCCGACAAGCTCGAAGCCGTTGACTTCCATGAACTTGATAAGGTCAGCTTCGCGCAGGTAGCCGTGACTTCCATTGGCGTAGGCATAGGAAGCGTCGGCCCTGGCCCGGTGCTGGACGATGCCGAGCAGGCCATCGTCCTTCAGCAGCGCGCGCATTGCCTCGATCTCGCTGTCGGCAATGTTCCAGCGCATCATGTTGTGCATCATGCGCACCACGAGGATGCGGTCGAAGGAGCCCTTCTCCGCCTCGGGAATGTCCGCGAGTGTCATGCCCGAGACATTGGTGGCGTGCATCCCCGTCCATTCCGCGACCTTTGCGGGAAAGGCCGCCGCCTCGGCTTTGACCTTCTCGCCATCGAAAGGATAGGTCTTCGGGTTGAAGAACAGTCCGGTCAGATGCCCTTCCTCGGCGAGGTAGGGCGCGAGCACGCGCGAATACCAGCCGCCGCCGGGGGCATATTCGCCGACCTTCATGTCGGGCCGCACGCGGAAGAACGAAAGCGTTTCTGCCGGATGGCGATAGACGTCACGCGCCCTGTCGTCCTTGCGCGCGGGATGGGCCAGCGCAAGCTCGACCAGCGCCTCGCAGCCCTTGCAGAATTCGGAGTCGACGGCCGTTTCGGGAACGGTTTCCGTCGTGGCCGCGGACAGCGGAGCCGCAAGCAGGCTCATGAATGAAGAAAGGGCAAGCAGAGTTCGACGCATGGAAATTCGCTCCCATCCCGAGTGGACCGCCGAGAACGTAGTGCGGCGTGGATCAATGACAAGCCGGCTCATCGCAGTGCCCCATGACAATCGGAAAGCACGTTCCTATCTTGCCCGGCGTTAACGCCCCCCGAACGACAAGGACTGATCGACTATGGAAACGGCAATCGTGGCAGGCGGATGCTTCTGGTGCACCGAGGCGGTGTTCCGCGACGTGATCGGCGTGAGCGAGGTGGAGAGCGGCTATATCGGCGGCACTGTGGAGAACCCGACCTACAAGCAGGTCTGCAGCGGCGCGACCGGCCATGCCGAGGCGATCAGGATCACCTACGATCCCGATGCGATTTCCTATGCCGAAGTGCTCGACGTGTTCATGGGCACGCACGATCCGACGCAGCTCAACCGGCAGGGCAACGACATCGGCACCCAGTACCGCTCGGCGATCTTCCCGCTGGACGATGCCCAGCGCGTCGAGGCGGAAACCGCCATTGCCCGCGCCGATGCGGACAACGACGGCAAGGTCGTCACCACCATCGAGGGCCCGGCAACGTGGTACCCTGCCGAAGACTACCACCAGGAATACTGGGAAGGTGAAGGCCAGCGCAATCCCTACTGCCTGGCCGTGATCCCGCCCAAGCTAATGAAGCTGCGCAAGAGCTTTCAGGCCAAGGTGAAGGCCTAGTGACTCGGCCGGAGGTCAGCCCTTGCGCCAGCGCGCAACGAAGAAGCCGTCCAGCCCGCCTGCCTCGGCCAGCATGCCGGGATCGGTGCGCAGCCAGCCTTCGGGCGTCGGCGAGAGGCCTTCCGGCAATTCGTCTGCCGCTATCGGCCAGGGTGTGAGCGCCACTTTCGCCGCCTGCGCCTCGCCTTCCTCCGGCTCCAGTGAACAGACGGCATAGACCAGCACGCCGCCGGGCTTGAGCCAGCCAGCCGCCCGATCGAGCAGGCGCCCCTGCAAATCGGCCATCTCGGCGACCTGCCGTTCGCCGATGCGGTGCAGCACGTCCGGATGGCGGCGACAGGTGCCGGTGGCGGTGCACGGCGCATCGAGCAGGATCGCATCGAACGGGGCTTCCGGCTCCCACTGGAACGCATCGGCCTGCACCACCTCGGCGGCCAGACCGGTTCGCGCGAGGTTCTCGCGCAGACGTTCGAGACGGCGCTTGCTGATGTCGAGCGCGGTCACGTTCCATCCCGCCGCGGCGAGCTGGAGCGTCTTGCCCCCGGGGGCCGCGCACAGGTCGAGCACGCGCCGCCCCTCCCCGCTGCCGGTCAGGCGCGCAGGCAGGCTGGCGGCGAGGTCCTGCACCCACCACGCACCGTCGCGAAATCCCTCGAGCCCTTCCACCGCAACCCCGCGCGGCAGCCTGACATGGCCGGACATAAGCGACGAGCCGCCCAGCTTCTGCGCCCACTCGGCAGTCCGTTCCGGGTCGCGGAGCGCAAGATCGAGCGGCGGCGGGGAGGCAAGACCGGCCGCTATCGCAGCTGTCCGCTCGCCCCAGCGCGCCGCGACCGGCTCGGGCAGAGTCGGGCTCTCGGGCAGCGAAACCTCGCGCTTCATCAGCGTGGAAAATACGCCGTGCGCAAGCCGCCTGGGCCCGCCGGCAAGAAGCGCCAGCCCGGTCGCGATCACCGCATGGGGCGGCGTATCCAGCCGCAGGACTTGCGCCAGCATCAGTTCGAGCACCGCGCGCGGCTTGGCATCATCGGGCAGGCGTTGGCGGGTCGCGCTGTCGATCAGGGCATCGAGGTCCGCCTTCCAGCGCAGCGTTTCGCCTGCAATCGCCCGCGTCAGCGCCCGATCGGCATCTCCGCGCACGCGGGCAAGGGCAGCGCCTGCCGCCTGATCGAGCGTTTCGCCCCGCCGCAGCACGGCATCGACAAGGTTGAGTGCGGCGCGGCGCGCCGGAAGGCCGGGAATGTCCATGGCAGGCCCCTATAGCGGATTGTCTTTTGCCGCCAGTCACACCACATGGGGGGCATGACACAGCGTGCTACAAAACGTCCCGAAGGCTTCAAGAAGCCCGCGCACTGGACCAACGATCCCGTCCCCGAGCCGCAGTCGGCGAAGGGGGACCAGGACGATGATCCAGAGGGCCTTTCCCCCACCCGCTACGGCGATTGGGTCAAGAATGGAATCGCGGTGGATTTCTAAGGCGGGTTCAAGGGCAAGTCGGCACGTTGACTGCCGTCAATGATTCCGCCCGGCAACAGGGGAAGATACGTGAAATAGTGAGGAAGGAGTAATGCAATGGCTGAATTTCGTTCTCTCGTTCCCTTTGGCCGAGGCCTCCTCGGGCGCAGCGGCAGCGATCCCTTCGCAGGCTTCCGCCAGGAAATGGACCGGCTTCTCGCAGACTTCGGTCAGGGCCTGCCCACCGCATTTTCCGACGACAAGGACGGCTTCATCATTCCCAAGGTCGACGTTGCCGAAACCGATGCCGGTCTCGAACTGACCGCCGAACTTCCCGGCTTCGACGACAAGGACGTTTCCCTCGACATTCACGACGATGTGCTCACCATCAAGGCCGAGCACAAGGATGAACGCGAGGAGAAAGACGAGAAGAAGCACTACCATCTCCTCGAACGCAGCCAGGGAACATTCCTGCGGCGCTTCGTGCTGCCGTTCGAGGCAGATGCCGACAAGGCCAGCGCGCATCTCGACAAGGGCCTGCTCAAGGTCTCGGTACCGCGCATGGCACCTGCCGAGAAGAAGGCGAAGTCGATACCGGTCGGCAACGGCCAGTAACCGCACCCTTCCCGCCAATCCCTCCGGACACCGAGAGGCATTGGCGGGAACCGTCACCAGCCCTGCGCGAGCGACGGCAGCCGCGTCACCAGAAAATCGATCCAGGCCCGCGTTTTTGCGGCCGGGCGGCGCGTACGGTGCGTTACGGCGTGAATGGCGCCGAGATCGACAAGATCTTCCCCCAGATCCAGTTCCACCAGCCGCCCGTCGCGAATTGCCTCGGCAACGAGGAAACGCGGGCCATAGACAATGCCCTGCCCGGCAATCGCCGCACGGGCCAGCAGCTCACCATTGTTGACATGCAGCGAGCCGCGCACGGCCACCTGCCTGTCGCCGCTTCGCCCGAACCCCCAGCGAATGGTGCCGGTCTCGTTGCTCAGCGTGTAGCCGAGGCAGTCCTGATCCGCGAGGTCGTCGATCGAGGAAGGTATCCCGCGTCGCTCGAGGTAGGAAGGCGCCGCGCAGATGCACATCGACACTTCCGCCAGTTTGCGCGCGACGAGGTTGCTGTCTGCCAGCCGACCGATCCTGATCGCGACGTCCCAGCGCTCCTCCAGAAGATCGACATGGCGGTCATTCAACCCCAGTTCGATGGTCACCGCCGGATAGCGATCGTGAAATTCGCGCACCAGGCCCGGCAGGTGCACCACGCCGAAGGCCATTGGCGCGGAAACCCGAAGCAGCCCCTCCACCGAGGCCGAGCGCGCCATGGCCTCGGCCTCTGCTTCGCCGAACTCGCCGAGCAGGCGCTCCATCCTGTCCAGATAGGCCGCGCCCACTTCGGTAAGGGCCAGCTTGCGCGTCGTGCGATGCACCAGCGTGGCCCCGAGGCGACGTTCCAGTGCATTGAGATGCTTGGCGGCCATGGCAGCCGACATGTTCAGCTCGCGCGCGGCGGCCGAAAGGCTTCCAAGGCGCACGGCCCGGACGAAAACCTCGATCCCGGCAAGACGGTCGGCGGCCATTTCACACCCTCAGTTTCAGATCATTCAAATATCATGGATATTATCACCCCTTGATCGCAGGTCTATATGGTCATGCGAAAGGACAGCACATCATGACCCGATTCATTCCCGCAACCGCCCCCATAGGCGCCACTCTCCTCCGCGTGAGCCTCGGCTCTCTCTTTCTTGCCCACCTTGGCCTCAAGGTCTTCGTGTTCACACCAGCGGGCACCGTCGGGTTCTTCGAAAGCATCGGGCTTCCCGGCCCGCTCGCCTACATCACCATGGCCGCGGAATTCGCCGGGGGCGTGGCCCTGATCCTGGGCATCTATGCGCGCCTTGTCGCGCTGGCTCTGATCCCGCTTCTGCTCGGCACCATCTTCACCGTTCACGGCGCCAACGGATTCTTCTTCAACAATGCCGGCGGAGGCTGGGAATATCCCGCGTTCTGGTCGATCACTCTGGCGGTACAGGCCCTGATCGGCGACGGCGCGTTCGCGCTTCTCCCGACCCTGCCGGGCCGCGTCGGCTGACCACCTCTTCCCTCTTATCAAGGACACATCCGATGACACGCCAACCCAGTCTGTTTATTCCGCACGGCGGCGGCCCCTGCTTCTTCATGGACGATCCGAACGGGGCCTGGACCAGCATGGAACATTTCCTGCGCTCGCTGCCCACTCTCCTGCCCGAAGTTCCCAAGGCCATTCTCGTCGTCTCCGCGCATTGGGAGACGAAGGGCTTCGCCTTTACCGGCGCACCGCAACCCGCCCTCATCTACGACTACTACGGGTTCCCGCCGCACACCTATGAACTGCGCTTCGATGCGCCGGGCGCGCCGGAGCTTGCCGCGAAGGCTGCGGCCCTGCTGGAGGCCGCGGGGCTCGAATCTGCCCTCGATCCCCGGCGCGGATACGATCACGGCGTGTTCATTCCACTCAAGGTGGCATGGCCCGACGCCGATGTGCCAGTCGTGGAAATGTCGGTCGATGGCGCACTTGATCCCGCGCTGCATCTGGCCGCAGGCAAGGCGCTGGCGCCGCTGCGCGACGAAGGCGTGCTGATTGTGGGTTCGGGCATGAGCTTTCACAATATGCGCGGCTATGGCGATCCCCGCTTCACCGAGCCCTCCCGCCAGTTCGACGACTGGCTCACGCAGAGCGTGAAACTGCCGGCAAGCGAACGCGCGGCCGCCCTGGCGCACTGGAGTGAATCTCCCGGCGGCCGCCTGTCCCACCCGCGCGAGGAACACCTGATCCCGCTCATGGTCGTGGCAGGTACTGCCGAAGGACCCGGCGAACAGGTGTTCGGCGACCTCGTCCTGAAGACCGCGATCTCCGGCTACCGGTTCGACTGACGGGCGCGCCCGGCGGCTACGGCACGATCTCGATCGGCGTACCGTCGGGCACGCTTTGCCACAGCGCGTCCATCTCCTCGTCGGAAACGGCGATGCAGCCATCGGTCCAGTCGCCCGGGACGCGCCCCACGGCTAGGACATTGGGCTGGCCGTGGATCATGATCATCCCGCCTGCCGAACGGCCCCGCTCCTCGGCATAGGCGACATCCGCCGCGTCGGGATAGGAGATGTGCAGCGAGAGGTAGTAGCTGCTGTCGGGGTTCGCCCAGTCGATCTCGTAGAGCCCCTCGGGCGTGCGCTGATCGCCCTCGAAGCGCTTGGCCCCCACCGGCTGGCCGCCAAGCTGGATATGTTCGATCACATGGACCAACCGCCCCCCGGCATAGAGCGCAAGGGTGCGGTCGGACTTGTCGACGCGAACGAAATCGATTTCTGGCAGCGCAAGCGGCGCCACAGGGACCGCCGCGCCGAGCGTGAACGGCATGAGCAGCGGGGCAAGACTGCGCCAGCCCCGCATCGCCTCAGTCCACGAAGGGATCGCGCACGAGGATAGTATCCTCGCGCTCGGGGCTGGTGGAAACCAGCGCGACCGGGGTTTCGATCAGTTCCTGCACGCGCTGGATGTACTTGATCGCCTGTGCCGGCAGGTCCGCCCAGGAGCGAGCCCCGGCGGTGGTGCCGCTCCAGCCGTCCATTTCCTCGTAGATCGGCTCGACATTGGCCTGATCGGCCGCATGGCTGGGGAAGTAGTCCAGAACCTTGCCGTTGAGGCGGTAACCGGTGCAGATCTTCACCTTTTCGAAGCCGTCGAGCACGTCGAGCTTGGTCAGCGCAATGCCGGTCACGCCCGAGATGGCGCAGGACTGGCGCGTGAGCACAGCGTCAAACCAGCCGCAGCGGCGCTTGCGGCCCGTAACAGTGCCGAACTCGTGGCCACGCTCGCCCAGACGCTGGCCGGTCTCGTCGTCCAGCTCGGTCGGGAACGGGCCCGAGCCGACGCGGGTGGTGTAGGCCTTGACGATGCCGAGCACGAAACCGGTCGCCGCAGGGCCAAGGCCCGAACCGCTGGCGGCAGTGCCCGAAACAGTGTTCGAGCTGGTGACGAAAGGATAGGTACCGTGATCGACGTCGAGCAGCACGCCTTGCGCGCCTTCGAACAGGATGCGCGCGCCCGCCTTCTTGACCTTGTTGAGGCGCTTCCAGGTCACTTGCGCAAACTGCAGCACGAAAGGCGCGATCTCGCGCAGTTCGTTCAGCAGCGCTTCGCGATCGACCGGCGACTGGCCGAAGCCGGCGCGCAGGGCGTCATGATGGGCGCAGAGGCGATCGAGCTGCGAGTCGAGCGAATCGAGGTGCGCCAGATCGCACACGCGAATCGCACGGCGCCCGACCTTGTCCTCGTAAGCCGGGCCGATGCCGCGGCCGGTCGTGCCGATCTTGCCGCTCCCCGCGGCAGCCTCGCGCAAGCCATCCAGCTCGCGGTGGACGGGCAGGATCAGCGGGCAGTTGTCGGCGATCGCAAAGTTCTCGGGCGTAATCTCGACGCCCTGCCCGCGCAGCTTCTCGACCTCGGCCTTGAGCGCCCAGGGATCGAGCACCACACCGTTACCGATGATCGAAAGCGTGCCGGTAACGATGCCGGAAGGCAGCAGCGAGAGCTTGTAGACCTGTTCGCCGACCACCAGCGTATGGCCCGCATTGTGGCCGCCCTGGAAGCGCACCACGGCATCCGCCCGGCTTGCCAGCCAGTCGACGATCTTGCCCTTGCCCTCATCGCCCCACTGGGCGCCGATCACGGTTACGTTGGCCAACGTTTGACGCTTTCACTGCTGTTATGAAGTCCGCCGCGCGCCCTACGGGAGTCGAGGCCCAAGGGCAAGGCGCGGGTGACGAAATATGGCAATATGATTGCACTGAAACAGTCTGTCACAGGTTCAACATTGCACGAGCGACACGGCAGAGCGAGCCTTGCAGCCGCGCTTCGGCCGGTCGAATCGATGGATGACGCGATGAAGAGAATTCTTGCCCTTTGCCTGGCTCTGGCATTCCCGATGGCAGCTTCTGCGACGGAGACTGCGCAAACCAAAACCATCGCCTATGGGACCGACAGCCTGCAGGACCTGGACTTCACGCGCGCCCGGGGCGTTTCCGGACCAGCGCCGCTGATCGTCTTCGTCCACGGAGGCGGCTGGAAACGCGGCAGCAAGGACAACGCGACCGGGCGCTACAAGGCCGCTCACTTCACGAACGAGGGCTATGCCTTCACCACGATCAACTATCGACTCGTCCCCGATGCCACGGTGGAACAGCAGGCGCAGGACGTGGCCGATGCGCTCGCCGCGCTGCTTGCCCGCGCAAAGGATCTGGGCATCGCACCGGGCAAGGTCGTGCTGATGGGCCATAGCGCGGGCGCGCATCTCGTCGCACTGGTTGGCACCGATCCCCAGTACCTGCATCGAGCCGGCCTGTCCTACGCCGCTATCGCGGGCGTCGTTCCGATCGACGGCGCCGCCTACGACGTGCCGCGCCAAATCGTGCAAGGCGGCCGATTCATGCACGCGACCTATGTCCAAGCCTTCGGCGAGGACGCGGCGCGACAGCGCGCGCTGTCGCCGACGGTCCATGCCCCTGCCCCCAATGCCACCGCCTTCCTTCTGCTCCACGTTCAGCGCGAGGACGGCATCGCGCAGGCCCGGGAACTGGAAACCGCGCTGCGCAAGGCCGGAACGCAGGTCGAGCGCCGCGAATTCGCTGGCCGGGGCCTGCGCGGCCACGCCGAGATCAACCGCGAACTGGGCAATCCGGACTATCCGGCAACGGCCGTCGTCGACGCCTGGCTGCGACGCATCCTGCGCTGACGCTCAAAGCTGACGGCGCGGCGGCGGCGGCAGGAAATCGCGCGACGGCATGCCCGGCGGCGGACCGAAATCGGGCTCGTCGAACCAGTCTCCGGTCAAGTCGTCCGGACCAGTGTAGAGCACCTGATAGAGCCGCCACGAAAAGAGCCAGCGCTCGCCGGTATCGACGAAATGCTCGTAATAGCGACCGAGCGTGAGATTGGTCTTGCCGTCCAGCCAGCAGCACTGCTCGCTGACGTAGGTGCGGCCATGCGCCTTTTCCTTGCCATCACGCGCGATGATCGGCGCACGGAAGGTCATGAAAATGCGCCGGGCCTTGCCCAGGAAACCTTCGGCTGCCGATACGATCTCATCCCGCCCGCGCAGGACGGAACCGGCGATGCGCCATTCCCCATCCTCGGCAAAGCATCGGGCGAATGCCTCGAAATCCTTGCGGAAGACGGCATCGGCATAGTGCGCGTGCAATTGGCGGATACCCGCTTCGGCTGCGGCTAACTGGCTCATCTAGCTCTTCTCCCCGGCGTGTCGGGAAAAAGTGTGCCAGCAAAGTCACCGCTTCGCCACGGACGTCAGAGAGGGATCGCCTCGCCGTTCTCGAGCCGGTGCGAACAGCCGAGCGCAATGGCATCGTCGCTTTCAGAAAGCGCCGCGACCGTCGTCCAGCCGATCGCCCGCTGGCGCGCAGCGACTTCACGGTCATGGCCGACCGGCAGGAACAGTACCTTGCGCTCGGGCATTTCGGCGGTCAGCGCATCGATCAGCGGATCGGGGTAAAGCGAGAAACCGGCAGCAGCTTCGCCCTGCTCGTCCCCGGCGCTTCCGAGGATGCGATAGGTACCGCCGCGCCCCAGGGCACCGGAAATGCCCTCAGCATAGATCGTGAAGCCGAACCACGACTGGTATTCGAAGCCATGGCGTTCCGAAGGATCGAGCGTCAGGCGCGCCTTGCCGTTCACGCGCGCGGCAATCTCGCGCAGGCCGGCGATGCGGCTCGCGAGCACGCCGCCGGCATCGAATTCGGCCAGCCGCTCGATCGCGGTATCGAACGGCCCGACGGCATAGAGCAGCGGGAGATAGGCCTGCCCACCGGCATCGACCAGCCCGCCCGCATCCTTGGCATCGAGCATCTGGCGTACCGATTCGGTCTGCGCTTCGGTCAGCGGCAAGGCCTGCACGGCAAGCGTGTCCACCAGATCGGGCAGCGTGAAGTCAACCGAGATGCCAGTGGCGCCGGCCGCGGTGAGCGCCTCTATGGCCAGCTCTACCAGCTCGGCTGCAGCGGCGACCGTGTCCGTGCCGATCAGTTCCGCGCCCAGCTGGAGACGTTCGCGCACCGGATCGAGCCCGGCGCCCTTGATCGTGACGACCTGGCCCGAATAGCAAAGCCGCAATGGCCTTGGTGCTCCGGCAAGCCCGGTCGCGGCCATGCGCGCGACTTGCGCGGTGATGTCCGAACGCAGCGCCAGCATGCGCAGGCTGGCGGGATCGACGAAGCGGAACATGCGGCGCACCTGTACGCCCGCCATGCGGCTCGCCAGCGACTTCTCGAATTCGAGCATGGGCGTTTCGACCCGCTCGTAGCCATGCCCCGCCATGACATCGAGTGCTGCGCGGCGCACGCGCTGTGAAGCCGCCGCCTGCTGCGGCAGACGGTCGCCAAGCCCCTCGGGCAGAAGATCGCGGTCGGTGTCCTGCATAGTGGGTGCGCCCATAACGAGGTCGGGGCGCAAAGTCGAATGGCTCGACCCTGCGCCCCGATCACGTCTGAGCATCAGGCGAAGGCCAGCGCCTTCACAAGCTTCACGCCCGGTAGCGCGCAAGCCTGCTTGAGCACGGTTTCGGGCACCGCGCTGTCGACCGACAGCAGCAGCACCGCCTCGCCACCCGCCTCGCGGCGGCCGAGGTTGAAAGTGCCGATGTTGATGCCGTTCTCGCCCAGCAAGGTGCCGATACGGCCGATGAAGCCCGGCGCGTCCTCGTTGACGATGTACATCATGTGGCCGGCAAGCTCGGCTTCCACCTTGATGCCGAAAAGTTCGACCAGACGTGGCTCGACGTTGTTGAAGAGCGTGCCCGCGACCGAACGTTCGCCCGACTCGGTCTTCACCGAAACGCGAATCAGCGTGTGGTAGTCGCCCTCACGCTCGGTCTTGACCTCGCGCACTTCAAGGCCGCGCTCCTTGGCGAGGTAAGGCGCGTTGACCATGTTCACCGTGTCCGACTGCACGCGCAGGAACCCGGCCAGCACGGCAGCGACCATCGGCTTCATGTTGAGCTCGGCCGCGGCGCCTTCGGTGTGGATCGAGATCCGCGGAACCGAATCGCGGGTAAGCTGCCCGACCATCGAGCCGAGCTGTTCGGCAAGCTTCATGTAGGGCTTGAGCTTCGGCGCTTCCTCGGCGGAGAGCGACGGCATGTTGAGCGCGTTGGTAACGCCGCCGTTGACGAGGTAATCCGCAAGCTGCTCGGCCACCTGCAGCGCGACGTTGACCTGCGCTTCGGTGGTCGATGCACCAAGGTGCGGGGTGCAGATGAAGTTCGGCGCACCAAACAGCGGCGAGTCCTTGGCCGGTTCGGTCTTGAACACGTCGAGCGCCGCACCCGCGACATGGCCCGAAACCAGCAGATCCTTCAGCGCGTCCTCGTCGATCAGGCCGCCGCGCGCGCAGTTGACGATGCGCACCCCGTTCTTGGTCTTGAGCAGGTTCTCTCGGCTCAGGATGTTGCGGGTCTGGTCGGTCAGTGGGGTGTGCAGGGTGATGAAGTCGGCCCGTTCGAGCAGGGCATCGAGTTCGACCTTCTCCACGCCCATTTCCACCGCGCGTTCGGGCGTCAGGAACGGGTCGAAGGCCACGACCTTCATCTTCACGCCCAGCGCGCGCGAGGCGACGATCGAGCCGATGTTGCCCGCGCCGATCAGGCCGAGCGTCTTGCCGGTGACTTCGACACCCATGAAGGCGTTCTTCGGCCATTCGCCGGCCTGGGTGCGCGCGTTCGCTTCCGGAATCTGGCGCGCGAGCGCGAAGATCATGGCGATGGCGTGCTCGGCCGTAGTGATCGAGTTGCCGAACGGTGTGTTCATCACCACGACGCCCTGCGCCGAAGCGGCCGGGATATCGACATTGTCGACGCCGATGCCGGCGCGGCCGATGACCTTGAGGTTCTTGGCCGCGGCCAGAACTTCCTTGGTCACCTTGGTCGAGGAACGGATGGCCAGGCCATCGTATTCGCCGATGCGGGCGATGAGCTGTTCCGGCGTCTCGCCGGTGATGACGTCCACGTCGCAGCCGCGCGCTTCGAAAATGCGGGCAGCGTTGGGGTCCATCTTGTCCGAAATGAGGACTTTGGGCTTGGTGGTCATGACGAATCTCTCAATTCGTCATCCTGACGAAGGTCAGGATCGCAGGCCGTTTACGCAAGGGGACGCGCTTGGCGGTCCGCGATCCCAGCCTTCGCTGGGATGACGGTTCAACTTCAGGCGGCAGCCTTGACGGTGGCATAGGCGTAATCGAGCCAGGGCCCGAGCGCCTCGATGTCGGCGGTATCGACCGTGGCACCGCACCAGATGCGTAGGCCTGCGGGAGCATCGCGGTAACCGGCGATGTCATAGGCCGCGCCTTCCTTTTCGAGCACGGCGGCGAACTTCTTGATGAAGTCCGTGTCGGCACCTTCCACCGTCAGGCAGACCGAAGTCTTCGAACGGGTTCCGCTGTCGACCGCAAGGTGGCCAAGCCAGTCACGTTCGGCGACGATCTTGTCGAGCGCATGAGCATTGGCGTTCGAACGCGCCATGAGGCCTTCGAGACCGCCCAGCGACTTTGCCCATTCGAGCGCGAAGATCGCATCCTCGACAGCAAGCATCGAGGGGGTGTTGATGGTCTCGCCCTTGAACACGCCTTCGGAAAGCTTGCCGCCCTTGGTGAGGCGGAAGACCTTCGGCAGCGGCCAGGACGGGGTGTAGCTCTCGAGGCGTTCGACCGCGCGGGGGCCGAGGATCAGGACGCCATGGCCGCCCTCGCCGCCCAGCACTTTCTGCCAGGAGAAGGTGGCGACGTCGATCTTGTCCCACGGAATGTCATAGGCGAACACGGCGCTGGTCGAGTCGGCGAAGGACAGGCCCTCGCGGTCGTCGGGGATCCATTCGCCATCGGGCACGCGGACGCCCGAAGTGGTGCCGTTCCAGGTGAACAGCACGTCAGTCGACCAGTCGACCTTGTCGAGATCCGGGAGCTGGCCGTAGTCGGCGCGCATCACCGTGGGTTCGAGCTTGAGCTGCTTGACGACATCGGTGACCCAACCGTCACCGAAGCTTTCCCAAGCCAGCGTCGTGACCTCGCGAGCGCCGAGCATGGTCCACATGGCCATCTCGAAGGCACCGGTATCCGAACCGGGCACGATGCCGATGCGGTGCGTATCGGGCAGCTTCAGCACTTCGCGCATCAGATCGATGCAGTACGCGAGACGCGACTTGCCGATCTTGGCGCGGTGCGAGCGGCCGAGCGATTCGGTGGCGAGTTTTTCGGGGGCGTATCCGGGCGGCTTGGCGCAGGGACCGGAAGAGAAATGCGGACGCGCAGGCTTGCGCCCCGGTATCGTAGTATCAGTCATGTCTGACTCTCCTTACAGAGAGCACGCGCGGCGTTGGGACCGCGTGGCCCGGAGCCGCATCTAGTGGCCGCCCGGTTTTTGTCAATCGATTCCCGGCCCAGCGCAGAGACGAACACACGGCGATGCGCGGCAATTTGAACGCGATAAGGGCTAACCGACAGGGTTCGTTAACCATTGAGCGCAATAATGCCGGCCATGCGCAGATTGCTGCTCATCCTGCCTCTGGTCGCCACGCTGAGCGCTTGCATGGACATCCCGCAAGCGCAGGCCCCGCAACGGCAATCGGTGCGTCAATCCACGACCGCATTCAGCCCCCGACCCGAATATCGGCAATGCCTGTCCGAACTCGGCGCCCAGCGGGCCACGTTCACACCGCTGCCAGACCAGTATTTCGGGACCGGCTGCTCCAACGTGGACACCGTGCAGCTCGCCAGCGTTCATGGCGATACCGCCTCGCTCGCCCTGACCAATCTGGGCCCGGTAACCTGTGACATGGCAACCACGTTCGCCGCCTGGGCCCGCTTCGGCGTCGACCGCGCCGCGGAGCAGATCCTTGGCAGCCATCTGGCCCGGATCGAGACTTTCGGCAGCTACAATTGCCGCAACGTGGCCGGAACCAGCCGCCGCTCAGGCCATGCCACGGCCAACGCCATCGACGTATCGGCGTTCGTGTTGTCGGACGGCCGCAGGATTTCCGTGCTGGACGACTGGGACAGCGGCACGCCTGCCGAGCGCCGCTTCCTGCGCGTGGTCCACGAAAGCGCCTGCAAGCGCTTCGGCACGACATTGGGCCCGGACTACAACGCGGCGCACGCCAATCATTTCCATGTGGAAGCCAATAGCGGCAGCTTCTGTCGATAGACGAAATCCGATTTCGACGCGTGCACCGCCCTGGTGTTCAGAGCTGAATGGTCGTCATCCTGAACGGCATTTCCACATCCAGCTTCACACGGTATCCGGCCGGCCCCGACGCCGAACTGGCGCAGTCGCACTGGATCAGCGCACGGCAATGCACCACGGCCCGCGAGAGATTCCACGCATGCAGCCATTCGCGATACTGGGTCGAAAGGTATCCGGGCAAATATCCGACCAGCCCGCCGTCGACGAACACTCCCACATCGCCCCTGCCGGCCCGCCCCGACCGCTCGCGGTCGATTGCCAGGACCGCGACGCACCTGTGATCGCGGCCGGGACATCCGCTCTGCCCGGCAACCTCGTGGATCTCCGAATGGCGGCGCGACGTCCGCACCAGTTCCAGCGGGAAATCATCCCGTCCATGCAGCAGCAACCTGAGTCCCTCGGACGCCGAATCGTCCGGGACGGCACGACTGCCTGCAAGGTGCAACCCCTTGAAATACCGATCCAACATGTAAGCGCGACCCCCGCCTTCCCTGCGGTGTAGGAAGCAGCTTATCACGCCAGGGCGGTCGATTTGCACGGCAGGCCGGGCTGTGCACAGAAATTCTTGGTCAACCGGCCACGCGAAAGCCCCGGAAAGCCGAAAGGCTTCCCGGGGCTTCACCATACCAACCGCCAGGCCGCAGTCGGCCTGAAATCAGAACGGCAGCTTATAGAAGCGCGAAGCGTTGTCCTGCAGGACCTTCTTCTTCACTTCGTAGTCGTAGCCGCCGAGCACGTTCTTGATGTGCGCCTGCACGCCCGGATAGAGCGAGGTTGGGTGCGGGAAGTCGGTTTCGAACATGACGTTGTCGACACCGATGGTTTCCAGCAGCAGCTTCGGCGCGACCTTCTCGAACCAGAAAGTGCACATGAAGTGGTCGCGGAAATAGTCCCACGGCTGCTTCTTGAGGATGTTGCGCTTGCGCGGCAGCATTTCCTGGAACTGGTGCTCCAGCGCTTCCACGGCGAAGGGCACCCAGCCCATGCCGCTCTCGATCAGGCCAATCTTGAGGTTCGGGTGCTGGTCGAGACGGCCCGAAACCATCCAGTTGCCGAGCGTGGCGGCATTGCCGATCGAGAACATCGTCGCGACCACCGAGAGGATCTGCTCGAACTCGAAACCTTCCCAGGTCAGCGTGTTCGGGTCGATCGCGGCATTGAGGTGGAAGTTGAGCGGAACGCCCTCGGCGTCGCACATCTCGAGGAACGGCGTCCAGTAATCGTGGTTGAAGCTCGGCACGCCGACGCGCTCGGGCGTATCGGGCAGCACGAAACCGCGCAGCCCCATGTCGATGCAGCGGCGGGCTTCCTTCTCGAGCTCGGCCTTGTCCCACAGCGGCAGGTGCGCCATCGGGAACAGACGCTCTCCCGACTCCTTCTGCCAGTCGGCGTTGAAGTCGTTGTAGATCTTCATGATGTTGAGCGCGAGGTCGCGATCGCCCAACGTCATCAGCATGCCAGCCTGGGTGATGCCCGAGTTCTGGAAGCAGATCTGCGCGTAGACGCCCATGTCGTCCATCGCGGCAAGGCGCGGCGCGATCTCGTGACCGCCGGCGTGCGATTCCTCAAGCGTTGGGAACGCGAGGCGGCCCAGCAGCTTGTTGTTGTCCTTGCGGATCACGTTGCCGCCCAGCGTGCCGCAGTTGCGGTCGCCGATGTACCAGCGGTCGACGCCGTCGGCATCGCGCTTCACATAGGGCATCTTGCCCTTCATGCCGACCGGCGCGCGGTCAATGAAGAGCGTCGGCGGTTCCACGATATGGGTGTCGGTATCGACGATCTTGATCCCCTTCAGCGAGGGATCGAGTCCGCCGGACTGGGTTGCATAGTCGACTTCACGGATGACGCCGCCGGGCAGGTACCCCTCTGCGGACCAATACTTCCGTGCCGACTCCTGCATGTCCTTGGTGTCTGCATCGGCCATTAGAATTCTCCCGAAATTAATGGGTCTCATTTCGCAACCATGCCGGCCAAATTCAATTGCATTGGCCAACGCAGGCACGATGAATCGCCCCTCTCGAACATGTTCATGCCGCCATGCGGCCGCGTTTCTTGCTTGCCGGTTTTGCCTTGGGCATGAACTGCATTGGGAGAAGATCATGCCACAAGCACAGACAATGGACGATATCCGGGTCGACTTCGATGCGCCGGGAAACGTTCCGAAGGATCGCATCGTCGACTTGTCCTTCGCCATGGGCACGCTGCCCAACGACCTCGTAGATCCCTACGAACCTTGCGGATGGCTGGCGGGGCCCGAGATACCCCGCCTGCTCTTCAATCCACCGACACGCCAGGGTCTGGGCGCGGTTACCGGCAACCAGCGCGGCAGCTGGGTGGTTTCACACTACGAGGACATCGAGCGCGTCTATTCGGACAACGAACATTTCTCCAACGCCGGCACCGCCGAGTTCCAGCGGCTGATCGGGGAGACATTCAAGTCGATTCCGTTGGCGATCGATCCGCCCGACCATGCGAAGTACCGCCTCTACCTGATGCCCTACTTCTCGCCGTCGCGGATCACCCGCGATCTGGAGCCCCGCATCCGCAAGGTCGTCACCGAGATGATCGACGAGATCGCCTGCAAGGGCGAAGTCGACATGGCCTGGGACTTCGGCCGGGTCTATCCGGTGCGCATCTTCATGGGCCTGATGGGCTTCCCCGACGAGATGTTCGAGCAGTTCCTCGACTGGGAGTGGGACATCCTGCACTCGGGCAGCCTAGAAAAGATGCAGGCAGCCTTGCGCGGCGTGCTCGAATTCCTGCGCGGTTTCATCGCCGAGAAGGAGAAGAACCCGGACGAACACCTCGTCTCCTCGATCGTCCACGGCAAGATCGAGGGACGCGGCCTGACCGACGACGAGAAGATCGGCATGGTCTGGTTCCTCTGGCTCGGCGGGCTCGACACGGTCGCCGCCACCATCGCCCAGATGTTCCGCCGCATGGCACTGCAGCCCGAACTGCAAAAGCGCATCCGCGAAAACGCGGGGATCATCAACTCCGCCGTCGAAGAATTCCTGCGTACCCAGCCGATCCTGTCTTCCGCGCGCACGGCAAAGAAGGACTTCGCATGGCACGGAATCCAGATCCGCAAGGGTGACAACTTCCAGTGCCTCAACCCCTCGGGCAATTTCGATCCGGCACGCTTCGAGGACCCGCGCACGTTCGATCCCGAACGCAAGGCCAACCGCCATTTCACCTTCGTGGGCGGCGTGCACATCTGCCTCGGCGCCCACCTCGCCCGCCGCGAATTGCGCCTGCTGCTGGAGGAATGGTTCAGGCGGATCCCGGAATTCCGGGTCAAGCCGGGGGCCGACACGACGGTGTTCCCGGGGCTGCTGTCGATCCGCAACCTGCCGATCGTCTGGGATGTGAGGTAGCGGCCTGCGGATGCCCGAACAGGGCACCCGCATTCCGATCAGAACACCTGCCCCGCGCCTTCCATGCCGGCTATCATGCGCCCTGCGTCGATCAATGATTGATCGGCCGCAAGGAAGCGCGCGTTGCCTGCGCAAATGTCGCGGAAGGCGCATTCCAGGCGAGGCGTGTCGCTCATGGCCGTGCCGTCGCGACAGCGCTTGCTGGCGGCGAAGGCTTTCATCTGCGGGCGCTCGCACCAAGCCCCAGAACGGGAACACCGCATCGTATCGTTGTGGAGACCTGCCGTCAGCACGCAGGCCCGGGATAGCGACTATTCCGCCGCGTTCTCCAGTTCCTGCTCCATGTGATAGTCGGGCAATGCATCGAGCGCCTGCTTCAATGCTTCGCCCCACCCCGTCGAGACGGCCTGAAAGTAGGGATCCGTCCCGTCGATCCGCCGTTCATGAATCGGCGTGTAACAGTCGCGCTCGATCACCAGCAGATCGAGCGGCAGACCGACCGAAAGGTTGGCCTTGAGCGTGGAATCGAACGAGACCGTGAACAGCTTGACCGCGCGTTCGAAGCTCATCGCACGGTCATACCCGCGGATCAGGATCGGGCGACCGTACTTGGTTTCGCCGATCTGGAAGAAGGGCGTATCGAAGCTCGCCTCGATGAAGTTGCCTTCCGGGTAGATCATGAACAGGCGCGGCTCCATGCCCGCGATCTGCCCGGCAACGATCACCGTCGCGTTGAACGTGCCCGCCGAGGCGTGCTGTCCATTGTCGTCTGCCTGCGTGGCAATCGTTTCGCGCAACAGGTTGCCCACTATCGTCGCAACCTGGAACATGGTATCCGCCTCGAGCAGCGAATTGTTCCGCTCCGATGGCGCCTTGTTGCGCTCCTCGAGCTGGCTGATCACGGACTGGGTGGTGGCAAGGTTGCCCGCGGTCATCACCGCGATGATGCGCTCGCCGGGAATCTCCCAATGGAACATCTTGCGAAAGGTCGAGATGTTATCGACGCCGGAATTGGTGCGCGTGTCGCTCATCAGAACGAGACCGCGATCCAGCATCATCCCCACGCAATAGGTCATTGAAAACTTCGTCCCTGCAAACCTTCAGCCTCGCACGATTGCGCGCTGCGCCCGGCGCGGAAAGGCGACCCGGCTCGTAATCCCGTGCGGGCTAGCCGCCCTGAACCTGTTGCTGTCCGCCGCCGCCGGACGACTGCTGCTGACCTACCAGTTTCTCGTCAACCGACAAGTGCACGTCAAGTTCAGTTTCCCCAGCTCCGACGGCAATGCCCGTAACCGGGGCAGCTTCGCTGTAGTCACAGCCGGTAGCCACGCGGACATAGCGTTCGTCCGGGCAGATCGCATTGGAAATGTCGAAGCCGACCCAGCCGAGCCCCGGCACATAGGCCTCGGCCCAGCCGTGCCCTGCCTCCTGCTCGACGAGGCCGTCCATCTTCAGGTAGCCGCCGACATAGCGCATGGGGATGTCCAGCAGCCGGCCCGCGCTGATGAAGACGTGGGCATGGTCCTGGCACACGCCCTTGCCCGCCACCAGCGCCTGCTCCGCGGTCGTGGCGGCGTCGGTCTCGCCGGGGACATATTCGATCTGCTCACCGATCGCGCCCGACAGGGCATGGAGAAAATTCAGCGTGTCGTCGCGGTCGGCATCGACCGAAGCCACCAGTTGACGCACACGATTTCCGGCGCGGGTCAGCGGCGTGGGACGCAGGAAGCACCACAAGGGCATGTGCCCGGTATGCATGCCGGTGACGCCGTTGTTGTCGATCGTGCGCACGGTCCCGTGGCAGGTAACGACGACTTCCGGCACGCCCGGCTCGATCGAGACGAGATCGATGTGGTTGTGGTGCTGGTCGTCGTAGGACGCCTCTGGCCTGGCTCCGACAAGGTCCATGCGCCATTCGAGCACTTCCTGCCCGTGTGTCGTCTTGGGTTTGAGCCGCAGGCGCTGCAACCCGTGGGAGACCTTCTCGGCGAAGGAGTAGCGCGTGGTGTGAGTGACGGTCAGAAGCACTAAGGACCGCTCCTATTCGATGAAGCGATAGTCGGCAGCGATGGCATTGCCGATTTCGATGGTCTTGCCGATGAAGTCCTGCAGGAACTCGTGCAGTCCGCCCTCGAAGATTTCCTCGATCGAGGTCTGGTGCAGCCGGGCCCCGGCATCGCGCAGCAATTCGTGCGCGGAAACCTCGTGCCCGTATTCCTTGGCAAGACCGGCCATGTTGCTGCGGATCTTCTCGTAGCAGAACACGAGGCTGCGCGGGAACTGGCCGTCGAGGATCAGGAAGCGCGCGATCCCGCGCGGCTCCATCGACGCGGCATTGAGCCAGGAATAGGCCCGGTTGCCCGCCACCGAGCGCAACAGCGTATCCCACTGGACATTGTCGAGGCTGGAGCCGACCCAGGCAGCCGAGGGCAGCAGCACGTAGTACTTCACGTCGAGAATGCGGGCGGTGTTGTCGGCACGTTCGATGAAGGTGCCGATGCGCGCGAAGTTGAACACCTCGTTGCGCAACATGGTGCCTTCCATCGCGCCACGAACGAGCGTGCCCTGCCGGCGGATCGCGGTGAGCACTTCGCCCAGATTGGTCTCGCGCACCGGCCGCGCGAGCATTTCGCTGAGGATCATCCAGCCTTCATTGGTGGCTTCCCAGACCGAATTGGTCAGGCTGGTCCGCACGACACGGGCATTGGTCCGCGCATTCTCGACCATCCGCAGGACGGAAGCGGGATTGTCCTTGTCGCGCAGGAGATAGTTGAACACCTGCGGACCGTTGAAGTCGGAATAGAGCTCGAGGTAGGCATCGACCTGCCCTGTGGTGGTCAGGACCGACTTCCATTCCTCGTCCGCCGATTCCTTGTCGCCCCGCGTCAGGGCCAGGTGGAATCCCACGTCGATCAGGCGCGCCGCGTTTTCCGCCCGCTCGAGGTAGCGGTTCATCCAGTAAACGCCGTTGGCAGCTCGTCCCAGCATTACTCGTCCAATACCCAGGTGTCCTTGGTGCCCCCGCCTTGCGACGAATTGACGACCAGAGACCCCTTCTTGAGCGCCACGCGGGTCAGCCCCCCGGGCGTGATGTCGATACCATCGGGCGACACGAGCACGAAAGGACGCAAGTCCACATGGCGCGGTGCCAGCCCTTCCTTGGCGAAGATCGGCACCGTCGAAAGCGACAGCGTGGGCTGCGCGATATAATTGTCCGGCTTCGCGCGCAGCTTGGCCTCGAACGCGGCCAGTTCCTTCTTCGACGAGGTCGGGCCGATCAGCATGCCGTAGCCGCCCGAACCGTGCACTTCCTTGACGACGAGATCCGCCAGGTTGTCGAGCACGTATGCCAGCGCGTCGGGTTCCGAGCAGCGCCAGGTGGGCACGTTGTTCAGGATGGGCTTCTCGCCGGTGTAGAACTCGACGATCTCGGGCATGTAGCTGTAGATCGCCTTGTCGTCGGCGATGCCGGTGCCCGGCGCATTGGCGATGGTGATGCCCCCGGCCCGGTAGACATCCATGATCCCGGCCACGCCCAGCACCGAATTCGGATTGAAGCTGAGCGGATCGAGATAGTCGTCGTCGACCCGGCGATAGATCACGTCGATCGCCTTGTACCCGGTGGTCGTGCGCATGGCGACACGCCCGTCGACGATGCGCAGATCGCTGCCTTCGACAAGCTCGGCACCCATCTGGTCGGCCAGGAAGGCATGTTCGAAATAGGCCGAGTTGTAGATGCCCGGCGTGAGCACCGCGACCACGGGGCGCTTGCTGCCACTGCAGGCCGGCGGCGCGCAAGCCCGCAGCGAACGGGCGAGCCGGCGCGGATAGTCCGACACGGGCCGCACCGGCACTTTCGTGAACAGCTCGGGGAACATCGCCATCATCGTCTCGCGATTCTCGAGCATGTACGAGACGCCGGACGGGGTGCGCGCATTGTCTTCCAGCACCATGAAGTCGTTGGGACCGGTGCGGACGAGATCGATGCCGACGATGTGCGTATAGACACCGCCTGGGGGCGTGAAGCCGATCATCTGCGACAGGAATGCATCGTTGTCCCGCAGCGCATGGATCGGCAGGCGGCCAGAGCGAATGATTTCCTGCCGGTGATAGAGATCCTGCAGGAAGGCGTTGAGCGCCCTCACCCGCTGCTCGATCCCCCGCGTCAACTTGCGCCACTCGCGCGCGGTAATGATGCGCGGGATCATGTCGAACGGGATCAGCCGCTCTTCCGCTGCTTCTTCGCCGTAGACATTGAAAGTAATACCGATGCGCCGAAAGAAACGTTCAGCCTCGGCATCCTGGCGTTTCAACCAGGATTTGTCCTGAGAATCATACCAGTCACAGAAATCAGCATATGCAGGACGAACCGAACCGTCCTCATTGAGCATTTCGTCGAATTTCGTCGTGCTCGCAGCCGTCATCGTGACTCCCGTTTGACCATGTGATGCAACATGGAAAGGGACTTGCCAAGCGTTTACGCTGCACCTGCGAAAGAAAATTTTCGCGCACAAAAACGCGAAAATCGGAGCAATTCGTTCGAGTATTGCGAAAGATGCAGGACGGCGCGCGCAGCGCCACCAGCTTAACCCAGCAACTGACGGTTCGTCAGATCGGTCCGCAACGCCCCGGCATCGGTAAAGTGATGCACATGCCAGCCGAGCGCACGAGCGGCCTCCACGTTCGCGACATTGTCGTCGACGAACAGCATCGCACCGGGTTCATGACCGAAGCGGCGCACAGCGAGATCGAAAATTCTCGGATCGGGTTTCACCAGCTTCTCGTCGCCGGACACCACGATGTCCCCGAACAGGTCGAAGAGCGGCTCGTTGGCCCGGAACTCGCGCCAGAAGGGGCTGGCGAAGTTGGTGATGGCAAAAAGGGGAACCTGACGCTGCGCCAGTTCACGCACGATCTCGTGACTGCCCGGAACATTGCCCGGAATCGTTTCGAGAAAGCGCGTGGCGTAGGCGTCGATCAGATCGTCGTGCCCGGGAAACTGGGCCTTGCGCTCGGCAACCATCTCATCGAGATCGCGTCCAGCATCGTGCTGGAAATGCCATTCATCGGTCATGACATTGGCCATGAACCAGTCGAGTCGCTCGGGATCGTCGATCAACCGGGCGAACAGGTGGCGCATGTCCCACTGGACCAGAACGCGCCCCACGTCGAAAACGACAGCATCTACAGCAGACATGACAAGACCCCCGCAAATGGCGGGGGCCTCATACCGTCAACGCAATAGCCCGTCCGCCGATGACCCCGCCTTTCACGGCGGGGATGGGCGAAACGAATCAGCCCTGGCGAGCCTTGAAGCGGCGATTGGTCTTGTTGATGACGTAAGTGCGGCCGCGACGGCGGATCACGCGGTTATCCCGGTGACGGCCCTTGAGCGACTTGAGGCTGTTGCGAATCTTCATCGTGTGTCTCGTCTGTCTGGGCGGTTACCGACCGCCGGAAATTCGAAGTGGCGCCGTTAGTGGCAGCAGCCCGCAAAGTCAAGCACGACACCCCCGCCGTCGCGCCCTGAATGCTATTCATCTGTCGGCAATCGGCACGACCTTAAGGTGCTGCAAGGGCGCGACATCACCGAATTCTGGAAAAACGACAAGCCATATGACGATACCTAGAGGCGCGGCCTTCGCCGCAGGCATGGCTGTCATGCTGATCGCATCCGTTCCCGCGCAGGCACAGCACTCCCCATGGGGGCCAAGCTGGGGTTCCCCGGGCTGGTCCAACCCGGCCGGGTCACGCCTGCCCGACCGGCGCTACCGTGACCAGCGGGAAGGCCGCGTGGAAGTCAGCCGTTTCGTTGTCGCGGGCCCTGCAGCCGAGGCACTGGGGCACGGCCCCGTCACGGTGGAATCCGAATCGGGCGATGGCCCGTGGTTCGCTGAAACACAGCGCGCGGCCTACGAAGCCGCCATCGTCGATGCCCTTGTCGGCGCCGGATACGACACGCAGCATCCAAGCGACGTGCAGGCGCAAGTCGCAAGGCTGCGGATCAGCCGGCATGTCCTTGTCCCCGCCGAGGAGAAGAAGAGCCCTGTGAGCGGCAGCGCGGCAGTATCCGTAGGCACGCATGGCTCTGCCTATGGCCTTGCCGTGAATGTTGACATGACCAAGCCGCGTGCCGCCCTGGTATCGACGCGGCTCGACGCCCGCATCGCCGACAAGGCCACCGGCAAGGTGCTGTGGGAAGGCTATGCCACGATCGCCACCCGCGAAGGCGACGACGATTGGAGCGAGAGCCGGATCGCCGGAAAACTGGCCTCTGCCCTCTTCGACAATTTCCCTCAGGGAGAAGAAATCGAACCGCTCGGCACCTCACTGGACTGAACCACGCTTGCATCCTCCTGTGTCGCAAGCCAAACCGGCCCGAAAGGTGTTGGAGAGAAAGCTATGACCAGGACCCTGACGGCCCGCCTGCGCGGCAAGGTGATCGCCCCCCTGACGCTGGCCGCCGCCTTGGCCCTCTCCGGCTGCGTGGCCCCGGTGGGGCCGGTCGAAATCACCCGCTTTCACGCCGCCGACATCGCTGCGCTTGGCCAGGGCACGATCCGTGTCGAGCCGGCGCAGGGCCAGATGGAGAACATGGAGTTCCGCACATACGCCATGGCGGTCTCACGCGAGCTGACGCGGGTCGGCTACGTCGAACCTCTTCCCGGCGAAAGCGGCAGCCGGCAAGTCGCCCTACTCCGGCTGGAGCGCCAGCGCTATCAGCCCCAGCGCGAGTCCGGCCCGGTTTCGGTCGGCGTGGGCGGCAGCACCGGCAGCTATGGTTCGGGCGTGGGCGTGGGGATCGGCATCGACTTGTCGGGCCCGCCGCCGGAGCAAGTGGCGACCAAGCTTTCCGTAATCATTATCGATCGCGCCAGCGGCAAACACCTTTGGGAAGGCCGGGCAAGCTTTGTCGTGCGTGCCGATTCGCCAATGGCCCAGACATCGCTCGGCGCCGCAAAAATGACCGAGGCATTGTTCAAGGGGTTTCCGGGCGAGTCCGGCGAAACTATTCTGGTGAAATGACCGACGTACAGATCAACGCAGCGTTCGATTCCGGCAACATCGAAGTTCTCTCCATCGACGGCACGACCGCCCGCCTCGCCATCATGCGGGACCGCAGTTCCAGCTTCTTCCAGTGGTTCCATTTTCGCGTCAGCGGCGCCAAGGGACGTGAACTCACACTGATCATCACGGGGCTCAACTCTTCCGCCTATCCGATGGGCTGGTCCGGCTACAACGCCTGCGTATCCGAGGACCGGCAATTCTGGGGTCGGACCGAAAGCCACTGGGACGAAGGTCGCGACGGCGGTTCGCTGACGATCCGCTACAAGCCGGCGAGCGACATCGTCTGGTTCGCCTATTTCGCGCCCTATTCGATGGAGCGCCACCACGACCTCGTGGCCCGCACGGCCTGCGCCGGCAGCGTCGAATACCGCGGCTTGGGCACGTCGCTCGACGGCCAGCCGATCGACTGTCTGGAAATGGGGGCAGGCCCCGTGCAGGTCTGGCTCTACGCGCGGCAGCATCCGGGCGAATCGATGGCCGAATGGTGGATGGAAGGCGCGCTGGACCTGCTGACCGATCCTGCCGATTCGGTCGGGCGGGAGCTGCGGCGGCGCTGCCGCCTTCACGTCGTGCCCAACGCCAACCCCGACGGCTCGAAGCGCGGCCACCTGCGCACCAACGCGGCGGGCGTGAACCTCAACCGCGAATGGGACAATCCCACCTCCGAACAGTCACCCGAAGTGCTGGCCCTGCGCGATGCGATGGATGCGAGCGGCGTCGATTTCGCCATGGACGTCCACGGCGACGAGGCGATTCCAGCCGTGTTCCTCGCAGGCTTCGAAGGCATTCCCTCTCTCAGGGACGAGCAGCTTGCCGGCTATAACCGCTACGCCGAAATCCTCGAGCGCCGCACGCCCGACTTCCAGACCAAGCTCGGCTATCCGATCGCGAGGCCGGGCAAGGGCAACCTCTCGATGTCAACGAACCAGCTTGCCGAACGCTTCGGCTGCGTGTCGATGACGCTGGAAATGCCGTTCAAGGACCACGACCCCGCCGCCGACCGCCGTCAGGGCTGGAGCCCGGAACGGTCGAAGCAACTGGGCCGCGACTGCATGGGCGCGCTGCTCGAATGGCTGGTCGAACGGGAAGCCTGACGACGGTCAGGCCAGGTTTGCCGGCCCGAAGGCATGCGGCAGCAGTTCCGACAGCCGCGTCTCCAGAACGCCGTCGTGGCCGTCACACCAGATCACCGGATCGGTGCCGCCCAGCCCGGCAATCTCGTTGAGGACCTGACGGCAGCGCCCGCAAGGCGTCACGGTCGCCCCCTTGCCCGGCGCTCCCGGCGCCCCGCCGGACACGGCCACCGCCTCCAGAGCGCCCATTCCGGCGGTCGAGAGGATCTTGGCCACCGCCACCGTCTCGGCGCAGAGGGCCAGACCATAGCTCGCGTTCTCGACATTGGCCCCGGTCACCACCGAGCCATCGGCCAGCAGCAACGCCGCCCCCACCTGAAAACCCGAATAGGGCGCATAGGCGCCGGCGGCGGCCTCGCGCGCGGCGGCGATCAGAACATCTCGTTTGCTTGCACTCATGGCTGCACCACTACCCAGCGCAGCCCCTTGCGCGCAATCTCGTTGGCAAGGCTGGTATTGGCCGTCCACAGCGTCCACGGCCGCCCCGCATAGTCGGGCATGAACCGGTTGCGCACCAGCCACAGGTTGCGGTCGAGCTTCGCCGCAATCGCATAGCGCGCCTCGAAGCCGGGCATGACCTTCAGGATCACCGCCTTGCCGGCATGGGTTTCGACCTGATTGAGGAAGGTCATCAGCTCGCTTTCGACGCGCGCATCGCTGACCCGCACCGGACAGTTGTCGGCCAGCATGCCGAGTTCCACCACGGGGGGCAGCAGTGCCGGATCGCGCGGCACCGTGGTCACGAAATTCGCCGCCTGCTTTTCCGCCGGCTGGCAGGGGTCATAGCGGTGGACCGCCCCCACCTGCATGCCCGCCGCGCGCGCGGCATCAAAATTGGCCACGAAGCGCGGATCGCGTGCGAATGCGCTGGCACTGGCGTCGATATAGGCGAAGTCCGCGCCGATCGCCTTCAGCGACTTCCAGTTCACCGCACCGTCGTCCACGCCGATTTCCACGCCCTGGACCGGAAAGACCGCACGATCGGGCAGCCAGTGATGCACGTGCCACCAGCCCCATGCGCCCGCGATCATCGCCGCGAGCAGCAGCACGCCCATAATGCGCAGTTTCGTGACGCCGCGCATCCTTGCGCGCTTGCGCCCTCCCCTTACGGCCAAATCCCCCTCCTCAGCCCCGGATATGCAGTACGCAGATCAGCGTGAACAGGCGCCGCGCGGTGGGAAAATTGGTCTCGATCTTGCCCTCCAGCCGCTCCAGCAGCATTTCCGCCGCCTCATTGTGAATGCCGCGCCGGGCCATGTCGATGGTTTCGATCTCCTGCGGCGTCGACTTGCGAATCGCCTGATAGTAGCTCTCGCAGATCGCGAAGTACTCGCGGATCGGTCTGCGAAAGCGGGCGAGGCCGAGCACCAGCGTCTCCAGCGGTTCGCCATCCTCGTTGTCGATCTCGAGGTGCAGCCGGCCGTCGCGCACCGAGAGCTTGAGCCGGTAAGGCCCCTGATGCCCAGCCTCGAAGGCGCGCAGGGGCTTGAACACGTTGTCTTCGATCAGGTCGAAGATGGCGATACGCCGTTCCTGCTCGATATCGGCATTGCGCCACAGGATGGTCGCCTCGTCGAGTTCGATATGGGTGATGCGCGGGTCCGCCATGATACGCACGGCCTTTACGCGCTTGCAGCATGCCCGGGCAAGTCCGACGAAGGTCCTCCACACCCTGTGGAATAAAATCGCCTCACGTCACGCTTGCGAGGGCTGCGCAGTGAGACCATGTTGCCGCGCTTATGGCCCTGGAACAAGCTCTCATCAAACCCGCCGAAACCGAAGCGCGCGCCCTGCCGTCCAACGTGGAGGCGGAGGCTGCCTTTCTGGGTGCGGTGCTGATCGACAACCGCGTGATCGAGGAGCTGCAGACCCAGCTTGGCCCCCAGCATTTCTTCGAGCCGGTCCACGCCCGCATCTACGAGCGCATCCTTGGCCTGCTCGACCGCAAGGCGGTGGTCACCCCGGTCACCCTGCGCCCCTATTTCGAGGCCGACGAGCAGCTCAAGGCGCTGGGCGGCGTGTCCTATCTCGCCCGCCTTACCGCCGACGGCCAGGGCCTGCTGGCCCCGCGCGAGCTGGCGGACCAGATCTACGACCTTGCCCTCCTGCGCGAGCTGATCTCGGTCGGGCGCGGCCTTGTCGAAGGGGCCATGGACACCTCCGAGTCGGTCGAGCCGATGGAGCAGGTCGAGCAGGCCGAGGCCGCGCTCTACAAGGTGGCCGAGGGCGCCGCGTCGGCCAACGAGGCCAAGACCTTCTCGGCCGCCACGCGCACCGCGATCTTCAACATCGAGAAGGCGTTCAATTCGGGCGGCCACATCTCGGGCAAGACCACCGGGCTCACCTCGGTCAACGACAAGATCGGCGGCCTGCACGATTCCGACCTTATCATCCTTGCCGGCCGCCCCGGCATGGGCAAGACCTCGCTGGTCACCAACATCGCCTTCAACACCGCCCAGCGCTATGTCGACGATACCGTTCGCGACGGCATCGAGCATGCCAAGTCGGTGGGCGCGCCGACCGCCTTCTTCAGCCTCGAAATGAGCGCCGACCAGCTGGCGACGCGTATTCTCGCCGAACAGTCGGGCATTTCGTCGGAAGCCCTGCGCATGGGCAAGATCAGCCGAGAGGATTTCCAGCAGCTCTCCTTTGCCAGCCAGCGCCTCGCCGAACTCCCGCTTTACATCGACGATACCCCGGGCCTCTCGATCGCCGCGCTGCGCACCCGCGCGCGCCGCCTGAAGCGTCGCTACAACATTGGCCTGATCATCATCGACTACCTGCAGCTCCTTTCCGGATCGGGCCGCGCCAGCGACAACCGCGTGAACGAGATTTCGGAAATCTCGCGTGGCCTCAAGACCCTGGCCAAGGAACTGGAAGTGCCGGTGATCGCGCTTTCGCAGCTCAGCCGTGCGGTCGAACAGCGCGAGGACAAGAAGCCGATGCTCTCGGACCTGCGCGAATCGGGCTCGATCGAGCAGGACGCCGACATGGTCTGGTTCGTGTTCCGCGAGGACTACTACGTCAATGCGACCGAACCCAAGTACCCGGCCGAAGGCGATCCGCCGGACGTCGTCGAGAAGTGGGAAGCCTGGCGCCAGAAGATGGAACAGGTAACCGGGCTTGCCGAGCTGATCGTCGCCAAGCAGCGCCACGGCTCGACCGGGCGCGTGCGCCTGAAGTTCGAGGCGCGCATCACCAAGTTCTCCGACCTCGCGCCCGACGACATGCGCGCCGCGTTCGAGAGCGACTAGAGGCGCCAGTGACCAGAGGCCGCCGGTGACTGACCAGAAAGTCCTGCTGCTCGCTGGCGGTTCCGGCTCCATCGGCAGCGCGATTGCGCGCCACGCGCTGTCGCACGGCTGGAAGGTGGCGCTGCACGGGCGCACGCAGGACAAGGTCGAGGCGGCGGTTACCGGCCTGTCCTACCTCGGCGAGATCGACGGTTTCCTGGCCGACATCTGGGACGACGAGGCGGCCGAGACGCTGGTGGCCGAAGTCGCCGAGCAATATGGCCGGATCGATGCGGTGATAGACTGCACCTCGACCGGCCCGGTGGGCGTTACCGGCCTGTTTCCCGAGACATCGCCCGAAGTCTTCGCGGACTTCCTCGCCGTCTCGGTCGGCTGGGTCGAGCGGCTGGCCCATGCCGCCTACGATTTCCTGTCGCAGCAGGGCGGCACGTTGATCGCCTTCGTCTCGGACGCCGGGCTCTACGCCGCGCCGCGCCAGACGCTGATCGGCGCCGCGCGCGCGGGCACCATCGGCTTCATCCGCAACTTCGCGGTGGAAGCCGCTCGCGACGGCATCCGCGCCCACGCCATCTCGCCCAGCTTCGTGGAAGGCAGCGAGAGCGCCCGCCGCATGGGTTCAGAGCGCATGGCCAAGGCCGCCCGCCGCGCCGGGCTCGGCCTGCCCGGCGCCGACGACATCGCCCCGCTCGCCCTGTTCCTGTGCAGCGACGGCGCGGCGAAGATCACCGGACAGGTCATCAGCGTGAACGGCGGGCTGAACGCCTGAGAGTACGCCTCGCCCTCCATCGTCATTGCGAGGAGCGAAGCGACGCGGCAATCCAGAACATCGCGCGCCTCGCTCTGGATTGCCCTTCGGCTGACTGCTTGCAGCAGCCGCTCAGGACAGGCGTCGCTACGCTCGCAATGACGAAGGAAGGTGGGAACTTCACGAAGTTCAGCCACATCAGCCATCGCAAAGTCCGGTGAAGTTTTCGGGATTTCAAAGGGTTGGAACTTCACTCCGCAGGAGAATTCCGCAGCATGTGTTGGTGAGGATCGACGGTGTCAAAGAGCCCTGGCCACACATGCTGACATGGCGCGGCCGGGCGGCAGTCTGACAGGTTGCAGGCTTGTAGGAAAATGGGGGTGAGCCAGTGCTAACCCAATTCCATATCCCTTACTGGCAGCTTTGCGCCCCATTTCGGTCATTCATATGACCTGCTGGACTTGCTGACGGCAGACACTCGAACGGATGGATCTGAAAGAGTTTCATCTGCTGCTACAACCTTCACGACCGAGGCTAGTCGGTTATCTCATCTAAACGCCGGTGTAAGTAACGGTCAATTTCGCTTCGTCGACCTTCCATCACCCATTGGAGCATCTGAGCGACATCCCGGTCTTCAAACACGATCATAAACCCGCGACCATCGGCAGCAGTGTCCCGACAAGAAGCAATGATTCTCTCCCGATCATCCATATTGCGACACAGAAGGAATCCCAAAAATCCCCGCTGATGGCCAAACCGACCAGCAAGCTGATCCAACTCAGGATTTCTCAATTCCTTTGTATAATTTTTGCATTCAATTAATATATTTCTCGCTCGCAATTGCGCAGAAGCAAGAGAATGTCCGAAAAACCCATCATTAGACGCATTTGTAAATTTTATATCGATTCTTTTCCTTCCATTATGCTGTTCAAATTCTTTTACAGGAGCAATAAGATCTGGTGCGAATAAGAAGGTGCAGATACCAACCATGAGGCTGTGGTACGTGTCAGCACTATCCCCACCCGTAGGAATTTCGCGAAGTCGGTCAATGAGCACCTGCGCCAAAGCATTCTCATCGAAGTTTGGCTCAATATCCTCGATATCAAGCGGCCCAGACGCCCCCTTTAAGTCCTTATAACGCTCCAAAATTTCAGGATGGTCTCGAACAAATGCAGCCATATCATCCTTTATGAATGGATGCCTTTCTTTCACAGATTTTTTTGTAACCCTTTGCCTTCCATTCTTTAAGGTCTCTACAAGGGCTCTACCTGCATCAAGATACTCACTCTGCAGGTAGCTAATCATATAGTGATTATAAAATTCTTGACTATTAAGACTAAGCCTACGTCGCACACTAAACCACGGTACCAACAGTACAGGCCTCCCCTCAAATACGGGAAGTTGATAGGTTTTGGCTTCCCAGTCTCTTCGTACAACATTCCATGAAGGACCGAGAGAAGTCGTTGGGGATGTTGGTATCTCGTGCAGCCTGCATTCAGCCAATGTATAGTCCGCGAGCAAACCGCGAATGACGTTTGTAACCAAATCAGAGATTGTGTCCGGACCAACGCCTGGGATGAACAATTCTGCATCGGAAACATCAGCTAAAAGGCCTGTCTCGAAGGCCCTGCTATTTAACAAAGCGTTGACTAAATCGAGCGCCTTATACTCACCTACGCCACGCCCGCTTGGTCTGCCGGACGACTGACCAAAAAATGTTTCGTTCGGTTCATGAAGGTGACTTAACAGATGCTGGGCGCGCTCTGCGTTCCCGTTCCTTAATTGGTCCAGAATCTCATTGAAATACGAGCGGATATGGTCGCCACAGGCTTCCGACCATTCATCTTCCCGAATTTGAATAGCGTAAGGACAAATATAGAGCCGATTGTCGATATCGAGCCTTATATCGACGAAATCGAGCTCACCTTGGGACTTACCCAAATTAAAGTGCTCACTGAAGCGTACCATAGGGATATCAAACTTAGGTCATAAAAAAACGCAAGTGACACTTATGAAATGCACGTGAACAAAGTTACAAATTGGCTATCGACCCGGCGTAACGTCACTGGCAAATTTGACCGAAACTATTTGGCCAGTCCTCTGACCCATGGTGCTGCCTCCGCGGCGGCTATCGTAACCCCCACCACTTCCCCAGCCGCGCCACCGCCTCGTCCAGCACCGCATCCGGCTTGGTGAAGCAGAACCGCACGATGTGCTCGGGCCTGCCCTCGCCCTCGTAGAGCGCGGAGACGGGGACGGTCGCGACGCCTGCCTCGGTTACGGCGCGTTCGGAGAACTCGCGGTCGGTGAGCGCAATGCCCGAGGCGGCGAGGTCGGCGCAGAGGAACCATGTCGCGGCGTTGGGCAGGACGGCGAAGCCGGCGGCCTCCAGCCCCGCTTTCAGCCGCGCGCGGGAGGCGGCCCAGGTGGCGCGTTGGTCTGCCAGCATGGCGTCGGGCATCGTCAGGCCCTCGGCCACGGCCCATTGCAGCGGCGGGGCGCTGGCGTAGGTGATGAACTGGTGGGCGCGCGATACCGCCGTTGCCAGCTCGCCTTGCGCGATCATCCAGCCGATCTTCCAGCCGGTGATGCCGAAGATCTTGCCCGCAGAGCCGATCTTGACGGCTCGCGCGGCCATGCCCTCGAACGTCGTCAGCGAGCGGTGGGGCGTGCCGTCGAAGCGCACGTCTTCCCAGACTTCGTCGCAGATCGCGGTGAGATCGTGCGCGGTGCACAGGCGGGCGATCATCGCAAGCTGCGCCTCGCTCGCCACGGTGCCGGCGGGGTTGAGCGGGTCGTTCAGCATGAGCACGCGTGTGCGCGGGGTGATCGCGCGGCGCAGCGCCTCTTCCCCGTAGGCGAAATGCGGCGGCGCAAGCATGACCGAGACCGGCACGCCGCCTGCCCGGCGCACCATCGGCGCATAGGCATCGTAGGCGGGCTGGAACAGGATCACCTCGTCCCCCGGCTGCACCAGCGCGAGCACGGCGCAGGCGATGGCCTCGGTCGCGCCGGAGGTCACGGTGACCTGTTCGGGCGCGATGGCGAGGTTCTGGCGGCGCGCGTAATAGGCGCAGACCGCCTCGCGCAGTTCGGGCAGGCCGGCACCGGGCGGATACTGGTTCGACTTTTCGCGCAAGGCGCGCGCGGCGGCTTCCAGCACCGGCTCCGGCCCGGGCGCATCGGGGAAGCCCTGCCCCAGGTTGATCGCGCCATGTTCGCGCGCGAGGCCGGACATCAGGTCGAACACGGTGCGCTCCATCTCGGCGTAGACCGGGTGTATCTTCATCGTGGATGCTGCTCCGATGGCGCCTGTGGGCATGGCCGGATAGCGCGCGTTTTCGCAAATTGCACGCAAGGCCGCGCGGTTTGTCGAGAAGAGTGGCAGACCATGCGCCTAATAGCCGAAGCTCAAGAACAAAGAGCACGGACGGAAGAGGAAGTGCAGCGATGTCCTACGAGTTGAACCGCAAGCTGGCCGCCCGGCGCGAGCCCTTGCCGACCACGGCCGAAATCGATCAGGTGACCGCCGACATCATCCGCGGCGCGTTCGAGACCGTCTGCTTCGAGGCCGCGACCTATCTGGGGCGCGCGGCGTCCTCGCCCATCATCAACCAGTCGAACGAGCGCAATGCCGCGATCGTCGATGCCCACGGGCGCCTTGCCATGGGCGCGATCGGCACGCCACAGCTGACTTTCGTCAACCAGATGGAGACGCGCTGGGGGCTGATGAACCAGGAGCGCTACGACTGGGGGCCGGGCGATGTCTTCGTCGCCAACGATCCCGATCACGGCGGCGGCCACCTGCCCGACTACAACGTCTACGGCCCGGTCTACGACGAGAAGGGCGAGCTGATCTGCATCCAGACGCTGCAGGCCCACCAGGGCGATACCGGCGGCAAGGACCCCGGCGGCTTCACGCTGGAGGCGACCGACGTCTTTACCGAGGGCGTGATCTATCCCTGCCTCAAGCTCGTCCACCGCGGCGAACTGCGCATGGACGTGTTCGACTTCGTGGTGCGCAACAACCGCTTTGCCACGTTCGCGGGCGACATCGCGGCGATGATCGGCGGCGTGCAGCACGCGGTGAAGATGCTGGAGGACCTGCTGGGCAAGTGGGGTGCCGAAACGGTGAAGGCCGCGATCAACCATTCGATCGACCACACCGAAAAGCGCATGCACGAGGAAGTCGCCAAGTGGCCCGACGGCACCTATGAAGGCACGGTCCTGATCGACCACGACACCGCCGGGACCAAGGACATCAAGGTCCACGTCGCCTGCACCGTGAAGGGCGACCAGCTCACCGTCGATCTTACCGGCACCGACGACCGGCAGGACCTCATCGGCGTGTGGAACACCTTCGCCAACTCGCGCAGCTATGTGATGACGCAGGTCATCACCCACATGGACCCGACGATCGTGCGCAACGAGGGCATGTTCAACGCGGTCGACATCGTGATCCCCGAAGGCTGCATCGCCCAGCCGCCGCCGAACAAGCCCGCCGCGCTCGGATCGTTCCACCCGGCCTGCGAGATCACCGAGGCGGTGTGCCTAGCCCTCTCGCAAGTCGCGCCGGAGCGGGCGCAGCCGCAGCTCTACAAGATCGGCATGCCCAACGCCGTCATCGGTTTCGACGACAACGGCATGATGTGGATGGACCAGGGCGTCGATTGCCGCTCGATGGACGTCTCGGCGATCAAGGGCATCGACGGCTGGGGTTCGTGCCCCAATTCGCTGGGCAACCTGATCCTGTCCGAGGCGGAGGACGCGGAAAGCCGCTTCCCCATCCTCAACATCAGCCGCGAGATGACCACCGACGGCGGCGGTGCCGGCCAGTGGCGCGGGGCTCCGGGTTCGCTGAACGTGAAGCAGGTGTTGAAGCCGACTTCGGCGATGGCGTGGATGGTCTCGGCCGACCACCCCTTGCGCGGGATGTGCGGGGGGGACGATGCGATCCCCTATAGCAACCACTTCGAGGTCGGCGCGCCGGGCGAGCGCAAGATCGAGCACACCGCGCAGGACCTGCTGCCCGAAGGCGCGGTGATCGCCTATCAGCATGGCGGCGGCGCGGGCTTCGGCCTGCCGCTGCTGCGCGATCCGGAAAGCGTGAAGGAGGACGTGCTCGACGAATACGTCAGCCCCGAGGCGGCGCGGATGAAGTACGGCGTGGTGCTGACCGGCAGCCTCGACGACTACACGCTGGCGGTGGACCACGCGGCAACCGAGGCGCTGCGCGCCGAGATGTCGGCCATGGCGTAGGCGGCGGAGTAACAACGAAGACACATCCTCCCCGGCACGGGGAGGGGGACCGCCGCAGGCGGTGGAGGGGACTCTCGGCAAACGCAAAGCCAGAAGGCGCGCACAACCACACGCAGCGCCGGAACGAGAATCCCCTCCGTCAGCCCTGCGGGCTGCCACCTCCCCGATTCGGGGAGGACAAGGAGAGACCTGAATGACCTATCGCGTTGGTATCGACATCGGCGGCACCTTCACCGACTTCGCCCTGCTCAAGAGCGATGAAGTGATCCTGCACAAGAACCTCTCCACACCGGAGGACCGCTCGCTGGGCGTGATGGAAGGCCTCGGCAAGCTGGCCGGGAAGGAAGGCCTCGAACTCGGTGACTTCCTCGGCAAGTGCGAGGCGATCGTCCACGGCACGACCGTCGCCGACAACACCCTGATCGAGATGAACGGCGCCCTCACCGGTCTCATCACCACCGAGGGTTTCCGCGACGAGATCGAATACCGGCGCGGCTACAAGGAAGACATCTGGGACGTGCGCCTCGCGCCGCCCAAGCAGATCACCCCGCGCCGCCGCCGCCTGACCGTGCCCGAGCGCATCCTGCATGACGGCTCGGTCCATGTGCCGCTCGACGAGGACGCGCTGCGCGAGGCCTGCCGCAAGCTGCGCCTGCAGAATGTCGAGGCCGTCGCGATCAGCTTCCTGTTCTCCTTCGTGAACCCCGAGCACGAGCGCCGGGCCAAGGAGATCGTCACGCAGGAAATCCAGAACGCCTATATCTCGGCCAGCCACGAGGTTCTGCCGCGCGCGCCGGAGTACGACCGTACCTCCACCACCGTGGTCAATGCCTATGTCGGCCCGCGCGTGACCGGATACCTCGAAAAGCTGGTGCAGCGCCTCGTCGAAGGCGGGTACCAGAACCAGCTCATGGTCATGCAGGCCTCGGGCGGGGTGATGACCAAGGAATATATCGACGGCGCCCCGATCCGCGTGCTCGCCTCGGGCCCGGCGGGCGGCGTGATCGGCTCTGCGCACACGGGCACGGCCAAGGGCTGCCCCGACCTGCTCTGCGTCGACATGGGCGGCACCTCCTACGACATGTCGCTGGTGGTTGACGGGCAGGCCCCGGCCGAAGCGGGGTGGAACATGCACCACCGCTACCTGATCGGCGTTCCCATGGTGAAAGTGGAAACGCTGGGCGCCGGCGGCGGGTCGATCTGCCACGTCAATGCCGGCGCGCTCGAAGTCGGCCCGAAGTCGGCGGGCTCCGAGCCGGGCCCGATCTGCTACGGACGCGGCGGCACCGAGCCGACCGTGACCGACGCGCTGGTCATGCTCGGCATCCTCTCAACCGACGAGGGCTTTGCAGGCGGCAGCTTCTCGCTCTCGAAGAAAGGTGTGACCGAAGCCTTCCAGAAGATCGCCGACGAAATGGGCCACGGAGACGCCGAACAGGCCGCGTTCGACTGCTGGCGCGTGGTCAATGCCAACATGAGCCAGGGCGTGCGCCGCACGACCGCCGGCAAGGGCATCGATCCCAAGGACCTCGTCATGCTCGCCTATGGCGGCAACGGCCCGGCCTTCGCCGCGATCCAGGCGGAAGACCTCGGCATCACGCGCGTGCTGGTGCCCAAGGCCTCGCCGACTTTCTCGGCGCTCGGAACGCTGGTCGCCAACCCGACGATAGACGAGGAACGCTCCTACATCGCCTCGGCCAACGCCCTCGACATCGACCGCATCCGCCAGCTCTGGAACGACCTGTCGACCCGCGCGCGCAAATTCTTCACCGATGCGCATTTCAAGGCGGACGACATCCGCGTGAACTACCAGCTCAACATGCGCTATCCGGGCCAGAACTTCTCGCTCTCGCTCGATTACATGACCGACGTGCCGCTGGGCGACCTCTCGTTCATCGGGGACGATTTCGGCGCGCGCGCGATCGCGCTGTTCAATCAGCGCCACATGGCCGAATACGCCCACATCCGCGAACACGAGGTGCCCGAAATCTCGGGCGTGCGTCTCGCCGCCCATGTCGTGACGCCCTCACCCAAGGCCAGCGGCGGGTTCACGCCAGGCGGCAAGGCTCCGGTCGCTGCCAAGGCGCGCCGCGCCAACCTCGGCACGGGTTTCGCGCAAGTGCCGGTCTACCTCGGCAAGGACCTGGAGCCGGGCATGGAAGTGCCCTCCCCTTCGATCATCGAGGAAACCTTCACCACCATCGTCGTCTATCCGGGCTGGAAGGCACAGGTGGACGATGCCGGCGACTACCAGTTGGTGAAGGCCTGAAGGATCAAGGGACCGGCCCTCGCGGCCGGTCCGGCTGCAAGGACAAGCGTCAACGAAAGCCGCGCCCCGAAACCCGGGGCAAGGCAGCCCCCTCAGGCCTTCCGGGCAAACCAGATGGCATGATGATCGCCCTTGTCGTCGGGCGGCGTGTCGATGAGGATTTCCGCCACCTCGAAGCCGGCGGCCTGCAGCTGCGCGGTGAATGCCGCATCGGGCTCGGCCGACCAGATGGCGAGAATGCCCTTCGGCCTCAGTGCGGACATGGCGGCCTGCAACCCGCGCCGCGAATAGAGATCGTCGTTCAACCGGCGCGTGAGCCCCTCCGGCCCGTTGTCGACGTCGAGCAGGATCGCGTCGTACGCCTCCCTTGCCGCATCGATCAGCATCGCGACGTCGTCCATGACGAGCACGACGCGCGGATCGTCGAGGCAGCCGGCGGTCAGGCTCCGCATCGGCCCCCGCGCCCATTCGATGATCTCCGGCACCAGCTCGGCCACGGTCACACTGGCATCCTCGCCAAGTGCCGACAGCGCCGCGCGCAAGGTGAAGCCCATGCCGTAGCCGCCGATGAGAAGCTGCGGCTCCGCCCGTCCGCCAAGCCGCTCGCACGTCAGGGTCGCAAGCGCTTCCTCCGAAATGCTCAGGTCCGAACTCATCAGTTCGTTGTGTTCCAGCATGATGGCGAAATCGCCGGCGTTGTGAATCAGGCGCAGCTCGACGCCGTCGGGCACGCGGGCCGTGCCGATCACTTCATCCCCTGTCATGGCGACGGTCCCGATCTACTTCCTGCGGGCCTTGCGGGCGGCATAACGCGCATCGCGCGCGGCCTTGCGGTCAGCCTCGGTGGGTTCGGGTGACGGCGGAGAATTGGCCGCTTGCGCGGCTTGTTCCGCCCTGGCGACACGGGCGAGACGTTTCGCTTCCCGTTCCGCCTTCGCCTGCGCGCGCTTTTCAGCTTGCGCCGCTTCGCGCTTCAACGCCCGGGCGGCACGTTCGGCCTGCACCTGCGGATCGATCGGCGGCTTTGCCTTCAAGCGCGCAAGAGCCTTGCTGCGGGCCTGCGCTGCGGCCTTCACCCGGTCTTCAAAGCCGGGCTCCCTGTATCCTGCCATCAATCGCTACTCTGTTCCCTGAGATCGGCGGGATGCGCCAAGGGCAGCGCATTCCGGCTTCATGAAGCGATGTAGGGACAAAGGGAGGAGCCAAGGCGGCCCGATATCCGTCGATGGCGACGTCAGCGCGAGCCCTTTAGCACGATATCGCGCCTTGGCCACAATTACCGCGTCGGGCCTCGGTCCCTTCGCGCCATCCCGCGCCCTTGAGTATCCGCAAAACCCATGCAACGCTCTTACCCGATCAGGAGAGGATCTTTCATGCAGCTGCCGCTAGCCATCCATGAGCAGGACCGCCTGCTCTCGCTCAACGTCAACGAGGAGCCGGCCATCGATCTGGGCCATCTGATTCCGGGCATGAAACTGTGGCCGCTGTTCCTCGATCCCGACAACGCGACCTGGGTGCTCTACGCCCGCTACGCGCCGGGCACGCAGCTACCCAGGCACTTCCACACCGGCGCGGTGCACTTCTTCACGATGAAGGGCACCTGGGGCTACAAGGAATATCCGCAGGACATGCAGACGCCGGGAAGCTACCTCTACGAGCCGCCGGGCACGGTCCACACCTTCCACATCCCCGAAGACGGCGAACCGGTGGAAGGCTTCATGGTCGTCTCGGGCGTGAACGTCGTTTTCGACGATGAGGGCAATTACCTCTCCACCGACCATGCCGGATCGATGGAGCAGATCTTCCTCGATGCCGTCAGGCGGCAGGGCATCGACATGCCCCGCTATATCCGCCCCTCCGGTCCCGCCGCCTTCACCGCCTGATGGACGAGGATCTGGCGCGCCGCCTGCAGCCGCTCGAAGGGGGCATCAATTTCCGCGACATGGGCGGTTACCCCGCGATGGACGGGCACCGCGTGAAATGGGGCCGGCTCTACCGTTCGGGCACGATGAGCCGTCTCACGCCCGCCGACCATGCCTACCTTGCCGGACTCGGCATCCGCTGCGTGGTCGATTTCCGCAGCCGGCGCGAACGGGCGCGCGAGCCGAACAGGTGGTGCGCGGCGGCAGGCATCGACTACTGGAGCCGCGACCATCAGGAAGTCTTCGGCCAGCTCCACACCATGGCCAAACAGGGCATCGGCAGCGAGGAACAGGCGATGGCGATCATGGCCGAGGGCTTCCGCCACCTGCCCTTCCAGCAGGCCCCGGCCTATGCCGAACTGGTACGCCGCATTGCCGATGGCCATGTGCCCATCGCCTTCAACTGCACGGCGGGCAAGGACCGCACCGGCGGCGCGGCGGCGCTCGTACTGGCGATTCTCGGTACCCCGCGCGACACCATCGTGGCCGACTTCACGCTGACCGAGCAGGCCGTCGACTTGCGCAAGGCCTTCGGCGCGCGCCCCGAAGATCCCTCCTCGCCTTATGCCGGCCTGTCCGAGCCGGTGATGAATGCGCTCGCCGGCGCGCGGCCCGGCTACATCGCCGCCTTCCTCGATGCCATCGACGAGCGCTGCGGCTCGATCGAGGGCTATCTTGCCGAAATCGGCGTCCCGTCCGGCGCCGCCGAAGCGATGCGCGCCCACCTGCTCGAACCGGGCTGAATCGCAACGGCGTGCCGCGGCGCACGCAAAGGCCTGACGCGCCTGCCGGACGACCGCTTCGGCGCTGTTTCGAAGCTATTGTGCCACAGCCTGTCGAAACCATCACTCTGTGCGTCGGCGCTAACTTGTGATTCAGGCCGGTGCGCCTACATTGGCGAGTGAAAGGACGGATATTCCGACAATGAACGACGACCAGCAGCCCAACGGCAACCCATGGGTCAAAAGCCTGCTTGTCTGGGGCGGCATCTTCCTCGCGCTTCTCATGGTAGTGTCCATGTTCGGTGCGCGCGGCGAGACCGGCCCGATGATCCCTTATTCCGATTTCCGCGCCAAGGTCGCTCAGGACAGCGTCGCCTCGGTCGAAATCAGCGAGGACCGGATCGACGGCAAGTTCAAGAACGGCGACAGCTTCGCCACCGTTCCCGTGCCCGGCGACACCACGCTCACGCAGCTTTTGCAGAGCCATGACGTGAAGTATTCCGGCAAGGCCGCCGAACAGGGCAGCCTGCTGGTCTATATCCTGGCGCAGACCCTTCCCTTCCTCCTGATCGTCGGCATCGCCTTCTTCGCGCTGCGGCAAGTCCAGAAGGGCGGCGGATCGGGCGCGATGGGCTTCGGCAAGTCCAAGGCCAAGATGCTGACCGAACGCTCCGGCCGCGTCACCTTCGACGATGTCGCCGGCATCGACGAGGCGCGCGAGGAGCTGGAGGAAATCGTCGAGTTCCTGCGCGATCCATCGCGCTTCTCCAAGCTTGGCGGCCAGATTCCGAAGGGCGCGCTGCTGGTCGGCTCGCCCGGTACCGGCAAGACCCTGCTCGCCCGCGCCATCGCGGGCGAAGCGGGCGTGCCGTTCTTCACCATCTCGGGCTCCGACTTCGTCGAGATGTTCGTAGGCGTTGGCGCAAGCCGCGTGCGCGACATGTTCGAGCAGGCCAAGAAGAACGCGCCGTGCATCGTCTTCATCGACGAAATCGACGCCGTCGGCCGTCACCGCGGCCATGGCCTCGGCAATTCGAACGACGAGCGCGAGCAGACGCTGAACCAGCTCCTCGTCGAGATGGACGGCTTCGAGGCCAACGAAGGCATCATCATCATCGCGGCGACCAACCGCCCCGACGTGCTCGACCCGGCGCTGCTGCGCCCGGGCCGCTTCGACCGCCAGGTCGTGGTGCCGGTGCCCGACATCGAGGGCCGCGAGAAGATCCTCGAAGTGCACATGAAAAAGGTGCCGCTGGCCCCCGACGTCAACGCCCGCGTAATCGCGCGCGGCACTCCGGGCTTCTCCGGCGCGGATCTTGCCAACCTCGTCAACGAGGCGGCCCTGCTCGCCGCGCGGCGCAACAAGCGCCTCGTCGCCATGCAGGAATTCGAAGACGCCAAGGACAAGGTCATGATGGGCGCGGAACGCCGCTCCATGGTCATGACCGACGAAGAGAAGAAGATGACCGCCTTCCACGAGGCTGGCCACGCCATCGTCTCTCTGAACGAAGCGGCTTCGGACCCGATTCACAAGGCCACGATCATCCCGCGCGGCCGTGCCCTCGGCATGGTCATGCGCCTGCCCGAGCGGGACAGCTATTCCTACCACCGCGACAAGATGCTGGCGAACCTCTCGGTTTCGATGGGCGGGCGCGTGGCGGAAGAGCTGGTCTTCGGTCACGACAAGGTCTCCTCGGGCGCCTCCTCGGACATCCAGTACGCCACCAGCCTGGCCCGTAACATGGTCACCAAGTGGGGCATGTCGGACAAGCTGGGCCCGCTGCAGTACGAAGAGCAGCAGGAAGGCTACCTCGGCATGGGCGGCTCGCACCGCCTGATGGCCTCGGACGAGACCAACAAGGTGATCGACGAGGAAATCCGCCTGCTGGTCGACACCGCGCACGCCCGCGCCACGCAGATCCTCAACGATCAGAACGAGGCGCTGCACACGCTGGCCAATGCCATGCTCGAATACGAGACGCTGTCGGGCGACGAGATCAAGCAGCTTCTCGAGACCGGCCATATCGACCGGCCGAGCGAGCCGCGCGGCCCCGTGACGACCCGTCCGGCTTCCGGTTCGTCGATCCCCAAGGCAGGCAAGCGCCTGTCGGGCGGAGCGGCACCGCAGGGGGCCTGATAGCTACACACGGTTCTCCCCCGGGAGAATGCAGGAAGGGGCGTGGAGCATGCAGTTCCGCGCCCCTTTGCATTGCCAGGCCGATGGAGCCGGAGAGCCCCGGCCTCCTTCGCCTTCAGCCGCCCGTCTGCGCCATGATCAGAATGAAGAACAGAAGCAGCGCCGTGCCCGAGAACCAGACCAGCAGCCACGCCCGCCACAAGGCGGAAAGGCGTCCCAGCGCGTAAGTCTCGCGAAGCTGCCGGTACATGTGGACCGGCGGCGCGAAGAACAGCACCGCCCCCACCCACGCCGCGCCAAGCGCGCCCGCCAGCATCGTCACGATCACCAGCATGGTCATGAAGCATAGCGAGTACGTGACGAACACGGTGTGGTCGTAGAGGTGGAAACGGCGGCTGAAGGGAAACAGCAGCCACAGGAAGGGCACCGAGATCGGTATCAGCGCCCAGCTGTACTTGTAGGCATAAGTCTGGAGCTTGTAGGTCGCGAGATCCGGGTTGGCCTTGAACTTCTTCAATGCCTTGTCGATCTGCGGGATGTCGCTGTGGATCCCTTTCCCGGACTTGTCGCTGATTTCGATGTCCAGGCCTTCCGCCTCCAGCGAATCCAGGGCGGCAAGCGCCTCCTTCTTTCTCGCGATCTGCCGGTCGATACTCCCGGTTGCCTCTCCCCGGACGACAGCGGCGGCGCGCTCGGCCTCCAGCTTCCTCATGTCGGCCCTGACCGACTCCACGTTCTGGCCGATCCCGATCAGGTTCCCGGTCGTCTTGCCCTCCTCATGGCCCTGCGTGGCGTGGAAAACCGCGAACATCAGGAAGACGGAAAACAGGAAAAGCGCGATCGGCGAAATGTAGCTGGCCCGCCTGCCATCGATATATTCGCGGGTCAGCTTGCCCGGCCGCCACGCCAGCAACGGCAGCGTGCGCCAGATCTTGCCCTCGAAATGGAACACCCCGTGCAACAGGTCGTGGAAGAACGCCCCCAGCGTGCGGTGCACGTGTGCCGCCTGCCCGCAGGCATGGCAGTGCGATCCGATCAGCGCGGTCCCGCAATTGAGGCAAGCGCTCTCGTGCGTATGCCCGTCGCCAGCACCGCCGGCCTCCGGCTCCGCCGCGTTCGCGGCAAGGGCGCCCTGCCCGACTTCCGCCAGACTCTCGCTGATCTCGCTCATGCCTTTCCCCTTGTCCGGGGCAGAATTAGCCGGTTGCCCGGGTGCTGAACAGCCGCATTGTGCAATGCAGCACTAGCGTCATCCCCGACGCCGTGTCTCCAGCTTCTTTTCGATCGCGCTCCACAACCGGGCGAAGGCCTGCGCGGCCGGGCTGCTCGGCGCGAGCGCACCGACGGGCTGCTGGTGCACCGCGCACTGCTCGACCACGCTGGCGTAAGGGATCGCCGGCCAGCTCGGGTTCGCTTCATGCGCCTGGCGATGCAGGTTGCGCCGCATGTCGAGCATCGACAGCACCGGCAGGATCGGCGGATGCCGCGTCGTGTTTCCGGAAATCTCGCGCACCACCAGATCGAAGGCCCGCGCCGACAGTGGCGACGGCGGCAACGGCACGATCACCAGATCGGCCGCGCGCACGACTTGCGCCGAAAGCTCGTTCATGACCGGCGGACAATCGAGCACGATGCGTTCGTACTCCGCCCCCAGCTCAGCGGTCAGCTTCGCCAGACGCTTGCGCTTGCCGATCCGCACCAGCTGCGCATCGAGCGCACGGATGCTCTCGTCGGCGGGAAGGATGTCGATGCCTTCCCAGGCGGTTTTCTGGATCAGCGCGCGCGGCGAGCGATCGCGCGAGAACACGTCCTCGGCAAGGCGCGATCCCTTGGGCTCCAGCCCATAGAGGAAGCCCGAGCCGCCTGCGGCATCAAGGTCCCACAAAAGCGTGCGGCGCCCGGACAGCACGGCCGAACACCATGCAAGATTGGCCGCGAAGGTCGTCTTCCCGACACCGCCCTTGACGCTGTAGATGGCAATGGTCGCGCCGGGCGCAGACGCGCCAAGGGGACCGGTCTTCTTGGACGGTCCCCCCGAAGCCCCTGCGATGCGGGGCAAAGTTCTCTTCTTTCCAGCCACAATGTGCAGAGTTGCCGGTCAACTCCGCTCAGTCAACCTTTGGCGATCAACCGTCGTAGTCGCCGCCGATCGAGGTGTTGCGGGTGGGCGCCGAGGCCGTGATGCGCAGGGCTTCGGCCGACTGGCTGAGCGAGCCGATCTCGTCCATCTCATCGTCGTCCTCGGGCAGGACACGCTGCATCGAGGTAACCAGCGCTTCCTTGAGTTCGGCCGGCTTGACGGTCTGCTCGGCGATTTCGCGCAGCGCGACAACCGGGTTCTTGTCACGGTCGCGATCGACGGTCAGTTCGGCGCCACCGGAAATTTCCCGCGCACGCTGCGCAGCCAGCAGGACGAGATCGAAGCGGTTGGGAATCTTGTCGACGCAATCTTCGACAGTAACGCGCGCCATGGGCACTCCGTAAGAATCTGAAAGTTCGTAAAGAGTGGCCAATAGGTAGCAGCGCCCTGAAAGTCAAGGAAACACGCCCTTTCCCCAGCGGAGCCACGCGTTTTATCGATGTCATTTGAGAATTGGTTGCGGGGGTAGGATTTGAACCTACGACCTTCAGGTTATGAGCCTGACGAGCTACCGGGCTGCTCCACCCCGCGTCACCGATGTTGCGTTCGTTAGGAACGCGAAGAGGGCCACTAGGGCCCTCTTTTTGGGCTTTCGCCCTTGATCATTGAGAATGGGTTTTTTGCGAAGCGCGCCGGCTTCAATGCCTGGCGACGTCCTACTCTTCCAACGCTTGAGCGTAAGTACCATCGGCGCTGTCAGGTTTCACGGCCGAGTTCGAGATGGGAT
>NZ_JANZXA010000018.1 GCF_025153475.1 Novosphingobium mangrovisedimenti
AGAACGATCCGTCGAAGCAACATGGCGACGTATCGGCTCCCTGCTCGATGACTTCCCGCCCAATGAATGCGCAAACTACCTCAGAAACTCAGGATATGCATCAACGTAATGTCATCAGAGTCTAGGTGGTAAACCAACAAATCTCGCCCCTCTCCTGCAAGCGGGAGGGGTTGGCGGTGGGCTATCTCAACGGCAGCCGAACAGCGCCTACCCACGCCCTTCGCCCACCGGCCCGTTCGCCTCGATCCCCTCGATCACGAAAGTCGCGATGGCATCCCGGATCTCCTCGTCGCTGGCAAGGCCCGGCGGGAACAGCCAGTCGCGGAACATCAGGTTGGCGAGAACCGCCGCGAAGGACACCCGCACCATCAGCTCGGGCGAGACCGGCGCCTCGGCCCCCACACGCGCGCTCATCAGCGCCTTGCCCTTCTCGAAATAGGCCTGCAGCCCGTCGAGTTCGCTGATCGCACCCGTCGCGTCGGGCGAATAGGCCGTGGCGACGATCAGCGACATGAACATGCGCGAATGGCGCGCCATGAAATCCTGCAGCTCGCGGATATATTCGCGGGCCAGCTCCTTGCTCTCGCGACCCGATCCGAGATCGGCCACGCTGCGCGCCTGGAAGTCGGCGAAATGGCGGTTGAGCGGGGTGAAGATCGCCGCGCGAAACAGGTCCTGCTTCGACGCGTGAAAGCGGAAAATCTGCGCCTCGGTAACTTCCGCCCGGCGCGCGATGGCAGCCGTCGTCGCCCCGGTGTATCCCGACTGCTCGAATTCCTCGGCGGCCGCCTCGAGAATGCGGTCCGCCACTTCCTCGGACGAGCGCCGCCGCCGGCGAGGCACCTTCGCGCCCGATTCCTGCCCGCTCGACCCTTGTACCAAACCCTGTTTCCTCGTTCCTGCAAACCCTTTCCCTGCGTCTATCGGCTGCACGCGGCCCTGCCAAGTGCACCGCCCGATCCCCGCCGCACCCGTTGAAACGCCGCCGCCACGACCTAGATTCCAGGGCAACACGTCCAACACGGAGAATGCAGGAAAGTGAACGGGATGAAGACGGCCATGCTGCTGGCGGCGCTGACGGCGCTGTTCATGGGGCTGGGCTACATGTTCGGCGGCACGGGCGGTGCGGCGATCGCTCTGCTGGTGGCGGCAGGCATGAACCTGTTCACATACTGGAACGCCGACAGCATCGTCTTGCGCATGCACAACGCGCACGAGGTCGACGCCCGCAGCGCGCCGGAGTTCTACGGCATCGTGGAAGGCCTCGCCCGCAACGCCGGGCTGCCGATGCCGCGCGTCTACCTGATCGACACCCAGGCGCCCAATGCCTTCGCCACCGGGCGCAACCCGGAAAACGCCGCCGTTGCCGCCACCACCGGCCTGCTGAACATGCTCAGCCACGAGGAAGTGGCTGGCGTCATGGCCCACGAACTGGGCCACGTGCGCAACCGCGACACGCTGATCATGACCATGGTCGCGACCATCGCCGGCGCCATCTCCATGATCGCCAACTTCGGCCTGTTCTTCGGCGGGCACGGCGACAACCGCCCCAATCCGGTGGCTGCTATCGCGGCGGTTTTCATGGCGCCCTTCGCGGCGATGATCGTGCAGATGGCGATCAGCCGCACCCGCGAGTTCGGCGCGGACAAGGCCGGTGCCGAAATCAGCGGCAACCCGCGCGCGCTCGCCTCTGCCCTTGCCAAGATCGCCGGGCCGGCGGCGCACCTGCGCAATCCGGTCGTCGAGCACAATCCGGCAACGGCCCAGCTCTACATCGTCCCGTCGAGCGTTTCGGACCTGTTTTCCACACACCCCGCTACAGAAAAACGCATCGCCGCACTCATGGCGATGGACGGCGGCGCGACGGCTATGCCCCCTGCCACGGTCTCCGTTCCCCGCTCAGCGACAGCCCCCAGACGCTCGGCGCTCGACCCCAACCGCCTGCGCTGAACGCGGGAAAGCCGCCGCGAGCACTTGCCTGCACAGGCACTGGGCCACCGATTTAGCGCGCCCGCGATGATGACATGGCCTTGCGGCATTGCCTCACCTTCCGAGGGCTGTACATTCGTTCAATAACAACTGACTCACGATCAAAAGAGGTGTGGGAGTGCTCAAATCAGCTGACGGCGGCCTGCGGCCCGTCCCGTTTCCTATCGATGAACCCGATCGGATCCCGGCCAAGCGCTACTATGACGACGCGTTCTATCAGGCCGAGGTAGAGCATCTGTGGGGCCATTGCTGGCAGATGGCCTGCCGCGAGGAACAGATCCCCGAAGTGGGCGACTGGATCGAATACGAGAACGTCGGCAAGTCGGTCATCGTGGTGCGCACCACCAGCGGCGTGAAGGCGTTCCACAACGCCTGCCGCCACCGCGGCGTCCCCTTCGCAGGCGGCACGCCGATCGGTGCGACGCACGCCAAGGCCCACGGCAACTGCACCAAGAGCGGTTTTGTCTGCCCGTTCCACGGCTGGCGCTGGAACATGGATGGCGAAAGCACGCTGGTCTACGGCAAGTACCTGTTCGGCGAACGCCAGCTCGATGCGGACGATCTCAACCTGATCCCCTGCCGCGCCGAAGTCTGGGGCGGCTGCGTGTGGATCAACCATGATCCCGATGCCCCCGCGTTCAAGGAAACACTGGGTCCCGTGGCGGACCGTCTCGACGCCCACCATGTCGGCGATCTGCGCGCCGAATGGTGCTTCGGCACCGAGATCCCGGCCAACTGGAAGATCGCGATGGAAGCCTTCATGGAAGGCTACCACGTGATGCAAACGCATCCGCAGCTCCAACATGCCGTGCCGCTGATGTACGACAGCATGTATGCTATGCCGGAAAACCCGGACCGCCATCCGATGCTGGCGAATCCGGAGCTGTCGCTCGAAGAGAACATCGCCGCCCAGATCGTCAACATGGAGCGGCTGAGCGAAGGCATGGCCGGCATGCTCCACGCCAAGGAAGTGGACATTGCCAAGAGCCTGCAGCACGCCACGCAGGGCCTGCCCGAGGACAAGGGCCAGGCTATGATGATGTGGCTGGGTATGGTGATGCACACCATCTCCACCCAGCTGAAGGAAAAGGGCGAGCCGATCCCCGACCTGTGCGCCGTTGCCCAGACCGATCCGGTGAATGCGGTCGAATTCCTCTTCCCGCACTACTTCCTGCTGCCCTACTTCAGCTCGATGTCGGCTTACCGCATCCGCCCGCTGGGGCCGGAGAAGTGCTTCTTCGAAATCTGGTCGCTCACTTTCTTCCCCGAAGGTGAAGAACCCGAGCCGGTCATGGAACCCACCGTGCTGCCCTATGACAGCGCCGAGTTCCCGCCGATCCCGCGCCAGGACTATTCGAACATCCCGATCCAGCAGAAGGGCCTGCACGCGACCGGCTTCGAATTCATGCGCCTGTCCGAACGCGTCGAAGGCCTGATCAGCAACTACCAGCGCATCATCGACGGCTACATCGCTGGCGCACCGCAGGAAAAGCTGACCTTAGCCATCAACAAGCTGGGCGGCAACTTCGACGGACCGATCGAACAATTCAACTTCTGATCCAGACGGGCCAGTCACAAGAAAACGGCCCCGAAGCGTGTCTTCGAGGCCGTTTTCGTTGGCATAGCCGGCGGTGTGGGACCACAAGCCGACAAATTCGGCGCATAAGGAGGCCTTCGATAGCAAGGAGACTCGCCTATGTTGGATCACATCGGTATCGGCGCGAGCGATTTCACGGCCTCCTGCCGGTTCTATGACGCGGCACTGGCCCCGCTCGGCATTTCGCGCATCATGGAACTGACAGCGGAAGAGACCGGCGGCTATGCCGGGATCGGATACGGCAAGGACGGCAAGCCGTTCTTCTGGCTCGGCAACGACGGCCCGCGCGGCCCCGGCGTGCATATTGCCTTCCGGGCCGACAGCCGCGCTGAAGTCGATGCCTTCTACGCGGCGGCCATGCAGGCGGGCGGGCGCGATAACGGAAGGCCGGGCCTGCGCCCGCACTATCACCCCTCGTACTACGGCGCCTTCGTGTTCGACCCCGACGGCCTCAACATCGAAGCGGTGTGCCACAAGCCGGAGTAACGCTGCTCACCACAGCGCGCGTTCCTGATAGGCGCGGTTGCGTTCGCGAACGATCGCGTCGCGCTGTTCGGGCGTAACTTTCGCCACGTCCGCCGGAAGCGACTTCAGAACGTCCTTGACCTTCACCTTGGTGGTCGAAGGGATCGGCTGGCTGCTGCATCCAGTCCAGCGCCCCTGAATCATCCCGCGCGAATAACCGGCGGTATCGAGCCAGTTCTTCACGCCCGGATCCTTCGCGGAAACGACAATGCGCAGCTTTCCGTCGGAATCGGGGGCCGCCTGTGCTGCGTTGAGGCTCGAATGGTTGTTGGTCCAGTCGATCGTCTCGTAGAGGCGGTTGGTGAGGATCAGCGAGCGGTACTCGCACGTTTCCGGCACATCACTCTCGACGATCAGCGCCTCGTCGTCCTTCAGGTCGAAGACGCCGTCGTAGTAGAACTGCGATGCCAATGCGCCCTCGGCCGGCACCATGGCCTTGAACCTGTTGACGTAGCCTTCCACCGCCAGCTTCTCTACGCGGTCGACGAACATCGGCGCGAGATAGCCGAAGGCGCGAGGCAGCGCGCGCAACCGCGCCGTCAGGTCCTGCGCCGAAGGACGCGGACGGCCCATGGCGCCGCTTACGCGCTGGATCGTCACAACCGGCTGGACTTCATGACTCCAGTCGGCACTGACGAAGCGCATCATCAGCCGATGGGTATCGGGCTCCAGCTTCCAGAAATCGCCGGTGTACCCCTTCGGCCGCTCGCTGCCGAGCAGGACCGAAAAGCGTCCTTCCTTGTCGGTCGCCGGCGTGGACAAATCGAGGTGGGGGCGCGCATTGCTGCCCGGGAACACCTGCGCGATGACGGCGATGGGGATCGTGCCCGCCTTGCCGGAGATCCGATAGACCTGCGTGGGATCGACGGACGCGGACTTGTAGACGGTGTCGGCATTGGGCTGGCCGACATCCAGCACCTGACCGATCGCGGGCAGGAAGACGGGGGCCTGCGGATCGGCTCCCAGCGTCTCGATCGACGAACTGGCCAGCGCTTCCAGCGCGATCCGGCCGATTTCGGCGCGGATCTGCGGGTCCTGCCGCATCTCCTCGGGCAGCTTGGCCAGCATGCGGTCCGGCAGGTCGCGCAGGCTTTCGATGAATTCATCCCAGCCGACGACCGGGGATTGTTGCGGCGTTCCGGCGGGCGCGTCCTGCGCCCGTGCCGCCAGCGGCAGCGTTGCCAGCGCCACGGCAGCCAGCCCTACGACAGTTTTGCCCAGTGACCGTTTCAGATGCCTGCCCATCCCGTTCTCTCCTCACCCATTTTTTCTGGCGAGAAGGTGACCCGGCACTGCTGCGGGGTCAATGCGGCAGCGCTACGCCCCTGCGGTAAGCGCCGCGACCAGCGCCTTGACCTTCTTCTGCCGCCACTGCGGCAGCGGTGCGACCAGCCAGTACCCGCGCCGGCAAGGCGCGTCCGTCGCCGCCACACTGGCAGCCTGCGCCTCATCGAACCCGGCGGTCAGAAGCGCGGGCACGCGCGCCCGGCCCAGACCTGCCAGCGCGGCGGCGACAGCCTGGCCGGCATCGGCCACCGTGATCGGCGGCTTGTTCTCGTCGCCGCCATCCTTGCCCTCTGCCGCGGCCTCCCCACCCGGAACCGGATCGCCCGGCCAGCCGATCCAGTCGCCTTCACCGACCGTGACCCATTCGGCCTTGCCCAGCGGCACGCCCTCCAGATCGTCCGGCCCATCGGTCCAGCGCACGGCCAGATCAAGGTTCGCCTCGGTGAAATCAGTCGTCTCGCCATCGACCAGCACGTAGCGCACCTGCTGGTTTTCCGCACGGAAGGCGGCTAGCCGGGGCGCCAGCCAGGCGGCAATGAACTCGCGCGGCGCGGCGATCGTGTAGACGTGGCTGGACTGGCCCGCCTGCATCGCCTGCACCGCGTCCTCGAAGTGGAGAAACCCGGTGCGCAGCGCGGCAAGGCCGGCGCCGGCTTCCTCGGTCAGTTCCAGTCCCTTGCTGGTGCGGCGGAACAGGACGACGCCGAGCAGATCCTCGAGCGCGCGAATCTGCTGGCCGACCGCCGCCGGTGTCACGGCCAGTTCGTCCGCCGCACGCGTGAACGAGAGATGCCGAGCGGCGGCATCGAAGACGCGCAGGGCGTTGAGTGGCAAGTGCGTGCGCTTCATGGCCCTTCCCTATGCCCGGCAGCCGCGCGGAGCAACGAAGTTCCTGTTGCAGGGCCAAAACGAGGCTGCGCCGCGCGGGCACAGATAGGCCGCTGCCCCGAAGAACCGCCTGTCCTGCCGGAAAATGTCGCTTGCCCTCAGCCGGCGGTTGCCGGCGCTGCCAGGGGGAAGAACGGAATCATGGCCTTGAACTCGGTCCCGTCGCTGCGGCGGAAGGTATAATGCCCTTCCATGCTGCCGTGCGGCGTCGACAACGGACAGCCCGACACGTAGTCGTGGCTCGCGCCGGGGCGAAGCACGGGCTGTTCACCGACAACGCCATCACCCTCGACGACGTTCACGTCGCCATTGCCATCCGTGATGCGCCAGTGGCGGGTCATCAGCTGCAGGGTGTCCGCCGTCTCGTTCTCGATCCGGATGTGGTAGACCCAGAACCACTTGCCCGCCTCTATCCGAGATTGTTCGGGCAGGAAATTCACGGCGACGCGAACGGTCACGCCATCGGTGAGTGCGGTATGCTGAAACAGTTCCTTCATCTTGCCGGACAGCCTAACGACGAATTCGGCAGGCTACAACCGCTTTGCCGACGCAATGTTGCGCGGCGAACGCGCTTTCACGAGATGGCATCCGCCGCGCATTCCAGCCCCCAGCGGAAGCCTTCCGGCAGGTATTCGATCGACAGGCGGGCGTTCAGCTTGACGCGCGGGACATCGACGATGATCCGCGTTCCGAAGCCCTGCCTCTCGGGTTCGTGCGCGGGCGGGCCGTCGCTCTCGATCCATTCGATGCGGAAGCGGGCCTCCCTGCCCTCTCCGTCGAGCGACCAGCGCACGGCCACCCGTCCTTCGGGAACCGACAACGCGCCATACTTGACGGCATTCGTCGCCATTTCGTGGAATGCCATGGCCAGGGATTCGGCCGCGCCCGGGGAAAGCAGCACCTGCGGCCCCTCGCAAGCGATCTGCGAGCGCGCGTCACCCAACGAGCGCAATTGCGCCTCGATCATTTCGAGCACGGGAATCCGCGACCAAGCCCGGCGCACGAGAACGTCCTGATTCGCCGCGAGACCGCTGATGCGCCGCTCCAGCCGCTCGATGAAGTCCGGCCCATCGGCATCGGCGCGGCGCGCCAGCGACTGGACGATCGCCAGCATGTTCTTGCTGCGATGGTTCACTTCCTGGAGCAGGAGTTCGATCCGCTCCTCCGCCTCGCGCATCTCGGTCACGTCGGTGCTGGTACCGAACCAGCAGGCCACGTTCCCGGCATCGTCGCGAATGGCCACCGCACGCGAAAGGAACCAGCGATAGCGGCCATCCTTGCCGCGCATCGGATAGGTGTCCTCCCAGTCCTCGCCGCTTTCCAGGCTGGCCCGGCGCCGGGTCATGAAACGGTCTATGTGGTCGGGATGGTGGACATCCCTCCAGTTGCCCGCCAGCGCGCGCTCGACCGACATTCCGGTAAACTCCGGCCACCGCCTGTTGCCCCAGATGACCTGTCCCTGCCTGTCGGCGATCCAGGCAATCTGCGAGATATTGTCCGCCATCAGCCGGAAACGCCGCTCGCTTTCCTCAAGCTGTGCGCGCAAGGCAAGGTTGTCGGTGATGTCCCGCGCGATCTTGCTGGCGGCGATCACCGCACCCGTGTCGTCCAGCACCGGCGATACCGTTACCGCGAGGCTGATCTCGTCGCCATCCTTGTGCAGGCGGACGGTCTCGAACGTGGGAACGCGCTCGCCACGGCTGATCGCGGCGATGATCGCGTCTTCCTCTTCCAGACGGTCGATCGGGATCAGCGTGCGCACGTTGATGCCCACGATCTCTTCCGCGCTCCATCCGAAGATGCGCTCGGCCGCTGTATTCCAGCTCAGTATCCGGCCATCGAGCGTTTTGCCGACAATCGCGTCATCGGTGGATTCGACGATTGCGGCGAGCAGTGCCGCCGGATCGGCCTTGGGATCGTCCCGATTCAGAGGCCGGCTTTCGTCAGGGCCTGATCCATATCCTCGATCAGGTCGTCGACATCCTCGAGCCCCACGTTGATGCGCAGCATGCCCTCGGAAATGCCCATGGCCTCACGCCCCTCCGGCCCCATGTTGTGGTGCGTCGTCGAGGCGGGATGGCACATCAGCGAACGGGAATCCCCGATGTTGTTCGAAATATCGATGAGTTGCAGCGCATCGAGCAATGCATGCGCCTGCTTGCGGCCGCCATCGAGCACGAAGCTGAAGATCGGACCACACGCATCCATCTGCTTCTGCGCCAGTGCCTTCTGCGGATGACTGTCGAGCCAGGGGTGCAGGATCTGCGGCACCCGTCCTTCGATGAACTGGCCCAGCTTGAGTGCATTCTCGCTCTGCTTCTTCGCGCGCAGGTCGAGCGTCTCCAGCCCCTTGAGCACGACCCAGGCATTGAACGGCGAGAGGTTCGGGCCGGTGTTGCGCTGAAACGGGAGCAGCGTATCGTTGATGAATTCCTCGCTGCCGCACACCGCGCCAGCCAGCACGCGCCCCTGCCCGTCCATCAGCTTGGTGGCGGAATAGGCGACGACGTCGATGCCGAATTCCAGCGGGCGCTGCAGGGCAGGCGAGCAGAAGGCATTGTCGACCACGGTGGTGATGCCGTGCGCCTTGGCGATCTTCGCAATGGCTTCGAGATCGGCCACGTCCATCGTCGGGTTGGCTGGCGTCTCGAAGAAGAAGACCTTGGTATTGGGACGGATCGCCGCTTCCCACGCGTCGGTATCGCGCGCGTCGATAACGGTCACGTCGATGCCGAAGCGCGGCAACAGGCTGTCACCCAGCCAGCGGCACGAACCGAAGGCCGCGCGCGCAGAAACCATGTGATCGCCAGCCGAAAGCTGGGACAGCAGCGCCGCCGTCATCGCCGCCATGCCCGAAGCCTGGACGCGGCACGCCTCGGCGCCTTCCATCAGGGCAATGCGCTCCTCCAGCATCGCCACTGTCGGGTTCTGCAGGCGCGAATAGGTCATGCCGTCCTGGTCGCCGGCGAAGCGCGCGGCAACCGTGGCGGCATCGTCGTAGCTGTAGCCCGACGTGAGGAACAGCGCTTCGCTGGTCTCCCCCATTTCCGAACGCCAGGTTCCCCCGCGAATCGCGCGGGTGGCGGGACGCCAGTTGCGGGTCTGGGTGCGGTCCTGTCCGGTCGTACGTTTCATGGACAAGGCTCTATAAGCGCGCAGGAGGCAAGGCAAGCGGATGGAGCGTCCCCGCGTACTCTTGCGGAGCGACGCATTCGTGCCTATCCCGCCGAACCGATGCCGATAGCCGCCAGAAATGCCCGTGACCCACTCGGCTGGTGCCTGGGCATCACGATCCTGTTCCTGCTGCTCGTGCTCTGGCGGATCAGCGTTCCCACGCGCTATTACTTCGACGAAGTCCATTACGTTCCCGCCGCTCTCAAGCTGCTGGACCTGATTCCGGCAAACCGCGAACACCCGATGTTCGGCAAGGAACTGATCGCCGCGGCAATCCATTTCCTCGGCGATCGTCCGCTGGCCTGGCGCATCGGCCCCGCGCTGTCGGGCGCGCTCGGTCTCTTCGCTTTTTCACGGCTGATCTGGCACCTCTCGCGGCGCCGGGCCGCAACGCTGGCGGCCACCGTCCTGCTCGCCACCAACTGCATGTGGTTCATCCAGAGCCGCATCGCCATGCTCGACATGTTCGAAGCGGGGCTGTGCATGGTCGGGCTGTGGCAGTTCGCCGCGGCGCTTCGCGCCGGCACGACGACGCGCGCCCGCGTGCGGCTGATACTCTGCGGACTGGCCCTGGGCCTGTCGCTGGCAGCAAAGTGGAGCAGCGCGCCCGCCCTGATGATGCCTGGCCTCGCCTTCCTGGCGCTACGCATGCGCGAAAGCGGCCTGCTGATCGTCGGCCGCAAGGGGGCAGGCCCGATCAAGGGCATATCGCTTGCAGAGGCGACGCTCTGGCTCGGCATATTTCCGCTGGCCGTCTATTGGGCGACCTACCTGCCGGCGATGTTCTACGCGGACCGACCCGTCTCACCCTTCGGTTTCATTGCCCAGCACGAGTACATGCTCAAGCTGCAGGACAGCGTGAAGAAGCCACATCCATACCGGAGCTACTGGTACCAGTGGATGGTGAACTGGCGCGTGATCTGGTACCTGTTCGAGGATGTCGACGGCGCCCAGCGCGGGATCGTCATGATCGGCAATCCGTTCTCGATGCTCGCCGGTCTTGCCGCACTGCCCTGGGCCCTGTGGGCCGCGCTTTTCCGCCGCCGCCATGATGCTCTCGCGCTGCTCCTGCTCTATGCCGCATGCCTTTCCATGTGGGCCTTCAACGGCAAGCCGGTACAGTTCTACTATCACTACCTGTTGCCGGGCGCCTTCCTGATGGGCCTGCTGGCGCTGCTGCTCGACATGCTGTGGCAACGCCGCGACCTCTGGCGCTGGGTCGCGACCGGATCGCTTGCGCTTTCCATCGTGATGTTCGCGGTGTTCTATCCGATCGTCTCGGGCGCACCGCTGCCGTTCAAGGACGCCTACAACTTCTGGATGTGGCTGCCGACCTGGCGATAGCGCCTTGCACGGTCATCGTCATTGCGAGCGCCAGGAAGACGTTCGCAATGACAAATGAACAGGTCTTCATGCCGTTACGCGGTGCCGTTCATCGCCGTGGGCCAACATGTCCTCCCAGGCGGACAGCCGCATCGTCGCCAGATATTCGGCCTGCATGACATCGGTCAGGACCTCGACCACCCGGTCGCCTTCGATCCACAGTTCGATGACACCGAAGGCGCCGCCGCGCTTGCGGTACTTGGCCGGCCAGCCCTCTCGCGCGGCAATGGCGAAGACATCGGCCTGCGAAAGGCGAGTGGCCATGGCAAAGTGGCTGGCGCAGAGCCCGCCCTCGCCCGGCACGCCGAGAAAATCGGCATCGCCCGGCGCCTCGACGAGCTGGGTACCGCGCGGATAGACCTCGACGAGCGTGTTGCGATCGTCGTCGGCGTGGGCGACCCAGCTTCCCTCGGCCACCGGCGGAAACGGCGTGGCGCGACCGCCGAGGAGTTCGGCCAGGACGGTCGCGACGTGTTGTGGATCGCGTGCGTCGATGGATACGTGAAAGATCATGAAACTTCTCCCGCTTATGTGGTGGCGGGCGAAGAGACGATTACTTTGCTCTGCTCAAAAGAAATCCGGCAAACAACTTACAGCAGCCGACAAACGGCAAGTTCCGGTCAGTACTTGCCCCAGACGAACTTGGACGACAGCGCGAAGTTCCACACCGAACCCAGAACGATGCCCGTCACCACGGCCACGAAATCGTGAATGCCGATGGTCTTGAGAACGGCGGCCGAACCCACGTTGGTCAGCAGGCCCAGCGAACAGGTCACCCCGAACTGCGCCCAGCCCCGCATCAGCGGACCAAAGCCGCGCAAGCGCTTGTCCGAATAGGTCAGTTCATTGTTGAGCGCGAAGTTGAAGGTCATCGCGATGACCGCGGCCAGCGTGTTGGCGACGTTGAACGTCGCGCTTTCCGACCAGTTCCCGTAAACGAAGCGCTCGCCGAACGCGAGGTGGAGAAGCGCCCACAGGGCCGCCAGCTGAACGACCACGCCCATGGCGCCGACAGTACCGAACAGGGCAAAGCGCGTGGGGATGATACGCCCCAGCCACTTGTCATAGAGGCCAACGAGAAATTCGAACACGACAGTCTGGTCCAGCTTGCTCTCGCCCTCGGCACGAGCGGCGAAGTTGAGAGGAAATTCCTTGACCTTGAGCGGCCGGTCGACCGTGGCAAGGATGTCGAGCAGGATCTTGAAGCCCACGCCGGAAAGCCGGTGCGCATCGGCGCGCAGCGTTTCTGTGCGCAGCATGAAGAAGCCGCTCATCGGATCGGTCAGCTCGACCCCGGTCACCTTGTTGGCGATCCTGTTGGCGAGGCCGGATGCCTTGACCCGGTCGGGACGCCCCCAGGCTTCGGTGCTGGCACCTTCGGCGAAGCGCGAGGCATAGGCCAGATCGTATTCGCCCGTTTCCACCGCCGCCAGCATCTTGGGCAGCAACGCCGGATCGTGCTGGTGATCGGCATCCATGACCGCAACGATCGGCGCGGCTGTGGAGCACATGCCTTCGATCGCCGCGCTGGCAAGCCCACGGCGCCCAATGCGCTGGATGCAGCGCACGCGCGGATCAACCTGCGAAAGCTGCCGCGCCTCGTCCGAGGTGCCGTCAGGGCTGTTGTCGTCGACGAAGATGGCTTCCCAGGCGATGCCCTTCAGCGCCTCGTCGAGCCGCGCGACCATCGTCGCAACGTTCTTGCGCTCGTTGTAGGTCGGCAGGACGACCGCCAGCTCCAGCGGACGACTGACTGCCTCGACAGCGGCTTCTGCGGCCTTGACAAGATCGGAACTGGGAATGTTCATGCGTCCCGCATTTAGGTGGTAAACCTCAATAAACCTTTATTAGAGGCGTTCGACAACCGCGTCACCGATTTCCCGCGTTCCCGACGAACCACCCAGGTCACCGCCCTTCACGCCCGCGGCAAGCGCGGCGGCGACGGCCTTTTCGATGCGCACCGCCTGCTCTTCAAGGCCCAGCGAATGGCGCAGCATCATCGCGGCGGAAAGGATCGTCGCCATCGGGTTCGCCAGCCCCTTGCCGGCGATGTCGGGCGCCGACCCGTGGATCGGCTCGTAGAGACCGAAGGTCCCCTCGGCGAGGCTCGCCGAAGCCAGCAGGCCGATCGATCCGACGCACATGCTTGCCTGATCGCTCAGGATGTCGCCGAAGAGATTGCCGGTGACGATCACGTCGAAAGCACCGGGGTTCTTCACCAGTTGCATCGCCGCGTTGTCGACGTACATGTGGCTCAGTTCGACCTCGGGATATTCCTTGGAGACCTCGATCACCACGTCACGCCAAAGCTGCGAGGTTTCGAGCACGTTGGCCTTGTCGACCGAGCACAGCTTCCTGTCGCGTCCCATCGCGGCAGTGAACGCGGTGTTTGCGATGCGGCGCACTTCGTCCTCGGCGTAGGACATCATGTCCCAGCCCTGGCGGCGGCCGTCTTCCAGCACGCGCATGCCCTTTTCGCCGAAATAGACGTCGCCGTTGAGCTCGCGCACGATCAGCAGGTCGATCTTGGATGCGACTTCGGGCCGCAGCGTGGTGAGGTCCTCAAGGCCCGGAAACACGCGTGCCGGGCGCAGGTTGGCGAAGAGACCCAGTTCCTTGCGCAGCCCCAGGATCGCCTGTTCAGGCCGCAAGTGGCGTTCGAGATGATCGCAGGAAAAGTCCCCCACCGCGCCGAACAGGATCGCATCGGCCGAACGCGCGATCTCCAGCGTCTCCGCCGGGAGCGGATGGCCGTGCTTGCGGTAGGCCATGCCACCGACATCGCCTTCGACTAGTTCGAGACCGGAAAGGTCGAGCTTCTCGAGCACGCGCACGGCCTGTTCGGTGACTTCCGGGCCGATCCCGTCGCCGGCAAAAACCGCAATGCGCATGGAGTTCTTCGTCATGGTCTTTCAGCCTTCGATCCGCTTCAGCCGCTCACGCAGCAGGTCGCGGGCCGCCATAACGTCTCTGCGGCGATCGGCAAGCGGGTAGCGCGCCAATTCGCGCCCGATGCGATCAAACGCATCGAGAATCGCCGGCCAGTCCGACTGCTCCGGGCGGCCGACCGGCACGCCATAGCCCAGATCGCGAAGGAGCAGCACTTCATAGGACAGCAGCGGCAATGCCCAGCCACGCGCCGAGGGTGCAACGCAGATCGCCTCGACCAGCCCGGACAGGGCTTCATAAAGCGCGGGATAGGGATGCCGCTCGGGCAAGGCGGTGGCGGTCAGCGCCGTTACCCAGGAAATGGCGGCGGCCGGCAGCGGCTCGGTGAGCCATGGCCCCCGGCTTTGCATCAGCTCGACACGGGCGAAGGGAAGCTGGTTTTCGGATTTGGCGCGCACTTCCGCCTCGACGGCGTTGCCGGGAATGAGCACCGGTCGCAAGTGCCGCCCCCTGCCCCCGGCAACATAGGCCGCGACGAGGCCATGCTCGACCGTCAGCAGGCGGGCGATAACGGCGGTTTCACCGTGCGCGTGCGTGGCGCAGACGATGGCGGGCGCGCGGAAATGCATCAGCGCCTGTGTGGAACGTCAGCCCTGCCGCGGCAAGGCCGGGCCGCTGTCAGCCGCTGGCGTTGAGCTTGGCTTCGAGCGCATCGAGACGCGCCTTGAGCTCGTCCGCCTCGGCGCGGGCAGTCGCGGCCATTTCCTTGACCGCGTCGAATTCCTCGCGGCTGACGAAGTCCATGTCGCCCATGAACTCCTTGAACCGCTCGCGCGCATTGTCGCGCGCTTCACGGCCCATGCCGGCCAGCGTACCGGCGGCGCTGTTCATCATCTTGGCGAAGTCGGCGACGAAGGGGTTTTCGCTTTGCATGATTCCTAAATGGTACGACAGCGAAGACAGCGCAAGAGGCGATCAGATTTCGTAGCGAACCACCGCGCCGCCGCCCTCGACCCCATCCATCGTGGGATTGGCCTGCAGGAAGGCGTAGTTGAGGTAGGTCGCAAAGACGATCCACACCAGATAGGGCAACAGCAGCATGGCCGCCGTCGGCCGCACCTTCCAGAACAGCAGCACCGTGATCAGCACGGCAAGGTCGAGCAGACCGATGACGATGAGCCCGCCGGTCAGCATGTGCGCGCCGAAGAACACCGGCGACCATGCGAGATTGAGCACCAGCTGCACCAGGAAGACGATCACCGCCGCCTCTCGCCCGCGCGCGCCGCGTGCAGAAAGGACGATCGCCAGCGCCAGCCCCATCATCACGTAGAGCACCGTCCACACGATCCCGAAGGTCGCGGCGGGCGGATAGAAGGCAGGCTTCACCAGCGCGGCGAACCACGGATTTTCCGGGCCGCTCTGCGCAGCCTTTCCGGACAGGAAACCAAGAAGGACGATGACGGGAACACAAACGAGAGCCCAACGCATGAAACTCGCACGCAACTGGCCCGACGAGGCTAGCAGGTTCATTCTGCGAAATTACTCCCGAATCAGAGTTCGACCATGAACACGGCGCGTTTTGTGGAGCCACGAGGCGAAAGGTGCAATCGTCTGCTAACCGTCAACTGCCCCGGCGTGCCGAAATGAGAAACTCCACATTGCCTTCCGGGCCCTTGATCGGGCTTTCGACAATGCCCTGGATGTCCCAGCCCTCGCCTTCCAGCCAGGTGCGCACTTCATCGCATACGCGAGCGTGAAGGGCCGGGTCGCGCACAACCCCGCCCTTGCCCACTTCGGCCCGGCCGACTTCGAACTGCGGCTTGATGAGAGCGACGAGACGGCACGACGGCGCGGCCAGCCGCAAGGGAACCTCGAGCACCTTGGCAAGGCCGATGAAGCTGGCATCGCACACCACCCAGTTGCACGGCGCGTCGATCATCTCGGGCGTGAGCAGGCGCGCGCTGGTCTGTTCGAGCACGGTGACCCGCGGGTCCTGTCGCAGCTTCCAGGCGAGCTGGTTGGTGCCGGAATCGACCGCGAAGACATGCGTCGCGCCCTTGCTCAGCAGCACGTCGGTGAAGCCCCCAGTCGAACTGCCGATGTCCATCGCCACGGCGCCCGCCGGATCGAGCCCGAAATGCTCGATCGCATGCGCCAGCTTGATCCCGCCGCGCGAGACCCAGGGGTGATCGCGCCCGCGCACTTCCAGCCGGGCATCGGCCTTGATGCTCTGCCCCGGCTTGGCAATCCTGGTCTCGCCCGAGAACACCAGCCCCGCCAGCACCAACGCCTGCGCGCGGGTACGGCTTTCGGCCAGCCCGCGATCGACGAGCATCTGGTCGACGCGCTGCTTGGCCGGCGCGCGGCGTTTTTCGACAGGAGGAGAAGAAGACGGGTCGGTCATGGGGACTTGTGCACTTGAGATGGGGCGCGTGTCATTCCATACCAAGGGGATGAAGGCAAATCCGCGCCCATGCGCAACCATCGCCCGTACCCTGCCGCTCGCGGTACTCTCAACGGCAATGCTCATGGCCGGCTGCGTTCCGCAACCGCCGGCGCCCGTTCCGTCACCGACGCCGGCCGCCACCCGCCCTGCGCCGCCGCAGCCCGCCCCCCCGATGCGGATCGAGCCGGCACCCGACTGGCGCGATCGCCCGGCAACGCCCGGCAACTGGCAGTGGAGCGCGACCGCCACCGGCTCGACGGCCGCCTTCGCGGGAGGACAGTTTGCCATGCGCTGCGACCGGGCGCGGCAGACAGTCACGCTGACCCGCGCGGTCGCCGGGGCAAGCGGCCAGGTGCCCATGACGATCGCCACCAGCGACGTGACGCGCGCGCTGGTGGCCGTCCCCGTGGCGGGCGGTGTCGCGGTCACGCTCTCGGCGCGCGATCCGCTGCTCGATGCGATGGCGTTCAGCCGCGGCCGTTTCGCCGTCGAAGTCGCCGGCAGCACCCCGCTCTACGTGCCCAGCTGGACCGAGGTTTCGCGAGTCATCGAGGACTGTCGCTGAGCGCAGCATAACGGCACGCGCCCATTTCGATTCCCGTCGTTTCAAGGTAATTCCGGCCGCACTCGGCGGTGCCCCGAACCGTGCCTGCAAGTCGCCGCACAGCTGGGGAAAACTGGCCGGAAGCACTGATAATGACCGCAAAAAAAATGATTGCAAGTCTTGTTGTGCGATGCGGAATCGGACACACATTTCATCAAGACAGAGGGACCCGGGAAACGCGCCCGGGACAACCCGAAGTCCAGTCGCCCAAGGCGGCGCAATCTATGGCTTAACAGCGCGAAAGGAGGTGATCCGATGTCTCATGGTTCAGCAGAGAGGTCGGCAATTTCCGTCGCGAGGCATTATCGCTGATTTTTGATTTAGCGATAAAGGTACTCGCTGGCGGCACTTCCGGCCGCTGACCATGCGAAGGGCCGTACCGGGTTTCCGGTGCGGCCCTTCTCATTTGGGCAGCCAGGACGAACGGGCACCAAAGTTCAGGAACTTCGCCCACTCGCACCATGGCGAGATTTCAAGAAACCATAAAATTCCAGCACGTTGGATGCACGCGAACTTCACAACCCCGAAGAGGGTGTTTCGCAAAGGGAATGAACGGTTCAAGGAGCGCGGCCGAACAGATGCCGCGCGCAGCGTGACAGAGACCGTGCATGTAGGAAAACGGTTCAGCGGATCGTGCGCAGGCAGGCCACGGGATTGAACCGACGATCCCGTCAGGAGCGCAACCACTGCGCCCGGAACGGCAAGCGAGCGGGAACCTTCCGCATGCTGCCAGAATATCTCCCGCAAAGAATATTTAATAGTTGAAAAATATAAAGATTGTCATGCGCCCCCGCCTTCCTGTCTCGCTTCTGTTTTTCGCCGCGACAGGAGCCGTATTTCTACTCCAGACAATTCCAATTGTCGGAATATTCTTGATGGTCGTGGGAGCCATGCTCTGGTCCGCATTGCTCATCAACGTGGGAATGATCGGAATCGCGATCGAAGCCGTCACGGGACGGGTCCTGCGTGCCTGGCTGATCGTTCCCGTCGCTTTCTACGGCGGATACCTGGGTTTTGCAGCATACGATCGCCATGCTCTCTCCGCCTTGCGGCAATCGTACGAGGCAGGGAACGAAAAAGTCCGGGTTCCTTTCCACCCAGACCGACAGGCACTCGTCTTTGAAAACGGCGGCTCGCCATCGTGGTACACGCAGAACTATGCCCTGCCGGTGGCCTATTCGGAGAATGCCAATCATCCCGAAGGCTACCGGTCCACGCGAATGGTGGCGCAGGACGTTTGCACCAGCGTGCGCAATGACATTTCCATGCGTGCCGCCGGGGTTAAGGTCATGGGGTTTCACGACGGCGACGCGATCGGTGGCCGCACGCTGGAAACGCGTTTCTGCGACCTTTCCATGCCGGAGGCTCCGCAACTGCCCCAGGTGCGAGTCGGCAGAAGGGAAGCCCCGGACAGGGAATCGCTCCTTCCGGTTCGAAAGGTGACGACCACGATCACGACACCCGAGGGAAGAAGCTTTGTGCTCAGGGGCGGCTCGGCTTCGCCGCTGAGCTGGATACCGCTGCCCTTCATGGGATGCGGGCTAAACTCCGGCAATCCAAGCTGGGACTGCGACTGGGGATTCTGGCGCAACAGCTTTACGCCGATCCTTCCCGGCAGGACACGCCACGGCCGGGATTTGCCCGCCATTGCCCGCGCGCTCGGTCTGAAACCGGTCTCTATTGCGGACAGGAGCAGCGCGGAACTGCCCGCAGCGCTTCAGGACAAAATGAACGCGCTCAAGGTCGCGGCCCTGAAGCGTCAACTGGCAAACCTCGATGCGATGATCGCCAACCCCATGATGGATCATCCGGACTGGAACACCGGCGTGCTCGCGAATGATCCCGAAACGCTGGCGGCGCGCGCCGACGACATCATGACCGGCCTGGAACGGGCCGCCGCAATCGACGGCACGGACCGCTACAAAGCGCGTGAAAGCGGGCGCATACTGGCAAGGCTGATCGCGGCCTTGCCGCCTTCCGGCTTCATGAGCCTCAAGCCCCGTATCCTCGACGTCTACCGCAAGGCCGATGACGATCACTGGCTTTGGAAAACGGAGACACTCATACGGCGGCTGGGTGATCTTGGCGTCGATGCCATGCCCTATCTGATCCGGCCCCGCGCTTCGAACTACAACGTGAATGGCGCCGGGATAGAGGGCATGTGCAGGGTCGGTATCGCGGGACATGCCCTCGCCGCGCCCGTCCTGCTCGGCATGTGGAATTCGTCGCGCGACGGCTTCGATCGCGATCGCCGAGCCGCACTGTACGTGGCCATGCGCCGCATGGGAATCGTCCCGCCGCCATTGCCCCAGGACAAGCGGGACCAGTTTTCAAGATTGCGCAGCGAGTGGAGCGACATTTCGCCGCAATCGCCGCCGACGGTCTGCGCCACCCGCGAAGAGGCAAGATCGCGCCGCATGAAGGCAACGCGCGAACGACGGTAACGATAACGATGGCCGGATGGCCGCAAAGCCAACAATTCTACTTCACCCCGACGCATATGTGGTCGGGACCAAGTGCGACCCTGCACACCCTGGCGCTCAGCCCTTGGGCGTCACCCAGACTTCCACCGGCGCAACGAATTTGCCGGGGGCCGGCTTGCCGACGTGGACGCGGTCGGCAGTGACAAGTTCGCCGGTGGCGAGGTTGAAGCTGATCCAGGGCTTGGGCATGCGTCCGAAGGTCATCTTCTGGATCGGCTGGCCGGTGGTCGAATTCATGATCGTTGCAATGATGCTCATGCCGCCGCCGCTAGAGGCAGGCCCGCACAGCGTCCACGCACCGCCCGCCGGTTTTCCACGCCTTCGCAAGGACCGGGCGGCGCCGCGACCTCGCCTCGTCCGAATCATCCCATTTGCGCGCTTTCGCCACCGTGCTATGACAAATACACCGAGACGGAAAATTACTTTTTTGTTGCATAAAACGTAACTTTCGTTCAACAGCGCGCAACCACCCCATTGCAAGGATTGACGTTACCATGGCGAGTCTCGCCGATGCCGGCCTGAAGTTCACGACCCTCCCCCACCCAGCCCCCGCCAGTGACGAGGCACGCGAAGCCGTGCTCGCCAATCCCGGCTTCGGCACGAACTTCACCGACCACATGGTAGTGATCGAATGGAGCGAAGGCGCAGATGGCGTCGGGGGCTGGCATGATGCCGTCATCGGCCCGCGCCAGCCGATCGCGCTCGATCCGGCGGCCGCCGTGCTGCACTACGCACAGGAAATCTTCGAAGGTCTCAAGGCCTACAAGCAGGCCGATGGTTCGATCGCGCTGTTCCGCCCCGAGGCGAACGCCGCGCGGTTCAACCATTCGGCCGAGCGCCTGGCCATGCCTTCGCTGCCCGAAGAACTCTTCGTCGAGGCCGTCGAGCGGCTGGTCCAGATCGACCGCGCGTGGATCCCCGAGGCCGAGGGCGCCTCGCTCTACCTGCGCCCGTTCATGATCGCGACCGAGGCCTTCCTCGGCGTGCGCCCGGCCAAGCAGTACAAGTTCATCGTCATCGCCAGCCCGGCGGGCAACTACTTCAAGTCGGGCGCTCCGGCGGTCTCGATCTGGGTTTCCGACTACACCCGCGCCGCGCCAGGCGGCACCGGCGCGGCCAAGTGCGGCGGCAACTATGCCGCCAGCCTCGTCCCCCAGAGCGAAGCCATGGCCCGCGGGCACGACCAGGTCGTCTTCCTCGATGCCGCCGAGCACAAGTGGATCGAGGAACTGGGCGGCATGAACCTCTATTTCTCGTTCGAGGACGGCACTCTGCTGACCCCGGCACTGACGGGCACGATCCTGCCCGGCATCACCCGCGACAGCCTGCTGACGCTGGCGCGCGAGGAAGGGCTCAACGTGGTGGAAGGCCGCTACAGCCTCGACCAGTGGCGCGCGGATGCCGCATCGGGCAAGCTGATCGAAGCCTTCGCCTGCGGCACCGCGGCGGTGGTCACGCCGGTCGGCAGGGTCGCGGGGCGCGATGGCGAGTTCACCATCGGTTCGGGTGGCCCCGGCCAGCTGACGCAGAAGCTCAAGAACCGCCTCGTCTCGATCCAGCGCGGCGAGGCCGCGGACACCCACGGCTGGATCCGCAAGATCGCCTGAGCCGCTTCACCGCGACCGGAAACGAAAAAGCCCCGGAGCATCGCTGCTCCGGGGCTTCCTTTTTCAGGACCCTCAACCTGAGAACCTGTCAGGCTCCCGCGGGCGTGCGGGTGATGTGCATGTGCGCACGATCGCGCGCATGGCGGGGTTCGGCATCTTTCTGCTGCTCCACCGCCAGCGCGACGTGGCCCAGGCTCAGCATCAGGTTCATCAGCCGCTCGTCGGCATCGTCGAAGGCCGCAAAGCCCTTGGCGTCGAGATAGTCGAGCGCGCGCGGCAGTTCGCCCGCGGCGGCCGCATGGAACGCCGCGCGCTCCTCCGGCGTGGAAGCGCCGCGCCGACCCGCTCGGGCGGCCGAGCCGGCAAGCGCCCAGCCCGTCACAAAGGGTTCAAGCCCCGAGAAACCCTCGGGCAGCAAGGTCTGCGTGCTCATGCCGGCACTCCTTCCTTCTCGGCCCGGTAGGCCTCGACCCTTTCCGAGACCATGTTGAACAAGTGGCGGCACAGCGATTCCTGCGTCTGGAAGTGCAGGTATTCGAGCGCCCCGCTCGCCAGCCCCTTGTGGCCGCGTTCGATCACCGCGCGGTCCTCGGTATGAACGTCACGGGCAGTGGCCATGAAGTATTCACGGGCAAAGCGTTCGCTGGGCGTCTCGTCCTCACCGATCCAGTAGAGCCGGATCACCCCGCGCGACTTGTCTGCGGCGATCGGATAGACGGTGTGCGAAAAGTGCTGCATCGGCGATCCGAACAGGAAGAAGTTCGGGAACAGGCCGAGGTAGTCCTTGGCCGTTTCCGTACCGAGGATTCCATCCGACATCGCGCAGACCGCGCCGCGCTGGAAGGCCATCGCCTGCACGCCCGTGGGCGGATCCATGTCCGGCTTGGTCCAGATCCGCTGCGAACGGTGCGGCCCGTGGAAATCGTAGGCCGTCGGATAGGCGAAGGGATTGTCCGGGCTCGTCACCGGCCCCGCCGCGGAGGGGTGGATGAAGCGCAGGTGATAGTTCTCCTGGAAGTTGTCGTAAGTCAGCTTCCAGTTGGCGTTGATGTCGTAGACATATTCGGAGAACGTCGTCGCGCGGGCGACAGGCATCATCTCCAGCTTGTTGGCATAGGGGCCCAGCCATTCGCGCAGGCTGCTCTCGGGCTTGCCGAAGTGCACGAAGATCAGGCCGCCCACCACTTCGCAGGCCACCTGCGGCAAGGCGCATTCGGCCTTGGTGACGTGGAAGGCTTCGAAGTCGGGCGCCGAAATCAGCCCCCCGTCCAGCCCGAAGGTCCACATGTGGTAGGGACAGCTGAAGGTACTGCGCTTGCCCGCCTCCTCGTCGACCAGGATCGTGCCACGATGGGTGCAGACATTGTGGAAGGCGCGCACTTCGCCGTCCTTGCCGCGCGTGATCAGCAGCGAAGCGCCCAGCACTTCCAGCTCACGGCGGATGAAGCTGCCGTTCTCGGGCAGTTCGCACACGTGGCCGATCTGCTGCCAGCTGCGGCGGAACACGGCCTCGCGTTCCAGCTCGAACCACTCGGGATCGTAATAGGGTCTGGTCGGCACCGGGTCGGTGCCCAGCCAGTCGAGCTCGTCCTGCCCGACGGGGGTAAATGTCGTGGGTGAATTCATGGCGCTCTCTCCCGCCCGGGCCCTCCATGCGACTCCGGGCTGCGAGAGTCTCAATAGACCCCTGCAGTCATTTTTACAACAACACTGTCGAAAAATTAGACGGATTCGATTCCGTGCAATCGCAGCAGGCCAATCTGCGCCTGCGTCATCCGTTCGATGGCCTCTTCCTTCGGCAGGTCCGAACGCACGCTGTTGCGATAGACGCGCGGCCCCAGCATCGCCCATGTCAGCATCAGCGTGCAGTAGGCCTCGGCATCGATACCGGCGGTTTCGGGCCGGGAAGCCAGTTGCTCGCGCATGCCGGCGACGAGGCCTTCCCACTCCGGATAGCGATCGGCGATGGAGCCGGGCGAGAGGAATTCCTCGGCCCACAGACCGATTACTTCGGGGTTCTCGATCACGAAACGGACGATATAGCGCGTGCGGTCCTCGCGCGAGCGGTCCGGCGCGAAAGCCGCCGCCAACTGCCGCGCGGACCATGTGCGCACCGCCTCCACCAGCGCCTCGCGGCTGTCGAAATGGTAATAGATGGTGGTCCGGTTGACCCCCGCCTCGCGCGCGACTTCGGACAGCGAGAGCGCTTCCATGCCCTTCTCGGACACCAGCCGCACCGCTGTCTCGATCAACGCGGTGTGCGTCTCGTCAAAGGCCTTGTTGCGACGGCGTGGCGGTTTTTCCCTGGCGGCAGGCTGTTCCTGTACTTTGCTCATATCGTCCCGATTGCCGTCCCGATCCGGTTGATCGGCCACAGAATGGGCGCATGGGCCTCGCCGGGCAAGCCGGAAGGATCAGTATTCCCCCTCTTCCACCGTGTTGAATTGCGGGTGCACCCGCTTCCATTCGAGCATCCAGTCCATGCCCTCGCGTGCACGGACCAGATCGTCCTCGCGCGGCGCCAGCGCCGCCGTGGCGGCCCGCGCCACCGCCTCCAGCACCGAACTGTCCCAGCCCTGCTCCTCCACTTCCGCCGCCAGCCCATCCGCCCCGGTCCGGCGCAACATCACCGGCAGCCGGTCACGCAGGGCGGCACAGGCCCAGGGGATCATCGGACCGTTCACGTCGGGATCGTAGCCCCACAGGATGTTATGCTGCGGCCCGTTGAGGATGTAGTGGTAGTGCAGCACCTTGCCGAAGACATCGAAGCGGATGTACTCCTCGGTCCGCGCGGCGTTGAACACGTGGATGCTGGGTCCGCGCACCATGCGCTGCGGACTGTCGCCGAGCGCCCTCGCCTCCACCGCGATCGAGACCGGGCCGGCCTCGAACCATCGGGCATGATGCTCGATCATCGGGATGAGCATGAACTTGTGGTACTGCCCGCGGATCGTCTCGACAGTGCGGTTGCCCAAAGGAACGGCTGGCGGCGGCGCTGCGGCGGCATCCATGGCTGTCTCTCCCGTATCGTTCTTGCCTTTGCCCCGATTGCACGCCCGATCCCTCCCCCTGTCAATCGCGGCGACTTGATCGAACGTCCAGACGCCGCACCCGTCCTGCCGCAGGAACATTCGCGCCGCCAGCGGTTGCCGCCCGGGCATGTCGCCCCTACCTGAAGGCCTCCCCCCGGCAACAGGAGCCCCGACATGTCCGATCCCACCTACATCCCGCCGAAAGTCTGGACCTGGGACGCGGAAAACGGGGGGGACTGGGCCAAGATCAATCGCCCGATCGCCGGCCCCACGCACGACAAGGACCTGCCGCGCGGCCAGCACCCGCTCCAGCTCTATTCGCTGGGCACGCCCAACGGCCAGAAGGTCACGATCATGCTCGAGGAATTGCTCGCGGCTGGCAAGACCGGCGCCGAGTACGACGCCTGGCTGATCTCGATCGCCGACGGGGAGCAGTTCTCGTCCGGGTTCGTGTCGGTCAATCCGAACTCCAAGATCCCCGCCCTGCTCGACTGTTCGGGCAAAGAGCCTGTCCGCGTGTTCGAATCCGGCGCGATCCTGATGTATCTCGCAGAGAAGTTCGACATGCTCCTGCCCACCGCAGGTGCCGCGCGGGCCGAGTGCCTCTCATGGCTGATGTGGCAGATGTCGACCGCACCGGTGATCGGCGGCGGCTTCGGCCATTTCTACGCCTATGCGCCCGAGAAGTACGAATATCCCATCAACCGCTACGCAATGGAAACCAAGCGCATCCTCGACGTTGCCGACCGCCGGCTGGCCGAAAGCACCTATCTTGCCGGCGAGGACTACACCATCGCCGACATCGCCGCCTGGGCCTGGCTCTCGCGGCTGGTGACGGGCGATGCCTATGGCGATGCCGCCGCGTTCCTCGACACGGCAAGCTACAGGAACCTTGCGCGCTGGACCGACCTCATAGGCCAGCGGGAGGCCGTGCAGCGCGGTTCAAGGGTCAATCGCACCGGCGAGGGCTTCATCGAGGAACGCCACGGCGCGGCGGACATCGACGCCGTCATGAGCGCCTGAGCGAAACAGCGCCGGAAAGTTGTCTCAAAGGGCCTTTTCAGCGCCGGGATAAGCCGCTAAGCGCGGCTCCTCGCTTGCGCCGCCACACGATGGCGGCCTCGCTGCTGGGGCGTCGCCAAGTGGTAAGGCACCGGTTTTTGGTACCGGCATTCGCAGGTTCGAATCCTGCCGCCCCAGCCAGCACTCCCGGCCTATTCCAGCAAACGCACCCAGACTGAGCGTCATCGCCCTATGTGTCCACGGGGCAATTCTTGGTTGGCCCAACCACGTCCGCCAAGCTGTCCTGCAAAGCGCGCTACCGTGCGTTGACCGATCTGCAGGGGATCCACGGCGGCCACATTTCGCGCGCCGATGTTGCGGACTTCATGCTGGCACAGGCGAAGGCCCCCACCTTCACCGGCCAGACACCTTGCTGATCTATTGAAGCGCCCCTGCTGGCCGGGGAATGGCGTCACAGCACCCCGGCCTGCGATCGGCACACCGGCGTCAGCGCTCCTGCCGCCCGATGGGCAATGCCGTCCTGTAAACGACCGGCCTCAACGCAAAGCTTGTCGTCAGCTGCGACACACCCGCGATCTTGGTCAATTTGTGGCGCAGAAAGTCTTCGAACGCGCTCAGATCATCGACAAGGACACGCAGTTGATAATCGGCGTCGCCGGTCATCAGATAGCATTCCATAACCTCGGGAATATGCGCAACCGCCTCTTCGAAGATGGAAAGATGGCGGTCATCCTGCTGGTCAAGGCGAACCCGGACAAAGGCCGTGACCCCAAGGCCCACCCGATCCGGATTCACAAGCGCAACATATTGCGTGATGATCTTGCCTGCTTCGAGCTGTTTAAGCCGGCGAAGACAAGGGCTTGGTGACAGCCCGACCCGCTCGGACAGCTCCTGATTGGTTATCCGACCATTGTCCTGGACTTCCATGAGGATTCGCCGATCAATCTCATCGATTTCGTTCATTGATAGAATATGCCGTAGTTTGTGATATATTGAGCAATATATGCTATTATAAGCGCGATTTAAACATGCCTTTGGAAGGACATGCCGCCTAACTTTGCGATAGACCGCCTCCCATATTAATGGGGAGCTAAATTAATGAGTGAGACGATTGCCCGGGACAACGAAGCCCTGGTCGGTTCGCTTGAAATGCTGGACACGCGGCTGCGCTGGCTGTCCTCATGGATGATCCACAACGCCAATCACATCCGCAAGAAGGTAGACGGGCTCAAAGTCGGCGGCCACCAGGCAAGCTGCGCCTCGATGACGGCGATCATGTCGGCGCTCTACTTCCACGCCCTTCGCCCGCAGGACAAGGTGGCGGTCAAGCCCCATGCAGGCCCGGTCCTGCACGCCATCCACTACCTGCTAGGCCAGCAGTCGCGCGAGCTGATGGAGCGCTTTCGCGGTCTTGGCGGCGTCCAGAGCTATCCCAGCCGCACCAAGGACGCGATCCCCGTCGATTTCTCGACCGGCTCGGTCGGTCTGGGCGTGGCCATTACCGCCTTCTCGTCGCTGGTGCAGGACTACCTGATTGCACACGGCCAGGTCCAGGAGGAGAATGCCGGCAGGATGATCGCGCTGATGGGCGACGCCGAGCTTGACGAAGGCAATATCTACGAGTGCCTGATCGAGGGCTACAAGCACGACCTGCGCAATTGCTGGTGGATCGTCGACTACAACCGCCAATCGCTGGATTCGACCACGGCCGATCGCATGTTCCGCCGGTTCGACGACATTTTCGAAACCTGCGGCTGGCGCGTCATCACGCTGAAATACGGCAAGCTGCAGCAGGAAGCGTTCCGCAAGCCGGGCGGCAAGGCTCTGGAAGAGTGGATCGACAGCTGCGCCAACGCCGAATTCGCGGCCCTGACCTATCAGGGCGGTGCGGCATGGCGCGAGCGGCTGTTGGCCGATATCGGCAAGAAGGCCAATGTCCGCAAGCTGCTCGACAGCTTCGACGACGATGCGCTGGCACGTCTCATGACCAACCTGGGCGGCCATTGCATCGAATCGCTGATCGAGGCCTTCGAGGCGGCGGACGACGACAAGCCGACGCTGTTCATCGCCTATACCGTGAAGGGCTTCGGCCTGCCGCTGGCGGGACACAAGGACAACCATTCGGGGATGATGAACCCTGCCCAAATCGAGCAGCTGCGGACCAGCCTGGGGATCGACGAAGGCCAAGAATGGGAGCCCTGGGGCGGTCTTGGCGGCAACACCGCCGCCCAGCTGAAGGCTTTTGTCGATGACAGCCCGATCGCCCGCAAGCTCGCAGAGCCGGCGGCTCCGGCCATCGCGATACCGGCCAACCTCCCGGTTCCCGATGGAGCCGAACAGTCGACCCAGGCCGCATTCGGCAAGATCCTGCTCGATCTTGCCAAATCCGGCACCGAACTGGCCGACCGGATCGTCACCACGGCGCCGGACGTCACGCAGACGACCAACCTGGGCGCCTTCGTCAACCAGCGTGGCCTTTTCCGCCGGCAGGAACTGGCTGACGTGTTCCACAAGGCAAAGATACCCTCGGCGCAGAAGTGGGCGCAACACGCGGCCGGCCAGCACATCGAGCTGGGCATCGCGGAGAATAACTTCTTCATCATGCTGGCAGCGCTAGGCCTTGCGGCACCGCACTTCGGCACGCGCCTTATGCCGGTTGGCACGGTCTACGACCCGTTCATTTCCCGTGGTCTCGATGCCTTGAACTACGGATGCTATCAGGACGCGCGCTTCCTGCTGGTCGGCACGCCGTCGGGGATCACGCTGGCTGCAGAAGGCGGCGCGCACCAGTCGATCAACACACCGCTGATCGGTATGGGCCAGCCCAACCTGACCTGCTTCGAACCGGCTTTCGCCGACGAACTGACGGCGATGATGCGCTGGTCGTTCGATCACATGCAGCAGCCGGACGGCAGCTCGGTCTACCTCCGCCTCTCGACCCGCTCGATCCCGCAGGTCGCCCGCGAGGACGACAGCTGGCACGACGACGCCCTGAAAGGCGGCTACTGGCTGCGCAAACCTGCACAGGGCGCCGAGGCCGCCATCGTTTTCTCGGGCGTTGTCGCGCCCGAGGCGCTCGCCGCATGGGAACAACTGGCCGATGACATGCCGGGCCTCGGCTTGCTCAACGTGACTTCGCCCGACCTGCTGCACCGCGGGTGGTCGGCCCAGCGCGCAGCCCGCTGGACGTCCCGGCCGGTGGAACAGTGTCATGCGGCAAACCTGCTGGCCCAACTGGCGCCAGGCGCAGGACTCATCACCGTTCTCGACGGCTCTCCCGCGGCACTTTCGTGGCTTGGCGGCGTTGCCGGCATGCGGGTGAGTCCGCTCGGCATCGACCGGTTCGGGCAGACGGGTAACCTGCCTGATCTCTACCGCACCTACCGGCTCGACGCCGACGCCATCGTCGAAGCGGCTGCCGAACTCTTCCTGGGGAATTGACCAATGAGCATTGAAGTCAAGATGCCGGCACTTTCGCCAACCATGGAAAAGGGCAACCTTGCCCGCTGGCTGGTCTCCGTCGGAGACACGATCAAGGCCGGCGACATGCTTGCCGAGATCGAGACCGACAAGGCCACGATGGAATTCGAAGCCGACGAGGACGGCCGCATCGCCGAACTGGTCGTTCCGGCCGGGACGGAGGATGTCGCGGTCGGGACGGTCATTGCGCGCTTTGCCGGCGAAGGGGAGGACATCCCGGCCGGCACGCCTGCGAAGGCAGAGACGGCGGCCGAAATGGCCAGCACCGCACCCGCTCCGGTCGAGCCCGCACCGGCAACCGCAAAGGCCGCCGCCCCGCCCCCCTCGCCTGCACCTGCGGCGATGGAAATCGACACGACCGTAAAAGCATCGCCGCTGGCCAAGCGCATTGCTGCCGCCAAGGGCATTTCGTTTGCCGGAATCGCCGGCAGCGGCCCGCGCGGCAAGATCATGAAGTCCGACCTGGGCCTGCCGCCGCTGATCGCACAGCCCGCCCCTGCGGCAGCTCCGGCCGCAGCCGCCCCGATGGCGGTCATCGCGCCGCCGCCCGCTGGCGTGCCGGTCGAAACAGTCAAGCTCTCGGGCATGCGCAAGACGGTCGCGCGGCGGCTGAGCGAAAGCAAGCAGACCATCCCGCACTTCTATCTGACGGCGCGCTGCAATCTCGACGCGCTGCTCAAGCTGCGCGGCGAGCTTAATGCCGGTCTTGCCAAGAGCGGCATCAAGCTCAGCGTAAACGACCTGCTGATCAAAGCCATGGCGCTCGCCCTTGTCGAGGTGCCCGATGCAAACGTCCAGTTCGGCGGCGATGAATTGCACCGCTTCAGCCGGGCCGACATTTCCATGGCCGTGGCGATCGACGGCGGGCTTATAACGCCGGTGATCAAGGGCGCGGACACCCTCTCCGTTTCCGGCATCGCGAAGGCCGCGAAGGTGCTGGCGCAGAAGGCGCGCGACGGCAAGCTCGTGCCCGAGGACTATCAGGGCGGCACCGCCTCGATTTCGAACCTCGGCATGTTCGGCATCGACGAAATGTTCCCGGTCATCAATCCGCCACAGGCGCTGATCCTGGGTGTCGGGGCCGGCATCGAACAGCCTTGGAAGGTGGATGGCGAAATCGCGCTGGCCACCGTCATGGCGGCAACGGCAAGTTTCGACCATCGTGCCATCGACGGTGCGATTGCCGCGCAGTTCATGGCTGCTTTCAGGGAACTGGTCGAAACGCCGCTTTGCATCGTGGCTTAGAGCGATTTCAAGTCCGGTGGCATCGCCGGACTATCTTGAAAACCTGCAAGAAGGTGCAGCAGGAGCGGTCGATCCGATGTGACCGGATTGACCGCTCCGGCAACCGACAGACCAAACAACGCCCGGCCGACAGGCTCCCTGTCCCTTCCGCAAGGGCACCGTGATCCTGCCGCAGACCTGCGAATGGCCGCTTGCTTGACACGCAACCCGGAAACTCATCGCACGTCGCATTCACAAACAATAATTAATTGATATATAAATAAGGTTCAGCTAGCTTCGCTCCAAAGAAAAGGCGATTGTATCCTTTGCAAACATGTAGCTAGCGGTTGTCGGCTTCCATCATGTCATAAACGAACCCAACAGCTACGATCAGGTGGTATGATGGGAATTTACGGCATGTGCTTTCCACCTCTCCAATGATCCCATTGGAGTCCGTGGTAGATCCGACATTAGCGCCCTTTTCTGAATTGCGTGCCGACCAAAATCCAAAAATCCACGCCTTGGTTTGATACACATTATTTGGGAGAAAGGCGGTCGCACAACTATCATTGCCAATACCAATGATGGTGACAGTGTCCGCACTCACTGGGGCGGCAAACAACAAGCATAACGCTGCTGCCATGAGTGCCCTCATTCCGGCTTCTCCGGTTCTGGCTTAGCCTTTGCGATCTTCGTTAACCGCTCTTCCCAGCGTGCTTCGTCCTCGTCTGCTTCGTGCTCGCGCGCGGCTTCCTTGAACTTGTCGAGCTGGGTTTTATCCTTGGTCATTTGTCCGCTCCACTAGCCGGTAATGAGCCTTAGAATCACGTGTATAGTTGCCGCCAACGTACTCTAGCACGCCCTTCCTCGCGAGGCGCTCCAAGTCCTTTTTCGAAGTTGCCCAAGTTCTGCCTGTAATCCGCGATGCGTCCGATACGTGGATGATGCGGCTGCGATAAGCATGGGCGGCTAGGGCAATTTCGTGTTCTTGTAGTTGCCGCCACACCTCCACTCCGAAATAAGTTGCAACGTCACGATCGGAGGCGCGTTTCCGAGTGATATGATCATTGAACAATGTGACGCGCACCACGACACCGTGGAGCGTCTCCTGCCTAAAAACAGGATCGGGCAAGCTGTAGTTTTCCATGCTTTCCCTGATACGGCGCGTGCCTTCGCGCGCCATTTGGACGTATCCAAGATAGCGCATCGCATCCATAAAGTGATGATTGCGCGCAGCGCGCGTCTGATAGAGATTTTGCTCATTAACCGGAGGAACAAAACCGCCGGGGCTCTCAATTTCCATCCGGTTTGGAAACAGTTTGATAGTCACATCCGTACCGGAAAAACTATAAGAACGATGGACACAAGCATTCACCAACGCCTCGAACCATGCCCATCGCGGATACTCAGGCGTAGTTTCGAATTTCCCGTCCTTGTTGAGCCACGTTACGTCATAGACCAACTCGTCAAGTTCTTGGGAGACCTCCTTTATGATAGCAATGACATTGCCCTCAAAAAACCGATCCCGAAGAGGAGCGTAAGTGCTGCCAGAGCCCTCTAACTCATCACCGAAGCGTTGAACGCGGACTCGGCATCCCGGAATACTTTTCCGTGGTGCAGATGCCGCCAGAAGAACAAGCGCGTTAGTTGGGCAGATTTCACCATCATGCTCCACCAATAAATATCGGTCCTTCAATATCTCAATATTACTCCAATCCTCACGGCGCTCTCGGGACCGAAAACCATCGCAAAAATCCTGAATGATAGATTCGTTAAAATCTCCTGGGAATGCATAAGGTGCGCGCGAAAGCTCAAATGTTAGCTCTTGTCGAGTTGACCTAAAATCCTGCTTTTCCTCATCATTCATCTTGTGGATGCTGTCGCCGTATCGAATCCAAGATTCCTGCTTGTTGGTCTCGACCAGCCTGCCAACATACGGGATGAAAACCGCCACACAGAAATCAACCTTGCCATTTATCAAGGCTTCGATCCTGCGAAACTCTGGCTTCGCTTCAGGACAAAGTTGTGTGTGACAAGACTCTATGCGGTTAAGTTGGTCAGCGGATAGACTTGAGCATCCTGTAGCCACGCCGTTGGAATCCGCGCCAAAGACTAGAACGCCTCCGTCAGGCGTGTTCGAGAAGGCGCTGAGGTACTTCGCCATGTCATGGAAGTCGACCTTGGCACCGCCCTTATAATCAATTCTGCGCCCTTCAGCGAAGAAGGTCATCATCTGTGCTGTCAGCCGGACCCAAATCTCACGAGGCGTCCACAGCGCGGGATTATCGGAGACGGAGAACGGCCCTTCAAAGGGGAGGTCTAGTTGGCTCATTATTGCAGCATAGGGTATGTCGACGATGGCGTCGACATACTACATATTGTGGAGATTCTATAACTCAGGCCCAACTGCGGTGCGGCTTACATCGCCAGCGTGAACGATTGTGTTGCTGATTCCGTCCCTCAGGCTTGGGCAACCCCGTCAAACCGCCGATAGGTCAGCCGCTTGCCAACAATGCCCGACAGTGCAGAAACAGATCGATCCTTGTCGTTGCAGCCCAACGCCTCACGATTGTTATAGCGGAACTCAAATTCCGCCAAATAGCGATGTAGGTGCTGCTCTCCGCAGTGCTGGTAGATCCCCTTCATGCCACGCTTGAAGATGCTGAAATAGCCTTCCACGGTGTTGCTGTGGATTGTGCGATCCTCAAGGTTCACGTACTCGCCGCGCCCATGGCTGGTAGTGCTGTGACCGGCGAAGAACTTTCCAGCATCGCGATAGCCGCTGTGCTCATCGGTCATAATGCGCGCTTCACGCGAGACGTTGGCAATCACGATAGGCATCAGGGTTTCGGCCTTCACGTTGTCCACGACCATTGTGCGCGCCTTGCCGGTGTCCCGGTCAACCAGTGCGAGAACCTTCATCTTGTGGTGGAAGGCGCGCTTCTTCTCGACACCCTTGAGCTTGCCGATGAAAGTCTCATCAACTTCCACGATACCGCCGTTGCCGCCGAACGGCGCAAGATCGCCGTCGCGCATGGCTTCGCGGATGCGGTGGCACAGGAACCAAGCACTCTTGTAGGTAATCTCAAGGACGCGGTGCAGTTGATGGGCGCTGATGCCCTTCTTGCTGCTGGTCATCAGATATACGGCCTGCAACGCCTTGTGCAGCGGAATGCGCATGTGTTCGAACACGGTGCCGATCTTGACGGTGAACTGCTTCTTGCAGTCACCACAGCGCCACAGACCGACACGAATGCGCTTCTCAGGATTCGCCTTCACCTTCGAGATACGGTCAACGCCACCACAATGCGGGCAGGTTGCTCCATTCGTCCAGACGATGCTTTCCAGATAGCTGAATGCAGCTTCTTCATCGTGGAAATAGGGCTTCGAAAGAACGGACATTGCATTGGACTCCTTATGGAATCCTATAACTTAAAACGTGCGTGTTTGCAAAGTATATAAACGTCTTCTTTTTGACCAAACGGACTATGACCAAGGAGCGAATAGATGCGCCGTCTCGAAGGCAAGATCACTCTGGTAACCGGTGCCGGCAACGACCGGGGCCTCGGCGCTGCGACCGCACGGCGCTTTGCGGAGGAAGGCGCCTTCGTCTATCTCACCGACCTTGACGCCGCCGGCGCCGAAGCCGTGGCGCAAGGCATCCGAGATGCCGGCGGCAGCGCCGAAGCGCTGGCCCACGACGTCACCAGCGAAGCTGCCTGGAACGATGTCTTCGGCGTGATCGAAAAGGGCCATGGACGGCTCGACGTCCTCGTCAACAATGCCGGCATTGCCATCCTGAAACCGCTCACGATGTTGACGGCAGCCGACTGGGAAAAGCAGAACAAGGTCAATCTCGACAGCGTTTTCCACGGCACCAGGCGTGCGGTGGAACTGATGCGCAAGGTCGGCCACGGCGGATCGATCATCAACATGTCCTCGATCGGCGGACTGGTCGGCGTGCCGGCCTGCGCCGCCTACGGCGCGGCCAAGGGTGGCGTGCGGATATTCTCGAAGGTCGTGGCGATGGAATGCGCGGCCGAGGGCATTCGCTGCAATTCCGTCCATCCGGGCATGATCGAGACCGCGATGCAGGACGTCGCCCGCCGCGACAATCCCGAAGGCTTCAGGGAAATCGTCGCCAGCGTGCCGATGAAGCGGCTGGGCACGCCGCTGGACATCGCCAACATGAACCTGTTCCTCGCTTCGGACGAGGCGAACTACATCACCGGCGCCGAATTCACCGTCGATGGCGGTGTAACGGCAATGTGACGGTTCAGGCGGATGGTCCGTCGCCGGGTTACAGGTAGACGAGACGGCTGTTCATGACCTGACGGGCCCAGCCGATGGGATCGCTGCCCGGTGGATGCTGCCACCCTTCGCGGGCTTACATGCGCCCCCAGCACGGCCACGAGGCACTGCAACGGAGCGCGGTGCCGGGTGATCGGCATCAGAGCCTCACGATGACCTTGCCGATGTTCCTGCCCGTCAGCATGCGCTCGTAGGCGGCAAGGACATTGCCGATCCCCTTCGTCTCGTCGAAGCGCATCGTCAGCTTGCCCGCATCGAGCCATTCGCGCAGCCGCGGCATGAACTTGGCCCCGCGTTCCAGGAAATCGGGGATGAAGAAGCCCTCCACCCGCAGGCGGCGCATCAGGATCTGATCGAAACGCGCCGGGCCCGGCATCGGCGCGTCGGCATCATAGCCCGCGACCATGCCGCAGATCGCCACCCGCCCGTAATGCGCCATGTTGGGCAATACCGCGTCGAGGATCGGGCCGCCGACATTGTCGAAGAAGGCACTGATCCCGCCCTCGATCGTCGCCAGCCGCGCCTCCACGTCCTCGTTGCGATAGTCGATCGCGATGTCGACGCCGATCTCCTCGGTCAGGAAACGACACTTGTCAGGGCCGCCGGCGATCCCGACGACCCTTGCGCCGAGATTCCGGCCGATCTGGCAGGCAAGGCTCCCCGTCGCGCCAGCCGCAGCGGAAACCGCAAGCCACTCGCCTGCCTTCACCGCCGCCACTTCCTTCACCCCCACGTAGGCCGTCCAGGAATTCATGCCGAGAGCGCCGAAATGCTGGCGTGGGTCGGACACGGCTTCGTCGACCACTTCCAGTCCGGCCAGCGCCGGCACGACCACGGCCTGCTCCGCCCATTGCCCGAACCCTCGCACCATCGCCCCGACCGGAAAAGCCGGATCGGAGCTTTCGGATACCCGCCCGAGCACCAGCCCGACCATTTTCGAGCCAAGCGGAAGCGGCGGCTGATAGCCGTCGGTGCGGGGGCTCATCCACATGCGCGTGCCCGCATCCATCGAAAGCCAGTCGACCGCGATGCGGACCTCTCCGGGCTGCAGGGCAACCGGTTCCTCCACGCACAGCGTGAGAGCGCGATCGAAATGGGTATTGCCCTCTGGATGGCGATCAAGGCGCCAATAGCGGTTGCCGGTCATTCAGGTCTCCTCCGCCGTCACCGTCGCGCGGCGGACCGGCTTCGCCACCTAACCAATTTGCTAGCCCTAACTGTTTGCATAGCACCGCAACACAACCGCGAAGCGTAGGGAGGCCCCTAACAACGGAAATACGTGGGAGGTTATCTGAAAATGCGCGTCTCCAAATCCACATTGCTATCCGGCACCGTTCTTGGTCTCGTCCTTGCAGCGGCCCCGGCACTCGCCCAGGAAACGCAGGACGCGCAGACGTCCGCCGGCGAGCAGCAAGGCGGTGTCAACGACATCATCGTCACGGCCCGCAAGCGTCAGGAAACGGCGCAGGACGTGCCGGTTGCCGTCACCGCCATTTCGGCCGAGCAGATCGCCACGCGTGACATCACCAGCGTGGAGAAGATCGCCGCCATCACGCCGCAGTTCAACGTCGGCCGTGCTTCCAACGGCTCGGGCGCACAGCTCACCCTGCGCGGCATCGGGTCTTCCTCGACCTCGATCGGCATCGAACAGTCGGTCGCCGTCGTGGTCGACGGTGCCTACTACGGCCAGGGCCGCATCATCCAGGAAGGCTTCTTCGACCTCGCCCGCGTCGAAGTGCTCAAGGGCCCGCAGGCGCTGTTCTTCGGCAAGAACGCAACCGCCGGTGTGATCTCGATCACGACCGCCGATCCCACCGACGAGTGGGAATTCATGACCAAGGCGGGCTATGAATTCAAGGCCGAGCAATACCGCGTCGAAGGCACGGCTTCGGGCCCGCTGACCGACACCCTCGGCCTGCGCATCGCGGCCCGCTATGCGAAGATGAACGGCGGCTACTACCGCAACGTCGCGGACAACATCAATTACGCCGAAGTCGATTCCGCAAGCCTGTTTGCGGGCGGCGATGGCGATCCGACGTCGCACCTCGCCACCCCGGCCCCGACCAAGCAGCCGGGCGAGGAAGAGTTCCTGGCGCGCGGCACGCTCAAGTGGGAGCCGACCGACCGCCTGACCTTGAGCCTGAAGGGCAGCGTCGACGTCAGCACCGTCAACAATTCATCGTGGAACTACGTCGCCTACGCCTGCGGCAACGGATCGACCTCGCAGCTCAACGGATACGCGTGCAGCAAGGACTTCGTCACCCACCAGAACGACATGCCCGCAGACATCGCGGTCAATTACCCCTACGCGAAGAGCGACGGCTCGCTGTACAACAAGTACCGCTCGGCCGCCGGCACGCTCAACGTCACCTATGACGCAGACCAGCTGCAGCTCTCCTCGGTCACCAACTACCAGTGGAACAACAACCGCTGGGCCTGTGCCTGCGATTTCCAATCGGCGGATTCCTCGAACGGGATCGGCGCGACCTGGGCTACCGAGAACTCCTCCTGGAAGGCATTCAGCCAGGAAGTCCGCGCGCTCACGCAGTTCGACGGGCCGTTCAACATGATGCTCGGCGCGCTCTATCAGAAGACCAAGCGCGATTTCGCCCAGTTCGTCATGTTCGCCGGGGTGTCGAACTCCGATGCGCCCGACGGCTACGAATACGTCGCCACGGCAAAGTCGAGCTACACCAAGGGCGAAACCATGGCCGTGTTCGGCCAGGCCACCTTCAAGATCCTGCCGACCCTCGAACTCGCAGGCGGCGTCCGCTACACCGACGAGACGAAGAACAGCTTCTTCACCCAGCCATACAACAACCCGCTGGTGACCGCGATCTTCCGTGCTCAGGACGATGCCGATGGTCTGGGCGAGGTCTATGCGCGTCAGCACTTCAGGAACTGGTCGCCCGAGGCCACGCTGACCTGGAAACCGACCCAGGACATCATGGTCTACGGCGCCTACAAGACCGCCTACAAGTCCGGCGGTTTCTCGAACGGTGGCATCAACTCGAAGTTCTCGGCTGATCCGACGAGCGACCTCACCTTCAACCCCGAAAAGGCGGAAGGCTTCGAGGTCGGCTTCAAGTCCACCCTGCTCGACCGCCAGCTGCGCTTCAACGTCACGGCCTTCACCTACAAGTACAAGGATCTGCAGGTCGACTTCTTCAACTCGCCGATCTTCGCCTTCCAGACGCTGACCGCCGATGCCCGCACCAAGGGCGTGGAAGTCGAGTTCCAGTTCGCGCCCTATGCGGTGCCCGGGCTCGAGATCCATGGCTCGATCAACTACGACAAGGCGCGCTACACCAGCTTCCCGCTGGCACCGTGCTACGCCGGCCAAACGCCTGCGGAAGGGTGCACCCTGGCTACCAACAGCCGGCAGGACCTGACCGGCGCACCGCTCTCGGTCGCACCGGAATGGACCGGCAGCCTTGGCGTCGGCTACGAGATGTCGGTCGGCGACAGCATGAAGGCGGGCCTGAACATCGACAGCAAGTACTCCGACAGCTACCTCGCCTCGGGCTTCGGAAATCCGCTCTCCAGGCAGAGCAGCTATGTCACGATCGACGCGGGCATCCGCCTGGGTGCCGAAGACGACAACTGGCAGATCGCGCTGATCGGCAAGAACCTGACCAACAAGTTCTACGTCACCGGCGTCGTCGATGGTCCTTCGACTGGCGCAGGCACCGGTACGGCAGCCGGCCTGAAGGCCGACCAGCTCGGCTTCGGTTCGGTTCCCCGCACGGTCATGGTCGAAGTCACCAAGCGCTTCTGACATACCCTGGAACCACGGGATCGCATGAAAAGGCGGGGCTTCGGCTCCGCCTTTTTTGCTTCGCCAAGCCGCTAGGCTGCCGGGCGGTGTGCCGATGGGTATGAAAAAGGGCCCGCCACGTCGACCGTGGCGGGCCCCTTGCAACAACATGCTTTGGCGCGTGTTCGGTCTCAGCAACCTTTCGGCGCGTGCTGGCGGTGAATGTTGCGGAAGGAACGGGACTGGAAGAACCAGCGGCCATCGATCTTCACGCAAGTATCCTCATAAACCCCACGATCGCGCATGGTGGTGCCGTCCTGATCGTAGACCTCGGAGGTGTAGCTCCGCATCGTCGCGGTATTTCCGGTGATTTCGATGGAGCCGGGCCAGGCCTCGAACATGATGCCGGGATAGGCTTTCATGGCCTCGACCCACATGGCGACGATGGCCGGGCGCCCCTTGGTCGTGCCCAGTTCCGGATAGTCGGGCAGCGACCACTCCGCCTCCTGCGCCCAGGTCGCGCCCCAGGCATCGGCATCGCGCCGGGTCACGGCGTCGGCATAAGTCTCGAGCAGCTCACGGATCGCAAGGCGGTCCTCGAAGGGGCCTGTAAATGTCATCTCTGTTCTCTCCCGTATCGGTCTCGTATCTCCCTGGCCCAAGCAGCACGCCCGGGCCTTGCGATCATCTGGCGCCGACCGGCCGCTCGTTCGGCCCGGGAGCGACGACCGGAATCGCGACCTCGATCACGCCATCCACGACGCGCACGTCGAACCGCCGCAGATCGGCATAGGCTCCACCGATGCAGCGCCCGGTGCCCACCTCGAAGCGCGCACCGTGCAGCGGACACATGATCGCGCCGCGGCGCACGCGCCCGGGAGACAGCAATGCCGCCTGGTGCGTGCAGCGGTCGTTGACGGCGTGAAAGCCATCGTCGCCTTTCACCACCAGCACGCTCCAGCCGCCAAGCTGTGTGGCCAGCTTGCCATCGTCGGGAAACTCCGCCTCGTGGCAGAGCGCATGCCAGCTCGTTTCCATCACCGTCATATCCGGACCAGTGTCTTGCCGATCGTCTTGCCGCTCATCAGGTCGATGAAGGCTTCGGGCAGTTTCTCGAAACCGTCACGCAGATTGGCGAGCGGCCGAAGCTTTCCTTCCGCCACCCAGCTGTCGAGCTCGGCCTGCGCCTGCTCCAGCACTTCGGGATAGTCGTAGGTGATGAAGCCCTGCATCTTGATGCGGTTCACCACCAGCTGCCACAGTGTCTTCACACCATAGGGATGATCGGCGTCGTTGTACTGCCCGATCATGCCGCACACGGCGACACGCCCGTGCAGGCGCATGAGCGGCAGGATCGCCTCGAGCATCTCTCCGCCCACGTTGTCGAAATAGACATCGACCCCGTCGGGCGCGACCTTGGCAATTTCCGCTGCGATGTCCGGCGTCGCACGATAGTCGATCGCCGCATCGAAACCGAGTTCGCGGATAACAGCGGCCTTTTCCGCCGAGCCGACAATGCCGATCACCTTGCATCCCCTGGCCTTGGCGATCTGACCGACCGTCGATCCGGTGGCACCCGCCGCCGCACTGACGACAACGGTCTCGCCGGGCTTGGCCTCTCCTACGGCGAACAGGCCGACCCAGGCCGTCAGGCCCACCGGCCCCAGCGCGCCCATGTAGTGGTGCAGGTCGACGCCGGGCTGCGGATGGACTTTCTCCAGGCCCCAGGCATCGCCTGAAAGCACGTAGTGATCCGACCAGTTCGCGAAGGCCCGCACAAAGGTGCCCACCGGATAATCGGGATGATTGGAGACGACCACCTCGCCCAGCGACATCCCGTTGATCGGCGCGCCGAGCGCGACAGGCTCTATGTAGCTGGGCCGATCATCGAGAAACCCCCGGATCGCCGGATCGACCGAGCCGACCCGCATCGCCACCAGGAACTCTCCCTCGCCCGGCACCGGCATTTCGGTTTCGGACAGTACGAAATCCTCCAGCTTCGGCACGCCTTCGGGGCGCCTTGCCAGCAGTATCTGTTTTACCTTTCCCATCGTTCCGTCTCTAGCGCGCCGCAGCGCACATGCAGGCTAGTTGAATCGCTAGGTTCGGCAAATCGCCCCTCTTGCCACTATCCCGACCAACAGAGAGGAGCCTTGAAACGCGATGAGCATGTCCCCCGAAGAAATCGTCGCATTCGTCGATCGACTCTATGCAGCCACCGGTGCGGGAGACTGGGAAGCCTCCGCCGCGATGCTGACCGATGACTTCGTCGCCTACGAGGCGAACGGGCTGCCCATGGCCGGCGCATACCGGGGCAAGAACGGCCTCAAGGCCTTGTATGAAAAGGTCATGGGCATGGTCGACGTGGTGGCGCTCGACCGCAGCGACCTGACCGTGGGCGAGGATTGCGCCATCGCGGCCCTGACCATGCGTTTTGCCGATCCGGCGCTGGCTCCCGCCGAATTGTGCGAATTGTTCCGCTTCCGCGACGGCAAATGCTGCGAGATCAAGCCCTTCTACTTCGATCCGGCACCCTTCCTTGCCGCCTGCGAAGCGAAGAAAGTTACCACCTGAGGCAAATTCCGGCCATGGTCCGCATCGGGCACGCGCGTTAGGATCGCGAGATGAAAGCCATCCACTACAGCCGCAACGGCAGCCCGGAAGTCATGGAATACGGCGATCTGCCCGATCCCGAAGTCGGCTCCGATACCGTGCTGATCGCCGTGGAATGGATATCCATCGAGGGTGGCGACCTGCTCAACCGCCTGGTCACGCCCCCTCCGCACACGCCCTTCATCCCCGGCTATCAGGCCGCGGGCACCGTTTCCGCCGTCGGCAAGGCCGTCACCCGCTTCAAGCCGGGGGACCGCGTAATCGGGTTCAACTGGAACGGCAGCCATGCCGAACTGTTCGCCGTTCCCGAACACTATGCCTACCCGGTTCCCGACGACCTCGACCTTCGTCTCGCCGCTCTTATCCCCGTGGCCTTCGGGACCGCGCACGACTCGCTGTTCGAATACGGGGACATGAAGCCGGGCGACTTCGTTCTCGTGCAGGGCGCGGCCGGCGGGGTCGGACTGGCGGCCGTGCAGTTCGCCTCCAGGGCAGGAGCAACGGTGATCGGAACGGCATCAAGCCGGGAACGGCTGGAAAGGATCGTGCCTTTCGGCCTGCACCACGGCATCGATTACCGCACCGAAGACATCGCCGCGCGGTGCAAGGAAATCACTCAGGGCAAGGGCGTGGACCTCGTGCTCGACCTCGCCGGGGGACAAGGCAAGGACGCGCTGATGAGTGCGGTAAAACCCCATGGGCGCTATGCCGTGATCGGCGCGGCCACCGGCACGCTGCCCAGCTTCACCTTCTTCGAACTGATCCGCAAGGCACTCCACGTCGTCGGTATCTCGTTCGGACGCGACATGCACACGCCGCGTGTCCACGCCCTGCTTGCCGACATCACGCGGCAGTTTACCGAAGGCCACCTGCAGATGCCGGTCGCCGCCGAATTCACGCTGGCCAATGCCGTCGAAGCGCACCGCCATGTCGCCGGGGAGCATCCGTTCGGCCGGGTCCTCATGCGCGTCGGCGCCTGACGAGATTCCCCTTCGGCCCCCAACGCACCGATCACTCGCGAAAGGCATTCTCGGACAGGCGCGTGATCGGCGTCAGGACATAGGACAGGATCGACCTGCTCTCGCCGATCAGGTTGACGTTCGCCATCATTCCCGGCGAGATGTCCACCTTCTTCCCGTCCTTGTACGTCAGGCTTGACGTCGAGGTGACTTCGACCGTGTAGAAGCTTTCCCCGGTGCGTTCATTGGTCGTGGCATCCGGGTAGATGGACCGCACTTTCCCTTGCAGCCTGCCGAAAATCGCGGAATTGAAGGCGGTTATCTCGATCGTCGCATCCTGTCCCACGCGAACGTTTGCAACGTCGGATGGCCGGACCAGCGCCTCGACATAGAGCGTTTCGTCGGTCGGGACGACTTCGATGATCGGCTTGCCCGCGGCGACCGAACTGCCGAGCGTATTGACCAGAACGCGGTTCACCTTGCCGTTCATGGGAGAACGGATCGTGGTCCGGTCGACGCGGTCCGACAGCGCCGGCAAGGTCGCCTCCTGTTGCGACAATTCGCTTTGGGCCTGGGAAAGTTCCGTCCCCGCACGGCTCAGCCAGTCGCTCCTCAACTGGGCGGCACCGGCACTGGCTTCGGCGACACTCGCGCGTGCGCGCGCCACGGAGGATCGCGCGGCCGCGACCTCGCTCGTGGCGACGTTCACCCGGTTTTCGGCCTTGATCAGGTCCACCCGCGACACGATTTCCTTTTCGGCAAGAGGGCGCAGCATTTCCAGTTCCCGCTGCGCGGCATCCAGGTTCGAGTTCCGTGCCGTCAGGACGGCCTCAGCCTCGGTCACCGCGCGCCGTGCCTGGGTGACGCGCGCACTGTTCGCGGCCATCAGGCTCTGGAATTCAGCCTGACGGACGCCATGCAGCGACCTTTCAATGGCGACTTGCGATGCCGACGCGGTCCCGTAATCCGGGCTCGATCCCTTCACTTCCGCACTCAGCCGCGCGATGCGCGCCCGCAGTGCATCGACCGAGGCGGACGAACGTCCAAGCGCCGCGCTGCTCATGGTGGGTGACAGGCGGACGAGGATATCCCCCTTCTTCACTTGCTGCCCCGGCTTCACGAGGATCTCGTCGATAACTCCGCCTTCGAAATGCGATACGACCTGAAGTTTCGAACTGGGGACGACCCTGCCGGAAGCACGCACCGTCCTGTTGACATGCGTCAGCGACGCCCAGAGCAACAGCAGGACGAAGAACGCGCCAATAACCCAGAAGATCCTGTTCGCGGACTTCGTCCCTGGCAAATCATCGCCGTCCAGAAGGTCATCGTGATAAGCGAGGCGTGAGGTCAGGCTATCCATGGCTATGCCGCCGGCCTGATACGCTGGACTTTCCGGAGAACGTCGTTCGACGCCCCATCCACCACCACGCGTCCGCGCGCGAGCATGACGATGCGATCCACCAGGGCCAGTAGCGATGGCCTGTGCGTAATGAGAATGAGAGTGCGGTTCTCGAATTCGGAACGCAGATTCCGCATGAGCCGCGCTTCGGTTTCGGCATCCACGGACGAGGTGGGTTCATCGAAGATGAGGATCGGTGGCTTGCCGATCAGCGCCCGTGCCATGGCGATGCTTTGCCGTTGTCCGCCGGACAGACCCTCGCCCCGATCCGAAAGCGTCAGGTCGTATCCGCTGGGAAGTTGCGAGATGAAGTCATGGGCAAGGCTCGCCCGGGATGCCCGCAGCATCTCTTCTTCGTCGACGTCTTCACGGCCCAGCAGGATGTTTTCGCGAATGGAGCCGGTCAGCAGGACATTGTCCTGGAAGAGTGCGCCGGTCCTCTGGCGCAGATCCCTGGGGCTGAGCTGACGAATGTCCGTTCCGCCAACGAGGACAAGGCCGCTGGTCGGCGGGTACAGGCCGATCAGCAGCCGCGCGATAGTCGATTTGCCCGAGCCGATCGGACCGATCAGGGCAACGTGCTCCCCCGCCGCGATGCGGAAACTGACCTGCGTCAGTGCCAGCTCGGCAGCATTCGGATAGCGGAAGTCCACGTCCCTGAATTCGATGTCGCCATCGAGATTTCGCAGTTCAAGGGGTTGCCCTGCCGGCCCTTCCTCGGGCTGCGCCATCATGCCGTCAATCTGGTTGTACGCGGTACGCGCCGCATGAATCCGGGTGAGCAGGCTGGCAATCATGCTCAGGGGAGAGACCGCCCTGCCCGAGAGGATGGCACAGGCGATGAGGCCGCCCATCGTCAGTTCCTGCCTGGCGATCGCGCCGACCCCGAAGATAACCACGCCCGTATATGCGAGCGTCTGGACACTTCCCGCCATGTTGATGGTGATCGTCGATACGATCCGCTGTTGCAGCGTGGCGCTGGCATGATCCTCTAGTGCCTTGCTCCACCGCTTGGCGAGCAGGTCCCCTGCATTGGCGGACTTCACGGTTTCCAGGCTGCCGATCGTTTCGACCAGTACCGCCTGCTTGCTCAGAGCCTGCCCCAGCGTCTTGGCGGACAGGCGCTGCATCGTGGGTTGCGTGGCCGCGGCCGTGAACACGACAAAGGGGATGAGGGCAAGCGGCACGAAGACGATCGAGCCGCCGATCGATGCAAGAATGGCAAGCGTGATGACGATGAACGGCACGTCGACAAGAGCCGTCAGGGTGGCCGATGCGAAGAAGTCGCGCAGGGTCTCTATTTCGCGCACCAGCCCGGCCAGCCCGCCGGTGGATCCCTTTCCGAGATCGAGCCGCATGTTCAGGATCTGGCGGAAGATTGCCTTGCCGATGTCCCTGTCCACGCGGGCCCCGGCAACGTCCACGAAATAGGCGCGAAGAAGCTTGAGAATGAAGTCGAAGATCACGACCACGAACAGGCCGATCGTCAGACCGACCAGGGAATCCGTGGCGTTGTTGGGAACCACCCTGTCGTACACGGTCATGGTGAAGAGCGCGGTGACGAGCGCGAAGCAATTGATCATTGCCGCGGCTATCGCAACGCGCACGTAGATCCGGCTGTTTTTCCGGAGCGGCGTTGCAAGCCAAGGGGCGATCCTTCCCTTCGGCAGAGCGACGGTTGAATGGTCTATCAAGGAACCCCTCCCTCAAGCTAATGAAAGCCTGGCGAGAACCCAATTCTTATCGTAACCTTCAAACTTCTATTTTTGCGTCATGTTTTCGGCAGGCAGTCACACAAACTACTGTCGAAAGAGACACGTCATCGGCACCAACAAGGCGCACGACGTTTTTCCAAATTCACCTTCATGTTCATGCATCGTCAGATGCATATCCGCCGAGGCACGGCAAAGCACGGTGCTCGCCGGGATGTAGACATGCCCCGCATGAACAAAAACAAGATACCCCGTTTCAGGCTCTGCCCAGAAAGGCGCTCGTCGACCGAGTGACCTCGCCATATAGCCCGCAAGACAGGTGCAAGTAGCGACCATGTAGCGCGGACTGAATTGAGGTCACGCGACTCGATTTTTTAAGTTAACACCTTTTAACAATCAATCAACCATGTTTATCTGGGCCACTGGGCGACTCACTCGCCCGATCCCAACAATTGCAAACCAGACGAGACGAGATGCTGACCAGAATCTGATCAAGTCCGAATCCAGATATCGAGGTGTCTTGCGGACATGCCGGTCTTCATTGGCCCGCGCGCCGGAAACAAGCACCGACACGATAAAACACAAGGCGTCCATCGCCCGGCTGGATTTCGGACAGAGGGAGAGATGCACATGGCTAACAATAAAGCCCCGATTGCCTCGATAGCGTTCGTGCAATCCCTTCTGCTTGCGAGCCCGCCGGTATTTGCGGAACCATTGTTGCTCAGACAGGCCGTTGAAATCGCGGCTCGGGCCAGCCCTGAAGTCGGCCAGGCCAAAGAGCGGAGGCAGGCTGCCGAAGCCGTGCGCGATCAGGCGCGGCGAGCCTGGTTCCCGCAGGTCAATCTCGAAGGAACGCTCGGTTACCGCCGCCTGGAAAACGATGCGCGCGTGAACCTGGGCCTGTCCGCGCTGAACGAACATCCCCTTTACGGTTCGGTCAACGTCACGCAGCCCGTCTACGACATGGGACGGCGCCATTTCGAAACGAAGGCGCAGACCGCGAATGCGCAGGCCCTGCGCGAAAGCGAGAATTTCACGGAAGAGACGACCGCATACATTGTCGCCAGCGCCTATCTGCAGGTCATCCTTCAGGAACGCCTTCTCGATCTGGCGAAAGAGAACCTTGCCTATCACGATCACATCGCCGGAGAAATGAGCGACGGGCTGAAAAGCGGTGTCATGAACATCTCCGATCTCCAGCAGGCCAACGAGCGCGTGCAGACCGCGCGAGTCCGCCTCGCGGACGCCGAAACCGAACTCGGCATTGCCCGCAATGCCTTTTCGGCACTCGTCGGAAGCGAACCCGAGGACCTCGAATTGCCATCCGCCAGCATGGCCCTCCCCCCGTCCCTGCCCGATGCCATCGCCCTCGTCACAGAGGCCGATCCCCGGATCAGGGAAGCCCGATCGCGGCTGGCATCCGCCGAGGCGGCGCTAGGCAGGGTCAGGCGAGAGCGGCTCCCGGTCGCTGATGTCCGGGGCAGCGCAAGCGTGGGCAAGGACTTCGACGGCTACCGTGGGCAGACCAGGGACTATCGCGTCGTATTCAACGTGCTCTGGCCGATATTCGACGGCGGCGTCGATCTCGCGAAGATCCGGGAGGCCGAGCACAAAGCGGGTGCCGCCCGCTATGCGCTCGATCAGGTTCGCCGCGACAGCGAGCGTGAAGTGCGCGACGCCTGGCAAAGGCACGACAATTGGATGCAGCGTGCGGCAGAACAGGAACGCAGGGCCACCATCGCCAACGACGTCCTCTATTCCTACGAGGCCCAGTTCAAGATCGGCAGAAGGTCCCTGCTGGACATGCTCAACGCCCAAAGCGCCAAGATCAATGCCCTCCAGTCGGCGGAAACCGCGCGTATCGGCACCCTGATCTCCGAATATTCAGTGCTTGTCTCGATGAACCGGCTGCGCGCAGCTCTTGGCGTCGCGGACAGGCAAGGCATGGGAGACGTCTACGGCCCGCAATAAGAGTTGCGGGCCGCGGGCCGGCTCAACACCGTTGAGCCGGCCGCAAGCGCGTCAGGCAATCAGGGGCGCGCTCAGCAACGACAGATCGTCCGGCGGAGTGAAGGCAGCCATGATCGGGCTTGCGATCCCGCCGCTGCCATCGCCATCCACGCCGATCAGGAAGCCGAAATCTTCATAATCGCCATCGGCGTCGGTGAGCCTCGCATCGAAATCGAGCAGGTAGTCCGGCGGCGAGAACAGGATCTCGATATCGGACAGGCCGATCTTCACGGCATTGCCATCCTCGTTGAAGAGGACAACCGTGTCGAAGAAGTTGCCCGCGCCCTGGTCGATGACGATCGTGCCATCCTTTCCGATCGAGCCGGACCCGGAGTACACCTCGCTTCCGTCCAGATAGGCCTTCCACGAATAGCTGAAGCCCTGGGCCGTCTTCGTTCCGATGCTGATACCGGTAATGTCCTGGATCGCGTCGCCGGAGTCGAAGAGCGAGAAGGACAAGGCCTCGTTCGCATCCAGATTGCCGTTGTACACACCAACATTGAGGTTGCTTTCGTTGATCGGAGCGCCCTCCGTGCCGAGATCGATCGTGCCGGAACTATCGCTGTCGTAGAAGCCGGAGATCCTCACGTAGTCGGTGCTGTTGAGCGCGCCGACATCGATATAGTTGGTATCCGGTCCGCCTGCCTTGATGTCGTTGACATCAAGATCGAGCGTACCGCCCGGCACTGCACTCAGCAGCTTGAAATGGTAGGTGGCCGTGCCGCTGCCGTTATCATCGATATAGAGCGAGTACAGATCGACACCGTCGAGCGAACCGACGATCTCGTTCAGGCCGGTTCCCGCGACGCCATCCACATCGGCATAGCGCCAGGTCAGGCCATCGCCGTCGGCCGGGGAATTGTTCTCGTCTCCGGGAGCGTCCATGATGGACCAGGCATAGGGATCGTCGGTCACTCCGGAGAAGGAGAAATCATCCGCCAGCGTCGCGTTGACCATGTTGGCCACGAAATGCGTGGGATTGAGCGTGGCATCCCAGGTCGCGATGGTCGAAAGATCGATCTCCGGCCCGTCGTCCTCGATGAAGAAGACGTTCGCGCCCAGCTGCATGTCCGCATAGGCACTGTCGCCATCGGCATCCGTCACTGTCTGGCGCAGTGCCAGCGTCTCGCCGGAGGCGATGGACAGCCCTGCCGCATCATCATCACTCGCGGTCGAACCGTGCCAGATGTTGTCGTAGCCCGCGCCAAACGCGAAAGTCACCTTGCCGAAGTCGACGCTGGCAGCATTGTTCTCGACCGTTATCGTGAAATAGGTGTCGCTTCCCACCTTCCCCGAAATCGTCGTTGCACTGGTCTGGTAAAGCAGGATCTCCGAACCCTTGCCGCCGCTGGCCGCCAGCGCGAACAGGCCGGAGCCGACGCCGCCATTGCTCAAGGCCAGCGAATAGCTCGTCGAACCGGCATTGTCGGTGCCATAGCCCTCTCCGGTGAACAGCGTACCGAGATCCTTCGTGACCGTGGTCGTGCCCGCCGCGGCCATGCCCGGGCCATCCGGATCGCTGCCCACGCTTTCATCCAGATAGAACGTCAATGGAGTCCCCGGCGTCCCCGCCGTCGGCCCGTCATCCTCGATGAAGAAGACGTTGGCACCCAGGTTGATCGAGGCGGTGTCCTGATCGCCATCGGCATCGGTAACCGTCTGGACGACCTTGAGGTCCGCCGCATTGGCCAGCGTCAGGCCCTCGCTGTC
>NZ_JANZXA010000019.1 GCF_025153475.1 Novosphingobium mangrovisedimenti
CGCACCCAAAACCAAAAAGGAAAAATCACCCGCTTGACCCAACCCCCGCATCGCGGGAAACACACATCCACCCGGGTCACTTCTCGATGAAAATCCCGGGTCAACTCTCAGCGGAAATCAACACCGTGCCGTTACACCATCAAGTCTTCCACCTCGCATTCGTAACTTCTGATCAGACTGCGGCCCGCTTCCGGACGGTCAGGCCATTTTGTAGTTTTCGCCGCGTCGCAACATCGCCCAGGCTATGCGAGCAGTCTTGTTCGCCATCGCGACGAGTGTCTTGTTGTGGCCTGCCCTCGATTGCAGTTCCTGCGCCCATTTTGAACGTTGGTCGTCATGCTTGGCGACCCGCAGCAACGCAGATCGCGCACCATGTATCAGCTGGCGCCTCAGGTAATGATTGGCTCTGTTCCCGATACCGCCGAGCCTCGGCTTGCCGCCGGTCGTGTATTGTCGCGGAACCAGTCCAATCCAGGCAGAGAGGGCTCGGCCGGATGCGAAGTGTCGGCCATCATCAATTGCGGCGACTAGAGAGGTTGCGACAATCGGTCCCACTCCGGGTAGCGTAGTCAGGCGTTTGCAACGCTCATCCTTCCTGCAAATCTCAGCCAGCATGTCATCGAGACCTGAGACTCTGGCATCCAGGCCGCGATACTCCTCGGCCAACTTCAGGAACAGGTTCTTCGCCAGGTCCGACAGTTCGGCAGTCTCGACCATCTTGTCGATCTGCAGCCGGAATCGGGATGCACCTACCGGCATGACGACACCATATTCGGCCAAAAGGCCACGAGTGTGATTGATCAGCGCGGTGCGCTGCACGATCAGTCTGTCGCGTGTTCGGTGTAGAGCTTGCAGATCCTGCTGCTCGACACTCTTCAACGGTACGAACCGCATCGTCGGCCTGTTGGCAGCTTCGAAAATGGCTTCGGCATCGACCGCATCATTCTTCGATCCCTTCACGAATGGCTTCACGAAGCGCGGATGGATCAGGTGCACCGTGTATCCCTGCCCCTCGAAGACCCGCCCCCAATGGTGCGAACTGGCGCAAGCCTCCATCGCGACCGATTGCGGTTGCAACTTGGTCACCGCATCGGGCAACTTTGCCCTGCTGACCTTTTGCGAAACCACTTCGCCATCGCCAGTGATCCCATAGATATGAAAGGACTGCTTGCCCAAATCGATCGCCAACATTTGCATGTGATGAACTCCTCGCCTCGGTCGCACTGGCAATATGCTCGGCCCGATTGCGGGAGGCGTCCATCCCATAAGATGAAGCCCAAACCCTCCTTGCGAAAATCGCCAGCAAAGGCCTCTGCCGAAGCCGTGGTGAAAGACATTCGCCGACAGACGCGGCGGCATTTCTCGGCCGAGGACAAGATCCGCATCGTGCTCGACGGATTGCGCGGCGAGGACAGCATCGCCGAGCTGTGTCGGCGTGAAGGCATCGCCCAGAGCCTCTACTACACCTGGTCGAAAGAGTTCATGGAGGCCGGCAAACGCCGGCTCGCGGGCGACACCGCTCGTGCTGCGACCACGGGCGAGGTGCAGGATCTGCGCCGTGAAGCCCGTGCCCTGAAGGAATGCGTTGCCGACCTGACGTTGGAAAACCGCCTGCTCAAAAAAAGCATGATCGCGGATGGGGGCGTCGACGAATGAGGTACCCCGCCGCAGAAAAGCTGGAGATTATCAGGATCGTCGAGCAGTCGCACCTGCCGGCCAAGCACACTCTGGACAAGCTGGGTATTCCTCGCCGGACGTTCTACCGCTGGTATGACCGCTTCCTTGAGGGCGGTCCTGAAGCCCTGGAGGATCGCCCCTCGGCGCCGAGCCGGGTGTGGAACCGCATCACCGAGGATATCCGCGCGCAGATCGTCGAGATGGCGCTCGAGGCGACCGAGCTTTCCCCTCGCGAACTGGCGGTGCGCTTCACCGACGAGAAGCGCTATTTCGTGTCGGAAGCCACGGTTTACCGCCTTCTGAAGGCCCATGACCTGATCACCAGTCCAGCCTATACCGTGATCAAGGCCGCTGACCAGTTCCACACGAAGACCACCCGGCCGAACGAGATGTGGCAAACCGACTTCACCTACTTCAAGATCATCGGGTGGGGCTGGATGTACCTGTCGACCGTGCTCGACGACTACTCGCGCTACATCATTGCCTGGAAACTGTGCACCAACATGCGCGCCGAGGACGTCACTGACACGCTGGACTTGGCCCTCAAGGCATCGGGCTGCGACAGCGCCACGGTCCTGCACAAGCCCCGGCTACTATCCGACAACGGCCCCAGTTACATCGCGGGCGAACTCGCCGAGTACATCGAGGCCCAGCAGATGAGTCACGTCCGTGGCGCCCCGTTGCATCCGCAAACGCAGGGCAAGATCGAGCGCTGGCACCAGACCTTGAAGAATCGCATCCTGTTGGAACATTACTTCCTGCCCGGCGACCTCGAAGCCCAGATCGAGGCGTTCGTGGAGCACTACAATCACCAGCGCTACCACGAGAGCCTGAACAACGTGACGCCCGCTGACGCCTACTTCGGCAGGGCTCCCGCTATCATCAAGCGTCGCGAAACCATCAAGCGAAAAACCATCGAATATCGCCGCTTGCTTCACCGCAAGCTCGCCGCCTAACATCAACCCCCAGGCGAGGCTCGCTCTCCGCTAATCCACGCCCCGATCTGTGCCAAATGTCTCGACGACGGACAGACAGGCACATCGCTCCCCGGCTCGCAACCGGGGAGCACCATGACCACGAGACGTTGAAGCACGCGGGGGAAGGGGGCTGAAACCGCCCCAATAGACAGCGCCCAGCACGAGAGGTTGGAATACTTCTCTCAGAATGCCCATGGTGTCATGCGCCCCGCGTCCACTTCAAGGATGAGCGGTTCCCCCAATTTTGCCGCTGCCTCCACTGCGCTGCGCTACGCTCCGGCCCCGGCAAAATCGGCTCCCCCACTCCCCGCTGCGCGGCGCCCGGGCTGTGCCCGGACGTCCTTGACCCGGCCGCACGCCGCATGAGCCGGCGCCCCTGTCATTCAAGAAGACAGGAGGCTAGCATGCATACGATTTCAAACACCGCACAGGCCGACAACGCCGCCTACTTTGCAGCTTGCACAAGCGCACAGCGCCGCGCACGAAGCAGCTACTTCACGCAGTACGTCATCATTGACCGGGAATTCGGTTACGTCGCGGTGGATGAGGGGGACTACAGCCCCATGCCGATGGAGATGATCGACAGGGTGGTTTACGCCATCACCGGTAAACTCGACGACGAGTTTTGAACGGATCGGGGAGAGGGCCGGACAGGCTCTCTCCCGCGCATCCGTGTGATCGCCCCGGCTCGCTTGATCACCTTTCACACGCCGCGTTCGAATTCCACAGCCTTTTCCAAAGCGGCAAGTCGTTCTGCGCACACGGCGCTTGCGACCTGTCCCAGCGCCTCGATCCTTTCACTGAGCCACTCGATCTCTTCGATCGAAATACGGTAGTGCTTGCTGTAGCGCGCCTTGACGTAGGCCTCCCGGAGCTTGCTGAACATCGCCCGATCCTTGCGGCTCTCTCTCGGCCATACGTCAACAAGCCGGAGATCCAGCGTTTCTGCACGCGTTCTGAGAAATGCAAGGTTGTGATTGTGGGGTGTGTAGAAAGTGCAGACGAGCAGCGTGCCATGATAGAGGAACTCTGCGGCCTGATGCAGGTTGAACACCGCTTCCTTTAACCGCCCCTGTTTTGTGACGTACAAGGCGGTGTCACGCCGACCGGCCGCCGCCGGAAACCACTCGTCATAGTATTCTCGCGCCATCTTGAGCGCGGCTTGTGGCGCCTTCGGCTTTGGCTGATGGAATTCGACATCGTCAGATTCATACAGGGCGATGCCGTCGCGCGCGATGTCCATGAAAAAGTATCGGCCATGGGCGAGGCCGTCATTCACCTGCTGCAGCGAATGGACGATGAAGTTGACCGGGGTACGAAGGCTCCCGGTAATGCTGAATTCGCGTAGGAGCCGGTCATCTAGCTTTGCCCAGTGCTCAGCGCGATCGGTCAACTTGCTGTCGTTGACAACGATGAGGATGTCGAAATCAGACTGGTAGCCCTTTGCCGTGTGCGGCTCATCAACCCAGCCGCCGCGCGCATAGCTACCGTAGAGCACGATCTTCTTGATGCGGCTGCGCTTCTTTCGGTCGCTGGTGACCAGCGAATGGGCATCCTCGAATTCCTCGAAGATGAGCTGGACAACACGTTCGAGTTCGCGTTGTTTTGCCGGAGGAAGATGATCGATATTGGTTCTCACGGGCGTTTCCTTAGCAAGCCCTTCCGAACGATGCACGCCCATGGCGCAGTGCCACGTCCGGAAGGACGTTGTTAGTTTCTATCTGTCGATGTCGGATGCAGCGCGAGAGATTTCCCGGACCGCTATGAGCAGGTGCCGACGGAACTTGCGCCGCGAAATACGCAGCCTTCGACAGATCCTTTCCGGGCTCCAGCCACGGTAGAGCCTGAGCCGGATGACGATGGTCGCAAGCCGGGTCATGCGCGGCGCGGCCCGAAGCCAGATCTTTTGGCCCACCTCCCGCTCGGTCTGGCTCAGTTCGGCATGGTCATGATCGCCATCGGTCATGGCGCGCCTCCACCGGTTCTGGTTTGCGTGGCTGGCTCTTTGCGCCGACGCGCTGGTGGCTCCACCTGATCGAGGATCAACATTCCGATCCGTTCGGCGCTGGCCCTAAGCGTATCGTCTGCCAGGTGGGCATAGCGTGCCGTCGTCTGGATACGTTTATGTCCCAGCAATCGGGAGACGGTGAACAGGCTTTCGCCCGCCATGATGGCATGGCTGACGAAACTGTGCCGGAGGTCGTGGATACGCAGAGTCCCCGGAAGCTGGGCTTCCTTCCTTACCGAGAGCCACACGGTTCTCACCCGTTCGTAGGGCACTGCCTCTCCGAACTGGAACACCTTATGGCGACCGCGCGCGGACGCGCGGCGGCGCCTGTACGAGGTGAAGAACCGGCAGGCTGAGGTTCCAAGCGGAACATCGCGGGCGCCGGTCTTGCTGTCTTGAAGCCGTAGCCGGTCGGGCCGGACATCCTCCCAGCGCAGGGACAGGATCTCACCCACCCGGCATCCGGTGAGGAGCAGGGCTTCGAGAACTCCAGCCGCAGGACAACCGATGTGCGACCTGCGCGCCAGGACGCCGCCGAGACGGGCCATCTGCGGCTTGGAGAGAAACGTGCCGATAGCGCGCCGCCGGTTCAGCCGAATTCCGACCGCCGGGTTCGACCAGTCTGGTGGCAGCATGTCCCACCGCTGAGCCGAGGTGAGCATCTGGCTCAGAATGCCGAGTGCCCGGTTCGCACCGCCCGGGCTGGTCATCCCATAGCGCTCGAACCAGCACACAACATCGCGGCGGGTAATGGTATCGATGGGGGATGATCCGAATGCCGGGAGCAGTTGCAGCCGGACGTAGGTTCGATATGTGCGAAGGCCGGATGGCTTCAGGTTTGCCGCATGACGCAGTTCATGCTGGGCGCACAGTTCCCGGAAAGGCACAGATCGCCTGACGGGTTTTCTGTCTCCGGCCATGAATGCGACCGCCGCCATTCGGGCGGCTTTCACCCCCATGGCCGGGAAGGTCCCAAGGGTCGATCTTACAGGAAGGCCATTGGATCGTTCCCGCACTTCCCATGTCTTGGCGCCGGATGGACGCACGCGCAGACTGAGGCATGCCTGACGTTCGTCGCGCAGTGCATATTCGCGTGCTCCTGGTCGAGCTCTGCTGCAGATGGCGTCGGTCAGGCGCGTCTTGAGGTTAGCCATTTCCCACCTCCGTGATGCTGACCCCAAGCGACCGAACGCACTGCTGCGAACGTGCGCGGGAGGGACGGTGTCGAGTGGGTGAGCGGGCGCCCGGATCGGAGAGGGCGTCATCGATCAGCCCGGAGACGCGGTTCGCCGACCGCTTGATCGCGGAGGTCTGCATGTGCGCATAGACGAGTGTGCTGTCGATGTCGTGGTGTCCGAGCAGGGCGCCAACCACCTTGAGGTCGAGGCCGTTCGATACCCCGACCGCGGCGAAGTGGTGGCGCAGGTCATGGAGTCGAAGGGTGGCAACCCCGGCTGCCTTCCTGATCTTCTTCCATGCGAAGTCCACCGACGATCTTGGGGCATCATCGTTCATACCGGGGAACACGAAGCGGCCGCCGCACAGGGAACGCCGCCGATCGAGAATGGCCACGGCGGGGGCACAAAGCCACACCGTCCTCGGCCCCGATTTCGAGTCTTCCAGAACCGCACGGCCATCTTCTACACGATCCCATTCGAGGGTAAGGATCTCGCTCTTGCGGGCTCCTGTGAGAAGGAGCAGTCGGATTACGTCGCACGGATCAGGGTAGAGCTCGGCGTGCCCTTCGATCGCCTTCCACAGGCGGCGCATGGTGGCAGGCGTGAGGTGACCGCCTCGCTCGCCCCGGGTCTTCTTGCGCAGACCCCGGCAGGGGTTCGAGCCGCCTTTGCGCAGCCCATGATCCTCAGCGTAGAGCATCATCCCGGACAGCGTCGAGAGCGCCATCCGCGCCGCGCTCGTCGTCCGGGTGAGCTCCTGATGCCATTTCATGACCTCGCTTCGGGTGATCGCCCGGACCTGACGAGCACCCAGCGAGGGAAGAATATGGAGGCGTGCCGCCCCCTCCATGACCCGTCCCGTGGACGGTTTCCATCTTCGGTTTTCCCCGAATGCGAGATAGCCCGCCATCACTTCAGCGACGCTTGCCGTCTCGAAATAGAGGTCGGGGTTGTCCTTTTGCGGGGTGGAGAGGGGCACCGTGCAGAACACCCTCGCGGACTGAACGGGAAGAGAGAAGACATCCCCGAGGGTCCTGCGGCGGGTCTTACCTTTGCCGCTTTCAAACACGATCCAGGTTCTCGAACCGGAGGCGCGAAGCCGAAGAGCAAGGCCCAGGGCTTCGCTGTCGTAAATCAGTTTCTCGCCCGTTGAGGGCAGGGGCAGTGAGGCAATGTCTACCCCGACGAGGTCGATCTTTTTGGTGCGGCGCATTGAAGCACTCCATGTCTCCGGCGCCTGCGCGCCGGGGAAGAAGCGCGTCACCGGGACAAGTTCCCGGGGACACGCGGGGAACTTCATGGACAGCCACCCTGCGCACGATTTTGCCGACACCGGGTCCCGCGATCCGGCCGGAAGAAGGACAAGAAAAAGTCCATGACCTTCAGCCTTTTGACCCTCCCGGGCCAGGACTTGCGGGCGCAAGAGCAAGCTCTTGCGTGTTGTCGTCACTCATGCCCCGAGGGGCAATTTTGTAATGCACCGTACGCACCAGTGCTGCGCGAGTTTTCTTTGCTTGTTCAGTGGGTTGGGAAGGGTGCCGTGTCATCCGCCGGCTTGCGTTGGCGTCATACTGGTAGTTTCGCGATGGTGCCTCTCCTTGCCAAGCCTTTGGACTTCTTAGATATTCCTGCGTGTGCCGTGGCGGACAGCGGCATTTCTTGAGTTTTCTGCCGATTTGCGGTAGAGAACTCTCGCTTCATGACATTCTGACGCCGGGCTCCGCACAGCGGAGCAGTGTTATGCAAAGAATAAGCGTGCGCGTGGATGACGCCCTTTACCGGCGACTTCAGCGCCGGGCCTACGGCGCAAACCTCACCTTGTCCGAGTTTGTTCGCCAGGTTCTGGGCGAAGCGGCCGATCCCAACGGGCGCTACATCTATTCCTCGCAGGACGAGGTTCTGGCGACCTCGATCCAGATACTGACCTTGCTTGCCACCTCGATCGGCGCGCGATCGCCCGAACTTCTCGAGCGGGGGATGCTCGATGCCCGTGCGATCCTCGGCGAACGGGGCCTCCTCGATCCGGAGCAGGACCGATGAAGGGGGGCATGTCCGGAGGCCGGCGGCCCCTAAAGGGTGCGGTTTGTTCGTCGCCTGCTGTTCCCCGGTGCGGGCACGGCGCTTTCCCCGATCGGGTCCAACCCGGCCTGTGTTTCGGCGCTGGGGCATTCCCTTTTGCGCAGGAGGGAAGGCGCTCATGAGCATCTTTCGCAACGATACCCTGGGGAGCTGGACGCGCGGCGGGCAGTCGATCGTCCATAACGTTCGCATGACCACGCAGGTCTTTTTCCAGACCGTAATGGCCGGACTGGGATTATGGGTGATCCTGACGGTCTGGTGGGTCCTGGAACATATCAGCGACTATCAGCGCTTCGTGCTCATCAAGCTTCTTGAAGCAAGTATGAAGGTTCAGGCGGCACCTGGAACGAACGATCCCGTCCTCTTCAAGACGCCCGCTGGCTACCAGTACTGGACCTCGGCCGACTGGCTCCTGGCGTCGCCGATCGCGGCGAAGACACTCTATGCCTTTGAAGCCGAATGCATCCGGGGGGCCATATTGTCGGGAGCAGGTTCGCTCGTCGTGCTCGCCTGCGCCTGGTATGCCTTTACCCGCACGGGGAGGGGGCTTGGCTCGAACGAATACTTGCGCGGGGCGCGTTTCGGGACCCTCAGGCAGGTCCGGCGGGTGCTCTCCAAATTCGAGCGAGGCAGCTTCCGGATCGGCGGTGTTCCGGTGCCCGATGCCTTCGAACCGGAACATATCCTCCTGTGCGGCGCCCCCGGCACGGGCAAGACGAACATCATCGTCAAGATGCTCGAGGGCATTCGCAAGGAGGGCAAGCGCGCGATCGTTTACGATACGGCAGGAACCTTCGTCGAGAAGTTCTACCGCCCGGGAAAGGACATCATTCTCAATCCGCTCGATGCCCGAACGGCCCACTGGTCGCCCTGGGGGGACGTTCCGCGTGAATATCACTATGACCAGATGGCGGAATCGACGATCCCCGACAAGGCGGGCGATCCGTTCTGGGCAAGGTCCGCGCGCGGGACCCTTGTCGCGGTCCTGAGGAAGCTTGCGCGCGAAGGCGAGATGCTGGTTTCGGTTCTTCTCGACCGCTTGCTGCGTTCCCGGCTCAAGGACCTGGCCGCCTTCGCAAAGGATACCGAAGCGGCGGCATTCATCAGCATGGAAGGGGACCGGACATCAGCCGGTATCCAGGCCGAGCTTGCATCGGTGATGCGCAGCTTCTCCTACCTCGACGATACCCGCACCGGGCTCTCCATCAGAGACTGGGTGAGCAACGAGGAAGGGGACAACTGGCTCTTCATCACGGTGAAGGCCGACCAGCTTCCCTCCTTGCGCCCGCTCATCACCGTCTGGCTCGATATAGCCATCTCGGCGATCATGAGCATGGCGCCGGATCACCGGCGTCGCCTCTATTGCGTCGTTGACGAGCTACCCACCCTGCAGAAGCTGCCGTCCCTGTCGGACTTCCTGGCCCGCGCGCGCAAGTACGGCGGCTGCGGTGTCCTCGGCTTCCAGTCCTACCCGCAACTGGAAGCGACTTACGGCATCCAGGATGCCGCGGCGATCACGGGCTATTGCTCGACCTGGGTCGCGCTTCGGGCGAACGATACGCCCACAGCCAAGCACGTTTCGGAAAACCTGGGGCAGGTCGAACAGATCGAGGCGAACGAAGGCATGTCCTACGGCGTCAACGACATGCGCGACGGGGTGAACCTCTCGCGCATGCAGGTGACGCGCCCGCTCGTCATGCACACCGAGGTCACCAATCTGCCCAATCTTTCGGGCTACCTGCGCTTCGGCCGGGACCTGCCGGTGGTGCGGTTCAAGGACAAGTTCAATTCCTTGCCGACGATTGCCGAAGGCTTTGCGGAACGTGTCGATCCTCCGCTGCGTGACGGAGACGGCGCTGCGATCATTGCTGCCCTACGGGCGCAAGAGGGACCGTATGTGTGCTCCGAACCCGGTGAAGCGGGCACTGCGAATGGAAATCCAGGCCGGCGCGAGCCGCGACGCAATCCAGGTAGAAAGTCCGGCGATGCAGATGGGCAGCCTGATCTATTCGAGAATGCCCCTCCGACGGATGGTCAGCCTCCCCGCGAACCTGTTCCCCCCGTATCGCCGGATACGGGCGAGGCCATCCCGGACGACAGTCCAGGCCAACCACGCGAAGTGCAGGACTTCACCCTCGGCGCGAAGCGCGGCCGCCCGCGTATCGAAATCGATGTCTATGACCGGGCTGGCGGGCCGCAGCGCAAGGCCCGGCCGGCATGATCCATCCCCGCCGTCTCAAGGGCACTTCGGGCAATATCGCGCGTTACTATACGATAGGCGATTATTACACCAAGGGCGGCGACGAACCCAGCCAATGGGGAGGAAAGCTCGCGCCTGAGCTTGGCCTTGAGGGCAAGGTCGATCCCCATGTCTTTGCCGAACTGCTTGCCGGCCGCGTAGCGGGCCAGCAGCTTGGGCGGCATCGTGGAGACGGGGAGATCCAGCACCATCCCGGATGGGATTTTGCCGTCAATGCGCCCAAATCGATTTCGATCATGGCGCTGGTTGCGGGCGATAGCCGGATCATCGAGGCGCACGAGCGCGCGGTGACCACGGCGCTCCTCTATCTGGAAGAACATGCCTCGCTCCGCCGGCGCAAGGACGGCGAGATCATACACGAAACTACCGGGCGATTGCTTTTCGCGCGCTTCACCGAGCATGCAAGCCGGGACCTGGATCCGCATCTTCATACGCACGTCGTGGTTCTCAACATGACCAATCGTGAAGGAGGCGGGCCGATGGCCAGCCTTGAGACCCGGGCCATGTTCGCCGAGCAGATGGTGGCAGGCCAAGTCTATCGCAACGAGCTTGCACGGGACCTGCGCGAACAGGGCTTCGAGATCGAATTCGACCCGCGCAGGGGGCTCTTCGAAATCGCCGGGGTGCCGAAGGACTTTATCCGCGATACGTCGCAGCGTTCCCGAAAGATCGATGCTCATGCGCAGGAGCATGGCCTGGCCGGGCAGGCCGCACGGCGTGCCTCCTTCTACGAAACGCGCGGTGCCAAAGTGAAGGTGGGGCTCGACGATCTGAAAGCGCAATGGGCCGAGCGCGCGAAACCTTATGTGAAGGAGCTGGCTGACCTTGGTTCCCAAGCGGCGGACCGCGAGGGGCAGGGGCTCGAGTTTGATCCCATGGCGAGCAGGCGCGCAGCCCTGTTCGGAATCCGTCAGGCGGAAACCCGCGAGGCCGTCTCCAACCTAGGCTCACTCTACCGTCATGCGCTGGCAAGCCATGTCGGGGAGGTCGGCCTCACCGATGTGCGCCCGCTCATCACCGAGCATGAAGCACGGCGCAAGCTGCTCGCGGCGCGCGAGCCGACCGGCGATCGCCCCCTGACCCGGGGGCGCACAACGCGGCGCAGTGCCCGCCTCGAGCAGGCATTGTCGCGCGAACTGGCCCTTGCGATGGACGATGCCCGGCCCATCGCTTCGTCCGATCGCTTGCTGGTCCGGCTCGAGCGGGCCGGACTCAACCCGGCGCAGGAACAAGCGCTGGTCATGCTCGCATCGTCGCGCGACCGTGTCACGGGACTCCACGGCGTCGCCGGTGCAGGCAAGTCGACCTTGATGCGAACGCTTGCCGAGGCGGCCGAACCTGGAACGCGCTTTCTTGCTCTGGCGCCGACGTCCTCGGCCGCCGCCAATCTAGGCGACGGGGCACGCGTTGATGCCAGAACCGTGGCCAGCCTGTTGGCAGGCGGCGGGCACGGGATCACCGATACCCACGTCCTGCTGGTCGACGAGGCGGGGCAACTGGGGAACCGGCAGGCTCAACGCCTGCTCCAGATAAGCCGGGAGACAGGCGCGAGGCTCATCCTGCTGGGGGACAACCGGCAGACTGGAGCGATCGAGCAGGGCAAGCCGTTCTGGCTCCTTCAGCGCCTGGGACTCCCGACCGCCGAGCTGACGGAATCGATGCGGCAGGAAACGCGGATGATGAAGGCCGCGGTGACCGAAGCCCGCGCCGGTAACTATGCCTCCTCTATGGAAAAGCTCGACAAGGTGGTCAGCGGGGTAAGCGCGGAGCGCCTGGCGCGAGGGCTCGTCGAGGAATGGACCCGGCTCGGGTCCGAGACTCGCCAGACGACCAATATCCTCGTGCTCGAGAACAAGACCCGGATTCTCGTTAACGCGAAAATCCGCGGGACTTTGAAGTCCGAGGGCGCGATCGCGGCGGAAGATGTTCGCCTCTCGGTACTCACTCCAGCGGGGATGACCGCCCAGGAAAAGCACTTGGCGCGCTTCTATTCTGGCGGGCAGGTCGTGATGTTCGCGCGCGACCTTGCGGCTCCCGGTATCGCCCGCGACACCGAATACCGCGTCGTCGGTCTCGCCCAGGATGCCAATGGCCGCCAACTCGTTCGGCTTGTCGATGAGAACGGGCGCATGATCCGGTGGGACCCGCGCCTCGGGCAGGCGCGTCACGTCAACGTGTTCGACCGCAAAGAGCGTGAGTTGGCTGAGGGGGATCGTATTCAATGGCGACTGGTCAATCGCGAACTGGACCTCAAGAACGCCGAGCGCGGGACGGTAGAGAAGCTGGAAGGGGGGCTTGCCACTATCCGCTGGGACCGCGGGGAGCGCGTCCAGACCATCGATCTTTCGCGGCACAAGACCTGGGACCACGGCTATGCCGAGACGGTCTATTCCGCGCAGTCGAAGACCTATGCCCGGATCTACGTGCTGGCGCCGGTCAATTCCGCCCTGGTCAATGGGCAGAACTACTATACCGCGATTACCCGCGCACGCCTGGGCGTCAAGCTATGGACCGAAAGCGAGAAGAAGCTGGTCGAGAAGCTGGAGGCCCGGTCCGGTGAGAAGACCTCGGCGCTGGAAGGGCTTGGCCGGCTCGATCGCGATACCGTCCGGGCCTACGCCGATCGTCATGCAGGCCGTCTGGCGCAGGCGCTCGAGGACCAGCAACATCGTCGCCAGGACCGGCGCGACCAGCTGCTGGAACGTCAGCTTGATCAACGCCGCTCACCGCAGGGCCTGGGTGAGCATCTCGCAGAAGGCGCGCGCGGCATTGCGGAAATCATGGATCGTATCCTGAAGTCGGCACTTGACCGCCGAGCCAGCACCGGCCGCAGTCATGCGCACGCAGGCAGGGGACATGCTTCGCCAGCCGCAGATCAAGATCACCAGAAATCCAACGATCGGTCCGGTTTTGACCGCTGATGCCATTGCCTGACTGTGAAGGAGTTCGTCCATGATCGCCAATGTCCTTCGACCAACGCTATTCGGGCAGGTGTCTCGTCTTTGGTTGCCAGCGTCGGCGTTCATGTTTTTGGCAACACCGGTCCATGCCGCGGTACGCAAGTCTGATGAGGCCCGTATTGCCAGTTGCATTCACGGCGCCGCAGCGGGCCGTCCCTGGCTTGAAAAGACCCTTTGGGGCCTGCGCGACCAGGAGGCGGGCTGGATCGGTGCCGAGGTCGGAAACACCAACGGCACGCACGATCTGGGCCCCTTGCAGATCAACACCAGGTGGGTATCAAGGATCGCCGCGCTCGTGGGTCGGCCTGCGCCCGAGGTTCGCCATTGGCTGCGCTTCGATCCCTGTTTCAACGTGGAGGCGGCCCGCTGGATATTTCTGGCCGCACTCAAGGATACCGGGGATTTCTGGAAAGCTGTAGGCATCTATCACAGCCCGACGGCCTGGCGCCAGCGTCGATATTCGCTGAGCGTGGCGAAGCGCATGCATCAGAGATTTGGGAAAGATGTCTACAGCGATCCGTAATTTCTGACCGCACACGGCTTGAAGTGTTATGCTTGTCTGCAATAGAAAGTACTCGGCCTTTCTGGAAGGTGCGTGATTTTGGACTGCTCTGCCACCTGAAAACTGGGCCATTTGCGGGTACAGCTTTCCGCCGTAGATTTCCTTGGCTGGGCGAGGAGGTTTGGCGTGAAGGCATCGAAGTTTACGGACGCGCAGAAGGCGTTCGTCATCAAGCAGGGCGAGGAGGGAGCGCCGGTTGCTGAGATCTGCCGCAAGGCGGGGATCAGCCAGGCGACCTACTTCAACTGGAAGAAGAAGTATGCGGGGCTGATGCCATCGGAGATGCGGCGGCTGCGCGAGCTGGAGGATGAGAACAGCCGGCTCAAGAAGATCGTCGCCGATCTGACGCTCGATCGCGAGATGTTGCAGGATGTCATCAAACGAAAGCTCTAAGGCCGGATCGGAAGCGCGAGCTGGTCGACGGGATGCTGGCGGACTGGAGTGTGTCGATCCGGAGGGCCTGCCGGGTTCTGCCGTTCGATACTTCCAGTTATCACTACCAATCCCGCCGCACCGATCCGGCCTTTCTGAAGAAGCGCATCAAGGAGATCTGCGAGACGCATGTCCGCTACGGCTATCGTCGGGTGTATTACATCCTGCGTCGCGATGGTTGGGCCGTGAACTTGAAGAAGGTTTATCGGCTTTATAGGGAGTTAGGCTTGCAGCTGCGCAACAAGACACCCAAGCGGCGCGTACCTGACTGTGCCTGCGGCGTCGGTTCCGAACTGGAAGGGGAATCTTGTTGAGGAGACACCGCACTATAGGCATTGATCTGGCGATCCGCGGCGATCACGTGGCTCAGATCTTCGATGACGGCCGTCCTGCCGGACGGCCAATACGCTTCCGGCATGATCCTGCATCACTGGATAGCCTTGTCGCTCGCCTCCGCGACGGCCTCGTCGAGGGCGACCGCATGCAGGCTGTGATGGAGCCCACCGGCATGAGCTGGTTCCCGGTCGCGCTGCCGCGCGACAAACAGGATGAGAATGCAGCGTCAATCAAGATGGGAATCGGTGTTTGCCGTGTCGGTGGAGGGCGGAGGGCGTAGCCCGCAGCCCGGAGACGACACGGCAAACACCGATCGCCCTTTTCCAAAGGGGGCGCTGATGGTCGGGGTTGACCCGATATTCACGAGCATTTCCAAGGTTGAGGGAGATGCCGTGGGTGCCGGGTTGCCACGTCAACGATCATCAGATGAGGTTCTTCATGAAGCTTCGACAGACCAACGGCATCGCGGCGGCATCCGCGAAGGCGGGGTTCAGCACGGCAACGGGTTATCGGATTGCCCAGACGCCGGTGCTTCCCTCGCAGCGCGCCAAGACGCGCGAGCGGCGCCGGCCCGATCCACTGGCCGAGATTTTCGAGCACGAGATCGTGCCCCTCCTGAAGGCAGCGCCGGGGCTGCGGGCGGTGGCGGTCTTCGAAGAGATGCGCCGGCGTCATCCCGATCTCGATCCCGGGGTCAGGCGCACCATGGAACGGCGCATCCGCTCCTGGCGGGCGCTTCACGGACCCGAACAGGAGGTGATCTTCCGTCAGATCCATGAGCCGGGCCGGCTCGGCCTGTCCGACTTCACCGACATGGGCGATCTTGGCGTCCTGGTTGCCGGGCAGCCGCTCGATCATCGCCTCTATCACTTCCGGCTGATGTGGTCGGGCTTCGAACATGCCCATGTGATCCTGGGCGGCGAGAGTTACGTCGCGCTTGCCGAAGGGCTGCAGAACGCGCTGTGGGCGCTGGGCGGTGCGCCGACGGAGCACCGCAGCGACAGCCTGTCGGCGGCCTTCCGCAATCTTGATGCCGAAGCCCGGGCGGATCTCACCACCCGCTACGACGCGCTGTGCGGGCATTACGGCATGACGCCGACCCGCAACAACCGCGGCATCGCGCATGAGAATGGCGGGATCGAGAGCGCGCACGGCCATCTCAAGGCGGCGGTTCGCGACGCGCTCTTGCTGCGCGCCTCGCGCGACTTCGATGATCTGGCCGCCTATCGCCGCTTCATCGACGAGATCGTGGCGGCCAAGAACCGACGCAGCGGTGCCCGCATCGATGCCGAGCGCGCCGCGCTGCAACCGCTGCCCGACCGGCGCACCAGCGATTATGAGGAAGTCATCGTCACCGTCACGTCGACCAGCAGCTTCACGCTGAGGAAAGTGTTCTACACCGTGCCTTCGCGGCTGATCGGACACCGGCTGCGGGTCCGGCTCTACGATGACCGGCTCGACCTGTTCATCGGCGGCACCCATCTCATGACGCTGGCGCGCGGACGCTCGAAGAGCAATGGCGCGCACGGTCATGTCGTCGATTACCGGCATGTGATCCACAGCCTGCGCCGCAAGCCGATGGCGCTGATGAAGCTGGTCTATCGCGATCAGCTCTTCCCCCGCGAGGCCTACGCCCGGACCTTCGAGAGGCTGGTCGAGGCCTTGTCCGAACGCGTCGCCTGCCGGATGATGGTCGAACTGCTGGCCATGGCGCATGAACGCGCCTGCGAGGCCGAGCTCGCCGATCTGCTGGGCACCGATCTTGCCGCCGGCCGCCTGCCCGACATCGCTGCGCTCAGGGAGCGCTTCGCTCCCAATCCGGCAGCGCTGCCCGAGGTGGTCATCCAACTCGCGCCCCTCAGCACTTATGATGTCCTGCTGACGGGAGAAGCGGCATGACCAAGGCAACCCAGGCAATCGACGCCCAGCGCCTCACCCTCATCCTCAACGACCTGCGCCTGCCGGCCATCAAGCTGGTATGGCCGGACTTCGCCGAGCGCGCCGACAAGGAAGGCTGGCCCGCCGCCAGGCTACTCGCGGCCCTTGCCGAGCATGAGATCGCCGAACGCGATCGGCGCCGCATCGAACGGCACCTGGGCGAAGCGCGGCTGCCTCCGGGCAAGACGCTCGAAAGCTTCGCCTTCGATGCCGTGCCGATGATCTCGCGCGCGCAGGTGACCGCTATGTGCTCGGGCGACGGATGGCTGGAAAAAGGCGCCAATCTCATCCTGTTCGGCCCGCCCGGCTGCGGCAAGTCGAATCTCGCCGCAGCCATCGGCCTGGCGCTGATCGAAAATGGCTGGCGCGTGCTGTTCGCGCGTACTTCCGACCTCGTACAGAAACTCCAGGTCGCGCGCCGCGAACTCGCGCTCGAAGCCGCCATCGCCAAGCTCGACAAATATCACCTGCTGGTCCTCGACGATCTCGCCTATGTCACCAAGGACCAGGCCGAGACCTCGGTCCTGTTCGAGCTGATCAGCGCCCGATACGAGCGTCGCTCCATGCTCATCACCGCCAACCAGCCCTTCGGTGAATGGAACCGTGTCTTCCCCGATCCCGCCATGACGCTCGCCGCCGTTGACCGTCTGGTCCACCACGCCACCATCTTCGAGATGAATGTCGAGAGCTACCGCCGGCGCTCCGCCCTCCAGCGTCAATCACGCGCCGGACGGCCCCCGACCTACGCGACAATCAAAACCGCCGACGAATTGTCGCCGCGCGACAATCAAGCCGGCGAATAGAGCTTGCCAGCGTCAATCTGAACCGGCACAAACAAACCGCCGCGACAATCTGTTCTCATCCTGATTGACGCCCGCCTCTCATCCAGATCGCCGCGCTATAGGCGAGTAGCGCCTGATCGATGCCGGCGTCGAAGTCGCCAGGGTTAAGGGCAAACGGGTCAAGGCGCTGCGGCGGTACCTCTCAGAACATGCCAAGACCGATCTTGCCGATGCGCAGGTGCTGGCTTCCATTCCGGCCTTCGGAGGACCACGTCTCGATCCAGTCCACATCCCTGCCGCCCGGAGCCATGCCCTGCAACGGCTGACCAAGCAGCGCGAACGCTTCAAGGACAATATCTCGGCGGCCAAGCGCCGGTTGCTCGATCTGGTACGATGGGCATTACCTGAACTTGAGCGAGTGCTGCCGGACTTGAGCACCTGCCTCTCGCTGTCGCTGTTCCGCCGCTGGCTCGACCCCGAAGTTGTGCTGGCAGCACGCCGGCCAACCCTGCGCAGGTACATCGCCGAACACGCCAGCGGCAATCATCCGCACAGCGGACCCTTCGTCGAGGGGCTGATCGAAGGCCTGCGTCTAGCGGCCCGACAGGCCCAGTCCCTCCATGGCAGCCATGTCGACTTTGCCGAGCTGCAGCTCGAAGTGGCAACGGAAATTGAAATCGTGCTGAGCAAGATGGCTGCCGTTGCCTCGCTCGAACGTCGCATCGCTGAACTCTACCAGGAGCTTGAGCGGCCAGCCCTGCAGCCGATGCTGGCGCCGTTCGATGGCTTCCACGAGACGGCCCATGCCGTGACCGGCACCTGCCTGATCAGCTTCGACCGCAACCGCTATTCCGTCATGGCCAAGGCCGCGCGGCGGGCGGTCCAGGTCCGCGCCTATGCCGACCGGATCGTCGTCCGCCTCGGCAACGAGGTCGTTGCCGAACATGCCCGGCACTTCGGCCGTGACCGGACGATCTATAATCCCTGGCACTATCTGCCGGTCCTGGCCAACAAGCCCGGCGCCTTGCGCAACGGGGCGCCGTTCCAGGGCTGGGACCTGCCGCCGGCAATGGCGCGGCTGCGCCGCAAGCTGGGGAGCGGCGATGAGGCCGATCGGCGCTTCGTCCGGGTGCTGGCGGCCGTTCTGACCGATGGCCTGGACGCGGTCGAGACGGCAATCCGCGAGGCGCTCGATGCCGGCGCTGCCAGCGACGAGGTGATCCTCAACATCCTAGCCCGATACCGCGAGCCGGCAACCGACCGGCCTCTCGACGTGGTCGTCGATCTGAAGCTCAGCCATCCGCCGATCGCTGACTGCGCCCGCTACGATACCGTGCGAGGCCTTGATGCAGCGGCATGAGATGATCGAGGCGATGCGCGGGCTCGGCCTCAGGGGCATGGCCGGCGCGTTCGACGAGGCCGTCACCACGGGTCTGCAGCGCAAGCGCACGACTCACGAGATCCTGACCGACCTGCTGCGGGCAGAAGCGGCGCATCGCCATGCCGCCTCGATCCGCTACCGCATGACCGCAGCCAAGTTGCCCGTGGTCAAAGACCTCGATGCCTTCGTGTTCGAGGGCACGCCGATCAACGAGGGCCTGGTGCGCTCTCTGCATGCAGGTTCATTCCTGCCCGGTCGCCGCAACATCGTGCTCATCGGCGGTACGGGCACTGGCAAAACCCACCTGGCCACCGCGATCACCGCCAGCGTCGTCTGCGCCGGCGCCCGCGGCCGCTACTTCAACACGGTCGACCTGGTCACCCGGCTCGAGGAGGAGGTCCGGATCGGCAAGGCCGGAGCCATGGCCGCCCAGCTCAGCCGGCTCGACGTCGTGGTCCTCGACGAACTGGGCTACCTGCCGTTCGCCCGCTCAGGCGGGCAGCTGCTGTTCCACCTGATCAGCAAGCTCTACGAGAAGACCTCGGTCATTATCACCACCAACCTGGCCTTCGGCGAGTGGCCCACTGTCTTCGGCGATCCCAAGATGACCACCGCGCTGCTCGACCGCATCACCCACCATTGCGACATCGTCGAGACCGGCAACGACAGCTTCCGGTTCAGGGCCAGCTCGGCAGCACCCAAAACCAGAAAGGAAAAATCACCCGCTTGACCTCAACCCCGCACCGCGGGACATAACTTCCACCCGGGTCACTTCTCAGCGGCAATCTACATTGAGGCAACAGGGGGGGGCAAATCCTCGGTTCGGTTGACAATCGATGGCTGATCACTGTCTCGCGAGTTGTGATAGACGCGTTCGGTGCCAATACTACAGATTGGCGGCCATACTGGCCAGGAGTTGCTTGAAGGTGGCAATGTCATTAGCCGATATGCCAGCGAGCAACCGTTCGTAGACCACATCGGCTTCCGCCCTAAGCGCGGGCAGGATGCCGATGGCTTTTGGGCGCAGATGCAAGGTCCACACCCGGCGATTGCCTTCGACAGCGCGGCGCTCGACATAGTCCGCCTTTTCGAGCTGGTCTATGACATGGCCAACGCTTGCACGCTCCAGCTCCAGGCATTTGGCGAGTTCAGTCTGGGTCAGGCCGGGTGTCCTGAAGATGTAGGCGAGAGCGCGCCATTGGGTGCGGGTTAGCCCGAACTTCGCGGTGGATGCATCGAACACGCGGCGAAGCTTGCGCGGCACCTCCTCGATCAGGAACACGAGCCCATCGGCTTCGGTAAGGTAGCTTTGCTCGTCGGACGTCTTCGCCATGGTCGTCGCTCATAGCCTTCGATTGCTCAAGAGGACAGTCTTTACTGTAAAATATTTTATAGTAAGATATGATCATGCCGAATCCGCACTTTACACTCTCCGGCCATTCCGGTCATGCCATCGCCGCACTTACCGAAGGACCTGAGCAAGGATTTCCGGTACTTCTCGCCCACGGTGGAGGGCAGACCAAGCGGGCGTGGAAGCAGGTGACGGCGATGCTGGCCAGACATGGGTTCCGCGCCATCGCGCTGGACCTGCGTGGTCATGGCGAAAGCGCCTGGGCCGATGACGGTGCCTATGACATCGTCGATTTCGCTGGCGATCTGGTCGCCATCGCCGGGTCGCTCGACCGCAAGCCCGCGCTGATCGGGGCATCGCTTGGCGGGCTGGCCGGGATCATGGCCGAAGGTGAGGTCGCCCCCGGCAGCTTCGCCTCGCTGACCCTTGTGGACATCACCCCGCAAATGGAGGCGGGCGGAGTAACGCGCGTGGTTGGTTTCATGGCGGCGCACGCGCGCGAAGGCTTTGCCTCGCCCGACGAGGCAGCGCGGGTGATTTCCGAATATCTCCCCCACCGTCCAAGCCGCAAGGCCTCGTCGGGCCTCGCCCATTATCTGCGACAGAAGGAAGACGGACGCTATTACTGGCATTGGGACCCGGCGTTCATCGACGGCATCATGCGTCGCCATGCCGAGCGCGGCGATGGCAGCGACTATGGACTGGGTGAGCTGGGCGAAGCCGCTGCGCGGCTTGCGTTGCCGGTCCACCTGATCCGGGGCGGATCGAGCGATCTGGTCTCGCCCGAAGCCGTCGCGCATTTCCGCGCGCTGGTTCCCCACGCCGCTTACAGCGACATCGCGGATGCGACGCATATGGTGTCGGCGACCAGAACGACGCCTTTGGCGACGCGATCCTCGATTTCCTGATGCGGACACACGGCACGGAGATCGCGGCATGAGCGAACCTGCAGCGAAGGTCGACCTCGAACAGCTCCGTGCGATGCTGCTCATCGCGCCGTTCCACCAATGGCTTGGGCTGGATATCGCCGAACTTACCGGCGAGGCGCTGGTCCTCGAGATGCCGTGGCGCGAGGAAATCGTCTCCAACCCGATGATCGGATCGGCCCATGGCGGTGTCCTCTCGGCGCTGATCGACCTGACCGGGCTTTACACCATCAACGCGCTCGGCGGATCGGCGCACGCGACGGCTGACATGCGGGTCGATTTCCACCGACCCGCCACTTCGGGGCCGCTGCGCGCGATCGGGCGGGTGGTCAAGCTGGGCAAGCAATTGAGCGTTGCCGAGACCCGGATCGAAGATGCCGAGGGCAGGCTGCTGGCCAGCGGACGGGGTGCCTATGTCGGCTAAGCCCTTAGCTGCTCCGGGAGCCTTGGCAGTACTTGCGCTGGCGGGTTGCGTTGCGGTCCCCGACGCCGGAGTTCGTCCGGTCATGGAAACCGCCGACACAATCGAGGCTGCGCAGACGTTGGCCGTGCGCGGCAATACGGCCTGGCCGCCAGACCAATGGTGGCGCCTTGCGGGCGATCCGCAACTGACCGCGCTGATCGAGGAGGGCCTTTCCAATTCGCCGCAGGTTGCGGTGGCGGTGGCGCGGGTCAGGCGCGCGGAAGCCGAGGCGCAGCGCGTCGGGGCCGCGCGGCTTCCCGCGATCGGTGCCGAGGCCGAAGGCGGCCTGCGCCGTCAGAGCGGCAACAACGGCATCCCCGCGCAGTTCCTCCCCGATGGCTGGAAAGACTACGGGCAGACCTCGCTGAGTTTCGGCTTCGACCTCGACCTGTGGGGTCGCAACCGCGCTGCCTATGCTGCCGCGACATCGGAGGCCCGCGCGGCGATGGTCGATGCGGCGCAGGCTCGCCTCGTGCTCTCGGTCGCGATAGCCGCCGCCTACGCAGAGCTCGGGCGCCATTACCGCGAGCGCGACAACGCAGCGGCCACGCTCGCCAACCGCCGCTCGATGCGCGAGCTTGTCGCCCAGCGCCAACGCAACGGGCTCGACAACCTCGCCAGCCTGCGCCGCGCCGATGCCGAAGTTGCCTTGGCGGAGCAGGATCTGGCAGCCGTCGATGAGAACATCGGCATCCGCCGCAACCAGCTTGCCGCGCTCCTGGGTGCTGGCCCGGATCGGGGAACGTCGATTACCCGTCCGCCGCTTGCACCCTCGACACCCGGCGGGGTTCCCGCCGGTGTCACCACCGATCTGCTTGGTCGGCGGCCCGATATCGTCGCGGCGCGCGAACGGGTCGAGGCCGCAGCCAGCCGCGTCAAGGTGGCGCGGGCCGGCTTCTTTCCGTCCGTGAACGTGAGGGCATTGGTAGGGCTTCAGGCGCTGGGACTTGGCAATCTGGTCGATTCGGGCTCGCTATTCGGAGCCGTCGGTCCGGCAATCAGCCTGCCGATCTTCCAGGGCGGCGCGCTCAAGGCGCAATATGGCAGCGCTGAGGCGGCCTATGACGAGGCCGTTGCGAACTACAACCAGACCGTTGTCACCGCGTACCAGCAGGCTGCCGACGCGGTGACCCAGCGCGACGCAGCGGACAAGCGGCTTGGCGCAACCCGCACGGCGCTGGCCGCAAGCGAGGAAGCGCTAGGTCTGGTGCGCACACGCTACGAGGCCGGGCTTGCCAGTTACCTCGATGTCCTCGCCAGTGAACGCAGCGCGCAAGACCTTCGCGTCGCAGTCATCGGCCTTGAGACATACGAACGCGGGGCGACGCTGGCGATGATCCGTGCACTGGGCGGCGGGTTCGACGCGGCCACTACCCAACCATCAGGACAGACCGAGCAATGAGCGATACTGCGACACAAGCTGCCGAAGTCGATCCGGAACTGTCCGCCTTTCGCAAGGCACGCCGGACGATGTGGCTCAAGCGCCTGGCCATTGTGCTCGCAGTGGCGGCTCTCGCATGGGGTGCCTGGTATGTGCTGGTCGCCCGCAACTATGTCAGCACCGACAACGCCTACGTGAATGCGCGAATGGCGCAGGTCACGCCGCTGGTTGTCGGATCGGCCATCGAGGTGCTGGTCGAAGACACGCAGCAGGTGAAGGCGGGTGATGTCCTCGTCCGGCTCGATCAGGCCAATGCCAAAATCGCCGTCGCGCAGGCTGAAGCCGATCTTGCCGCCGCCCGCCGCAAATTCGGGCAGGCGGTTGCGACCAACAGCGCGCTGTCGGCGCAGATCGACACATCAAGCGCCGGTCTTGTCCAGGCGCAGGCAAGGCTCCGCTCCGCGCAGGCCGAGTTCGACAAGGCGCGGATCGACTTGCGGCGCCGTGAGGCCGTCATTGCCAGCGGCGCGATCTCGGGTGAGGAACTGACCCAGGCGCGCAAGGCCTACGCCTCCGCCAACGCGGCGCTCGAGGCGGCCCGCGGGGGCATCTCCGAAGTCACTTCGGCCCGACGGGTCGCGCAAGGGCAACTTGCCGCCAACGACGCCCTGGTGCGCGGCTCCAGCGTAGATACCGACCCAGCGGTTCAGGCGGCCAAGGCCCGGCTCGATGCCGCCTTGCTCGACCTCCAGCGTACCGAAATTCGCGCGCCGGTTTCCGGGGTGGTGAGCCGCCTGCAGATTCAGGTGGGACAGCGCCTGAGCCCCGGTCAGACTATCATGACCATCGTCCCGATCGACAAGCTCTACGTCGATGCCAACTTCAAGGAAGGCCAACTCGGCCGTGTCCGTCCTGGCATGGCTGTAACCCTCAAGTCGGATCTTTATGGCGGCGATGTCGTCTACCAAGGCAAGGTCACCGGGCTGGCCGGCGGTACGGGATCGTCGATGGCAATCATCCCCGCCCAGAACGCCACCGGCAACTGGATCAAGACTGTCCAGCGCCTGCCGGTGCGGATCGAGCTTGATCCTGCCGAACTGCGCAAGCACCCGTTGCGCGTCGGGCTGTCGATGGAAGTCGAGATCGATGTTTCCGGTGAGTGAAACCAGATGAGCGAGACCGCTTCATCAGGCGCAGGAATAGCCCCGTCCCGGCAGCTTGTTGCCGGGCTCGTGCTTGCCCTTGCCAATTTCATGGTCATTCTCGACCTGAGCATCGCCAATGTCTCGATCCCGCATATCGCGGGCAATCTGGGCATCACGCTTGAACAAGGCGCATGGGTCATCACCTCCTACGCGGTCGCCGAGGCGATCTGCGTTCCCTTGACCGGATGGGTCGCCGGACGCTTCGGATCGGTACGCACCTTCCTGTTCAGCATGGTCGGGTTCGGGATCTGCTCATTCCTGTGCGGGATCTCAGTCACGATGGGCATGCTGGTCGCCAGTCGTATCGGACAGGGAATTTTCGGCGCCTTCCTGATGCCCATGTCGCAAACCTTGCTGCTCAGCGTGTTCCCGCCCGAGAAGCGCAATATGGCGATGGGACTATGGGCTGTTACACTGCTGATGGGACCTGCTCTTGGTCCAATGATCGGTGGCTATCTCACAGAAAATTATTCCTGGCATTGGATATTCCTGATCAACTTGCCCGTCGCCATCCTGTGCATCGTGGTGGGTTTCGCGCTGCTCAGGCCGATCGAGACCGAGCGGCAGATCCTGCCGATCGACTATGTCGGCCTTGCCTTGCTGGTGCTCTGGGTCGGCTGCCTCCAGATCGTGCTCGACCTTGGCCGTAACCACGACTGGTTCGCCGACCCGATGATCGTGGCGCTGGCGATCACCTCTGCCGTGGGTTTTATCGTTTTCATTATCTGGGAGTTGGGCGAGGATCACCCGATCGTCGATTTGCGAGTCCTGCGGCACCGTGGCTTCAGCGTCAGCCTGACTGTTCTGTCGCTCGCATTTGCCGGATACTTCGCGGGGTTTGTCGTTGTCCCCCAGTGGCAGCAAGCCTGGCTCGGATTTCCTGCGACAGCAGCCGGCTTGTCCTCTTCGTTTTCGGCTATGGGCGGACTGATTACCGCGCCGGTGGTGGCTTTTCTGATGAGCCGCCTCGACCTGCGTGTCCTTGTTTCGTGCGGCGTCACCTGGATTGCGGCGATGACGCTCGTGCGCACAACCTGGACAACAGACTCCGATTTCTGGACCCTCAGCATTCCGCAGTTCGTTCAGGGGCTGGGCACTCCCTTCATGATGCTTCCTCTCATGACCCTGACGCTCAATACGGTTGAGGAAAACGAGGTGGCATCGGCCGCCGGCCTGCAAAGCTTCATGCGAACCATCGCCACCGCCGTAGCGACTTCCATCACTCTGTCTTATTGGGGTGATACCCAGCGCATCGCGCGCAGCGATGCGGTGGCGGTCCTGCAGCCGGAAGCGGCGCAGGCAAGCCTTTCCAGCCTCGGCTTCCCTTCTGAACAGATAAGGCAAGTGCTCAGCAACATGGTTGAGCTGGAGGCGACAACGCTGGCGCTTATTCATACCTTCTGGGCGACCACAGCCGTTTTGCTTTTTGCCGCCGCCCTGATCTGGCTTGCCCCACGACCGTCGAAATCAGGCGGCATTACGATGGGCCACTAAAGAAGACTGACCGGCAACCAGGAGGCAGATCTGGCTCTGTCGGCTCCAGAACTTCATTGGCCTTATGTCTTGACCCGACGCGACAGCAGGATTGATGCAACCACCAACAGCGAACCGATCAGGTGGTATTTTGCGAACCGTTCTCCAAGCAGTGGTACGGCCATCAGAACCCCGAACACTGATGGCAGGTTCATGTAGACCCCCGCGCGGCCCGAGCCGACCAAGGCGACCGCGCGATTGAACAGCGCGTAGGACAGCAGCGAAGGAAATATCCCGACATAGAGCAGGGATGCGAGCGCTGCGGGTGAAGCCACGGTCAGGCCAGCCCACCAGAGGTGCCAGGCATAGGGCACACTCAAAGCCGCGATCCCGACCCCGAACAGGACAACCAGCAAACTGAGGTGGTGCATCGCCGGTGCGCGGCGCAGGAAGGTAGCATAGGCGGAATAGAGAAAAACCGCAATGATGGCGAGCAGATCGCCTCGGTTCAGCGCATCCCAGCGCAGATAGTCGGGATGCCCCTTGGTCATGATCCACGCGATTCCGGTGATCGAAAGGAGTGCGCAAACGAGAAGGATCGGGTGCACCCTCTCCCGAAACAGCACAACTGGCATGAGCAGGGTCATCACCGGCATGGTCGATTGCAACAGAAGATTGTTGGTCGCGGTGGTGAACTGCAAGCTTTGATAGACGAGAAAGGAAAACAGCCCCACTCCTAAGGCCCCGAGGAGCCCAAGGAACCGCCAGCCGCCGACAATGGCGGACAGGTCGTCGCGGAGGTGTCGCCAAGCGAACGGGAGCACGAAGACCAGCGCCACCACCCACCGCCAGAACGCCAGCGTCACGGGTGAGAGCAAGTCCTTGGCCGCCCGCCCGACGATCGGATTCAGGGCCCAAAAGAACGAGGCCAGACACAGCAACAGGGCTGGTGATTGCCAGAGCCTGGACACAAGACCCAGGATGCTGGACGTGTTGCGGTCGGCATCTTGCAACCTAAAATTCTCCCCAGAAACGCGGCTTGAGAATCGTCCTTGCGCCAACGGTAGGTTTTGCATATGGTGCATCGCGTTGCATGTATAGCGCGAATCGACTATGCAGCACTCGGAACAAAAAGCATGGGAGCGATGCGATGAATGGATCGTCGGCACTCGTCGACAACGCCGGTGCGAGCCAGTCTCGCCGGGTGTTCTGGGATCAAGATGTCTATCAGCTGGAGCTGGAGCGGATATTCTCGCGATGCTGGCTCATGCTCGGACATGATTCGCTAGTTCCCAAACCGGGCGACTTCATTACGACGTACATGGCAGAAGACCGTGTCATCTTGTCGCGGCAGCCGGACGGTTCGCTGAAGGCGTTCATCAATTCCTGCACTCACCGCGGCAACCAGATCTGTCATGCCGACAGCGGCAGCGCCAAGGCGTTCGTGTGCAATTATCATGGTTGGGTTTTCGGTCAGGATGGTTCGCTCGTCGATGTTCCGATGGAAGAGCGGTGCTATCACAGCGATCTCGACAAATCCAAGCTGGGGCTCGCGCCGATCCGGGTCGAAACTTACAAGGGCTTCATCTTCGGCTGCCATGATCCCGAAGCGCCATCGCTTGAGGACTATCTGGGGGACTTCTGCTGGTACCTCGATACGATCTGGGACGGTCCGGACGGTGGTCTGGAACTGCTCGGGCCGCCGTTGAAGAGCACCCTCGCCTGCAATTGGAAAGTCCCGACCGAGAACTTCGTCGGCGATGGGTATCACGTGGGCTGGACGCATGCCGCCGCTCTCCAGATGATCGGGGGCGAGCTGGCTGGCCTGTCGGGCAATCGCGCCGACATGCCGTTTGACGACCTTGGTCTGCAATTCACCATGCGGCATGGCCACGGGTTTGGCCTGATCGATAACGCGGCGACTGCGATCCACGTCAAGCGCGACGGGTACGTCAAATATCTCGAGGAGACGCGGGGCGGAATTCGCGAAAAATTCGGGCCGGAGCGCGAACGGCTCTATGTCGGTCACTGGAATACGTCGATCTTCCCAAACTGTTCGTTCCTCTACGGAACCAACACCTTCAAGATCTGGCATCCGCGCGGGCCGCATGAAATCGAGGTCTGGACCTATACCATGGTGCCGAAGAATGCCGACACCGAAACAAAGCGGTCGATCCAGCGCGAAGCGATCCGTTCATTCGGAACGGCGGGAACGCTCGAAAGCGACGATGGCGAAAATATGTCGTCGGCTACCTACATCAACAACGGTATCATCACCCGCAAGGGGCGGATGAATTCGAGCATGGGCAAGGACCGCGAAGGGCCGCACCCCGTCTATCCAGGAATTGTCGGGGTCAGCTTCATCGGCGAAACCTCGTATCGGGGCTTTTATCGTTTCTGGCAAGAAATGCTCGATGCGCCGGATTGGGCAGCTATCCGGGCCAATGACGATACCTGGGATGTAATGTGGACCAACCGTAATTTTTGGCCTGATCGTCTGTCGGCGAAGCAAGCCGAGCCGCAAGACTGATCCCGACAGCAATCTGGACCGCAAGATGACCGAAACACGCAAGCCCGTAGGCATGGAACTGCATCATGCCATCGTCAGTCACTATTCCGCCGAGGTGCGGATGTTGCAAAACCAGCAATATCGCGAATGGTTCGATACTGTAATCGCCGAAGATATCCATTACTGGATGCCAGTTTACGAACAGCGGTTCGCACGTGACCGCCGCCCGGATCCAACCCCGGGGGATGCCGCAATCTACAACGATGACTATTCCGAGCTGCAGCAGCGGGTCGACCGGTTGCTGACGGGTCAGGTATGGATGGAAGATCCGCCATCACGAATCCGCTATTTCGTCACCAATGTCGAAGCATTCGAAATTGCACCGTTTGAATTCGAGGTCTTCTCTAACGTTCTGGTGCACCGCAATCGCCGACAGAGCGAAGTTTACGTGCACACGCTGGGACGCGAAGACAAGCTGCGGAAAACAGACAGCGGCTTCAAGGTATTCAGCAGAAAGCTGAATATCGACGCGCGCGTCGTGCAGGACAAGAATCTCTATTTCTTTGTATAAGCAAATTCAATCAAATAGAAATCAGGAAACGGGAGAGCAAAAATGGACGCATACGCGGCAATTATCGAGCGTCAGGGTGGCGAATTCGTTCTGGATAACGTCTCCATCGAGGATCCGCGCGACGGCGAAGTGCTGGTCAAGGTTGCCGCAGCTGGCATATGCCACACCGACCTGACGGTTCGCGATCAATATTATCCGACGCCGCTGCCGGCGGTGCTGGGCCATGAAGGTTCGGGTGTTGTCGAAAAGGTCGGCCGCGGCGTGACCACTGTCAAGCCAGGCGACAAGGTCGTGCTCTCCTTCAGCTATTGCGGCACCTGTCCATCGTGCCTCAAGGGCCATCAGGCCTATTGTCCGAGCCTGTTCCCGCTCAATTTCATGGGCCGCCGCCTGGATGGTTCGACGCCGATCACCCGCAACGGCCAAGAAGTCAACGCCTGCTTCTTCGGTCAATCCTCGTTCGCGACCTATTCGATCGCGTCGGAAAACAACTGCGTCAAGGTTGCCGACGACGCACAGATCGAACTTTTGGGCCCACTGGGCTGCGGCATCCAGACCGGGGCGGGCAGCATCCTCAATGCGCTTTGTCCCGAACCTGGCTCCTCGATCGCGATCTTCGGGGTCGGGTCGGTCGGCCTCAGCGCAGTGATGGCCGCCAAGGCCTCGGGCTGCCTCAAGATCATCGCGGTTGACCGCAACGCAGGCCGCTTGGAACTGGCGCGTGAACTGGGCGCCACCGATGTGATCGACGCCAACACGGTCAACGCTCAGGAAGCGATCGTCGCGATGACCGGTGGCGGCGCCGACTATGCCATGGATACCACCGCCATTCCAGCGGTGCTGCGCTCGGCGGTGGACAGCACGCACAACATGGGTGAAACCGCAGTGGTCGGCGGGGCGAAGCTGGGCACCGAATTTTCGCTAGACATGAACAACATGCTGTTTGGCCGCAAGTTGCGCGGCGTAGTCGAAGGATCGAGCACCCCGCAGGTCTTCATCCCGCAACTGATTGCGATGCAGAAGGCCGGGCTGTTCCCGTTCGAGAAGCTCTGCACCTTCTATGATCTCGACCAGATCAACCAGGCCGTCGAGGATACCGAAAAGACCGGCAAGGCGATCAAGGCCATTCTCAAAATGTAGATCGCTTTTGGGGCGGCGCACCAATCGAATTGCGCCGCCTTGGACCTGCACTTGGACCTCAGGAATTTAACAATGTCGAGTGTGTTTTCCTTCGGTTCCGGCGTTCTGGTCGCAGGTCAGATTGGCCTCGACAAGCGCGTCTTGGGCGGGAAAGGGGCCAACCTCGCCGAGATGGCGCGGATCGGGCTGCCCGTCCCGCCTGGATTCACGATCTCCGCCGGCGAATGCCTCGCTTATCTTGACCACGGCAGAGCTTCACTTGATCGCATCCGCGATGAGGTTTCGGCTGCTTTGGGGCTGGTCGAACGGGCGACGGGCAAGACGTTCGGCAATCCTCGCGATCCCCTGCTGGTCTCGGTGCGTTCGGGCGCGCGGGTATCCATGCCGGGGATGATGGACACGATCCTCAACCTTGGCATTAATGATGCGACCGTCACCGGCCTGGGCCAGTCCTCCGGGGATGAGCGGTTCGCGCTCGACAGTTATCGCCGCTTCATCCAGATGTATTCCAGTGTCGTGCTCGAAATCGAGCATGGCGTATTCGAGGCAGCCCTTGACCGCATCAAGGAAGATCGCGGCGTCGATGAGGATATCGATCTTCGAGTGGAGGATCTGCGCGGCCTGATCGCGACCTTCAAGGATCTCGTGCTTGCCCATCACGGCGCGGCCTTTCCTCAGGATGTACAGGAACAACTCTGGACGGCAATCGAGGCGGTGTTCCGCTCATGGGACTCACCGCGAGCCAAGGTCTACCGGCGCCTGAACGATATCCCCGGAGATTGGGGCACGGCGGTTAACGTCCAGGCCATGGTGTTCGGAAATCTTGGCGAGACCAGCGCTACCGGCGTCGCCTTTACCCGCAACCCTGCAACCGGCGAGAAGGCCTACTACGGCGAATGGCTGGCCAACGCCCAGGGTGAGGATGTTGTCGCCGGCATCCGCACGCCCCAGTATCTGACCAGGGCTGCCCGCGAAGCCGCAGGTGCGCGGCTTCCCTCAATGCAGGAAGCGATGCCGAAGGCCTATGCCCAACTTGCTGAGGTGTTCGAACTGCTGGAGCGCCACTATCGCGACATGCAGGACATCGAATTCACAGTCGAACGCGGCAGGCTCTACCTCCTTCAGACCCGTTCGGGCAAGCGCACCGCCAAGGCCGCGCTCAAGATTGCCGTCGACATGGTCGAAGAGAGCCTGGTCGACGAAGTGACCGCGCTGCTCCGCCTCGACCCGGCCTCGCTCGACCAGTTGCTTCACCCCTCGCTCGATCCGAATGCCCCGCGGGTGCTGCTCGGAAAGGGTTTGCCTGCCTCGCCCGGGGCAGCCTCGGGAGGTGTGGTATTCGATGCGGAAACAGCGGCACGGTGGGCCGAATTGGGAGAGAAGGTCATCCTCGTCAGGCATGAGACGTCGCCTGACGACATCCATGGCATGCACGTCGCAACCGGCATCCTGACGGCGCGCGGCGGCATGACCAGCCACGCGGCCGTGGTCGCGCGGGGTATGGGCCGGCCATGCGTGGCGGGCACCGCCAGTCTCAAGATCGACCCGGTCGCGCGGGTCGCCGAGATCGGCGGCCAGCGGCTCGAAGAGGGCGCATTCATCACGATCGACGGTTCGACCGGCGAAGTGTTCCTGGGCGAACTGCCGACGATCCTGCCCAAACTTTCGGGCGATTTCGCAACGGTGATGGCATGGGCTGACAAGCATCGCCGCCTGAAGATTCGGACCAACGCGGAAACCCCGCTCGATTGCGAAATGGCCCGCCGGTTCGGGGCCGAAGGGGTCGGGCTTTGCCGAACCGAGCACATGTTCTTCGATGAAAGCCGGATCCTCGCCATGCGGCAGATGATCCTGGCCGACAGCGAAAAGGAACGACGCTCCGCGCTCGACCAGCTATTGCCCGAACAGCGCGCCGACTTCCGCCGGATCTTTGAGATCATGGAAGGCTTGCCAGTCACCATCCGCCTCCTCGATCCGCCGCTGCACGAGTTTCTGCCGCATACGGATAGCGAATTCACCGAGCTTTCGCGGGCGATGGGTATTGACGTGGAGCAGGTTCGGCATCGCGCAATCGAATTGGCGGAAACCAACCCCATGCTGGGGCATCGAGGCTGCCGACTGGGCGTGGTCTATCCCGAAATATACGAAATGCAGGCTCGCGCGATTTTCGAGGCTGCGCTCGAAGTCGCGGGCGAGGCGGGCATGGCGGTCTGTCCCGAAATCATGATCCCGCTGGTCGGATTGCCGCGTGAACTGGAATCACTGAAGGATACCCTGTACAGGGTCGCTGAAGTCGTGTTCGCCGAAAAAGGCGAGCGGATCGCCTTTAGCGTTGGCACCATGATCGAGCTGCCGCGGGCAGCCCTGGTTGCCGACGAAATCGCTGCAAGCGGGGAATTCTTCTCGTTCGGAACCAATGATCTGACCCAGACTACGCTGGGGATCAGCCGCGACGATGCGGCGCGTTTCCTGGGTGCTTATGTGGAAAAAGGCATTATCGCCAAGGACCCGTTCGTCACCCTCGATATCGAAGGGGTCGGCAAGCTGATCGAAATGGCATCGCGCAAAGGGCGCGAAACCCGGCCCGACCTAAAACTGGGGATCTGCGGCGAGCACGGCGGCGATCCGGCCACGATCGCTTTCTGTGAGGAGATCGGGTTGGACTATGTCAGCGCATCGCCTTTCCGGGTGCCGATTGCCCGACTGGCTGCGGCCCAGGCGGCGCTGGCGCCTTCATGAACGGCCGATGCAAGCTGAAATTCTGAACCAAATCGAGATGAGGTGCACCTCAAATGGAATATGATCGTAAGGACGCCAAGGCCTGGGCAACGAAGACCGTCAGGGGCTTCTATCAGTGTCCGATCACCCCGATGACCGCCGATTACAAGTTCGATGTGGACGGTATCCGCTACAACATCGATAAATATGTCGAAATGGGCGTAGATGGCTTGGCCGTCGGCGGGTTCATCGCCGAATGCTGGAACGTCTCAGCGTCAGACTGGTTTCGCTATCACGAGATCGTCGCCGAGGCGAATGCCGGGCGGCTCGATCTGTGGACCATCGTGCTCGATCCCAGCGTCTATACCGCGATCGAGAAGATGCAGTTCGTCGAGAAGCTCGGGTATAACGGGGCTGAGGTGATCAACCCGGTTGTGCAGCTCAAGCGCGACGACGAAATCTATTCCTGGTTCAAGTTCCTGACCGACCACACCGATCTGGCCGTCTGCCTCTACCGGACCCCGGTTTCGGGCACCGTGCTGAGCTGGGACCTGATGCGCCGCCTGGCCGATATCGATACCGTGATCGGCGTCAAACAAGGTGCCATGAGCCGTGCCGAGACAATCAAGATCCGCCAGCTAATGCCCGAAGGCTTCAACACGATGGAGCCATTCGAATACTTCTTCCTCGACGATCTGCGTCTTGGCGGCACCGTTTGCTGGGGTGAATTGTCCTACATGCTGTACGGCAAGAAGCGCCATTTCGCCAAGGAATACATCCGCCTGGCGCATGAAGGAAAATGGGAGGAAGCGCGGGCCGCTTCCGATCAGCTCAGCGAAGTCCGCGAATTCTATCACGACAACTTCCTGTGGGATATCGCCCGCACCGCGACCTATGCCAGCGCACTTGCCAATGTGAAGGCCTGGTACGAAGCGATTGGCCTCAAGGCTGGCCCGATCCTGCCGCCGGTGGCTGATGTGACGCCGGAAAAGAAAGAGCAGATCAGGGCCAAGCTGGTCGAACTGGGCATTGCCTGAACCGAACCAACGGGAATCCCAAAGCATGTCCAAGCAATTGCATTTCTGTTTCCACGGCGCCGGCGGGCTAGGCTCGGTCATCGGCGGATTCCTGGCGCGCGGCGGCCACAAGGTCACGCTGATTGCGCGCAAGCCCCATGTCGAGGCGATCCGCCGGGATGGCCTGAGTATTTCGGGTGTGCGGGCGCAATTCGTCCAGCGCGAAAACCTCTTCGCGGTCGAAACGCCCGAGGAGGTTGAAGGCGACATCGACTATTACATCCTGCTGACCAAGGCCAAGGGTACCGATCAGGCGCTGGCCGATGCGCAGGTGTTGGTCGATCGCACCGCTTGCGCGCTGACTTTGCAGAACGGCGTGGGCAAGGAAGGCAAACTCCAGGCCGCGTTTGGCAAGGACAAGGTGATCGGCGGCTCGATCATGGACGGGGCGACCCTGCTCGAACCGGGCAAGGCGCTCAATCACATGGCGGTTCCCGTCACCGCCTATTTCGGCGAGCTGGAAGGCGGGGAGAGCGAGCGCACGCGGATCATGGCCGAAGCGCTCGACGCTGCGGGCATGGGTTCGCGCTCAACTCCCGATATCGTCCATGTCCATTGGGAAAAAGTGGTTCAGGTCGGTGGAGCATCGTCGTGGAGCGCCAGTACGCTGGGCGCGCTTCCAAAGCTCGATTTTGTGGATGGTGTGGCGGTTCGCGAAGGCGCCGAACACTATGTCCACGTCGTCAAGGATCTGCTGGCGATCTACAAGGCACTTGGCTACGAACCGCAGAACTATTTCGCGCCTGTATCCAGATTGGTCGAGATTGACCGTGAAGGCTTTGAAGAGGCAGTGTACGGTGTCATGGCGATGGGCACCAGATTCAAGCCGGAAAACCGTCCCGTCCGCACCTCGATGCATGACGATCTCGTGGCGGGCCGGCGGATGGAAGTTGACGAGGTCCTGGGGCCGCTCGCGGCGGCAGCGGAGCAACTGCAGGTTCCTGCGCCAGCCTTTCTCAGCGCCTATCGGGTGCTCAAGACTTTGAACAGCTATCTGTAGGGAAAGATTGACCATGAGGCGTTATTCCATCGCCAGCATTCCGGGAGATGGAATTGGCCGCGAGGTGGTGCCTGCCGCAATCGAGGTGCTGACGGCGGCAGCGGCCAAGTGCGGTTTCGTGCTCGAATTCCGGCACTTCGACTGGAGCTGCCAGACCTACCTCAAAACCGGCAAGATGATGCCCGATGATGGGCTAGACCGGTTGCGCGATCATGATGCGGTGTTCCTCGGCGCGGTCGGCTTTCCCGGGGTACCCGATCATATCTCGCTGTGGGGGCTGCTGCTGCCGATCCGGCGCGAGTTCGAGCAGTACGTCAATCTGCGTCCGGTGCGGCTGCTGCCGGGCATCGCTTCGCCCCTGCGCGACAAGGCTCCCGGCGACATCGATTTCTGGGTGGTGCGCGAAAACTCGGAAGGCGAATATTCCCAGATCGGCGGTCGGACCGGGACCGGCGAGAACGAAATCGTCGTCCAGCAGGCGATCTTCACCCGCCGGGGCACCGACCGCATCTTGCGCTATGCCTTCGACTTCGCTCGGCGGAGCGGGCGCAGGCATGTGACCAGCGCGACGAAGTCCAATGGACTCTATCATTCGATGCCGTTCTGGGACGAGCGCTTTGCCGCGATCGGCGCCGAATACCCCGATGTTGCCGCCGATCAGTATCATGTCGATATTCTCGCCGCACGCTTTGTGATGTCGCCCGAACGGTTCAATGTGGTGGTTGGGTCGAACCTTTTTGGTGATATCCTTTCCGATCTGGGGCCGGGAATCACTGGCACCATCGCTGTGGCTCCTTCTGCTAACCTCAACCCCGAACGGCGGTTCCCTTCGATGTTCGAGCCGGTCCACGGGTCTGCCCCGGACATCGCCGGGCAGGGCATCGCCAATCCGATCGGCCAGATTTGGTCGGGTGCAATGATGCTGGAACATCTCGGCGAAACCGAGCCCGCCGCGCTGGTGATGCGCGCACTCGAAACGGCGCTCATTGCGCCCGATATTGCGAGGACCCCCGATCTTGGCGGAAACGGGACAACCGCGGGATTTGCGCAAGCTGTTCGCAACACCTTGCTGGGGCTCTAGCGGGAAAGCTAGCGGTCCCGGCGCTGACCAAAGGAAACGGAGTGATGGCTGCCTATTTCATCGGATCGATCAAATCGCACGACGAAACCTGGGTGGCAGGCTATATGGCCGCAGTTCCGGCGCTGGTCGGACGCCACGGCGGGGAAATGGTCTGCCGTTCGCACGAGTTCGTCCGTTATGAGGGCGAGGGAGCCGCACCTGACTATGTCGTGGTGATCCGGTTTCCTTCGATGGAGGCGATCGACGCCTTCATGAACGATCCAGACTATGCGCCGCACAAGGATGCGCGCATCGCCTGCGCCACATCGGATATCTTCGCGATCGCCTGAGGAGGCCGCCATGAAGGTTCTGCGCACTTACCTGATTGCCGTGGGGATCTGGTATCTCTGCAATCTCGTGCTGCTCTGGCCGCCGGTCTATGCGGGGGCCCTGCGGCTGATCTACCCCGGTATTGCGCTGGGGCAGGGGACGCCGTCTTTCGGCCTGCTGCTTGATGCCTGGTTGATCGTTGGCATCCAACTGGCGGCAATCGGCCTTGTGGCGTTGTGGGGCGCGCGCGATCCGTTGCGCTACTGGGCGCTGGTTCCGGTGATCGTGCTGACCGAACTCGTCGGCTCCGCCTGGGACATCTATAGCGTCGTTTGGAGCGGAGAAGCCTTGTGGGTCGGCTTGACGACCTTGGCCGCGCATGCTGTGATCATGGCGGGTGCATGGTTTGCCAGGCGCGCGATGGAGCGGGATATCGTCTGATCAATCAGGTTGAAGCCCGCGGGCGCGCAGCCGCGCGAGGATTTCGTCTGTGGCCGGGCAGGGCAGGTCGGCCTGTCGCGCGAAGCGGGGTATGGCCCCACTGAGGTGGACGAATTCCGACGGTCTGCCCGCTTCGAGATCGCGCTGCAGCGAACTGGTGACGTCGGGTGGAAAGCGGCCGATGAAGTCCAGCTTCTCGTATATGCAATCGGGCGGCAATTCGATGCCCAACGCCGCTGCGATCCGTTCGACCTCGGCCATGGCCTCGCGCAAAAGCGAGCTGGCCTGGGGATGGCCTAGCACCTGACCGACCTTCAGGCCGAACGCCGGGGCCACCGCGCCGATCGTCGCGGCCATCAGGAACTTGTCCCACAACGCTGGGCGCATGTCGCCTGTCAGAGTGGTGGGGACCCCAGCGGCAATAAGGTCGCCCGCAAGGATTGCCGAGGCCTGTCCGGGAGCCGGGTCGGTTGCGCGATCGGCGACCGGGCCGGCCAGCAGCGTGGCGGGGACGCCGGTGTGGCGCACGATCCCGTCTTCCAGCTCGAAGAAGCCGTGCATGCGTGCGCCAAGCACGACAGCGCGGGGCAGGGCGGCCTGGGCGATGCCGGGTGCTTCGACCCCATTCTGCACCGTCAGCAGCGTGAAGCGGCTTCCGCGCAGTGGTTCGAGCAGGGCAAGCGCGGATTCGATCTGAAACGTTTTGGTTGCCAGGATGGCATGATCCGGCGGCGTTGCGGGATCGCATGCTGCGGACACCGGCACACGCACTTGCCGCTCGGCCCCGCCTTCGGACAGCAGCACGCCCGTGTTTCGCAAGGCCTCGAGCCGCGCTCCTCGGGCGATCAGCAGAACTTCATGCCCGGCGTTGTGCAACCGCGTGCTCAGGAAACTGCCGATTGCCCCGGCGCCGATGATGACAAACCGGCTCACCGCATCAGGCGAAGAAGCGGTTGTCCGGGCGCGGCAGGCCAAGATGGTCGCGCAGCGTTTCGCCTTCGTATTCGGTGCGGAACAGGCCGCGTGCCTGCAGTTCGGGTACAACCTTGCCGGTAAAGTCTTCCAGGCCTTCGGGCAGGTAAGGGAACATGGTGGTAAAACCGTCGCAAGCGGCTTGCTCAAGCCAATGCTGCATCTCGTCGGCGATGGTCTTGGCGGTGCCGACAAAGGCCAAACCGCCATAGCTGCCGGCCTTCGCAGCGAGCTGGCGGATCGTCAGGTTCTCAGCTCTGGCCAATTCGATCATGAACCGCCGCGAACTTTTACTGGCGTTGGATTCGGGGATGTCGGGCAGGGGGCCGTCGGGATCGAAGCCCGATACGTCGTGACCCAGCATGCCGGACAGTGAATGGATGCCGCTGTCGTAGTGGACCAGGCTGTCCAGTTTCGCGCGCTTTGCGCGGGCTTCCTCGACGGTGTCTCCAACAACCAGGAATACGGCCGGCATGATCTTGATGTGATCGGGATTGCGTCCTACCGTCGCCGCCCGCCCTTTGACGTCGTCGTAATAGGCTTTGCTGCCTTCCAGCGTCGATTCCGCAGCAAATACGGCTTCGGCGGTTTCGGCAGCCAGCTGGCGGCCCGGGTCCGAGGCACCGGCCTGGAAGATGACCGGCCAGCCCTGAACCGGACGGGCGATGTTAAGCGGCCCGCTGACCGAGAAATGCTCGCCCTTGTGGTTCAGCGCATGCATCCGGGCGGGGTCGAAATAGATGCCCTTTGCTGCGTCCATAACGAAGGCATCGTCGGCGAAACTGTCCCACAGCCCGGTCACAACGTCATGAAACTCGCGGGCGCGGTGATAGCGCGCGGCGTGATCTGGCTGGGTCTCCAGGCCGAAGTTGCGGCTGCTGTCCGGATTCGAAGTGGTCACCACGTTCCAGCCGGTCCGCCCGCCGCTGATGTGATCGAGAGAGGCAAAGCGGCGCGCGACATGGAACGGCTCGTCGTAAGTGGTCGAGGCCGTTGCGACGAGGCCGATTCGCTCAGTCACCCCGGCCAGTGCGGAAAGCAACGTGAATGGCTCGAACGAGGTCACAGTGTGGCTGCGCATCAGCGCCTGGCGTGGCAGGTTGAGCACGCCGAGGTGATCAGCCATGAAGAAATAATCGAACTTGGCAGCTTCAAGGCTGCGGATGAAGCGCTGGATCGCTGCCAGGCTGAAGTTCGCGTCGGGTAAGGCACCTGGATACCGCCAGGCTCCGGTGTGGATGCTGACCGGGCGCATGAACGCGCCAAGGTGAAGTTGCTTGGCCATCAGTGCGTTCCCCGATCTGGAGGTACGGCCGGACCATACCGAACGGTCCGGCCGTTATTTCGTTAGGCATGCATGGCCTTGCCTTGCGCCTGGTCGAGTTCCCGGCGAACCGCAAAGTGGTCGTCATAGTTCTCGGGCTTCAGGGCGAAGGCTTTCTGGCGCGGGATGCGGTTGGCGTTGATTTCATCGTACTTGAGGTAATAGGCCTTGTGCATCCGGTAGAACGGGATTTCCGGCCAGAGGTGGTGGATCAGGTGGTAGTTCTGATAAACCAGTAGCGGGTTGAGCAACCATTCCCAGCCGAACCGCATGGTTGTCGCCATGTAAGGGTCTTCGTCTTGCGCGATGATCGCGGGATGATGTGGCAGGATGACGAAGACGATGGCGATGATGAACAGCGTGATCCGCGACGGCACGAACCACAGCATGAACAGTTCCCAGCCGAAGCCGAAGTAAATTGCCGCAACGAACAGCAGCGCGAGGAGCGAATAGAAGACAAGCAGTTCGGTGCCATGTTTCTTGCGCACGTTCTGACCATATTTGACGAAATACCAGATGTAGGCACCATCGAAGAAGGTCCAGCGGAATGGAACCTGCCACCAGGGCGATTCATGCTCGAACCGGTCGGGGTCTTTGGGTCCATTGGTATGCGTGTGGTGCTTGTTGTGGACCCAGCGGAGCAGGACCATCGGGGCATAGGGAAAGAGGAAGAACAAGCCGATCGCGCCGATCGAATCGTTGATCCAGCCAACGCTAGACAACGACTTGTGCGAGGCGTCGTGGATCACGCTGAAGAGCAGATATGTCACGAGGCCGTTTGAGATCGCACCGACCCAAAGCGGAAGCATCGAGTTCAGCGCCAGGTACCAGGTCGTTGCGATCCCTGCCATGGAAATGACAAACAGGAGAGCCGTCGGCAGGGCGAGAACGGGCGCCTTTCGCAGCTGTTCGAAATGCTCTTCGGACGATCTGGGAAACGCGATTGCAGCCATTACCCGGGTTCCTTTCCTCTCACTGGTTTAGAAGCGCCTAGTTGGGTTGACGCTTGGCCTCTTTGTCGTAATTGACTCAGGTCATGCTCTTGCACAATTTTGCCGCCTACACTATTCGTTGGACAATATGCAACTCTTTTCCCGTCATGCAAGGGGACTTCGGGCCGGGGAATGCTGGTAATGGGAATACCGATGAATGCACGCAAGGCTAACCAGCTTGCAGGTAAAGGTGATGAAATCGAACATCAGGCTACCGAGCGCTTGCCCGCCGAAGATTGGAGCGCGACTGATTCGCCACGCAAGGCTATCCAGTCCGTGGAAATTGGTGTTCGCGTCCTCAGGGCCTTGATGGATTGCCCAAGGGATGGCGCACATCTGCGTGAAGTTGCCGAGAAATCGGGTCTGTCACGCAGCCAGGCACACCGTTACCTGCTGGCTTTTGTCAACACAGGCGTTGTCGAGCAGAATGTCCAGAATGGCCGCTATGCACTAGGTGCATTTTCAGTTCGTATTGGCATGGCCGCCCTGGCGCGGGTGGAGCCGGTACGGATAGCGGGCGATAATCTGGCGAGTGTGCTGGAAGACCTGCAAACAACAGGGTTGCTGGCGGTCTGGGGTAATTACGGGCCATCGGTGATTCGCTGGATCGATGGCGGTCTGCCCCTGTTTACCAGTTTGCACGTCGGCTCTGTTTTGCCATTGCAGGCTTCGTCCACTGGCATCCTGTATTTGACCCATTGTTCACGAACTTTGACCCAGCCCGTCATCGAGCAAGAGCGCGCCAGCGGGCTGGTGGTTTCCGACGACGAACTGGAAAGGCAGATAGTCCAAGCGCGCGAGCTGGGATACGCGACCACACAGGGTACCGTTGTGCCTGGTCTCTCTGCCTTGAGTGTACCTGTGCTTGATTCCGGGAACAGGCTTGTTGCAACGATGAGCGTCCTCTCGCGAGTTCAGGACAAGCATTTTTATTCGAAGCCGAAGATCGAAAAAATCCGTTCAGCGGCCCTTGCAGCGAGCCGTGCGATTGGCTGGCAAGGGTAGCTTCTGGGTTTCCCAACAGAAATGGACTCGCGTCCATATTGGTAGACCGGCTTCATGGCGGGTGCGATGCCAGGCTTGACCATCCGCAAGGTATAAACGTTGTCGCTGAACGATAAAGAACCAATTGGCAAACGGGAGTTCATCGGCATGATGGCGATGATCCAGGCATTGCAGTCACTTGGGTTTACAACGTTGCTTCCGGCTTTGGGTGCCATGGCAACCGATCTGGGAGCAAGCGGTTCAAACCAGCGGCAATGGGTCATCGGCACCTTCCTGATCTGCTCCGGCCTGTTTTCGCTCGTCCCGGGGACGATCTCCGACCGGCTTGGGAGGAGGCCGGTCCTGCTGGTTTGCATGGGTCTGTTCGCCCTGATCAATCTGCTTTGTGCTTTCGTGGCTGACTTTTCGGTCCTGCTGGCGGCCCGCGCGCTGCTTGGCTGTGCCTCTTCCGCCCTGACCGTCCTTCCTCTGGCGATCATTCGCGACCGCTATCAGGGCGAAGACATGGCCAAGCTGCAGGCCTTTGTCGCGATGCTGTTTATGGCAGTCCCGACCCTCGCCCCAAGTTTGGGTTATGTGATCTTTACAGCGCTCGGCTGGCGTGCCGTCTTCATCGTCATCGGGGTGCTGTCGATGGGAGTGTCAGCTTGGTATTTCTTCCGCATGGAAGAAACGCTGCCGCTTTCCCGGCGGCAGTCCCATGGTGCCAGTGAATTGTTCGGCAACATCCGCCTCGTTCTGACAAACCGCCGGTCGATCGGTTACGTCATTGGCATGGCCCTGATTTTCGGCGCTCACTTCGGCTTCATCAACAGCTCGCAGCAATTGATCGGCGAACATTTCGGGGCCGGCGGGGCCTATTCGGTAATCTTTGGCTTGATGGCGGGCTCGATGATGCTGGCCAGCATTGCCAATTCTGCGATCGTACACCGTTTCGGCATCCGGGGGATCGGCCATGCCGCCATCCTGTGCCATTTCCTTGTGTCGATCGGCCAGATCTATGTGGCATCCCGACCGGGCGAAACCCTGCTTCAGTTCGTGCTTCTGACATCCGCGAACATGTGCTTGCTGATCACGGTCTTCATCAATTTCACCGCGATTTCCCTGCAGCCATTCGGCAAGGTGGCCGGGGCCGCGGCCTCTGTTCAGACGTTCTTCCGTTTGGTGCTTGGCGCGGGGCTGGGCGCACTAATCGGGCAGGCCTACAATGGTTCCCCGCTGCCTCTGGCCTATTCGTTCTTCGGGGTGGCGAGCGTGACCATCGTGCTTGTACTGTTCAGCGAAGGCTGGCGATTGTTCGGGGGACCTATACCGGTTCAGGCTGCGAACTGACTGCGCCGCCTATTCGTCTCCGACCGGCTCGGGACTTCCCGGCGCGGCCAGATTCGAAACCATTCGCACCCCGTCGATCACGATCGGGCTGGCGACGCCTTTGCGCCCTCCGGCCATTGCGGCGAGGCCCCTGGCGACGACCTGCGGATCGGCGAACACTTCGTCGAGTTCGTTGATCGGTCCGGCTGGCACGCCAACCTCTTCAAGCGCGTCGAACAGCGCTTGTCGGTTCCACTGGGCCGTGCGCCCCTCGACCGTTGTGACCAGTTCCGCCCGGTTCGAGAGACGGGCAGGATTTGTGGCGAAGCGTGGGTCTTCATGCAGTGAACACCGCAAAACGCGGCACAAGCTGGCGAACTGGCCGTCGTTGCCGGCCGCAATCACCAAGGGCCCGTCAAGCGTGGGGAAGGCTTGATAGGGTGCCAGATTGGCGTGACCGTTGCCGAACCGGCGCGGCACATTACCCGATGTCATCCAGTTCATCGCCTGATTGGCCATGACAGTCACCTGGGTGTCGAGCAGTGCCATGTCGATGTGGGCGCCGCTGCCGGTGCGGTCCCGGCGGTTGAGCGAAGCGAGGATCGCCACCGTGCTGTACATGCCCGTGAACAGATCGGCCACGGCGATGCCCGCCTTCTGCGGTTCGCGATCGGGTTCGCCGGTCATCGACATCATGCCGCCCATGGCCTGGGCGATGAAATCGTAGCCTGCGCGGTGGGCGTAAGGCCCGGTTTGTCCGAACCCTGTGATCGAGCAGGTGATCAGGCGCGGGTTCAGTGCGGAAAGCGCGGCATGGTCAAGCCCGTACTTCGACAGCCCGCCGACCTTGTAGTTCTCGATCACGATGTCTGCGCCGCTTGCCAGTTCGCGAATGATGGCCTGGCCCTCCGCGCTGGCGATGTCGATTGCGAAAGACCGCTTGCCGCGATTGGTCGAATGGAAATAGGCCGCTCCCAAATTGGTGCCATCTTCCGCTGTCACGAACGGCGGCCCCCAATGCCGCGTATCGTCTCCTACACGGGGCCGTTCGATCTTGATCACTTCGGCGCCAAGGTCCGCCAGCAGCTGTCCGCACCATGGGCCAGCCAGGATGCGGGCTAATTCAAGCACCCGGACGCCATCAAGCGGTTTGACCGGGTCACTGGAACGAGGCGTCTGCCAAGCCGGTTTTGCCATAGCCTCAGTTGCCGCCCTGTGCCGCGATACGCTCACGCCAGACCCGGAGTCCGTCGCCCGCGCCCTTGGCCAAGGTGAAGCTGTCGATCCCGTTGGCGATGAAGCGGGCACCGCCATCGAGGAACTGCTGGACGAGGCGTTCGTCGCGCGAAAGGATCCCGGCCGGTTTGCCGGTTGAGACGATCCGCGCCAGTGCTTC